>DKML01000020.1:151753-289929 GCA_002470515.1 Proteobacteria bacterium UBA7415 | reverse complement strand
AACTCTCGACTGGCTGTTATGGGCAAACAGCGGACGTTGGCCGTTTCGGAAAATAACGACGAATAACAACTAATTTCGATCGCGCAGGGCGGCGTACGGGCGTGCTGAAGGAACGATCTTTTCGCATATAAGCAGGTGGCCATTTAAGGGTTTGCAGCCCTACATGGCGGCCTGATTCTCAGGCTGTGGGGGCAACTTTGCCCCATTCGCATTGACATAATCGACTGGGTCTTAAATACTCAGTTCAGCCATTCGCTAAATTTCGCACCACCCAAATAGATATTGAATTTTTGTAGAGAGCTATGATTAATAAACTAGAAAAAAAGAAAAAGCTAACTACTATATTTGAAGTTACGGGCTCCGTCTTAGCGATGGTTTACGCCTTATTGATTGCTTCTAATACAGGAAATGAATTATTGGGTTTTACCCTACTGTTGCTCTCAGCAAGCCTTTTTGCAGCATGGGCTATAATTGATCGCCGCTGGACTTTCCTTTGCTTGCAGTTCTTCTATGCTGTATCAGCTATCATTGGTCTAGTAAGGTGGACGTAATAATCTGTTTTTGTATGACCGCTTTGGGCAATTAGCTGACGGATAGTAGCCTTGTAGAAAACCAATTAAAGCCACTAAACCAGAACACACGTAATAGCTTACTTACACATAATCTAAATTATACGGTGCAACGAACAGTTGGCTTTTCAATTGCGTATAATTCTCTATTATGTTCAGTAAGCGGTTTAACGAAATCAAGTTTATTTTCAGACAAACTATCAGCAGAGGCTCTGAGCTACCTGCGAAATGCGCTTTTACAAACTACAGAAAGAAAAATCGCGCTCTAGGGAGCGTTTATGCAATGCCCTACTCTAGTTGTTGTTAAAAATTGCGGCACGTCGCTCAGCGACGGCTTTCACTCCTTCCTTGAAGTCATTGCTTTGCATATGACGCTTTTGAATTTCCAACTCTTTGAGATTCGCATTTGCGATATCTTTTGCAAAGCCCTGTCTTAGGCTGGCTTTTGTTTCTTGCACGGCCATTGGCGCCGATGATGATATTTCTTGCGCAAGTTCCAGGGCTGCTTCAATTGCATCGCCTGCAGCTAGGACATCGGCCAAGCCGATTCGATAAGCTTCTCTAGCGTCAATGCGACGGCCAGTGTAAAACAGCATTTCAGCAACTTGTGCCCCCACCACCCTAGGTAATGTCACGGTTGTTCCGAACCCTGGATGGATTCCAAGTTTTGAAAAATTAGCACTAAACTTTGCTTTCTCTCCAGCTACACGAAAATCAGCCACTAAAGCGAGCCCTAAGCCACCGCCAATTGCGGCACCGTTGATCGCAGCGACAATGGGTTTTTTAATCTCAAATAGCTTCATCGCCACCCCATAAAGGTCACTAGCCATCTCTATGTATTTTTCGGAACCAGCCTCACCATCGCCAAATTCACCACCAGCGCAAAACACCGAGCCCTCAGCACACAGCACGGTAACCCGACAATCTGTTTGCTGATCACAGTCACTAAGGATTTCTAAAAGTTCATGTATGACCACGGAATTGAAATAATTTAGGGGCGGCCTAGAGAATCGTATAGATACTACATAATCAATTTTCTTGAGAGTAAAATATTCATATTTGGGCATAGGCGCTCTGGTCACCCCGAAGAGGCTTAGTCTCGGGAATGGCAATTGGTAGGCTCTCTGTATTATAAGAAATACCCAGATCCACCTAAGCTACTCACAAGTATCTGCTCAAATTTACAAACACTTTGCCTAATTCAGCATATCTTGGCGGGTTAGAGAACTGGTTGCTAAGCTATTTTGTTGTTTCGGTTTAGTTAAATCAATCATTCAAACTCTCGCTCATATATGTCACGGGGTCTTTATTACCGCACATCTAGCGAACTTGTGATTTGCCCTATTTGAATAGAATAATTAGTCATCGGCAAACATAATCAAGCGTAAAAAGTAGTAGGTAAAAAAGTGAAGTTCTGAATTCGAAGAAACTAAATAAGAGGAGAAATTATGAAAACGCGCTTTAAATATTCCAAATTATATCTCGCTGTCGGTTTGACAGCCTTTTTAGCATCCCAGCCGGTACATTCAGCCGTGCTCGAAGAAATACTGGTTACGGCTACCAAAAGAGCCGAAAGTGCACAAGACATTGCGCAGTCTATTCAGGTCATTCAAGGAGCCAAGCTAACGGACATGGCGATTAGCGACATTGGCGAGCTTTCGACTACTGTGCCCAACTTTAGTGTTGGTGATGGCGTAACTGTAAATTTAATCACTGTGCGTGGCGTTGGTTCAGGTGAAGATAGAAGCTTTGAACAATCTGTCAGCATGTTTCAAGACGGCCAATATATGCCGAGATCACGTCAAACTCGCACACCATTTTTCGATGCGGAACGTGTCGAAATACTGCGTGGGCCACAAGCCGTACTTTTCGGTTTAAATTCAACTGCTGGTGCGATTAGTATCATCAGCGCTAAGAATAACCCCGGTGATGAATTTGAAGGGTCACTCACAGGTGAATACGAATCCGAATTTGGCGGCTTCTCTGCAACCGGTGTTTTTGGTGGTTCGCCAAGTGAGAACTTAGGGTTGCGATTAGCCGTTAGAAGTAGTGACACAGGTGATGGTTACATCAATGAAGGTTTGGCTAACGAAGCGGGCAACTCCGAGACTACGCTAGCGCGTTTAACTGCAGTGTGGGCGGCTTCTGAAAATGTTGAAGTCACCGCTAAGTACGATCACGCCGACTACGAGGTATTCGGTCAATTGGCCGAGCCTCTGAACCGTTTTGCATCGGCTGTTGACCCTGGCGACGGCATACTTAATTACCAAAATGCAGGCCGTGGTGAACGACTCAATCAACTTATTGGAATAGCGCCTAATGGTCAAAGCGGCCCAGGTGCTGATCAATCTGTTGACAATGCCATGCTCAAAATTGAAACCGATTTAAGCAGTGGACATGTCCTTACCGCTCAAGTGGGATATTCAGATTACACCTATAAATTGGCTACCGATTTAGATGGTACGGCGGCAGCTGGTTTAGGATTACCGGGTGTGGGTTTAGATGCCACAAGTTTTGAAGACTACCAACAAACCAGTGCTGAATTAAGGATCGCCTCTCCGCTTGGTGAAACGTTCGAATACATCGCTGGAATTTATTATCACACGTCTGACTTAGTTTCGGACCAATCCAATATTATCTTCTTCCCTCCTGGTTTTATTATTCCAGGTGCGCCATTAAGTGAGCGTGGTAACAACTTTTTCTTCCAAGACCAAACATTGTTTTCTGCATTCGTAAGTGGCACATGGAATGTATCGGACCAGGCTAGGTTGATTGGTGGCGTTCGTTATTCAGACGATGAAAAAGACTGGCGCAGAGAAAGTGAATGCCAATTTTCTTTCGACGATGGAGCAAATTTCTCCGATGGCAATTTGGGCGGCGGCGCTTGCGCTCTTGCTTCTGACCAAGGTGGTACAGAACAATTTGACGATTTGATGCCAGAACTTGCTTTTCAATATGATATTTCTGACAACACGATGGCCTATGTAAAGTATGGCGAAAGTGCTAAATCTGGAGGTGCTGCTACCGGTACATCTATCCCAGATGGAAGTATAGTGTACGGCTCTGAATCATCGAAAGGGTTTGAAATCGGACTGAAATCAACACTAGCCGGCGGTGCGGCGCAGTTAAATATCACATACTTCAACAATGATTTTGATGACCTGCAAGTTAAGCAAAGTTTTGTTCAGGGCACCACGATTATTACGGCTATTGGCAACGCCGGTAGCGCGTCTTCAGATGGGGTTGAAATCGAAGGTTTGTGGGCCGTAAGTGACATGGTCACATTGGGAGCCAACGTTGCATTCCTTGATGCCACATTTGACGAGTACAATGGAATTGCCTGTAATCCATCACAATCCACTGCGCCTTTTATAGTAAACGGCCTTCAAAGTGGTTGCGTCGCAAGCGGACAAAACCTGCCTTTTGCAGCTGATTTCTCTGGTTCAGTATTTGCCGATCTAAATATCCCATTTGGCAATGATATGAACTTCTTTGGTAACTTAACCGTGTCCAAAACGGATGATCATTTCACTGATGGGTCGTTAGAACCAAGTCTCGCTCAAGAATCATATACGCGAGTTGATGCACGACTTGGCGTTGGTAGCATATCAGGAAACTGGAGTGTGGCATTGATTGGCAAGAACTTGTCGGATGAAGTCATCAACCAATCTGGTCAGCCACTTGGCGCTTATGACATCGCGTACTTGAAATTGCCTAGAACATTAACGCTTCAAGGTACATATAGGTTTTAAATTGCAATAACACTCATCTTTTATGGCAAAGGGCCGGTTACTTGATGTAACCGGCCCTCATTTCTTGATCGTATTGAATTCAATTTACAGTACTTGTTCCAACCATGTTTAAAATCATAGAGGCTATTCGTTGAGTAACATAGATAAAAGAATCAGTGAGCTAGGCTTAGTCCTGCCAAAGATTTTCCCGGTTCCAGAAGCCATGTCCGACTTTATAATGATGGTTCGTATAGACGGTGAGAGGTGCTTTGTTTCAGGTCACGCACCGCTAAATCCTGATGGTTCGATAGCGCAACCTCTTGGCAATGTAGGCACCGATCTGACATTAGAACAAGGCATTGCCGCGGCACAAGCTACCGCACTCGCGATGCTCGCCACACTCAAACATGAACTTGGATCGCTGGACCGAATTAAACAGTGGAACCGTATATTTGGCATGGTCAACTCTGCCCCTGGTTTCAATCAGCAAACGCCAGTGATTAATGGCTTCTCGAAAATTATTAGCGATGTCTTTGGATGCGAAATCGGTGCCCATGCCCGCAGCGCAGTCGGCATGGCCGAACTACCCTTTAGCATACCAGTCGAAGTAGAAGCAGAACTTAGTCTGCGTTAAATGAACATGAGGATGTATAAAATATGAGTATTGCAGTCATTGGCATTGCCGAAGTGCCTACCATTCGAGATCCAGACCGCACACGCTGGGATATTCTTTTAGACGTGTGCATGGAAGCCGTAAGAGATGCTGGCATCGATAAAGACGATGTCCATGCGGTTATATCTCCTAACCCTATGGCGCAGCCTGCAATGGCCAATGATATGGCATTGGGTAAAGTGCCTGAAGTGCTTGGTATGAAAGGTTGCCGCGATATTGCAATTGCTAATGCGGGTGGGACATCAAACACAAATTGCCTGCGAATTGCCAAGTCGCTTATTGAGGGCGGGCAAGCGGACTTTGTACTGATACCACACACGACTGTGCAAAGTGATATACCCAGTGAGGACTTAATTAATTTTTTCGCTACTGCGCCTTTAGATAAACAATGGGAATATCCTTACGGCGTGACATTTAACGGGTCGATGGGCTTGATCACTAACCGCTATATGCATGAAACTGGGGCTACCGCAGAGCAGATGGCCGCTGTGACCGTTTCTCTAAGAGCTTGGGGAGCTTTGGACCCCAATTCAATTTTCTATGGTAAACCCGTTACCCTAGAAGACGTTTTAAATAGTCGTATTGTAAGTACCCCTTTGCATGCTAAGGAATGCAACCTGCTCGCTGATGGTGGCGGTGCAATGGTTGTGACCTCGCATGAGATTGCAAAGAATTTCGAAAAAGCGGTTTACCAGCTTGGTCACGGCACTCGGTTTATGAGCGCCACACCGTTTATGCGCAAAGATTTGTTTCATCGCAAAGCCTATCGAGAAAGTTCGACTGATGCCTTAGCTCAGGCCGGGTTATCTATTAATGACATGGACGTACGACAAATCTATGGAGCCTATCCCTACACTCAATGCTCTGCCCTAGAAGGCTATGGCGTTTGTGATGAAGGCCAAGGTGCCGCATTGTGGGCGGAAGGCCGATGCGGCCCAGGAGGCGACCTACCGTGTACTACCATGGGAGATGCCACGGGTCGTGGACATACAGGATCCGGTGTATCGATGGCATTTTACTTAGAAACGGTTCGTCAATTAAGAGGCGAAGCCGATGATCGTCAAGTTCCTAACTGTGAACACGCACTACTTACAACGTCAGGTGGTTCAGTAATGAATACCTGTACCACTATTTTTGGGAGGTCTCCACGATGAGTGACTATTTGAAGCCACTACCGGAAATACAACCCCATTCCAAAGCGTTTTGGGATGCGACTAAGGAGCACAAATTCCTTATTCAACATTGCAAGGACTGCGATTCGAATATATTTTATCCGCGCAGAGATTGTCCTGAATGCTGGTCGAATAATCTAGATTGGATTGAAGCCGGTGGCCAAGGAACGGTTTATTCGTTTTCGGTTACCTACGAGGGTGTCGAAGAAAAATTTGTTGCGGACTTACCTATCATTCTAGCCTGGGTTGATTTGCCCGAGGGTCCGCGTATCAATACCAATATCATCAACTGCGAGCCCGAAGATGTGAGCATCGACATGCCAGTTGAGGTTGTCTACGTGCAAGCAACTGACGATGTTGTGATCCCCTACTTCCAACCAGTTAAGAGATAGATCACCACATGGCAAGCGAAGGCTGGGGAAAACAAGGAAGCTGGGAGGAAACCGAATCTTTTGTCGGCAAGACAATTGCGATATCGAAAGGGGTGGATGCCGTCGAGCTTGGATCAGTTAGAAAGTGGCTTGAGCCCAAACATTTTTTCCCTCCAATACACTCGGACACTGCCGCAGCAAAAGCAGCTGGGTACAGAGATGTTGTAGCACCGAGAACAATGGCTTTCACTTATGGCCTGCCTGCTTACTTTGATGCTGAGACACCGTTAGAAAAGTTAGGCGATACACCACGGCAAATTCCTGTGCCAGCCATCTTTGATCTGCCAGCGCCTTGCGGGCAGAGTTTTGCGACCAGCGTAGATATTGAGTTTTTTGACGATATGTACTTGGGAGACCGCATCACGTGCACTCACAAATTGAAGGAAATTAAGTACAAGACCTTGTCTGTTGGTGAAGGTGCGTTTTTGACCCAGGAAGATACCTACACAAATCAAAACGGCGACTTAGTGGCACTTGCAGAGCTGGTGATATTTCGGTTTAATGCGAGTAAGAAAGATGATTGATTGGAAATCTAATCTCAATGTTGACGAAATTAAAGTTGGTGATGTCCTTCCTGCAATATCAATCCCGATTACATTGCAAAGATTAGTGATGGAAGCTCAAGGCAATTATGACCTATCACTTATGCATCATGATAAACGCGCTGCATTAACGGTTGGCGCGTCTGATGCCTTCGCTAATACCTTCTTTCTAATGGGCATGTATGAGCGCCTTTTACGGGAGTGGGCAGGCAACGAGATGCGAATTAAACGCATCGGCAATATGCGCATGACATCGTTTAATGTGGTCGATGATGTAACGACATTCTCAGGGTCAGTAAGGGAAATAAATGATGAGGTCGTCACTCTCGACATGGAGTCACGAGTAGGCGACCGGCAAACCTCATCGGCGTTTGCATTGATTAAACTATAAAGCTGGCTAGCCGTTGTCGCTATGTGGGTTTTAAAAGAGATCTTTGTTAAGATCGTTTATGTGCGAGCTGGCTTCCAAATACTCTTCAAACAGACGTTCGAATACCTGACGCACTGTTTGGACCTCGTTGAATTGTCCTATCACCTGCCCTGCGATATTTAGCGCCACTTTTTGAGTATCTGCCACGCCAGCGTACTTCTCGGTACGTCGCCACGCATCCGCTGTTACCAAGCCTTGTAATGGTAAACCCAGAGGCTTCAGCTCAGATTGGTTCTCCCAGCTTTTATTCCAATCGTTGTTGAGCACCCTTGCGCGTTTACCTGTCCATGAACGTGTAACTACCGTGTCCTCGCTACTGGCATCTAATAGACTTTGTTTCTGCGCGGGCTCGGCTTGTGCCTCCTCAACAGTTAACCACATGGAGCCTGTCCAAACACCTTGAGCGCCACTGGCTAATGCCGCAAGAATCTGTCGACCGTTGCCGATACCGCCGGCCGCCAGCACTGGCAGAGGTGCAGCTGCATCCACAAGCTGGGGCCATAAAACGATACTTCCTATTTCCCCAACATGCCCACCACCCTCGGCGCCATTGGCGATAATAATGTCTACTCCAGCTACCTTATGCGATTCAACATGCTTAGGTTTACCTGTTAAGGCACCAACTAATTTGCCTCGCTCATGCGCCCTATCTACTAAATCCTTAGGTGGTGTGCCCAGGGCATTTACGATCAGGCTGGCTTTGTCTCTATTCAGGGCTTCTTCAAATAAAGGTCGGGTCGTAGCCTCGGTCCAGCCCATTAATTTAATCGGGTCATTGGCATCCCATGCGGGAACCCCATGAGCCTCTAAAAGCGATTCAGCATATTCAAAATATTCATCTGGTACCTTTGCTAATAGAGTTTGAGTAAGTTCATCAACATCTTCGATATCAGGTAATCCTGGTATTTTCATCGGCAGAACGATATCTATTCCGTAGGGCTTATCACCGATGTGCTCATCAATCCAATCCAGCTCCTCGCGTAGCTTCTCAGGTGTATAGGTTCCAGCACCAAGCACGCCCATGCCACCAGCTTTGCTGACGGCTACAACGACATCACGGCAATGGCTAAAGGCAAAGATGGGCACATCGATACCCAGTCGATCGCATAGCTCAGTTTTCATATTTTTTCACGATCCTCGGTGGTTGATCTATTGAAAGTTTAGGCAGGTCACCTTCAAAAAGGCATACATTGACTAAGCAACTATGTGCAGCAGACCCTTGCGCTAAACTGGATGAACCTCGGTCACTGGTGAGCACATTAGGGTTACCGTGAACCTCTAAGCTGCCATCCACGTTTGGATCCAATGGGTCATACCAAGCGCCCGTAGGCAATTCGATGATCGATGGTGCGATACCATCGCTAATCCGTAAACCTGCTAGGCAAGCGCCAAATTCATTAGACAACTTGATCACATCACCGTCAGCCAGACCGAGCCGTAGAGCATCGTCTGAATTCATTCGCGCCATTTCGCGCTTCTTTATTTTGTGTTTGAGGCTGTTTCTGCCTCTGTCCCACTGGCTATGCAAACGCGTCTTAGGCTGATTCGAAACCAAGTGAAACGGATATGTTTCGGCTAAGGGGCTTCCCAGAAAATGATTCTTCTCAAACCATTTGGGATGGCCTGCGCAGTCATCGTAAGCAAAACTAGCAATCGTATCTGAAAATATTTCTATTTTGCCGGAGGGCGTTGCTAAGGGGTGCTTGACGGGGTCACTTCGAAACTCCTCAAGAAAGAATTTCTTGTCGGGTATTTGTCCGGCAATGTCGACTTGTTGCCCTGACCAAAAATCATCAAATTTAGGGAGTTCTATGCCCTGCTCTGCTGCATCAACCATTGTCGTCGCATACATGTCCTGAAGCCATTGCTTTTCAGTCTTATCTTCAGTGAATGCTTTGAAGCTGCCAAGTCGCTTACTTAAACCACTAAAAATATCAAAGTCTGATCTGCTCTCGACATAACTTGGCAAGGCATTAATCATTGGCGTTATGTAGCTGTCGCAGGAGCTTATTCCCAAATCATTACGTTCTAATGAAGTGTTTGCAGGAAAAACAATATCGGCAAAGCGCGCGGTTGAAGTCCAGGCAAATTCGTTGACGATAATGGTTTGCGGTTTAGTCCACGCCTCCCGCAGTCGGTTGAGATTTTGGTGGTGGTGGTAAGGGTTACCACCCGCCCAATAGACAAGTTCAATATTCGGATACCGCCTATTCTCGCCATTAAAATTAAAGTATTGGTTAGGCTTTAGCAGCATGTCGGCTAACTGTGCTACGGGAATAAAACTGTCTGTCGGGTTGTGGCCTTGAGGAAAGTCTGCAATTTTAAACGGTACAAGATTACGACTATTGAAACCGAAATTATGCATCGCACCATAACCGAAACCAACCCCTTCTCCCGGCAAGCCAATTTTCCCCAGCATAGCGGCTAACACAGAAGCCATCCAATAGGGTTGCTCTCCATGCTCAGTCCGTTGAACAGACAACGACAAATTGATCAGCGTTTTACTCTCGGCCATTCGCCTAGCCAAATTCAATATCAGTTGGCCGTCGCAGGCGGCAATGTCTGCCGCCCAGGCAGCATCCTTAACCTGTCCATCGGTGTGACCGAGTAAATAGGGAAGAAAGCCTTCAAAGCCAACTGTGTATCTTTCTAAAAACGCCTTATCGTGCCAATTATTTGTGTAAATCGTGTGCGCTAAACCCAACATAATCGCCGTGTCACTACCTGGTCTAGACGCGACCCACTCCACATCTAGCTGGTCGGAGACATCGTCTCGAATTGGTGAGAAGTTCACTACCTGGACCCCTGCATCGCGTATCCGCGCGACTTGCTGAGTGGCTGTGTGAGCTCCTAATCCGCCTGGGTTCACTTGAGTGTTTTTGAGAGCCATACCGCCGAAGCACACAATTAAATCGGTGTGCGAGGCTATATCTTCGCTCGTTGGCGATAAATAAAATAAACCAGCACCGGCAGGCCCAAACACATACGGCAAAATTACTTCAGCACAGGCGGCCGAGTAACTATTTTTTGAAGCAGTGTACCCGCCCAATAAATTTAGGAACCGATGAATCTGACTTTGTGCATGATGAAACCGCCCTGCAGAGGCCCAACCATACGAGCCGCCATAAATAGCTTGGTTGCCGTGTTGCTTAATGGTATGAGAAATTGCAGCGGCCGCAATATCAAAGGCCTCATCCCAAGGCACTTCGACAAAGGGCTCTAAGCCTCTTTGTCGGCCAGTATTCGCTAAAGGGTTGTCGAGATATCCTTTACGAATACAAGGTCGTGCAACTCGACTTGTCTCATCATGGACATCGTTTAGAGAATCCAAAATAGGCGTTGGATCCAAGTCTTCAGGATAAGATTCCACAGACTCAACGGCACCTTCTCTGCACGTGACTAGAAAGTTTCCCCAATGACTACTGTTGGGTGTCTTTTTACTCACTGGAAAGCTCTATGTGGTAACCCACCACCCGAGCTATAGGCATAGTTGGAGCTTTGACTATCTTCCCTTGCTCTACCATTCATTTTCAGCAATCGTGACAACTAAGCCTTCTAATTCGTTCTTAACTCTTAGTTGGCAGGATAAGCGACTATTTGATCGACGATCTTCTACAGCGTATAGCATGGAATCCTCTACATCACTGACTGGTTCCAACATGTCTATATACTGAGGGTCTACGTAAACATGGCAAGTACCGCATGCGGCCGCTCCGCCGCACTCGGCTAGAATACCAGGAATATCGCTATTGTATGCAGCCTCCATTACTGAATAGTCAATTTCTGCCTCCACTCTATGCTTCTCTCCATCCTGAGCGATAAAAGTGAGATTCACCATTTGCATGGCGCCCATTGGCATGCGGAATTTTTAATCATTACTTTGAGCAACGATCTATTGATCGAAAAATGGCGCGGTTTCATCTTTAACCTTCTTTTCATTGAATAAGTCTATATTGTCCTTAACACTAACCGCCAACGGACGCCTCGCCATCTCAGCAACTTCGCTAGTTGGCACCACATACTCCCATAACCTAGCTGGCATGCGAGAGCCTGTAGCGCGTCGTCTGACGAAGTCCCATTCTTGGGTAGACTCAATACTTGCCGGCATTTCAATACCTAGCGTTTCTGACAATTTCTGCACCGCCTGTTCGAAATGATCTCGACATTGAGCCAAGCTCATGGTCCTCTCGCCACTGCCAAGCAAGTTGTCTGAAGTGGACTCAGTGAACCATTGTCGTGCATGAGCAAGTCTGTCGTGCACACTTTTTGTTGCTTGAGCTAGCTCATCACCCTCTAGGGCCGCCAACCATCCCTCAATATAGATCCGATGGAAGTAACCTTCTTCTGCAAACTTTTTACAAAGATTCGCAACCGCCCTATTACTACCTTCAACATAGGCCTCTTGCATGCTCCATAAAGCATTTTCAGCGAGATAAACACTGACCACAAAATCAGCCCAACTTTTGGGGGCATCGTCCAGCAATTCCATATTGTGAACTTGCTCAACACCGCGCCCAAACTCAAGCTGGTGTTCAGGCAGCCCTTGACTCTGCTCTAAATAATTAAGCATGGCACGTGTGTGGCCTAGCTCGTCTTGTGACATGCCAGCCATAGAGGAAAAATCAGGCACAGTACGGCCGTTCAGGATGATCTTTGCGTACCAATGACCTAACACCCATTTGGTATCACTGATGCAGAGCATTTCAGCCAATAGATTTTCGTTATTAAGCGTTTTCTCGTTCATTTTAAGCCTTTATTTTTTCATTACTATCGCGCAGCATTTGCCACTTCATCCAACCAAAGGTTTCACCGCAGTCGCTGCAAGTGAACAGCATTTCTGAAACAGTGCCGCCAAAAGGGTTTGATAATTTTGTATTAACAGATTCACACCAGGCGCACGCCACTGTCCCATCGTAACGCTTGGCGAAATCACTTGAGCCGGCATTGGGTTTTCTTTTAGGCTTGGCAATCACTATGCAATGCCAATAACGCCGCGCTTGCCAGTCCTAAGACAATCCAGAAAACCGTCACTTGGTGCAATGATCAATTCAGCCCAAGGTCGCTCTGAGTAAACAAAACGCGCGTGCGCGATCGCAAGCTGTTCATTCTCTGCTTGCACGGTGCCAATATGTTGCAACGGCCGTTCAGGGTTATCCCGGGCAAACACTTCGTAATTAGTGCCCTTTCGAGTTGGGTAATTTTTTGTGATCATCGTATTGGCTCCTTAAATGCGGTAACCATGAGTTTGCGCATGTTGTTTAGCTTTTTCGCTCATGTCTTCTCTCTCCCATGTATGAGACCAGTCGACACTTACAGATACTGATTTAGCGCCGGAAATAGCACCGACTTCGGCTTTAATATTGTCCTGAATCAAAGTCCATGCAGGACATCCAATGCACGGAAAGACCATGCCAATAGCGATGTTGGATTGATCGTCGATCTCTATGTCTGTAATCATGCCCATATCGTTCATTCCAACTTTCATATGAGGATCGATGACTGCATCCAAAGCCGATGAAACCTGTGCTTCGGTCACAATACTTTTCTGTTGCTGGCCTGGTGCTACCACAGTTGATCACCCCATTCTTCATGGCGTAATCGTTCATAGGCCGCAGGCCGCATTGGGCCACCCTTGCGCGCGTTACTCCAGTACTCTTTTTGCGTGGTCTGCTCCTGAGTCCAAGTGTAATCACGGTTATAGAGCATTGGATACGGCATATCCAATACGTACTTCTTTTGTTCCTCATCGTAGTGAGCGGGCACTGTGATATCGTGCTTAGCGGCAAACGCGCAGGCAGATTGAAGCCATTTATCTCGCATGAAGTCATTGCTCCATTTCCGAATTTGATATTGCAACATAGCCGGTCTTGACTTTAGATCATCTGGTTTACCAAACCACATTACGCCATGCGGAAATAACCAATCAAACGCTGTCTGAACCGCTTGTTTTGTTTCGTCGGAGTTATTCCAATAGAACTCGGTCCAGTGCGCTCCGTGGCGCATGTGGAAGCCTTCCTCAAAATTAACCTTGCGCAGCGTACGACGATAAGGCGCGAAGCTTGAATGCAGCTCTATGTCTTTAGTCCAATGTAAACCAGCTCTATCAAGTAAACACTGCATTACCACAAACTCAACATAGTTACGAATTGGGAATTCCATGATCGGCCAAGTGAAGATTTTATCTATACTGTCTTCAAAGGTGCCGTGATGAATGTCAACGCCAAAACGTTCTGCCAACAAACCCTGTTGGTGTGCGTGGCCTACTTCGTCTTGAATAGTCGCGCAAACTGCGATTTTAGCCCCTATATCTGGGGCGGAGTCATAAGCCGTATGAGCCCAGGTGAGAACGGTTATTTCTGAGATAGCCGCAATGTGAATTACTTGCTTTAGCGCTTCTCGATAGCCAGGGGTCATATCCTCGATGTGTTCAATAAGCTCACCCGATTCAATACGCGCAATCATCTGAGCTTCTGCATTCTCATCTAGGCTTTCAGTAAAGTGTACACTTTCCATAATTAGGGCCTTTTCTTTGTACGTTTGCATTTGGATATAACAAACGTAGGAAAACTTCAATTGTGTGATTCTTGAGCAAATTATATCAAAGGCGTATACCTCAAGATGCTAATACGTGCTGCAAATCGGGCATAATGAATATCAACATCTATACATCAGTTACTACATCACTCAGTCTTTGACCATTAATCCATTCCAGAAAGCACAGATACATGAAGACAGTTATTAAAGGCTTAGACGATTTTCAAGCGTATATTGGCCTACCATTATTCACCTCGTATCCAATCGAGATAACGCTGGAAAAAATTCAACAATATTGCTTGTCCGTAAACAATCAGGAATGGGTCCATTGGGATGAGCAGGCAAGTAAAGAGTCAGGCTTAGAAGGAATTATCACTCCGGGTTTGTTTTTGCCTTCTTTATACCCGCAAGTTTTTTGGGATCATGTTGAGCTGCAAAACGTGCCGCGTATTATTGTGAAAGGAATCGATAAGATTCGCATCTATAGACCAATTTACGTGGGTACAACACTTGCGATAACATCTACCATCAGCGCTGTAGAACCTAGAAAGAAAGGTGTTGAAGTTGTCTATCAAGTTAGTTTCGATGAGATTGAATCAGATCAGCATCTTGCTGAAGCAACTTTTCTATTACGGTATTGGTAAGAAGTGAGCTTCTTTGAAATTCATTCAGCTAAAGAGTAAAGACGGAGCAAGATAAAATGCATCAAGCATCGTTCTTTCAAAAACCTAAAAGGATATTGAGCTGGCGGTTAGAATTATTATGTTCTAGTATCTAGTGATGAATAGAATTTATATGATCTTTCGTGTGCAATATGTCTGAGTCTCCTGTGCAGTCAACCCCGTCCCTCTTTGGAGGGATGGCCGTCATTATTTACCAAACACTGAACTCTTATGGGGTTGATGCGAATGCCGTTTTTGAACGACTGGAAATTGATCATACTAATCTAAATAGCGCTTATTCCAGAATACACACAAGTCATTACTACAAATTATTGGTTGAGGCTGAGAAAGAAACCAATGATCCGTATTTTATTTTCAGAACCGCCGATCATATTCAGCCTACTTTATTTCATGCAATGGGACTTGCCCTGTTCTCAAGTCGGAGCATCCGCAAATTTTTGATCCGTTTGGAACGCTACGGTGCTTTTCTAACTACGACTGAAGATTGGGTGTTTGACGATAAAGAGTTCGAGCCCGCGCTTGTTATTACCCCTAATCAAGATAAGGCTCATCAAATATCTGTCTTGTTGTATGGAACGCTGATTTGGTTCAAGAAGATGATTTCACTGATGTATGGCGAACATTTCAAACCCGCTGCGGTGAAAATTCCTGGTACGGAATCAGACCCAATGATGATAGAAAAGCTTCAAGAGTACTTTGACTGCCCTATTATCTTTGGCGCAGAAGAGTATAGCTTGGTGTTTAACGCTGAAGACTTAGATGTTCAGTTGCCAACTGCCAATGCCTCGTTAGCGAGGCAAAATGATGAAGTCATTCTTGAAGTCATGGAACGTATTGCAAAGGCAAACACAGCCATGCGCGTTAGGCTAAAGCTAATGGAACTTTTACCTACTGGCGAATTTTGCAAAGCGACTGTAGCTCGTGAACTGTGTTTCAGCGTGCGTACCTTGCATAACAAATTGGCCGAAGTAGACACCAGCTTCCAAGAAATTTTAGATCAAACTCGACGAGAGTTAGCAGAGCAGTATCTTCGTCAAGACAATTTATCCGTAGGCGATGTTGCCTTTTTGTTAGGGTTTTCTGACTTCAGTAATCTGTCACGCGCCTTTAAAAAATGGACTGGGTTAAGCCCTACTGAGTATCGTGCTCAAAATATTGGTGCTGGAAAATCTAGTGATGGAAATAGTAAAAACAACGTTATTAAGATTGCCTGATTCGTTTTTAATATGAACGTGGCAAACCCAACACATGTTCTGAAATAAAATTAAGCGTCATTTGCTGGGTCACCGGGGCCAAGCGAAATAGCTGCACCTCACGCCACCAGCGCTCTACGTGGTACTCCTTAGCGAAACCATTACCGCCATGTGTTTGCATAGCCTGATAGCACGCTTCAATCGCTGCCTCCACAGCAACGTATTTAGCCATGTTAGCCTTCGCACCAACTTCAACAGGGTTTGCATCTTGATCGTGCAGGCTCGCAGCAAGCATTACACTTCCCCAAGCTGATTCGATTTTTGCGTAAGCGGCAGCTAAGGGATGTTGGATAGCTTGATGTGCGCCAATGGGTTGATCGAATACCGCTCGCTCATTGGCATATTTGACGGCTGTAGCAATCGCTAATCGAGCAATACCCACGGCGCCAGCGGCCACCAAAATTCGTTCAGGGTTTAGAGTGCCTAAGATTTGTCTGAACCCTTGACCTTCAGTTCCTATTAAAGCTTCTTTTGGCACTCGTACATCGTCCAAGAAAACCATATGAGACTTATAATACCCATAGGCGTGTTTTTCTATCGGGCTGTAGGTCAAACTATCATTGGGTAAATCAACTATGAACAAACTTACACCATCGCTTCGGCTTGCAGATTCATCGAGCTTTTGAGTTCTTGCAACCACAACGATGGCGTCTGACCGCTCAATATTGGTGATATACCATTTGCTGCCAGAAATGATGTAATCACTACCATCCTTTTTGGCAAAAGTAGACATGTTAAGAGAATTGGTACCGGCATCTGGTTCAGATAATCCAAACGCACACATTGATGTCCCGGCGGCCATATCGGGCAAATACTGGGATTTTTGTGCATCGTTGGCATTGGCATTGAGGATATTAGCCCCCAAAGTGCCAAACAGATAACCCAGTGCGGGCCCTCCCCCTGCTCCGCCTCGGCACAAGCCTTCCATCGATAGTGCTAACTCCATCATTCCAGCAGGAGTTCCGCCATAGGCTGAATCAATGCCGAGTGAAAAGAAGCCGTGCGCAGCAATTGAATCGAAAAACTCAACAGGGTACGAACTGGCTTGATCCATCTTTAGCCAATAGTCTGGGTCGAACTTTGCCCCAATGTTCAATGCGGTTTCAACTAATAGATCTTGTTCCTCGGTTAAGCGAAAATTCATAGCGGCTCAGTCAGAATACAGATTAATGTTGGCCCCATTATAATAGAGCAAACTATAACAGCACGGCTTTGCGTGATGCATTTACTGCAATTGTTATGTCAGCATGGTGTTCTGGGTAACATGAGTTTTATTTTAGCCCCATTTATCAATACACTAGGCCACTCACGATTAGAGCGGTTTGAAACAGCAAAATGAACTATCAGCAAGAAAGACAAGAATTTAAGTGGCCACAAAAAGATAAATTTAATTTTGCGGTCGATATCATGGATCAGCACGCGATTGAAAGACCAAATACTGCAGCGTTGCATTGGCTTGGTGTTGATGGCTCTGAACAGATAATCAGCTATCAGAAGATGGCCGAACGATCTAAGCAAGCGGCAAACGTTCTGCTTGATGCTGGAGTAAAACGCGGCGACCTTGTGATATTGGTTGTCAGCAAGTTGCCTGCGTGGTGGGAGCTCGTGTTGGCATGTTTACGGATTGGTGCCGTAGTTTCACCTGGGACTGTGAGCTTATCTGCCCGCGACTTGGATTATCGAATTAAGACAGCGAAGGCGTCGACACTAATTGTACAAGGCAACTTACTGAATAAGCTTGTGCATGGCGATGAAGTTGAAAGCTGTAACGTTAAAATCGCTGTTGGAGATTCATTCGAGAATTGGGTGCATTACGATACTGAGGTGGATTCAGCATCGAGCCGCCACACACCGGTGGAAACGGATGCTGATGAGGATGCGATTTGCTATTTCACGTCAGGCACTACTGGCTATCCGAAAATGACCATCCACACACATGCCTCTTCAGGCGTTGGCCATGAGGTAACTGGCAAGTTTTGGCTCAACCTGAGCGCAGGCGATCTAATTTGGTGTATCACTGATACTGGTTGGGCCAAAATTGGCTACAGCGCCTTATTCGGACCGTGGTCTGTAGGTGCCACGGTGTTCATACCTGAGGAACCCGTATTTAACCCACAACAGGCTTTGGACTTACTTCAACAATACCCAATTAACGTATTTTGTGCGCCGCCTACAGTTTATCGGTTATTGGTACAGCAAGACTTAAGCACGCTTGAGATACCCAAGCTCAGAGAAGTCGTCAGCGCTGGCGAACCATTGAATGCAGAGGTGATCGATTTCTGGAAAGCCAATACAGGATTATCTATTCGCGAAGGCTATGGTCAAACTGAAACTGTGATTATATGCGCGTCGTTTCCTGGTGAAGAAGTGCGGCCCGGTTCAATGGGGCAACCTTCGCCTGGTTTTGACCTAGACGTGGTTGACGATGATGGCGAAGTTGTTGAGGCTGGGCTTGAAGGAAATATCGCCATTCGAGTTAAACCAAATCGCCCTCTTGGGCTATTCAAGGAGTATCGTCACAATCCTGAGAAAACCAGTGAGGCGTTTAAAGGAGACTGGTACTACACAGGTGATCGAGCGTATAAAGATGATGACGGCTATTTTTGGTTCGTCTCTCGGTCTGACGATGTCATTATTTCGTCTGGCTACCGCATAGGTCCATTCGAGGTTGAGAGCGCGATACAAGAACACCCTGCTGTGTTAGAAAATGCAGTGGTGTCTTCTCCAGACGATGTTAGAGGTGAGGTGGTTAAAGCATTCGTCATTTTAGCGCCAAATTATGAACCTGGTGACAACCTAATTAAAGAGTTACAGGGCCACGTTAAAACGCTCACCGCTCCGTTTAAATACCCTCGGAAAATTGAGTTCGTAACTGAACTTCCAAAAACTATTAGCGGCAAAATTCGTCGCATTGAATTGCGTGAGAAAGAATGGAAAAAATAGTGAGACCTCAATTAACTCAACCTATTGAATTTGAATAGCCATGCGCTTTTATGAAGACATTGAAATCGGGGAAGAATTTCAATCAGAGAGCTATACCGTTAGGGAACAGGAAATTATCGACTTTGCTTTGCAGTTTGATCCGCGCGCGATTCATACCGATGTTCAGGCTGGCTTAGAATCTGAGTTTGGAGGTTTAATCGCTTCTGGCATTCACATCATGGCATTGTGGCGCAAATTGGAATTCCCAATAACGGAGCAAACAGCAACAGTGTGTGGCCTAGGCTGTGACGAGATGCGCTTAGAGCAGCCACTTTATGCCAACGATACTATCTACGTAGAGCAGCAACCTATGGCTAAACGACGAAGTAAGTCCTTAGCCGACAGAGGGATTGTTCAGTATGAAAGCAAAGTAATCAATCAAGATGGTAGGGTAATCCTGCTACTTAAAAATAGCTCCTTAATAGAAAGTAGAGTTTGACACCTTTTGGGTTGTGCAGCCTATTCTGATCCGAAAGAGCCGAAGCTGAAAACGAATACCCTATCTAATTTGGACAGCCGTCATCGCTATTCTCATCACGGTCATTGTGATTACTGTGTAACGCTCCAAAGGCTTGGCAACCTTGCATGTAGAGGCGTAGGTCTTTGATTCATGATAGAAGGCTCTACTAGAGTTTTTAGATTCTTCGCTACGCTAAATGACAATACGCGATACTCTAGAACGTCAATTTAGAGCAGAACTCGCACAGTCGTTAATCCATTAAAGTAATTTTCGCCCCCTACCTACAAACGTGCTTATCTCAGCAAGACTAATTCAGGCAGTTTCATCTCTGAGCAATTTAACTGCGCAGTTAATCGACCAAACCGAGCGTTCCCAAATCATCCCTTTCCATTTATCTGAGCTAGGATAAAAACACTCTTTCATTCTGTCCTTTGCTGCTCGACCCTGCTCTGTGTCGAGTTTACCGTGAGCATGAACCCAGTTATCTTCCATTAATGTTGTAAATACTTGTTCTGGTGGTACTGTTCCATACTCGATGACCGCGGCGTAGTTTTGTTTGTTTGGCAGCACAGCTTGCATAGACAGAACAAGAGGCCCTTCGGGAGAAGCCGGTAAATCTTCGTCTAAGTTTTCGGTGTCCATGGTTGAACGAGCTTCGCCTTCAAAAGCTGTTTCAAAAGCCTGAAACTCAATGGTGTCCTTTTCATAGCCATGCACTATGTAAGGCACTCCAAAAGGCCCCAAGCCAGTATGGTAATCAATGAGCGCGACATGAGTTTGTTCGGCTAATAATCCAGGTAGCGTTGCCTCAACGGTTAGCCTAGACCAAGATGGTCCTGAACCACGATAAAACAATCCACCAGGGTCATGGCTCTGGCCGCTGACCATCGCGGCTAATAAACCTACCTTGCCATGTTCTTTCTCATAAACTCCTAAACCTGCAGCAACCTCCTCCGGGTCCCATTCATCAGGAACCATGGTAGGCCGCAATATGTCATAGCCTGGGTGGGGAGTGAACGGCACAGAGAAGTCATAGTAATTTCTATTTAGATCAATATTGTCTTCATTAGTCCGGCGCCACCATGCAAATCCGTAGGGGTTATGCGCGTGTAAGATGATGACTCTAATGTCAGATAGGTCGTCTAGCATCCCAGAGTTAAGGAACCCTGTTTGCGCTCCCGAACCACATAGGCCTTCTGGGCCGTGCGTGCCAGAAACTAACACTAGTCCAAGTTTTGCGTCTGGCTTGCCTAATACACCGAAATCCATGGAAAGATCTTCACCATCTGGACCCTTTAATGAATGAGGTATCGAGACCACGTCACCCTTGCCAGCCATGGCTGATAGAAACTTCTTACGCGATTCACTATAGCTATCTGAAAAATCGTCGATGGCGTTATACATAATCATTCTCCAAGTATGATCGCTAATGGTAACTGAAGCTGAATAGATTCGAAGCAAGAACCCTCCGCACTTTGCTTTTAGACGCACGGTGTGCCCAATTTGACAAATTAACGGTGTTAGAATTTATAAAACACCAGCTAAAAATTGAGACGAAGAGCTATGACAGAGACTAAGACATTCTGGCAAAAACGATACACACTTCTATTGTTAGCATTTTTAGCTTTCATCATCTGTTACTTAGATCGCGTCAATATTTCTCTTGCCGCGATTAGTATGCAACAAGAGTTCGGTTGGAGCGATACCACAAAAGGTTATGTATTCAGCTCATTCTTTTGGGGTTACCTTCTGATGCAAATCGGCGGTGGCTACCTAGCTAATCGGTACGGAGGTAAACTGGTGTTGGGTTCCGCTGTGGTTTTTTGGTCAATTTTCACCATACTAACTCCAACCGCCGCGATGTTGTCACTTCCCGCTCTGTTTGCAGTGAGATTTTTGATGGGCGTTGGCGAGGCTGGCTTGGCACCTTCTTCATTGGGCATTGTTGGCCGCTGGTTTCCCAAAAATGAACAGACCAGAGCAATGGGATTTCTGTCCTCCGGAGCGATCATGGGCACCATATTGGCCCTGCTCTTGGGAGGCTGGATTATAAACGCTTATGGTTGGCCAGCAATTTTCTATTTGTTTGGTGCTAGCGGTTTTATTTGGGTCATATTTTGGTACTTTTTCGTCACCGACCAACCTGCGACACACCCCACGATTAGTGCTAAAGAAGTTGCTCTAATTGAGGCAGGAGGTGGCGTTACCGAAAAGGCAAAGAATATCCCATGGAGAGAATTGCTTACAAAAAAACAAGTCTGGGCACTCTGTACGGCTGGTTTCGCATCCTCTTGGACTCTTTATATCTTTTTGTCGTGGCTGCCGAGCTATTTTGCAGATGTGCATGGTTTGAATATTTCAGGCGCAGGAATATATTCCCTATTCCCTTGGATATCCATGTTCTTGATGTTAAATGTCGGAGGTTGGGTTGGTGATAGCATGATTAAGAAAGGAATTTCACTCACACTCACTCGCAAGCTAATGGTTGGCTTCGGTTTGATTGGAGGAGCCGTCATGATGATTTTTATGCGTGACGCAACCTCTCCAGAAATAGCCACCTTACTGATGTTTTGCGCCTTAGGGATAACGGCTTTTTCATTCGCAGCGATCGTACCTAATTGTCTTGATATCACGCCTAAATTCGCTGACATCTTGTATGGCACCGTAAATACATTTGGAACTCTTGCTGGCGCGTTAGGCGCGCCCATTGCGGGTTATATATTGACTTCAACAGGGTCGTACGACAATGTTTTTATTGTTACAGCAGCGATATCCTTGGTTGGCGCGTGTATTTTTCTTTTCTTTGGCAGCGGCGAAAAAATAGTCGATTAATCATTTCAATGGGGTGAAATTGAATACTACTCAACTTAGCTATGTTCATGGGGTTAGCGATCAACCTCTAATTTACCAAACCATTGGCGAGGCACTAAGTGACGCCAGTGAACAATGGGCTGACAATGAAGCACTAGTGTCTCACCATCAAGGAATACGACTTAACTATCTCCAACTGGAGGAAAAAGCAAAGCAATTCGCTGCGTCATTGATAAGGCTTGGCTTGGTTCCAGGCGATCGCGTAGGGATATGGGCGCCCAATTGCGCTGAATGGGTAATCACCCAATTTGCTACTGCCAAAGCCGGCCTAATTTTGGTCAATATAAACCCTGCCTATCGGCTGACCGAACTAGAGTTTGCACTCAACAAGGCTGGATGTCGGGGCCTAGTGCTCTGGGATGAATTCAAAACAAGTAATTATCTCGAGATGATCGAAACATTGGCGCCAGAGATTACATCTTCCAAACTTGGAAATCTAACATCCAAACGACTCCCTCACTTAAAGTTTGTAATACAGACGGGACGGGAACGTCGTGAAGGATTCTATAGCTTTGATCAAGTACTCCAGCTGGCCTCTCATGATGACATTATCGCTTTAGACGAAATTCAAACCAGGCTGTCGCCGGACGATCCAATTAACATTCAATTCACCAGCGGCACAACAGGATCTCCAAAGGGCGCAACGCTTAGCCATTTTAATATTCTGAACAATGGTTTTTTTGTTGGAGAAGCTATTAACTTAGAAAGCAAGGATCGAATCTGTATACCAGTTCCACTCTATCATTGCTTTGGCATGGTAATGGGTAACCTCGGGTGTATCACGCACGGCTCAACCATGGTGTTGCCGGATCTAGGTTTCGACCCAGTGACCGCATTACAAACAGTGGCAGCCGAAAAGTGCACAGTGCTATACGGTGTGCCAACCATGTTTGTGGCTGAACTAGCCGAGCCAAGCTTCAATGATTACGACTTGTCATCACTGCGCAGCGGTATAATGGCAGGCTCACCCTGCCCTGAAGAGGTTATGAAGCGAGTCATTACTGATATGCACATGAGCCAAGTTACCATTGCATACGGCATGACTGAAACCAGCCCAGTCAGTTTTCAATCCAGTACCAGCGATAGCATAGATCTAAGAATCTCCACTGTGGGCAAAGTTCATCCGCATGTGCAGGTCAAGGTCATTGACGAAAACGGCAGAATAGTTCCTCGAGGCGTGCAAGGTGAGCTTTTGACCCGTGGATATTCTGTGATGCAAGGCTACTGGGATGAGCCCGAGAAAACGGCTGAAACAATTGATTCAGCGCAGTGGATGCACACAGGAGATCTAGCTGTCATCGACGAGAATGGTTATGGCAACATCACTGGTCGGCTTAAAGACATGGTGATTCGAGGCGGCGAGAATATTTACCCCAAAGAAGTAGAAGACTTTCTGTACACGCATCCCAAGGTGATGGAAGTTGCCGCGTTTGGGGTGCCAGATAAAAAGTATGGTGAGGAGCTTTGCGTGTGGATCAAAACAGTTGTCGGTGAGCAACTAAATGAAGATGAAATCAAAGCCTATTGTGATGGCCAAATAGCCCATTTCAAAAAGCCCCGGTATGTTGAGTTTGTTGATGAATTCCCCATGACAGTGACTGGTAAGATTCAAAAGTTTGTTATGCGCGATACGGTCACTGAAAAATTGGGTCTATAGGCGATATATCTAACTTTGACAGGCTGTTTGCCAAAAATGATAGGCAAGACACAGACTTAGTTCGTAACCTTAAGCCCTAATCTCAAGCTGGCGCGTTATGAATTTCTCTTACACTGAAGAACAACAATTACTCATCGATAGTTTTAATCGATTTCTCGATGCTGAAATCAAGCCTATTGCTCATCAATATCGCGACAAATATATCGACAAAGAGCTCGCTGTTGAATTGCAGAAAAAGCTTATCCCATTCGGTATTGTCAACGGATTTGTCTCCGAGGCTGATGGCGGTATGGGACTTGATCTTGTCAGTTATGGTTTGATGATGCATGACCTGGCGAAAGCATCCCCCGATATTTGCATCACCACACAGATCATGGGTATCACTAGTAAGTTGATGGCCGGCGCGCCTGAAAATATCAAATCCAAGTATCTACCCGAAATGATGGCAGGAGATATCTTGGGTTGTGTAGGGATGTCTGAACCATCTGGCGGCTCTGACGTTGCATCTTTGCAAGTCAAAGCGAAAAAAGCCGGAGACGTATACCTTATCAATGGCGAGAAAACATGGATATCCAGCGGTGGCTATTCCGATTTTATTCTACTGCTTGCCAGGTTCGTAGAGGGCGATGACGACCAAGGGCTTGGTTTGATTTTAGTAGAGCGTGATGACGGCTACGAAACCAGCAATCTAAATAAAACAGCCCTTAATAGTCAGTCTACTGCGCAAGTATTTTTCTCGGACACCAAGGTGCCCGCTCACCGAGTGATGGTGCCTGCTCCTAAAGCGATGGCTCATATGATGAAGCTCTTATCATCCTCACGGCCTATTGTCGCTCTTATGTCGCTTGGCATTGCACAAGCAGCCTTTGATGAGGCTTTGGCATTCGCTGGTGAGCGCAAGCAATTCGGGTCTGCAATTGCTGGCAAGCAGCTGATTCAAGCCAAGTTAGCTGAAATGCGCACGAAGCTAGAAGCAGGCAAATTAATGGCACTAAAATCGTTGGATATGATCGATCGCGGCGAAGATCCCCAGCTACAAGCGGCAATGTCAAAGTGGTATGGCACTGAGCTCGCCTGCGAGATAGTAGCTGATGCTGTTCAAATTCACGGCGGCAGCGGCATAACTAAAGAATACCCAGTTGAGTACTACAGTCGCGCCGTAAAAGTGTTTTCATTTACCGAAGGCACTACCGAGGTTCAAAAACTGATCATCGGCCGCCAACTTACCGGCTTATCTGCCTTCTAGAGCAAACCAAAGAGAGCCTTCTAAGAGCAAAAATATGTCAATTAAAAATTGTTACAACGTAGCTGATTTTCGAAAAATTGCGAAGCGAAAACTGCCTCACGCTATATTCGAATATATGGATGGCGGTGCGGAAGATGAGATCACCCTTCGCCAAAATGTAAGCGCGTTTGATCATTATTCTCTGATTCCCGAAACGCTCGTTGATGTCAGTTCAATTAACACCAAAACAAAGGTTTTGGGCGTGGAAATGGACCTTCCCTTTTTCTGTGGGCCCAGCGGTGCGAGTCGCCTATATCATCAAGACAAAGAGTTTGGTGTGGCAACAGCGGCAGATGAGTTAGGCATTATCTATTCCCTCGCCACCTTCGGTACAGCGAGCATTGAAGAGATTGGTGCCGTGACTAAGGGCCCTAAGATGTTCCAAGTGTATGTTTTCAAAGATCGCGGCATCTCGTTGGAGTTTTTATCGCGCGCTAAGGCGGCGAACTTTAATAGCATCTGCATTACGGTAGATAGTTCGATTGGTGGTAATAGAGAGCGAGATTTGCGCAGCGGCTTAAGCTTTCCTCCTAAGATCAAGCCATCTACTTTTTTCCAGTTTGCTGCTAAGCCTGCTTGGTCTTTGCCCTTTCTTGCCTCAAATCAAGATTTCGAAATGTCCAATATTGCGCATAAAGTTGATGCGTTTGGTGGTGGCATGAACACTTTTGAGTTGGCGCACTCGTTATTCGACGTTTCGGTGACCTGGAACGATATCGCTGAGTTCCGAAACAACTGGGACGGCCCGCTAGCGCTAAAAGGCATTCTCTCGGTTGAAGACGCTAAAAAGGCCATCGATGTAGGGGCCAGCGCCATTATTGTCTCGACCCATGGCGGCCGACAATTAGATGGAGTCATGCCGACGATTCATCAAATCGCTAATATTCGCGACGCTGTGGGAGACAAAATTGAAATCATTGCCGACAGCGGAATTCGCAGAGGCACACACATAATTAAAGCACTGGCCATGGGAGCCGACGCTTGCTCCTTTGCAAGACCCTATATCTACGGTTTAGCGGCCGGTGGCGAGGCAGGTGTAAGCAAGGTGCTTGGCATATTAAAAGAAGAGCTTGAGCGTGACATGGGCCTGTTAGGCGTCACATCAATTAATCAAATAAGCGAACGCCACATCGCAAGGAACCATCTATGAATCAACAAGTAGTTACCCTGCAGGACAAATACACCTTTGATTCGGGGCGAATATATTTAACTGGCTCGCAAGCACTTGTGCGAGTGCTCATGGTTCAACGAAGACGAGACATGGCCGCAGGCTTGAACACGGCTGGCTTTATTTCTGGATACCGTGGCTCGCCAATGACGGTTATGGACCAAGAGATGTGGCGCGCTGAAGAACTAGCCAAAGAGCACCATGTTAAGTTTTGGCCTGCCGTTAATGAACATATGGCTGCTACGGCTATCTGGGGGTCGCAGCAAACTCATTTTCATAACGACGCCAATTACGACGGCGTCTACTCAATGTGGTATGGCAAGGGGCCCGGTCTAGACCAAAGTTTAGATGCGATGCGTCAAGCTAACTATTGGGGGTCTTCAAAACATGGTGGCGTATTGGTCTTAGCTGGTGATGATCCAGCACAGACCTCGACGGTAGACGCCTACCATTCTGAGCTTCTGTTTGAAGATTTATTGATGCCAGTGTTATACCCCGCGGACATTCAAGATGTATTTGATATGGCGCTGTATGGTATTGCCCTTTCTCGTTTCTCTGGTGCGTGGGTTGGTTATAAATTACTGCCTGAAACCATAGAAACGGCAGCGTCGATCAATGCAGCTCATGACCAAATTCAAATTGTGACACCCGAGTTCAAATTTCCCTCTGACGGAGTTAACTCTCGCGTGGGCGACAGTTGGGCATTTCAAGAAGAGCGACTGCTTCGTTACAAACTTCCAGCAGCTGTTGCATTTGCACGAGCGAATAAGTTGAACAGAGTGACACACGACAGCGAGATGCCAAAATTTGGAATCGCTGCGATGGGTAAAACTTGGCGCGATGCTTTGCAAGCTATAAAAGACCTAGGTTTAAGTGAGGCGAACCTAAGCTCAATGGGTGTTCGTATTCTTAAGGTGGCTATGCCCTTTCCTGTTGATCGTGAGACCTACAAAGAGTTTGCTGCTGGCTTGAGTGATATATTGGTAATAGAGGATAAACGTGAACAAATAGAGAATGCACTTCGTGATGTTTGCTATCACTTACCTGAAGCTCAACGCCCCAGTATTGTTGGTAGACGCGACGAAGCGGGTCTTTTGATGACCGAAAACTACGGTAATTTGCATACAGACAGAATTGCCCGGATCATTGCCGCTCGTATCCAAAAGTTATACGTAGATGTTGACCTAAGTGGTCGACTGAATGTACTCGATACTCAATTAGCTCGTAGTCAAGATAGAGAAGCGTTAGCATTGACTCGCCTGCCCTACTTTTGTTCAGGCTGTCCACATAACTCATCGACTAAGGTGCCCGAAGGCAGTAGAGCCTATGGCGGCGTAGGCTGCCATTTCATGGCCTATTGGATGGACCGTGATGTCGGATACGCCACCCAAATGGGCGGCGAAGGTGTTCCTTGGATAGGCCAGGCACCATTTGTAAAAACAAAGCATGTATTTCAACAGTTAGGGGATGGCACTTACTATCACTCCGGCACTCTCGCTATCCGCTCAGCCGTCGCATCTGGGGTGAACATCACCTATAAGATCCTTTTCAATGATGCTGTTGCCATGACGGGTGGCCAACCTGTTGATGGCCCTATCAGCGTTCCGCAAATCACCAATCAAATGCGCGGTGAAGGCATTGAACGTATCGCGGTTGTTACCGACGAGCCAGAGAAATATAGCACTGACTCCAACTTCGCTGCCGGTACCACTATCCACCATCGAGAAGATCTAGAGCTAGTACAACGAGAAATGCGTGAGATCGAAGGCGTGTCGATTCTGATATACGACCAAACTTGCGCTGCAGAAAAGCGTCGAAGGCGTAAACGTGGGACATTTCCCGACCCAGCAAAACGAATGTTCATCAACGACAGAGTGTGTGAAGGCTGTGGGGATTGCAGTAAAAAATCCAATTGCGTTGCCGTGTTACCTACAGAAACCGAATTTGGCCGTAAGCGCAAGATAGATCAATCGGCCTGTAACAAAGATTACTCATGTAACAACGGTTTCTGCCCAAGCTTTGTGACAGTGCTTGGGGGTGATATGCGTAAAGGCACTGCAGTAGAAGGCGCGTCACCAGACCTTTTCAATCTGCCTGAGCCCGTTATTGCCAATATACCTTCGGGGGGCACCTATGGTGTTTTATCTGGCGGTGTTGGTGGTACTGGAGTCATTACCGTTGGTGCACTCATAGGAATGGCAGCGCACATAGATAAAAAAGGCGTGTCGATTGTGGACCAAATGGGCTTCGCACAAAAAGGCGGTGCGGTATTAACTCACACACGCATTGCAAATAAACCGGATGATATAAATTCCGCGCGAATAAATGCTGCCAGTGCCGATTTAGTGCTGGGCTATGACATGTTAACCATCGCCAGTGATGCGGTACTCGATACTTTCTCGAAACGAAGAACAACCGCAGTGATAAATACCAACAAGGCGATCACAGGCGATTTCACTCGAGACCCAGACCTTCAATACCCTTCTGACAATGTTAAAGACCGCCTGATTAGTGTCTTAGACTCGGAAAAGACTACCTATTTGAACGCTTCTGACCTTGCTGTGAAATTACTCGGAAATTCTATCGGTGCGAATCTGCTGTTGCTCGGCTTTACTTGGCAGAAAGGCTTGGTGCCGCTGTCAAAAACTTCGATATATCAGGCAATCGAATTAAACGGAGTCTCACCAAAGTGGAATCAAACCGCATTTGAGTGGGGACGATGTGTTGCTCATGACTTAGATGCCGTAATCGAGATAGCTAATCGCAATTCAGGCTCACAAATCGAGTTTCCTAAAACCTTGGAGCAACTAATTGAGCACCGAACAACCGAACTGACTTTATACCAAGATTCGAAATATGCTCAGCGATATCTAAGCATGGTGGATGCCACAAAAACGGCCGAATCTAGCTTAGATAAAAAGAACGAACTCAGCATGGCCGTAGCTCGTTACGGCTATAAGCTAATGGCTTATAAAGACGAGTATGAAGTTGGCCGTCTCTATAGCGACCCTGAATTTAAACGTAAGCTAAACGCCGAATTTGAAGGTGACTTTAAATTGCAATTTAACCTCTCGCCGCCGTCTATCGCGCCTAAGGATAAGGTAAGTGGACTGCCTAAGAAAATGACTTTCGGGCCTTGGGTGTTACCGCTTTTTAGAGTGCTTTCAAAATTGAAACTTTTAAGGGGTACGGCATTTGATGTTTTTGGCAAATCGTCGGAGCGTAAGATGGAACGACAATTGATTGTTGATTATGAAGAGACGATTAAGACAGTTTGTTCATCCTTGAACAATGACAACTATCCGCTAGCGGTACAGATAGCATCCTTACCCGAAAAAATCAGAGGCTACGGACACGTGAAGGAAGCCAGTGTGACTGAATACCACCTTCAACTAGAGAAGATGCTTGATGCTTACAGCAAGATAATATCACTGCAAGCGGGTGCTTAAGACATTATGAGCATACTTTCTGGAATTCGAATTATCGAGATAGAAGGCATTGGCCCTGCCCCGTTCTGTGGGATGCACCTAGCCGATATGGGCGCGGACGTTGTGGTGGTTGAAAGACCAAGCACTGGAGAACCTCCGGTAGGTGATATCGGTCACAACACAATCTACAAACGCAATAAACGCATCGTGCAACTAGACCTTAAGGATTCAGGCGACCGCGCGAAGTTGCTCGAAATGGTAAAGCATGCAGACGGTTTAATTGAAGGTATGCGCCCCGGTGTTATGGAACGGTTAGAACTCGGGCCTAGCATCTGCCATGAAGTTAACCCTGCTCTTGCGTATGGTCGCGTCACTGGTTGGGGGCAAACTGGTCCGTTATCTCAAGCGGCAGGACACGACATTAACTATATAGCGCTTTCCGGTGCCCTCTGGTACGCAGGTAGACCCGGCGAGCCTCCCTTTGCCCCACCAACGTTGGCAGGTGATATAGGCGGTGGTGCTCTCTATCTAACAATAGGCATGTTGGCTTGTATATTGAATGCTCAACGCACCGGCAAAGGAGATGTTGTAGATGCCGCCATGGTCGATGGCAGCGCACACATGATGAACCTCGTTCTCTCACTGCGCAGTTCGGGCACTGTGGTAAATGAACGCGGAAAAAGTATTCTTGATGGCCCGCATTGGTTTGATACTTATGAGTGTAGCGACGGAAAATTTGTAAGCGTTGGTGCCTTAGAACCCCACTTTTATAAACTCCTGATCGATAAAATCGGTGTAGCGGAGAAACCTGAATTTGCTAAACAATTTGACATTGACGCCTGGCCCAATCAAAAGGAAGCCTTTAAGGCTCTCTTTGCCAGCAAGACCCAACTGGATTGGTGCGAACTATTGGAAGGCACCGACGCTTGCTTTGCGCCGGTTCTAAACCCAGATGAAGCCGCTGAGCATCCGCATATGCAAAGCCGAAATGTTTACGGAACGCATAATGAGCACTTACAGGCACAAGCAGCCCCAAGGTTCACTCACTCTGCGAATCAACCGCCAAGGAACGCAATTGAAAGCGACTTCGATAAAATAATCTCCAGTTGGCTGCAAGAAAGTAGGTAGTACTATGGTTGAATCAGTAGAGCTTTGGCGGCCAAGTGAGTCGCGTAAAACCAACAGTCAAATGTGGCTCTTCATGCAGCATATGTCAAACAGAGCCGGTGCCGTATTTGATGACTATGCCTCATTACATCGCTACTCAGTTAGTGATCCCAATGAATTTTGGAGTGAGCTTTTTGACTGGTTTAACATCGCGTATGAAGGCGAACTAAGCCCGGCCAACCTAGACAGTGGCTTTGAACAATATGGTTGGTTTCCTAAGGTTTCCTTAAATTTCGCGGAGAATCTACTGGCCAAAGGCGAGGAGCAACACACCGCACTTATTTCTGTGTTAGAGAATGGCCATCAGAGATCATTGACTTATTCTCAACTGCGAGCTCAGGTTTCTACGTTTCAGAATACGATTAGTTCAGATTTCTCGACCGGGGATGTGCTGGCATGCTATATGCCAAACGTTCCTGAAACGGCTGTCGCAATGCTTGCTGCAACGGCACTTGGAGGAGTCTTTACATCGACCAGTTCAGATTTCGGTATTGACGGTGTGATTGATCGATTCTCGCAATCCAAACCTTCGGTTTTAGTTGCCGCCGCTGGTTACTACTATGGCGGAAAGTATTTTGACTGTCTGCCAAAAATATCAGAAGTAATCTCGCAAGTGCCTTCCATTAAGCGGGTATTTGTCGTTTGCTTGAACGATGATAGCCACGATTTCGACGACCATGATCTACTCGAGCCATGGCCTAATATGTCCAATGCTATCGGCACACCCTCTTTTGTTCCTCGCGCTTTTGCAGACCCGTTGTACATCATGTATTCGTCTGGCACCACCGGCAAGCCTAAGTGCATCGTTCACTCTGTTGGCGGAACCCTTATCCAAAACATTAAGGAACTCGGCCTGCACTGCGATCTGACCGCCGAGAAGCGAATATTCTTCTTTACAACCTGCGGTTGGATGATGTGGAACTGGTTGATCAGCTCGCTTTATTTTGGGTCAACAGTGGTCCTCTACGATGGTTCGCCCGGGTTTCCTAGCATGCCGGATTACCTCGGTATGATCGAAAAACATCAAATCAATATTTTCGGTACGTCGCCAAAGTTTCTTCGTGCATTAGAAGACTCTAATACAGCTTTATCCTCTCTGAACCTGGACAGTCTCGAAACCATTCTCTCTACTGGGTCGCCCCTATTGCCGGAACAGTATGATTTTGTTTATCAGAACCTAAAGTCTGATGTGCTTCTGTCTAGTATTGCTGGTGGCACCGATATCCTAGGCTGCTTCTACGGTGGTAATCCAGTTCTTCCCGTCTATCGAGGAGAGTGTCAATGCGCACCGCTGGGAATGGATTCTGCCTGCGTAGATGAAAACGGTGCGGTGTTAATAGGTGAAGAAGGGGAACTTGTGTGCTTGCAAAGTTTCCCATCTAGACCAATCTATTTTCTTGATGATCCTAACAACGAACGCCTGAATAAAGCGTATTTCGATCGCTACCCAGGCTTGTGGCATCACGGTGACTATATTCTGGTAAGCGAGTATGGGGGCGCGGTATTTTTTGGGCGCAGTGACTCGACCCTCAATCCAGGGGGCGTCCGAATTGGCACAAGCGAAATTTATCGTCAGACCGAACCGCTTCATTACATAGAAGATTCTGTGTGCATAGGTAGAAAAATTGCTGGTGATGTAGAAGTGGCACTCTTTGTGAAAATGGTTGAAGACGAACAGCTGACTCAAGATAGAATTAATGAGATAAAACTGGCAATTCGTTCAAAAACCACACCTCGTCATGTTCCTAGGCACGTGATACAGGTAAACGATATCCCATACACGCGATCAGGTAAAAAAATAGAAGGCGTTGTTGGCAACCTGATTAATGGCAGACCTGTAAATAACATCGAGGCTATAATTAATCCAGAATGCTTAGAGGAGTATCAAATGATCAGCGTTACAAATTTTACTTAAAATGCGCCCATTCTTCTAAAGCATTGAATGTAGATGGGGCAGACTTGATGACAATAACTGTAGTTGGGGCCGACAGAATGATTAGGACCTACCCGTTGCTAGGAAACATTACTACTGCAACTTTTGCCATTAGTTATCAGCAGTTACTCAACCGCCCTGAAATTCAAAGGGGTGACCGAATTGGAGGCTGTTTTTCTGGATCTGGATTGACTGCAGGCCAATTTTGCTACACGTTCTAGCGACGAAACCTGTCGAATTGTACGGGCTTTATAGGCTTTATCACAACGTATGGTAGAATAAGATAGTGTTTATGGATAAAGAATACCCAACACGAGCTACACACACGTAAGGTCGTTATACGTTGTGGTCTCGACTAAAGACGTCTCCGAAGCCTAAGCAAGTCTCTCTTATTGTTGGGAAATTATTATGGAACTGGCCTACATACCCGGAATCACTGCCTTGATGGTCAAGGTCTGCATTCTGTACTACGCTTATAAAGCCAAGCATTCGTTTGCATTCACTGCATTACTCGCTGTGTTTGCGCTTCACAACTCAGCCGAAGTTATGTCTATTGTGCAATTTAATATGCACTTCGAGTCAGCCAACTTTGTTGCAAGAGCCTACTACGCAGTGTCTATGTGGGCGCTAGTATTCATGCTGAACTACGCAAACTTTACAGTTCATCGTCGTTCTCTTTCAGTGCCGATTATTACAGGCCTGTTTATCTACGCATCCATTTTTTCTGCTCTACTGTTTTTTACTGACGGAATTGTCAACGGCAGTGTAGCTACAGGAATTACCATAGCGGCTACACGAGGAGAGATTTACCCGCTATTTCAAGCTTCGGTTCTTATCGGCATGGGCGCGTTCTTATCCGTTTTAATCAACGGCCTCGTTACGGCTAAAGACGCCGACACAGAAATTCGTTGCTGGTACTCACTGCTTTCCTTGTCTCCTATCGTCTTGTTAGCGGTTGGAATAGTACTTTTACAGTTAGTAGGTATTAACTTTACCGCCACGCTCCTAATGCCAGTCTTTAGCACCGTCTTTCTTCTTGTTTCCCTTTACTATGAGAGCGTACACCGTATTACAGATATACGGCTATACCTGCCCTTTAGCGTCGAGCGAGGCGTAGCGGCAAACGTTTTAGACGTTTGTTCGGACTTTTCAAGCAATAAAATCTCGTTCAAAGAAGCCCACGATCAGTTGGAAAAAGAGTTGGTTTTATATTCTTTGCGCAAAAATAATTTTAATGTTTCCAAATCGGCCGAATCAATGGACCTAAATCGCACCACCCTATATTCGATTCTGAAACGACATGGTATTTCGAACCTAGATTCGTAGTGTAAGAGTAGTAGTTTTTAGGGAAGATAATCTTAAAAAGCCTCCGATTTTATCAACCGTAATAATACGGACGAATTCTCGTAGGCCATTCGCCCCTTTTGTTTTTCGGTATAAGTCGATAAGATAAGCGGCAATAGCACCGCTATACACTCACAATTCTAAAGGTGAAGTCATGAAAAAATTACTAATTGGATTACTTGTTCTCGTTATTATAATTGCCGTCGCCTCAACGGTGTTTTTAAGCAATTTGGACGGCATGATCAAAGATACTATCGAAGCTGAAGGTACGGCAGCACTGGGCTCAACGCTAACGGTAGAATCAGTTGAGACCGATTTACGTAATGGCTCAGCTTTAATTAAAGGTATGTCGATTGCTAATGTGAGTGGTTACACATCAGTTAATGCGATCGAAATTAGCACACTTAAGGCGGATGTGGATTATCAAAACCAACTAATTAAATCGATATTAATCGACGAACCTGTAATTAATGCAGATTTAATAGGCACACGCAGTAATTTTGAAGACCTGGTTGACAACATGCCAGTTGATGAAGAAATTACAGAAGATGAAGTTGACGAAGGGATGCCTGAAATCACCATTAATTCTTTTAGTTTAAATAGAGCAAAAGTTAATGTGTCTTCAGATAAGCTCGGACAGCGTTCATTTATAATGGATGACTTTGTTATAACAGGCTTAGTCGGTACACCTGAGCAGATTGCAGACATAATCACGGTTCGCTTAACCAGCCACGTTAGCGCTCAAGTGAAGAACTACGCGACTCAAGAAATTAAGGCTCTAGCGAACGAAGTGAAACGCCGAGTTCAAGAGGAAGTTAACGAAAAGGTTAACGAAAAAATAAATGATACCGTTAAGGACAAGCTAGGCGACAAAGTTAAGGGGCTTAAGTTTAAGCTGGGTAACAATTAGCACTAACTAGTACTAAGATTTTTGGTAGTTAGACGTAATTGAAAGGCCTTATTTAAGGCACAAAAACTTATTCCCTAAGTATTTAGGGAGTGAGTTTTATGTCTTTGACTATGCCTCAGCATCGTCCTTAGCTTCAGGACGTCTTTGCAGAACCGCTGCGAAAAAACCATCCGTGTTTGATTTGGCTGGCGAAAGCTTTAGAAACCCTGATTCACTCGAAGCGTTCGTAAGAACTGAATCTACATTCAATAAGTCATATAAACCATTGTTTTTATTTAAAAAATTGGATATTTTATCTTCGTTTTCAATGTTAAACATCGAGCAAGTGGCGTAAACTAATCGCCCTTCTGGTTTAACTAATCGCGATGCACTATCCAAAATGGCACTCTGTAGTTTGGTGAGATCCGTTAACCAATCTTCAGAAATATTAAATCGCGCATCAGGGTTGCGACGCCAAGCACCTGAACCAGAACAAGGCGCATCTATTAGCACTACATCAGCGGTCTTAATGTGTCTTTTAAGGCGTTTATCGTGCTCGTGGTTCAACAGCAGTGGACGAACGTTGAACACCCCTGCCCGTTTAGCTCGCTTAGACAACTCATTGAGCCGTGGCTCACTAATATCACACGCAATAATCGTGCCCTTGTTGTTCATGGCGGCGGCCAAAGCAAGCGTTTTTCCGCCAGCACCAGCGCAAAAATCTATAACCTTGTCTCCCGCAGAGACACCGCAGGCCGCCGCGAGCAATTGAGACCCTTCGTCTTGAACTTCAAACCCACCCTTCTTGAACAGAGCCAAGTTAGAAACCGGCACACGCTGTGTAAAGCGAATGCCTAGCTCAGATAAAGTTGTTGCCTGCGCAGAAATATCTAGAAAACGCAGTTCCTCTAAAACCTCTTCTCGAGTTGTAGAGAGTGTATTCACTCGAATATCGACTGGCGCCTCTTGATTCAGTGCTTTGAGCTCTAAACAAAGCTCTTCATTAAGCTCGTTTTGAGAGAAATAAGGAATAAGCCAACTGGGTACGTTGTATTCAACGTTTATTGGGAGTTCGATTGAGCTGAGATCGGCTCCATTCAGGCGCTCGAGCACATCGTGCGAGAGCTTGGACGGCTGATACTTGTCACCAGTGAAAACCTCACGCAGTTCGGCACCGTCTAGCCAAAGACCTATAGCAACACAATGTTCGGGGCTTAGTTCGATCTGTAATGCGTGTGCATAATGTTCAATGCGCAAACGTTGTCGCATAAATGCGTAGAACAACTCTGTTATTTTAGCTCGGTCCTTACTGCCAATATAACGGCGACCTCTAAAATAGCCATACAGCAGCCTATCGGCAACCGATTGGTTTTTGAGTTGCACCGCTAATAGGTCGATGCAAGCTTGTACTTGTGCGGGATATTGCATTTAAGTGTTTATTACCAATTAAGACGTTTGCCATCCCAGTTAAATAATTGACCAGAATCATCGATTTCGCATGACTCGCATACGTCAACTATTCGTTGAGCACTGAGCTGTGGCTCGTAATACTTTGATTTATCTATGTTTTTCGAAAATGGTTGAGTCAAGGGCCCAATAGTTGTACCGGGGTGTATTGCCACGACTACGCTTACTTTATTGGTTCTTTTCAACTCAATTGAAGCGGTTTTAATTAACATATTTAACGCCGCTTTAGAGCTGCGGTAACCATACCAGCCACCGAGCTTATTATCTTGAATACTACCCACCATTGCACTTAGTACAGCAAAACAAGACTTGCTGTCTCGCTTAAGCATTGGCGAAAAATATTTAAGACAGAGCGCCGGAATTACAGCGTTTACCGAAAAATATTCCATTAATGATTGCGCATCAAGATCAGCCAGTTTTTTCTCGGGCGATACTCCAGGCTTGCTTAAAAAACCAATAGTACAAATAATTAGCTCGAATGGGCTCGGATCATCAAGTTTTAACTGTAGCGCCGTAGCGGCGTCTTTAAGCCCTTCTTCACTAAAATCTGTTTTGTTGCGACTCAATGCGTGCACTTCATATCGACCTTGCAAGTGGTCTACTATGGCTGCTCCAATTGTGCCTTGTGCACCAATCACCAAAGCCTTTTTCATTATTACACTGATACCTAATTATTAGCGTTAACGAATACCCTAAAATTGAGTACGCGAACAAGCTTGTTCGCATGCTACGAGCATGAAACATAGCCACAAAATTTTAAACCGCGAGTCTATATGAAATATACCAAACAAGACATTAAAGAGATGGACCAACGCTATCGAGCACACTTTATAAATTCCCTCAGTGGTTTCAAAAGCGCCAATTTAGTGGGCACTCGAGGCCTAAACGGTTTAGACAATCTTTGTATTGTGTCTTCAGTGGTCCATTTAGGAGCGGATCCAGCACTGTTAGCGTTTATCAACAGGCCCCATACGGTAGAGCGACACACCCTAGAAAACATCATCGAAACAGGCTGCTACACACTTAACCAGGTAAACCAAAGTATTTACCCAAAGGCGCATCACACATCAGCGCGTTACGAACGTGAGGAATCAGAGTTCGAGAAAGCCGGTTTGTCGGCCCTTAACTTGGATTTCCCTGCGCCCTATGTGGCCGAAAGCGCTATTCGCTTAGGGATGCGGTTAGTTGAACAAGTCAATTTAGCCGTTAACAACACCATCATGATCATTGGCGAAATTGATGAGATTCATATTAAATCAACAGACTGGATTGAAGACGATGGAAAAGTGTGTATCGAGTCGGCTCAAACAGTCTGTGTATCTGGATTAGATGGATACCACACCACAAACACTTTAGAACGATTGGCGTATGCAAAGCCAATTAGGTAGAAATGAAGACTCAATTTTGAGCTTCTTACTGACCACACAAAGAAAAATATAATTTTTTTTCGACTTACCCTTGAAGTACTCCAAAAAAGCATTAAATGCTTAGTGTCGGTGTCCAATGGAGCCGATAAGCCATTAGCACAACAAGTCTAACAAGAGACTGTAAGCTAATGATTTAAAATACTTTATTGCTTATTTAAGAATAATTTTGGAGATAAAAATGAATAGAATTGACCTTACCCCTCTTTACCGTAGCAGTGTTGGCTTTGACCGTTTTGAGTCGTTGTTAGACGCCGCTTCTCAAACAGAAAAAAAATCAGCTGGTTACCCGCCTTACAACATCGAGGCTCTAGAAGATGACAACTATGCAATTACCGTTGCTGTTGCTGGATTCACTCAAGATGAGCTAGACATGCAAGTCGAAAAAGGCGTCTTGACCATTACTGGCAAGAAAGATCCTGCTGAAACAAAAGGACAATTCCTACATCAAGGAATCGCAACGCGCACTTTCGAGAGAAAGTTCAATTTAGCTGACCACATCGAAGTCGTCGGTGCCGATCTTAAAGACGGTCTGTTAAGCGTACGTTTGGTGAAAGAAGTCCCTGAGGCTATGAAGCCCAGAAAGATCAGTATTGGGAGTGGCACTCAAAGCTCCGCGAAAGTGATCGACCACAAACGCGAAGAAGCGGCCGCTTAACGCAGCTTATTCCGCGAAAAAAGTACGTGTATTGTACTTGGATAAAGAAAGGCAAGCTTCGGCTTGCCTTTCTTTATTAAGGGCTAGGCAAGTCTAATAGCCATCCAGCGCTGCAGAAATTGAGTCCGCGATGCTACGCACTAAGAGCACTGCATTTATCGATTTAGCTCACTGGTCGTTAATGTTCGGTGTAATTTGTAGCTAGCAATAGTATTATGCGCAGTCACAGCGTTTAGGTTCGCGCGTTAAACCTATAACGCGCCGTTAAAACACGCACTTTTCGAATTAATAATTATGTCAGCGCCTCCGAGTCGTTCAGAGTTAGAAAAAGCCTTGCGCGCCAAAAAAGCGCGCAGAGCAGAACCACGAATTAAGCGTGATGGCGAAGCTGCGGCCGACACAATCACAGCTCGACGGCGCAAACCTAGAGTATTGGGCGGTGACCTAGGCGGGGACTTAAAGGGAGTCACAAGCAAAAGCATGAGGCATTTTGTTTGGGCCAAGATTAATTCCTTCGGGGTGATAAATGTAGCGGCCTTCTCCATCGTTTCTTTAATATTATTGGCTTTCTTTTGGCCTCAAGATCAAAAGGGAGTGACTGAGGTAGCGCTAGAGGGAGAGCAGATCGAAACTAAGTCTTTTTATACCGAGTCTCGAGCCGATGAGATTCCTGAATTAAATGAAGGTGTTGCGAGCTCTTTTGTACGTGATACTGACATTCCACGAGCCGAGGACTTTCGTGAGCAGGACTACATAGAAACTCGCAGTAAGGAGCTGCTTGAATTGGCAGAAGGTTACCTTATCGAAGGAAACTACACCTTGCCACAAGGCCGCAATGCCGCCGATACCTATCGCGAGATACTCGAACTAAACCCAACAAGTGTTGATGCGAAAAGAGGCTTGAAATACATTAATGGTCGTTTTTTAAGCACAGGCACTTCATCGGCCAATCAGGGTAATTTCGTTGCTGCGCGATCTTCTTTAAATAAATTGGCTGAGCTAAACCAAGACTCAGATGAGTATGCGCAACTAGCCGAGATCATTGAAACGGCAGAAAAAGCTGTTCAAATTGAGCGATTGCTAGAACGAGCGAGTACCGCATTTGCGAGCGAAAACTACATTCTTCCCGCGCAGAACAATGCTTGGTCGTTCTACAAACAGGTACTTGAACTTGCCCCAAACAATGAGGCGGCAAACGCTGGCGTCGAGAATATTGCAAATACTTATATCGAACTAGCCAATACGGCGGCTCTTGCTGGACAATATCAAGCGGCTGCGGGTTATTTGGCAACAGTTGGCGTGATTGCTCCTGAGAATCCGTCTATTGAGATGATCGAAGCAATTGTCAGTCGCGCCCAGCCTCTTAGCAAAAGAGCGCTAGCGGCGCAACAACAAAACCAATCTAGTGTGCCGCCGCAAGACAATGATCGTTCTGAGCGAGATAATTCTGATAATGGATCTCCTGATTTATTAAATGTAGATACGCCCGCACAAATTACCGCTGCAGAGACTATTCCGGCAGCCAGAAATAATGTATCTACCAGCAATAACGTGCCTACCAGAAACACCAATGGGTCGACGGTCTCTCAATCACGGACTCCTGAACAAGAAGCGTCCGAACAAGCCGCATTCGATCGTCAGTATTTGGAGCGAGGTCTCGCCGCATATTACCAAGGAGACTATGCTTCTGCAGCTGCTCTGCTCAAGCCTTTGGCCGATAAAGGCATTTCGCGGGCGCAATTTCGAATTGCCTACATGCATTTTTTAGGTAGAGGCTTTCCGGAGAACCGTAATGAAGCAGACCGCATCATCAGAGCAGCACTACCCGCGATTCAGGCATTCGCAGCTGAAGGAAGAGCATGGGCACAATCCGACCTAGGCAGTCTTTACGAAGACGGATTAGTGCTACCTAGAGATTACAAAGAGGCGTTCTTTTGGTATCGCGCATCCGCTGAACAAGGCTATGCCGGTGCTCAGACCAATTTAGGGATACTGTACGCACGAGGACTTGGTGTTTCTAGTTCACGGCGCACAGCAATTGAATGGTTCGAGAAAGCCGCAGCACAAGGCGACGCCGCGGCCGTAAGAAATTTAGAGTCGCTCAATAACTAGAATATCAAAGTAGCGTTCAGCGACTAGAACTTAAAAGTGACGTTCAGCTAATTGACTCAGACGTGAATGCTTTAAGGTCATAGTCAGGCTCAGGATACTGTGGGTCCATTTCTAACAAGGTATCATGCAAAATCTGTGCGATGAGCGCATCCCTAAAGCTTCTATTTTCAGCAGGTACTATGTACCACGGAGCGGAATCACGCGCACAGCGCTCAATAGCGGTAGAAAATGCCTCCATATACGAATCCCAATGCGCCCGTTCATCTAAATCGCCAGGATTAAATTTCCAATTTTTCCCCGGTATTTCAAGTCGACGCTTGAATCGCTCTAATTGGTACTCAGGGCTAATATTAAGCATTATTTTAATCACTCGAGTTCCGCGATCCTCAAGTGATGATTCAAAGGCATTTATGTAGTTATAGCGTCGATCTATCTCATTTATGTCAGCCCATCCATGAACTTTTACAATCAATACGTCTTCGTAGTGAGAACGATTAAACAAAGTGATTTCCCCTTGAGCGGGAACTCGTTTGTGAATGCGCCAAAGAAAATCATGCGCCATCTCAATATCTGTCGGCTTTTTAAATGAATGGATTTGGCAGCCTTGCGCATTTAGACCCAACGTGAGCTTTTTTGTAGTGCTGTCTTTACCGGCAGCGTCCATAGCCTGTAGAACGATCAATACGGACTGTTTGCTTTGCGCATATAAGCGTTGTTGCAGTTCTTCCAATGACTCAGATAGCGTGGATTTAATCTTCTTTAATTCCTTTTTAGAGAAACCTTGATCTACGTCAGTCTCTAGGTTTTTAATATCTGGTTTAATGCCTGTGTATCGAAATGCGGTTGTATCAAGTTTGTTCACAGAATCTCCTTAAAGGACTTGTGCGCAAATGCGCTGAATGAGGTGCAAGGAATGGATGGTATTGCTAAACTCTCGCTATTGCAAAATCGCTCAGCTTAGCAAGTCTATTGGTACATCTTTTAGCATATGAATAGTTACGTAAATAGGTGCCCAAAAGGTGCGTTTACATATCTACTCTCCTTATAGTTAGAATGGTATCAAAACTCAGGTTAATTTAGATCAAAACACGCATTAGCCAAAGTCCCTACTTACCCAAACTACCCGAAACAACGAATAAACTCGCTTAAATGACTTCAAACACATTACTGAAGGTCAACGAATTATCATGCCAACGCGGTGATAAGCAGTTGTTCTCGGACATCACCTTTAGCGTGCATGAAGAACAATGCTGGCACATTATTGGCAGTAACGGTTCAGGTAAGACTAGCATGTTGCGTCAGATTGCTGGATTACTTGATGGCGGTCAAAAACCCCAAAGCGATGCAGTCCAGTGGTTGAGCCATACTACCGACCCAGAAGCTTCGCCGGCCCCATGCTTTGCGTATTTAGGTCATAGCGACGGATTAAAGCCTGAACTCACTGCATTGGAAAATCTTGAGTTTTACAATGGTTTTTATTCCACGACGTACGCCTACGAAACTGCTCAACGTTCAAGCAGCGTAGACTTGGATGAATACTTGCACAGAGTCGGCATACTTGATTGCGCAGACTTACTTACTAAAAGCCTTTCGTTTGGCCAAAGACGTCGGCTGAGTCTAGCGCGCGTGCTGTTATCTCAGCAGCCCGTATGGATGCTAGATGAACCACTTACAGGTATTGACGTGAGAGGGCGTGAGTTGTTCATTTCGTTGTTTGAGGAGCATTTACGCACGCAAGGCGCCATATTGCTAACCCATCATCAAGGCCTAGCTGATTCTCGATTAAGCCCATACCTTCAGGAATTAGTTATCGCATCTGCAACTAACAACGCAATGAGCATGGATGCCTCGTGAATACATTCACCCTATTCTTCAAGCGTGAATGCCAGTTGTTGCTCAAAAACTCGAGTGCAATTGGTCAACCCTTGTGTTTATTTGTATTGATTGCGTTACTTTTCCCGTTTAGCGTTCCCTCAGACAGCCTCGGCGGCAATGGTGTATTGAGCCAAATTGGTGGGAGTGTTATTTGGGTTGCCGTATTACTCGCCCTTATGTTGAGCTTAGAATCTTTGTTTAAAGACGATCTTCGCGATGGGCTAATCGAGCAATGGCTTATTGGCCATCGTTCAGTGCCTCTGGCGGTTTTCGCTAAAGTAGCAGCGCATTGGTGTACTACAGGCCTTGCCTTAGTTCTTATGGCGCCAATCATTGCTGTCACCTACGCCCTTCCCTGGGATTTATTTGCAGTCTTGGCTCTGAGCCTGTTGCTTGGTACTCCCAGCATTCTTTTAATTGGCGCAATTGGCGCCGCGTTAACGGTTACGCTCGAGCGAAGTGGCTTGCTCATCACAGTTGTCACCTTGCCGTTAACAATCCCTATATTAATATTTGGCGCAAGTACCTTGGGGTCTAGTGCTCAAGGCTTTAGTATCGCCACCGAACTGTACGCACTTGCGGCTATTGCTGTGCTTGCCATTACGCTTGCGCCGTTTGCTATTGCAGCGGCTCTTCGCCTAACCATTGAATAACGCTTTTGAGCTGAGGATATTGTGTTTTCTATCTTAAACCGCTTTTACCACCAGCTTGGCTCGCCCAAAGAGTTTTATCCTATCTCAACGGTAACGACGCCTATTTTTGGACTGCTAGCCCTGGCGCTATTTATTCCAGGCGCTTATCTCGGCTTAGTGGTTGCACCGGCCGACTATCAACAGGGCGATAGCTACCGAATTATTTTTGTGCATGTGCCTGCCGCTTGGCTATCGCTCATGATTTACGTAATTATGGCTGTTGCTGCAGCAATCGCCTTGATCTGGCGTATGAAAATGGCATTCGCGGTGGTAATTTGCTCGGCGCCTATTGGAGCGGTGTTTACAGCACTGGCCCTGATTACAGGCAGCCTCTGGGCTAAACCCACTTGGGGTACGTGGTGGGTTTGGGACGCACGCCTTACCTTTGAGTTGATTCTACTATTTTTGTATGTCGGTATTTTTTCGATGTATCACGCTTTTGATGAAAGACGCATTGGTGAACGAGCCACTGCGCTCCTCAGTATCGTCGGAGTTGTGATTGTGCCCATCATTCATTATTCGGTTGAATGGTGGAGCAGCCTGCATCAAGGCCAAACGGTGTTCCGCGATGGCGGACCGGCAATGCCCCCAAGCATGCTTACGCCACTACTATTGATGGCGGGTTCGGCAACGTTCTTTTATGGTTATGCGCTGTTTCTCAACCTTCGAGCCCATGTTCTAGAAGAAAACAAAGGCAAGCAATGGGTACAAGGCATGGCAAAAACATGGATAAAACGAGGTTAATCAATTGAGTTTAGGCGAATTTTTATATATGGGCGGCCATGCACCATATGTTTGGACTTCTTGGGGGCTGTCTATGCTCGCAATTCTTTCAATTTTCATCTTGGCAAAGCGGCGCAATGCTAGAATTCGACGGCGCTTGATCACCCAACTACAACGTAAGGATAAATTTGACGTATGAGCCCTACTCAAAAACGACGTTTAACCACCGTAGCCCTACTCCTAGTCGGCATAACGGTGACTACTTTTCTCGCTTTAAAGGCTATGAACAGCAGCATTGAGTACTTTTTGACACCATCAGAAGTGCAAACAGAAGTCATTAATCCCGCGCAGCAATATAAAGTTGCTGGCATTGTCAAGAAAGGCTCTGTCGAACGCCTTGAAGACGATGTAACACAGCGCTTTGTAGTAACGGATTGCGAAGAAGAAGTAACTATTCAATACACAGGAATACTGCCTGACCTTTTCCGTGAAGGCCAAGCCATCATCTCGGCGGGTAAGTTTCGCAGCGATAAGACCTTGGTTGCAAGTCAGGTCTTAGCAAAGCATGACGAGAACTATGTTCCAAAAGAAGCCGCCGAAGCAATGATGCAAGCGCAAGCCAACAAGTGCGAACTGAGCGAGGGGAAGGTCGAAATCTAATGCCTACTCATCGCAACCCCCTTATTGTTAAAAAATCTCGGAGATCTAACCTATGTTAGGTGAATTAGGCCAGTTTACTCTGGTGTTAGCGCTGATCTTATCCATAGTGCAGTTTGTGATTCCGTTAGTTGGACTCCAAAAAAACAACACCGCAATGTTGCACTTTGCTCGCAGTGCAACGTACGCGCAATTTTTAATTGTTGCTCTGTCGTATGCGATCTTAACCTATGGTTTTTATCTAAACGACTTTTCAATTTCTTACGTGGCTAATACTTCAAACCTACAGCAGCCCTTGGTATACAGGCTTTCTGGTGTTTGGGGTGGTCACGAGGGTTCTCTGCTACTCTGGCTACTTATGCTCAGTGGTTGGAGTGCGTTGGTGGCCCGATTTAGTCGCAACATCCCGCTTGAGATGATCGCAAGGGTCCTTTCAATACTAGGCTTTGTGAGTATCGGCTTTGTCGCATTTACTCTGTTTACATCAAGCCCGTTCGAAAGAATCTTTCCAGTACCATTAGATGGAAGAGAGTTGAATCCGCTTTTGCAAGACTTCGGGTTTCTAATTCACCCTCCTATGTTGTACATGGGTTATGTGGGCTTTAGCGTTGCGTTTGCATTTGCAATTGCAGCCATACTAGGTGGAAAGCTCGATACGGCGTGGGCTCGTTGGTCTCGCCCATGGACTCTAATGGCCTGGTTGTTTCTGACCATCGGGATTGTTTTAGGGAGCTGGTGGGCATATTACGAGCTCGGCTGGGGCGGCTGGTGGTTCTGGGATCCTGTTGAAAATGCCTCTTTTATGCCGTGGTTAGTGGGTACAGCATTAATCCACTCTTTATCCGTAACTGAAAAGCGAAGTGCGTTTAAGGCATGGACAGCACTGCTTGCCATCCTTGCGTTTTCGTTAAGTCTGTTAGGCACGTTTTTGGTGCGTTCTGGCGTTTTGACGTCGGTTCACTCATTCGCCAGCGATCCAACACGCGGTCTATTCATATTGGCCTTTTTAGTGGTCGTGATCGGTGGTTCCTTAACCTTATTTGCAGCTAAGGCTCATACATTTACGTCATCAACAAAATTTAAAACTTTTTCCAAAGAGAGCGCGTTGTTTACAAACAATGTGTTGCTAATGAGTGCTGCATTCATGGTCTTGGTAGGCACCCTGTATCCTCTTATTATCGATGCGCTAACCGGACAAAAACTCTCGGTTGGCCCGCCCTACTTCGATTCGATGTTTGCGATTTTAACGATTCCCTTGGCCGTCATCGTAGGCATTGGCTCAATGAGTCGCTGGAAGCAGGATCACCCTAGCCGCTTTATCACGCCAAGCTTAGTAATCCTTACTGTCTCGATGCTAAGTTCGGCTGCGTTTACAACCATGCTTTCCCTGGAAGAGTTCAAGTGGTCTGGCTTTCTGGGTTTAACGCTCGGAATCTGGGTTTTAATTTGGTCGTTAAATGCGGGCTTTGAACGGCTCAAATTTCAGTCCGACAAACTAAACGCAATTCGTACGACTCCCGCTTCCACATGGGGCATGATGGTCGCACATATCGGCTTAGCGGTATTTATTATTGGCGTAACCCACGTCAACGTTTACAGCCTTGAGAAAGATATTAAATTGAACCCTGGTGAAACCTATGAGCTAGGCGGTTACGAGTTTAGATTTGATGGCGTTAGACAAAAGCGCGAAGCAAACTATACGGCCCAAGAAGGCAAGTTCATGGTTTCTTTTGCGGGCCAGAAAAACGAACTAAATCTATACCCTCAAAAGCGCTTCTACTCTAGTGGCAACCCAATGACCGAGGCCGCAATTGACACGACGCTCAGCCGCGATTTGTACGTTTCATTGGGCGAACCTATTGATAAAGGCTCGTGGAGCGTTCGAATCTATATACGCTCGTTCGTTGCCTGCATTTGGCTGGGTGGTTTTTTCATGGCTCTGGGTGCACTAATCGCGTGTTTCGATAAGCGCTATAGAATCCCCAAAGTCGTTAAGAAAGAAGCCTAAGAGCTACACACAACTACTCATAACAACAATGATAAACAAAAAAAGCTTACCTTTTGTTTTGCCACTAGCCGTGTTCTTGGTGCTTGCTCTATTCCTAGGAATAGGTTTATCACTTAATCCGGAACAGCTACCTTCGACGTTTATAGACAAGCCTGCACCCGCCTTTGAACTGGCTGAGTTGAAGGTGGAAAACACCACGTTTACGCCTGATCAATTGAAGGGCCAACGTTGGATACTTAACGTGTGGGCTTCTTGGTGTGTGTCTTGTCGTTATGAGCACCCTATATTTAACCAGTTAGCCCAGCAAACATCTATTCCTTTAGTTGGTCTCAATTATAAGGATGAAGCTAGCGATGCAGTCGCTTGGCTAGCTCAACGAGGCGATCCCTATACTCATATCCCGACCGACATTAAAGGCGACGTTGGTATTGAATGGGGCGTTTACGGTGTGCCCGAAACGTTCATTATTGATGAGTTTGGCACAATCATCTACAAGCACACAGGCCCAGTCACAGCAGAGGTCATCGAAAAAGATATTCTGCCTCTGTTCGATTTGAGCGGATCTAGCGATTTGAGTGCACGATGAAAACTAATAAAGCAATAATTATGAATAAATCCACTATCTCAATGACTGATTCTAGTGTGGGGCGATTGGAAACTACAGCTAAGCTATCTCAGACGCTCGCTATTTGTCTAAAGCGCCTAGCAGCGTTTACGCTTGCGTTTAGCTTGAGTTTCTTTGCAGTCTCCAACTCATACGCAATACTCGAAGCTCAGTCATTTGATTCACCTGAACTAGAACAACGTTATAACCAGTTGATTAAAGAGTTTCGCTGCCTCGTTTGCCAAAACCAAAGCTTGGCCGACTCAGATGCAGACTTAGCTAAAGATCTTAGGCAAAAGACCGCTGACATGTTGCGCGCTGGCAAATCTGATGCGCAAATCAGTAGCTTCATGCAGGAACGCTATGGTGATTTCGTTCTGTACAGAACCCCATTTACCGCTTACACCGCATTCATATGGGTCGCGCCTTTGAGTGCACTTTTGCTGGGCTTATGGTTCTTTTTTGGTCGTACGACTAAACCACAACAAGCCAAAAGCTCAGAAGAAAAAGGTGCAACTTCAGCGGCTTTAAGCCGCGCCAAAGAATTACTAAATTCACCACGGAGTGATGACTCATGACCCTTTTTGTACTGATCGCTCTTTCGATCTGTTTGTTTGCACTGTGGTTGGCGGTAAGACCCTTACTGGGTTCAGTAAACGAAGGTCGTATGGTTGATGGCGATAATTCAAATATATCGTTTCTTAGATCACGACTCAGCGAACTAGAGCAACAGCATACGTCTGGCAAGCTTGACGATGATCAATTTGCAGCGCTAAAAGATGAACTCGAATCAAATCTCGCCTTAGAGATGGATTCGAGCGAGGTTATTAAGGTGCATCGCGATGCAGGCCTGCCCCCTCAACAAAGAGCAACTGCCCGACGTACCGCCTTAATTCTTGCCGTTGTATTGCCCCTCTCTAGTGCCGCTATCTATTACTACTGGGTTGGGAACCCTGAAGTCGTCACGTTAATGGCCGAAGTACAAACCCAGGAACCAGCATTTGATATTGCTGAGGTTTCAGAAATGGTCAAGGAGATTGAAACACGACTAGATGCAAACCCAGACGATCTCGATGGTTGGCGTGTGTTGTCTCGAACGTACCTAGGGTTAGGACGCTACGCCGAAGCCGAACGCGCTTACCTGCAGGTATTACGATTAGGCGGTGACAATGCGGTTACGTTCGCTGCACTTGCCGATGCAAGTGCTCTCAATGCTCAAGGTCAGTTAAGTGGCAAGCCAATGGAGTACGTTAGTCAGGCGCTAGAACTTGACCCGCAACAACCGCAAGCCCTTTGGCTAGCAGGTTTGAATGCTGTACAAAATGGCGACAACGCATCAGCAAAGGGCTATTGGCAAACATTATTGCCTTTATTGGCCGAGATGCCAGAGCGGCAGTCTGAGTTAGCCGATATTCTCGCCCAAATTGATGCCGAGACATTATTGCCAGGCGCGAATGCACAAGGAACTAAGCAAGATTCCGCTCCTGTCGTAGCCGACACAACAGAATCGTCTAATGCCTCAGCGGTGGACGGTATTAGAGTATCAGTGCTCATAGATCCGTCAATAATCAGCCAGCTAGATCCGCAAACCTTAGTATTTGTCATTGCACGAGCTGTAGGCGGCCCCAGAGCACCACTAGCGGTTAAACGCTACAGAGTATCTACTCTTCCAGCACAATTGGTTTTGAGTGATCGAGATTCGATGATGGAGCAACTTCAGTTATCTAAATTCGAAAACATTGAAATTAGCGCTCGGGTAAGCCTTTCAGGCCAACCGATAGCAAGTGCGGGAGACTTTCAGGCAACGCCTGTACGAATAATCCAAAGCGCCAACGAAGTTGTGCGTTTAGTGATCGATCAAGAACTTAAATAGAAATAGAGTTGCGCCTAAAGCGTGGTTTTTCAAAACCGTCCGTTAGCCTAATTCAGGCTCTAGGACACTAGAGACTACAACCAGCGTCGAGTGCGTTGTTTGTAGTGTGCAAACTGCTCACCAAATAGCGTCTGCATAGCCTTTTCTTCTGGCCGTATCTGAAAACGTTGAATGTAGACAACAAACGCAACCACACCAAACACAGCTAATGGGCTTTGTAGGTACACTGCACCGCCGACACTTATCGCAGCCATGCCTAGATACATGGGATTACGGGTAAAGCTAAATATTCCAGACGTAACTAATCGACTCGCCTTTTGAGGGTTTAGCGGATCTACCGTAGTTTTTGCTCGTACAAAGCTCCTCATGCCAGAAAGACTGATTGCGCAGCCGATAATTACAAACAGCCAACCTAAGCTTATAGAGTACGCCCAAGCCTGTATGAATGGATCGAAGCTTGCGATCGCACGCATTATAAACAGCGCCGCGATCAAAATAATAGGTGGTGGGACTTTATTTTCTAGCGGAGCCTTATTTTCCATGAACCGTTAGATAGTCGCCTTGAAAAAACACCAAGGGTGATTGTGGATCTGCGTCAAAGTCTTCGACTAAACCGACAATAATCGTATGATCGCCACCCTCATATAAGTTTTTGGTTTTACAGTGAAAACGGGCGAGAACACCGGGCAATTGTGGGACCGTATTGTGCCCTTCAAACCATTCTACTTCGTCAAATAAGCTACTGTCCCAACTGCGCATTGCGAACAAGTCCGATACAGTTCGTTGTTCGGAGTTTAAAATGCTAATAGTAAAGTATTCTGCTTCTGCAAATTCGGCATAACGAGTAGCATTTTTATCGATGCACCAAGAGACCAAGGCTGGCTCTAGCGATACTGACGCAAAACTATTAGCGGTAATGCCGACTGGTTTACCTGAACCATCACGCGTTGTGATCACAGTGATCCCAGTGGCAAATTGTCCAAAGGCTGAGCGCAAGCGCTTGTGTTTCTCTTGTGTATTCATGTTTTACTAACTAGTCTTTTATCATCTGGTTTTACTAAAAAATCGGTCCTGGCTCTTGAACTGACCTGAACCTAATTAAGCGTTACAAGGGTAATTGAGCAAAAGCAAGGGCGGATGTTAGCATTACTTAACTCCTTTGGCTGTATTCAAGCCAAGTTATTGCTAAACATAAAGAACTACTGCTTAATCGAGCACTGTTACCGAGTAATGCGTTGCAGTGCCGAATAAAGGGTTTATATTCTCCTACATTGGACACCACACACCTCATATAACTTCCACAACACAAAAATCACACAAGATAAAACTATGACAGATGCCATTACTTTTGCGACCCCGTATGATGATTCGAACATTTTTGCGAAAATTCTACGTGGTGAGATTCCAAGCATAAGTGTCTTCGAGAACGACGACTGTCTTGCGTTCATGGATATCATGCCGCAGCGCGAAGGACACACACTGGTCATACCCAAGCGTCCTGCGGTTACGTTTTTAGATATTGAACCCGACTCTTTAGCGAATTTAATCAAGCACACTCAGATAGTGGCAAGGGCCGTGCAGAAAGCGATGAACGCCGATGGCTTTTCTATAGTGCAGTTGAATGGCTCTAAAGGCGGACAAACTGTGCCGCATATCCATTTTCATATTCTACCGGGCTCAATTTTGAATGCTGGGGCACATGGCGCTATACCAAGCGATCCAGAACACCTTGCAAAGGTGGCAGAAAAGATTAGGAATGCATTTTAAGTTATTGTTTATTATTGTCTTTTCATCTTAAAAAAGTTCTTAAGCATTGTTTCAGATCGCAACGAACCAGGCCCAAAACTCACTTCACATCGATGGTTGAGCTTAGGATTGTCGACGAGGTTAAACACCGATCCTGCAGCGCCCGCTCGAGGCTCAACAGCTGCGATTACAACTCGGGCAATGCGAGCATGCACCAAGGCGCCTGCACACATCGCGCACGGCTCAAGCGTAACGTACAAAGTAGCATCGGGAAGCCGATAGTTGGCGCAATGTTGCGATGCTGCGCGCAATGCCACTACTTCCGCATGGGCAGTCGGATCATTTTGTTTAATAGCCTGATTAAACCCCTCACCTAATAGTTCATCAGTCGCAGGGTTAACAATAACGGCACCTACCGGCACTTCGCTATCTGCCTGAGCTTTTAACGCAAGATCAAGCGCATGTTCCATCCAACGCTCATCAATTTTAGCTTGAGAGTCTGTCATTACTGCTGTAGTTCGTGACTTAGAAAAAGCATCCGTTAAAGACTAACGGCCTTTTTGTCTATATTGGCCCGCTCTATCATACGCGCCGCAATCTCTTCAATCGATAACGCCGTGGTATCTATATAAGGAATCCGATACTGACGATAAAGCGTCTCAGCTTGGCGCACCTCATCCACACAGGTTCGCAACGTTGCATACTCACTATTGGGTTTACGCTCGTTGCGGATCTCGGACAAACGCGCAGGCCGAATGGTTAAACCAAAAAGTTTCTTTTGAAAATCAGCAATAGCGCTCGGTAATTTATTACTTTCTAAGTCATCCGGAATTAAAGGATAGTTAGCGGCTTTGATTCCGTACTGCATACCCAGATAAATACTCGACGGAGTTTTACCAGTACGCGACACGCCCACCAAAATAATATCGGCATCCTTATATTTATGTAAGTGCATACCATCATCATTGGCTAATGCGAAATGAACGGCGTTAATGCGCTGCATGTAGGCCTGGTCAACGGCCCTACTGTCTTCCTTAAAAATAGCCGGATGGCCAACATTGTGGGCTGAGGTAACACCCAGTTCTTGCTCTAACGGTGCAAGGAAGGTAGAGAAAATATCTATGTAATAACAATTACTCGCACGAATAATTTCACTGACCTCAGAGTTTACGATTGTGTCGATAACAATGGGTCGAAACGACTCTTGTCTCGACACTTTCTCGATTTCGTCGGCGACCTTCCGTGCCTTTTCAATTGAATCGACAAAACGTCGCGTTACGCTGTCGAACTGGATTTGAGGAAACTGAACTAACAGGCTTTTACCTAAACTCTCGGCAGTACGTCCGGTGCTGTCAGATAAAAAGTAAACTTTTCGTTTAATGCTTCCGCTTCTAGGTTCCATTATGAGGTACTCATGATTCGTCGATTAGTTGGCGTTTAATAACCACAAATTCGTGAACGTGTAGATTCATAGATCAAGACAAATAAAAGACACGTATCAACGTTATTTTTAACTGTGCGCTCAAGCAAAGAGGTTATTTGACTGATGATAACTTGTTCTAAGTGTTTGGCATGATAAACTTCGCCTCAAATTAGCCCCCTAAACGCAAATTATTTCGTGACTACTTACACTATCCCCCTCGATCAACTATCCATTAACGACGTAGAGTCAGTAGGCGGCAAAAACGCCTCACTAGGCGAAATGCTCGCCAACTTGAGTAATCTCGGCGTCTCGGTCCCCAATGGCTTTGCTACAACAGCAGAAGCTTACCGAGAATTCTTAGCCACTGACGGCTTGAACAAGCGTATCAATGATCGACTCAATGCCTTAGACGTAGATGATATTGATGCCCTTACCTCAGCCGGCGCCGATATTCGTCGATGGGTAACTGAAACGCCTTTCCAGCCTGCGTTTGATAAAGCCTTGCAAGAAGCGTTTGTCTCAATGCAGGACGGTAATGACGGACTTAAAGTCGCCGTTCGTTCTTCGGCAACCGCGGAAGATCTACCAGATGCTTCATTTGCAGGCCAACAAGAAACATTCCTAAACATCGAAGGCGCTGCTTCGGTGAGACAAGCGGTTCACGAAGTATTTGCGTCATTGTTTAATGATCGAGCTATATCGTATCGAGTACATCAGGGCTACGCGCATGAAAACGTAGCCTTGTCAGCAGGCATCCAGCGCATGGTGCGCAGCGAAACAGGATCGGCCGGCGTTATGTTTACGCTTGATACAGAATCAGGTTTTGATGATGTGGTGTTTGTAACTTCTTCATATGGCCTGGGAGAAACGGTAGTTCAAGGCTCCGTAAACCCTGACGAGTTTTATGTTCACAAGCCTACTTTACGCTCGGGCAAACCTGCTGTTGTACGTCGTAATTTGGGCAGCAAGCTAATCAAAATGGTCTATTCCAATGACACCTCAGCGGGTCGTTCGGTCAATACAGTAGATGTGAGTTTGTCTGACCGCCGCGAGTTCTCGATTAACGATGCGGATGTAGAAGAATTAGCACGACAAGCGCTTGTGATCGAAGAGCATTATGGCCGCCCAATGGATATTGAATGGGCCAAAGATGGTGACGACAAAAAACTGTACATCGTTCAAGCTCGCCCTGAAACAGTAACAAGCCAAGCCGATGCCAATATTAAGACATCGTACTTGTTAAAAAACCGCGGTGAAGTCATTGTAGAAGGCCGCTCTATCGGTCAGAAGATTGCCAGTGGCCGAGTACGTAAAGTTGACTCGATCGATCAAATGAACATTGTTCAAGATGGCGATATTCTCGTAACGGATATGACGGATCCCGATTGGGAGCCTGTAATGAAGCGTGCATCTGCGATTGTAACCAACCGTGGTGGGCGTACCTGCCACGCGGCCATCATTGCCCGAGAGCTCGGCATTGCCGCAATTGTAGGTTGTGGTGACGCGACCGAAAAATTGGAAACGGGTCGCGATGTAACTGTGTCTTGCGCCGAAGGTGATACTGGCTTTATTTACGATGGTTTATTGGATTTTGAACGTCAGGTAACCCAGATGGACAAGATGCCTGAGATTCCGTTTAAGATTATGCAGAATGTTGGAAACCCAGACAGAGCGTTTACATTTGCACAGTTGCCACACGAAGGTATTGGTTTAGCGCGATTAGAATTTATTATTAACCGCATGATTGGTGTTCATCCAAAAGCGCTTATTGAATACGATCGCCAGAGTAATGACGTTAAAGCGATTATTGATGAATATTGCGCTGGATACCCTTCACCAACTGAATTTTTCGTACAGAAATTGTCTGAAGGTATTGCGACGCTAGGTGCCGCCTTTAGTCCTAAACGTGTAATCGTGCGCTTGTCAGATTTCAAATCCAATGAGTACGCCCACATGGTTGGCGGTCATGACTATGAGCCTGACGAAGAGAACCCAATGCTTGGTTTCCGAGGAGCATCGCGTTACATCGCTCCTGAGATGCGTGATTGCTTTGAACTAGAGTGCCGCGCCGTACGTTATGTGCGCGAGGTAATGGGCTTAACCAATGTCGAAATCATGATACCTTTCGTGCGAACTACAGACGAGGCATCGCAAGTAATCGATTTACTGGCCGAAAACGGTCTTAAACGTGGCGAGAACGGTCTTAAAATCATCATGATGTGCGAGCTACCAGCCAACGCCCTACTCGCTGAAGAGTTCTTAGAGTATTTTGATGGCTTTTCGATCGGCTCAAACGACATGACTCAGCTCACTTTAGGCTTAGATCGCGACTCAGGTATTGTTTCTCACTTGTTTGATGAACGGAACCCTGCTGTGATGAAAATGCTGTCAATGGCGATTAAGGCCTGTAATAAGGCTGGAAAATACGTAGGTATCTGTGGGCAAGGCCCATCAGATCATCCCGAGCTTGCAGAATGGTTGTTTGCTCAAGGTATTGACTCTGTATCGCTTAACCCGGACTCAGTTATCGAAACCTGGGAAAGGCTTTCTAAGATAAAAAGCTGAAGGCTCTTAAGATAAAAAGCTGAAGGCTCTTCTAGCTAACGACTAAGCGCTAATACTGTTATTGCTACTGTGTCGAGCCGTTATCTTTAACGGCTCGATCTATTCGCCTTCGTCTCGTTGCTTACCTATTGTTTTGCCTAGTTTCGCCATTTCGCGCCTGACCACTTTAGGGTCGGCTGTCAGTGGGCGAATAATTTCGACGCGATCACCCTCCACCAGCAAGTGGTCATGACTAATCGGCTGAGCAAACACCGCAAGCTCCAACGACCTAAGTTCCTTGCCCTTAAGGCTCGGGATCTTGTCCATAAAGCCAGACTGTTGAACTAATTCAAGTGCATTATCACCACGCATAACAGAACACTCAAAAACCCATTGTTGCTCTTTCTCAGCATAGACAACAGATACAGGTATTTTATTCATAGCTTGATTTTAATCACAGTCTTTAAATGGTGAGCTAGTCAACGTCATACAGATTCTTCGCGCGTTTCTCAAAGGCGTTGATTTGGCTACCAACTAACTGTTCAAACACGCTGCCAATCAACTTTCTGGTCAGAATACTCTCGAATTCAAACTGCATTGAAAGGCTCACCTTGCTCGCATCATCGCTTAAGGGTGCAAAGTTCCATCGGCCTTCTAAATGTGAAAATGGCCCTGTCACTAATTGCATTTCAACTGAATCGTTAAGGCGGTTTACATTGCGGGTAGTAAACGCGAGCGAAAGCCGCTTAAAGGCTATATCTAAACTCGCTACGCAAATATGTGTGTCATCTAGGGTTGATTCAGAATGCTCAACCGCCGCACTCGTGCACCAGTCAAGAAACGTAGGGTACGCTTCAATATCGGTGACCACAGAATACATCTGTTCAGTGCTGTACGGCAGTATGGAGGACTTTTCAATATGCATTATATGAGACTGAACTAGAGTGTAATAAAGAGTAAACAGGCCGGTAATTGATTTTTATAAGATAGGATCAACTAAAAGGAACCTGCGCACACGAACAAACTACGCCGGAACGAACAAAACCATTAAGAGAGTAATTATCAGAAACAATGGCGCTGTGTACCGCGTAAATAAACGCCACAGTGTAAACGATATGCCGGCTCGGACTTGTAAAGATTTTAAGGCTTCCTCACGGCTAATCACCCAACCAGCGAACAACGCAATAAACAGAGCTGTTAATGGCATCAGTACATGCGTTGACAAGATATTGAAGAAATCAAAATAACCTCCTAAGCGTTCTACACCAAAATAGTAAAAAGCAAAATTAAAGTCGCTGTACGAAAAAATTGACAACAAACCGAACGCCCAGACGATAACACCCACCATCCACGCGGCTTGGCGACGACCCATTTCATAACGTTCACTCAACCAAGCAATAGCGGGTTCAAGCAACGCAAGTCCCGAAAACAAGGCGGCAGCAAACATGAGCGAGAAGAATGTGGTGCTGATCCATACACTATTTTCCTGTATTTGAGAAAAAGCGACCGGCAGTGTTTCGAAGATAAGCCCAGCTCCTGAGTCTGGACGCATCCCGAACGCAAACACAATTGCGAAGATCATCACACTCATAATAAGCGCGATCGCTGTATCAAATACGGTAATGATCACTGCAGCGCCGATTAGCGGGCGATGATCCGACAGATAGGCTCCGTACATCATCAAAATGCCCATGCCGATGCTCATTGAGAATAATGCTTGGGTTAGCGCACTGACAAAAAGCTCAAACGTTAAAAACTCCCATCGCACGGTAAACATAAACTCTAAAGCGGCGGGCATATTGCCAACATCAGCCGCAAAATAGAAGAGCCAGACGACGGCTGCGATAAACAAAGGCATTAGAAAGCGCATTAGCATTTCTAGGCCTTTACGAATGTCTTGCGCGAGTACCAGAACCACTATGAGTACAAATACGCTGTGCCAGATCAATAGCTGTTCTGTATTGCTGAGCAACACACCAAAGGAGCGTTGAACAATTTCGGCAGGTACGTTTTCGAACGCCCCTGCTGCGGAGTTCATCACGTAATAGAGAGTCCATCCTGCAACGACACTGTAATAAGAGAAGATGATGAGGCTGGTTAACATACCCAACCAGCCAATAGACGGCCACAGGGTAGATAAGCGCCAGCGCGCAACAATAACGCGTATCGACTGCACTGGATGACTCTTACCAATACGCCCGATCATTAGTTCTGAGACCATTAAAGGCAGCGCTACTAACAATACACTTGGCAAATAAACGATTAAGAATGTACCGCCGCCGTGCAGGCCCGCCTCATACGGAAACTTCCATATATTACCTAAACCAATAGACGAGCCGATAGCTGCAATCAGAAAAGCACCGTAAGAACCCCATGTTGTTCTCTTTCTGGCTGGTTTTAGAGCTTCTTTTTGCGTCATTTGTTTATGTCTCTAAGCTAGGGGAGTATCATCCACGTTTTGATTATACCCTCTCAACACCATGGCAAAGCCAAAGAAATTACCCAGCAACACTATCGCTAGCAATAAGAAGGCCCGCTTCGACTTTTTTATCGAAGAAGACTTCGAAGCTGGGATTGCGCTTGAAGGTTGGGAAGTAAAGAGCATGCGGGCCGGACGCGCCCATCTGAAGGAAGCTTACGTTGGCATAAAGAACGGCGAGTTGTACTTACTTGGCGCGCATCTAACACCACTTGTCTCGGCGTCTACACACGTTACGGCCAACCCAATACGTGAACGCAAGTTATTGATGAAAGGTTATGAGATAAGCCGTCTTATTGGCCAGGTTGAGAGGGCTGGTTATACATTAGCGCCGCTCGAACTATATTGGAAGCGAGGCCGCGCCAAGCTCAAGGTTGGCTTAGCCAAAGGTAAGAAACAGCACGATAAGCGTGCTTCGATCAAAGATCGCGACTGGAAACGCGAACAACGTCGTGTGCTTAAAAGCGGCTGACAATTGCACTCAGGTTGCAATACTTTAACTGGGAATCAACAAAACTATGTCTCATCCCAGCGCTGACTTTCCCGGCTAGGCGCTTAACCTAGGGCTCCAATCAAGCTAAAACCTAAGAACTTAATACAAACGGTATTCACGAACACACCTAGTAAAACAACGGGGATAAACGTACCCAGCGCAAAATTAACGTAACGGTGTGTAAACGAGCCAAGGAACTTAGGGTCGCCTATCGCCATTTCTTCGTCAAGCTTTGAAAGCCGCCATTTATAGGCAACGAATAAGCAGACTATAAAACCATTGAGCGGCAATATCGTGTCATAAAAAATATCGTACACCAGATCAAAAAATGACTTGTCTGCTCCGCCGTAATTTAAGAATTGAGTAAAAAACTCAATACGACCAAAAGAGACAGTACACGCTAACACCAGCAAAAGACTGGTAATACCAAGAGCGATCACACTCTTCTTGCGACTGTACTTAAGCTCATCTTGAAAGGCACTAATCGGCACTTGCAAAATTGATACCTGCGACGTCAACGCAGCAAAGAACACCAGTAGGAAGAATGCGCTAGCAAACAAATTAGCGCCTATGTATCCAAGCGTGTCCTGCATCGACAAGAATATTTTAGGTAAGAAAGTAAAGACTAACGACACAGAAGAAGTCGAAAGTTCTTCTGGGTTGGTTAATGGGTTAAAAACAAAAATGGCAGGCAGGATCAAAAGACCTGCAAAGAAAGCCACCGATGTATCAACAACCGCAACCATCTTAGCCCCGCCGCTAATACTTTCCTTATGGCTCACATAGCTGCCATAGGTGATCAAGATACCCATACCCAACGATAGTGAGAAAAATGCTTGGCTCAGTGCATTGGAGACGACCTCAGGGCCAATCTTGCTAAAGTCGGGTACCAAGTAGTACTCAACACCAAGAAAGGCGTTAGGCAAGGTTAAAACAAACGTAGTTAAAGCGAGCAGCATAATGACCAAAGACGGCATTAGCACTTTGGCTAATCGCTCGATGCCATTTTGAACCCCTGAGTTGAGAATGATGCCTATCAACAAGGTTAAGATAAACAGGTACATGAATACCCCATTACCGTTGATAAACTCATTGAAGTAGCCTGGTTGCGCCATCGCATCCAAATTTCCTGACACAGCACCAATAAAGTAACCCAATAGCCAAACCGTCAGAACTTGATAAAAAACGGCAATCATAAAAGGCGTAACAAGCGCCAACCAACCGCCAAAGTTCCAACGGGAGTCTTCCCCACCTATAGCCTTATAGGCACCTAAAGGGTTTCGCTGTGTTTTTCTACCCAATGACATTTCTGCCATCATCACAGGCAAGCATAAAAACACGACAAATAAGGCGTAGATCAACAAGAATGCTGCCCCACCATTTTTCGCTGCGTTTACTGGAAAACCAACCAAGTTACCAATTCCAACCGCAGAACCAGCCGCGGCTAAAATGAATCCCAATCTAGATCTAAACTGCTCGCGAGAACCTGCCATTACTTTACCTGTTTTTGAGTTTTAATTGTTTAGGCTATTAACCCACTGCTCGTGTTGCATCATTATGCTACCAAGAGTCAGCGTTTAATTGCTTAGTCTATCTTTTGGCAATACTCATCACAAGGAATTATGTATTTGCATATATTATTGCAAGCGAAAAATTAGTCAGATGATATGAGCTCATTAATGCAATCCACCTTGTTCTACGATGGCCGCTGCGCAATGTGCAGCAAAGAAATGAAGCTGCTCCGCCGCTTAAAGCGTGCGGAGTTACGACTTGAAGATATCCACAAAGTGGATCTAAACCAATGGCAACTGCCATCTTTAGACAAAACAGTGCCAGATCATCGAACGCTATTCCTCAGCGTTCTACATTTACATACCGAAACTGATCAGTGGAAGACTGGGCTAGATGCCACGGTAGCCGCGTGGTCATACACACCGATTGGGTGGCTCTTTAGACCGTTACGCTGGCCATTAATTAAGAATATAGCTGACTACGTTTACACAAAATGGGCGGGCAATCGAGCATGTAAGCTTGGCTATGTGTAATGCTCGCTAGCTGCGTAGTCGACTTTTAACTAAAGGCATCAAGAGTCCATCCAAGCCTTCTATTTTGAGTTCTAAGCAAAGGGCCATTAATTTGCCAAGCCGATCATTTGGAAAGCCATGCTTGCGAAACCAGAATAGATATTCCTCAGGCAGAGTAATCAACGGTCGTCCTGCATATTTACCAAACGGCATTTGCGATGTCGCTAGGGCTAGTAGATCTTCCTGATCAAACCCTAATGCGAGACTAAGCTCCTCGTCTATTGCGGTACGGCCTACTCCTTCAGCTGGGCTGTTATTCTGACTCTTCTCGTGATTATCGTCAGCTGTCTTATCAATATCTCGTTCGTTCATTAGCCCGCTTTCATCTGCTGATATGTTGAAAGAGCCAATTCACGAGCTTGCTTGTGATCAACCACTGGCATTGGGTAGGTGGAGCCGAGCACCACATTACTCTGCTCTAAGACTTCTACAGGCGCTTCCCAAGGCGTATATAGCCACTTATCTGGGATCGTCGCTAGTTCAGGCACCCATTGGCGTACGTACTCGCCTCTTTTATCAAATTTCTGCCCCTGAAGAATGGGGTTAAATATTCTAAAGTAAGGCGCAGCGTCGGCACCGCAGCCTGCTGCCCACTGCCAACCGGCTGTATTATTGGCAAGATCGGCATCAAGCAACGTATCCCAGAACCAGTCGGCACCCTCTCGCCAATCAAGCATTAAGTGCTTAGTTAGGAATGATGCGACAATCATACGAACGCGATTGTGCATGTACCCACTTTGCCAAAGCTCGCGCATACCCGCATCAACGATCGGATAGCCTGTTTTGCCCTGTTGCCATGCCTTTAAGTAGTCTTGATTCTGTTGCCATGGAAAGGCATCAAACTTCGCGTTAAAAGCTTGTTCTGGTAAGTGTGGAAAGTGGCACAATAAATAGCTGCAAAACTCACGCCAGCCGATTTCTGATAGAAACTTATTGGCATTGACGGCATCTGCTTGACCAGAATCAATAGCCACACAACATTCAGCAAAAATCTGTTCTGGACTAATCTCGCCCCATGCCAAATGCGGAGATAGACCCGAGGTTTTGCCCAATGCAGGAAAGTCTCGGCCGTCACCGTAGTCATCCACACTGTCGTCCATGAATTCTTGCCACTGTGCCTGCGCGCCTGCTTCGCCAGGAGACCAAAATTCAGAAAACTCGGCGGCCCAGTCAGGATTGGACGGCGTTAGGCCCAATTCATCTAAAGACCTTGAATGCGAGCCAAGTGCCGCGATAGGGTCGCTTGATTGAGTTTTGAAGGCGGAGAGCTTAGGCGCGGTTTGCGGCTCTAAGAAACTTCTACAATGACGCCAAAACGGTGTAAACACTTTAAATGGCGTGCCCTGCTTGTTAAACACTTTAGTTGGTTCAAGCAGTAGCTGAGAATTGAATGACCGATGCTTGATGTTCAATTCATCAAGGGCGTTGCGCATAATCTCGCCTAACTCGATGCCATCAGGCGTGTACACCCGATTCCAAACAACCAAGTCGGCATGCAGTGCATTGCTGAGCGTGGTAATGCATTCAATTGGATCACCCGCCGCCAAGGCTAACGCTATATCTTTACTTTGATACGCATCGCCGAGTGATTTCAAGCTCTGATGAAGCCACCACTTTGAAGCACCTCCGGTGTTTTGGGGGGCTATAAAGACAGGGTAAACCTCACCGACCGCGCACGCGTGGCTAAGGGCGTAATTACTTTGTATTCGTAAGTCTTGGCGTAACCAATAGACAACTTTCATAGCGTTGGACTAATTTATTAGCAGTTCTTAATTAGACACGTAGTATAAATAGTCGCTGTATAGATAAGCTCAGTTTCAACAAACTTTTAGTCTAGATTAAGGTCGCTTATTAGAGAATCTAAAGCTTCTTAATGCCGATCCTGAATCAACGACATGGTCTTGACCCTGCTATCGGGGCGGACAAACCACTCACATCTGCATTTTGCGCGCGATGTCGTAGGTAGTGGTCCATGATAACAATTGCTGCCATTGCTTCAGCGATAGGCACTGCCCGGATACCCACGCACGGGTCATGCCGCCCTTTCGTCACAATTTCAACCGGCTCGCCCTTTGTGTTTATGCTGTTACCCGGCTTAGTAATACTAGAAGTTGGCTTAAGCGCAATACTGGCAATCACATCTTGGCCACTGGAAATACCGCCCAATATGCCGCCTGCGTTATTGGTCGCAAAGCCATCAGGGAACATTTCATCTCGATGCTCAGATCCGCGTTGTTCAACGCTGTTAAAGCCAGCCCCAATTTCGACGCCTTTTACCGCATTAATACTCATAAGTGCTTTTGCTAAATCTGCATCCAGCTCATTAAAGACAGGCTCACCCAAACCGACCGGCATATTCTGAGCGATTACTGTTACTTTAGCGCCCACAGAGTCGCCGTCTCGGCGCAACTGTGTAATAAGGTCTTCCATCTCTGCTACCTTATTGACGTCGGGGCAATTAAAGGCATTGTTGCGAGACTCTGCTAGATCAATCTGTTGGGCTTTTACTGAACCCATTTGTGCCAAATAGCCTGTAATTACGATACCTTCTTTGGAATTAAGATACTTTTTAGCTATACCGCCTGCAGCAACAATCATCGCTGTAGTGCGCGCCGAAGAACGACCACCACCGCGATAATCACGGTTTCCGTACTTGTGGTAATAAGTATAGTCAGCATGACCCGGCCTGAACTTATCTAAGATGTTTGAGTAATCTTTGGATTTTTGATCAGTATTAGGGATGGTTAACCCAATAGAAGTGCCGGTCGTTTTACCTTCGAAAACGCCAGACATAATACTGACTTCGTCAGCTTCACGCCTTTGCGTTGTATACCGAGATTGGCCTGGTTTGCGGCGATCAAGGTCACCTTGCAAGTCGGTTTCGCTTAACTCCAAGCCTGGAGGGCAGCCATCAACAATACAGCCCAGCCCAAGTCCATGGCTCTCACCGTACGTGGTCACTCTGAATAACTTCCCTATTGCGCTATCGCTCATTTTATATCTTCTTAGTTTAAGTAATTTATCGCTTTAATATCAATCTCTTATCTACGACTTCTCAACCACAATATTAGGGAACTTCGATGCAAAGTCTTGCTTAGACATCGAGAGCTGTGCGGCAACCCGCAGAGCCACCTGTACAAATATAGCAGCAGCGTCTGAATCAGGCGCAGACTCTACTATGGGCTTGCCAGAATCGGCTTGTTCGCGAATACCCATTTCTAAAGGAATTTCACCTAACAGCTCAAGATTGTACTGCTCGGCCATTTTTTCAGCACCATGCGCACCAAAGATCGCTTCTTGATGACCACACTTGCTGCATATGTGAACACTCATGTTCTCGATCACACCAAAAATAGGAATCTCGACTTTCTCAAACATTTTGACCGCTTTACGCGCATCAAGTAAGGCTATGTCTTGAGGTGTGGTAACAATTACGGCACCGGTTACGGGTACTTTTTGTGACAATGTAAGTTGAATGTCGCCCGTGCCTGGTGGCAGGTCAATAATGAGATAGTCAACATCTTGGCCATCATCATCCCAAGCGGTGCCTCGTAACATCTGCTCCAAGGCTTGGGTAACCATAGGCCCGCGCCAAATCATTGGCGTGTCTTCTTCGATCATAAAACCGATGGACATAATCTTAATGCCCATATTACGCATAGGCACTAGCATCTTATTTTCTAAAGCATCTGGCTTACCGCTAATACCTAGCATTCTTGGTTGGCTTGGTCCATAAATGTCAGCATCTAATACAGCGACGTTAGCCCCAGCGCGGCTTAGTGCAAGCGCCAAATTTGCAGACACGGTTGACTTACCCACGCCTCCTTTGCCGGACGCAATAGCAATGATATTTTTAATGCCCTTTACGGCCTGTGTACCTTGCTGAACAGAATGAGAAATAATGTGCTGCTCAATCTCAATATCCAAATCACGCTGCTCAAACACGACATCGCGCAAGGCCTGTTGGATCAATTGGCTCAATGTTTCAGAAGCCAGCGCAACCGGATAACCCTTACGCAATTTAAGTACAACTTTTGAATCACTTATTTCAAGCGATTTTAGGGCCTTATTAGCCGTAAGAGATTGTTGTGTGTAGGGATCAATAACGGCAGCTAGATGCTGTTTGATCTGGGCTGTTAAAGCTTCAGACATTAGAATTAATAATGAAAGTTCATGGTGGTCGAATGCTACCATTAGGTGAGTCGCGACACCATGAGCTAAAGGCCCTGATTAATACATTATCAAGACCTGAGCTTATATTGAGCAAGGCATAGCGCCTTGATAGGGCTTCACGCGATGTAAGCTACTTTCTTTCCTTCGCCTACATCGACGCTTTCAATGCCAAACGATACTGGTGCAATAGCGGCTCGGTGTAGCCACTAGGTTGCTCTTTACCTTTAAACACTAAGGCAAGAGCTGCTTGATACGCGATGCTCTCTTCAAGGTTTTTGCACATTGGCACATAAACAGGGTCATGCGCATTTTGCTCGTCAACGATGGCCGCCATACGCTTAAACGTATCGCGAATAGCAACTTCGGTTGTTATGCCGTGCTCTAACCAGTTAGCTAAGTGCTGACTGGAAATACGTAAAGTCGCTCGGTCTTCCATAAGACCAACATTGTTGATATCAGGCACTTTAGAGCACCCTACTCCCTGATCAATCCAACGAACAACATAACCGAGAATTCCTTGGGCATTATTGTCTAGCTCACGCTGAACCTCATCGGCGCTAAAGTTTTGGTCTTTTGCCTTAAGCGGAATCGTTAAAATGTCATCTAATGAGGCTCTGGCGCGCTTGGCAAGGTCTTTTTGCACATCGAACACATTCACCTGATGATAGTGCGTTGAGTGCAGTGTTGCGCCAATAGGCGAAGGCACCCATGCAGTATTGGCTCCGGACTTAGGGTGACCGATTTTTTCGACCAGCATTTGCGCCATTTCATCGGGCATCGCCCACATACCCTTACCAATCTGCGCTCGACCGCTTAAACCACATTCCAAACCGATATCAACATTCCAGTTTTCGTAGGCCTTAATCCAGGCTTGCTGCTTGATACCCGCTTTAGTTGTCATTGGACCGAGCAACATGCTGGTATGAATCTCATCACCGGTTCTATCTAAAAATCCGGTATTAATAAATACGACGCGGTCTTTTACAGCGCGTATACATTCCTTAAGGTTGACCGTCGTTCGGCGTTCTTCGTCCATCACTCCTATTTTTAGAGAGTGTCTGGCTAAACCAAGTTCGTCTTCGACACGGTCAAACAGCGTATTTGCAAACGCGGCTTCCTTAGGGCCGTGCATTTTCGGCTTAACAATGTACACACTACCCGTACGTGAGTTCTTTCGAGTGTTCGAACCTTTTAAGTCGTGCAAGGCAATTGTGCTGCTGAACATGGCATCCATAATGCCTTCTTGGATTTCACGACCGTTAGCATCAATGATTGCTGGATTGCTCATTAAATGTCCTACATTGCGACAGAACAACAAGCTGCGCCCGTGCAATACTAAATCATGACCATCGGTGCCAACATAAGTTTTATCGTTAGCCAGTGCGCGAGTCATTGCCTTGCCGCCCTTTTGGAACGACTCTTCAAGGTCACCCTTCATAAGGCCTAGCCAATTTCGGTACACGCCAATTTTATCTTGGGCATCAACTGCCGCAACCGAGTCTTCGAAGTCTTGGATAGTTGTTAATGCCGCTTCCATGGTTAAATCTTTTACACCGGCCTTGTCGGTAGCTCCAATTGCTGACGTAGGATCAATCTCTATCGCTACACGCAGGCCGTTGTGGGTCAATAAAATCGACGATGGGTTCTCAGGGGCACCTTGAAAGCCTATGAATTTCGCGGGTGTTTCTAAACCAGCATTACCTGCTTGCGTGCCAATATGAAGCACATAGGCACCTGAACTGCTTGTTTGAATTGTGTACGCAAGAGCACTGACGTGACTCATTTGACGCCCATCGCTGCCTACAATAGGGAAATGCTCGTCTAAAAACGCACGCCCAAATGCAATTACTTTGTCGCCACGTAAAGGGTTGTATGCGCCTGTCGCTTGAGCACCATGATCCGAAGGAATAGCGTCTGTGCCGTAGAGCGCATCATAAAGACTACCCCATCTAGCATTGGTTGCATTGAGAGCGAAGCGTGCGTTTGAGGTCGGCACAACTAATTGAGGCCCAGCCTGGCGCGCAATTTCGTCATCAACATTTTCTGTGGAAATTTTGAATTCACTACCTTCTGGCACTAAATAGCCTATCTCCTGCAAGAACTTTTTGTAATCGCTAGGACTAAAACTGTCTTTGTGAGCAGCATTCCACACATCTAACTTCGCTTGAAGTTCATCTCGCTCTTCGAGCAAAGCAATATTCTGTGGAGTCAATTCATTGACCACACCAGACAAAGACTGCCAGAAACCAGATGCGCTAATGTCGAGCCCTGGCAAGACTTCGTTTTCTACAAAGTCGACAAGCGACGATGCAACTTGAAGGTCTACTTTTTGAAGGTAATTTTCAGCGTGTTTGTTCATGAAATTAAATATTTTTAGAGTTAATGGTAATTATTGGGTAGACCAAGCAAGTCTTTTTGCGTCTGTGCTGTTACTCGTTTAACGCCTAATCGATTCTGTCGGAACCTAAACCATCTGAATTGATTTTTGACACAGGTAATTTACTCGTATTTCGGATGTTAAGGAGCGTTTATACCTGTGTTTTAGACTAAAAGTACTGATTTTTGACATTCATTAGGCTTATACAGCCTAGACTATTGACCAAAGTAATGGATTCTTGAGTAGTATTCAAACAGCGAATAGTAGTCATTGTGAGTCCTCTCTTTGAACGACCCTAAAGTACAGGTATTGTACGCGCCATTGCAGAGATTGACGTTATTACAAAGTTTATAACGTAACTCCGCAGCTTTCATTTACTGGCACAGACGCTTTTTTCATGAATGGCTAATGGCTTTAGATGAACAACACACTAATTAATGCTCTGGTGAAACAGTAGCAAGTCACCAAACTCGGTAACTACACCCAGGTACCTAAATATGTCGAACTACCAAGATGAAATTAAAGCCGCTAGCAAACTTATTGCGAACAATGGCACCGCCTTCGAAGGCATAAACCCTGAATACGCAGCACGTATGCGTGTGCAAAATCGCTTCCAGACTGGCATCGAAATCGCTCGATATACAGCTGGCATTATGCGCCAAGACATGGCTGATTATGACGCTGATTCTGCTCAATACACACAATCTCTTGGTTGCTGGCATGGTTTTATCGCTCAGCAAAAAATGATCGCTGTGAAAAAACACCACGGAACTACAAGTAAGCGCTACCTCTACCTTTCTGGCTGGATGATTGCTGCTTTACGTTCTGAGTTTGGCCCATTGCCAGACCAATCAATGCATGAGAAAACAAGTGTTTCTGCATTAATTGAAGAACTGTATACGTTCTTAAGACAAGCTGACGCACGTGAACTTCGTCATTTGTTTAAAGAGCTCGATGCCGCTAAAGACGAAGTTACGGCTCGCGCTGTACAAGACAAAATAGACAACTTTGAAACACACGTAGTGCCAATTATTGCTGATATTGATGCTGGCTTTGGTAACGCAGAAGCGACTTACCTTTTGGCCAAGCAAATGATTGAAGCTGGCGCATGTGCCATTCAAATCGAAAACCAAGTGTCAGACGAAAAACAGTGCGGTCACCAAGACGGTAAAGTAACTGTTCCTCATTCTGACTTTCTAGCCAAGATCCGTGCGGTACGTTACGCATTCATGGAATTAGGCGTAGATGATGGCGTTATCGTTGCACGTACTGACTCTTTGGGTGCGGGTCTTACCAAACAAATTGCCGTAACTGACCAGCCTGGTGATTTAGGCGACCAATACAATGCGTTCTTAGATTGCGAAGAACTTACGCCAGCACAAATGAAAAACGGCGATGTCGTTATTCATCAAAACGGTAGCCTCGTACGTCCCAAGCGTCTCGCTAGCGGCCTGTTTCAATTTAAAGAAGGTACAGGCGAAGAACGTTGCGTATTGGACTGCATCACTAGCCTACAAAACGGTGCTGACCTTATCTGGATCGAAACTGAAAAACCTCACGTTGGTCAAATTGGTACGATGGTCGACAGCATTCGTGAAGTTGTACCTAATGCAAAATTGGTCTACAACAACTCACCTTCGTTTAACTGGACGTTAAGCTTCAGACAGCAAGCATACGACCTAATGGTTGAAGCTGGTGAAGATGTGTCAAAGTATGATCGTGATGGTTTGATGGATGTCAAATATGATGATTCTGAGTTAGCCGTTCGTGCTGATGACATGATCCAGAACTTCCAACGCGATGGCGCAGCGAAAGCCGGCATTTTCCATCACTTGATCACATTGCCTACTTACCACACCGCAGCATTGTCTACCGACAACCTAGCAAAAGGTTACTTTGGCGAAGAAGGCATGTTGGCTTATGTTAAAGGCGTTCAACGCAAAGAAATACGTCAAGGACTAGCTTGTGTTAAGCACCAAGACATGGCCGGGTCGAACATTGGAGATGATCACAAGGAGTATTTCTCTGGTGACGCAGCACTTAAGGCAGCCGGTGAAGACAATACTATGAATCAGTTTGGCTAAGTTTTAAGACTGGTTTAATAGCTATGTCGCCTGCAAGCTGCCTTTAGGTAAGTTTCTAACCTAAAGGCAGCTTGAGGCAAAGACAAATAAAAGGCTCTTCTTCACGAGGAGCCTTTTTTTGTGCGTAGCTATTAACGTATGAATGCAAAGAATTAGTCTAGTTTAAAGGCGCTCTTATAATCTCGCTTCAAACCCGGGTTTTGGTCGCCCTTATGCAATATAAAGTTACCTATACTCAGAGCGTCCATCTCGGTACCCATAAAGCAGTTGAAAGCGTCTTCTGGCGTGCACACTATTGGCTCACCGCGCACGTTAAAACTAGTGTTAACCACCACTGGGCACCCGGTTAAGGCGAAAAACTCGCTTATAAGCTGGTGGTAATGTGGGTTAGTTTCTTCGTGCACTGTCTGTATCCGTGCTGAATAGTCTACGTGCGTAATCGCAGGGAGTTCAGAACGGGGTACATTCAGCTTATCAATCCCGAACAACTTGCCCTGCTCTTCATCCATTTGAAGGCACTTGTCTTCTTTTACTTTATCAACCAGAAGCATATAGGGGCTGTCGCCATCTAGGTCAAACCAATTGCCAACTTCACTGCGCAATACAGAAGGTGCAAAAGGTCGAAATGATTCGCGATATTTAATCTTCAAATTTAGATTCTTCTGCATACCCTGTGAGCGAGGATCGCCTAGAATCGAACGGCCTCCTAAGGCTCTTGGCCCAAACTCCATGCGGCCTTGAAACCAACCAACCACTTTTTCATCAGCGAGCACTCTAGCCGTCTGGGCTATAAGATCATGGTGTGAGAGTTTCTTGTAAATAGCGCCAACTGAATCCAAGCGCTGACGAATGTCGTCATCACTAAATTCGCATCCAAGGTAAGAGTCTTGCATCGCGTCGTTAGGTTTCACTGTTCTGGGTAAGTCGCATGCAAGGTGTGCGTAGGCTTGAGCAGCGCCTAACGCTCCTCCGGCGTCACCAGCAGCGGGTTGAATCCAGACATTGTCAAAATGCTTAGCGCGTAATATCTTGCCGTTTGCCACGCAGTTAAGCGCAACACCACCCGCTAGACATAAGTTGCGGATTCCTGTCTCAGCCGCGATCGACTCTGTAAGTCGCAGGACAATAATTTCAGTAACAGCTTGTACAGATGCCGCAATATCCATATGGAACTGCTCTAGCGGTTCCTCGTCAGGTTTGCGTGCGGGCCGTCCAAATAAGTCGTAAAAGCGCTTATTCGTCATGGTTAAGCCCGTGCAATAATTGAAATAGCGTTGATCTAAACGATATGAACCGTCTTCTTTAACATCGATCAGATGCTCTAGGATGAGGTCCACATACTTGGGTTCACCATAAGGAGCAAGCCCCATAACTTTGTACTCACCCGAGTTGACTCTAAATCCAGTGTAGTAAGTAAATGCGGAATAAAGCAACCCTAGCGAGTGTGGGAAATGGATCTCTTTTACGATATCCAAGGTGTTACCACACCTTGAGATGAGTGCCCATCAATATTGGCGTATGAAGCAAATAAAGTTGGTTTAACTCCTTTAATTTCTCCTAACCTCTGCTCGAAATAATTCATCAATTTAGGAATGTCCGTATCTAATGAACGCTTTATTCTTTCTGGTAACCCATGATCAATCACCGCTATAACATTTTGAGTTTCAATGGGCTTCTGAGAACCAACATATACATTCATGCCGTCATCAGTATCTATCCAACTGGTAGCGCCTGTAAGCACTTTACCAGCAACGATCATGTGCTCGCCTTCTGGCACTTGCATTGAAAGTTGCCACTGGTTAACTTCATCACGGCATGTATCAATACAGGCAAATAGTCGCCCTGTGTAGATTAAGCTTCCATCGCTTGAATATGGCGAAAAAGGGGCGTAATCCTTCGAAAGATGCTTATATGTTGGAGTTAAAAGCAAACTCACTTTGTTAAAGTTAGAGCCATCTTTTTTAATCAAATACTCCTGATTTTCAATAGAAACAATCTCAAAATCTGAAGTTATCGGCTTCCAGCGTTCAATTCGAGAATTATCTGGATTTCGAACGAAACTGAGTCGCGACGCAGGCTTGTGCGTTTGGTACGTTAGCGTCCATTTACCGTCTCTAGATTTTAAAATAGAAATATCGACCATCGACTCATTTATAGCCCAAATAGGTGTACTCAGACACAACAGCAAGATAGATACGACGATCTTCAAAATTAATTTCCTTTTATGACTTCTTTTTTAATGCCAGTAAAAAAGGGCCTTTAAAAAAAGACCCTTAATGATTTTAATCAACAGTTATCATTTGTGTATTGCTCAGAATGGAATGTCATCATCAAAATCATTCATCGGAGCAGGGGCTGAATTGCTTGCTCCTCCTTGAGAACCGCCCTGCTGGACACCTTGTGGTCCGCCATAGCCGGGGTTGGGCCCTCCTTGAGGTCCGCCTTGATTAGATGCACCTTGGCTAGGCGCGCCTTGATTCGACTGAGGCCGGTTTTGAGAAGGAGCACTGCCACCCCCCATATCGCCACCACGACCACCCAACATCTGCATCTCGTTGGCGACAATCTCAGTGCTGTACCGGTCATTACCACTTTGGTCCTGCCATTTGCGAGTTTGAAGTTTACCTTCAATATACACTTGGGAACCCTTACGCAAATACTCGCCAGCAATCTCGCCCAGACGATTAAACATCACCACTCGATGCCATTCTGTACGTTCTTGCTGTTCGCCAGTATTCTTGTCTTTCCATGATTCCTTCGTAGCAATACTGATATTGGCAATAGCTGCACCGTTAGCCGAATAACGAACTTCCGGATCGTTGCCTAAATTTCCAACCAAAATTACTTTATTTATCCCTCTGGCCATTCTGTCTCCACCTGATCTTAGGCGATTAATTGTTTATGGGCGCTATATTAACGCGAGCGCTATACGTTCTAAAGTGTAAAAGCACTTTATTGATAATTAGTTTAGTAAGTTTTCGACAGAAATGCTTTGTGTCGACCGCGTCAGTGATCGCAGCAGCAATTTACTGAGCGGTTGAGAATGATTAAATCTCCTTGTAATTCACTCGATAGAGCACCGAATACAATATCGGCACGACGAACAATGTTAATAGTGTGGCAAAGGCAAGGCCGAAAATAATACTGACGGCCATTGGACGGAACATTGCTGTGCCGCCCCACAACAAAGGCATCATACCCAACACGGTGGTACAACTCGCAAGAAAAATCGGGCGTAAACGTTGACAGCAAGCATCAATTATCGCATTTGCAGCCGGCTTACCCAATTGATTACGTTCTATGTTAATTCGATCAATTAATACGATGGCGTTGTTTATTATGATGCCCGACAACGCAATAATGCCAAGAATTGTGAAAAAGCCAAATGATGACCTTGCAACTAAAAGCCCGATTACGACACCGATCAACCCTAATGGGATTGTGACCATTATGATGACTGGACTTCGTAACGAATTGAATTGCGAGACTAGTAATAACAAAATAATCATAAAAGCGATAGGGAGCTTATCGCCAATTGATGACGCGGCATCGTCAGATTCACGGCTCTCGCCACCAACGTCAAACGTTACACCTGAAGGCCAACTCAGACTAGCATTGGTCATTTCTGGCAGCAACTCATCGGTTACTTCGGCCGCCGAAAACCCAGGCTTGAGCTGTGTCTTAAGCGACAGCGTTCTAATCCGATCACGCCTTTCGATTACACCTGGTTGAAACGCAAGTTCAACGTCAGCAACTTGGCTCAAAGGTACAACACGGTTGCTCGAGGTCGAAAACACACTCAAACCGTCCAGTTTACTAATATCTTCGCGGTCACGAATATCGGCTCTTAGCAAAATTGGTAAGAGCTTGTCTTCGTTACGATATTCAGACAGTTGCTGGCCTTGCAAGTTCGCTCGCAGCGCATAGGCTACATCGTCACTGGTAACACCTGCTCGTTGTGCGCGCTCTTGGCTAATGGAAACCAACAATTTCTTAGCCGGCAGCCCCCATGAGTTCTTAACCGACAGCACTTTAGGATTGTCGTACAAGAGCAGCGTTGCTTCTTCAGCCACGCGATATAGGTCATCAATACTCTCGCCTTGCACACGCATTATTATCGGATAACCTACCGGCGGACCGTTTTCAAGTGCAGATACTTGCTTAGATAAGTCAGGGTGTTGTTCCGTTAAAAAGCCTTCAATAGCCGCGACAATCGGCTCAACATCGGCACCATTTCGCGTATTGACGACCATAAACGAATTCGCTGGGTTTTCATTAGGTGGGTTTAAGCCTAACGAGAGTCGCGGACCGCCCTCACCAATAAATGTTGCCCAACTCTTAATTTGTGGTCCTTGCGTCTCACTTGATTCATCACTATCAGGGTCGGACATAAATTCAGCTACCAGAAACGCGTCTAGATCTTTGACTAACGCCTCGCTGGTTTCAATAGAACTTCCTAATGGCAGCTCCAATTTAGCGGTAAATACGGGATCTTCAGAGCCCTCAATAAATTTCTGTGGTACTAAACCCATCATGGTTAAAGCGAGCCAAAACGTCAGTACGACGCCTATCAACGTGACTAATCTATGCTTGAGGGTCCAAAGCAAGTAGCGCTTATAGAGCGCGTACGCTGATGAATTCGTGCGATCTTTTTCGCCGGGCTCAACATTTTTCATTGCGTACATAGACAGAATAGGCAGGAACGCCATCGCCAAGACCCATGAGGTCAGGAGCGCGATAGTCACCACGTAGAAAATATCTGAGGTGTATTCACCAACCGCTGATTCAGCGAGAGCAATGGGCATAAAGGCCGCTGCAGTGGTCAAGGAAGAGACGAGTAAAGGCGTTAATAACTCACCCCCCGCTTGCACTGCGGCATCAACCGCAGAAGCACCCTCTTCTCGTTTTACCAATATAGATTCAACGATCACAATCGCATTGTCCACAAGCAAGCCAAGTGCAATGATCAAAGCAGCCAAAGAGACTTGGTTTATGGTGATTGAGAAAACCTGCATGAAGTAAAACGAAATCATGATGGCTAAAGGAATAAGACTTGCTACCACAAAGCCTGTCCTCATACCCAAAAAGAACAGCATCACAGCAACAACAATCAATACAGACTGAGATAGGCTGGATACAAAGTTACCAACCCCCTCTTTGACTAGATCGGCTTGAAACCAAATCTTATCGAGTTTTATGCCCCATGGATAGCCAGCTTCTAGCACTGGAACCATATCGTCTAAGCGCTTACCCAGCTTAAGAATGTCGCCACCCTCTCGCATAGATACCGCTATTGCCAACCCGGGCTTACCGTTCACTCTAGTTAGCTTTGTTGTTGGGTCGTCGTAAGCTTGGTAAACATTGGCTATGTCCGCTAGATAGACTAAACCAACATTGGGAATGGGAACTACGGTACGTTTAATATCCTCAATGGTTTCAAAGTTACCGCTAGGCTCAAGTGTAAGTCGTTCGGTGCCACTTAAGATATTCCCGCCTGCCGAGACAATATTGATCTTGCTCAGGATTCCGGCTAATTGCTGCGGGGAGATCCCCAACTCAGTCAGCGTAGCGCTTTTGTAATCAATAAAGACGACTTGCTTTTGTTCGCCATGGATCCGTACTTTGGCGACATCAGAGTCCTTGAGTAACTCGTCGCGTATTTCTTCGGCTATATCAGCCAACTCTGCATAGCTATAACCTTCGCCGGTTAGGCTATAAACGCTGCCAAAAATATCGCCGAATTGATCGTTAACTCGAGGTTTTTGGACTCCTACAGGAAGTTTCGATTCAATATCCTCGATCTTGCGTCGCAAATCGTCAAAAATCGGCTGCATTTCAACGTAACTTTCTTGAAAGTTAACCATGACGATGGACTGTCCAGGTAGCGATTCACTTGTAATAAAGTCGAGCTCAGGCATCTCCTGAACTTTTTCTTCGATACGCTTGGTCACCAGTTGTTCAACACGCGCAGGACTCGCACCATCAAAACGTGTTGAGACTACCGCAGTCCGAATCGTAAACCCAGGATCTTGTTGCTTGGGAATACTGACAAACGACTGCAAACCGAATAAGAACAGTATTCCTATAAGAGCCAGGACTGTGCGGTCATTTTTAAGGGAAAACTGCGTTAGATTCATAATGTTCTGATGCGCATATGCTTATGTTTAGCCTGCGTTTAACGCTCTGACCTTAAGGAAGTGCGACAGCTTGCTGGTCGCGCAAAAAAGATACGCCTGCAGTGACTACTCGCTCTCCCGAACTCAGACCGTCAATTATTTGAATGCCTGATGACGTCAAATCACCCGCGCTTACTTCCCGCAGTTCGACAACGCCTTGCGTTGGCTCAGTATCGTCAGGAACAACAACAAAAACGTACGTGCCATCAGTCCGCTTGATTAGCGACGACAATGGTATGAGCACATCTTTACTCGCCACATCGGGGTTCGCTACAGAAAACGACACAGCAACAGCCAAACCAGGACGTAACGCTGGATCTGACTCTTTAACGGCAACAGTGACAGGAAACGTCGAGCCTACGCCGCCGATACCATTACCAATCTCCACGATCTCACCGTCAAAGTCACGATTAGCCAACGCGTCAAACTGTAAACGCGCAGAGTTGCCTTTTTTAAGCCCCGTTACCGTGCTTTCCGGCACAGTTACCTCAACTTCAATATCATCACTGCAATTGACGCGTGCTACTTCAGACGATGAAGATACGTTTTCGTTTATTTCTACCGAAATAGAGTCAACACTGCAGTCAATATCGACTGACAGTCGAGTGTATGACAAATTGAGCTGAGCTAATTCCAAAGACTTTCCAGCAGACCTCTGTTGTGCCTCAGCCGACTCAGAAGCCGCACGTGCTGCGTCTAAATCACCCAGTGCTGCATTGTTGTTCGCGTATAAAGATCGAGTACGTTCATAGGCTGCTTTGGCATTACGCGATGCAGCACGAGATTGCGCGACGTTGGCTTGAGCTTGTTGTAATTGCAATTCGTAGGCCGAAGGATCTAGCTTAGCAATTACCGTGCCCGCGGCTATAGAGTCGCCCACTTGCACCGGAATATCCGCTACTGTGCCTGCCACCTTAAAGCTCAGGCGTGATTCTCGCGCAGACTGGGAAACGCCCGGAAACGTACTTCGTCGTGACTGGTCTGAATCACTAATCGTAACAAAACGTACAGGCCGCAGCCGGTCTTCAATGACAAGTTCATCACCCTCACACCCAACTAAATTGCTTAACAAACCTAGTACTAACAGAGCAGTAACACACCGCTTCGCAAGCGACCTCCTATTGATCGTGTTATTCATCTGCGTTTTCTAAACCTCTTCGTAGTGCATTTCGTTGTTGACGTGGCAAAGACTTATACCGTGCAAATTCTAGTTGGTACTCTTTTCGTAAGTTGTCGCGCTCTTCAGGTGCCAATAGAAACTCGTAGTCACCCATGGTCCGTTGCATTTCGACAGTCGCTCGTAAGAATGCAATATTCGCCTGTACTGCCCCTAAGTTTGCACTAACGCTCGCGTTTTGTGAGTCAAGCAGATCAACAATTGAAAGCACTCCTTGATTATAAGAGTCGGTAACTAAACTTAGGCTCTTACTAGCCGACGTTGCCGCAGTCTTAGTAAACTGCAAATTGAATAATGATGTCAGCAGATTATTCATTGATCTTCTCAAAGCTTGAGAAAGCTGGCGCTTTATCTGCGCTCTTTGATTCTCTAACTGCGCTAGCTCCAAGCGAGCAGTCTTCTGCTTTGATGAAAGCCCTCCACCTTGAAAAAACGGAATTCGCGCATTTAGCATCACCTGCCAGTCACGCCCTTCTTGTACTTGCGCATTGGCGCTATCGATATTGTCAGTAATTTGACCACTGAGGCCAATTTCAGGGATCCATCGCTGACGTTTTAGAGCGGTGAATTCACGACCCTTCGCCTCAATCAGATAGTCTAACTTTGCCAATTCTGGTGAGTTTTCAAACGCATCTAATTGTCCGATTTGATACAGATGCTCAAACGTATCAGCGTTGTCCATCAGTTGAAATATTTCATCAACCGAAAAGAGCAACAGTTGATCCATATCAACGTCTGCAACATCAATTGGCTTATGTATATCTCGGTCTAAAACACGATTAAGATTCTGCTGTGCTATGAGAACACTTGAATAAGCCCTAAAAACGGCTGAGCGCGTGTTCGCTACCTGTGCTTCCCAACGATACTGGTCTGCTGATGAGGTCGCTCCAAGGCCAACTCTGTCAATTGCAAGCTCCAGGTTACGCTCAGAAAAGGCCAAGTTCTCTTGATTAATAGCGGCCTCCGCCCTTGCCTGTAAAACATCGGCCATTGCCAACACCGCTTCGCGAATAACGTCTAGCTGCACTTGTCGATATTCATCATCGCTTGCTGAGGCGAGTAAGGACTGAATTTTTGCGTTCGCGAAACGACTCTCCGAGTAGATTGTTTGCGAAAGACTTAGTGCCACATCAGTTGAGCTCGCTGCCGCGAACCCCGATTGCACTAATGCAGAGTCGTCTCTTCGCTCAATCCGGTTCGCGTCTAGCACCAATTGCGGTAGCAAAGCGCTGCGCGCGACTGAGCGTTGTTCATACTGAATCTGCTGCGCGATCCTCTGTCCCTTGATTTGTAAGCTGTTCTGGAGCACCTCAGCAACAACTGAGTCCAGTGTGTAGCGGCGCGCATCTAAGCCTTCACCAAAACCCACCACTTCTGCATTAATCAGCGTCTTAAAATTAATTGAAACCCCAATCTCTTCAGCGGTTTTTTGGTTTATTTGAATTTTAGGTTTCGATTCAACCATAACCGGTTGTGCGTTCGCGTTCTCTCCCAACAAGACAGCTTGTATGTTTAAGGCATTGCGGCGCGCGGCTAACTGATAAACCGAATCATTCATAGCTGTCGCTAACACACCACGCTCAACCAAACCTTTACCTAAATAACTAAACGTTGGCATTTTGCGTTCTTTTAAATCATTAATAAGCTCCTGCATCCGCTCCGTCGACATTCTCGGTAGTAAGCCGATAATCGCAGCTTCTGCAGACTCTGGAACAAGCTTAATCAGGGGTTCATCTGATCCGTCATGCGGGACGATATCTATAAAAACGCCGTTGTAGGTTTGTAGGTATTGCTCTCGTAACTGATCGGGTAACGAATCGATAACAGTTTCGTCTGCCAGAATCGCGATACTCGTAAAATCAACGACATCGCGCAAAATATCGATGGAATCCAAAAATTGAGTACTATAGGTTAAATAATTCAGGTTCTTTTTACCCGACACACCATCTTTTAACGGAGCGCCGATAATCTCACTTTCTATTACGAACGGTAAAAAGGTCGGTATATCGAAGGAGTTTCTTTGTATTGCGCGTTGATTCGCCGCGAAGCCGAGTACCAGTAAAGCATCAACATCCCCATCTGCATAGATTTCATCGATAACGGCGTTGACCTCTTCTGCACTCCAACCCGCTCTATACTCAACCACCTCAAGTTTAAAGTCCGACCCAAGTAACGCTCTAAGCTCTTCGACATAAAGAGCGTCTAAGGGCTCGGTAAAATACTCGTCTAAGTGCTTTAAAACTGCGATCGTTATTAGTGGCTTACTCTGTGCCATTGCAGCCTGGTTGGCGACTACTATCCAAGATGCAACGGCTATTAATATAAACAGCGAAAATTTAATTCTCATCCAACACCTAACTTGACGTTAGGGCGTCGAGCGCCGCAGTATCTAAGCGTGACTTATCAACTTTCAGGTAAGCCACCGACTCACCCTTAAAAACAATAACTTCTTCAACACCTTCGATATCACGAAAAGCTTCACGACAGACGTCGCGAATAGCGGGATTAATCTTAACCGTAAGGCTGTCTAGTAGACGGAATGGATCGGACTTGTATGCAAACCACGCCCACCAAACCAGAACTAAACCAAGCAGAACAAATGTAGCGGTGACGCCAAACTGCCCATACAGTAGACCGCCGAAAAACCCACCAAAGAACACGCCCGTAAATTGGAATGTGTTGTATACGCCCATTGCCGAGCCTTTACCTGCAGCAGGGGCAAGACGTGAAACCAAAGAAGGCAGTAGCGCTTCTAAAGTATTAAAACCCCAAAAGAAGAAGAACAACGCGACTGTTACCAATAGCGAGTTAACTGGACGAATCACTAACAAGACTTGCGCCAATACCAGCAAACAAATAGATGCAAAGAACACCCATTTATTGCGCGTTGGCGAACTTGCAGTGATGACCATTAGAGCCATAAAAGGAATTGAGCCAAGCAGAGCGGGTAAATAAATTTTCCAGTGTTCACTTGTGTCTAAATCTAGGCCTTCAAGTAATACGATCGGCACAATCACAAACGAGGCCGTTAAGGTGAAGTGCAATAAAAATATCCCTATATCAAGCTTAAGCAAGCTCTGATCTTTTAGTAGCGACCACATTTGCGCAGGAACTGGCCGTACATCCATATTGCGTGTTGGTACGGGGGTGGGCACTACTCGCCAAATCAATATAAGTGCAAGGACGGCGAACACCGCCGTCATGATAAACAAGCCTCTAACGCCAATCCAAAACTCTAAAATTGGTGCGCTCATCAACGCCAACAAAAAAGCTGCCCCGATAGACATGCCAATAATAGCCATAGCCTTAGAACGCTGGCTCTCGCGAGTTAGATCACTCGTTAACGCCAGAACCACGGCTGCAATTGCGCCCATTCCCTGTACGGCGCGGCCCAAGATGACACCTTCGATTGTCGAAGATGCGGCTGCGATTAAACTACCGATCACAAACAACAAAAGCCCTACCGTAATCATCTCTTTACGGCCATACTTATCCGACAAAAAACCGAATGGGAGCTGGAAAATTGCCTGGGTCATGCCATAGACACCCAAAGCTATACCCATGAGCATAGGGGTGGCGCCTTGTAATTGCTCTGCGTGAATAACCAGTACTGGCAACAATAGAAACAAGCCATACATCCGTAAACCGTAAACACTGGCTAGGGCTGCGACGGACCTCTTTTCTAGAGCATTAAATGATTGTGACACTGATGACTACCTGAAATTTGCTACTAAGTTGTTTGAAGAGAATGATTTAGACGATTATTCAGTTTATTCCAGCATAAAACGCCAATGAATTTCAACTGAGCTAAAAATTTGATTTCGCTTTGACCAGCGTACACGTATATTAACAGGTTGTTCTATGTGGACATAAGAGAAAGTTGTTTGCGTCTCCTTATTCTGCACATCACTTATTGAATACTTTGGTGCTTAACCGCTACTTTAAGCAAAACAATGCCTTTTTGTGCATTAAAGCCAACCATTCATGCGATGAAACCTAACGTTTAAGCATAGTGTTTAAACGTACAGTCGAAGCCTACTTATTGTGTTAGATACGATTACCATTCGCGGTGCACGCACCCATAACCTCAAAGGCATTGATCTAGACTTGCCACGTGACAAACTAATTGTCATTACCGGTCTTTCTGGTTCTGGGAAATCATCCCTTGCCTTTGACACCATCTATGCTGAAGGACAACGACGTTATGTCGAATCATTGTCGGCTTACGCTCGGCAGTTTCTGTCATTGATGGAAAAACCCGACGTAGATGTTATTGAGGGCCTTTCACCGGCCATTTCGATTGAACAGAAAGCCACATCACATAATCCTCGATCAACCGTGGGGACCGTTACCGAGATATATGACTACATGCGTTTGTTGTACGCACGAGTTGGTGACCCTCGCTGCCCTGAACATGGCGTAACTCTTGAAGCGCAAACGGTAAGCCAAATGGTCGACCAGACCATGGCTCTTCCTGATGGCAGCAAGATTCTATTAATGGCGCCGGTCGTGAAAAACCGCAAAGGTGAACACGCCAACCTGCTCGCGGGCTTGCATGCTCAAGGTTATATAAGAGCACGGGTCGATGGTCAGGTTATCGACCTGTCCGAACCCCCTGCCCTCAAAAAGAATTTTAAGCACGATATCGATGTGATCGTTGATCGCCTGGTTATTAAAGAAGGCAATGAACAACGCATGGCCGAGTCGTTTGAAACAGCGCTTGAGTTAGCCGAAGGCGTGGCCGAAGTTATGCTGTTGGCCGAGGACGGCGAAAGCGACGCACCGAACCTGGTTTTCTCTTCTCGTTATGCCTGTAATCATTGTGGTTATAGTCTGAGTGAGCTTGAGCCTCGACTATTCTCGTTCAACAACCCCGTGGGTGCCTGTACCTCGTGCGATGGCTTAGGTCATAAGCAATACTTTGATCCCAAGCAGATCATCTTTAATGATGAATTGAGTTTATCGGCTGGCGCTATTAAAGGCTGGGATCGCCGCAGTCTATTTTATTTTCGTATGCTGCAAAATGTAGCTGAGCACTACGGTTTTAGTGTTGATGAGCCGCTCAACACCCTTAGCGACGAACAACGAGAGAAACTCTTGTTCGGCAGCGGCCAAGAAACAATCGAGTTCAATTACCTGCGTCATCAAGGCAAGGGCGTAATAAGGCATCACAGTTGGGAAGGCATTATTCCCAATATGGAAAGGCGCTATAGAGAAACCGAGTCGAACACAATGCGCGAAGAGTTAGCTAAATTTATTAACTCGCAAACCTGTCCTGAATGTACTGGCACACGCTTAAGGCTGGAAGCACGTAACGTATTTATAGCGGATCAATCAATCGACAAAGTTGTGCATCATTCGATTGGTGAAGCTCTGGAGTTTTTCGAGACGCTAAAGTTAACCGGCAATCGTGCACAAATCGCTGAAAAAATTGTTAAGGAAATACGTGATCGACTCGGCTTTTTGGTTAATGTTGGTCTTAATTACTTAAGCATGGACCGATCCTCAGAAACACTCTCAGGCGGCGAAGCGCAGAGAATACGTTTGGCTTCGCAAATTGGCTCAGGTCTAGTCGGCGTTATGTACGTGCTTGACGAACCCTCGATTGGCTTGCATCAACGCGACAACGACCGACTCATCAGTACGCTTACCCGTTTACGCGATTTAGGCAATACCGTTATTGTGGTTGAGCACGACGAAGATTCTATGCAGCACGCAGACTATATTGTGGATATTGGTCCTGGTGCGGGTATCCATGGTGGTCAAATTGTCGCCCAAGGTACTATAGACGACATTAAGGCCAACCCTGATTCGCTCACAGGGCGTTTTCTTTCTGGCAAGGAATTCATTGCGCTGCCTACAGTACGGCGAAAGCCTAAGGCCAAAAAATCAATTCGTATCGAGGGTGCCAGAGGCAACAACCTGAAGGATGTTAATGTCGATATTCCACTGGGCTTGCTCACGTGTGTCACCGGAGTGTCAGGTTCGGGTAAATCTACTTTAATTAACGGAACCTTGTACCCTGCGGCCGCGCAGAAGATTAATAAAAGTCGTTTGGAATGTGCTCCACACGACCAAATCAGTGGTCTTGAACAAGTTGACAAGATCGTTGATATCAATCAAAGCCCTATAGGGCGAACTCCTCGCTCGAATCCAGCCACCTATACTCAGCTGTTTACGCCCATTCGTGAGCTCTTTTCGAATACACCAGAAGCTCGCGCTCGTGGCTATAAACCTGGACGTTTCTCGTTTAACGTAAAAGGTGGCCGATGTGAGGCGTGCCAAGGCGATGGCTTAATCAAGGTCGAAATGCATTTCTTGCCGGACATCTATGTAGCTTGCGATGTGTGTAAAAGCGCACGATATAACCGTGAAACGCTGGATATTCGCTACAAAGGTAAAAACATACACGACGTGCTTGATATGACGATTGAGGACGCTGTGATGTTCTTTAGCGCGGTTCCTAATATTCACAAAAAGTTAACGACTTTAATGTCGGTTGGACTGGGGTATATAAAGTTGGGTCAGAGCGCAATTACTTTATCTGGCGGCGAAGCACAACGAATTAAGTTGGCGCGAGAACTGTCAAAAAGAGACACAGGCCAAACACTTTATATATTAGATGAGCCTACAACCGGTTTACATTTTCACGATATCCGCCAGCTGTTGGATGTTCTAAACACGTTGCGCGATGCAGGTAACACTGTTGTCGTCATCGAACACAATCTAGACGTCATTAAAACGGCTGACTGGATAATCGATTTAGGCCCCGAAGGAGGCCGTGGCGGTGGCGAAGTTATTGCCGAAGGTTCTCCAGAACATGTCGCAACGGTTAAAGGATCGTTTACCGGTCACTACCTTGCGCCTTTTTTAGTTCCGAAAGTGAGTCAAAAGGCCTCTTAAACAAAACGTATTCATAGCTACCCATACATTCATTCAGTTTTTTAGACCAATTAATTATTATGTTAATCGTACTTTCTCCCGCAAAAACACTCGATTTTGAAACCCCGTCGACTGTAAAGCAGCATACCCAACCGGATTTGCTTGATTCAAGCGAGGCCTTAGTTGATGTGTTAAATACTAAGTCACCGCACGACTTACAGCAGTTGATGGGCATTAGCGACAAGTTAGCCGAACTCAATGTAGACAGATTTCACCAATGGAACAGACCGTTCACGTCTGACAACGCAAAGTCAGCTCTGCTCGCGTTCAAAGGAGATGTGTACGTTGGTCTAGAGGCAGAATCATTTTCAGCCGCTGACTTTAAATATGCGCAACAACATTTGAGAATTCTTTCGGGGTTGTACGGAGTCCTTCGACCATTAGATCTAATTCAACCTTACCGCTTAGAGATGGGCGTTCGGCTTGAAAACCCGAATGGAAGCAACCTATATCAATTCTGGGGCGATACCATTACGGACAACTTAAACGCTTCGTTAGCTAAAAGTGGCTCTCCAGTATTGCTCAACCTAGCATCAAATGAATATTTTAAAGCTGTGAAGAAAAAAACTCTAAACGGACAAATTGTTAGCCCTGCGTTTAAAGACTGGAAAAATGGTCAGTACAAGATTATCAGCTTCTTCGCCAAGAAAGCGCGCGGGCTGATGGCGGCGTGGGTAATAAAAGAACGGATTAATGATCTTGATTCTCTAAAAGCGTTTGCCATTGATGGTTACAGCTATAACCCTGAACTGTCAGATGAGTTCACACCGGTATTCACGCGCAAACAAGCCTAGACTAGGTGCTTAGGGGTTGCTGAACGGGTAGCTTAGGGATTGATTCGGCGGCTAATTACTATAAATAGCAACCGACTTGAAATCCGCAGACTCATTTAAATCAGGCAAAGTAGACGCTTGGCGATTATCTATTATCGACAAACCTTCAAGTGCTTGTCCCTTAAGCCGAGAATCCGCCACGATAACCTGTTTAAAATCACGTAAAAACACTTTAAGGAAACTAAGGTTGTCTCTATCGTAAAATACGTCAGCGACCAAAATCAGGGTATCGCCTGATTTAAGCATATGCTCGGGCAGTCGATCGTAGCTATCCACAAAACTGCACTTTTGAAAGTCTAGATCGTTGAGCTGTATATTTCGTTTGGTGATTTCCAAGGCAATAGGATCGGAATCACAAAAACAAACATGTCGTGCACCAGACTTGATCGCGGCTATGCCAGCCACACCTGAACCACAGCCAAAGTCGACCAACACTCTATTTGCAACGATCGATGGTTGTTGAGCAAAGGTTTGTGCCAACACCCATCCGCTAGCCCAGCAAAACGCCCAATAAGGTGGATCATCCATAAGGCCCTCAACCTGCTCAGGGGTTAACTGATCCTGAGGGTAATCCTCATTAATCAACCACAAACTCAATCCATTAGTATGCTCTAGGCTTGTAGTGACGAGCAAAGCGTCGGGGATACGCTCTCTTAACGCATCAGCCGTAATATTGGCATTATTAGTAGAAGGCTCGCAGTCATCCATTATGGTTCGACCACTCTCAAATCAGACGGATTAAATTAGGGGAAATGGTCATACTGTTTTGGCGACAATGAAAAGCGATTGCAACTTACTGACTAGATTTAGATTCTAGTGCGAGTTCATTCAAACTTAACACCAGTTGGTCGCGGCGTTGCTCGCTTAAAGCCGCACTCATACTCTTAGAAATTCGATGCGCTAACGTTAGCATTTGCTGTGTCTTAGGGCCCTCCAACTCACATTCCTTAATTGAGCGTTCGAGTAGGTATAACCATCGTGTGAAATGGCCAGGCTTCAACGGAACTTGTTTGTGTACTCCTAAATGTGCCGCGAATATACCGCCATCGTACTGCTTGGTAGCAAACAATAAGTCATGCCAAAAATCTACAACCTTAGGTAGGTGTGCGTCGAGGTCGATTTTGGCAACGTCCACAAAAAGATAGCCAATGATGGAATCAGCCAGAACTAGTCGATAGAAATGACGCAAAAGCGCTTCTAACTCAGCGTGGTTATTTAAATCTCGTTGCATAAACTTAAGTATAATCTCCGATCGCAAGAAAATTGGTTTTTATTCTGCGTTTAAATCCAGCAACAACGACCTTAACGCAGAAGAGCGCGAACACGAGCACCAGCATTTAGAAAAGTTTTGGCATAGCAATTGACCTAAAACTCATTTGCTAGAGCATGCCTCCTAATGCACAGTACGGGCTTTGTTTGGCGCAAGCATCACTCAACGCGCTATTAATTAGCCATCGCCTGATGTTCCAAGCTATATAACTAGGACATCAAAATAGGTTACGCTATTAGATATAAGTAGATAGTAAGTACACCCAAATAATAAAAGATACATTCACACAGAGCTAATCATCCTATGAGCAATGACCTACGCGACGCCGCCCTGCACTACCACCGCAGCCCTCAAGCCGGAAAAATACGCATTCAAGCAACCAAGCCCTTGTCAAACCAGCGCGACTTAGCATTAGCTTACTCTCCTGGAGTAGCTGAACCCTGCCTAGAGATTGAGAAAGACCCTCTCACCGCCGCAATCTATACCTCTAAGAGCAACTTAGTGGGCGTGGTGACTAACGGTACGGCTGTACTTGGCCTAGGCAACATTGGTGCCTTAGCATCCAAGCCCGTAATGGAAGGCAAAGCGATTCTATTTAAAAACTTCGCCGATGTAGATGCTTATGACATCGAGGTTGACGAAACTGATGTAGATGCGTTTTGTGACGTGGTTGCAAAACTTGAACCTACTTTCGGCGGTATCAACTTAGAAGACATTAAAGCGCCTGAATGCTTTGAAATCGAAGCTAAGCTTCGTAAGCGCATGAACATTCCTGTGTTTCACGATGATCAGCATGGCACCGCCATTGTTTCGGCTGCAGCTGTTATTAACGGCCTTAGAGTCGTCGAAAAAAACATTGGCGACATTAATCTAGTTGTATCTGGAGCTGGCGCCGCTGCCATGGCCTGTACTGACCTATTAATTGAGCTTGGAGTAGATCCAAAGCGCGTTTTGATGCTCGATAGCCGTGGCGTTATTCATTCAGAACGCGATGGAGTTAGTCCGGTTAAACGAAAGTTCGCTGCCGTAACTGACGCTCGAACCTTAGAAGACGCCATGCACGGTTGCGACATTTTCTTGGGCGTATCTCAACCTAATTTGGTTAGCGTGCCTATGTTGATGAATATGGCTGAGAAACCGCTTATCTTAGCGATGGCCAATCCAACTCCTGAAGTGAAACCCGAATTGGTGCAGGAACATCGTCCAGATGCCATTATGGCAACGGGGCGTTCAGACTACCCGAACCAGGTTAACAACGTATTGTGCTTTCCATTTTTGTTTCGTGGCGCTCTAGATGTGGGTGCGACAACCATCACACCAGAAATGAAAGCGGCTTGTGTTTATGCTTTGGCCGACTTAGCGCACTCCGAGAGTTCAGAAGTCGTTGCGAACTATTACCAAAACGAATCACTTCGTTTTGGTGCTGATTACATACTGCCAAAACCATTCGATCCAAGATTGATTACGAGTATTGCTCCAGCAGTGGCTCAGGCCGCTATTGACAGCGGAGTTGCAACACGACCGTTTAAGAGCCTTAAAGAGTATACAAAGAGCCTAGAGCCATTGGTTTACCGTACGGGTAACGTTATGCGGCCTATCTTTGAGATGGCTCAGTTACGTGAGACTCGGGTGGTGTATACCGATGGTGAGAACGATCGAGTTCTTAGAGCGATACAAGATGTTGTTGACCAAGGTTATGCGCGCCCTATTCTACTTGGCCAGCGAAAAGTCATCTTGGAGCAAAGTAAACAACTGAGCTTACGCTTAAAAATTGATCAAGATTTTGATGTAATTGAATGCGAAAGCAAAGATCTTGACGTCCGACTTAAAATAGCCAAAAGTCTATTGGATGATAAAAAAGCTGATGGCATTTTAACCGGTCCAAACGCCAAACTACACGAGCAGATTTCATTAATCGAAGAGCAAATTGGCCTTAAACCTAACTGTAATCAAATGGCTGTCATGCATTTATTGCTGTTAGACAAAGGGTCCTACTTTATAGCTGACACCAGTGTTCATGAAGTACCTACTGCAGAGGAATTGGCCAATATAACGATTATGGCGGCCAACGAGATTTTGCGTTTCGGGATGGAACCCCGTGCAGCGCTTTTATCTCACTCTAGTTTTGGCAGTCATCCGACTGAATCTTCTCTCAAAATGGCTAAAACCAAGAAGCTTCTCACTGAACTATCACCGACTCTTGAGGTTGACGGCGAGATGAAAGGCGGTACAGCGCTTAATGCCATTACTCGCGACAAATCCGGCAAAAGTACTTTAACGGGTAACGCTAACTTGCTCATCATGCCAAACCTTGATGCGGCGAACATCACTTACACCGTCTTAAAGGCACTTGCTAATGGCATTTCCGTAGGTCCGATTGTTTTAGGTGCTAGAGCTCCGATTCATGCAATAACCAAGACAACAAGCCCCAGAGGAATCGTAAACCTCACCAGCCTAGTAGCGGCAAGTGTCGAGAAAAGCTCGTAATAGCGAGCCTTGGAAGCGTTTTCTTGTATTTAGGACGACGCTTTTATTTACATCACTCAAATTTATGGGTATCATCAGTTTGCTAAATAATGGTAGTTAACTTACAAATCTTCAATTTATGAGCCAAGATCTAAATACACCACAATCCGACATCGATCCAATTGAAACTCAGGAATGGATAGACGCTATTCAGAGCGTTATCGATGCTGACGGATCTGACCGAGCCCGCTTTATATTACGCGAACTAACTGATGCCGCTCGCGAAGCAGGCACTGTTCTTCCATATGGCTTAAATACGCCGTATGTAAACAGTATTCCTGTATCTCAACAAACAGCTCTTATTGGAGATCGACAGATCGAATTTAAGATTCGTTCTCTGATTCGCTGGAATGCCGCTGTGATGGTAATGCGAGCGAATAAAGTGAGCACCGAATATGGCGGCCATATCGCTAGTTTTGCCTCGGCAGCAGTACTTTATGAAATTGGGTTCAACCATTTCTGGCGTGCACGCAGTAAAGATCATGGCGGCGACATGATCTACTACCAAGGCCATTCGGCTCCTGGTATGTATGCACGTGCCTTTTTAGAAGGCCGGTTGAGCACAGAGCAACTCGATAATTTCCGCCAGGAAGTCGGTGGTAATGGTTTATCTTCGTACCCGCATCCTTGGTTAATGCCCGACTTTTGGCAGTTCCCCACTGTTTCCATGGGGCTAGGGCCAATTATGTCGATATACCAAGCGCGCTTTCAAAAATATTTGGAAAGCCGTGAACTTATCCCCGCAGAGAACCGCAAGGTATGGGCGTTTCTTGGTGATGGCGAGATGGACGAGCCAGAATCGCGTGGAGCCCTAGGGTTAGCTGGTAGAGACAAACTCGATAACTTGATTTTTGTTATCAACTGTAATCTGCAACGCTTAGATGGGCCCGTTCGTGGCAATGGGAAAATCATTCAAGAGCTCGAATCTGAGTTTCGTGGAGCGGGTTGGAACGTTATTAAGGTCATCTGGGGTTCTCAATGGGACCTCTTGTTAGAAAAAGATCATGACGGCATTTTGCAAAAACGCATGCAAGAGTGTGTCGATGGTGAGTATCAAGCATTTAAAGCAAAAGGCGGCGCGTACACTCGCGAACACTTTTGGAACTCACCCGAACTAAAAGCTATGGTCGCCCACATGAGCGACGAAGACATAGACCTAATGCAACGCGGTGGCCACGACACCGATAAGGTTTATGCTGCTTACCGATCTGCTATTAAACATACTGGCCAGCCTACTGTGATCCTCGCTAAGACAGTTAAAGGTTTAGGTATGGGTGGGTCTGGTCAAGGTCAGAACACATCTCATCAACAAAAGAAAATGGACATCGACTCTCTGCGTACTTTCAGAGAACGATTCAAAATCCCTGTTAGTGACGCTCAATTGGAATCTTTGGATTACATTAAGCCCGATGAAAACTCGCCTGAAATCAGATACTTACATTCGCGGCGTCAACATTTAGGCGGTTATCTGCCTGCTCGCTCTCGTGGCTCTAGCAAGTTAGATATTCCAGGCTTAGATAAGTTCAGTAAGCTCTTGGAATCGACGGGCGATCGTGAGATTTCAACCACAATGGCGTTCGTACGTATCTTGTCGACATTGATTCGAGAGAAGTCGATTAAAGATCGAATTGTGCCAATCGTCCCTGACGAAGCGAGAACCTTTGGCATGGAAGGATTGTTCCGACAGCTGGGTATTTTTGCCCGTGAAGGCCAAAAATACCAACCTGAGGACTCCGATTCGCTCATGTACTACCGCGAGGATATTAAGGGTCAGGTTCTTCAAGAAGGAATCAACGAAGCTGGCGCGATGTCTTCATGGATTGCGGCTTCGACATCCTACTCTACCAATGAACTGGCAATGATTCCGTTCTACATTTACTACTCAATGTTCGGGTTCCAACGTATTGGAGACCTTGCTTGGGCTGCAGGTGATATGCAGGCACGTGGCTTTTTGGTAGGCGGTACAGCAGGTCGAACCACATTGGCTGGCGAAGGACTGCAACACCAAGATGGGCATTCTCATTTACACGCTTCGATGATTCCAAACTGTGTGTCTTATGACCCTACGTTTGCCTACGAATTAGCGGTAATCATTCAGGATGGCTTACGCCGTATGTATCAAGAAGAAGAAAACATCTTCTACTACATTACAGTAATGAACGAAAACTATGCTCACCCAGAAATGCCTAAGGGTGCTGAAAAAGGTATTCTTAAAGGACTCTATTTGTTTAATAAGAGCGCTAAAGACGACGGCAAGACCCCAACGGTTCAGCTTATGGGCTCAGGTACAATCTTAAATGAGTGTATCCAAGCCGCGCAAATTCTTGAATCTGAATTTGGCGTTGCCGCCAACATTTGGAGTGCCACAAGCTTTAATGAACTGCGACGCGATGGTCTAGATGTATCACGTTGGAATATGCTGAATCCTAAGAGCAAGCCACGTACTTCATATGTTGAGCAATGCCTGCAGGATCATAACGGACCAGTCATAGCGGCAACCGACTATATGAAGATATATGCGGACTCAATTCGCGAATATGTACCATCACGTTATGTGGTTCTGGGTACTGATGGATTTGGTCGAAGTGACGATCGGATGCAGCTTAGAACACACTTTGAAGTAAACCAGCATTACATTGTTGTAGCGGCACTGTACGCCCTTGTAGATGATGGAAGCTTGGATGCAGAGACTGTCAAAAAGGCCATAAAGATGTTTAATATCGATATTAAAAAACCAATTCCAGATCGTCTGTAAAACAATCCAAGAACAAGGCAATTGAAGAACCGACGTTTAGTAACCAAATTTTCAAGACCCAAACGACTATAAAACGCATATCAAATGATTAAGTATTTAGAGTTAACAGCACCCGACTCAATGCAGTTGCGTGGAGCGAAAATCATTAAGACCGAAGTTGCTGAAGGCGATTCGGTTAAACAAGGCGACCCATTATTCACTATTTCGAATAATGGCAAAGAAGAAGCCCTGCCCGCTGCTATGGATGGGCGAGTTGTGGAGCTTATTGCCAAAGATGGTGATGGGGTAAGTCTATTAACGCCGCTCGTATTATTTGAAACTAACGTTGAAGATCCACCCAATAAGACCACTAGTACAGTCGTCGATGAGACTCCCTCGCGTGACAAAAACTTAGTAACGGTCAAAGTTCCTGATATCGGTGGAGACACGGCCAAGGTTGTAGAAATACTAGTTAAACCAGGCGACCACATTAGTGTAGACGACGCTATAGTCACTTTAGAAAGCGATAAAGCCAGCATGGAAGTCCCCAGTACTGCCGTGGGCACTGTACAAACCATTATCATTGCTCTTGACGCTGAAGTTGGCCAAGGCGATGCTTTAATCGAAATTCTTAGAGACGCCGCGGGAGGCGCAGTAGTTACTGATGCTCAACCCAGCACACCAGCGGAAACTAAAACACCACCGCCTGCGAAGCCCCAGAGTCAAGAAACTTCACAAGCCACCACTACTCCTGTTGAGAAGCCAGCCTCGACTAGCGCAAACATCGAAGTTGCGATTCCAGATATAGGTGGAGATTCTGCAAAGGTCGTAGAGATTTTAGTAAGTGTCGGTGACACAGTAGATGTTGACGACGCTCTTGTTACCTTAGAAAGCGACAAAGCAAGCATGGAAGTGCCGAGCTCTGCGGCTGGTGAAGTTGTCGATATTAAGGTTAAGTTAGAAGATGATGTCAGCGAAGGAGTCGTGGTTGTAGTGCTCAAGGCTAGCGGATCTAGTACTGCGACTGACAGTGCTACTAGCAAGGCTTCAAGTGAAGCGAATAGTGCACTGGTTGCACCGGCTGAACCTTCAAGTGTCGAGACTAAATCTGCAGAAATCAAGCCAGCCGAAGCGACCGTCGTTAGCAGTAGTGCAGAGTCACAATCGAAATCGCATGCCTCCCCCAGCATTCGCCGTTTTGCACGTGAACTAGGCGCTAACCTAGGGCAGATCACGGGCAGTGGTCGTAAGGGCCGTGTAACAAAAGACGATGTCAAGGGATGGGTTAAACAACGCCTTCAATCCAACACATCTGGCAGCCAGGCAGGTCAATCAACTCCGCAGAACGGCGGCAGTGGAATACCCGCGGTTAAAATCCCGGATTTTAGTAAGTTTGGCGAGACCAAACGTGAGCCTTTAGGTCGTATCAAACAGTTAACCGCCCAAAACCTGCATCGATCTTGGTTAAATGTACCTCACGTAACGCATAACGATGAAGCCAATGTGGAAGATTTAGAATCATTCCGTAAACAGATGAACGAGGAATATGCGAAAGCCAATAAAGGCGTCAAGCTTTCGCCTCTCGCGTTTATTGTTAAGGCAGTAGTCAACGCTATGCAGAAATACCCTCAATTCAATAGTTCGTTGTCCGAAGATGGCACCGAATTGATCATGAAGCAGTATTACAACATTGGCATAGCCGTAGACACCCCAGAAGGCTTGGTCGTTCCGGTAATCCGCTCGGCCGACACCAAATCTGTTGCCGACATTGCTCAGGAAATGGGCGAACTCGCTGGTAAAGCTCGTGACAAAAAATTGTCTATGACTGATATGAGTGGCGCCTGTTTTACCATATCTAGCTTAGGTGGTATCGGTGGTACGGGCTTTACTCCAATCGTGAATGCGCCAGAAGTTGCTATTTTGGGAGTATCGAGAACCAAGATACAACCTCACTGGGACGGTAAAGAGTTTGTACCAGCACCGTTCTTACCGTTGAGCTTGTCTTACGATCACCGAGTAATCGATGGTGCCGAGGCAGCTCGCTTCACACGCCAAATTGCGTCTGTTCTAGAAGATGTTAGGCGCTTAACCGTATACGTATAGACCGTAGTCAGTTGTAAATTAGTGATGGCAGTAAAACAACCTGTAACAAGATAACCAGCATCAAGGAGTGTCGCGTGGCGAAAGTCTCTGTAGTAATTCCCGATTTAGGTGGCGCTTCTGACGTCGAAGTGATCGAAATTTTGGTCGCAGTGGGCGATGTCGTTGGCGAGAACGACTCCATACTCGTTCTTGAGAGCGACAAAGCATCAATGGATGTCCCAGCCGGACAAAGCGGCACTATCAGCGAGATCAAGGTTAGCCTTGGTGACGCTGTAAATGAGGGCGATGAGGTTATGACCTTGGAAGGCGGCGCTGCTCAAGGCGACCTTTTATCACCACAGAGTTCAGGTAACAATGAACCTGTCTCAGCCCTGAGTTCTGAAAAACCTAGTGAAAACGCGAAAAATGACGACGGGAAAACGACTCCTGCGCCAACCCCAGCTAAAAATGATACGTCGGCAAAGGATATCCCTGCGGGTGGAAAGCGCATTGTCGTAATTGGTGCGGGGCCAGGAGGCTACACTGCTGCGTTTAGAGCGGCGGATCTTGGGCTAGATGTAACATTGGTTGAACGATACCCGTCACTTGGCGGTGTTTGTCTCAACGTGGGTTGCATACCGTCGAAAGCCCTACTCCATTCCGCTGCGGTGATATCTCAAGCAAGAGAAATGGCAGCGCACGGTGTAACCTTTGGCAAGCCAACCATCGATGTCGACAAATTACGTGGATTTAAAGAGTCTGTTATTTCAAAACTTACTGGTGGCCTGTCTGGAATGGCTAAATCGCGCAAAGTGACGGTCGTACATGGTAAAGCCGCGTTTGCTGGTGCAAACACCCTAACGGTTAACACAGCCGATGGCGATCAAGCCATTGAGTTTGATCAAGCCATCATTGCGGCGGGATCACGGGTAACAGTGTTACCTACTTTTGCCATTGATGACGACCGAATAATTGATTCGACTGGTGCGCTTGAGCTAAAAGACATACCTAAGTCGATGCTAATCGTGGGCGGCGGAATCATCGGCCTTGAGATGGCAACTGTTTATAGCGAGCTCGGTTGCGAAGTCAGCATTGTTGAATTTATGCCCGACATTATCACGGGTGCAGACAAAGACTTAGTTGCGCCACTGCGCAAGCGAATGAACACCTTGCTAAAAGAAATCATGACCAACACCAAGGTCACTGAGCTCAAGCCGCTTAAAAATGGCATTGAAGTTCATTTCGAAAACGCCAAAGATGGCGGTGCCCTGCCGGCACAAACCTATGACAAGGTTTTGATCGCAACCGGTCGCCAACCTAACGGCGACTTAATCAACGCGCAAGCCGCTGGCGTTAATGTGGACGAACGCGGATTTATTGCCGTAGACAAACAAATGCGCACAAACGTTTCCCACATATTTGCAATAGGGGATATTGTTGGACAGCCAATGCTTGCTCACAAAGCGACCCACGAAGCGAAAGTCGCTGCTGAGGTTTGTGCAGGTCATAAGAGTGCGTTCGAAGCGAATGTGATCCCGTCGGTTGCTTATACAGATCCTGAGCTTGCTTGGGTAGGCTTGACCGAAATAGAAGCCAAGAAACAAGGCATTGAATACGACAAAGCCGTATTTCCATGGGCGGCTTCGGGTAGAGCTATAGGTAACGATCGAACCGAAGGAAAAACAAAACTATTAGTAGACCCAAAAACCGAGCGTATTTTAGGCGGAGGCATAGTAGGCACCCAAGCGGGAGATTTGATATCGGAAGTGGCTTTAGCTATTGAGATGGGCGCAGATGTTAGCGACATTGCCCTTACTATTCACCCCCACCCTACTCTGTCTGAATCGATCGCTATGGCCGCCGAGATCCAAGAAGGCACTATTACAGATCTCTACATGCCCAAAAAAAAGTAGCCTCCGCTAATTAGTTGTGCTGTTGGGTACTGCGCAGACGATCTAGAATCGGTTGTCCTTTCGGGATTGGCGACTCCATGACTAGACAAAACGCAAGCCTAAGTGCGCCTAACATGCTATATTCGCGCCTTTAAATATCTGGCATTTGAGCGTTCGCATTCGCTTAAATAGACCAAAAAATTTAACAACCTAGTGCATGCCGCAGTTAGAGACTTATTATGTTTAAATTGCTTGAAAGCAATCCGCAATTGTCTGAAATTAACGGTTGTTACAAAAGCCAGCGAGAGACATTTAGAGATACGAAATACAATAATCAGACACTCGTTTCGGTATCTGAAGTATTTGATCGCGCCATCGACAAGTCACCCTTTGGCTCTGATCTAGAAAACCATCTCAATGGCGATGCTGCCCGCGCCGCACTCTCTTCTGCACCTTATAATTATTTGCAGACACTTAACTTGAGCAATGTTCAGCATGTGCTTGATTTATCAGAGGATTTTGGCGCCACGGCGCACTACTTATCTGACCATGTAGCCACTGTTGAATCAGTGAAAATTGATCCTGATCTCGCGAGAATCACGATCCGCCGCTGTGTCGATCGCAGAAACGTGAGGGTTATTCTTGAAGATCTAGAAAAACTTGCGCTTCCTACTAAACATTATGATCTGGTCATTCTTGGGTGCTTAGAAAATCGACAGCTAGACGAGCGGCAACTCACCAATTTACTGAATCTGTTGCGCCCGACCCTCAATGAGCGAGGTGTCTTGCTTGTAAATGCTCAGAATCAAAATCGCTTGAGTAGCCATTATTCACCGCAGCCTAACCTAAACACCGAAGCTCCAGATTACGCCGATTTATACCTATTTAAGCCCAACAGGTTAGACAGTCGAGCGGTAAATCTGAGTCAACTTCGAAAGTTAGTATTGGAACTCGGCTATGCCCATGTCGATGTGCACGGAACCTACTCTCAAGGCAATGATTACTCAAACCTTTTTTCTGAAGACTACATCACCACAGCCGTAGACCCGCTAAACCATTTTTATAGAATAAATTCTTTGGGCCGTGCGGATCTATCAGAATACCTTGTCTACCGGCAGTTGTTCCTCAACAAAGTTCCTTTGATTAATCACGCGAGTCGTTATTTGTTTATTATCGGTGCGCATGCGAAATATACTCGCGCCGTTTACGACAATGACTTTAGTCACTATGCAGGTACAGGGCGAAAGCCTGAATGGCGAACGAACACAGTTCGCCTTCGCGCTGCAGAAGTAGTTCAGAAGATCCGCAAGCACCCAGAAACACTGAGCACGTCTAAACTTGTTGGCCAGGACACAAGCGATCTTCCTTTCCAGAAAGGTGCATTGCTCGTCAATTATTGGCTAGACGCGATTATCGATAATGATTTTAAGCACTTCTCACACCTCGTTGAGACTTACCACAATTGGTTAAGCGAAAGAGCCAGTAATACAGAAGAGTTCAATCGGACGGCTTACGATCTCTTGCCCTTCAACATTCTGGTTACCGAAAAAAATGGACTGCAAACGTTTAAGACTATAGACACTGAATGGCAGATCAAACAAACGATCAGTGCCGATTTTGTTCTGTTTAGAGCCTTGTTTTGGTTTGCATTTGAAAACAAGTCCTTGCTGCGCAATTACGCAGAGAAAAACCAGCTGTTTTCGGTGGGCGCGTTCATTACGCAGCACGCGCCTGTTGTTCTGGATCAAACCGATTTAGAAGAATTTATTACACTCGAAGAACGCGTTCAAGCTGATGTGGATGCTCAATTCACTGCCGGTTCTGTGAGACTTGCAATTGAACAGTCTTTTGGTTCAAGCGATGTCATAGACGACGGCAGTATTGCTCAAGCTGTATGGATGGCTAAAGACGGTAAGACAGATAAGTCCCATCTAGCGTCTGTGAAGGTTGCAAAAAAAGCTGCGACACAAGTAATCGAGCTTAGTTTGGGAGAGCACCAAGTAAAATTCACACATCTTCGTATAGACCCATTATCTTGCAAGGGAAGTTTCTCGATTTGCTCATTAACGATTATCGATACGGACAATGAAACCGTTACCAAAATCAACGGCGACCAGCTGTTGGAAAATGCAGAATTAGTGAACATACAGCGAGTCATTGCTGAGCCTGCCAATGTGACAACAGTCAACGAACCCCTGCTCTTAGCGATCAATGACGACCCACACCTCATCGTAGCCTTTGATGATAGTGTTGATTTGACCGCGGCGAGCAGAGTTCGTTTGGAACTACGCTGGGTTTGGGACTCTCGCTACAGTGCCGCAATTGATTCATTGAGCCAAGAACTCGCTAAGCGCAACCGAGCATTACTGCACCAGTGGAGCACCATTAATACGCTCAAATCAGAGAACAGTTATCAAGAAACAACCCTTGGTGAATTAAGGAAACATGTGCCCGTTTTGATGGAGTATGAGCAGATTCAAACGCATTTACGCATGGCGTTAGAGCAACAAATGAACAAGAATGATCTTTTATATGAATTCTTGCTTGCTCGTCCAACCACTCGGATTAAAGCCTTTTTATCTCGCATGACCAGCCGTTTATTGCGTAGACCTGTGCACGAAGTCGACACCAATTTATTTAAGCCCCCTGCCCCTGAACCAGAGCCGACACCTTTGGAAGAATTGCTCGGACAAAATACAGAAGATTATGATCTATGGGTTAGCGAAAACGATCTAACTCCGGATCAGTTAGATGCGGCGCGCATAGAAATAGAAAATATGGCTTACAAGCCAGTATTTTCAATTGTAGTGCCCATTTACAACACCGACCCAGAGTACTTATTGCCGATGATCCGGTCAGTACAAGCACAAATCTATCCACATTGGCAGTTGTGCTTAGTCGATGATTGTTCGCCTAAGCGTTATCTTCGCAGCATTTTAGAATACGAAGCTGCTTTAGATGATCGCATCAGCCTGCGCTTTAATGACGTCAACCAGGGCATTTCTGTTACGACCAATAATGCTTTGCAAATGGCTACTGGCGACTACATCGCACTGCTTGATCACGATGATGAAATCAGCGTCGACGCCTTGTACCAGAATGCAAAAGTTATAAACGAGAAGCCGAACGTCGGTTTGATTTATAGCGATGAAGACAAGATGGATATGAAAGGTAATCGGCTTGAGCCATTTTTCAAACCTGACTATTCACAAGACTTGTTAGAGACAAATAACTACATCTGTCATTTCACTGTAATCCAGAAATCCATCATGGAGCAGATTGGTGGTTTTAGAGAAGGGTTGGATGGATCGCAAGATCACGACGTCATACTACGCGCCGCAGATGCGGCGGAAGAAGTCCATCACATTCAGCGAATCTTATACCATTGGCGTAAAATTCCGGGTTCGACCGCAGTAGTATACGACGCTAAATCTTATGCTTGGGAAGCTGGTCGCAAATCGATTGAAGATCTATTACGTAAGCGTGAAGAAGGTGTTCGCGTTGATTTTGGCAGCCTAAAAGGTACTTACCGAATTTTCCGAGAAATTAAAGGCAACCCATTAGTAAGCATCGTTATTCCTTTTAAGGACAAGCCCGAACTACTCGAAGCGTGCCTGACTTCAATTTTAAATCGAAGCACCTATGCTAATTTCGAAATTGTTGGTGTGAGCAACAACTCCGAACGCGCCGAAACGACGGAAATGATGGAGCGTTTTTGCGAGCTCGACTCGCGTGTTAAATTCGTTGAACATAACATTCCATTTAACTTCTCAGCCATCTGTAACTATGGTGTTGAGCACTCAACGGGAGAATACGTAGTACTACTCAACAACGATATTGAGATCATTAGCAGCGATTGGCTTGAACGACTGCTTGAGCACGCTCAACGTCCAGAGATTGGCGCCGTTGGCGGCAAACTTCTCTACCCCGATGGTCGCATCCAACATGCTGGGATAGTTGTGGGCATGGTTGGCGCTGCTGGTCACCCGCACAAGTTCTTTCCTGACAATCATATTGGCTATCATGGCAGGCTGCATATGGTGTACAACGTTAGTGCGGTAACTGGCGCAATGCTAATGGTTGCGCGAAACAAGTACAATCAAGTTGACGGTCTGGATTCGCAAGACCTGGCAGTTGCCTATAACGACGTGGATTTCTGTTTGAAATTAATGGATGCTGGGTTTACCAATCTGTTTACTCCGCATTGCAAGGCGACACACCACGAGTCCGTGAGTCGAGGTTATGAAGACACACCAGAAAAACTCGAGCGGTTATTAAAGGAACAAAAAGCCTTTTTAACTAAATGGTCTGAATTCTTGGAAAAAGGTGATCCATTCTACAACCCGAACCTAAGCCTTAAGACTGAGAATTTCTCGTTAAACTTTAGGGATTAAGATCCCTTGATATAAGTGGTTAGAAAAAAGCCATACGTGAATAAATGCTATTGAGCAAATTGGATAATCGGCAGTTTCTATTTGGCTTTCTGGGCCTGGCTATTATTGTGCGTCTTTGCCTGATGCCTTTCTTTGCTCACGTTGATTTATTCTCTGAATATCGAAGGGTCATGTTCGCGATCGAAAACGGTCACTTGCTCGACAATAGCCATCGTGTACTGATCTACTACATCGAGATCGTGTCAGCCTGGTTTGGAACATGGTTTATCCCAGTTGATTACACACTGTTTCATTTGACAGACCCTTCTCAATCAACATCTAGCATTAGTGACTACCGTTACTTTCTTAACGATCCCTATGTTTATCGTTATTTGTTTTTCTTCAAGCTTCCGTATCTTATTTTTGATGTTGCGACAGCCGTCGTCATTTGGCGTTTTATTGACAACCCTGCGTTAAAGCGAATCGCTCTATTGTTATGGTTATTTAACCCATTAACGCTGTTTGCGACGTATATTTTCGGTAGATTCGAAGTCATCAGCTTGTTCTTCTTGTGTGTTACAGCGTACCAATTAAAACAACACCGGTTGCTCCTAGCATCGGTGTTGTTTGGGCTTTCACTCTGGTGCCGCGAAATAAATCTCTTATTCTTGCCCGTATTCCTCATTGCGTTGATTGACGCCAAAGACGCGTGGTTCAGAAACGCCATAGTTGTTGCACTAGGCGCCGCAATAGTATTGGTAATAATGATGTTGCCCGATGCGCTTTTGAGCGCAGTTGGCGGCAATCTAGAACTGTTTCTTGACCCTAATACGGCTCGCTCAACCGAAACGTTGAACAAGCTTCTCCAGCTTGGGTATTACTGGTTCTATCCAGTTGTCATTGGCCTATTTGGCGTATTGATTTACACCTGGGAGTGTTTACAACAGGAACAAGCGGAACGCTTTGTAATAGGCTCAGCACTACTATTAGCCGTTTACTTTGCGTTTAACGTACACAGCATTCATTACACGGCATGGTTAATGATCTTTCCGATACTAGCCATTAACTACAACGCTAAAATGGTCACGCCGATGATCGCGCTTTGGGGCGCATGGCTCGTATTGTGGTTATTGAAAACTGACGCCGGTGTGTTCACCCTGTTTTTGGCAGCCCCGCTTAATCAAGACTTTATGCATATGGGACACTTCCCAAGCTATTTTAATGCCCATATTGCGACGAATGAATTAAGTTTGTATCAAACCATTCAGATATTCCGTTCAATCTTTGCCGCTACACTCGGCTTTATGGCTTATCGACTGATCACTAGACATCGGCAGAACTAGGAGTTCATTAGATAATTCTCATGCGATCGCTACTAAAGCTAACGACCGGGGCTAATAGGTTGAGCCGTTTTGCCCGCCCCACCTTGACCATAAACGCACGCTTTTTGTTTGCCTGCACTGTATGTGCCAACTTACTTTTTGGTATTAGTTTGGCATCCGCTGATAATGCAATCAGTACCAATACAGCCGTATCGGTAGTTCTGTATAAAAACAATCTAAGAGCTGAAAAAGATACTCCTGATGTGCTCTTAGTGAATGGCAACGATCCTCATGTGATTCTAGCTATTGATTCGAGTTGGAGGCGGGCTTCAAAACTAAGTCAAGATGCTTTAAATGCAAACATATTGACGATACCTCTGCGCCTTGATATTCCCTACTCAGATAACGTCGATACGGTTGATCGACCAAAGCTTGAACTGTTCTTCAAAGTGAGCCCAAAAACGAAGGGGCATTACCCCGTCGACTCTAATTATAGATTGGTGTACGTGCTGCCTGCGCTCGATACAGAAGGCGGCGAGGATTTATTAAGTAAGACCGTCGATATTAGTTTACTCATACCAGCACCAATTAATGTAGCAGCTGGAAGCCTGGTTAGACTAGACGTTGATGGATGCATCAATTGCTCATTTTCTCAGATTAAGCAACCAGACACAGCGGGTGAGTCAACGCCAAGTGGCGAAGCGTTCGCCTTAGAGCCCTTCAGAGTAATGAACGGCATTGAGATGCTGTCATCGATTCCAGAAGCAATACCGCTTAATCAGTGGGAACTACGGAACCTAGAAGACAGCGGAAGCGCCCTTATTCCCCTGCTTACAGACCCTTATCTGGTTTCGCCGCTTATGGGTCTTGATACCGAGTCATTGGCGGGTATTGTTATTGACTTTGAAGCATTTCGAATTTCGTCTAACGCAAGCGCAGAAGAAAATCAGACTAATACTGAGTTATTGGAGTTTCAGGTTTTTCATGCAGACAACCATCATCAAATAAACGCACGATATTCCAGTCAAGTGAGAATGTCGCTGGACCTTCCTGCACTAGTAAACCCGTTAGCGCGTTCTGAGAAATGTACGCAGCGACTGTTTATTCCTCTCGACCACATAAAAGACGAACGCAGCATCTCGTCGGTTCCAGAAAAAGTAATTTTGGCGCGTCTTAGAATTGACCTTCCGAGCAAGTTAGATTTGGGATGGAATATTTGCTCAATCATGATGGTTCCCACCACTTTGCGCGACGAAATGCACGGATACGAAGCCCCACTAGTCAGTCATAGCCGCTATGGTCGATCTCGCGGTTTACAACTCGTCAATGCAATCGTAGACAAGCTGCTGAAAGACTGGCCATTTATGCTTAGCCTCTTCGGAATTATTGCTCTAGTATGTTGGAGAACCATAAAAAGCTTTAGACGTTAGACGGTTTGAAACATTCTTTAGGGCGCTTGTTGAAGGCGCTTGTCGGAGCTAAACATTGAGTTCATTCATTCTAACGTCGCTCAATTAAATACCGACACCTCACTTACAGTCTTTGTAAGTAGAGCGAGACGACCCCTTCAAAAAAGCTCAATAGCTCAGGCGTAAATCGATCTTTTTCTGGACTATCAACATCAAGCACTCCGCTGTAATGCTGGGTGTAAAACGGCACCACTATTTCACTTCGGCTTGCGGCATCACACGCTATGTGTCCGTCAAAATTCAATACATCGTTGACTAGCAAAGACTCCGAACCTTTAAAAGCTTTACCGCACACGCCCTCGCCCAGATTTATTCGGGTACACGCGAGTTGTCCTTGAAACGGTCCGAGCACAAGCTCATCTTCGCGTAAGAAATAGAAGCCCACCCAATTTAAGTCTTCTACTGCGTTAAAAATCAATGAGCTCAGGTTAGCCGCATTCGCGATGTAATCAGTTTCGGATGACAGAACCGCCTCAGCCTGCTTTAACAAGGTCGCGAGCTCAGCGGAGCTGTCACCACTTATTGTGGAACTTGGAGTTATATCAAACGACATTGGCTAATAATCCTAATAGTGTACAGAATAGTTTTAAAAATTAGTTTGTCCGCAGTGCAGACTAAACGCGGATATGATCTATTTGGTCAAAGCTGAGTTTTTCAAGATACGCCAAGAACTCATCTGACCAGTTCTCTTGTCGGGTGAACAACGCCGTATGCTGACGCACTCTTTGTTTGGCATCCGTTGGCGGTGCCTGGCCTTTGTCACCTTGCTCAGAGGCCATTTGGCTTAGTACGGTCATAGCCCGCCGTGCTATCGCATCGGCCGAATCGATAATGTGCTTCACATGTGTGTCCTGACCTAAGACTTGTTTAATTTCAGGTTTCAATAATGGGTAATGGGTGCATGCGAGAACCAATGTATCTATGCTTTGGTCTGACTTAATGGGCAACATGATTTTTTCTAGCTCGGCCAAATCTACGCCTTCGCCCCTAAGCTTTGTCTCAGCTAAAGCAACCATCGAGGGAGCCGCGATCAAATCGACTCTACAACCTTGAGCATGCTCGGTAATTAGGCGTTTAGTGTACGGCCGTTCTACCGTCGCCGGTGTAGCGAGCACTGCAATGTGTCGGGTTTGGCTCAGTGTTGCGGCGGGTTTAATCGCAGGAACGACGCCTATAAAACGCGCATCATAAGTATCTCTTAAACTATCCAAAGCCAATGTGCTCGCCGTATTGCAGGCTACAATAACTAAATGTGGTTCATAGTGATCCATCACCGCATGGGTAACTTGATGTACTCGGTTGAGTAAATCTTCTTCGCTCTTTGTCCCGTAGGGAAAAGCTTGATTGTCGCTTAAAAATATATAGTCATGCTCAGGAAGCGCTGCCTGTACGGCCTTATAAATTGAGAGCCCACCAACCCCTGAGTCATAGATGACAATTCGCATTGATTTAGATCACAGAGTCCATAGATTGATCAAACCGCTAAACGTTCTTAGGTAGTTGGCCACCCATTCGCTCAACTCTTTTTTGCACATAAGCTGACACACCTTCTTCCACACTAGCAAAAGTACTGTTGTAATCACCCATCATAGTTAGTTTAGACAGGTCGGCTTGTGTGTAGCTTTGATATTTGCCTTTTAGCGCAGTCGGAAACTCTATGTATTCAATCTTGCCCTTGGCTACCCAGTCCGCAGTGGTTAACTGCTTACCTTCCAACGTATTTAACACCGCCGTGGCCACATCATTGAACGATTGCGCGCGGCCTGTACCTACATTAAAAATACCGCCGTCTTCAGGGTGCTCAAGAAAGTGTAAATTAACATTCACGACATCGTCGATATAGACAAAGTCGCGCAACTGCTCACCATTTGCGTAACCATCGGTACCCGCAAACAGTTTAACCTTGCCGTTTTCTTGGTACTGATTAAAGAAATGATACGCAACAGACGCCATACGGCCTTTATGCTGCTCGCCGTCACCATACACATTGAAATAGCGTAGACCAACAACCTGAGCGTCAGACACTGAGCTATTGCGCCGTACGTAACGATCGAATAAAAGTTTTGAGTAGGCGTATGCATTTAGAGCTTGCTCATATTCCGGTTCTTCTTTAAATACTTCACCGCCACCGTAGACCGATGCGGAAGAAGCATAGATGAATGGAATGCTATTCGCGCCGCAGTAGTGATACAGAGATTTGGAGTATTCGTAATTGACCTCCATGATAAAACGCCCGTCGGTCTCCATTGTGTCGGAGCACGCGCCTTGATGATAAATCGCAGTAGGACCACCAAACTCAATACCCTGCTCTATACGACGCAAAAACTCACTACGGTCCATGTAATCTTGGATATCGCAAGACTCAATATTTTTAATCTTATCGCCATCGCTTAAATCATCCACGACAAGAATGTTGTTCAAGCCGCGCTTGTTGAGGCCTTTTACAAGGTTCGCGCCAATAAAACCTGCTCCACCCGTTACGATAATCATATTTAATTCCTTTCTGGTCTCTTTAATTCACTATCTACAGTACTGCGAATCTGCAGGCTATTTTTTCTTATTGAGTCGCGTAACAACGTCATCGATCGACGCAACAGCAGTGCCCAGTTTTCCAACAACAATACTAGCTACTACATTAGCCAAGTCCAAGCTGTCCTGAGCTGTTAAGCCTATTGCATGCGCTAACGCCATTAGCGAAATAACTGTGTCGCCCGCTCCGCTGACGTCAAAAACTTCTAACGCGATTGCGGGTGAATTGATCTGTTGATTATCCTGCGTGATCAATGTCATGCCTTTTTCACTGCGTGTTACGAGTAAAGCCTTAAGGTTGAGATCTTGCTTTAGTTTAAGGGCTTTACGCAAAAAATCAGCCTCGTCTTTAACCGGACCGACAACCGCCTCAAACTCCTTCATGTTGGGAGTGATTAAACTAGCCCCAGCATAACGGCTGTAATCGTCGCCCTTGGGGTCAATAATAACCGGCACATTTGCGGCAGTCGCATGCTTAATCATATCGGACACATGAGTTAGACCGCCTTTGCCGTAATCAGACAAGATAAGTACATCTGCATTAGGCAAGCTCGCTCTAAAATCATCCAAACACCGCGCCAATACTTCACTTGTTGGCATTTGGTCAAAGTCAGCGCGCAATAACTGCTGGTTTTGCGCAATCATGCGTAGCTTCACAATGGTCTTAATCTTACTGTCGATCAAGAGTTTGGCACTCACACCGTTTGATTCGACGATCTCTTTAATTTGCTCGCCCGCGCTGTCTGGACCAACGACAGATACCAGCTCACAGGCGGCTCCTAGTGCCGTTATATTGTGAGCGACATTAGCTGCGCCGCCCGCGCGTGCTTCTTCGCTTTGCACGGCCAATACAGGAACAGGCGCTTCAGGCGAAATCCTATGAACTGCGCCAAACCAATATTGATCTAACATCACGTCCCCGACCACCAAGGCTCTAATTTTACTAAAGCTCTGTTGCGTGATTAGTTTTCTAAGGGCGTCTGACATTTTCTTGTTCGATCTCGTGCGAGCTTATGCGCTCGCGTTAAGGAGCTTAAGGTTGGAGCGACCGATGCCGTAATAGCGAATACCCAAATCAGCGAGTTGCTCTGGATCGTAAATATTACGGCCATCGAAAATCGTTCTCTCGCTAAGCGCTTTACCTAAGCGATCAAAATCTGGGCTCCTAAATTCTTTCCACTCAGTAATTATAATCAGTGCAGTGGCTTTCTTTGTAGCGGTATACATGTCATCTACAAAGGCCAGCTGCCCTGATTTTAGAGCTGGACTATCAGCGTAGATATGCCGCGCTTCGGGCATTGCAACGGGATCATACGCAAGCACTTTTGCACCGCGTTCGAGCAAACCATTAATAACCACGACACTGGGTGCTTCGCGCATATCGTCGGTATTGGGCTTGAATGAAAGCCCCCACATAGCAAACGTCATATCCTTAAGATCTCGATCGCCAAAATGCTTATCGATCTTAGAAAGGACAACGTACTTTTGATCTTCGTTAACGGCCTCAACAGCATCTAAAATCCTAGCTGAGTAACCATGCTGACCTGCCGTTCGATGCAGAGCTTGTACATCTTTTGGAAAACACGAACCGCCGTATCCACAACCAGGGTAAATAAAGTGATACCCAATACGAGGATCCGAGCCTATGCCCTGGCGAACCAGCTCTATATCGGCATCTAACCGTTCAGCTAGATTAGACAGCTCGTTCATAAATGAAATCTTAGTAGCCAACATGGCGTTGGCCGCATATTTAGTGAGCTCGGCCGACGGAATATCCATTACGAGCAGTCTTTCATGGTTGCGATTAAACGGCGAATACAATGTACGCATTAGCGCCACCGCTCTCTCGTCGTCTGCGCCCACGACTATTCTGTCTGGCTTCATGAAGTCGTCAATAGCCGCACCCTCTTTTAAAAATTCTGGGTTGGACGCAACACTGAACTCAATGCTCTCTCCGCGTTTATCGAGCTCAGCTTGAATGGCTAAACGTACTTTTTCCGATGTGCCCACGGGCACAGTGGATTTTGTGACTACGACACGGTATTCGCTTATTGATTGCCCAATTGACCGAGCAACTGCAAGTACGTGTGATAAATCTGCAGAACCATCTTCATCAGGAGGTGTTCCCACCGCAATAAAAATGATCTGGGAGTGATCAACCGACTCGCTGATGCTCGTCGTAAAATTAAGTCGACCTTGACTGGTGTTGGCGGCCACTAGGCGGTTAAGCCCTGGCTCATAGATTGGGATATCGCCCGCTAGCAATCGATCAATTTTGCTTTGGTCTTTATCAACACAGAGAACTTGATTGCCTACATCCGCGAAGCATGTTCCCGTAACCAAACCAACATAACCGGTTCCAATAATGGATAGTTTCATCTAAATTTATTTAATTGTGTTTCACACCGACGTATCGATGGTTGAAATTAATGGCTGAAAATACTCGTACTAATGTACTTACTAACGCCTTTCCTATGGTACTAATGTTCTTACTAAAGCCTTTTTTTTCAGACTTTATATCGCGCCTTGAATGATAGTCTAATTTGCTGATCGAGTCACAAAGAATGCCTGCAGTACGCCTCCCAAGGCACCATCCAACAAACTCTTACCTCGCATCAATAACGCCACCGAAAGCCCAAGAGCAGGGTCGTATCCTAGCAATGCAAATACGCTTGTGTATGCAAACTCCATTAAGCCAATATTGCCGAATGAAAAGGGGATATTCATAATCAGCATGATGATCGGGGTTGCCACCAAAGCATCCATTAAGTTGATATCTAAGGAGAACACCTTGGAGCTCAGGTAAATATTGAGGGCCGCTAGAAAATAAAATACACCTGAGTTAACAAAGGCATAAACGAGCGCAGAGGGGGTGTTTCGGTAGTCGTTTACAGAATTAATTAAGCGATCCAATTTGCTCAGGATTCCGTCCAGTTTTGCAGTGCGAGATTGAATTAACCGTTTAACTAATGCATACGGACGTGGATCTAGTACGCTCCACGCGATAACCCCTAGGACCAACGCAAAGAAGACTAAACTCAATAGTACAAAGTCGACATTAAATACAGTCAACTGTAAACCGGCCGCAAAAGCGGCAAACACCAACAATGTAAGAATACCTGTATAGCGCTCAACAAAAACTGACGCCAAAGAAGCGGCGTGATCTTTTGTGTACTCGCCTAGCTGATAAGAACGCACAACGTCACCACCAACACTAGTGGGTAAGAATATGTTGTAAAACTGGCCTATTAAGTAATAGCTGAATACTCGCCAATAGCCAACCTGAAGATTCTTGGCAAGCACAAGCATGTACCACTTAAGCGCACTGCTCATATTAACGACCACGCCAATACCAATACTCAACGCCAGGAACAGCCCATTAGCATTAGACAACAATGCGATAAAATCTGCCCTGCCTTGCTCGTCAAACACACCCGCTAACGATAACACCCAGGCCAATAACCCTAGACTAACGACAATCTGGGTGAGCTTAAATATGGTCTTCTTTGCGATCAAAAATGATGCTCCTAATGGCGTGCTAATTTTGGCCTGTTTCGCATTCAATTTTGCATAAACATGGCGATCACAGACGCGATTTAAACGACACACTAACGAATCTATATATTTGCGCAATTGTAGCTGGGAATTCACCAGCAAGTTGCGTATTATTCGCGGTTTTTTGACGGACAAGGTATCTATCATGACTACAGCATCAGCACGACACATCTTGGTTTCATCTGAAGCCGAGTGCCTAGAACTACAAACCAAAATCAACGCTGGCGAATTAAGCTTTGATGCAGCGGCATCTCAACATTCGCAATGCCCTTCTGGTAAGCAAGGCGGCTCATTAGGAAGTTTTGGTCCAGGAATGATGGTTCCTGAATTCGATAAAGTTGTTTTTAACGAAGACATCGGTGTTGTACATGGACCAGTTCAAACACAGTTTGGTTACCATTTAGTAGAAATAACAGCTCGCGACTAGTGTCGCAAACTTAACCAGCTCCAACCGGTCTAGCGCTGACAGAACTATGCTTTCTGTCAGCGGCTCTGCCTAGAGCCGTATGAACCGCCTAGAGCCGCATAAAACCAGCCTAGAGCTGTATAAGTCATAGAGCCTTAGAACAGAGCCTCAGAGTAAGAATCGAATCGTGCCGAACAACCCAATACTGATCAGTACGACTAAAATGCTAGGCAACCGTAAAACGGTTAAGATTGCCGCAACGGACGCAGCAATCACGTAATCATTGCCCGCCAACTCAAATCCCTTATCTAAATCTAGCTGCAGCACGATTGGCGCCCAGATAGCCGTGAGCACCGCATACGACGAATAACTAAGAAACACATTAAAGCGCTCACTAGGCATCGTTTTAATCGACTCCAGTAAAAATACTAAACGGTTGGCGTAGGTCACGCACGCCATTAGTCCAATTAAAACCCAAACCATCATATTTCTGTACCTTGACTGGCAGCCTCGCTTTGTGAAGCATCAGCCTTATGCAGCCAATACCCTATTGCCATACCTAGCAATGATGCGAGCAAAATATGACTATCTGGCAGAAACGGCTTTAGCAGGACCGAAGCGGCCCCACTTGCCAGCATAGTTGCAAAAACCGGAAAGCGTCGTAACTCTGTAAACGTCATCGCTATAAACGTGGCAGCAATTGCGAAATCCAAGCCTAAGTCGTCCAAGTTATTGATGTGCTCGCCCGCAAAAATACCAATAGCCGTAGAAACGCCCCATAGAAACCAAAATGTGAATCCTGATGACAATGCGTAAGTAGGACAAAACACGCCATAACGGCGAGTATCGGCCTCGGAGACGGCAAACATTTCATCGGTCAGAACAAACGCCATAGTCCAACGCATAGGGGCAGACATACCGTCAACATGCTTTCGAAACGTCAACGAATAGAGCAAATGGCGCGAACTGATAACAAAGGTCGAACCTAGAATCGGCATGAAACCCGCACCGGCCGCATGCATGGTTAAGCCCGAAAGCTGAGCGGCGCCGGCAAAAACCAGCAAAGACATCACTTGCGCTTGAATCGGCGTAAATCCAACTTGAATAGCCAAAGCTCCGGTCAGGATCCCCCATGGGATACAAGCGATAGCTAAGGGCAACATCGCTGCTACGCCCTGCCAAAAGGCCGTGTTTTTTGATCGAGTCATAGTAAGTGTTTAAAGAGCCTATTCTTAACGCTAAGCGCTTATGATGTTTTTAGCCGCTAATCCGTTCTCGCAGCGGGCTGGTTCGCGGAAAGTGCGCATGTAAGAATTCTCGCTGGTCAGCCAGTATTCGGCGTCCGCGCAAATAGACGTACTCGGCATGCGTTGGCACAAACGGAATTGCCAACAATTGCATACCCGATTGCTCGGGTGTACGACCGGCTTTAAAGTTATTACAGCGCTTGCAAGCAGTAACCACGTTAGACCAAATGTCGTTACCCTTTTGACTCAGTGGCTTGATATGATCGCGGGACAAATCGATATGCTCAAACCCTTGACCGCAATACATACACGTATGGTCATCTCGCTTGAACAAGGTTTTATTATTAAGTGGCGGCGTGTAACCGGGTCGATGGTGCCATTTACTCTGCGCCTCGCCAACGGTAGCAATAATAGAGTTAACCTTAACGGTGCTCTGCTGACCTGACACGGCGTTAATTCCGCCACGGATTATCATCGAATCCTTACCACAACAGTACAAAACTTGCCCTAAATGGTGGTAACGCACAGCTTCTTGATAACAAACCCAATCAAGCGGCATACCCCCAGCGTCCGTGCGTAATATTTGTTGGTCAAATCCATAACTTTGGTTCATTTTGACAAGCCCTCAATTCAATCTACGACCTAATAAATACCCTCTAAAGATCAGTTGCTTACTTCAAGCGATTCTAATTAGATTAATCAAGCTATTCGCAAACTCGCTTTCTCTATTTAGTTATTATAACAAGCGAACATTATCACGGTATTCGCAAGTTGATATCTACATAACAATAAGTGCTTGATGATTCCAAGCTCTCTTAATTATAACGAATTCGGCACAGGGTTAATCAATGGAGTAAACTGCATGCAACACCACATTACACAGCAAATATGCCTTTTCCAATTCTCAATCTTTGCTCTTGTTAATGTACTCACAAAGGCTCCGAGCCCCAAAACACTATGCTAACAATCAAACCAAACTGCGAGCGTTGCGACACCGATCTAGCCCCAAGCGATCCACGCGCAAGAATTTGCGCTTACGAATGCACGTTCTGTGTGGATTGTGTCGAATCGGTTCTCCATGAAGTGTGCCCGAACTGTGGTGGCAACTTTGTTCCTCGCCCTATTCGTTCGAATAAAGAGTGGCGCAAAGGTGTTTCGCTTAAACAACATCCTGCAAGCACTAAGCGGGTTTTCACTAAGCTGACTGAAGACGAAATAGTGGCGTTTAGCGAAATGGTACGGTCGCACAGCTAACTCGCAGAACTGACAAAGAAAATATTACGAGCAAGGCTGGGGGTTGTAGGCCAGAAGCTAAAGAAGATTAGCGCATTGCTGCACCTTTTACGTGCTCTTTAAATAACTTCTCTTGTAAGCTTGTATCGTTTTGCGCCGCCAACGCTTGGTCAACTACGGAGCGCTCCAAGTGCGGTGCAAATAACTTAATAAAGTCGTAAACGTACGCACGTAATACCGTATTTTTACGAATGGCCAGGCTGGTAACACTGGAATCAAATAAGTTACCCGCATCAAGTACGACTAGATCTTTGTCATAGGTTGGGTCATACGCCATCCTAGCGCATATTCCAATTCCCAAACCATTGCGTATATAAGCTTTAATAACCTCGGCATCTGCCGCGGTAAGTACTACGTTTAAATCCAGCCCGCGAGACTTAAACGCACGATTTATTACCGAACGATCAGCTACACCAAAGGTATACGTAATAATTGGATGTTCGGCAATTGCCTCTAACGTAAGTTCTGGAATACCGACCAACGGATGGTTGCGCGGTACCATGATGCAGCGATTCCAGCGGTAACACGGCAACAAAATCAGGTTTTCGAATAACTCTAACGCCTCGGTTGCAATACCAATATCGGCTTGACCGCTGTCAGTCAGTGCAGCAATCTGCTCTGGTGTACCTTGGTTAATTTGCAGCTTAACGTTGGGGTAACGTTCTCTAAACTCCGTAACTACGGGGGGTAATACGTAACGGGCTTGGGTATGCGTAGTAGCGATAGAGATGGTCCCTGAGTCTGGATGACTAAAATCACTAGCAATGCGCTTAATGTTATCGACTTCGTCTAAGATAGACTCAAATCGCTCTACTAGCAGCTTACCCTCGGGAGTTAAACCATTAAGATGTTTTCCCGCACGCTCAAAGAGCGTAATACCGAGCTCCTGTTCTAAGCGCTTTATTTGGCTACTGACTCCTGGCTGTGAGGTAAACAGTTTTTCTGAGGCAGCCGTAACATTCATGCCGTTGCGCACTACTTCGACTACGTATTGAAATTGTCGTAACTTCATAATGTGCGTTGATTTATGGGAATCATAGTCTGATACTCAGATTCACTGTAATACTCTAGCTGATACCAGCGAGTTGAGCCCAAGGCATTTTGCCATCTATATTGCTCCACTTATATTGCTCCACCTAGGTTGTTGTATCTATGATGGTGGAGCGGTTAGCGGTGGCTCAAAGCAGCTCGACGGAATAGCGAACTCGCGATCCAACGAACCACTTTTTTGATAACGAATACAACTATCAATAAAATTGCGAGTGGTCACCGGCATCGGTACACGAACACCGCTTATGTAGTCGATTACATTGGCGCCCATTTGCAGCAGTCTTAAGCCGTCTTCCCAATATCTGATTTTATCGGCTTGTCGCGATAAGCCGCATGGTTTAAACGAAACAAGCGCTTCTTTCGCCACTACATATCGTGGCCAGATCTCAAAAATAACTTCATCGCGGCGCATTGTCTCCGCCTCAACTTTTGCCGCATCGCGCAACTCATCCAGCATGGGCAATACGGCTTCAAAGCCATCTACGTCCTTGAATACGCTTTTCATTTGATCGACGATCATATCGAGCGACGCAAAGGTCTGGGCAAGCTTAATAAAACGACTATGATAGAATTTTTCAGGAGGCATAGAGAACGCTTTAAAGGGTTCGCCCCAAAGTTCGTCAACGCCCTCCTCGCCGCTAAAATGCTTAACTTGTTTGCCTAGCTCAAGAGCGTCCATAAAACAGGCTTCGCACTGTTTCATTAGCGGATTGTCTTCCGCTACTTGCAGGCCTTTTCTTTCTAGATCAACAATGCTAGCAAAAATATCAGTCGCTCGATTGAACAGTGAGCCAGCGAGCATTGCTGCATTTACGCGTTTACGAGCAGGATCTTGTTCTTTTTCATAATACTTTCGAGCAACCTCGGTGCGCCAACCTGGTGAATTTATCCCTGCTTCTGTGTGGTGGAAAACACGCTTCTGCAGAGATAGAATAAGTGCTTTCTTTTCGGACAGCGTATTCGAGGGTGCTGGGTAATAACGCACCCAATGGCCATCATAATGAATACAAATCTTGCCACCGTGCTCACGAATCTCCCCGTTGATAGGTGCCTTCTCGGCAGGCTGAAGTTCTTCGTCAGATTCCACAACTGTCTCTGGGGTGCTTATAGAAGGATTCATATATATCTAGTCGTCAAGATCAAAGTCGTGTCGCTGTCGAGTCTTTACGCTCGGATGGTTGTAAACTAAAAAGTCTTAGAATTGCGTAAAGCATCTGCTTGTTGCCGATGTGCTTCGGCTTGCTCTTCCATTAAATTCTTGCGCTTCTCGCAAACCTTCTTACCTTCGCAAATATCACAGGCGCCACCTAGTCCTTCGATGTCATTGAGGCCTCCACAGCTGCCCTTAATAGCTCGGCCATTCACAATCACACCAACGGCCATTGCCGCAACAACGGTAAGAAAAATAAAGAAAGTAAGAATTATGGTACTCATAACAGACTCCAGTCGGTTCTAGTCACACTTTAGTGCTCAATCGAATCAGCTTCAAGGGGTTCATTGGTCTTTATCATATAGAAGTGGATGTAAGTCATCGCTCACAACCACCGAATATTCGTCATCGCCTTCGCGAATCATGGCATAGAAGCTCAAACCTTTTTCGCGCGCGAACTCAATCCCCAGCACGTCACCCATAGCCAAAATTGCCGTTGCCAGACCGTCAGCCTCAGTCGCGTTTTCGTGAACTACAGTAATTGACGCTAATCGATGCAGTACCGGATTCAACGACTTCGAATCGATAGTGTGCGAATATCGCTGCCCGTCAAGCTCTACAAAATTACGATAATCCCCAGAAGTGGCCACGGCGCGATCAGTAAGCTCAATGACATCGCGCAACCCACCCAGAACATGTGGCTTTTCAATGCCTATCCTCCAACCACCACCCTCTTGGTTTTTCCCCGACGCACGAAGTTCTCCGCCGATATCCACCAAGTGATTACCAAAACCCTGCTTTGTTAGATAGTTCGAAACTTGGTCAACTGCATATCCTTTTGCGATAGCCGACAAATTAAAGGTGAGGCCCTCTGCCAGTTTAACGACTGTATTGTCAACAACCTTATACTTTTGATACCCAATTTTTTTACGTAGAGATTCCAGCGCCTCAGGGCTCGGACGCTCATTTATTTCACCTGCAGGCCCGAATCCCCATGCGTCAATTACTGGGGCAAGAGTTATATCAAATGCGCCATTGGACTGTTCTGATAACCGTTGCGATACAGCCAAAATAGTAGCTAAAGCGGGTGTTACAACGACGGCAGTCCCTGAGGGTTCGCTATTGAGCAGACTCAAATCGGAATCACTAATGTAGTGAGACATTATTTGATTGGTCGCCTGCATTACCTCGACCACGCCTTTATCAAGCTCAAATCGAGACATGTCAATAGCAGGGTTTGACTCAGCGTTGTGATTTACAACTACGGTAATGCTGTATTGGGTACCCATGATTGGGCCCTTAAACAACCAAAATTCATCTTCCTTATCTTTTGCAATGTCACAGGCAGCGAGAGTCGCGATCACAATCACGCCTAGTAAGACATACCTAAAAGAATTTTGCGCAGGCTTAATCATGGTGAACACAGATAAGTTCAATGCTTACGGTTATTAGGGGGAGTGGCAGTCAGAGCGATTCGGTAAACGCTCCGTTCAACACTAAAACTATGGAATAGCCCAAGCAACCGATGGCGCCTATATGGAATCGACTAAATAAATAGCTAAATTGGTTTGAGCCGTTGAAACCACCAAACAACGACTCTCATAAACCTTGACTATTAGCCGCCAAAGTCGTCTAGCATAATATTGCTGTCTTCAACACCGAGATCCTGCAACATATTGATAACGGCCTGATTCATCATCGGCGGCCCACACATATAAAACTCACAGTCTTCTGGTGCTTCATGATCTTTTAGATAGTTCTCAAACAAAACATTATGAATAAAGCCTGTGTCGCCCTTCCACTCGTCTTCATCTTGCGGATCAGATAGGGCAACGTGCCATTCGAAATTTGGGTGCTCAGCCGCAAGGCGATCAAAACCTTCGACATAAAACATCTCGCGTAAGCTGCGTGCGCCATACCAAAATGTGATTTTTCGATCGGTTTTAATTCGCTCTAATTGATCAAAAATATGTGAACGCATTGGCGCCATACCTGCACCACCACCAACAAACACCATCTCTGAATCAGTCTCTTTGGCAAAAAATTCGCCAAATGGTCCAGAAATAGTAACCGCGTCACCCGGCTGAAGGTTAAAGATATACGAAGACATTTTTCCTGGTGCGAGTCCTTCAGTACGCGGTGGAGGCGATGCAATCCGTACGTTGAGCATTATGATGCCCTCTTCTAGCGGGTAGTTTGCCATTGAGTAGGCTCGAACCACTGTCTCTTCAACCATCGACTCATATTGCCAAATATTGAAGTGGTCCCAATCTGGTTTGTATTCGTCTTGAACTATAAAATCCTTATATTGCAACTTATGCGGCGGGCATTCGATTTGTATATAACCACCCGCACGAAAATCTACCGCTTCGCCGTTAGGAAGCTCAAGAACCAGCTCCTTAATAAATGTCGCAACGTTGTCGTTAGAACGAACGGTGCATTCCCATTTCTTAACGCCGAATACCTCTTCAGCGACTTCGATCTCAAGATCGTTTTTAACAGAGACCTGGCATGACAAACGGTCACCACAGGCGGCTTCTCTCTTTGTGATATGTGTCAGTTCTGTGGGAAGGATAGCGCCACCACCATCATGAATCTTCACTCGACACTGTGCACAAGTACCACCGCCACCACAGGCCGAAGGCACAAATAAACCGTTGTCGGCCAACACGCCGAGCAGCTTTCCGCCAGCCGGCACCTCGATGGTTTTCTCGCCATTTATACTGATTTTCACATTACCGCTCGCTACCCATTTGCTTTTAGCAAACAAAATAATGGCGACCAACGTCAAAACAATTACGGTGAAAAAGCTAACGCCTAAACCAATCTCTAACATGTCTAGTTTCTCTTTATGCTTGGGACGAAAATATGTCGTGTGTGTCTAAATAAACATTCAATTACAACTGAATTCCAGAAAAGGCCAAGAATCCCAATGCCATCAGGCCAACGGTTATAAACGTGATGCCTAGGCCTTCTAACCCATCCGGAACATCACTGTATTTAAGCTTTTCGCGAATACCCGCCAAAGCGGCAATAGCTAAAGCCCAACCAACTCCGGCCGACGCACCATAAACCAAACTTTCGGTAAAAGTATAGTCACGCTCAACCATAAACAGTGATGCGCCCAAAATCGCGCAGTTCACCGTAATTAGAGGTAAGAATATACCCAATGCATTGTATAGAGCAGGTACAAAACGATCCAAAAACATCTCAAGAATTTGAACTAAAGCCGCGATTACACCAATGTAAGAGATTAGCCCCAAGAAACTTAAGTCTACCTCTGGCATGCCGGCCCAATCTAATGCGCCCTCGCGTAAAAAGTTCTGATAGATCAGGTTATTTACTGGAACTGTAATAGCAAGTACCACAAATACCGCAAACCCAAGACCTAATGCTGTTGATATCTTTTTCGAAACAGCCAAAAACGTACACATTCCAAGGAAAAATGTTAACGCCAGATTTTCGATAAAGATGGCCTTTACCGCAATACTAACTAAGTCCATTAGTGTGCTCCGCTCTTACTTGCGTGATCATTTGAATAGTGCGCGTCTTGCATTTCAAAGTCAGGTGCTTCTACCTGCTCAGGTCGCGCTGCTCTGATCGCCCAGATGATTAAACCGATAATGATGAAGGCACTGGGGGAGAGCAACATCAAACCGTTTGGCGTGTACCAGCCACCTTCTGAAACTGGAACTAATATTTGATACCCTAGGAGACTTCCGGATCCGAACAGTTCGCGGACTGTGGCAACGATAATTAGGATTAAGCTATAGCCAAGGCCGTTACCGATACCGTCAAGGAAAGAATTCCATGGCGTGTTTTTCATCGCGTAGGCTTCCGCTCGTCCCATCACAATACAGTTTGTAATAATCAAACCTACGAATACAGCAAGCTTTTTACTGGTGTCGAAAGCGTACGCTTTAAGCAACTGGTCTACGATAATAACCAGGGATGCAATAATCGTCATCTGAACAATAATCCGAATACTCGAAGGAACGTGGTTCCGGATTATGCTAATAAAGAGATTTGAAAACGCGGTCACACTCGTGAGTGCAATGCACATAATAAGGGCAACCGATAATTGCGTAGTTACCGCCAAAGCCGAACAAATCCCTAAAATCTGTAAAGCTATGGGATTATTATTAATGAGTGGTTCGAATAGAGCCTTTCTTGCTTCGCTAGCCATGATTAACCTCTCTAAAGTATGCCATCAGAGTCAGGCTCTGATGTTGATTGATCAACGATAGACTCATCTTGATCAATTAGTGTATTAACTGTTTCTTCCAAAGTAGCTTCGGTTTCCATAGCAGTATCATCTTGCTTAGTAGCCTCAGACCCTTGCTGCCTTAATGTTGCCAAATAGGGTCCAAAACCATTTGCGCCTAACCAAAACGCGATCGTATTGCTTACACCTTTGCTGGTAAGAGTAGCGCCTGCCAACCCGTCTACTTTGTACTCTGGGTCTGATGTAGCATCAGTTATAGAGCCCTTAATAACTTCTAAAGCCACTTCTCCGCTTTCGTCGACTACCTGCTTACCCTGCCAACCGGCCTGCCATTTCTTGTTTTCAATTTCGCCGCCCAGGCCAGGTGTTTCGCCGTGCTCGTAAAACGTGATGCCGCTTACAGTTTTAGCATCACTCTCTAACGCTATAAAACCATACATGGTTGACCAAAGCCCATAACCTTTAATAGGCAGTATGATTTTCTTTAGTCTGTCTTCTTCTTTAAAAAGGTAAACATTTGCCAAGTTCGCTCGGCGCTTAATAACAGCAACATCTTGCTCTCTGGGCAGTACGGTACTGCGCTCAGGATCTCTTGATGCTTTACGCTGATCGTAGGCATTGCCGTCCATATCTTGCTGCACCATTCCACTATTCATGTCGATGACGATGCTTTCAATCTTAGCAAAGCGTTCATCTACACTCTTACTGCCATCGGTTAGACCCGCGACCAAAAGGATATTAGTCTTTTTGTCGAGCAGTTTGTTTTCAACTTGCTTGGGCTTGAGCACCGTTGCGGACACGGCAACAATGATCGAGCAAACTAGGCACAGCAATGTTGCTACACCGATTGTCTTTACAATGTTGTCGTTAGGAAGGCTTAAAAAACCTCGCTGCTGACGCCCTACTGGACTAGCAACCAATTCAAACGCCGTTTTATGATTGTTGATCATGTGATTTCCAAGTTTTTCTTTCAAAGCTTATGGCTTACAACTAATACCTACTCTATCGCCTACAGCGTGTAACGTGCTGTACGGCGCCGGATGTTTGCTTGCACAACGGCCCAGTCTATTAATGGCGCAAATAAGTTAGCGAATAGAATGGCTAACATAACACCTTCTGGAAACGCTGGGTTGACCACACGAATTAGAATGGTCATTAGACCAATCAGAAAACCGTACCAAAATCGGCCCGTGTCAGTCATAGATGCACTGACAGGATCAGTGGCCATATAAACGGTAGCAAAAGCTAATCCACCAATAACCAGATGCCATTGTGGCGTAATACTAAACATTGGGTTCGTGTCGCTACCGATCGCATTGAACATGGCACTCGTGGCTATTACACCTAGTACTACTCCGAGCATGATTCGCCATGATGCAATTTTGGTCAGCAAAAGGAACAACCCACCAATTCCAATAGCAATCAATGATGTCTCACCTATGGATCCAGCTATATGACCATAAAACGACTGCTCTAGCGTAAAGCCTGCTTCCTTGAGTCCTTGCATGCCATTTGCGGCAGCAACGCCCAGCGCGGTTGCACCAGAATAGCCATCAACGACAGTCCATACAGCATCTCCCGATATTTGAGCGGGATACGCAAAATATAGAAAAGCCCGTCCCGTAAGTGCGGGGTTTAGAAAATTCTTACCTGTTCCACCAAAGACTTCTTTACCCAAAACGATACCAAAACTGATACCCAGTGCAGCTTGCCACAATGGCAAAGATGCTGGCACGATCAGGCTGAACAATATGGAAGTAACAAAGAATCCTTCGTTAATCTCGTGACCGCGTACCGAGGCAAACAAAACCTCCCAGAACCCACCAACAACAAACACCGTTGCGTAAATTGGGAACCAGTACCAAAAGCCCAACCAAAAATTGTCAAACATATTGGCTGGGTCATGCCCAATACTAAAAAAGGCCAAAATGTCGCCGCGCCAGCCACCAATTTCAGTAATCCCCATGGTCGCCATAATCGTATTGGCCTCTAAGCCAACATTATAGGAGCCAATGAATACGCATGGCATTGCAGCTAACCATACAAAGATCATTACGCGTTTGAGATCAATCCCATCGCGAACGTGATTACTGCCTTTATTGACATCAGATGGCGAGTAGAAAACGGTATCTACCGCTTCGTAGAGCGCGTAAAACTGCGGATACTTGCCGCCAGAGGATACGTGTGGCTCTATCCTATCGAGAGTTTTTCTTAAAAAGGACATGCGTTTAACCTTCCAACTCAATTTGGGTTAGCGTAGATCTTAAAATAGGCGCAAAGTCATGTTTGCCTGGATCTACGAAAGACAACAATGCTAAATCTTCTTCAACCAGCTCTAAGCAGCCCAACTCTTGCGCCGAATCGGTATCTTTTACCAGCAACGCTTTGATCAAGGGTGTAGGCAAAATATCCAAAGGCATCACGCGTTCGAACACACCTATTGGAACGATTGCGCGTGGGCTGCCATTCTGAGAACTGGTGATATTGTACGAACTAGGTCTGATCAACGATGAGAGAAATACTTTACTTGCCGAAAATTTAGACACGCCAGGTGCAATCCAACCCATAAATTCTCGATCGTTATTCTCTTCAATGACCGAGACTTGATTGTCGTAGCGCCCCAAGAAATCAGTATTGGCCTTAGCGTGATGACCATGCAATACCGAACCACTAATGATGCGCTTTTCGCCGTCAATGGTTCTGCCTTCGCACAAACCACTAACGCTAACACCTAAACGAGTCTTGAAAATTCGTGGTGAGGTAACTAAAGGTCCAGCCAACGCGACATAGCGAGACGGGTCTAGCTTGCCGGTGGTAAACAATGAACCAAGCGCAATAACATCCTGATACCCAATACTCCATACAGTCTTATCGGCATATACCGGGTCTATGAAGTGGATATGTGTGCTGCTTAAGCCAGCTGGGTGCGGGCCAGAAAAAGTGGCTTGCTTAACATTGCTGCCCTTCGCATCAGGTAGCTTTGCACCTTGCTCAGAACATACGTAAACAGGAACACCCATTTTGTTGAGCACGGAAACGCCAAAACTAAACTCGGCAGAGCGTTCAGCAATGATAAATGCAGGGTCCGCCGCCAATGGACTTGTGTCCATAGCGTTTACGAAAATAGAATGAGGTGATGCGTCAACGGCTGGAACCTTGCCGTAAGGCCTCTTCCTAAAAGCAACCCAAAGGCCCGCTTTTTGCAAGATGTTACGAATCTGCTGTTCGTCAACGTCGTTGATATCAAGCTTGTTCGGATCTAAGAACGTCTCTGCAGCGTCGCCGTCGACATCTATCACAACCGACACTAGTACGCGTTTAGCACCCCTATTAATGGCCCTTACAGTGCCACTAGCAGGTGCGGTTATCAGCACGCCTGGGTTTTTCTTGTCTTCGAAAAGCGGTTGCCCAAGCTTTACTTGGTCACCTTCTTTGACCAACATTGTTGGCTTTAGCCCAACGTAGTCAGCACCTAAAACAGCAACAGAACTGATATCTGAGGCCACTTCTACTCTTGAATCTGGTTTACCACGAAGCGGCAAATCAAGTCCTTTTTTAATTAGGAAATGCAAGGAAGACCTCACTCATATTTTTAAAACGTGTCTTTAAGAACGGCGCACTCAATGCTCAAACGGTATTGAGTGAAACCCAGATAATCAACAAAACTCTCTAAAATGACGAATCACTAATTACACTAAGTATAAATGCCATCCTGTGCAGGGCGGCGTAATTATACAATGTTGCTAAAGAGCGGCAAGGTATTCTTGTCTTTTCGTGTCGCCCTATCGCCCTATTTACGACAATTAACGATTTAAGTGCCCAGATGTTACCAATTGTGCCGATTATACTTTGTGTAATTTAATCACGAGATATACTAGCAAACAGTAAAACGACGTTTTTCACGCCCATATTAGAATTCTAATGGTCCAGCATTATTGTTTTGGCATTTTTGTTTTAACTCTAATGAAACAACGACGTCGAAATTATTTGAACGGTCTCGGAGTAGATTATGAATCTTGAGAAAGTAATATTTGCCTTTTTTATTATTTTAGCCCTTTCTTTAAACTTTGGGTTTTACAGTGGTGACCCAAGCGACCCATCGCAACACGAGATTTATGAGTTGTTTGCGGCACTCATCGTAAGCTTAATTTGCACGATCATGAAGTTTGGAGATCGCACGCAATATGGCTCTACCGTTTTAGCGTCTAGCTTAGTGGCTGATTTACACTTAATAGTCGCCGCATTGTATTGGCATTTCGCTGGTGCAGACGGTGGTATAGATAGCTCTGAAATGGGAGCGATAGTATCTTTTTCTGCAGGAGCCTTAGTGGCTAACCTCGTGAGCGTAGTGTTATTGCTGATCGAGACCATTAAGGAGCGTAAATAGAAACAGCAGAATGCACGCGACCCTTAACGCTAAGGCATAGCCCCTAATGTCTGACATCATCTTTCTATTTTTACGACGGCTAAGAATGCCCTTAGGCGTGCTCATTATCGTCTATTCAATTGCAATCACAGGCATGACGCTAGCGCCTGGAATAGATGCTGACGGCAATCCTTGGCGTATGAGCTTCTTTCATGCGTTCTATTTTGTCAGTTTTATGGGAACCACCATAGGATTTGGTGAAATCCCACACGCCTTTACCGACGAGCAACGTCTGTGGGTTACGGTCTGCGTTTATGCATCAGTTATTGCGTGGCTGTACGCGATTGGTAACGTCTTACGATTATTTCAAGACGCCTCATTTCAACAAGCCGTATCAGCGCGCACTTTTCGCAAAGCTGTAAGGCGTGTTGGCCAAGACTTTTATGTAGTCTGCGGTTATGGCGACACAGGCAGGCTACTTACTCGTGGCTTGACTGATCTAAACATTCTAGCGATTGTGGTAGACCTAAAATCTGATTTATTAGGCTCTATAGAACTGAGCGAACTGTCACCGCTGCCAATTACGCTTTGTGGCGATATTACGGATCCCGAAACGTTGATCAGTGCAGGCGTTAATCACCTGAACTGCAAAGGGGTGATCGCGGTGACAGAAGACGAACACACCAACCTTGAAATAGCTGTCGCGGTTAAGCTCATTAACGCCAAAGTGAAAGTGATTTGTCGTTCCGAGAGCGACGATGAAACACGCAACATGAGGTCATTTGGTACCGACCATATTATTAACCCATTTGAGACGTTCGCTAACCGTTTGGGTTTACTCACTCACGAGCACACAAAACATCGATTACAAAGCTGGTTTGTGAATCAACACAGCAAGGAGTCAATCAACCTAGAAATCGCTGAAAATGGGTTGCCATCTGGCCTGTGGATAATCTGTGGCTATGGTCGTTTGGGACAATCTATTGTGTCGACAATTCAAGATAAAGCACAGCAGACCGATGATACGATCGAAATCATAATTATAGATCCTAAATTTGAAGAAGGAACCCTAGAGGAAAACGGCATTGCATACACAACAATTCAGGGTCGCGGCACAGAAGCCGAAACTCTCAGGCTGGCCGGCATAGAGCGCGCTAGCATAGTTGTTGCGGCCAGTGACGATGATGCAAACAATCTATCAATACTAATCACTGCGAGAGATATTAATGCTCAAATCTATTCGATTGGCCGCGTTAATGACGAGTCAAAACATTCGCTCTATAAGCGCGTTAAGTGCGATTACATAATGCGTCGCTCACAGTTGGTTTCAAACGAAGTACTTACGCTTGTTTCCCGACCCTTGGTAAGCCGCTTTCTTTCAGAGATTTCGGACCTAGACCCCCCAACCACTGAAATTCTTATTGATCAAATTGAAGAAATCAGCACTGATTCGCTACCCGTTACTTGGCGGCTCACGCTAACAGAAGAGTTTAGCCCTGCCCTAATGCGCATTATTGAGGAGCAACACACCCTTAGAGTAAGTGATGTAGTCGAGAGTTTAGACGTGAGCGACCAAACTCCACGTAAAAAACTAACTGAATTGGCATTAATGCTTTACTCCGGCGACTCGTCCAACAATAAAGGGATAAGCCATACAAAACGAGAAGGCCAAAGACAGCTATTACCTTCTGGCGACCAAGAACTAAAGGCAGGTGATCAACTGCTAATTTGTCACGCCAAGGGCAACACGTGTCGGGCTCAGAAGATGGCCTACGATTATGAAAAAGTAGATTCACGCATAGGTGGCAACAATCACTACATTCCACTGCTCAGATGGTTGCATCGACGCGAACGCACAAAGATGATCAACGACGCTGCAACTGTGATCTCAGTTAAGAATGAGGCTGAGGACATGGTTGAGAACTCTTTGCCGAACACCGCTCAAGACATAAGCAAGAACACGACAGACTAAGAGTAAAATAACTGGACAATTGTATTTATGCTTTTCAGGCACGTGAGGCGTTACCCCAGAAAACGTTGCGTTAGATCCGGCAAAGCATAACAACCGTTTCAGGAACACTAAAGTAATGACATCCAAGACAGCCTCCCAAAACACACTTACAAGCACACCTGTTGCTAGTGATCTAAATTCAGTTCTAGCGGGCTTAGACGCCATTATTTTAGGCAATCCGTTCGCAAATAAACTCGCGCTGGTTTGCTTATTAGCTCAGGGTCACCTACTCATCGAAGATATTCCTGGCGTGGGCAAGACCACTCTGTCGCACACACTGGCCAATTTGCTGGGTCTGCCCTTTAAGCGAGTCCAGTTTACCAGCGATCTACTGCCCACTGATGTGCTTGGGGTAACGATTTACGATCCAGATACTAAGCGGTTCTCGTTTAAGAAGGGACCGATATTCACAAGCGTTCTTCTGGCAGACGAAATCAATCGTGCCACTCCTAAAACTCAAAGCGCACTACTCCAGGCTATGGAGGAATATGAAGTATCCATCGAGGGTAGAACACTTTCACTAGACAAACCGTTTTTTGTTATCGCGACGCAAAATCCACTCGAGCAGCACGGAACGTTCCCATTACCAGAATCACAACTCGATCGATTTCTAATTAGATTATCGCTCGGTTATCCTGGCGAAAAATTTGAAAAGCAACTGCTGCAAGGATCTCTAGACAAGACATCTGCTCAAGCATTATTAACGCCCGAGCAATTACTGGTGCACATGAGCAATGCCCAACAGGTTCATTGCGCTCAACCGGTCGTTGACTATTTATGGCAGATTTTAGAAGCCACTCGACGCAGTGATTTCTTTCAAACGGGTTTATCGCCGCGCGCGGGCTTACAGTGGCTTCGGGCCGCCAAAGCCTATGCGTACTTGGAAGGCCGAGATATGGTCATACCCGATGACATTCGATTGCTGACACCCTATGTCGCTGCACACCGATTACAGACCATTAGTGGCAAGAACTCGGCTGAACTGGTTAGCGCATTGTTACAAGACATACCCGCTGTTTAGGCGAATATCGCTCTATACAACTTATTTTCATTAGGCGACCTCTGACTCGTTATGGCTAATCGCACAGAATCTAATCAGTCTGAGAGCTTCAGCATTGGCCGCCGCCAACTCTATATTCTGCCAACCCGCATAGGTTGGTACTATGCGCTTATCCTCGTCGCTCTATTCGCAATAGCGGTTAAATTTGATGACCAAGCCGCCTTCATGATGCTGTTCATATTGGTGGGAATCGGCAATGCGGTAATGCTGGCAACTCATCGGAATGTAATCGGACTAGAAATTCATAAAGGCGTACCCACCCCCTGCTACGCTGGAGAGGTTGCAACCGTAAGGGTAAACCTTACCAACCACAGCAATCGATCTCGTAAAGCCGTTTACTTATCACTGGCTGATGACCACCAACTTGTAGATTTGGCGCCCAATGAAAGTAAGCGCCTTGAGCTTAATTACATCACCGATGTCAGAGGCATTCACGAGCTACCGCCGGTTGTACTAAGCTCCCAGTACCCTGCTGGTTTATTCTTTGTATGGACCAAGCAAACGTTCTTTAAGCACACATTAACGGTCTATCCTAAAACCAAGAACCTTGTAGAAAAAATGATGAGCCCCGCATCAGGCGTTAATGATTCCGATGTCGGCGCTGCTCGAATGCATCAAGGTGATTTTCAAGGGTTGAGAAACTATCAACCAGGCGACCGATTGCGGGACGTACATTGGGCAAGTTATGCAAAGAATCAGAAATTAATCTCCAAGAAATATGAAGCGCCAAGTGCTTCTAGCCTAGCTTTTAATTGGGCAGACATGCCAAAGCAACTTGGTCATGAAGACAAACTCAGCCAATTGAGCCACTGGCTTACACATGCAGAACGAACAGGCGGAACTTACAGCCTAAACATGCCCTCTACACTGATCCCCTTAAACCATGGGCCTGCGCATTTGCATGAGTGCCTGCATGTACTTGCGGAGTTTTATACAGACAGCGACGAACAAGAGTCTAAAACAATAAACACAGAAAACAAAAAGACTAAAACATTGTTTCTATCATGGTTAAAGAGAAACAAAACCGTCGCAATTATTTCGAACAAGGGTGGCGCGTGAGAATGTCCGCCTCTACCACTAGAAAAGGATTACTCAAGCGGCTTGGCATTAACTTACCGCCTCGCCCTACAGTACCGAAAACTCACGCTCCGAGTAACGCGGCGTTAAGTGCCTTAACGGTCGCGATAGCTTTAGTGGCGGCATGGCATTTTAGTATTGCGCACCCCGCCATAGCTGGATTTACGTTTCTTCCACTGCTCTTAAAAGTGATCTACCTTAGAAGAGATAGGCGCTCCGTAGAGCTTGGAAGGCAGGCAAAGCATGCTCCTTCTCGTTGGGTAATGGCGATATTTACCGTGCTCAGCTTAGGCCTGATCTTAATATTCTATGGCGGCTGGAACGGCCAAGTTGCAGGCATTAGCTTTGTTGTGCTGCTAGTCAGCTTAAAGTTCTTAGAGTCTAGAGTTTTGCGCGACTACTTTGTTGTCTGTGTGATTTTGTTATTTTTGGCGTCCTGCGCCTTTCTCTTCGACTCCTCTATCTTGTCAATCTTAGGTGTGACGTTCTACGTCATACTCATTGTCACCATACTGCACTTGCTTAGCACGCCTGGAGCGCTTGCCACCAAGCCCGTGCTCTTTTCTTCTGCACGGTTAATTGCAACAGCCCTACCGTTGGCTATTTTATTGTTTTTTCTCTTTCCGAGAATTCAGGGTGATTTTGGTTTCTTGCCCTCGCGAGATGAAAACGGCAATTCACAAGCCTTAGAAGATCGAATGATTGCCGGTGACCTAGCCTTAGCAGCCTTTAACAACGCGTTAGCCTTTCGCGCAGAGTTTGATGACGTAACCCCCGCTACCCATGAACGATATTGGCGCGTAAAAGCATTGACTGGTGAGCGAAATTTTCAGTGGGAGATTGCTCCTGATACAACCTGGTTGCAGGACGAGCGAGTCATAACAGGTCAAGGCAAACTCTTGTCTAAAGGATTTTACAATTACACCATTATCCATCAAGAAAGCACCGACCCGTACCTGCCGTATTTAGATTATCTTCGCGGATTTTCAGATGGCATGTTGCTCAATAACACCGTGGTGAGATTACGCAACAATGGCGCAGACCCATTTATCTACAGTGGAAGCGCCGACCGACAACGCAACTTCAACATGTCGGCAGATCTAGTTGATCAACGCTTTCTTCAGACCGAGGCGCTTCCTACCTCGCGTATGAATCGTCAACTTGATACATGGCGTTCCCTAGCAAACACTAACGCTGAGCTGGCAAATCTGGTGTTGCAGCATTTTCGAAAAAATCCATTTAGCTACACTCTGCTTCCACCAATATTAGATGAAGAATTTCCGTTGGAAGATTTCTTTTTCCGCACACAAAGCGGCTATTGCGAGCATTACGCCAGCACCTTCACTACGATAATGCGTTGGCTGCAGGTCCCTGCTAGAGTGGTCGTTGGGTATCAGGGCGGCGAACTGAATACCTCTGGTTCGTTTATCGAAGTGCGCTATTCAGACGCGCACGCTTGGTCAGAGCTTTGGATTGACGGTCGCTGGCAGCGATATGACCCTACGGCGGCTATTAGCCCCGATCGAATCGAGTTTGGCATGCAAGCATTGATGGAGATGTGGGATGGTGGCCAGTTTTCTGATCAGCGACGAGGACGTGCGCTCGCAAACTTTTTGAACCCAAGTGGTGTGAGTGCGGCATACCGTTTTATGCGCCAAACCTGGTCAAACGCCAGCTACCAGTGGAATAAATGGGTTGTAAACTACAGCGTTGATACCCAAAAGGAACTCTTAGAATCACTAGGTCTAGGCAAGTTTAAAACACTTAGCACACTTATGGTGTTGCTCATTATTGGTATAACGATTATTGCCCTCGCGCAACTGCTGCCATCGTGGTTGGCGCGCGAACCAAAAGCAATTGAACAGCGGTTATTCGATATATTGATTAAAAAGATTTCTAGAAAAGGCATAATTATTGAATCTGGTTCAACAGCAAGAGATATAGCAGAGAGCGTTATACAGCGCTCGCCAACTCAAGCGAATGAGATTCAAGAAATAGTCAGTACCTTCGAAAGCCTTAGATACGCAAGTATTGCGGCGGAGAAAAGAGCGACACTACTGAACAGTTTAAAAAGCCAGATTAGTAGATTTCGTCTAAAACCTGGTAAAAAACGGCAAACCACTGAAAATTGAGAATCACATCTCGCAAACCACAGTTACTTTTAATTCACATAGCCTTTCGAAATACCATTACCCAATAGAATTATTAAGAGTCGGGAACTAACAGTTCTGTCCTTTAGGGTTATTACCGAAACTAAAACTCGATCCTAAAAGCCCAAGCTAACTAAAAGCCTATACTAACGATAAGTCCAATCTAACTAAAATACTAAACACCATGCGCCAATTACATAACAACATATATGTTGCAGGACAAATCCTGCCACAAGATATCGATACCCTTAAAGCCGACGGTTTTACAACCATCATCAACAATCGCCCAGACCAAGAAGAAGCGGCACAACCCAACGCAGCCCAAATGAGTGAGCTAGCGCAAGTAGCTGGGATTGAATATGTACATTTGCCAATGGCAAATGGTCAACCTCTTGGCGAAAATGTTGTTAGCGACTTTCGAAACCTGGTCTTAGACCCTGAACAAAAGATACTTGCGCATTGTCGCAGCGGTATGCGCTCGAGTGTTATCTGGGCGTTAGGTGCTATAGCCGCTGGTGAAGTGTCGGTAGACGAGGCTGTTGCAAAAGGCGTCGCCGCAGGAATACCACTACAAAACGCACGCGCTCTACTAGAGTCAGCGGTACCTCAGGCTTAAAAAACAATAACGATAACTATAATAGTAATAAGAAGAAGAAAAGCCTTCCAATATGGTAAGTCCACGTTCAAAAGCTAGAAGCGCCGCGATAACGCAAGGCGACATTGGCGAACAACTAGTCCGCCTCACACTGCCGATGATGCTAGCCCTATTGTCTATAATGGGGCTTGGAATCGTGGACAGTTATTTTATTTCTTTTCTAGGCACGGCTGAGCTAGCCGCCATTGGCTTTTCTATGCCCGTAACCTCAGTGGTCACGAGCATCGCACTTGGTTTGGGTATGGCCATTTCATCACTCACTTCTCGTCTAATGGGTGAAGACAGAGGCGAGCACGCAGCACGTCTAATAACAGATGGCTTTCTGTTAACGTTAGGGGTCGCCATCACCGTCATCACTTTGCTGTTCTTTACACAAGCCGAAATATTTCGAGCGCTTGGTGCGCGTCCTGAAACAGTTCCTCTGATTCAAGAGTACATGCAGGTTTGGTTGATTGGCGTGCCGTTTATAATGCTCACCACTGTCTGTAGCAGTACGTTTAGAGCCATTGGCGATACCTCTTCAGCCGCACAAATTGCGATCATGATGACGTTGACCAATATTGTGCTAGACCCCTTATTTATTTTTGGGCTTGGTCCCATTCCTGCATTCGGAATCGCGGGTGCGGCTGCGGCAACTGTGTGCGCGGTACTTATCGCTTTCACCTTTGCTAGTTATAGGTTGGGGGTCGTCGAGCGGCTATTGGTTTTTAGTCAAATTCAACTTGCTGAATTCAAGCAGCATCTCAAGAGCCTTACCGACATTGCTATACCGGCAGTGCTTGCCAATTCAATCGTACCGTTAATCGCCACGGCGCTTACCGCGATCGTAGCCACCTTAGGCACCGATGCTGTCGCTGGCTTTGGCGTAGTGGCTCGAGTTGAAGCAATGAGTCTAATGACCGTATACGCCCTGTCATCTACCCTACCTATGTTCATAGGGCAAAACCTAGGAGCCAAAAAGTTAGACCGGATTTCAGCCGCAGTAGGCTTGGCATTTCGCTTTGTGTTTATATTGCAAACCTCTCTCGCAGTACTACTGTATTTCACCGGCCCTTTTATAGCTTCAATTTTTACAGATGAACCAGAGGTCGCTAAAGTTATCGTACTCTTTCTCGCGATCGTTCCTTTTAGTCATGGACTCGCAGGTAATACGATCCTGATTAACGTAGCCATGAACGTATTGGGAAAACCACGCTGGGCTTTGTATATCAACTTGGCAAGACTACTCATTCTTACCGTACCGCTTGCTTACATTGGACTACAAATCGGCGAACTGGAAGGATTGCTGATTGGAATTCTACTGGGCAACATTCTGGCTTTCGTAATTGCGAAGCGTCTTTTCGATAAAGTGCTGGCATTGCATAACGTTCCGAAAGTTGGCCTAATTAAAGGCACAAGCGCACATTTACCCGAAGCTATTAAGTAGAGTCCCGTTGCTGCATTATTGGTAGTCTATAAATGCATATCTCTGCCTAAACTAGAACCCAGCATGTCGCAAACTCAAACATTAGTATTGGCCATTGGCGCATTTCAAGGCTTGTTGCTATTCACGCTGCTAGTGACCGACAAGCGGGTTAACTACGCCAGCAAATTACTAGGCGTGCAATGCCTGTTTATAGCCTCCACCTTCGTACTCCCGTTGATCGTTGCAGCTGGAGAAAGTAAGTTAGCTTGGCTGATAGGCTTGTTAGTATTTCTACCGGCTTGTTATGGTGCCCTGACCTATTTGTATTGCCGAACAGCCATTACAGGCTCACCACTAAAGCGCATCGATTTTCTTCATCTAGCGCCCTTAGTTATATGCTATCTGCTCAACTACGACATCCTCTTCACCCCCGAAAAGGCACTGAGTTTTGTCAGAATGGCAGACACCACACTCTTTAGACACACCGTCACAAAGGTCGTTTTTTATGGCCAAGTAGTCGTTTACGTCGCCTTGCTGACGAGAATGGTTAGCCATTATCAAACCAAGGCTCAACAAACGTTATCGTCCTATAACCCAGACATTTTTAAATGGCTGTGGAGCTTAATCGCATTCATGGTTTCGATATGGAGTTTTAAAGTGCTGTTCTACTTTATCAGCCAAAATCCAATCGTAAGTATTCTGGCCGATTGTTTGCTGGTGTTGATGGTCTATTTTATTGCGGTTGTTCAATGGCGCAATCCAAGTCTTTTTCACATTCACCAACTTACAACACAACAACCAGATCCTACGCTGCCGAGCGCTAAACTTTCATCTAATGGATTGCTAGATAAAGAAACACGGGCAACCATTTTAGAATCAGTACAGACCCAAGTTAAAGAACAGGCTTTGTATCGAAACAGTGAACTCACTTTGCCTGCGCTTGCTGAGGAAGTTGGCGTGAGTGTGCATCACCTATCAGAGTCTCTAAATCAACACGGTGGCAAAAACTTCAATTTGTTTATCAATGAATATCGCGTAGCTGAAGTATGCGAACATCTCGACCAAAAAAGCGAACGCAAATTAATTGATCTGGCGTTAGATGCAGGTTTTTCATCAAAGAGTAGTTTCAATGCCATATTCAAAAAACTGACAGGACAAACCCCTAGCCGGTACCGACGCTAAGGGTTGGCACTTGGCGCGTATTCAGCATTGATTTTAACGAGCACATAATATTAAAAGTCTAATCTTATAAAGTTGGACGAACCTGCTAACCTTAGGTGTTGCAATTGAGCCATTAACAACTGATGGACTCTACCCATGTTAAAAACAATTTCAAAATGGCTCTTTAGCCTCTTAGCTTGCTCATTAATTCTTGCAACGGCATATCTTCTTTGGTTTAAAAACGGCGTTAATTTTATCTACGGTGCCCACACCGAAGTGGTCGATCATTCTGTCTTTGCCACCCCCATCCAGTTAACCGCCATTACCGATGTCAGTGTACTTTCCCCAGATGGTCAGACGATGCTTCCTAACCGCACCGTAGTCATAGACGGTGGCGCAATTACAGCAGTGAGTGTCGACGGAACTATACCTACCAACGCGGTGGTTATTGATGGTCGTGGCAAGTACATCATCCCGGGCTTTGTTGATTCACACGCTCATATTCTAAAAAGCCCGAATGATCTACTGCTTTACGTTGCCAACGGCGTTACACATATTCGTGACTTAGGTGGGCCGCCTGAACGCTTAAAATTGCGTGACGAAATTGAACAAGGTCGAGTGGGTCCACGAATGTTTGTTGCATCACCTCCGATAGACTCAATGGGCCTACTCCAAGGTGCCTTTTGGGAACTCATTACATTCCATAAAAATACGCGCAGTGTTGAGCACGCCAAAAGCTTAGTCAAGGAGTATGCCGAGCAAGGGTATGACGCAATAAAAATCTACCACCTTGATATGCCAAGTTATAGAGCTGTAAACGAGCTAGCCGCTAAAATTGGAATACCAACAACAGGCCATTTCCCTTTGTCCCTAGAGTTGTCTGAACTTGCCGTAACGCAACAAAAGGAAGTGGCGCATATTGAAGAAATCGTTCGTGTTCTGATACGCGAATTTGGATCGATAAATGACAAAGGTAGCGCGGCCTTTTATGCCCACGTCGAAACTCGCAGCGAGGAGATTATCGACAACATATTGGCCAACGACATCACCGTAAACTCGGTCTTGTGGTTTATGGAAAGCATCCACGACCAATTCAGCAACCTTGAGTTAGCCTTGAAGGAAGTTCGCATCGAGTACGCCAACCCCGGTCTTGTTGAAGGCACTGACGACGCTGAAGACTTCAAGGTCGGTTGGTTGCCTGGTTACAATCAATTCGAGCTCCCGAGTGATGCTTCCGAAGAATCTCGCATAAACAATGACATTTTCTGGCGGGCCAGAGAGAAAGCACATCACATTCTAATTAAAGCGATGATCCGTCGTGGCGTTAACATCGTAGTCGGCACGGATTCAGGCGCGAACTTAGTGGTACCAGGCTTCTCTTTGCATGATGAACTGAAATCACTTAACAACGCAGGAATGAGTCCAGCGCAAGCCCTCGCCTCCGCCACTACAAACCCTGCCAATTCAATGAACAGCAATGCAGGGAGTATTGAGGTCGGTCGACGTGCAGACATAGTAATGCTCAACCACAACCCTCTAGTTGATATTGAGCACACTCGTGCAATCGACACAGTGATCCTAAACGGTCGCGTATTTGGACGAGCCCAACTCAACGCAATGCTAGAGGCCGTTAAGGCAGCCAATGAGAACAGTCGAAAAATCAATATCGACGAGTACAGATAGGATAGTTCTTTAGGGCCAATCCCACTAGATACAACATGGGAAGCCAAGCTTCACTTCCGACAATACAGTGAACTTGATCCACGCCTACGCCTGTTGCATACGGCGGTCTTAACCGGTCATTTAAAACATGGTTGGAAGAGGCTCTGCCCCTCCAATTTTATGGCGCCCTTACGACTGCACGCTTTCAATGTTAAGGGATGCGGTTCAAGTCTGCGCCGCGCAAACACGAAATTGCAACTTACGCTGTTAGTGGTTAACTACCAGCAAATTATTGGAACCACAATCTTCGTACTTTTAGCTGTCAACTACAAACAGACTGACACCAAATTACCATTAGTCGTTGGAATCACAGTGCAAAGATCTTCAACACATAGATTTGGAGTTGGCGTTGGTAGCTCATTCACATCAATTGTCAAATCATACATTTGGGCTTTAGTTTGAGCGCCAAACACGCGTACGAAATAAGTGCCCGCGCCCTCATTGAGTACTATATTGAAAATCTGCTCCGTACCACCTGCAGCAACCGAGTTTGCAGTGGCTAAGACGTTGACGCCCGAATGGCCGCGCAATTCGAATCCGAGGTTATTCTCGATCAGCGAATTGAAGTTAGCACCTGCGCTGCAACTACCGTTAACATTTTGTGGCCCGCTGAGGTAGGTACTACCCTTCGGAGTCATGGTGACGCTTACTTGCGTGCCGGCTGGTGCGACAAAGCTGTAAAAATATTGGTCGGTATTGCTGTCGATAGACAACCCAGAGCGAATCTTCACTGATGCGCATACGCCAATAGTGCCTATAGCGGTGGCGGTTATTGATGTGTCATTTTGTGTCGAAAATTCATAACGATCGCCGTATCCACGATTAGCTGCGAGGATATCGTCTTCCTGCGCCCCCAGGTATGCAGTTGATATGAACGGCTCCATTAACTTGGTCTGATTTATCGGGCAAACATGAGAAACGCCCATGCCATGGCCATGCTCGTGTTCAAGAACATTGCGGAACCCGCGGTTCTCAGGTCCATCGGGAGCAAAGAACGCCGCATTACCGGTATCGATGATCATGTCGCCGTTCTCGGGGAAATAGTTACAGGCAAGAACATTTGAACCAACCTGTCCATCGACGAGGTGGCCGCCGATACGAATATCACCACGTACACCCAACACCCCTACCGCACCACCGTTGCCAGCCGCAGCGCCATCATCATTCGGTTCATAGACGTATTCCACACCGTTCAATACGCCCCAATTTTCGAATGCCTTCCGGAAAATTGTAAACCACGGTCGCTGAGTTAAATCCGCGCCGCCCGGGCCAGCGCCATGGCTGCCGTCAAGGAAAGCAATGAGGTTGCTATTACCAGGGCTCTCACCGTCCACAAAACAGGTGAAGCCGTTACCGCCTGTGCCGTCAGGCAGAAAACTATAAGTTAATACCATTGGATCTCCCTGACTCAATGGCCCGGGGTTTGTGGCCGATTCGTCCCAGCGTCCAGCATCTTGGAAAGTAAAGCCATTGGTGATTGTCGCAGGTGGTGTATCACTGCAGTAAGTTTCTCCATCCACGTCCCATACAATAGAAGCTTTTTCGCTATTGTTGGACTGTATTGCCTTACCACGTGCTAGCAGGTCGAAGAACTTCTGGGAGAGTACGTGCGGTGTGCCGATAACATCAACCGCTGCCGCCGGATTTACCAAACTTGCAGCTAAAATTGTGACCAGGAGGCAAAGGCTTGCCAGTCGCCGACTTAGGCTTTGGGGAAACTGAGTTACGACCTTAATATGGAATCTCCGTGATGTCACCGATACAGCGCTTTATTTTAACCGCTGAGCAAAGTTAATTCTTTAAGACGCTAAATATTTCAACGCTACGCTCTATGAGCGAACTAGGGTAAAAAAGCCGCGCGTTGATAAAATTCTAAGGGCTTACCCCGCCCTGAACAATACGATTAGTGTATAGCATTTTTTAATTGATCGGGATCGTAGCATTGATGTCTAAAACAGCCATATTTGATAATAAATTTATTAAATTTAAATCAAACACTTAACCTCTAATATTGTAGCGAATTATGAGCTTAGGATATATCAAGCACCAACCACCTATTTCTCCAAATCAATAGATATCGACCAAGTCAAAAATCTCATCACTTCCTTTGAAATAGCCTCAAATCTTTCAACGGTGCGTCCTGTAAGTTTTGTCATATAGTCGTTGGGTAGCCTAGCTTCATACCAAACTCTACTGTGAATTTGCTGCAAGGCAACGGCTATTGCATACAGTGGATTCGCCTTGTCGACGAAACACTTTTTTTGTCTTAGCAGAAAGAGTGTAACAATGAAAAAAAAGAAAACGAATATATAGTTTTCAGGCAAGGGTATGACGTTGATGTGGATTCACTGGAAGAAAGGAGGCTATTTGTGCGACAGAGGCAGGCTGTTGATCGCGGACAAGCATCGACCCAGGATTGTCTCACTTTGAAAATATACGATTGCTAATCAGAACAATCGTATACTGTATTGGCGTAACAACAATTTTAAATCGTTTTCATGATAAAGCTCCGAACACCTTTGGTATTGAGTACAGTCCTCGTAGTCACGGTTCTTTGTGTCGTCCGGCTGGTCCTTATGCCAGATTTCTGGGCGTCATCACTAGCCGCGCTTGCATTTTTTCCCATAGCAATAGGCGTGTTATTTGTTCGAGCTCGTTCTGCATCGAAACAAAGTAAGGCCACAATGATCGCAGGTAAGACTAGGGCGGCTTTTGTAGGTGCTGGTGTGCTTCTGGCGGTTTCCTTATTACTGTCGATTACTGACCATATGGGACTTACTGGGCAGAGTGGTAGCGGAGCTGGTGGCATCCTAATTGCGATGTTGTCAGCGATCGCGGCGGTTGCACTAGACCTTGTGAGTGCTCGGCTTGAGCAAAAGGCCGAAAAGGACCCTGAGTGAGGAAAATCGAGAGTTTGCTTGAAATCAGTACTCATCGTGAGTACTCGTAAGGCTTCATAGCACACACGATTTTAAAACTTTACGCAAATGTGCAGTACTGTGCTTTTAGCAATTTATACTATTGTTTAGCCGGCGGGATCATCCACATATCCCTGTCGAGATCGACACCACCAGTCATTTCTTCAGTGACAACTCGATCTATAATTAACAGGCCTCGTTGTGCCATCATTGAAAAAGTGTCTTCACCTATCAAATCAGGAGTGAGGTCCGGAAAACCTCGGCGGGTCCGGCTTATCCAATACAGTTCAGACAGAGGTTTATCCGAGAAAGCAGCCTGTACCGCGTCTTTGCCCAACATAAAGCCCAACAGACCACCCCAGGTTGCGGTCGGATTGTCGCTATCCCAACCTGCCAACGTACCAATTTTGATCGTTCTAAGTAAATCGCCTTGGCCGTAAAACAAGCTAACAAGACTTGCTGCGAAATTAATACCGGCATCAAAGGGTTGCTTGTACTTATAGCCCGCACGGCCTTCCACCTGATAGGCCTGATAAATCGCGTCACGGGTTTTTTCCCAATCGTCTTTATCTGGATTTTGCGAGTACGAGGCCAGTACAAAATCGTACATGTCTGCGGGGTAAGAATTGTCAGGTAGTTGACCCCGAGCTTGCTTGGACATCTCCATTAATTGCACATTGATCGGCAATTGCTTATCTACACTGGCCGCCAGCGAATGCATGCTCACATAAAACCTGGCGATCCACTCTGCCTCGTTTTTGGCAGTAACGCGAATTGGCAAATGTGCCAACTCTAGCGCTATGTCTGGTCGACCTGGCGAAAACAATCCAAAGATCTCTGTGGTGAGCTGCGCGTCAATCATGTTGTAGTTTGGATTATTCGCAGGTTCGCTAGTGGCGGGCGGCAGCATCTGCTGGTCTTTCATCAGATAGTAAGCAGTCTCATTCGACACCCATAAGTAATTTTCGCGCTGGAATTCCTTGGGGGAGATCGGACCATCTTCATTGGAATAGATGTGCTTCAACCAACCTTCGCGAATTTGATGTGCACTCAAACGAGATGTTTCATGGCTCTCGAGCAGATGCTGATACATATACTCTATATCCGTATCATCATCGGCTCCCCACACTTTTTTAGGAGGCAGCAGATAATAATCTATACGACTGGCGTGCGGCGTAAACAGCCCCCAAATCGCTGGCTCGTCGACCTTACCCCAGTCCTCGTCAGTGTAAAACGGAGCTTCTACCCGATCCATTTCGGTTACTAGCCCAGTCCAGTTAGCAATCGATTGTCCCAGCCAGAAGCCGTGTAATTTTGCCGCGTATTCAGACCTGCTGAAGATCAAATCGGTGTCGCTGGATATGTATTCCGAATAATTAACCTCTTCACTTGTTGATGGCTTAACACTCATCAATTGGCCGCAAATACCAGCCGTGGAAACTACTAATAACAGTGCAAGGATCTTCAAACTGGCATATAGCGACTGGCGGATACACGTTTTTTTCTTGTTCACGCACTACCTCTCTCTCATTCAAATACGATCCCGATTTTCTATCTATAATCAAACATAGTAGGCACGCTTAAGTGAAGTGCGCACTACTACCTACTTATAAGTGCTTGCTGAGCGTAAGATTCAAAAAGGAAATAGATAGCGAACGAAGCTGGGATTGAGATCAGGAAATATACCTGAATAAGCAGCAATGTCTGAGTCGCTCATACACCTATGCAGAAAATCATTGCCGCTATAACCAAAATGCTCAGCCATATATCGCTGTACGGCCATAATGCCATCTCGGTCAATCGCTTAGAGATCAAACACTTTTGGGACTATCCGCCCCAACGACGGCGGCTATGATGTTAAAAGCATGCGTTCAAATGAACTAGGACTCAAATTAATTATTTTATCTAATGCCTAATCGTACAGAACAAATCTATTTTTCTGGATAGTCTACAACCCAATTTACATAAAGCTCAGTTCCGACTTTTAGCGCCTCTTCACCTGCGTAAAAAAGCGGTGAGTGGTTACTCGGTGCCGTTGCAGCATCTTGACCTTCAGGTGTTATACCTAAGAATACGAATAGCCCTGGTACTTCTAGTGCGAAAAAAGAAAAATCTTCCGCCCCAGTTACCAACGGGCTGATAGACACCTTGTCTTTACCCGCGACTCGCTCCATTGTAGGTAGCATTTTTTTGGTCAATTGCACATCGTTTATGGTTACTGGATAGCCCTCGTCAATATGTACATGAGCTTCTGCGCCGGTGGTCTTGGCCGTCATTTGGGCAGTCGTTTTTAAGTTCTCAAATATCTACGCTCGGTTGTCCATATCAAAATTGCGAATAGTGCCCTCTAGATACACTTCATCTGGGATTATATTATTGCGCACGCCCCCTTCGACGATTCCGAAACTGATTACAGCTGGCGCTTTGGTAATGTCTACCTGGCGGCTAACGATAGTCTGCGTATTACCTATAATTTGCCCTGCAGCCACAATCGGATCCACGCCGCCCCAAGGTCGGGAGCCATGAGTTTGCTTACCTTTTACGGTGATTTCAAATCGATCTGAAGAGGCCATTAATGGTCCTTCTCGATAGGTTATCTGGCCAGCTGTGCCAGCAGACCATACGTGTATACCAAAGACCACTTCAGGTTGATATCTTGAAAATAGGCCTTCTTTCAACATCAATTCTGCGCCACCTTCTTC
>DKML01000020.1:0-151729 GCA_002470515.1 Proteobacteria bacterium UBA7415 | reverse complement strand
ATGGCCACAGGCATGCATTACACCAACCTCCTTGCCTCGGTACTCGGAAACGGCCTTGGATTTAAACGAAACATCGGTCTGCTCAATGACAGGAAGAGCATCCATATCCGCGCGCAAAGCAATAGTAGGACCAGGTTTACCGCCCTTTAAAACACCGATCACACCAGTGTGAGCAACACCAGTTTCTACTTCTAAGCCTAGGCTAGTCAAATGCTTCGCAATAACATCGGCCGTACGAAACTCTCGATTACTTAATTCAGGATTCAGGTGTAAGTCGCGGCGCCACTCAATAACTTTTTTCTCTAATTCATTTGAAATCGAAACAGTCTGCGCTGCGTGCGCGCTACTAAAACCAGCAATACTGATCAAAATGGCAAAACCAATGGCGAAAAACTTCATGCGAAACTCCTGAAAAATCATATTGATTTACGAGTATGCATCGTTAGTTGTTAGAAGACAATATGAGGCATGGACGGCAATAGGCGATGAGGTGATGACCATATACTTGGTGAGTCAGGTCGTCTCCACAGCCTAAGCCCAACTAGAGAATCATATGACAAACGTTTTTATCAGTCTCTCGATCTCTTGTATAGAAACATAGCGTCGCCATAGCTAAAGAACCGGTATCTCTGCTCAACAGCATGTTGATAAGCGGCCATAATCGTATCTCTGTCAACTAAAGCAGAGACCAACATCATCAAGGTTGATTCAGGTAAGTGGAAATTTGTTTGTAGACAATCCACTACCTTAAACTCAAAGCCAGGATAGATAAAGATATCAGTATCGCCGGAAAAAGGCTCTAACAGCTCACCCGCGCTATGCAAAGCCGCGGTCTCTAGTGACCGCACACTTGTAGTTCCTACCGCGATTACTCGCCCCCCAGCCGCTTTAGTTCGGTTAACCGCGTCACAGACCTGCTGATCAACAATCGCCAGCTCCGAGTGCATCTTGTGCTCTTGAATGTCATCTACACGCACGGGTTGATACGTTCCTGCTCCTACGTGCAATGTTAGGCGTGTAATTTCGACACCTAGATCGGCGATCTTAGCGAGTAACTCAGGTGTGTAGTGAAGCCCTGCGGTTGGGGCCGCTACCGCTCCTGCGTGTTCGGCATATACGGTCTGATAACGAGCTTCGTCGTCACCACTGACCTCACGCGTAACGTACGGTGGTAGTGGCAACTTGCCGTGCGTTTGAAACCAATCCGTTAGATCAACGCCTGGATCGGAATCAATCTGAGCTATCACTTTAACTACAAAAAAAGAGTCTTGCCGCCCTACTACAACCAACTGCTCGGCAGCTCCGTCAATCTTTAACGCTTGACCAACCTTAGGGGATTTCGATGATTTGATTTGGGCAACGAAAGTATCTTCGCCAATAACCCGCTCAAGCATTATCTCGATTCGACCACCGGTATCCTTAGCCCCTTGTAGCCGAGCCTTAATTACCTTGGTGTCGTTGACGACCAACAGATCGCCTGGTTTGAGTAGCGAGCTAATATCGACGAAGGGGCGATCAATGAACTGACCGTCTGGGCTTATCTCAAGAAGCCGACTGCTGTCGCGATTGGCTGCGGGATGTTGCGCGATGAGTTCATCGGGTAAGTCGAAATTAAAATCAGAAAGATTCACGTCTTTTACTCTTAACTTTTAATGGCTAACTTCAAAATTCACTAACGAGCTTAAAAAAGCTAATCGGCGTTAAGAGATAGCCGGAGCAGACAACATTTCGCGGCGCCCTATTACTAGCAACAAAAAGCTAAAAGCACTCATGCTTACAACAACAGCCGTTAGCCACAAAGGAACAGGCAGAACCAGCATTGCCACGATCAGCGCAGGCACCCTTACCCATTCAATAATTGTGGCGTGCGAAAGGTTCTCTAATACAACACCAATTGCATAGGTACTAAACGCAATAAACACTGTGCAGCCAAGAACACTGAGTGATGTCATAGACGTTATGTTGACCAAGAATGTCAGAACCAATGCCGCAAGCACTATGTAATGCACAACCCCATACACCTTAATTGAGTTGGGAATAACCACATTAAACTTTTTAAACTCAGACAACGCGGCCTTACGAGTTGGAAAACGAGCCTCAACATCGGGGGGTCGCCAACCTGTGCGTCGAAACCAAATGGTGACTTTATGCCACCAGTTATTGGTCAAACTGGCGTCGACCCACAACTGTTTATAAACCTGGATATTGGCCCAGAACGGGTTCCAGCTCGAAATAGCACCCGTAATACCAAACACGACCGGCTGTTCGTCTAGCTCTTCTTGAAAAGTGTTAAACAAACGATCCCACAGAATAAAAAAACCGCCGTAATTTTTATCAATATAGATGTCGTTTTGGGCATGATGAACGCGATGGTTTGATGGCGTCACAAAAAATAATTCATACCACCCCAATTTACCAATATGACGTGTGTGTACCCAAAATTGGTAGATTAGGTTTAGTGATCCTACGGTTAATAACATGAGTGGATCAAAACCCAACACTGCCATCGGAATATAAAACAGTACTGAGAGAAAACTCGTGCTGGTTTGTCGTAACGCCGTCGTTAAGTTGTACTCTTCGCTTGAATGATGCACGACATGAGCGGCCCACATGACATTCATCTCATGGCCAAAGCGATGCACCCAGTAGTAGGTGAAATCATAAAGAACGAATGCCAGCACCCATATAGCCCAATGATTTGGCATCTCAAAAAGACTAACTGAGTCGTAAACGGCCGCATACAGAGCGAACGGTACAAATGCTTGTAGGATGCCCGACATACGGCTCAAAACGCCCAAATTGAGACTAGTGATCGCGTCGCTCGCCTGGTAGTAATTGGTGCCTCGTACTTTCTCAGCGATCAACTCAAGGGCGATCAAGAAGAAGAATCCAGGTATGGCATAAAGAATTAGATTCATTGCTATTCGTCAGTTGTAACTTAACTGTTAGCTTCTTTGCGCCAACGTTGATAACGTTTGGTGCGGTAACGGGTCAGTAGTCGATCGCGAACAATCGCAATCACAGGATTAACTGTTGGCTTAGGTTTAAGCCCCTTTGCCATTCGCCCTAACTGTAACTTGGTAACCGCCATATTGGCTAGCGCGGATATGGTTTTATTTTTCCATTCGACATTCGGAATAATGACTTGGGTACTTGCCCCACTCTGCCATGAACTTGCTAAAGCCGGCTCGTACGCAAAAGCTCGGGCGAGTCCTAACACACTCACTCCAATGCCCTGCTCATCTTTTTCAAGCGCCGCTTGCGCAACCTGCTTAGTGCGAATTCCGCCGGTCACCATAATAGGTACGCTTGCGACTTGCGCAATATCCCGAGCGAAGTCGATAAAATAAGCTTCACGTTTTAAGGTGCTCGACAATGATTCGTCTTTAGCATTGCCTTGCATGGCGGGGCTCTCATAACTACCGCCCGATAGCTCGATTAGGTCAATGCCCATATCGTTGAGTTGAGAGACTACCCAAGCAGCATCTTCTAAGTCAAAACCGCCTTTTTGAAAATCGGCTGAATTAAGCTTTACCGAGACACAAAATTCTTTAGCTACTTGGGCGCGAATTGCGGCTACTGCTTCAAACAAGAAACGTGCTCTGTTTTCGCGACTGCCGCCGTATTGGTCGTCACGGGTATTGGTTAAAGGAGACAGAAACTGGCTGATCAAATAACCGTGTGCGGCGTGTATCTGACAACCATCAAAACCAGCCTCTTGGGCAAGTTCTGCGGTGTCTGCAAAACGCGACACTAAGGCTGTAATCTCTTTTTCATCAAGGGTTCGAGGCTTAGCAAATAATTTGGAAAAACCTGGAATATCCACACCCTTATCCGAGGCTGATACCGCTTGCTCGCCCATCGCGGCATAAACTTGACGACCTGGGTGGCTAATTTGCATCCACACTTGATTGTCTGCGCTCTTTGCCGCTGCGGCCCATTCTTTAAAGGGCGCAAGATCTCTACCTTGTTCTAAGACCACGCCACCGGGCCCGGTTAATGCATCTGCACTAATCATGACGTTGCCAGTCAAAATTAGACCGGCACCTCCATCAGCCCATTGAGTGTAGAGCTTCTGTAGTTTTTCGCCTGGGTACTGTGCCCATTCGCATAAATTTTCTTCCATCGCCGCTTTACATAAGCGATTTTTAAGCACCACTCCGTTCGGCAACGTTAACGGTGAAAACAAACCCAAACTATTGATCGAATCGCTCATAAAGAGACCTTGGTATTATTGATGACAGTAAAACTGTAAAACGGTTTTACTGTCCGTTTACGAGTAGAAGGACTTTTTGCTCTTAGCTAACTTGCCTAAACTCGGAGCAGGTGCAAATCGTTCGCCATGCTCCTTCTCCAAAGCACTTAGTTTTTCAAGAACCGTATCAATACCCATTGAGTCCATATAGCGGAATGGTCCACCCAAGAATGGCGGGAAACCTAAGCCGAAAATAGCACCAATGTCGCCGTCGCGAGCGCTACGTAAAATGCCCTCTTCCAAGCAGTATGCGGCTTCGTTTAACATTGATAAAACAACGCGTTCGGCAATTGCTTCACTCGACATTTTTTTAGAACCCGCATGATCCCGACTCATGCCCATAACGTCGTAAATGCTCATATCGACTTGTTTGCCTTTAGACTTCTCTGAGTAGTCGTAAAAGCCTCGGTTGTTTTTACGGCCCTGACGGTCATCTTCAAGCACTTGGTTGACGCCGTCGATCAATGGAATTCGATCGCCAAAGGCTTCGTTTAGAGTAACAACAATATGCGCACCAACGTCGATACCTACTTCGTCCATCAATTTGATAGGGCCAACAGGCATTCCAAACTTCTCAAGCGCTGAATCTACATCTTCAATGGATACGCCTTCTAGAACCATGCGCACCGCTTCCATGTTGTAAGGCACCAATACACGCGTCGTGTAAAACCCTGGTCCATCGTTAACAACAATAACTGTCTTGCCTTGTTGCTTACCAAGCTCAACAGCCGTTGCGGTTACCCAGTCAGCGGTGTTACTACCCGTCACTACTTCGAGTAATGGCATTTTTTCAACGGGACTAAAATAATGCATACCAACAATACGCTCGGGATGCTTAGCTTTAGCGGCGATCGCATCGATCGGTATAGCGGATGTATTCGTAGCAAAAATCGTAGGCTTGGCTTTTTTACCCCTGACTTTCTGCAGGGCTTCGATATCAGCAACCATTTTCTGTTTGAGATCAACGCTTTCAAAAACAGCTTCAATGACCACATCGGCTTGCTCAAGGCCATCGTATGTAATGCCGCTGGTTAGACGGCTCATCAACTCTTGACGTTGATGTGGCTTGATACGCCTACGTGCCAACTTCTTGTCCACAATCTTGCCAGTGTAAGCAACACCTTTGGCAAGGCTGTCGACTGCAATATCTTTTAGACGAACGTTTTTGCGGGCTTGATCCATACTCACGTAGGCAATACCTGCCCCCATAAGACCTGCGCCCAAAACTCCAATCGTTTCGGTCTTTACAGCTTTAGCATCGCTATCAACACCGGTGTCTTTTTTAAGGTCGGTTGTTGCAAAGAAAATATTCACAAACTGGCTCGACTCAGGCGTCATCAACAGCTGTGAGAATCCGCGTGCCTCAATATCCAATCCCTTATTAAGAGACGTGCCTAAACCACTATTAACAACATCCAATATTTTTAGGGGCGCCGGGTATTTCCCTTTAGTCGCTTTCATCACGCCTTTGCGCGCCTGGGCAATTACAAACTTGCGACCAAGAAACGACTTCATCAGACGTTGCATCATGGGCACTTTTCGATTGGGTTTGCCTTTGGCTGCAAAACGTCGTGCGACATCCATCAATACTTCAGGTTCAACGGCACTATCGACCAGTCCAATCTTTTTGGCTCGCACGGCCGACAACTGCTTACCGGTTAACAACAGATCAAGCGCGCTGGGTAAATCAATCAAACGGGGAATACGTTGTGTTCCGCCGCCACCAGGAAGAATACCTAACTGCACTTCTGGCACACCAATCTTAGTGGCTCTAGCTGTGCTCGCCACACGATAGTCAAATGCCAAGCTAATCTCTAATCCGCCGCCCAAGCAAACGCCATCTATGGCCGCAACTGTGGTAATAGGTAGATCAACAATTCTCTGGAAAAACGCATGCAACAAATGGCATGACTCGTACGCCTGCTGCTCAGTCTCAATGCCTTGGAGCATCGAAATGTCCGCTCCCGCAAGGAAACAGCCAGGCTTACCGCTTTTAAAAATCAAAGCTGTCAGACTAGCATCCGCTTCAATTTGTGTGAATATCGCCTCGTAGTCGGCCTGCACCTGCATGTTAAGTACGTTTTGCGGTTGCGATGGGTCGTCCATAGTGACGATGGCGATGTTATCAATTTTTTCGAAAGTAAAAATACTCATGCGTTTCTCGTTTTTCTAAAAGAGTTCGTATTACTGCTTACTTGCTTTATTTAAGCTATAAGCAAAGACCTAGAGCGAATGGCTTATGCAGATTCAAGCACCATTGCAGCACCAAGACCACCTGCGGCACACGCTGTAATTAAGCCAAGACCATTGCCTGTGCGCTTTAAGTCGTACAGCATTTGAGTTATCTGGCGAGTACCCGTTGCGGCAAAAGGATGCCCTAGTGAAATTGAGCTACCCGAGACATTAAAGGCATCAAAGTCGATTTCGCCAATTGCTTCAGAACGATTCAAGCGCTCTTTTGCAAACTTCTTAGACGCGAACGCTTGAGTGTTAGATAACACCTGCGCCGCAAACGCCTCGTGCATATCGATTAGGTCGATGTCTTTTAATTTCAGTCCTGCTGCATCCAATGCCTTTGGCGTTGCGAATGATGGCCCCATCAGCATTTGCCAATTGGGATCAATCGCCGCAAAAGCGAAGCTCTTGATATAGCCCAAAGGCGTGTGACCCTCGGCTTTGGCTTTTGCTTCGCTCATCAAAATGACTGCGCTTGCGCCATCCGTTAAAGGTGAACTGTTAGCGGCCGTTACTGATCCATTCTCGCGATCAAAAACAGGTTTTAGCTTGGCGTACTTCGAAAGTTCGGATCCTTCTCTAAACAAGTTGTCCTTAGAAATTGCGGCGTACTTAGGATTGAGAATAACGTCCATCACCTGCTCAGAAAACCAACCTTCTTTCCAAGCCTTAGCGGCATTGGTATGCGAGCGGTGAGCCACTTCATCTTGGTCGGCACGCGCAATGTGATTCTCCTTAGCCATTTTCTCGGCCGCTTGGCCCATGGTGTACTCCGAAGAAGGTTCTTTGATACTTGGTGCGCCAGGCATTAGGTCTTTAAGTCCGATACCCTTAAACGCTGCCAACTTGGAGCCACGACCATAGGTCATTTTAACCATAGCCTCGGTCATCTTTTTGTTGACGCTTATAGGTCCTTGCGACATTACATCCGCGCCGCCGGCAATACCCACTTCGATTAAGCCCGCTTGGATATTCATAGCCACATCTACCGCTGATTGATAACTACTCGCACAGGCGCGTGACACGCTATAGGCATCGCACGTAACAGGTAAGTTTGAGCCCATTACGATTTCACGCGCGATGTTAGGCGCGTCTGGCGACATGACTACTTGGCCAAAGACCACTTTTTCAACTTCGTCTCGGTTAATTCCGGTGCGAGCAACTAGCTCGGACACTAAGTGCGCGCTTAAAATACGCGCTGGTACTTTGCTATAACCCGTCGCGATCTTTTGAAAAGGAGTACGCAAACCAGCAACAACTGCGACGCGCTGAGAAGAAGAATTAGCCATGATCTATACCTTTAGTGAGGTTTTTCTGGGTGAATGCTGTGATTGAAGCTCAATGTGAGAGCTCTAATGACATTGCTATTCGCTTAATCTGTGGGCTGGTAAAAACTGGACTCTAGCGCAGATATAAGCACGTTAATCAGCGGGCTATAATATCAAACCAAACCACAGATACGAAGGGAGATAGACGATGTGTCTAGGACAATTTGGTAAATACTCAGTATCAGAGTACAACAAGCGCAAATGCGACTGTACATTTGTCACTAAAAACCAGTGTTAGTGAACTTATGTCAATAAAGCTTTGATTTTCTTCCAATCAAATTGGGGGCCAGGATCAGTCTTTCGGCCTGGCGCTATGTCACTGTGAGCAAAAATATTACCTTTAATAGCCGGTTCAGCGAGCTTAATTGCGCTCAATAAATTGCTTAACGTATCGTATTGATCAGGAGTGTAACCATCTTCGCCCTCATCAAAGCCCTCTAACTCTATACCAATAGAGTTGTTATTAACGCCCGTAGATTGCAAGCAATAAGATTCACCTGCATGCCACGCTCGTGCACTAATGGGTACAAACTGAACCACCGAGCCTGCTCGAGAAATAAAGAAATGTGCGGATACCGTTAAGCCCTTTATTTCTTGATAAAAAGGGTGAGCTTGCGTATCCAACTTATTGCAGAAGAATTGAGCCACAGGGTGCTCGGCCATACTGTCGGGCGAATGGTATTGGCCTGGCGGCAAGCTAATCGAATGCAACACAACAACGTCGACCGAACAGCCTTCTGGCCTTGAGTCGCAGTTGGGTGATGGAACGAACAGGGCGTCGTCACATAGCCCCGTAGTAGTATCGATGCGCATTAGATCAACTCAAATCGAACAGTTAGGTATAGCAATATACCAGCGTACAGTGCGGCAACAATGTCATCCAGCATAATGCCTAAACCACCGTGTACTCGGGCATCGAGCCAACCGATGGGCCAAGGTTTAACAATGTCAAAAAACCGAAACAGCACAAAGCCAACTATTAAAGTGGGCAAAGAAAAAGGAACAAACGCAAGGGTTACAAAAATGCCTACGATTTCATCCCATACTATAGCGCCATGGTCGTGCACTCCTACATCACGAGCAGTTTGACCACACAAGTAAACCCCTACTCCGCTCATCACTAAACACATTAGCAAAAACACTGGAGACTGTGTGCCTAGCCAAGGGCCAATGAATAACAGCAACAGAGCGCCTGCTAAAGTTCCCCAAGTTCCGGGGGCTGGCCGAATTAGACCACTACCAAAGCCTAGCGCAAGAAAATGCACAGGATTGGATAGAGTGAATTTTACTTGTTGTGATTTATTGGCCATATTTGTGCCTAAAAATGTTGGTATGCATAGGGGTCAAGTTCGACGCTAGTATCATCGCGTTCTAGTGTCAATTTAACTTTGTTTAGCGGTTGTTGAGCTGACTTATGTTCTGACAGTCGACTACCAACGCGGCCAACCTTAGTGACTTGTGGTGCAAGTTCAGGGTTAATTCGTTGCCACTCGTCTAAGCGGCTTGCGGATATAGTAAACGCTAGCTGATAATCTTCGCCACCATACAAAGCCAATTGCTTGATTCGATCATCGCCTAAACTCGCAGCGAGTGACAACGCAGTGTGAGTTGGAATAGCCTCCCAGTCTAAGCTTGCATTGACCCTAGAAGCGCGCAGGATATGATGTAAGTCGCCCGCTAGACCGTCCGAGATATCGATACAACTACTGGCATAGTCCGCCAAGGAACTACCAATAGCATGCTGAGCCTGTGGACGATTAAGGCACGCAACGAGTTGGTCAATGGAGTTCTTGTCTAACTGATTAATCCAAGACTGGTCGTCAGTAGCCGTCGTATCTGAGAAGCCATTAGTCGCCTTGTCTGAAGAGCCTTTCGCTGCCGTACGAATAAATTGAATAACTCTTAGGCCTGCAGCCGCGCCCCCAAGCTGTCCAGTAACACAGATTATGTCGTTTGGCTGCGCTCCGCTACGCAGCAAACCTTGGCCTTTGCGCACAGTCCCCATTATTGTGAGACTCATCGACAATGGCCCCTTAGTGGTATCACCACCAATAATGGCTAACCCAAGTTTAGTTGCTTGTTGATTAAGGCCTGATGAAAATTGCTCTAACCATTCAGGCTGCATTTCGCTAAGCGACAGTGCTACAGTTGCCCACTTAGCCTGCCCACCCATTGCAGCGATATCACTAACATTGGTATGAATGAGCTTGTGCGCGAGATCGCAGGGGTCCGCGTTTGCATAGAAATGTTGATTAACGTTCATGGTATCGGTTGATACCAGTAAGTCTTGGTCAGCGGGAACATCTACTATCGCCGCATCATCACCAACGCCAAGCACGACTGAGTCGCCCTTGACGCCCAAATCTGTGCAAAAACGTTGAATAAACTCGAACTCACCCATACTCAGACAATTGCCTCGTGTAGATAAGCCCGCATACAGTAGCTGCTTATACTAAGCAGTACGTTCGCTCTTTGCGAGCTTGTCCATAACGCTGTTAACGAATTTATAAGATTTATCAGACCCAAAGACTTTCGCAAGTTCAATCATTTCGTTGAGAACAACCTTAGTCGGAACATCCGCTAGAAACCGAAGTTCATAGGCGCCTAAGCGTAAGATTGCTCGTTCCACAGGGTCCAAAGCCTTGAATGGTCGCTCAATGATGGGCTCGATCATTGCTTGTAGCGCATCGGCATTACCGGGAACACCGTCGATAATCATACGCAAGTAGCGCTTATCAACGTTCTGCATATCGTGTATTTGCACGAAGCTAGCTTCGATTTCGTTGGCTTCTTGCCCCGTTAAGTCCCATTGATAAAGGGCTTGAATGGCTGCTTTTCGGGCATTGTGACGACTAGACATTAGCGTGATTCATAAGTTGTTTGAGCTCGCATTTTGAGAGCTTTTTGCGCACTGCGCTTTGTGTGTAGGTAGCGTAGCGCATATAGGCCGTCTAGACGGAAACAGGAAAATAGAAATAGATAAGGTACAAAGACAACACAGTAATCACCACAAACGTACACGCCATTCCGACCTGCCTACAAATCATCCAGTCCTTAGGATTCATTATGCCCACAACATGAAGCAATCGGCCGATTACGAATACGCCGCCCAATACCAAGACCATGAGTCGAGACATCGTCAACGTTTCCACAAACCACAACAGAATAAGCGTTAAGGGTACGTATTCTGCAAAATTTCCATGCGCTCTAATAGCTCGCTCTAATGAAATTAAATCACCGTGCCCAGAAGAAATATTTTTTCCAATACGGAGTCGGACCACAGCAACAGAAAGATAAATAAACAACAGCGCTAAAAGTGCAGCAAACAAAGGTGTAATAAACATGATTTTCTACCGTAAGAGAGTCGAATGCAGCTCGTTGACATTAATCAAGACCTCAAAGGACTTAAAGCAAAATTGACAGGCTTTATATACAAGGCCTGTATTCGTAGGCCTATTTAGTAGGGCTATTTTATAGAACACCCAAAAATTGATTAAGGTCCGCTGAGCGTATTTACAATACCAAAAAACCTTGGTTTTAGGCGCGCGAGTATAACAAAGCGTTGCTCGATTCCCTATCTAGTTTGCAATAGACGTTCTAAATAACGTGCAATTAGATCTACTTCAATATGCACTTGATCGCCTACTTTAAGATCACCAAGTGTGGTTACCTCAAAGGTATGAGGAATCACATTAACATCAAAGCAGTCGTCGTCCACCGAATTAACGGTCAAACTCGTACCGTTCAAGGTGACGGAGCCCTTCTGAGCTATATATCGTTTAAGAGCTTCTGGAACCCTAAACAGCATACGCCATGAGCGCGCGTCTTCTTTTAGCTCAAGTAACGTTGCCATACCGTCCACATGGCCCGACACCATATGGCCGCCGAGTCGTGTGGTAGGCAATAACGCCATCTCCAGATTAACGCGCTTGCCAGTAACCCATTTTCCGATGCATGTATGATTAATTGATTCTACCGAAACGTCAAAGCTCATATCCGCGCCATTGCGCTCAATAACGGTTAAGCACACACCGTCAATGGCAATACTGTCGCCTAAAGAAACATCCCTTTTGGCATACTCTTCGCTACTTATGGTGATGCGCACATCACCGCCCACTGGCGTAGCGCTCACAACAGTTCCAATCGTTTCAACTAAACCTGTAAACATGTACTAACTCCACATATAAATAAAACGGTAATTAGACTTAAAAACCTATTCCTCGAAACAACGCTTCGGAACAAGGTTTCAAATCAAGAATTAAAGAACCCCAAAATACTGCAACGCTTGTTGACGGAACGCCGAAACACAAAAATCACCACCAACCATTTTCACGTCTCTGATTTTAAATTCGCTTCGGTCTGAAAAATTCACGGATGAATTAAAGTCGAACATACCTCTACCTTTGTCGCCAAGAATGCTGCCCGCGTAAAAAAGCACCAACTCATCTATTAAGTTGGCCTCGATAAATGCACCACTAAGTTTCGCTCCAGCCTCAACGACAACATGGTTAAACTGCCAATTAGCTAGTTCTACTAAAACATCATTCAAATCCAAGCGATCAGATCCTTCAAGGGCTTTAACGCGAGCAATTTCTACACCCAAATCCTCGAGCTCTGCAATCTTGTCTAATTTTTGTTTGGAAGTTTCGATAGACGTAACAACCATGCAGTTTGAATCATCCCCTATGATTTTGGCATTAAGAGGAATCTCTAGCTTGGCATCAATGACTACTCGGATGGGTTGACGTGCGTGGTCAACTAACCGCACATTCAATTTGGGGTCATCTGCGAGTATAGTTCCGATACCGGTGAGTACTGCAGAAGCCGCCGCGCGAATATGCTGTACGTGTGTCCGAGCTGCGTCGCCTGTAATCCACTTGCTCTCGCCATTGTGCGCTGCGGTGCGGCCATCAAGCGTTGCGGCACTCTTGAGTGTCACCCAAGGTTTTGCAGTCGTCATGCGAGTGACAAACGCTTTGTTTAGCCATCTCGCTTCATCTTCTAATACACCGCTAATAACCTCAATTCCCGCGGCCGTGAGCAGTTCAAACCCACCACCTGCAACCAAAGGATTGGGATCGGACATCGCAGCGACAACTCTAGAAATTCCCGCATCGATTAGTGCATCGGTGCAGGGTGGCGTTCGGCCTTGATGACAACAAGGTTCCAAGTTGATGTAAGCTGTACCACCACGGGCATTATCACCCGCAGCAAGTAATGCCATGCGCTCTGCGTGCGGTTCGCCAGCCCGAGAATGATACCCAACTCCGACTTTCTGCCCTTCATTCATAATAATACAGGCGACCATTGGGTTTGGATGAGTAGAGGTTAGACCTCGCTCAGCCAGCGCCAACACCTCCTGCATAAGAAGATTGTCTTGGTCTTCAAAACTCATAATCAAGATCCCCTGCTAGTCTTAGCGACTCGCTTTGCCCAAAACTCATAGATTTAGTCGTCAAGCCTAATACGCCAGCACTGTGAGATACGACAATTTCAAATCGCATAAAAATGGCAGAAATTATTTTTTGCCTTTTGTGGTTGGTTTCAGATTGCGTCGACCGTGCGTGGTCTGCGCTTGCAGTCGCTTAATCTCATCACTAAACGCATCGACATCTTGAAACGAACGGTAAACTGACGCAAACCGTACGTAGGCCACTTGATCAACGTCGCGTAACTCGTCCATAACGATGTCGCCAATAGCCCTAGCTTCGATTTCGCGTTCACCGCTCGTTAGTAACTTGCGCTTTATCCTGTATAAAATTTGGCTTACCTGCGAAGATTCAACAGGTCGTTTCTCGAAGGCTCGCTCCAAACCACGAGCCAGCTTGCCTTCGTCGTAGTGCTCTCGATTTCCGTTAGACTTGACAATAAACGGCAACTTAAGGTTCGCTTCCTCAACTGTGCTAAAACGTTCGCCACAAGCTTCACAAGACCTGCGACGACGCACAGCGTCGCCGTCGTCGGTGAGGCGCGAATCAATCACCCGAGTATCATCGTTTTGACAGAATGGGCAGCGCATAATGGCTCAGAAAAGTATGTTGATGGTGTTATAAAACAGTTAAATAAACTTAGTCATTGTAGTCGTAAACGGGGAATTGCGCACACAGGTCCACAACCTCGCCCTTCACTCGGTCACACACGGCTTGGTCAAACTGACCCTCTACGGTCACTGAGTCCATAACGTCGGCCATCCACGCTGCCAACATTCCCATTTCTTTTAAGCCAAAACCTCGAGTAGTGATCGCTGGCGTGCCAATACGAATACCGCTTGTAACAAACGGACTTTGCGGGTCACCAGGAACACTGTTTTTATTAACCGTGATGTTTGCGGCACCAAGTGCTGCTTCTGATGCCTTACCGGTAATGCCTTTGTCTACCAAACTAATAAGCGCTAAATGATTGTCAGTGCCGCCAGAAACAGCGGGGTAACCACGATCCTTAAGCGCTTGAGCTAAGGCTCTAGAGTTATCAACAACGCGTTTTTGGTAATCAGTAAAACTAGGGTCCAACGCCTCTTTGAACGCTACGGCTTTAGCCGCGATCACATGCATTAATGGACCACCTTGCGAGCCTGGAAACACGCGAGAATTAAGGGCTTTTTCTAAGCTTGGGTTAGCTTTGGCAAGAATGATTCCACCGCGAGGGCCCCTTAAAGTTTTGTGTGTAGTACTCGTGCATACGTCGGCAATACCAACTGGGCTAGGGTAAACACCCGCAGCAATCAAACCAGCGACGTGCGCTATATCGCACATCATATACGCGCCTACTTTGTCGGCAATATCACGGAATTTCTGCCAATCCAAAACTCTTGAATAGGCGCTAAATCCAGCAACAATAACTTTTGGCTTGTGCTCTAACGCTAGGGCTTCTACCTGATCGTAGTCGACTTCGCCGGTCGAAGTATCTAGACCATATTGAACAGAGTTATAGATACGACCGGAAAAATTAATCTTGGCCCCATGTGTCAAATGACCACCATGATCTAAGCTCATGCCAAGGATTGTCTCACCCGGATTAACCAGTGCCTGATAAGCCGCCGCATTGGCAGACGAACCAGAGTGCGGTTGAACATTTGCGTAATCGGCTTTAAACAACTGCTTAAGACGAGAGATGGCAAGATCTTCTGCCACATCAACATAGGCACAACCACCGTAGTAACGCTTACCAGGATAGCCTTCGGCGTATTTATTAGTAAGCTTAGTGCCCTGTGCTTGCATTACCGCAGCACTGGCATAATTCTCTGAGGCAATTAACTCAATATGCTCTTCTTGACGAGTATTTTCATCAACAATAGCTTGCCATAGTTCAGGGTCAACACTTTCGATGTTATGAGCTTTCTGGAACATGCTTCTCTCCAATCTGGGAGTTCTAAATTTGGGGGTTGGTGTCTTTTTAAGCGGCTAAGGTAAATCGGCGCCTTCTTTCTCTACTTCTTCAATGATCAAATCATCCGATTTAGCACCTAAAGCAAGAACCGTTGGGCTCGCTACAAAGATTGAAGAATAGGTTCCTATAACGACCCCGATGATTAGAGTCGCCGCGAACCCAGTTAGGGCCTCGCCGCCATACCAGTACAGCGCAAACAGTACCAGTAAGGTCGTTAGTGAGGTGAGTATTGTGCGAGGCAATGTCTGATTTATCGAGATGTTCATCGTATCTTCAGTGTCTGTATCTCGTAGACGTCTAAAGTTTTCTCTAATACGGTCGAATACCACAATTGTGTCGTTCAATGAATAACCGATTACCGCCATTAAGGCGGCAAGCACTGGCATGGTGAACTCCATTTTCAACAACGAGAAAATACCAACGGTAATAAGAATATCGTGGATAAGTGCAACGACTGAGCCCAAAGAAAATTTCCATTCGAAACGAAACGCGACGTAGATCATTACCATGATCAACGCGTAAACCAGCGCCAAGATGCCTTTCTCGAACAACTCTTTACCAAATGTCGGTCCAACGAACTCTACGCTTTGCAGAGTGCCCTGCCCGATGTCGGATGCACCTAGAGCCTCCATAATGCGCGTGCTAACGCTTGAGTCGGATTGACCCTCGGCCAGTGGCAGACGAATCATTACATCTCTATTACTTCCAAAATGCTGTACAACCGACTCACCAAATTGAGCTGCATCGAGCACGCCGCGTATATCGGTCACTGACACATCTTGGTCGTATATCAATTCGATCTTGGTTCCACCAGAAAAATCGATACCAAAATTAAGGCCTTGGGTAGAAAGGGAGTAGATACCAACCGAAATCAGCGCCACCGAAAACAGCATGGCAATAAAACGAAGTCGAATGAAATCTATCGAAAGGGTACTGGGTAATATTTGCATTGTCTTATATCTCTAAGATGCTGTATCAAGCCATTGCTGGAGAGCCACAGGTATATATGTGGCTCCAAACAGGCTTCACTTATATGTTAAGTCCGTCGAGTCGGCGGTTGCCGTATATTAAATTCACTAAGATCCGTGTCACAAAAATCGCCGTAACCATGGATGTCATGATGCCAATACTCAATGTGATCGCGAATCCCTGAATCGGACCGGTACCAAAATTAAACAGTACTAGCGCAGCCAACAATGTAGTTATATTGGCATCGATAATGGTTGAGAACGCATTGTCATAACCTCGATGAATCGCTAGCTGAGGCGATGCCCCAGCCTGCAATTCTTCGCGTATCCGCTCAAATATGAGCACATTGGCATCAACCGCCATCCCCACAGTTAAGACCATTCCAGCTACACCCGGAAGAGTAAGAGTCGCTTGCAACAGCGACAACACAGCCACAATTATCACTAGGTTAAGTACCAGCGCAAAGCTCGCTACAAAACCGAACAGTCGGTAATAAATGATCATAAAGATCAGTACAGCCAGAAATCCATACGCTACAGATTTAAAGCCTTTTTCGATATTCTCAGCACCAAGACTCGGGCCAATTGTGCGTTCTTCAACAATGTACAGAGGCGCAGCTAATGAACCAGCACGCAACAGCAGCGAAAGCTCTTGTGCTTCGCCGGGGCGATCTAAACCAGTAATCTGGAAACGTTTACCTAGTTGATCGCGAATAACAGGTGCGGTAATTACCTCTTTTACTTCGCTAGTAGTAACTTTTTCGTCACCATTTGCTAGTTGCTCGCGGTTGATTCGAGTTTCAACATAGACCACCGCCATGCGGTTACCAATATTGTCACCCGTAACGTCTGAATTTACTGCAGCTGCTTTCGCATCTAATGTGATACTCACTACCTGTCCGCCGCCCTGGCTGTCAAAAGTAGCCGCTGCGTCAACAATATTTTCGCCTGCGAACAGAATGCGATTCTCTAACAAGATCGGTGTACCGTCACGAAAATTGAAACGCTTAGATCCAATAGGCACATTGCCGCGAACTGAAGACGCCAGTGCATTTTTCTCGTCAACTAGCCGAACTTCCAAAGTTGCTGTCTTACCCAAGATGCTCTTGGCTTCGGTAGGATCTTTAACTCCCGGAAGTTGCACAACGATACGGTCGAGACCTTGTTGTTGAATAATGGGCTCGGACACCCCTAGCTGGTCAATACGGTTGCGAATTGACAACATATTTTTCTTTAAAGCAGCTCTACTCAGCTCCGAAAACGCTTGTTCAGACATTCTCAGTTGTAGCTCAAAGCTTGTATCAATTGGTCTTTGGAATTGGCCCAACTCAGGAAATTCTAGGCGTAGCTTATTGCCCGCATTAACAACGTCTTCTTCAGTACGAAAACGCATTTCAACATCGCCAACTTCTGTTGTTTGCAACCCTGAGTAGCGAATTCGCTCTTCTCTTAATATGCGGCGTATATCGGCTTCGTAGTTCTCCATCGCTTTGGCCTTAGCCGCGCTCATATCAACTTGCATTAAGAAATGCACGCCGCCGCGTAAATCCAAACCAAGGAACATAGGCTTACCACCAAGGCTACTTAACCAAGAGGGAGTAGTCGCCACATCAGCAAGCGCTACAGCATAGTTGTCACCCAGCGCGCTCTTTAGTACATCGCGTGCGGTATTCTGGGCTTCTTCTGAATCAACGGTAGCTCTTATTGCTTCGCCATCAAAACTGATTGCTTTAACCAGCACACCGCTGTTTTCGAGTGCGCGCGACACTCGCGCCACAACGTCTTGGTCAACAACAGTATTTCGAGAACCGATAACTTGAACACCTGGTTCGGCTTGATAGACATTAGGAATTGCGTAGATCAAACCAAACGTAACAATAAATACGAGTGCTAGATATTTCCAAACTGGATTTTGATTCATAATATTTTTAACGTTAGCGAATTATTTCGACTAAAAAGTAGCGAACTCCTTACTCACAGCACCTAAAAAGTTTTGGTGTAGCAACTCAGACATAGTGCAGCATCACAAATTATTGATAATCTGCGTTCAATCAGCTGGCGCTACTAGCTCAGCGCTTTAGCTAGGTGCCAATAGCTTAATAAGTGCCTTTAGGCATCATTGCTTGAATAGAAGAGCGCTGCAGACGTACTTCAGTGCCGTTTGCTATCTCCAATCTTACAAAGTTGTCTTCAACTTTAGTGATTTTTCCAAGCACTCCACCCATAGTGACGACTTCGTCGCCCTTAGCCAAATCGGCAACCATATTGCGATGTTCTTTTTGGCGCTTTTGTTGTGGGCGGATCAGCAATAGATAGAAAACCGCAAACAAAACAACCATTGGTAATAGGCTCATAAACGTACTTGTGCCGCCTGCAGCGGTTTGAGCCATAGCATCAGAAATGAAAAAAGACATTATTAATCCTCAATTATTCAAATTTTTATATAGATTCAACGAGAAACGTTACTTTTCGTTACAGTCTCGCTCTTAGGTCTTAAATTGCGCGCGAGATTATGCCACAGTTGGATCCGACTGGCCTCGTTTAGCAAAGAAATTCTGTTTAAACTCCTCAAACTCTTGAGCTTGGATCGCCTTACGCATCTTCTGCATCAAGTCTAAAAAATAGTGCAGATTATGAATAGTCGCAAGCCGTGCGCCTAGCATCTCATTAGTCTTGAGTAAGTGTTTTATATAAGACCGCGAAAACTGTTTGCAAGTGCTGCACTCGCACTCAGGGTCAATAGGCCTAGTGTCTAGCTCATATTGAGCATTACGGATTTTCACAACGCCAGTATTTGTGTACAACCAGCCGTTGCGTGCATTTCGTGTGGGTAACACACAATCGAACATATCAATACCATAATGCACTGCTGCGACTAAGTTTTCTGGAGTACCTACACCCATTAAGTATCGAGGCTTATCTTCAGGCATTTTGTGCGCCAAATACTTAAGCACTTTGTACATTTCTTCTTTTGGCTCGCCAACAGACAACCCACCAATAGCGTAACCGTCAAAGCCAATATCATTTAACCCGCCTAAAGACTCATCACGCAGATGCTCATACATGCCACCCTGAATAATCCCAAATAGAGCCGAATTAGAGTCTCCGTGAGCATCCTTGCTGCGTTTTGCCCAACGTAATGACAACTCCATAGAATCACGCGCCTCTCTCTCTGTGGCCGGGTATGGGGTGCATTCGTCAAAGATCATAACAATATCCGATCCGAGCTTATGCTGAATTGCAATCGCTTCTTCTGGCCCAAGAAACCACTTACTGCCATCGACTGGAGATCTAAACGTAACACCCTCTTCTGATATTTTGCGTAACTTTGCCAAAGACCAAACCTGAAAACCACCTGAATCCGTCAGAATCGGTTTCTGCCACTGCATAAAGTCATGTAAATCACCGTGGGCCTGAATTACATCGGTTCCAGGGCGAAGCATTAGGTGAAAGGTATTACCAAGAATTATTTGCGCACCTACAGCATCAAGCTCATCGGGAGTAACCGACTTAACGGTAGCCGATGTGCCAACCGGCATAAAGATAGGCGTTTTTATTTCGCCGCGCGCAAAGGACAGCTGCGCAGCACGCGCCCTTCCCTGTTCCGCTTGTAGTTCAAACTTCATAATTTTAGTTTAAGAAAATCAACAGAACTTAAGCACTGTTTTTTGATAAGTGTCGGATGAGTAGTTCGATAGCTTCCAAATAACCAGCGCTACCGTGACCGGATATTTGCGCTATGCAAACGTCCTTAATAAGAGACACTTGTCTAAACGCCTCTCTACTATAGATATCTGAAATATGTACTTCGACCGCCGTCAACTGGCACCCTGCTATAGCGTCGCGCAGGGAAATAGAATAATGAGTTAAGCCGCCAGGATTTATAACCAACCCGTCACAGTTATGTCGCTGTTCTTGCAAGAAATCAACGATCTCTCCTTCATGGTTAGATTGAAAAAAGGTTAATTCAGCGTCGTTAACACTATCGCTAAGCCACTGATTAAGCTCAGATAAAGTCTGAGCTCCATAGATTTCCGGCTCACGTTCTCCTAACAAATTTAAGTTAGGGCCATTCACCACCAAAATTTTGCGCTTCATGAATACTCCTTCCTCGTTGACTGCTTACAAGCTAATGAAAACCAATTTTAATTGAACTGTCGCACTACGCGACGGCCACTAAACTAGCAACGATATCTTCGGTACTAACATCTGTAGACACGATGCCGTTACCAATATTATCGATCAGGATAAAATTAAGTTTGCCGTTAATAAACTTTTTGTCGTGCGACACAATATCGAGAACCCTTTGTTCAGTCACATTTGATAACTCCGGCAATTCAAAGCGATTCAGAACGATTTGAGCTCGTTCGAACGCTGCATCAGAAAGTAAGCCTTTGCGATGAGAAATAAAGTTCGCACACTTCATTCCGTACAACACCGCTTCACCATGATAGATGCCGGCGTAGGACTGAATAGTTTCAAACGCATGACCAATAGTATGGCCATAATTGAGCAAGCGGCGCTCACCATTCTCAAATTCATCGTTCGAGACGACTTGCGCTTTGATCGCACAACTCTTGAAAATTATTTCGTTCAATAAGCGTGTATCGGACATGCTCGCCAAGGCTTCGTAATTGCCCTCAATAGCATCAAAAATACTGGAATCTCTAATAAAACCGTACTTTATAGCTTCGGCCAAAGACGAAATCACGTTTCGACGAGGCAAGGTCGTTAGGAATTCGGGATCAACCAAAACCGCCTTTGGTTGGTATATAGCACCGACCAAATTCTTACCCGCAGCAAGATTTACAGCTGTCTTGCCACCAATGGCCGAATCGATCATCGCCAGCAACGTCGTTGGCAATTGAATAAACGGTATCCCACGCATGTACGTAGCGGCTACAAATCCGCCCAAGTCGCCTACAACACCCCCGCCCATAGCCAATAGTACAGAGGAGCGATCGCATCCAGCTTCGACCATTTGAGTCCAAACATTCTCCGCTACGCTAATATGCTTGGCTGACTCATCGCCAGGAACAACAATCACTTTAAGTCGGTAGCCTTGGGCAGCTAGCTCATTCAATATAGGAGCATAATGATCCAATATTGCTTGTTGCGTAAGAACAACCCACTGTTGTCCCTTGTTATAGGGCGCTAAAAGAACCGATAGTTGATTTCTAAGACCGTGGGCGACATCGATCGAATATGAATTTTCGCCAAGGGAAAGCGTGACTGATTGCATTGCAGAATGGGGTTAGCGCTTGTGGCTGTGGGGTTTAGGCCTGCGATTATGCCGCAAGAGCGCCCTGCAAAACAGAGCTGACTACAAAACATAGCCAATGTTTAGGTATAAATTGTGATTGCTATTCATGAGATGCGAGATTACCTGGACATTAGAGGTAGAGAGCTCGTCAGAGAAAGAGAAAAGCGAAGCCTAAAAACCATCAAGACTAAAGCTATCTAGGCGTTTACTTATGTCCGAGTATCTTTTCGAGCTCTTTGACCAAGCAATTCATGTCGATATGTTGAACTACATTACCGCCCATCCAAATTTCGACAGAATAAACAGCTTGGGCAATAAGCATTTCTATACCGTTAACAATCGGCGCACCAATTTTTTCGGCATCTGCCAACAGCTTTGTTTGAGCTGGGTTGTAAACCAGATCAAACACTATTGTTGCATCATCAATGATTGAAGATAGATCTTTAACCGGGCTGAAATTTACTTCCGGGTGCATCCCTAAAGACGTAGTATTGATTAAACAATGTAGCTTCGTCTTTGATTGTGCTAAGGCGTCTTCATCACAAATTTTAACGTTAACTTCGTCATTTAACTCAGTAATTACTTCTTTCAGTCGCTCCGACCGTTCTGGTGTGCGATTAACAATCGAGACCGACTTTGCTCCACCCTCAGCAAGCACTGCCCCTACTGCGAGCGCTGACCCACCAGCACCGAACATCGCAAAATTATTACCCTCGATCTGACCGCCATGGTTTCGAAACGAGTGACTAAAGCCCAACATGTCCGTGTTGTAGCCAGTTAGTACATTGCCTTTACGATGAATGCAGTTGACTGCATTTATGAGCCTGGCTTTAGCGTCAACTTCATCAAGCAGCTCGATTACATCCGATTTATGCGGAATGGTGATATTGATACCATCGAAACCACCGACTCTAAAGCCAGCAAAGAATCCCTTGAGCTTATCGGAGTCCAGTTCGATCGCACGGTAGGATGCATCGTCTATTTCCAATTGACGATAAATCGCTTTATGTAAAGCGGGGCTAAGACTATGGCCGAGCGGGTTTCCTAAAAGCGCAAATCGTTTCAAATTAGATTCCGAATGTAATTCCTAAGCATAAGTTGCGATGACCTTCTTACATAACCGCCGTTGTACATGGCACATTTAACTTTCATACCTTAGGCGTATCAAACCTAAAACTTGCCAATACAGCTGCGGTTCGTCAATAGTCTAACATGTATCTACGACCGGTCTACTCTAGGCCGAACCTGCCGAAATCAACATGCCTTCTTATTAGAACATCAACTTCAATAAAATCATTGTAACCCAACTTGCGAGATTGGTGTAGGCGCATACCAGAGCGACTCATTCGACGCACCGACTCAAAGCCTTGCCAACAACACGTTCTAGCATTACCTCTGGTTTCTGAACGACAGAACTATGCTGCTTTGCGAGCGCGACGCGCTTTAACAGCATCGGCTAGTTGGCGGCATAGTTCTTGCGTCTCTTCCCACCCAATGCACCCGTCTGTAATACTTTGGCCGTAGGTAAGCGGCTGGCCAGGTACAACTTTTTGGCTTCCTTCAACCAAATGAGATTCAATCATGACGCCAAAGACACGGGATTCACCGGATTTTACTTGTTCACTTACGCTGTCACAGACTTCGCGTTGACGAGATGGCGTTTTATAGCTATTCGCGTGACTGAAATCGACCATAATATTGGGTCGCAGGTCTGCGTCATTCAACATCCTTGCGGCCTCGTCAATATGATCTGGAGAGTAGTTAGGCGATCCTGACCCGCCGCGCAAAATAATATGAGAAAACTCATTACCCTTACTTGCAACGATAGCTGTGCGCCCTTCTTTGGTTACCGACAAAAAGTGATGCGGGTGTCCTGCTGCTCCTATCGCATCTACGGCAATCTTTAGGTTGCCGTTGGTGCCATTTTTAAATCCTACTGGACAAGACAAACCTGATGCCAGCTCTCGGTGACATTGACTCTCTGTAGTGCGCGCACCAATAGCCCCCCACGAAACGATGTCGCCAGTATATTGCGGGGTAATTAGGTCAAGGTATTCACAGCCAGCTGGTACGCCCAGCTCATTAATCGATAACAGCAATTGCCTCGCAATACCCAAGCCTTTATTAACCTGATAACTGTCATTAAGGTCAGGATCGTTGATCAACCCTTTCCAACCCACTGTAGTTCGAGGCTTTTCAAAATACACTCTCATAACCAACTGCAACTCTCCCGCCAATTCCTTTTTGAGTCCTGCTAGACGATCCGCATATTCTAAGGCTGACTTTGGGTCATGGATTGAGCAAGGCCCAACAATAACCACCATGCGATCATCTCTACCCTGCATGATTTTCTCTATTTCACTGCGAGCTGCAGCTGTTGTTTCAGCGGCTGTCTCCGTCAATGGAAATTGTTCGTGAATTATGGCTGGGGAAACAAGTTCTTTGGTCGCTGCTATTCTTAAATCGTCGGTGAGTTTCATTTGCTTGATTGCAGTGGTTACGTCGTTAGACTAATGATAAGTTTTTACGCCTTACTGATGCTTCTCCGCATCAATTTTGCGTGTGATAAACGCTTGTTTAGTTGGTGGCTTGCATAACGTCCTTTCGCTTTTTTCAGAATTAGTACGCACACTAACTGCTCAAAGAGGGAGACCAAAAAGTCAAAGTGCTCCATCAAAGAATAAATGCTTATTCTAACTATAGAAAATACAGAGACAGACGGTTTCAAATTCGCGTTGGGCAACGGTGCCCGGAACGAACTACTAAGGTGTCAGTGGAAAGTCTCGTGAAACGCCTAATCAACCACGCTTCTAGGCAGAATCTATCACCATCGTTCTATAAAGTCGACAATCACGTGACTTAGACAGGCCGAAAATTGCTTAAAATCAATAACTTCAATGCGTTTACTCAAATAAATACTTAACATGTATCGTCATTACTCTGTAATATTGGACGTCCATGTTTGACGGTACATTCTTTGCTGGGCGCCATTCGAGTGAAAAGCACTAAAACAACGCGCGGAGCATTACCAGAGCACGATAAGCAAGCGCTAAACCGACACCGCTTTCTAATACATCCAATTGACCAATAAATTGACTGGTTGCGTGATTTGAAATACCGACAGCGTCTAACCAAATACTCAGGAAAAAATGAGCAGTAACGAAAACCTTGAACCAGCTGTTCTAGACAGTGACAGAGAATACCCGGCTTCGATGTTTTTACATCCGGAGCTTAGTCTGTTGGCATTTCACGAGCGCGTATTAAATATGGCGCTACGTGAAGACGTGCCTCTGCTCGAAAAACTTAAGTTTCTGTGCATATTCAGCTCCAATCTTGATGAGTTCTTCGAAATTCGTGTGTCCGGATTAAAGGCAAAAGAGACTATTAACGTTGGATCTGAAACACCAGATGGAATGGGGCCAACCTCTGTGCTCGAAGCAATTAGCGCACAAGTCCATAAATTGGTAAAACTACAGTACGACACCCTTAACACTGTAGTTCTAAAGCAAATGAGCGAGCAGGGAATTAAGTTTTCTCTAATTAGAGACTGGAACCCGGCACAGCGTAAATGGCTCAAACAATATTTTAAGCGAGAAGTACTTCCTATTCTTACCGCAATACGCCTCGACTCAACGCATCCGTTCCCTCTAACAATCAACAAAGGTTTGAGTATTGTTGTTGATCTACATGACCCTGATAGAGATGAAGCGCACAACATTGCCGTTGTTCCAGCGCCGCGTGCCTTGCCTCGCTTTGTAAGACTCCCTGAGGAGCTGTGTGACTCCGAATACGAATACGTTTATTTGTCCTCTATTATCCATGCGAACATAGACCGACTTTTTGCAAACATTGAAGTCAAGGGCTGCTACCAATTCAGAATCACTCGCAACAGCGATCTCTACGTAGACTTAGAAGAAGTTGAGGATTTGGCTAGAACACTGCAAGGCGAACTTCCTTCTCGTCTTTATGGGGATGCGGTACGCTTAGAGGTGTCTCAAAATTGCCCAAAGCGGATTATTAAGGTACTCAAAGACCGCTTTCAATTGAGTGATGAATACATTTACCAAGTTGATGGCCCAGTAAATTTAAATCGACTCATTGCGCTACCGGACTTAGTCAACCGACCAGAACTAAAATACAAAGGGTTTACGCCAGCTATTCCGAGCGAGGCAATTCATCAACCAAACATTTTTGATCTTGTCAGCAAAAACGACTTACTGCTGCATCACCCATTTCAGTCATTTGCGCCCGTTGTTGATTTCTTAAAGCAAGCGGCAAGCGATCCGGACGTTTTAGCCATAAAGCAAACCTTGTATCGAACAGGGTCGGAATCTATTTTGGTAGAACATTTGGCGTCGGCTGCCCGTTCAGGCAAAGAAGTTACCGCCATAATTGAATTAATGGCGCGATTTGATGAGCAAAACAACTTAACCACAGCAGAACGTCTTCAGGCCGCTGGAGCGCACGTGGTGTACGGTATGGTTGGCAAAAAGACGCATGCAAAAATGTTGATGGTCGTAAGGCGAGAATCTGGCAAACTCAAGAGATACGTGCACCTGGGTACGGGTAATTACCACCAAGGCAACACCAAGGTCTACACCGATTACGGTCTTATCACTGCCGATTCTTACGTGACCCAAGACGTACATGAAATCTTTATGCAGCTAACCACACAGGGCCCTAATCCGAACTTGGAGCGGCTATATCAATCACCAGTCGGTATTAGCGACATGGTGATCGAAAAACTTAATAGAGAGGTTCAGAATGCGCTGGCCGGCAAACCTGCTCGAGTAATAGCCAAAGTAAACGGCCTGAGCAGCCCGAGCATTGTGAAAGCGTTGTATCGAGCTTCCGAGGCAGGTGTAAAGATAGATCTGATCGTTCGTGGAATCTGTTGTTTAGTCCCGGGCGTTGAAGGTGTGTCGCACAACATTCGGGTGGTATCGGTTGTTGGTCGCTTTTTAGAGCATGAACGGGTGTTCTACTTTGAAAATAACGCGGAGAAACCCGAGCTCTTTTTGTCCAGCGCAGACTTAATGCCACGCAACCTTCGCAACCGCATAGAGCAGTGTACTCCGATTGGAGATGACGAATTAAAAGAGAAAATCCTAAGCGAATTGGAGCACTATCTCAATGACACTGTGGATGCATGGGACCTGTTGCCCGACGGTTCGTACTTGCGACGAGTCGCAGACGAACACGCGACAGTGTCTGTTCAAAACGATTTACTGGACCGATACACTAAATCGGCGTAAAGCATTCGCCAAACACAGGCAGGTTTTGTTTAAACGGATACCACTTAAAGATATTAGCCCGTTCTGCCGTACTACTAAGGGACTACTTAAAAGAGAGCTTTAAACCTATTTGTTTGAGCCAAGAGTATTCTTGCTTTAGATCAGCTTCGGTTAAGGGATTCTGATCTAGCCAACCTTCGGCGAATCTCAGTGAAATATTCCTGCCATCCACCTCTATACTAACTTCATCACCACCGTGGCTAACGCGACCGCGGTGAATCAGAACAGCAAGACGCAAAATTACGGCGATTCGCTTTGCGGGCGTCACCAGCGTAGATGGTAAATCTTCGAACAATCCCAGTGGAAACTTACGGCGATGGCCGCTGATTAACGCAGCCAACAACAGTTGATCACGACGAGCAAAGCCCGCCATATCAGCTTTTCCAACTAGATACGCGCCATGTTTGTTGTAACCATCATGACTGACAGAAAGGCCTACTTCATGCAATTGCGCCGACCAACCAAGAATGTCTTCAAATAAGTGATCTTGTATATCCCACACCGAAGCAACTTGTCTGTACATCTTTAATGCAGTGTCTTGAACGCGTTCGCCGTGAACCGCATCTACATTCCATTTTAGAAGCATTGCGTTTACCGTAGTGTCACGCACATCTTGCGGTGCATCTCGACCTACTAAGTCATAAAGTACGCCCTCACGCAATGCAATGTCAGAGACCGACATTTCCTTGATTTCAAAAAGTTCAAACAACGCAAGAATAATCGACAAACCACCTGCAAAAACAGGCGTTCTATCTCGGGTTAATCCTACAAGCTTAAGATTATCAATATGCCCCGCTTCGATTGCCTGTGCTAATAACTGGTTCAATCCGTCGCTGTGCAATCCATCTTTGGACCATCCATTAGCTATGAGCACATTGGCAATCGCTTTCATAGTGCCAGAACAGCCAATAGCCTGGGACCATCCTTGCAAGCGAAATTGACTCACTACAGGTTGAATCGCCAATTTAGCCACAAGTTTCGCTTTGTCGAAACGCTTCTCGGTCAGAGTACCATCTGCAAATATCTGATTCGATAAAACCACACAGCCGACCTCAAGGCTCTCGCGACAATGGGCTACGTCACCTTTACCCGCGATAATTTCGGTGCTGCCACCGCCAATATCAATGACTAAGCGAGCTTCGTCTTCATAAGCAGCCCATTTCGACACACCGAGATAGACAAGTCGAGCCTCCTCTCGCCCTGCAATAATCTCAATGCTATGGCCTAAGGCGCGCTCAGCTTGAGTCATAAATCCACTTTTGGCCTGCAATCTACGCAGAGCATTTGTACCTACCGCTCTGACATTGTTCGCAGGAATGTCTCTCAACAACTGACCAAAACGTTCTAAGCAGAGCAATGCGCGCGCGGAAGTCTCTTGGTCTAAGTGATTGCGCCGATCCAAACCACCTGCAAGACGTACAACTTCGCGTTGACGGTCCAAAACAATAAATTCACCATGCTGGTATTGAGAGATAACCATATGGAAGCTATTTGAGCCCAAATCCACTGCGGCATAGCAGTTTTCCAGAAAACGGATGTCGGTTATTGGCGGTCTCGAGTCAGCGGTAGCGCTAACGTCAACACTGCTTGTAGGTGCGTTTTCAGAATCAGGCATAAAAATTTTTTTATGTAATACGGTTTTCCCGGCTAGTGACCGACGTTTGCGCATAGTATAGAGCCAATTCATCGAATCCGCCCAAATGTTCGGTAATCCGAGCAATTAGATCAGTGACTTGCCACAAGACTCAAGCTTGCTTGCCGGTAAGTGCTCCTGAGATTTGTTGCGAACAGCACCCAGACACCTAATGCTGTGTAGCTTTAAAAGTTTGTGAATTTAGTGCAGGAATCCAAGTTTAGCCTTGAAACTTTATTTCATTCTAAACCAAGCTTAAAATTACACTAGTCGCCCTAATTTGATACACTACGCGCTTTACGGTAGGCGCGATCGACTGTCGATGTATTTCGTGACCTTTTTTTTGTTGCCTTATGAAGCCGTAACAAGCACTTTCGAGGATCAGTTTTTTCTAGTCTTCGATTAAAATTATCTTTCATTTATCTATTCATTTCCAAGCCGTTGATTATGAGAAACCAATCTTTGTTACGAAAAGCATTAGCAAATCACTTCTTTAGCGCCGTTGTAAGCAGTGCGCTACTTTTGTTGGCATTCACAAGCCCCACATTGGCGGCGGATGCTGAACGTGGCGAAGCTCTGTCACAAACCTGCTTGGGTTGTCATGGCGCACCAGGACTACGAAATCCTGGCCCCGTTTATGAAATTCCAATGGTTGGTGGTCAACACGCTTCTTATATCGTTTCGGCGTTAAAGGACTATAAAAGTAAAGCACGTGCCCATAAAACGATGCAGGCGCAAGCGTCAAATTTAAGCGACACGGACATGCAAGACATAGCAGCTTTCTTTGCTGAGATGGAAGGAAACTCTCGACCGGGTTTAACAGACGCCCAAAGCGCAGCTCGCGGCGAAGCTAACTCAGCCGTATGCGCTAGTTGCCATGGTAAAACCGGTGACGGCGACAACGCCGCATACCCTAAGCTTGCAGGCCAATATGAGTCATACTTAGAACAAGCACTTAAAGAATATCGTTCAGGTGAACGCACCAATGCAATTATGGCTGGATTTGCTGACAACCTTTCGATTCAAGAAATTAGAGACTTAGCGGCATGGTACGGGAAACAAGAAGGTGGACTAACTGCGCCAGAAAGCAAAATATTTAAGTTTACTGATTAGCATTTAGCCTCGAATAAAAGCCTCAAATCGCATTGATGATTTGCGGCTTTTTTTGGGTCTATTGTAGCCTTACTCAAATTCAGTAGGCCTTGCGCAGTCGCTTAGTGGCGAAAACTCTTAGAAATTACTCAATTTTGCAGTGTAGACCTGATCTGATATTTGACAATCGAGTCGACTCGATTAAACTGAGCCATCACCAACAGAGAACAAAACTGCTTGTTCCAAGAATTAAATATACTATCTTAAGGAGCCATAAATGAATCGTATTTTTACCGCAGCCGCTTTCGCAATTCTGTTACTTAGCTTCGGAGCATCAGTTCAGGCGCAAATCGCCGCAGACTGTACCTTGCCCACCCAACCCATAATTCCGGATGGCAATGTTGCTAGCATGGATGAACTTGTTGCCGCCCAAAAGGCATTTAAAGCATTTCAAGGAAACCTAGGAGGGTATCGAGATTGTTTATTAAAAGCCGAGTCTGAGCTTGATGCTGAATCAGCAGATTTAGATGCAAACAAGCTCACAATCACCAACCTATATGATGGGTCGGTTGATGCAGAGACAGAGACTGCCGAGAAATTTAATGAATCAGTCAGAGCCTATAACGCTAGAAACCCTAAGACCGATGATGAATAGGTAGCCTGTTATAGCAAGCAATAAAAAAGCAGCCAACTGGCTGCTTTTTTATTGCTTAGTATTACTTACTTCCTATTAGAAAATATTCGTAATAAGAAACAATAGATTAAGCGGATAAGTTGTTCACAACTCGTTGGTGCTCATCTAGTAACTTGCTAGGAGTGCGGTCACCGTAAGAGCGAAGGTACTCACCAACATCTTGCATCTCTGAGAGCCACTGCTCCTTATCAACATGCCTTAACGCAGCCCAATCACCTTCGTTTAGATTTACACTGTCAAGATTTAAACCGTCATCCGTTGGTAAATAACCGATTGCAGTTTCCACAGCATCTGCCGATCCCTTGCAACGCCTAATTATCCATTCTAATACGCGCATGTTCTCGCCAAATCCTGGCCACAGAAAACGACCATCGGCATCTTGTCGAAACCAATTTACATGAAATATTTGCGGCAATTTAGAAGAACGCTCACTGAAACTTAACCAGTGAGCCCAGTAATCAGCAAAGTTATAGCCACAGAATGGTTTCATTGCCATTGGATCGCGTCTTACTAAGCCAACTTTACCAGTTGCCGCCGCAGTCGTTTCTGAAGCTACTCCGGCTCCAATAAGAACGCCGTGCTGCCAAGACTTAGATTGATACACTAGCGGCGCAAGTTCGCGACGACGGCCACCGAATACAATTGCCGAAATAGGAACACCTTCTGGCGCTTCAGCCAACTCTGAGTAGGCTTTGTTCTCAGTCGCAGAAACCGTAAACCTGGAGTTTGGATGAGCCGCAGGACCAACGTTCTTATCATAATTTCGCCCCTTCCAATCAATTGCTGGCTCACCTTCTTTTTTATCTTCCCACCAAGGTTGACCGTCTGCCGTTTGGCCAACGTTGGTGAAAATGGTATTGCGTTGGATCATATCGAAAGCGTTTAAATTTGTCTTCGCATTGGTGCCTGGCACAACTCCAAAATAACCCGCTTCAGGATTTACCGCACGCAGCTGCCCTTCGTTATCCATGTGCAACCATGCAATGTCATCTCCCAATGTCCAAATTTTCCAGTCTTTGTAGCTTTCTGGCGGAATCAACATTGCCAAGTTGGTCTTGCCACATGCCGAAGGAAAAGCCGCGGCAATATAATGGGTTTCGCCTTCTGGGCTTTCTAAACCAAGAATAAGCATATGTTCAGCTAACCAGCCTTCTTCTCTAGCTTGCCAGCTAGCTATACGTAAAGCGTGACACTTCTTGCCAAGTAAGGCATTACCACCATATCCAGAACCGAAACTCATGATTGAGTACTCTTCTGGAAAATGCATAATAAATCGACGCTCTGGGTCTAAATCACCGGTAGAGTGCAAACCCTTAACAAACGGGTCACCACGTTCAATACGTGCAAGCGCAGAAGCACCCATGCGAGTCATTATCTTCATATTGATAACAACGTATGGGCTATCTGTGATTTCAACGCCACAACGTGAATAAGGCGAATCAACAGGTCCCATGCAATATGGAATGACATACATAGTTCGGCCATTCATGCAGTTTTTGAATAAACCCTGCATTTTCTCTTTAGCGTCGCTAATGTCCATCCAATTATTGTTTTTACCCGCATCTTCCTTTTCAGTTGTGCAAATGAAAGTAAGGTGCTCAACTCGAGCAACGTCTTGTGGGTCTGATAAGTGAAGGAAACAGTTCGGGTGCGTCTCTTGATTTAGTGCAGACAGCGTTCCAGTCTCGTTCATCTGCTCTACCAGAGCATCATATTCTTGGTCAGATCCATCACACCAAACTACTTTATCTGGAGAGGTGAGTTGGGCGACTTGGTCTACCCAGGTTTGTAATGATTGATTAGTCGTCGTCATAAATGCCTTCTTTGGCCATATTTTGGGGCTCGCAATAGCGAACTGCGCCCACCAGTTAATATCGTTATCTTAAATGCTTGATCACAATGCCTGCATAACAACAGGGCTGTAATTAGCAAATCATAAAACAGAGTAAACTTTCTTAAGGTATAAAAACAGCCTGAGATCGCTAAACCCTGCGGACAGATTGAGTATTTGGCGCGGAGTCTATCAAAGACCCCTAGGGTTCGACTAATAAGGTTGTCTTATACCGTCTATTTGCATTTCGAATTAGATTGAGTAATAACCCGATTAACTACTAATTACGCGCGTCGGCAGCTTGGCATCGGCTCGCCATTGCCTAGCAAAGCTAACAATCAGCTACCAGCCCCACGCGGGATTCTTAGACGTTGCCCGACCCTAATTGTCGACCGCAATGCTAATCGGTTCGCGCGTAACAACGACGAACACCCCACCCCATAACGTTCAGCGATACCACACGCCGTTTGTCCTGCCGTAACCACGTGCCAATCATCACTTCCTGACACATTAAGTACCTGACCAATCTTAATTACACTGCTTCGGCTCAAACCATTAATCGCCAATAACTCCTGGCATTTCATAGAATGTCGTGCCGCGATCTTACAAGCTGTATCGCCACTGCGCACAGAGTAAACCGCGTACGTATCCGAAGACTCCAATGGCTTATTGACGGCGGCCACGGATATTCCCCCCGTTAACGTAGGCACCTTAATTTGCTTACCGACATAAACAGTGGCACGTCGATCAAGGCCATTGAGCTTGATCAACTGGCTGCAACTTGCTTTGTATTTTTGCGCGATCACGCACGCAGACTCACCAGAACGAACTCGATGCAGTACAAAACCTGGCCGCTCTATCTCTACAGGCAAAGAATTTACACTCGCGAGTTGTTGAGACCAACCGCTTTCCTTGAAAGGTAGTCTAATTTCATAATTGGCAGGAATAAGCGCTTTATGTTTCCAAATTACCGACTTAAAACTCGGATTAAGCTTTTTAAACTCATCACTATCAAGATTGAGCTCATCAACTAATCGTCTTGCCGACGTTTTTCGGTCTAACTTTACGGTGTTAAATGCATAGATTCGATCAGAAAAATCGGGTGTGATTTCACCAAAAAAATACTCGCTGTTTTGGGCGACGTGTCGTGCCGCTAAGAAGCTTGCATAGAAATTTCTGACCGCAGTTTGAAAACTGGGAGATTTGTACTCTTTAAGTAACCGCTCATAGTCCAATCCAACTTGCTGAATCGCTCGCTGCATTCCCCTTACGCCATAGTTATAAGACGTAACCACAAACGGATTTAGCTCTTTGGCTACAACCGTATGCCCGTTCTCGAAGGCCGTCGTCGACAATCGGTCGACACTGTTACGAAAATAACGCGCCGCACCATAAGTAGCACGAGTTGGATCATATCGGTCGTCGACTGTTTCATTTACGGTAAGCCCTAATGTACGGCCCGTACTCGGCATAATTTGCCACAAGCCTGCCGCACCTACATGCGACAAAGCCTTGGGGTTAAATGCCGACTCAACAAACGGTAGATATTGCAGTTCTGGGGTTAAGTTTTGTGACTCAAGAGCATCCAGGATCGTTGGCCGATACAGCTTAAACTGTTCAAGAGCACCTAGCATACGATTGCTGTTGCCAGACTGGCAACGAAGGCGGTCCGCAGCGGCGCGAATCTGGCTTGACGATTCGCCTTTGAATTTTGCGTGTAAACGTTTTTGTTTATCCGTTAAAGATCTGCCCGCCGACAAAGCACTTGCTAAACCTTTGATTGACTTTCCTAAATTGGTGCGTTCTCGGTCTAGACTGTCCCCGGCTTTACTACGCCGGCATCCATCCCGACGTGACACGGTTGAATAAACTCGATGTGGGTTTTCCTTATCATGGAATACCGCCGTTTCTGTGTCCCAACGGCTAAAGACTTCTACCCAGAAGTGCACTCTTGGCATAAGTGATTGTGGACACTCAAAGGTTTCACCACAATCTATTTCGTAATCGGCAACGGGGACAGTCAGTTCATTGGATGCGTGACTATTTAGTCCAGTAAACAAAAAAGGAAATGCCACCAAGACACGTAAAACAGAATGGTTAGAAAACAGTGGCGTTATAGCTTTGCGGCTGTGCGCAATAGCATTTTTTGTGAGTAAGGTGAACATCAACGTACAAATTCCATTTTGTGTGACGCTAGCCGAATTGTAGGCCCGGGGGCTCGCTAAACGGCAATAGACTATTAACTTCGTATGATAACAAAATTGGCAGGCTAGTGAGTTGCATTGTGGTAACAAATATCAATTGGTTTTCGTCACAGAGTGCCTACTTTTGTCTCGCTATAATATTTGCATTAAATCAATGAAATCTCTTTATGTCCAAATTATTCTCCGCCAACGTTCTCGTAAACGCTGCCCTATTTCAGATTGTGTGGTTGTGCTGTGTGATTGGTAGCTCTTACGGCCTAACTTGGCCCGCCGCTTTCAGTTTTCTTGCTTTAGCTGTATGGCAACTTGCTCCCGCAAGACGCGCTCAGTCTGACTTACGACTTCTAGCCGTTGCCCTAGTGCTTGGCATAATCGTAGACAGCTTGTGGGTTCAGCTCGGCTTTCTGGACTTTAAAACTAATGGGCCCATTTCTGGCTTTGCACCATTGTGGATACTCTTCCTCTGGCTTGGTTTTGCACTAACGGTAAATCACTCTTTGGCATGGCTTAAACTGCATCCACTTCTGCCCTCCGCTATGGGACTGATAGGCGGTCCACTATCCTATTACGCAGGGCTAAGACTTGGCGCAGTCGAATATTTGGTTGATCATCTATTGATCAGTGCGAGCCTGGGCATTGCATGGGCACTCACTATGATAATCCTAGTAAAGTTGGGTGATCGCCCTGAATAAGCACGGGTAATTCTAAATTACCCGCTTAGTCGCATCGATATCCTGCGACCTAGCATGGTTTAAAAAAGTGCTGCTTTAGTTGGCACTTTGAGTATTAAGCCTTGCATGGGTAGTTTTTGACCGTCTCTGGTTGATTCTCATTGAGTTATGAGTAACATCGCCAATTCAGACAACAGCATCTTCATTAAGCTTTCAAACTGAGATTTGGAATCAGACTTATATTAAAAGATGCTCCTCTTGATACGCATTAGGATCAATGACAAAAATGGAATTAGACAACCACAATATACGCACGCTTGAGCAACTCATTACCCCTGAGGCACTCAAGCAAAAGTACGCTTTAAACGAAGACGTCAAAAATCACGTGATTGGCTCTCGTGATACGGTAAGAAAAATTCTTGATCGTGAAGACAAACGTTTAATCGTTGTCGTGGGTCCGTGCTCAATCCATGATCCCCAAGCGGCAATGGAATACGCCCACAAACTCAAGAAACTAGCGGATGACGTTGCAGATGAATTGTTTATTGTTATGCGTGTCTATTTTGAAAAGCCGCGTACAACGGTCGGTTGGAAAGGACTAATTAATGACCCTGATTTGGATGGAAGCTTTCAGATCGAAAAAGGTATGTCGATTGCGCGCGAACTCATGCTTGAAATCAATGTGCTCGGCTTGCCTATTGCAAACGAAGCGCTTGACCCAATATCGCCCCAATATATGCAAGACCTTATTACTTGGTCGGCAATCGGCGCACGTACTACCGAATCTCAAACTCACCGAGAAATGGCCAGCGGACTCTCAGTTCCCATTGGTTTTAAAAACGGCACCGATGGTTCTTTGGGTGTCGCGATCAATGCTCTAGAATCGGTAAGTCATGGGCATAGTTTCTTAGGTATTGACGGAGCAGGCCAGGTATCGATTGTTCACTCTAAAGGCAATCGCTATGCACACATTGTTCTCCGGGGCGGCGGCGGAAAATCGAACTACGACTCTGTGAACGTACGCCTAACGGAGCGAGCGTTGCGCGAAAAACAACTGCCCAACAATGTAATGATTGATTGCAGTCATGCAAATTCAGACAAAGACCACGAACTGCAAGTATTGGTACTCGAAAACATTAGTCAGCAAATTTTAGAAGGCAATACCAGCATTGTAGGCGTAATGCTGGAGAGCCATCTAGTGGCAGGAAGACAGAATCTGTCTACAGACAAGAGCTCAATGACCTACGGCCAGTCCATTACGGATGGATGCATCGACTGGGAAAATACCGACCAATCTTTACGAAAATTAGCCGGTAAATTAAGAGTTTTTAGAAGCTCAGTAAGCCAAAACTATGCATGAAAACACCTAACATAACGAGCGGACACACAAACCGAACGTAGCTAGGCCATATCTTCCAGAACAAACCGTTTTCCAGATCGGGGCTACCTTGTTTGAGTTCTTCTAATAAATGGTTTCGATGCATTACCCATCCCACAAAAAGGCAAAACAGTAAACCAATTAGTGGTTCGCTGTAGCGAGTTGTTAGGTTTATCACGAATCCAAAGAGCGCTTCAAAGTTAAATATAATAATGAAGCTGATCATCATTATGCCGGCGCCGACCATCATGGATGCGCGGCGACGGTCAAAAGACCAACTCTCGCTAACATAAGCTACAGGAACTTCTAGCATCGAGATGGATGACGTGATTGCTGCGATCGTCATCAAAATAAAGAACAACACAGAAATCACGATGCCTGCAAACCCCATGGTTTCAAATAGCGCAGGAAGTACTGTGAAAATCAGGCGGTCACTGTCAATCAGTGCTCCGGCATCGTCAAAAATAGTAACGCCGTTGTGTAACGCCACATACATCGCTGGAATCACTAATAAGCCTGCTAACACTGCGATGCCTATATCTACCACAGCAACGGTCGCGCCCAGCCTTGGAAGGTTGTCCGCCTTAGAAATGTAAGAGCCATAAACCATCATGGTACCAACGCCAAGGGATAACGAGAAAAACGCTTGCCCCAATGCACTAATAACCAGGTCTGGATCTAAAATACGGGAGAAATCAGGCTGAAGGTAAACTTTCCAGCCTTCCATAGCACCAGGTTGAGTTGCTATAAAAGCAATTAGACTGACGATCAACAAGAGTAATATAGGCATTAATCGTGTAGACCACTTTTCGATACCTGCCGTTACACCGTTTGCCACAATAGACATTGTAAGCACATAGAATACGAGACAAAGAAGCAGGTTTCGCTCTAACGAGAACGCCGTTAACCAAGCCTTCAGCTCTGTCAACCCAGCCAATTCGGCAACTGATCCGGCACCAAAGCCAATCATCCAACCTGCAACAATCGCGTAAAAACTTAAGATCAAACTTGCGGTGATAATGCCCCAATAGCCAGTTACATAGGCAAACGGTTTTACCTTAGGGCTCGATATATTGACTACCGAACGAACCGTATCGGCTTTGCTATGGCGCCCCAGAACGAGTTCTGCCATGAGGATGGGGTATGCAAGTAAGAATGTCAGAACGATATAAGTAAAAACAAACGCCCCGCCACCGTTGGACGCCACCTGAATAGGAAAACCCCAGATATTGCCTAACCCTACCGCGGAACCGCTGGCGGCCAAAATAAATGCGGTTTGTGAACTGAATTCTCCTCTTGCAGCCATTGGCTCTATCTCCTTGTTGTTAGCGTAATAATTGTTAGCGTAATAATTGTTAGCTTATTCATTGCAGACGCGACAGTATGTATGCTCCGTGCGTCCTTTTTAGTTTTTATAGCTTTATTACTTCTTTCTTTTTACAGGGCCTGCGCGACATCTGCGTATCGGTAACCAGACCCGAAACACTATTACGTGCCTTTGAGCAATCCTGTAACGCGATCGACGATGACGGGTAAGTTATCGTCTGATAATCCGGCGATATTAATACGAGTACTGTCTAAAAGATAAATACCGTACTTTTGGCGTAAAGCCAATACCATGTCTTTAGGAATACCCAAGAAACAAAACATGCCATTACTGTCAGAAACGAAATCGAAATTAATAATGCTTTGCGCGGAATTCAATTCGTTAGCCAATTTGTTTCGCAGCCCATTCATATGGTTACGAACGCTATTTAGCTCAGCCTTCCAATCGGCGGCTAAGCCTGCATCTGCAAGCAATAAGCCAACGATTCCTTCGCCGTGGTAAGGCGCCATGCTGTAGTTACGACGTGCCGCGGTAAGAATATGCGTTTTTGCGGCCGTTGTTTGTGCTTCTGATTCCGTCACAACAATAATTGCACCGGTACGTTCTCGGTATAAACCAAAGTTTTTAGAGCAAGAATCGGCAATAAGTACTTCGGGCAAACGAGACACCGCTTGGCGAACACCATAGGCATCTTCGTCCAAGCCGCTACCAAAACCTTGGTACGCTACATCAATAAAGGGCGTTAAACGTTTTGCCTCAAGCAAATCGATTACATCGTCCCATTGAGCTTGAGTTAGATCTGCGCCTGTAGGATTATGACAACAACCGTGTAAAAGGACTACGTCGCCCTCAACCGCTTGATCAAGGCTTTTGAGCATGTCATCAAAGTCGATTCGGTTAGTTTCGGTATTGTAGTAATCATAAGAGACAAGCATTAAACCCGCACTTTCCAGCAAAGGAAAATGATTGGCCCATGTCGGTGAACTAACCCACACTCTTGCATCTCGTTTGGCACTTACCAGTAGCTCTGCGCCCATACGTAGGGCTCCACAACCACCCGGCGTAGCGACAGCCGCAATTTGCGCGCCCCTGCTTTGCATTAGTTCTTTGCCTAACAAAAGCTCTAGCGTTCCGCTTAAGAAAGCCGGATCACCTGCCTGGGGTGCATACGACTTTGTCTTTTGCGCGTCGATCAACTGTTGCTCAGCTTGCTTAACCGCTTTAAAAATAGGTGTTTGGCCTGTGTCATCTTGATAAACACCGATCGACAGATTAATTTTTTCAGGATTAGAATCCTGTTGGAACGCCATATTAAGACCCAATATTGGGTCGGCGGGCATTGGTTTTAAGTGTTCAAACATTGCCTTAAATAGATCCGTGTAAAGTTAAAATTATTTGATTGTTTGCTCTCTAAAGCAAACTCTAAGTTTGTGCGGCCGGCGTATTAACCAATAGTCTCATTATAAGAAGACTCAGAAGCCTCATCTGTCGACAAGTCGCTCGACTCCTGGTCAGAAAGACTGCGCAAATATTTAAACAGCGCACGATAAAACTTAGGAGGTTTATTCGTTTTACGTTCGGCTATCGCGTTACGAATCAACTGCCTGAAATGCTGGCGGTCTACCGTTGGGTATTCATCGAGGATTTCGGATAACAGTTTCTCGTCGCCACCTATCAGACGATCTCGCCACGTTTCAAGTTTATGAAACAAAGCGTTGGTCTCTCGGTCGGGCTTTAGATGTCGTTGAACCTCTATAGAAAGAGTTTTAGAATCCTCGCGTAACAACAAGCTTGCAATCCTACGCAATTGCCGTTGTAAAGCGCCTCGAGACAACCGCTTGCCTTCGTCGATCGCAGCGCGGGTGACTGGCAACATTACCATTTTGTCCAGCGCGGTACTCGGCAAGTCTATAAGCTGCTGGCCTAACTCGTTCAACATCCGCATTTCGCGTTTATTCTGAGTTTTATTAGGGCGTACAGCGTACACCTTCTCTGTGGTACTCATTTAAATGGTCCTAAACTGATTATGACGTAAGACATGCGTAAACTGGGTTAACCAACTAGATCGGCGAGATAACTAAACGAATTATATCGGCGAATCACAAATTTAAGCGGTGCGGCCTAAAAAGTCCGTAACCACAGAGTTGTCGTATGTTTGATTATGCTCGTGCAAAGTAAGCAATTCCAGCACTTTTTAGGAAGCTTATGAAATTGGTTGTGGCCAGCTAAACCAAACCCATACGGAGTGGCGTGAGCACAACCTAAGAACGCAAAAAGGAAAATTTAGTGGCCGTCAAAAAACACTTCAATAGACGTTCCTTCGTCTATCTTACTCTTAACCTTTACGCGCCAATTAAATCTATTTGATAAGCGCTTAACGACCGTAAGACCAACGCCGTAACCGCGCCTTTGAGTTTTGCCGGTATGTTCAGCTCGATAGTACGGCTGAAAAATCCTCTTGATTTGATCTTCTGTCATGCCAATGCCGGTGTCCGCTATCTCGACCGACTGTTCTTTAATTCTAATCGTAACCGTTCCCTCATTGGTATACAGAACGGCGTTCCTAATAAGATTACCGAGAACAATAGAGACAACCTTTTCGGCGGTATACAGCTCAAGTGGAAATTGCTGATCGATATCGACGGTCACTGGTTTATCTTGAAATAAAACATCTGACTTCGAAACTTCCTTGGCAATTAAGTCAGCCACAATAATGTGCTGATCCTCAAATTCGTTATCAGTCTCACGGGCCAGAATAAGAAAAGCGTCAATCAACTCTTCCATATCCTTTGCTGAGCCTTTAATTCGAGTGACATACTTTTTGGAATACTCGTCTAAGTCTTGTTCGGCTAACAACAAGTCAGACGCCATTTTTATCACCGTTAGCGGCGTGCGAAATTCATGACTCGCATCTCGCGTAAAGGTTCTTTCGCGCTCAACAAATTGTTGGATTCGCTTAGAATAAGATCGGAATGAAGAGACAAGTTTTTCAACCTCCCAATCTACATCACCAGGCACATCATCTAAATCGGCCAAGCCTTCTTGCGAGCGACCAGGATCAAAACGGTCAAACTTGTTGGCTAGCCAGACAATGGGGCTCAGCAAATACTTGGATTCTTGATAAACCCACCACGCGGTTACATAAATCAAAACCAAAACTATGGTTAGCGGGAATATCCCAAAAAATAAAGCTAGCCGTAATACGCTTTCACCATCAAACAGCAGATACAGCCTGTGGTCGAATTGCTCGGTAGTATATAGAAGAGAGTGAGCTGTTTGGCCGTGCATCTTGTGATAGCCCAAGCCCCAACCTAAAAGTTCGGGAGGAATCCCGTCAGTAGACTCTAGGGGTACAAGGTAGCCTTTTAAGTTGGCCGTATTAGGCGCTAGATAAGTTTCTTGCTGCTCATAGATAGACCAAAAATGAATCGCTTCTCGCCGTAGGGCTTCGCGCACCAAAAACTGCTCAATTACGATGCTTGCAAAACCTATACCCAAAACAGCAACCAAGCCAATCAATCCGGATTGCAGGGTCATCTTACGACCCAACTTATTCCTTATGGTGGATTGGCTTAAGTCGTACTTTTTCATGAGGTTTCCTTGGTATCTACACTTAATCGCCAGGCCAGGCAAATAAGACTCAGGTAGATTACACTAAAACTGGCGAGGCTCGCTATAACTTAAGCCGCATCGCCAATTCTATACCCGCGCGATTGAATCGTTTGTAGCAGCGGCGTTTCAAACGGCTTGTCTATCTGCTTACGCAAATTGTACATATGGCTGCGCAGAGTATCGCTGTCTGGCAATATGTCGCCCCAAATTTCGTGCTCTAGCTGATTACGGCTAACCACTTTGGGCGACTCCTTCATAAGAATCGTAAGAATCTTCAGACCTATAGGTGACAAATAGATAGGTACGTCGCCACGCAATACTTCAAGGGTTCCGGTATCCAATTGTAGGTCTGCTACTTGCAGAATCTCTTGTTGAGCCACCTGCCCTTTACGGCGCATTAACGCTCGAATTCGAGCCTCAAGTTCTAAGATTTCAAATGGTTTAACCAAATAATCGTCCGCGCCCATATCTAGGCCTTTAACTTTGTCTTGCAGAGTGTCACGGGCGGTCATCATTAATATTGGCGTGTAGTTCTTAGATTCTTCGCGGAGCTTCTTACAAACATCCATTCCGTCCATTTCTGGCAACATAAGATCCAAGAGAATTACATCGTATTCGTTCTGGTTGGCTAAGTTAAAGCCCATTCGGCCATCACTGGCGTAGTCGAGTTCATAGTCTCTGCGCTCGAAATAGTCGTACAACATTTCAGCAATGTCACGATGGTCTTCTATAATAAGAATGCGAGTGGTATTACTCATAATATCAATACTGTATTTAGATAGATTAAAGGGCCGACAACTGCATTAACAGTCTTTGGAAGTATGGTTTTATCATTACAGACTAAAGTTGCGCCCTAGGGTTATGTTCTGGGCGGATAGTAGGGACAACATCGTGATTACAACGTGAAACAAAAATGTCTTAAACCCTTTGTAAAAACACTACAGTAAACGAGGCACCCCTAAATCAAAGCCAACACTAAGAGACCAGCGCTGTTTATGTTTTTGCCGCGCTCCCTTTTTTCTGAACTAGCTTAGGTAAGCCCACGCGCACCCTTAGTCCAGGGTTGTTATCCTCAAAGGTTAACTGCATTTGATGCACTCTCAATACCGCCGAAACTAAGGCCAAACCCAGACCACTGCCTGGCGTGGTACGACTCTCATCAATCCGATAAAAACGCTGCACGACATTGTCGTATTCTTCGGCAGGAATACCTGGCCCATTATCAGCGATTTCTAAATAGGCACCCGCGTCGGCATCAATAAGAGATATTTCTATCTGTCCGTCAGCAGGCGTGTATTTAATGGCGTTATCAATGAGATTGGCGAGCGCTTGAAATAACATGTCACGGTCGGCTAAAACGGTCACCGGCTCGATGGTCAAAACGTTTAGACGCTGATTCTTTTCTTCAGTTAGAGGTTCATATAGTTCGAGCAAATCCTCTAATAGAGCATCTACCTCAACCGAGCCAAACTCTTTACGTTTTTCGCTGTACTCAATGCGGGCAATTCTTAGAAGTGCATTAAACGTAGCTAACAACCCATCTGCCTCAGCCACGATGTTGTCTAACGCTTTGTGTTCAGGGCTGTCGATATCGAACTTTCTATGCAGTTCTTCGACCTTATTCTTCATACGGGCAAGCGGCGTCTTTAAATCGTGCGCAATATTGTCTGAGACGCGGCGTACGCCCTCTACTCCATTCTCAATACGCTCTAACATGATATTGAGGTTGTCACCCAGTTCATCAAACTCATCTCCGGAACCTTTGGTAGTAATACGCTGTCGAAAATCACCTTTCATGATCTCACGACTAATGCTGTTGATCGCCGTCAGACGAGAACGCAGTGTTGAACGCATCATATAGCCCATCAACAATCCCAAAACAACCGTCACCAACAAACTCCAGATTAAAGCTTGAGTAACCAATTCGCGTAAGTTTCGGAGGTCTTTCATACCCTCCCCAACCAATAGGTTGAAGCGGTTCTCAACCTCAAACGTTCTAGCGCGCGCACTAAACTCACCACCATTTTCGTCTAGTAAGTCATCCAGTCTAAAGTCTAACCAACCGTCTTTATCGTAAGCCACTTTAGGCCACCCAGAAATATTGCCAAACAACGGTTCAAAGTTGTGATCGGTCAACAAATAAAGAGTTGAATCACCTGGACGTTGCTGGCGCACTCGTTCAGACAATGTGGCGGCTAGCCCAGAATATCCTTTTTGGGCATACACAGAAGAAAGCGCCTGTATTTCGGCGCTGATGTTCTCGTCTGTCTGATTGGTCGTATAGACAATGGTCGACCAATAGATAAGACCAAGAATAATTGAAACCGATAATCCGAATAACAAGACATAAGCAATAGTTATTCGGACTAACGAGCTTTTAAATGGATTAATCTGGCTCACTGAGCATGTACCCTGCCCCGCGTACGGTATGCAGTAAAGAAACGTCGAATTCCTTATCAATCTTACCGCGTAAACGACTGATATGAACGTCAATTACGTTAGTTTGGGGGTCAAAATGATAATCCCATACCTTTTCGAGTAACATCGTACGAGTCACTACCTGGCCGCTATGGCGCATTAGGTACTCTAGTAGCCTAAATTCACGTGGTTGCAAGTCTATCTTCTGGTCGTTGCGACGTACTTCGCGTTTGAGTAAATCCATTTCTAGATCAGAAACAGTTAATACCGTATCGGGAGACTCTGGTTCAGCACGTCGCACTAAGGCTTCGATACGCGCTTGCAATTCTGAGAATGCGAACGGTTTTACTAAATAATCGTCAGCACCGGCTTTTAAGCCAGCTACTCGGTCATCGACATCGCCCAGCGCACTCAGCATTAAAATAGGTGTACGGTTGCCGCTGCCTCTTAAGGTTCTAGTCATGGTTACGCCATCAACCTTAGGCAACATTCGATCAGCAATAATTACCTGATACTCAGTTGAGTCGGCCATCAACAAACCTTCGCGTCCGTCAGCAGCGTGGTCAGCATTGTGACCACATTCCTTCAAGCCCTTAACGATATAAGACGCGGTCTCTTGATCGTCTTCAACTACCAGCACGTGAATCATATTTTTTTTCATTTTTAGAGAATTCATAGTTATACCTTATAGTCTCAGTGAAACTCATGACCGTCGCGTTAAGTTAAGCAACGGTCATGAAAGAATTGTACTGATTAGTCTTCTAAGCTGAATGCTAGGAAGCGTGAATTTCCGCCACGATTCAAAAGCATCGATACTTTTGATCGGCCGGCATCTTTAGCGCTCGATAACGTGTCGGTCACCGCTTGCGCAGACGTCATTGCCTTGCTATCAACCTGCACAATTACATCGCCACGCCGTAATCCGTTGCGCGCCGCAAGGCCGTTACGTTCAACGCTCTCGACCAGCACACCAGAGATCGAACTGTCGATCCCATACTCTCGACGCTCATAATCGCTCAGCAACTTTAATTGGGCGTCGATCAGGTTACTTTCAGTAGACTCTTCTGGAGTGGGCGTTGCGGACGTGCCTGCAAGTTCGTCTGGAAACGGTTCTGTCTTAATGGTTAAGTTCTTTAGATCACCATCGCGCCAGATAGACAACCGATAGTTACCGCCTACACTGGCTTGCGCTACAACACGTGGAAGGTCGCGCATCTCTTCGATTGCATGACCGTCAAATTCAAGAATGATGTCACCCACTTGTAAACCGGCTTTAGACGCTGGTGCGCCCTCTTCAACCGCAGTGATCAAAGCACCCGAGTCGTTGTCGCGACCTAGACTATCGGCTAGATCTTTATCCATTTCCTGAATACCAACGCCGATCCAACCGCGTTCAACGCTGCCCGATTCTTGTAGCTGGCGAACAACACCCTTGGCCATAGTCGCTGGAATCGAGAAACCGATACCAACACTACCGCCATTGGGAGAATAGATTGCGGTATTAATACCGATTACTTCGCCGCGAGTATTAAACAACGGTCCACCAGAATTGCCTCGGTTAATAGCCGCATCAACCTGGATGTAATCATCATATGGGCCAGATCGAATATCTCTACCACGAGCCGAGATAATACCGGTACTGGCAGACCCACCCAATCCAAATGGGTTTCCAATGGCTACTACCCAGTCGCCAACCCGTGATTTTTCATCATCGCCCCATACTACAAAAGGTAAGTCGCTCGCATCGTCTAACTTGAGTAACGCCAAATCTGTTTTTGGGTCGCTGCCAATAATTTGTGCTTGGTATTCGTCACCATTAGTCATGGCAACTACAATCTCGTCAGCCCTATCAATCACGTGGTGATTAGTGACTACATAGCCATCTGCGCTGATCACAAAGCCAGAACCAATGCCTAAAGGACGTTTTTGTTTGCTCTGAGGTTGATCATCTTCGGACTCGTCTTGATTGCCACGAGGATTTTGAAAGTCGCGGAAAAAATCTTCCCAACCTGGAGGGAACTGAAAGTTACGCCCGTTGCGTGAACCTGAACGCTCCACAAAGCCACTGGTCGAGACGTGCACTACGGCTGGGCTAACATGCTCAATAAGATCTGCAAACCCGGCACTCGGTGCCCAAGGCTGTAAGCCAGGTTTATTGATTGGAGCAATTGCCGCAACCGATGTTGGCTCCATAGGCAACACTTGCAAGCTTTGCGAGTCGTTATCGGCATACACGTTGAGTGTAGTGACTGTAGTGACTGTAGTGACTACAGCGGCTGTCGCTAAGACTAAAGCGCTCCACTTTAGGGCTGGCAAAATAACTCGAGGAAACAATCTGTTCATATACTTCTCCGTTTGGCTGTCGGTCTTTACAGTCGCAAAAACCAGGATCATCAATAACGTTTAAAACATTACTTAGCGTACAGTTGATCTGTTAGTAATGTTTCAGAGAAGAGTTTAAGGCTGAAATGCTTAACCTCAAGTGAACAATGTATTACGTTTAATTAAGAAAAGGGTCTGATCGCCTAGTTAGCGATCAGACGTCTAGCAAGTTGCAGAAATTAACGTTCTGCTTGAACAGAATTACTGAAATGCAAAAGTAAACGGTCTAGCTTTCTATTTCAAAACTCACTCCGGCGTGCTCTTGGAGTCGGTTAATTAGGTGGTTACCTAGCGCGGGTGCGGTCGTCCAAATACCACCAGGTGTATCACTGGCTTCATTCAATAAGCACAATGCACTCTCACTAATCAATTTACATGTTGAGCCATATCCAGGATCACGATCACCTTTAACGCCAACCGCAATTTTGTCGCCCGCCTTAGTTACACCATAAAAAAGAACGTCGTAAAGACCTGCTTCACGTTCAGCTTTGCTTGGGCCCTCGCCCGGCTTAGGCGCATCAGGCCCCGCCATAGACTTATCGCCCGCTACCGCTTTAGCAATTTTCTCGCCTTTTTCACCCGGTCCGGTTAACAACATTTCTGAATACAGAAAATCTTCGCCATACATAGAGTCCATCAAAGCGTTTGAACGGTGTATGTTGCGAGTATTAATGGCGGCCATAATAAAAGGTGCTTCCCAGCTATCCAATTCCTCTGAGTACTGCACTACATCACCATTAGGTTGCTCAGGACCCGCAAATCCAGGTACTAAGGCATACGGGTTGATTGCGAGGGCAAAGACTTCTTTGTCTGACCGTGCGCGCTTAACCGACTCTTGCAAGCTCGCGGCAGTACCACCAGAGAATGTGCCTTTCATGGCTCTGACACGCCCTTTAACTTCCTTAAAAGGCGCACCAAATCGCTTCACGGCTTCTTGTTGTAAGAGATACACGCCCAGATCAAAGGGAATTGAATCAAAGCCGCAAGAAAACACAATGCGCGCGCCTGACTTTTGGGCAGCTTCAGAGTGTTGGTCAATCATATGACGCATCCAAACCGACTCACCACATAGATCAACGTAGTCGGTTCCGGCCTCTGCGCACGCTCTAACCAAATCTGAACCATACAATTGATAAGGACCGACCGTAGTCGCTACAACTTTAGTACGAGCAACCATGGCATCTAAAGACGCTGAATCCGACGTGTCGGCTACAACCAACGGAGTATCAGCAGGCAAGCCCATTTCGTCGCGCACTTGCGCCAACTTAGACTTACTGCGCCCCGCCATAGCCCAACGCAGATCGCCAGCGGCGCCGTATTCGCTATTGAGGTATTCGGCAACAAGCCTTCCAGTAAACCCAGAAGCACCATAGATAATCAGATCAAACTCTTTCATGATTTTTTAGTATTAGTGATTGTTAGCTTTATACTATCGCACATGTAAAGCGAACACCGCATCAAATCCCCGACCAAACTTGGCAAAGATGTATCAAGTGACGAAAATATAGTGTTAAAGATAGGACTAAAGAAGGAACGAATGAAAGAACCCCCTGCTCTCTCGGTGCTCTACGACGGCGAATGCCCCGTGTGCAAACTGTATGTGGGTCAACTGCAACGAAGCAACGATACGCACCAGATTGAACTCATTGATGCCAGACAAGCACCACAAGAGTGTGCCGCTGCGGCAAATTCGGGCTTAGATATAGACCAAGGAATAATAGTCAACGATGGCGATAGATCATTCCATGCTGATGAGGCACTAAGCTACTTAAACAAACTGAGCAGTCATCACGGACTGTTCAATCGCATAAACCAAGCTTTATTTGGCAGTACCAAGGTAGCTAAGGTAGTTTATCCAGTCTTACGCGGGCTCCGAAATGGCTTGCTTTGGCTGTTGCGTATTAGACCTATTGACGCAGGTTCAGAATAAAACAGATTACGTCGTTGGCACAGCAATATTAGGGCTTGAACGAATACGGATGTAGGTCTAACTGTCTGCTTGAATTTACAGCCCAAAGCAGACATTCAAAACGTGGCTTGTCTCCATCTATTATAAAAAGATTTGACACACCTTTTTAAGTCTATCCCTTAATGTGTTGTGTAAAAGATCGTAAAAGGTTTAGCGGCGCTCTAATTCAGCTTCAATCACCTCAATTGCGGTCTCTGCTAAAGTATTTTGAACGTCTAAGCTTATCGCTAGAAGAGCGGCGGCACCATACCACTTAGTTAAGTGCGGCTTAATCTCGGGGTGCTGAACAATTGCCTCAACCGTCTCTAATGCACTGTCCTCTGTGACACCGTTTGCGCAGTTTAAGTCATAGCTTTCAACGCCTGCAATCAATGAATAATAGTTATTCCAATAGAATAACTGAGCCTCATTTGATATCAACTGGCGGACAATCTCTCGATAGTATGGCAAACTCGAAAAAACTGCGGTAGCCGCATCGACTTGCGCATGATTGGCTTCAACAGCGTCAACAACTGCGCTTTTTCTGGGAAGTCCAATGCGGCGCATATTTTCATAACTTGATCTTTTAACGGATAAAGCCTGCCATTGTGAGGCATGCATAAAGTCAACCAGAATCGCCCAACACTCTGTCTCGCACGACACATTGCTTGAGAGGAAGTCGAGAGACCGCTTGCCCGCAGCGGCTACTTGAGCGTAACTATCAATCTTTTGATTTGTAGTAATGATAGAGTTTTCCATTTCCTTCTTTAGTTCATAAAGTAATTCCGTCTCTCTATTATCTAATGTTTGCGCCTCATTCCAATTCTCTACCTGCAAACCAACGAAAACACCAACGACTACAATAAAGAAGTCTACTCCAACAGCAAACCAGTTCTCTTTTTCGATATGGGCTTTGACACTACGAAAAATTATTATCGACACATCCTGCTAAATCGTTGAGCTACGAGATTTGGTACAGCGCCACGCCCGTGGTAACAAGCAGGACGAGTAATACCAGTGTACTAACCACAAAACTTCCGAAGCGCGAGGGAATATGGTTGCTTGTAACGTGCACGTAGGCATGAAACCAGCGAGTTGCTACAAACAACCACGCTACGGCTAAAGCAAATACTGATACTGAGCTTATAGAAGCGAGTATTAAACAGAGCACATAGAAAACGATTGGCAGCTGAAACTGATTGGCAAGACTGTTTGATGTAAGTACAACAGGTAATGACCATGCGGTATTATTGATCGCCGACTCTTTTGGGTCGTGCGCGCCACTGCGTCGATCAACAGATTTGCGTTTGCCATTAAGAATAAGCACCCAAAATGGGATAAGGAGTTGAACCAGTACTGGCCAGTAAATAAGTGTGTTCTTGATTGTGCTTGTCTCCATTGAACTTCGATCAATTTGACCATCGATTATTCAAATAATTGCAAGGATACGAGTGCAGTTAACGCCTTCCCTGCCCCATAGCCAACGCGTTACCTAATAACTTGGCGGTGAGGTCTACCACCGAAATAACTTCGTCGTAGGCCATTCTCGTGGGGCCAATTACGCCCAATGTACCAATTACCTTTCCATCAACTTCATATGGACTAGCAATCACACTGCACTCGCCTAATGCGCTATAACCAGACTCCTCGCCGATAAATACCGATATGCCCTCGGCTTTCATACTGCGATCCAGCAAGCTCAACAGATCACGTTTGGTTTTAAAGGCATCAAATAGTTTTTGTAATGTTTCGATCTGACACAAATCAGGCACGTCTAAAAGTTTTTGCTCACCACTAAACATCATCCCTGCGGGTCTATCGTCGTCTTCCTCTCGAATAACCCTCGCCGCGGCTTGAATTGCCGCTTGGTTTACCCTATGCATCTCATCATTATCTTGCTGCATGTCTTTAACGACCATACGACGTACATCGTCGAGTGTGTTGCCTCTATAACGCTGATTGAAGAAATTAGTGGCTTCAACTAATTCGGAATCAGTGAATTTCGCATCCAGATTCAAAACTCTGTTCTGTACTCGCCCGTCTTCAGTTACTAGTATCGCTAAGATTCGACCTTCGGAGAGACGCATAAATTCAAGCTGCCTAAATCGTGTAACAGATTGATTAGGCAAAACCACCATTCCAGCAAAACGAGTTAATTCAGAAAGAACTTCAGAGGCATGCGCTAGTAAAGTTTCAGGGTCTGCCTCATTGGTAAACTTGTTCGCCATTTCAGTAACAGACTTCTTTGATAGCGGCGTTGTTTTAAGCATGCTGTCAACAAACAAACGATACCCCAAGGAAGTTGGGATCCGCCCAGCTGACGTGTGCGGCGCACTAATAAGGCCTAGTTCTTCTAAATCAGACATGACGTTGCGAACGGTGGCACTGCTGACACCTAAGTCAGGCAATTTGGATAACTTACGTGAACCCACGGGTTGCCCATCCTGGACGTAGGTCTCAACCAAGTGTTTTAATACATTTTCAGCTCTGCTATCTAAACTCATTTTTAACTCAATAAACCAAAAACTTATATTTACGAACTTGAAGATACACTAAATATATCTAATAAGACTGCGTCAAGCACAACTTGTTGCGTGCATTTGCCTAGAAGGTTTAAACAAGGCAACACACTTACGGCGCTGTGCCATTGCTTGTTCTCATACTTAGCCATGGTCGCTATTACAAACGGACTACTGTAGGCTCAAAACATTCTAAGCTAAACGGGTGTTACGGCAAAAACAAATTGAGCTTCTAAACTAATTGAGCTTTTACTAGTCTACGCTTTAACCCGCTTTTTTTATTGAACACTCAGGCATAATCTAGCTGGACAAAGCAGTACGCAATTGGCGACAATTCAAAGGATGACCATAAATCATAAAATTCATGTTTAAAACTATTGGCGTGTTCGGCAAATACCGCGACAGCAGTGTCGAAAAGCCGTTAAAACAACTCACCGAGCACTTAGAAGCGCGTGGCTATACGGTAAAGATTGGCCACACTACGGCCGCAGAGATTACTCGCGACCTTCCTCAAGAAAGACTCGAAGAAAACGTGCCGGTCGATATCGACCTAGCAATAGTGATAGGCGGTGACGGCACCTTACTCCACGTTGCACGACAAATGGCCGAGGCTGGTGTGCCCGTCGCTGGGGTTAATCTTGGAACACTGGGGTTTCTTACTGACATAACGCGGGACGAGATGCTCCCCGAAGTAGACAAAATCCTAGCTGGCGAATTTACCGTAGAAGAGCGCATGACGCTCTTTGTAAGAGTAGAACGCGATGACCAAGTTCTTTACAAACAAATTGCACTAAACGACATAGTGATTGGCAAGCATGGTCTAGAACGCCTTATCAACTGGCAAGCGTCGGTAGACGGCCAGTTTGTTACAGCAGCAAGATCGGATGGTGTAATCTTTGCAACACCTACCGGCTCGACCGCCTATGCGCTGTCCGCTGGCGGCGCAATTGTCCATCCTGGCACTGACGTTATCTCTATGGTACCCGTGTCGCCTCATACATTGTCAAATCGTCCGATTACACTTCCAGCCGAATCAACAATAAAGGTTGAAATACGCAACAAAACTGCTAACTTAGCGCACGTATCAGCGGATGGCTTAATTGGCTATAACTTGCGCGGAGACGAGAGTGTTTATGTGCAGAAATCTAAGCACTCGGTAAAACTCATTCATACAGATTCTTATAATTATTTTGCAATGCTCAGAGTTAAACTCGGTTGGGGTTAATTACCACTAATGGCCTTACTTGATATAACCATCAATAATTTTGCAGTCGTAAAATCCACAGACGTTGATTTCAGTCGTGGCTTTACAGTGGTGAGCGGTGAAACCGGCGCTGGTAAAAGTATTGTACTGGACGCACTCGATTTGGTCTTGGGCGCGCGCGCAGAAGCGAGTTTAATTCGTTTTGGCGAAGATCAAAGTGATATAAGCGCGAGCTTTTCGGTTAAAAACCTTCCTTTAGTACAAGCATGGCTAAAAGAACGCGACTTAGATGGACGCGAATCTTACGACGAACTGTTAATCCGACGTGTACTGCGCACTGAACGCCCTACCCGCTGCTATATTAATGATCAAGTGACTACCTTAGCCACTTTAAAAGAGCTCGGTTTACTACTTGTCGACATTCATGGCCAACACGAGCATCAGTCTTTACTCCGCAAGCCTACGTTGCGCAGCATTGTAGATGAGCGCGCCAACATTGTGCAGGAACTAGCAGATGTTGCTGTTGTTGCTAAGTCGATCCAAGAAACGGAGCGTAAGCTCGATTCCCTTACTCAGAATTTAGACGATAATCGTGAACGATTAGACTTATTGTCTTTTCAGCTCGATGAACTGCTTGATGTGCAATTGGTTGAAAACGAATTTGCAGAACTCGAACAAGAATACGCAGTTTTGAGTAACGCCGATGAGTTACGCGGCAGCATTGAGACAGCACTTGAAGCTCTGTTTGATAAAGAAGAAGGTAATGTATCGGCTTTATTAGGCTCGCAACAGGTTCAACTAGAGCGACTTAAGTCCTTAGACCCTAACCTTGACTCGGCATGCGAGCTTATTAGCTCGGCCTTGGCACAGGTTGATGAAGCTCAAACCGAACTTGATCGTGCTCTGGGACACATTGATGGTGATCCTGAACGCCTATTTGAAGTTGAAGCCCGCCGCGACACATTGATCAATCTTGCCCGCAAACATCGCTGCAATGAAAACGATTTGTTGGGTAAGCAACATGCTCTTCAGGCTGAGTTCGACCTCTTACAAGCGGCTGACGCACAACCGGATGAACTGGCAAGCGCCCTAAAAAAACTTAAAGCTGATTACTCAAACGTAGCGAATAAGATTTCTGCAGCAAGGAAAGAAGCCGCGGCTCGTCTTGAGAAAGCCATTACAGAGCAAATGCAAGAGCTTGGTATGGAAGGCGGTCGTTTACATGTAAGCGTTACAAGCCATGACAAAGAAAATCTAAAAGTAACGCCCTACGGCCAAGACGATATCGATTTTATGGTATCGACCAATGCTGGAATGCCGCTTAAGCCTTTGAGCAAAACGGCCTCAGGCGGTGAATTGTCTCGCATCAGCCTAGCCATTCAAGTCATCGCAAGCCAAAGCTCAAGCACACCCACCCTTATTTTTGACGAAGTTGATGTTGGCGTTGGTGGTCGTATTGCCGAAATTGTAGGCGAACGCTTACGCGAACTTGGCCGTAATGCTCAAGTGATTTGCATTACTCATTTACCGCAAGTAGCCGCGCTCGGTGAACAACATATTTTGGTAAAGAAGTCGGCCGATGCCGATCAGACCTCTACCCAATTGATCAAGCTGGATCAGTCAGAACGTATCGAAGAGCTATCGCGAATGTTAGGCGGAGTTGAGATTACTGAGAGCACCGTAGCCCATGCTCGCGAAATGCTTCTGCGCGCAACACAAACAGCCGGTTCGACGGCATAACTGTCTTTAGCACAAACCGTTTATTTTAGAGTAGATACCTATAATGCAAACTACCGTACAGCATGTAGATTTTAGCCAGCAACAGCCAGTAATCACTACGGCTTCGCTGCAAGACATCGCATCTATTCAAGTTTTATTGAACCATTACGCACAGATGGGCCAACTACTGCCGCGTAGTAAATCTGATCTTGAAGCCAACATCAGCCGTTTTAGAATTATTAAACGCAATGACGAAGTAATTGCCTGTGGCTCGTTAGAACATTTTACGGATGAGCTGGCTGAGGCACGCAGCTTAATGGTGAAAGAAAGTCACAAAGGCCAAGGGCTTGGAGATGCACTACTTCGTGACATGGTTGATCGAGCCAAAACGCTAAATGTAAAACGATTAATGGCCCTTACCTACGTACCCGCGTTTTTTCATGGAGTAGGTTTTAAAACGGTTAACAAAGAGATATTCCCTGAAAAAGTCTGGGGTATTTGTGTAAACTGCTACAAATTCGAAAACTGTGACGAAATTGCCGTTCTTTTGGAACTGCCATGAACTACCCATAAATAAATACAATCGATTTAAATGGTTCACTTCAACACAGCTAATTCAACGCAAGCGACACCGCATTTTCTTAACGTATAGATTATTTATCCAATGAAACGACTCTTTTTACTATCGATCTTAGCTCTTTCACTCAGTGCTTGTATTCGCCCATACCAACCGGACATTCAGCAAGGCAACATTCTAAACAATAGCAATCTTAAGGAACTACGCTATGGAATGGGTAAACAAGAAGTGTTGTTTATTTTGGGCACACCGATGGTGATTGACCCTTTTAATGAGCAGCGCTGGGACTACTATTATTCCAAACGAGACAACAACAAAAGACAGACGACTACTCGTTTAGTCACAGCCATATTTGATGACAACAAACTTGTGGCTTTGCGTGGCGACGTAAACCTTGATCAGGTTGAATCACTTGCGCCCAGCACTGAAGACCAACAGCACGGTGGCACGGTGATTACTAAGCCAACCCATAAAGAAAAAGGCTGGCTGACCCGGCTTGGGCTCTTTAACAAAGACGACTAACCATTCAAGTAAGCATAAAAAAACCGGCATTGCCGGTTTTTTTATGGGTACAGTTATGAAGTTAAGCCTTATGCGTAAACCTTAGATGCACGGGAGACCGCCTTATAGCGACTAACTTACAAACCACACTTAACAAGTAACGACACCAGTAGCTTTCTAACTTAGATTCTCTACTAAGAAAGTACCTACTCTGTTACTTACTTAATTTTTGATTCTTTATATTCGACGTGCTTGCGTACAACTGGATCAAACTTCTTAATAACCATTTTCTCGGTCATCGTTCGCTTGTTCTTAGTCGTGGTGTAGAAATGGCCAGTGCCAGCACTAGAAACCAATTTGATTTTATCTCTCATAAATCACCTTATTAATTGAATCTAGCGCCCAATCAATGAGCAATAGATCTACAAATATTTAATTAGCTGCCAGTTAGCGATTACTTGCTCATCACTAAGCCAGTAAACCAACTGCTTAACTATACTTTTACGCCCGAACCACGAATATCGGTCAAAACAGCATCAATGCCCTTTTTATCGATAATACGAATACCTCTTGAGGAGACGCGTAATTTAACCCAACGGTTTTCGCTCTCAACCCAAAATTTTCTGTCGTGCAAATTAGGCATAAACGTGCGACGCGTACGATTGTTTGCGTGCGATACATTATTACCAAAAGTCGTCCCTTTACCGGTGACCTGACATACTCTAGCCATTTTAACTTACCTTTTAATCTCTCTTGATTTTACCAAGTCTTGCGATCGCGTGACGCTGCGGGCTTCTATTCAGGCTTAAAATCAACGTTCAAAAGACATCAAAACAATTCCTTTGAACTCGATTTTGAGACTACATCATAAATGCCGACTTAATATCTAATTTATCCTGAGCCAAGGCAACACCAGAGAATGAATGTAGCCAACCCGAAACAAGGCGCGATTTATACCAGATATCGCCGCCTAAGAAAACTAATTATTGTTGTTTTTTGACGGTTTCGCTTGGTCTGCGCTCTAAGCTAGCTCAAAGCCACCAGTTTAGCCCGCTAGGATAGGGTTTGTTAACTGAGCAGGTCACGTTCTGCGAAAGAAACGAGTTCGCCATCGCCCACCACGAAATGATCCAATAGTTTCACCCCCACCATACTCAATGCCTCTAAAAGCCGCGCTGTTAACTGTTTATCCGCCGCACTTGGCTCAGGGTTTCCCGAAGGATGGTTATGCGCCACAATCATAGCTGCAGCATTGTGTTTAAGCGCTTCAACAACCACTTCTCTTATTGGCACACTAGTGTGGTCTATAGTACCTCTGAAAAGCTCTCGTGACCGAATGACTCTATGTTTGGAGTCGAGAAAAAGTGCGTGAAAACACTCGTAGCGTTTGTCTCGGAGTTCAAGGCTCAGATAGTCTCGGCACGTCTGCGGAGAGCTTAAAGCGTCTGCTCGTTCTAACTTTTCCCGTAGATGACGGCGACTCAACTCAAGAGCCGCCTGCAATAACGCGAAGGTTGCTTCGCCGACACCTGTTTGAGCACAAAACTCATCCCGTCCTAGCGCAAGCACTGCACGCAAACCATCATTAGAAGTCAGCATGTGCCTTGATATATCAATCGCGGTCATTCCTCTTATACCATTACCCACAAACAGTGCGAGCAACTCTGCGTCTGACAAACTTGCCTCACCATACTTACACAGTTTCTCGCGTGGTCGCTCTGATCTTGGCCATGTCGAAATTCGGCTTTTCCCCAAGTCTTCTAAATTAGCAGTAGCGCTGCTCAAACCACAATTAGCGACTTCTCTGAAGCCAGAGCTATCCAAAACAGATTTGCCTGCATCAATCGTGTTTTCTAGCTTTAATACTGACTTTCTTTTTTTAGACACGACCGCCCCAATCAAACGCCTGTTTGCCAACTTTCTCATCCGTATCGACAGTCTTTCAGGAAACGAGACCGCCTCAATAGAATGGTTATCAATTCAGCCGCTAGACTAAACACCTTCATTGCATTGGTAAACCTTGAAAAAACATCTTCCGCTATCTCGCTCGAAAACGATCGTATAGCGACACAAGGTCGTTGTAATGGCTAAATAAACTCAATTCATATACTTGGGGCCGGCCTGTAGAAAACGCTGGTTAACTGTATACTCAACCCCTGATGCAACTTGATGGTCTTTCGCAAGAGCGCCGCATGCGCCTATAATAGGCCAACCGTAAATGGCGTTAGTCGTAACGTCATATATACACCTCAAAATCAAAGCCCGTATGCCACACAACCACCCTACTCTTATTAACAAACGCGTTCTACTCGGAATTACAGGCGGCATCGCGGCTTATAAGACTCCCGATTTAGTCCGTAAACTAGCTGAACTTGGGGCGCAGGTACGTATCGTAATGAGTCGCGGAGCCGAGCAGTTTGTTACCCCGCTTGCCCTTCAAGCCGTTAGTGGCCATATACCTCACAACGCCCAAATGACGGCGGAAAGTGAATCAGGCATGGGGCATATAGACTTAGCTCGGTGGGCCGACATTGTATTGATCGCGCCAGCCACGGCAAACTTCATAGCACAGCTCAACCAAGGTAGCGGACACGACCTGTTAACAACAGTGTGCTTAGCAACCACAGCATCAGTAGTCGTTTCACCTGCCATGAACCAGCAAATGTGGAAGAACAGCACTACAGCCGAAAACGTTGCTTCGCTCATTGAGCGGGGCGTTGCCTTTCTTGGCCCGGATTCTGGCGAACAAGCCTGCGGTGACGTTGGCCCTGGCCGAATGCTACAACCACAAGATTTAGCTCAGCAATTGGCTGGACTGTTTCAAACCCGAGAACTTGAGGGTAAACATGTAATGCTCACGGCTGGCCCAACGTGGGAAGCTATAGACCCTGTGCGCGGCATCACTAACCACAGCTCTGGGAAAATGGGTTATGCATTGGCTGAAGCGGCAGCAGAGGCTGGTGCTCATGTCACATTAGTCAGTGGTCCCACTAGCCTTACAGCACCCGTTAACGTGAAAACGATACACGTACGTTCAGCTGCTGAAATGCATGCGGCCGTATTCGCTGATATTGCTGAGCAAGATATCTTTATAGGGGTTGCCGCCGTAGCAGACTACCGGCCTGTTGATTCTAGCGATCAGAAAATCAAAAAGAATCATGATGAAATGACTATCCTGATGACTAAAAATCCAGACATCCTTGCTGATGTGGCTGCGCTCAAAAAACCACCATTCTGTGTGGGTTTCGCTGCAGAAACAAATGATGTAGAAACGTATGCGCGCGCTAAGCTTGAACGCAAGAAGTTAGACCTTATCGTGGCCAATCACGTTGGTGGCTCAGAAACTGGATTTGGCAGCGACGACAACATAATTACTTTAATCACGAGCAGTTCGAAACAAGATTTGCCGCGTGCCAGTAAAAGTCAGCTTGCTCGACATATCGTCTCACGAGTAGCTGAGCTTTCCACCTAGCACAACAAAATTTTTAAAGGCCCAGCCAGCGATTTCGAACTTAAACCTATTGAGCCCAAGCTAGGGTAAATGCAAGTCAGCACAAATCACTTAAATATAACCGTTAACTAAAAACGCATCAGGCACACTATGCAATCTGTACAACTTAAGATTTTAGACAAAGACTTCCACGCCCAGTTTGATCTACCCGCCTATGCCACGTCGGGCTCTGCGGGCATTGATTTGCGCGCATGCATTAAAGATTCATTGATTCTTGCTCCGGGAGAGACCCATTTGATTCCGACCGGACTATCGGTTTACATCGGCGACCCTGCTGTGGCTGCAATGTTGCTACCAAGGTCCGGCTTAGGCCATAAGCATGGCATCGTATTGGGTAACCTAACGGGATTAATTGACTCAGACTATCAAGGCCCTCTTATGGTATCGCTGTGGAATCGTGGCGATAAGGCGTTTACGGTAGAGTCTGGCGACCGCATTGCACAAATGGTGTTTGTGCCCGTTATTCAGATGAAATTTGACCTAGTCGATGAATTTGCAGAAAGTGAACGTGCCGATGGCGGTTTTGGTCACACAGGCGTTCGGTAAGATTATTTGACCTAAAAGTGCGCTATTCGAGCCAAGTGGAAAGAACCGATTACGCTCTAAATTCAGTAGACCCTAGGGTTTTGTCTGCGAGAAACCGCTGGGCTTCTTGATTTGTACCCAAGATAACCCTCGAATCAGGCTGCCGAATCCTAGATATTTGCGTAAATTGGAAATGCTTGTCATTTCATCTACGTAGCTTTGTTATCATCGATTAGTTATTGTTCGGCTCCGCTTTAATTTTGAGCATTTAGCCTCAAAGATGAACTAGAACGCTGCAATGGTCTTAAAATACTGATTCAGAACTAACGCAACGAGTCGTTTTGACTTACCGCGGCTGACACAGATTGGCTAGTGCACACTAATAACCAATAACAAAAACGATAAAAATCTGAAACTATTAACCGAAGAAGACAGAATCATGACCGATACCTTATCCGTAAAAGACAATAGAACTGGGAAAGAATACGAAATCGAGATCGTTGATGGCAACATCACTGCATCGCAACTTCGTCAGATTAAAGTCAACGAGGGTGATTTTGGCATGATGAGCTATGACCCTGGATTCGTAAATACGGCCAACTGCACTAGCCGAATAACCGATTTAGACGGCGGCAAAGGTATACTTCGATATCGCGGCTACCCCATCGAACAGCTAGCAGAGCGCAGCACGTTTCTAGATGTTGTTTACTTACTCTTTAATGGCGAATTGCCAAACCCAGTAGAGTCAAAAGCGTGGGAGAGTCGTATCACCCATCACACCATGCTGCACGAAAAAACTAAACGATTAATGGGTGGTTTTAATTACGACGCGCACCCAATGGGTGTGTTTATTTCTACCGTAGCGGCTCTGTCGACGTTCTATCCTGATGCCAAAATGGTTGAAGATAAAGAAACCCGCATGCTACAAGCGTGTCGCTTAATCGGTAAAACGCCAACCATTGCATCGTACGCATACCGCAACAGCCGCGGCCTTCCTTACATTTACCCTGACAACGAGTTGAGCTATACAGGCAACTTCTTGAATATGATGTACCGTATGGTCGAGCCTCGTTACCAAGCTCACCCAGCCCTAGAACGCGCATTAGACATTCTTTTTATCTTACATGCCGATCACGAGCAAAACTGCAGCACAAGCGCAATGCGCAACATCGCAAGCTCTAAGGCAGACCCATTTGTTGCTGTAGCAGGCGCGTCGGCTGCTCTTTATGGACCGTCTCATGGCGGCGCTAACGAAGCTGTGTTGACCATGCTGAAAGAGATTGGCACTAAAGATAAAGTGGCCGCCTACGTTGCTCAATGTAAGGACGGAGAACAGCGTTTGATGGGCTTTGGCCATCGCGTCTATAAGAATTACGATCCTCGCGCGCGTATTGTTAAGGAAATTGCTAACGAAGTATTTGAAGTAACGGGGCGTAATCACTTGATTGACGTCGCAATGGAGCTCGAGCGGATCGCCCTTGAAGACGAGTACTTTGTAGAACGTAAGCTGTATCCAAACGTAGATTTTTACTCCGGCTTAATTTACGAAGCGATGGGCTTTCCAATGGAAGCATTTACGGTCCTTTTCGCCATACCTCGTACGGCGGGCTGGCTAGCGCAATGGATGGAATTAATGGAAGATCCAGAATTCAGGATCACGCGACCACGGCAAAACTATCAAGGTATGGGTGAGCGTCAAGTACCGGCTGATTATCGAGCTTAAACCAGACTCCAGTTCAATGGTGGCGACACGTAGTGTGTGTCGCCGTGTTAACGACCTATGGCTAGTAGATTATCTACACAGATTGACTGATAATCCCTATTCGGAACTAGTTCTTCCAAATCAACGAAAGCGCGGTAGAAATTAAACTATGTCTTCACATTCTTCGGATCCATTAAGCCCACTCAATGGTCAAAACATTGCGTTCCTAGAAGCAATATTTGAGCAATATCAAACTGACCCAAACTCAGTTACCGCAGAATGGCGCAGTTACTTTAGCCAGCTTAGCAATAGCGCACTATTGCCTACCCCTCAGGGTTCAAGCATTGGCGCAAGCGGCTCTCAAGCTTTAGACGCGATTGCAGCAACCAAACAAGGCGCTGTTTCTAGACTCATCAGCACCTATCGGGCAATGGGGCATAAACGAGCCAAAATTGATCCTATCGGTGAGATGGAAGTTCAGGATGCGAGTGAATTGGAGCTCGGCTACCACGGCTTATCAGATGCTGATTTAGATACCATTTTTGACACGGGCCCATTACGAGCCCCTGAGCGCCTGCCGTTACGTGACATTGTCGCTATCTTGGAACAAAACTATTGTGGTTCAATTGCTTACGAATACGGCCACATGGCGAGTGCGCAGCAACGTCGTTGGTTGCGTACGCAGCTAGAACAACCGCTCGGCTACTCTCACTTCACGTCAGACCGTAAAAAACATATCTTCGACCGTCTAACCGCGTCCGAAGGCATGGAGCGTTACCTGCACACCAAATACGTTGGCCAAAAGCGCTTTTCATTGGAAGGCGGCGAGAGCTTAATACCCATGCTCGACCAGATCATTCAACAAGGTGGAGCATCAGGTGTTAAGGAATTCGTTATTGGCATGGCCCACCGAGGCAGACTAAACGTATTAGTCAATACTCTGGGTAAATCTCCCGAGAATTTGTTTTCAGAATTCGAAGGCAAATACGATAAGAACGAAAATGCGGCAAGCGGCGATGTTAAATACCATCAAGGCTTTTCTTCCGACATTCAAACATCGCAAGGCCCAGTGCATCTTTCGCTAGCCTTTAATCCGTCACACTTAGAAATTGTGAGCCCTGTTGCTGTGGGCTCGGTGCGCGCTCGCCAAGAACGCCGCGATGACGATCTAGGTAAAACTGTATTACCCATATCAATCCACGGCGACGCGGCTTTTGCTGGCCAAGGCGTTGTTATGGAGACATTCCAAATGTCAGGCTGCCGCGGATATCAAACCGGCGGTACAGTACATATTGTTATTAACAACCAGGTTGGCTTTACAACTAGTCATCCTCGTGACTCCCGCTCTACTCCATATTGCACCGAAATCGCAAAGATGGTGGGAGCGCCGATCTTCCATGTAAATGGTGATGATCCTGAAGCCGTAGTATTTGCGGCTGAACTTGCGATGAAGTTTAGAGAAGAGTTTCACAAGGATGTTGTCATTGACCTAATCTGCTACCGCAGACATGGACACAACGAGTCAGATGAGCCATCGGTGACACAACCCATGATGTACAAAACGATTAAGGCCTTACCCACGACTCGTCGAATCTACGCGCAAAGATTGATCGACGAAGGCGTTATTACTGAAGAAGACGAAACCAATCTAGTTGCCAAATATCGCGCATCTTTAGAAGCAGGTCAGCGGATGGTTGCTGAGTTTGTTGAAGCCCAACAAGGGGACCACACTGTTGATTGGTCGCCTTATTTTAACATTCACTGGGACCACAAGACCAAAACAAGCTTTAACGCCAAACGTTTAGATTACTTAGCTGAGCGCTTGTTAGCTGTTCCAGATGACTTTAAGCTCCATGCTCGTGCTGCCGCCATCATGAAGTCTCGCCGCAGCATGAAAGACGGTGAACTTGTCTTGGATTGGGGTATGGCTGAAAACCTTGCTTATGCAACGCTGTTGGATGAAAATTTCGGAATTCGTTTATCCGGTCAAGACAGCGGCCGCGGTACGTTCTTCCACCGCCATGCAACCTTACACGACACTAACAGCAAGCGCGTCCACATTCCCTTACAGCACATTAAAGACAAGCAACCCGAGTTTAATGTTATTAACTCGCTCTTGTCTGAAGAAGCCGTGCTGGCATTTGAGTATGGTTATGCATGCTCAGACCCAAAAACCATGGTTATTTGGGAAGCGCAGTTTGGCGATTTCGCCAATGGCGCCCAAGTGGTAATTGATCAATTTATAAGCAGCGGCGAAGCTAAATGGGGCCGTTTAAGTGGCCTTACCATGTTTCTTCCACATGGCTATGAAGGACAAGGCCCTGAACATTCCTCAGCTCGCTTAGAACGTTTTCTACAGCTTTGTGCGCAGCATAATATGCAAGTGTGTTCGCCCAGTACGCCCGCGCAAATGTTTCACATGATTCGACGTCAAATGTTACGACCTTATCGTAAGCCTTTGATTGTAATGACACCAAAGAGTCTATTGCGACATAAGTTATCGACCTCTTCGCTCGAGGATTTACACAGCGGGTCGTTTCAAACTGTAATTCCTGAAATTGATAAATTGACCAATAAAAATGTCAAACGAATCATTTATTGCACCGGTAAAGTGTATTTTGATATTTTGGAGCAGCGTCGTGAGAGCAAACAAAACGATGTTGCTATTGTTCGAGTAGAACAGCTCTACCCTTTCCCTCGCGAAGAAGTAGTTAAGCAACTCAACAAATACCCGAATGCTACTGAGGTAGTATGGTGTCAAGAGGAGCCTAAAAATCAGGGCGCTTGGTATCAAATACTGCATCACTTTAAAGCCTGTATCGAAGACCAGCATACGTTGTATTACGCAGGACGCGATGCCTCTGCGTCTCCGGCTGCCGGGTACTTGTCTACTCACAGAGACCAGCAAGCTAAACTTATAAATGATGCGCTATCTGTTCTGTGCGAACTAGAAACCGATAAAGTAGAATCGATGGACTAACTAGTTTTGCTACTACAAGGCCACTACGATTTTTAAAAGAATATTAATGTACTATGAATTGTATGTTGTTGTTTTAAATAAAGGTTATATATAAAACCTTAGCAGCGACTCAAACCAAATAGCCGTATTAACTGCTCAAAAAACAAAGGAGCTCATAATGACCGTCGAAGTTAAAGTGCCCATTTTGCCTGAATCCGTATCTGAAGCCACGGTTGCTGCATGGCACAAAAAAGTCGGAGATTCCGTCAGCATTGACGAAAATATTGTAGATATCGAAACCGAGAAAGTCGTACTTGAAGTACCGAGTATGGTAAACGGCGTTATCAAAGAAATTCGTTTTGAAGAAGGCGCTACTGTTGGTGAGCAAGAAATTTTGGCCATTATCGAAGAAGGCGCAGCAAAAGCAGCACCTGCAGCGGCCGCTGAAGCACCTGCGACACCAGATACACAAGCAAGCGCTGACAATAGCGATGCTGAAAAGCTAAGCCCCGCCGTTAAGAAGCTAGTCGCCGAAAACGATATTGATCCAGCGACTATTTCCGGCTCAGGAAAAAATGGACGCTTACTTAAAGAGGACGTGGTCAACGCAATTGCCGCTGCACCGTCCACACCTACAGCACAAGCAAGCAGCCCTACTCCTGCGCCTGCCGCTAAACCGGCACCTGGTTCACGCGAAGAGCGTCGCGAGCCTATGTCTCGCCTGCGTTCAACCATCGCGCGTCGTCTGAAGGAAGCACAAGACACTCAAGCAATGTTAACCACCTTCAACGATGTAGATCTGAAGGCGGTTATTGATATTCGCAATCAATACAAAGAACAGTTCGAAAAAACACACGGTACGCGTTTGGGCTTTATGTCGTTCTTCGTAAAAGCCGCGATCGAAGCTCTCAAACGCTTCCCTGCAGTAAACGGCTCTATTGATGGCAACGACATTGTTTACCACGACTTTTATGATATCGGCATTGCGGCAAGTTCGCCACGAGGCTTAGTAGTCCCCGTTCTTCGTGATGTAGATCAAATGAGCTTCGCTGGCGTTGAACAAACCATCAGTGAGTATGGCCAAAAAGCCAAAGACGGCAAATTGACGATGGATGACCTAACCGGCGGAACGTTTACTATTTCCAACGGCGGTGTGTTCGGGTCGATGCTATCGACACCTATAGTTAATCCACCGCAAAGCGCCATTCTCGGGATGCACCGCATTGAGGAGCGTCCTGTTGCGATTAATGGTGAGGTAGTAATACGTCCAATGATGTATCTAGCTCTTACCTATGATCACCGCATTATTGATGGCAAACAATCCGTTCTTTTCTTGCGCACCATCAAAGAATGTCTTGAAGATCCAGCGCGACTATTGCTAGAGCTTTAAACGCAAGCTTTACGAAACAAACACATAAGTTCAAGAGATTAATTAATCAGAGAGAGCTAATTAGGCTCTCTCGCCAACACAGACTTTATAAAAGAGATCATGGCAGAACAATTTGACGTCGTTATAGTGGGCGCAGGACCAGCTGGCTATGTTGCAGCAATCCGATGCGCACAATTGGGGTTTAAAACCGCATGTGTAGATGATTGGTCTAACGCAGATGGCAAACCTTCGTTGGGTGGCACGTGTTTAAACGTCGGTTGTATACCATCCAAAGCCCTACTCGACTCTTCTGAACGTTTTGCACAAACTCAACACGACCTTGCAGATCATGGCATTAGCACGGGTAAAGTGAGCGTTGACATTAAGAAAATGCTGGCGCGCAAGGATCAGGTTGTCACTAACCTGACTCAGGGTATCGCTGGATTAATGAAGGCGAACAAAATCACTATGTCGCACGGACGGGGGAAACTGCTAGCCAACAAAACCGTTGAAGTGAGTCGTGACGGTAAAGTTACCGAAACCTTATCGGCTAAGAATGTGATTCTTGCGGTAGGCTCTCTGCCCATCGACATCCCCGTAGCTAGAATTGACGGCGATCTTATTGTTGATAACGCAGGGGCTCTTAATTTTGAGACTGTACCGAAACGGTTAGGCGTTATTGGTGCTGGCGTAATTGGCTTAGAACTTGGAAGCGTATGGAATCGTCTAGGGTCTAAAGTGACTGTTTTAGAGGCCATTGACACATTTTTGCCGCCGGTCGACAAGCAATTGTCGCGTGAGGTGTTTAGAACTTTTACTAAAGACCAGGGATTAGACATCAAACTGGGAGCTATGGTAACTGCGTCTAAAACGACTAAGAAGACGGTACAAGTAACGTACACACTAAAAGAGGAAGAGATAACCGAAACGTTCGACAAGCTAATTGTTGCAGTGGGCCGCAAGCCCAATACAGCCAATATTGCGGACGATAGTGCAGGTCTAAAACTAGACGAACGTGGCCGTATCGATATTAACGAATCCTTTGAAACCAACATTCCTGGCGTTTACGCCATCGGTGATGCTGTAAAAGGTCCAATGTTGGCACACAAAGGTTCTGAAGAAGGCGTAGCCGTAGCCGAGATAATTGCCGGACAAAAACCGCAACTCAATCACGGCAATATCCCTTGGGTTATTTACACACATCCTGAAATTGCATGGGTCGGCATGAACGAAGACGAAGCAAAGGCCGCTGGCTTTGAAGTAAACGCAGGGTTCTTCCCATTTGCGGCCAATGGTCGTGCTTTAGCTATGAACGAAAAAGGCGGCCGTATAAAGATAGTGGCAGACGCGAAAACTGACCGTATCTTGGGCATACATATCTTAGGCCCAAGTGCATCGGAACTAATTTCAGAGGCAGTACTGGCTCTAGAATATTCGGCATCAAGCGAAGACATTGCTCGGACTGTGCACGCACACCCCACCCTGTCTGAAGCTATGCATGAAGCAGCACTGGCTGTTACAGGCCGGGCTCTACATAAGGTTAATTAACAACATCAAAATGACCAAGGCTTTAAAGCCGATCTTTAATACTGCAACAGAATTCTTGATCGAATCGTTTTAAGCGAAGCACGAAACCTAAAAAAAGCGATCCCTAGAACACATGGACTAGAGGGTCGCTTTTTTATGCATGACGAAGAGACTATAGCTTGACGTAAATAGCTTGACGTAAAACCGCTACTCACAATTCGTGTCAGTCTACTTCGCGCCTTCCCGATACGCAGTCTGAGATTCCCTCTCTAAAACAGACGGCATATCGTTGAGCACGCAAAATTCTTTGTTGGGTATTCGGGTGCGTTGACAAATAGTCGGCCCAGCTGTCATCTTTAGTCGTATTAGGTAGCTCGGAACTCTCGTCAGCTATTGAGATCGCGTCCGCGTATGCGTTTTCATCTATATCTGCATCTTGGCTAAATCGCATCATCTTATCCATGATAGTGGCGAAAGCTGAAGGATCGATACCGGCTTTAAGCATGTGCTCAAACGCAAACTCATCAGCCTCACTTTCAAAGTTTCTTGAGTAGCCAGTTGTAACCAAGAGCGACCCCAAACCAATACCCATATCTCCGGCCCCTGTTACGTCACCTGAAAACACGGCCAGTATGACCGCCATAAAAGTTGACTGTGTCACCATTTCAAGAGTGTGACGGTGTTCGACGTGTCCCATTTCATGCAACAACACCGAATCAACCTCATCTTGATTAACTGTGAGTTGCACAAACTTATCAGTCAAAATAATGTCGCCCGATGGCAACGCCAAGGCATTTGGAATGGCGTCATCTCCTTCGCCCCAAGCGCGAAAATGAAGCGTGTACGAAATATCCTTGTCTACTTGATGAGTCGGAACCAGGTTGACGTTAAAGTGCTCGCGAATTTCATCTTGCCTTGCCTGTTCTAATTGACTGGGTTCGAAGAAAAGATCGTCTAAAAACCCCAACGTATTTTCACCGATAAGCTCTCCCGTTTTATGCGGCAGAGCCTGTGCAACGCTATGCGTGATCAATGGCAAACCCCAACGAAAAAACGCGAACGTAGTGGCTATCGTTAGTATCAATGCAACAGCTACCCATCTCCAATTAGACTCAATCTTATGGATCAACTGCGTATCGCGACCGACGCCTGTGAAAATATCGTCAACACCGTCATTGTCATTGGTGGCAAAAAGTGAACCGTCTGGTAGCTCTAGCTTGCGCTCGAGGTTTCCCAGCCTATCACTCACTAAAACTTCCGCTAGAAGACCGTCAGACGCGTTACCATGGATAGTAACGACACGATACTCTCCACCGTTAGCAATTAGAGTAGCCTCGCAAGATTCAGCGCGACCGCTCTCAAACCATTTGCCGACAAGCTCCACTAAATACCTATTCCTATGTCAACATCAAACGCATCGCCAAGCTGGTCTCCCAGTGATGATTGCTCTGATTGCCGCTGGCTCACATAGTCACTAAAGCCCTGACTAGTATCTACTTGCGTGTGGTTTGCGACATAACGAGCCATACGTACGCTGGCCCACGGTATAGCCAAGCCCAAGGTAACAATGATAGCGAGCAAATTAGAAAAACTTACCCACGCCAACGATCTAGCACTCATAGTTGAAGCAAGTCCTATTCTGCCGTCGATCGTCGAATTTTTAAGAATATACTCACGTTGCCTCACCTGGAGGTACGTAAAAATAGCGATACTGAGAAACAACAACCCGATGTACATTACTACGACAATTGAAATAACTAGACTATTCGCAAAAATGTCGTTCATTGCTTCTGGGTCCCCAAAAGCAGCACCTAAATCCCCTAACTGTGCTCCGGCGCCCATTAACATCGCAGCGATGGAGATTAGCAATAGCAAACCAAATATGCCGAGAATCGTTAAACCGATCGCTTTCAGAAGAAAGATGACGAATGGTCCAGCTTTTAAATCGGTCTTAAACTCGCCCTGACCAAACCGCGATCCATTAATAATATACGCGTTGTTACACTGCTTCATAACACCATACAGATATGCGGCCACGGCTAGACCTATGAAGAAGAAAACTCCAACCATGGGTCCCACAGACGCTACGTCACCGTCCGCCGTCGGCGCAAGTATCGCTGCCATAATTGGAAAACCATAAACAGCTAAAAACAAGAAAATTGGCAGTAACAGAAAGTTGAAATAGGCACCGCCCAATTTACCAGCAAAGCCAAACCTCACATTGCTATAACTGCTCACCCGCATATTAAAAATAAGGCTCCGCCAAACAATCCAAGGTATGGCCAGAAATAAAATCAGAAAAACGACAACACCGCCCACTGGTGAAACCTGCTGAATTACGACGTATGCGATGAGCGCTACGATAGCGATCAAATAGCCAGCAAATAATTGTTTGCCCGTCGCGTGGTATTCAAAGTTTTGGTTGTCGAGCTCAGTATTGCCATAAAAATAACGGCGGTTTCGGACCTTAGCCCATGGGTAGTACAAAGTAAGCGTCACGATAGTCAGCAATATATTGACTATCCAAATTTTGAAATACTCGGAACCGCTCCCATTAAACTTCATAGCTTGCATCTGCTCTCCCCTTTTGTAGTTTAGTTTTTTTTATCTTAGATCCGCTTAACTACTGGCGTCATCGGATTGCGTACGAGACCTGTGCAAGGCATCGATAATACCCACAAGCCAACTGATTACCAACACCAATAAAGCAACGTTCAATGCACTCGAATCCGCCGCAGCCTGTTGCTCAGTCACTAATTTACGAATAACAAAAAAATCCGGCGGAACCTCCCCAGAGGTAACTCGCCCAACAACCTGCAATGCACTAGATATCACGTAATAGAAAATGGTGATCGCCGCGACAGCGGCAGTCGTGATTAGGCTATATCCAATGGCCCTGCGCTGCAAAACCAGTTGACCTAAACCAGGAAAGACCAAGGCAGATAACAATAATGCTCTAGTAGTTTGACGCATAGTTGGCTTCCTATTAAAAAGGTGTGTTTCGTGGTGTCACGTATAGTTAAATCGCGATTGTCTAGGAATTAAAATGTAGAATCAGAAGTTGAAATTAAGAAGCTGGTGTACTCCAAGTAACTGCAATCTACTCTCAGATATTTTACACTATCTCAAATTAGCTCGATCGGATCGAACGATTTCTGACCAAACCTTGTAACATTCAACAATCGTTCACGTCACTCCAATTGCTTAATCTGGCTAGTTCGATAGAATCCAGTCTATTCGATCAACCCTTCTTATACAGACCTCAAACACAATGAGCTTCCCACACGAAATTTTTAAAGCCTACGATATCCGCGGAATCGTTGATTCATCTCTTAGCTTAGACATTGTTAAACGCATTGGTCACGCTCTGGGTTCTGAGGTTATAGCGGCTGGGGGTTCAAGTATTGTAGTCGGTAGAGATGGTCGGCTTTCTGGACCCGCCATGACTAAAGCGCTGTCGGCAGGCCTGCAAGCCAGTGGTGTCAATGTGATTGATATTGGTGTGGCCCCATCTCCTGTGGTGTATTACTCGAGCTACGCTAAGGATATAGGCTCGTGCGTCGCTATTACTGGTAGCCACAACCCACCAAATTACAACGGTTTTAAAATGGTGGTCGAGGGCACGACACTGTCGGCCGAACGCATTCAAGATATAAAGCAACGGATTCTAAAGCGTGACTATGAGAACGGCGACGGCAGTTATACGATTGAGTCAGTAATTGATCAATACATCAAAGAGATCATTGGAGACGTTAAACCAAAACGTCGCCTGAAAATTGTGATCGATTGCGGTAATGGCGTTGCTGGAGCAACGGCTCCGCAAGTGTATCGAGGCATTGGTTGCGATGTTATTGGCTTGTTCACCGAGATTGATGGCAATTTTCCAAACCATCACCCTGACCCTAGCCAAGCCGAAAATCTTGAAGATTTGATATCTGCAGTCGCCGAACACGATGCTGATATAGGCCTGGCGTTTGACGGCGACGGCGACCGACTCGGCATAGTTACTCCCAAAGGAGAGGTTATTTGGCCTGATCGACAAATGATCCTATTTGCACGCGACGTGCTTTCTCGCAATCCTGGCGCCGAGATCATCTATGACGTTAAATGCTCGCGCTTATTGCCCAAAGAAATTGAGGCCGCTGGCGGTAAAGCAACAATGTGGCGCACAGGCCACTCTTTCATTAAGTCAAAGCTTAAAGAAACAGACGCGGCACTTGCCGGAGAAATGAGCGGTCATATCTTTATGAAAGAACGCTGGTACGGATTTGATGACGGTGTTTATGCCGGCGCTCGACTCATCGAAATCTTAGCCAACCAAGATAAAAGCCCACAAGAAGTATTCGATGCCTTGCCCAATAGTGTCAACACTCCGGAGTTACGAATGGAGTTTAACGAAGGTGAACACTATACGTTTATGGATAAGCTCGTTACAGCCTCTGATTTCCCAGACGGATCAATTAACACCATTGACGGACTCAGAGTTGATTTTGCAGACGGATTTGGCTTGATTCGGCCCTCTAATACGACCCCCATTTTGGTACTTAGATTCGAAGCCGACGACGAAGCTGCACTTGAGCGCATTCAATCAGACTTTGGTAGACTAGTTCACAGCGTTGACGCTAACCAAGAGTTACCTTTCTAACATTTTCTTAGATTTTGCTCACTCACTTAAGTTAAGACTCGAAAAAAATACATACAAAATCTCAGTGACTGACCAAACAACCAAACTAGAAAAACTAATTGAGTTAATTCCTAGTCTGGGTTTGATCAGAGACGCGTATCACCGTTTCCACGAGCAGCAGCAACTAAAGCTGTCTAAGCAATACGATGGCTTACCACTGCTGGCTTTTTTGGGCGTTTTAACGGGCCTTGCCGCTGGGGCGATTATCATCGCATTCCGCTACGCTCTCGAGTTAGGCACTGCAGTGCTTCCTATGGGCGGGGATCCTGAGTCGTTTGAATCGCTCAATGCGCTCATGCGTTTCGCTTTGTGCGTAGGTGGTGCAGTTTTACTCGGACTCATACTCACACTCGTTAAAAAGAAAGACCGCGACGTTGGTGTTGGTCATGTCCTAACCCGTCTTGAATATCATCAAGGCCATTTACCGTTTAAGCGAGCCACTTTACAGTTTCTAACAGCGACAATCGCATTAATAAGTGGCCAGTCCATGGGCAAAGAAGGCCCAAGTATTCACTTAGGCGCCAGTGGCGGCAGCCTTTTAGGTCGCGTCCTCAAAATACCCAACAACGGTGTCCGTATTTTGGTAGGGGCTGGGGTAGCCGCTGCCATTGCCGCCGCCTTCGACACCCCACTTGCAGGAGTTATCTTCGCAATGGAAGTGGTGGTAATGGAATATACGGTGTTTGGCTTTACGCCGATCATCCTTGCAGCAGTAAGTGCGACAACTATTACTAGACTTACTTTAGGCAGTGCAACCGCCATTGCGGTACCGGTAATGCCTGTTAATACCGTATTAGAACTCCCCTTGGTTGCGATAATGGGTTTACTTATTGGCGCTTTGGCGGCCCTTTTCATTAAGCTTAGCTCAGGCATTGCCATCGTGAGCAAAGATCAACCTGTGTTCCAAAGAATGCTTATTGCAGGTGTTTTTACAGGGCTTTGCGCAGTTTTAGTACCTCAGATAATGGGCATAGGGTACGACACCGTTGATGCTTTGCTATTGAGCCAGCTTTCTTTAGGCTTCGTTATAGGATTGTTGGTCATGAAATTGCTCGCTACGTCTGTGTCCATCGGGCTTGGTATGCCAGCAGGATTGATTGGCCCTACCCTATTTATTGGTGCAAGCGCAGGCGGGCTGATTGGCCTTGGCGCGCAATCATTTTCACCTAACTTTGCAGAACCTGGATGGTATGCCGTACTCGGCATGGCCGCCATGATGGCCGCGACATTGCAGGCGCCACTTGCTGCTCTAATTTACCTCCTGGAATTAACGGCATCGCCCAGCATTGTATTGCCAGGAATGTTAGCAGTAATATCTGCAACGCTTATGGCACAAGGTGGGTTTGGGCAACGCTCTATATATCGCCACTTACTGCAAGCACACGGCAATGACTACAGAAATTCTTCGCTTTCCATTGCCTTACGTAAAATCGGCGTCGCCAGCGTAATGGATAGAAATTTCTTACAACAGCATCGTCGGCTGACACTCGGTTCGTGCAAGCAATTGCTTAAAGATGAACCTAGCTGGTTATTAGTTGTTGATCAGGATGATACGCACAACACCTCAGTGCTTCCTGCAACAGACATTGCTCGTCATCTTAACGAATTGGATAGTCAAACCGATGTGGAAACCGAAATTGACTTACTTAAGATACCGGCAAAGCGCCTGGACACTAGATCCATCCCGATCATCGCGACACTCCAAGAGGCGCATGAGAAGATGCAAAACGAGGACATCGAAGTTTTGTACATTGTTGGAGCTCACGGAAAATCAAAATCGCGTATCTACGGAGTACTCACTCGCGAGCACATTGAAAAGAGTTATCAGGTCTAAGGCCTAAGCTCTAAAATTTAAGCCCTAAGGCCGATTACGACCAAGCCGGTCATGGCTCTCTACCCAGTCACCCGCCAACACCGCAGATGCAAGCGACAACTCGCCCGCAAGCACTGTTGCAGCGCAAATTTCGGCCAGTTTTAGAGCTTTTCCTTGCCCGTAGCAATCCATAATTTCTAAGCACTCACGCTGCGTGGCCAGGCCCGTGCCGCCACCATAACTTGCGACAATAACCGATGGTAGAGTGATAGACCAATACAAATCACCATTGTCCAAAAGATCCACGTAAACAATGCCCGCTTGTGACTCAGCAACATTGGCTGCGTCTTGGCCAGTGGCGATAAAAATTGCGGCTAAAGCATTGGCCGCATGCAAGCCATTGTTGGTCGTGCCTGCGAGCATACCGCCCACATTCGATACTTGGCGAGCCTTAAACAAGGTTTTAGTGTCGACCCGCATCATGTCTTTTACCAGGTCATTGGGTAGCGTTGCTTCTGCAACTACTCTAGCGCCTCTAGAATGCAAGGTATTGATGTGAGAATGCTTTTTGTCGGTATCAATAGCGCCCGATAATGTAAACCTAGGCGCTAGGGGGTTGTGCGTACTAATCCATTCACAGGCAGCGAGAGTCGCCTTGCCACACATGTTTTGTCCTGCTGCATCACCTGTTGTGTAGTTAAAGCGTAAAAATCGCATGCGCGAAACGCCATATTGTTCGATATGCGATAGCTTACCAACTGAAGTAGTTGATTCGGCAGCCGCGCGGATATCCTCCATATGCGTATCGACCCATTCACCAAAGTCTCGGGCTTGCTCTGCATTGTCAAAATAGAACACTGGTGCTCGCTGCATATAGCGCTCAATAACGGTCGTCTTAACGCCGCCAATGGCCGACAATAAGCGCATGCCTCTAGAATAGCTCGCAACCAGGGTGCCTTCTGTTGTCGCCATGGGAATATAAAAAGAACCCTGAGCGTGTTCACCATTAATTAAAATGGGGCCCGCTAAACCGATGGGAACCTGAGCAACGCCAATAGGATTTTCGATATTGCCGTGCAGCGCTTCAGTTGGCTGAGAAAAATGGCCTACATGGTCTAGTGATACACCTAGCTCGTCTTTAACAAACTGCTGACGCTGCACAATAGCTTCGGGTGCATTGTTGTTGGTTGGCGAGCGCGGAATCTTAGTAGCGGGCTTATGCATGTTTAATGCCTATTCAGAAGCTAATTAACGGATCGATCTAATGATCGACTTATGTACTAACCTATATTCTGACTTACTAAGCTGGCTCAGGTGCCAGCTTAGAATTGTGATCTGGGGAATCGTTAGTTAGTATCTGCAGAGTAGCCACCTGTGTATCAACGACTACTTTTAAGTCTGTCTTTACGACTACAGTGCGATTGCGCATTCCAGAAAAACTAAAGAAAAACTAAAAAGAACGCATAAATAAAACTACTTAGCCAAAGACGTCACGACCGCGGTAGATAGCTTTAGCACCCAACTCTTCTTCTATACGAAGCAGTTGGTTGTACTTAGCAACTCGGTCAGAACGACACAAAGAGCCTGTCTTAATTTGTCCTGCGGCGGTTGCAACGGCTAGATCGGCAATGGTTGTGTCTTCGGTTTCACCAGAGCGATGTGAAATAGTCGCTTTGTAACCTGCGTCGTGCGCCATTTGAATCGCATCAAACGTTTCAGTGAGACTGCCAATCTGATTAAACTTGATTAAGATTGAGTTGGCGACACCTCTATCAATACCGAGCTGCAAAATCTCTGTATTGGTAACAAACAAATCATCACCGGTAAGCTGAACTTTAGACCCAACACGTTTGGTCAAATCAGCCCAACCATCCCAGTCGTCTTCTGCCATACCGTCTTCAACGGTAATAATTGGGTAACGATCAACCCAAGCGTGTAAATATTCGGCAAACTCTGCCGATGACAATGATTTGTCTTCGGCATCCAATCGGTAGATTCCATTTTTATAAAACTCAGTACTGGCAACATCAAGCCCCAATAAAATATCTTCGCCAGGCTTATAGCCTGCGCGTTCAATGGCTTCCATTAGAATACCAACAGCCGACTCATTTGATGGCAAATTAGGAGCAAAGCCGCCCTCATCCCCAACAGCCGTGTTTAGACCTTGGGCGTGCAACACTTTTTTCAGAGAATGAAAAATTTCGGTGCCCGCTCTTAATGCCTCACTGAACGTTGAAAGTCCTGTTGGCAGAATCATAAACTCTTGAAAATCGATTGAGTTATCTGCGTGTTCACCACCGTTAATGATGTTCATCTGTGGAACAGGCATTTCAAGCTCGGTAGTGCCGAATAAGTTCGCGTAATGTCGGTAAAGCGGAAGACCTTGGCTCGCGGCGGCGGCTTTAGACGACGCTAAAGAAACAGCCAGAATCGCGTTCGCCCCAAGACCAGATTTGTTTTTAGTGCCATCTAGCTCGATCATCTTCGTATCAAGAGCACGTTGATCAATTGCGTCGGTGCCGATAAGCGCAGACCGTATTTGATTGTTAACGTTCGCAACAGCCTTGCTGACCCCTTTGCCTAAATATCGGTCAGCATCGCCATCACGCAGCTCTAAGGCTTCTAAAGAGCCGGTCGACGCGCCTGATGGGGCAACTGCTCGTCCAAACGAACCGTCGTCTAACCAAACGTCAGCTTCTACAGTTGGGTTTCCACGAGAATCGAGAATTTGTCTTGCTTTAATATTTTTGATTTTGGACATAATCTAAATAGGTTTCCGTGTATCTAGGCGTTATGAGTGAATTGAATATGGCGAGCCGGTTAAGTGACCCAACTAGTGCCTTTTATCTCTGACTTGAGTACTGCGTTTGATTCTATTAGCTTCTTTGCGAACTTATAATCTATTAGCTTCTTTGCGAACTTATAATCTATTAGCTTCTTTGCGAACTTATAAATTGTCAGCGTCGAATGGAGCGGCCTTAACGGCCACATCAATCTGCTGTAACGTCGTCAATAATTCTTTTAACCGTTGTGTAGGCCAAGCGTTGGGGCCATCGCTCTTAGCGTTATCTGGATCAGGATGAGTTTCCATAAACAAACCAGACACACCTGCCGCGACCGCAGCACGCGCCAAAACAGGTACGAACTCGCGTTGTCCGCCAGAACGGTCGCCTTGACCACCCGGAAGCTGAACAGAATGGGTAGCGTCAAATACAACGGGGCAACCCGTAGCGCGCATTTGCGCAAGACCGCGCATATCCACAACCAAATTATTGTAGCCAAAAGAAGCACCGCGTTCACACACGGATACTCGGCCTTTTCCGCCCGCTGCCTCAGCCTTCTTAGTTACATTGATCATTTCTGGGGGTGACAGGAATTGGCCTTTCTTAATATTGACCGGAATACCACAAGCCCCCGCCGCTTCGATCAAATCTGTTTGGCGGCACAAGAATGCTGGCGTTTGCAACATATCTACATATTTGGCGGCCAGCTCTATTTGCTCAGGAGTGTGCACGTCTGTTAATACCGGCATACCAACGACGTCGCGTACTTCGGCTAGAATTTCTAAACCTTCCTGAATGCCAGGACCTCGAAAAGAACTCCCCGAGGTGCGATTAGCTTTATCAAACGAAGATTTGTATAGAGCGTTAATACCTAGCTCACCGGTGACATCTCGAATCATTTTTGCGGTCTCAAGCGCAAACTCGCGAGATTCGATAACGCAGGGACCAACAATCAGGAAAAAGGGTTGATCTAGACCAACCTCAAAATCAGCTATTTTCATTTAAGTATCACTTGGGTTTAAGTTTTTCTTGAATCGGGCTTTTCGTTAGATTTTAGTTAGGTATTAGTCAGCTTTGAGATCGCGAGCTTTTTGCACAAACGCAGTAAAAAGCGGATGTCCGTCGCGCGGGCTAGACGTAAATTCTGGATGAAACTGAACGCCAATGTACCACGGGTGATCGGGCAGCTCGACCATTTCAACTAAGTCGTCATCAGATTTTCCGCCAACAACCAGGCCGGCATTTGTCAGTTGATCGCGGTAATTATTATTAAATTCGTAACGATGACGATGACGTTCAACAATTTGATCTGCGCCATACACTTCTCGAGCTTTCGAGCCTGGCGTTAAATAGCACGTTTGTCCGCCAAGGCGCATGGTTCCGCCCAAATCAGAATTCTCGTCTCGCTGCTGTACGCTGCCATCTTTATCAGTCCATTCTGTAATAAGACCAATAACAGGGTGCGGAGTTTCTTGGTCAAACTCAGTGCTATTTGCGTTATCTAAACCGGCAATATTACGAGCAAAATCAATAACCGCTACCTGCATACCTAAACAGATTCCAAGATACGGTGTCTTGCTCTCACGAGCATAACGAGCGGCCGCAATTTTCCCTTCTGTTCCTCGGTCTCCAAAACCGCCGGCTACTAAGATAGCATCATTGCCGCGCAGGCATTCCTCGCCCTCTTCTTCGATACGCTCGGCGTCAATATAATTGATTTTAACTTTCGTCAGTGTCGAAATACCCGCGTGACCAAGAGCCTCGGATAAAGACTTATAGGACTCTGTAAGACCAATGTACTTGCCGACTAAGGCAATGGTAACTTCACCCGTTGGGTTGGCTGTACGTTCTACAACGCGCTCCCATTCACTTAAATCGGCCTCTGAGCAATCTAATCTAAGATGCTTAACGACTAGTTCATCGACTTTTTGATCGCGATAGAGCAAAGGAATTTCGTAGATGTTACCTACATCCACACCAGAAATTACGGCATCTTTCGCTACGTTGGTAAACAATGCGATTTTTGACCGAGCGTCTTCTGGCAAGGGTTCATGTACTCGACATAAAAGAATGTCAGGCTGAATACCAATACTGCGAAGCTCCTTAACAGAGTGCTGAGTCGGCTTGGTCTTAATCTCCCCCGCTACTTCAATATAGGGCACCAACGTTAGGTGCATGAACAAGGTATTTTCAAAGCCCTTCTCAATTCGCATTTGACGAATAGCTTCCATAAACGGCAAAGATTCGATGTCACCTACCGTCCCACCGATTTCTACTAGGGCAACATCAACGTCACCATCACCCGCACCGGCCTCAATGGCATCCTTCATTTCGTTGGTGATATGTGGAATGACCTGAACAGTACCGCCGAGATAATCACCACGACGCTCCTTCTTCAATACGCGCTCGTAGATTCGACCTGTAGTGAAGTTGTTTTTTTGCGTAAGTGTGGTTCGAATGAATCGCTCGTAGTGGCCTAAGTCTAAATCTGTCTCGGCACCATCTTCTGTAACGAAAACTTCGCCATGCTGAAAAGGGCTCATGGTACCTGGATCAACATTGATGTAGGGGTCAAGCTTCATCATTGTTACCTTTAACCCTCGCGCTTCGAGCAAGGTTGCTAAAGAAGCCGCGGCAATACCTTTACCGAGCGAAGACACCACGCCACCGGTGATGAAAATAAATTTAGTCATTGGACCCTCGTCCTGTTCTAAGCTGCCTAACTGATGCAGCGTAAAGCATAGCCATCCACAATATGAAACAACTAATACTTAAAAATCAATCACTTATGGGGCTTATGTAAGAGAGTTCCGAGACAAACGACACGATATAAACGAACGCTTGCACAGTCATAGACCTGCCTGCAATGCGCTATGAAAGGGTACGCACAATTGACCAATAAGGGCCATGCGCATAGCCTATTCAGAAGGCATCAACAGAATAACGGAACAATAGAATTCTAACTAGAACAGCAAGGAGGGACGCCCAAATTAGGGCTCCTTCCGACGCTCGGTTAGGTCTATTCTCACCAAACTCCAGAAGGTTCTACATGTTACAAGAGGTGCCCTATTGTAACAATGTATTTCGGTACGACTTTTGAAAAATGCTTAAGACTGATCGACGCAAACCCATTCGTTATACGAATATTGGTCGATTGGCGCGAGTAAGATCTCGCTATTACGTTGCTCTAATGTAAGCAATGGCGTACTTTGGCGCCGCCAAGGCGGTACGCCTGCTTCTTGCATCCATTTTTTAATATTTAACGTGTGTCCTTGTAACGCTTTAGGGTTTACAACATTTTGCCGAGAAACCACTCTTAAGCGAGCGCGTCTATTTTTATCGACAAGATCCTTGAGTTTCGGTGTCGGATCCACGCGTAATCTACTGTTAAACAACTGGAGTGACGATTCAGGATCGTCCCAATCTACTGGGCAAAAATCGGGAAATTCGGAACGCGCCGGCATGACGTACAAGAATCCCATATAAAATCGAAACTGACTTCCGCCTTCTTGTAGAACGGCCGTGGGTGCGGGTGGGGTATCAAAGGCGTCGAGAACCGCGTTCAATAGCCGGCGACTCGGCGTATGCAGGTTGAGGGAGTGCAACCAAAAGCGCAGTAAGTTGGCCTTGCGGTTCTTACTTAATGAACTCATATCGTCAAAACACAGCGCGTGTGAGTCGTCGACTGGGTGCAAGGTATGCTCTCTAACATCAACAAGATCAGCAATTGCGACTTCCCGAAGCAGGCCGTTTTCTTCTTCAAGATTAGCGCTCGCTCTAGCGATATTTTGTACAGCGTCTTCGCGAAACGTATTTAGAACAGGCAAAATCTCATTTCTAATATGATTTCTGGAATAATCGTTCTGCTGATTACTAGGGTCTTCTATCCACTGCAAACCACGTTGTTGTGCAATGCTCTCGATTTCGGATTGTTTAAAATCAAGCAGAGGTCTAATTAAATGCGAATGGGCAAACCGGCGTGACATGCGCAAACTAGATAAGCCTGCGCTACCCGCACCACGCAAAAGATTGAATAAAAATGTTTCAGCTCGATCTTGTTGGTGGTGAGCAGTAAGCAATACCGAACCTGGAAGCATGCGCGCTCTGAACCAGTCGTATCGAGCGTTACGTGCACTAGCCTCTGAAGCATCATCAAGATTTAAAAGTGTTTGTTGCAGCGGCACATCGTATGCCCTGCAAACGCGGGCGCAATGTTGAGCCCATCGATTTGAATTTGGATTGAGCCCATGATCTACGTGCATCGCCGTGAGCGAAAAGCCCATGGTTTCTTTTAATCGACGCATTAGGTACAACAGCACGGTAGAGTCTACGCCGCCACTATAGGCAACATAAAAGTGTGTGTCTTCAGCTAAACCCAGCTGTTCAAACAATACGCCCTTTAGACGATCATGCGCGCTTAAGCTCTTTGACGTGGACATCAATACCAACCCTTATAAAAGTGCTGTAAAAGTTTTAATTCAGCTTACTTAAACCTAATAAAACTTCGCAATAACAATGGTGCGGACTATTCGGCTTGCGTTCATTGTGCAGGCCCACCATCACCGAAAAAGGTATTTTCTCGACTGATGTCTAGGTTATCAAAGTTTTAGCTTTAAAAGCAATACGTTAGAGACAACATTTAACAACAAACCTTAATAAACCACTCTAAGATTGTCGTGGCCAACTAACAAAACAAGCTTTTCCATGATCAATGGCTCGGGAACAATCATCCAATCCTTGGATAGTTGCAGGCTGCAGTAGCCTTGTTCGCCCAAATACTCAAGCGATACGCGACACTGACCTAGTTCGTTGTGTTCTAACAACTCACGCAACTGACCTACCATTTCGCGGGTCATGATGTCACCCTGCAAGCGTATTCCCAGCATTCTGGACAAATGAGTCCGCGCTTGTTCAATGTCAAACAGCTCGTCTGCGGATACTCTAAGGTTTCCAGTGAAATGGTCATGACTCGCTTTGCCTTTAACCACTAAAACTTTGTCTTTACGGATTACTTCACGACGCTCGTCGTAGAGCTCACCATAAACACCAATTTCCATACGGGCTGACTTGTCATCAAGCGTTAGAAACGCCATTCGTGAGCCAGACTTGGTGTTTAATACTCTGACGCCAACCACTAGACCAGCCAGCGTTAATGGCGTTTTAGCACGGCCCTTACTCGGCTTACCTCCGCCTACATCAACATCTACTAACCGGCAGCTTGTAAACTGCTTTAGTTCATCGATATAGACATCAATTGGATGCCCACTCAAATACAACCCTAGAGTATCTTTCTCTGCAGTCAGCAGCTCTTCTTTCTTCCACTCTTGAACATTTTGATAAACCTGCACAGTTTCAGCAGGCGCAACGATACCGAACATGTCATTCTGCCCAGCCGCGCTGCTGCGGTGCTGCTGGTTCGCCGCTTCTAACGCCAGATCAACACTGGCCATCAAGCTAGCACGATGTGTTCCGAGCTCGTCGAGCGCGCCTGCTTTAATCAATGCTTCGAGGGCGCGGCGATTAACTCGCTTGCCGTCCATACGCGCACACAGATCGTACAAATCGGCAAAGTGTCCACCTTTGGCGCGCGCTTCAATTATGGCCTCGATCACTGGGCGGCCGATGCCCTTAATGGCGCCTAAGCCATATACGATATGAGTGTCGTCATACGCCTTAAATTGATATTCGCAACGATTGATGTCGGGATGCTCTACGACTAAACCTAGCTCGACAGCTTCGTTAAGCAGAATTACGACCTTATCGGTGTTCTCCATATCCGCCGACATACACGCTGCCATAAAATGAGACGGGTAATGAGCCTTTAACCAAGCTGTTTGGTAGGCTACTAAGGCATAAGCGGCTGAATGACTCTTGTTAAAGCCGTACTCAGCAAAGTACTCCATTAGGTCAAACACATCTTTGGCGGTCTGGACGTCTACGCCTCGTTCGGCGGCCCCACGTTCGAAAATCTCGCGTTGCTCCGCCATTTCTGACGCCTTCTTCTTACCCATTGCGCGGCGCAAAATATCTGCACCACCTAAAGAATAGCCCGCCATAACTCGGGCGATCTCCATAACTTGTTCCTGGTACAAAATAACGCCGTACGTGTTATTTAAAATCGGCTCAAGCATTGGGTGTGGATATTTAGTAACTTCTTTACCGTGTTTCCGGTCGCAATAGACTTTCTCCATGCCCGCACCCAGCGGCCCTGGACGGTAGAGCGCCACCAATGCGACGATATCCTCAAATTGATCTGGAAGAAGATTTTTGATGAGCTCCTTCATGCCCGACGACTCGAGCTGGAAGATAGCTGTCGTTAAGCCCTTTTTAAGGATCTCGTAGGTCGGCGCGTCGTCAAGTTCTAATGCTTCGATCACCAAAGGCTTTGTATCGATCGGTAGTGACGCATTGATGGCTTTAACAGCCCAATCGATGATAGTGAGTGTCTTGAGCCCTAGAAAGTCGAATTTAACCAGACCTATAGTTTCCAAATCATCTTTATCGTACTGAGAAACAATTTGCTCAGAGTCGCGTTCACAGTAGAGTGGCGTAAAGTCGGTTAGATCTGTTGGGGCAATAACCACCCCACCCGCATGTTTGCCCACATTACGCGCGATACCTTCTAGCTTAAGCCCCATATCGACGAGTTCTGTGATCTCGTCTTCTTGCTCATACCGTTCGCGTAACTCAGGCTCTTGCTCAAGCGCTTTGGTTAGTGTCATACCAAGTTCAAACGGAATGAGCTTGGCAATGCCGTCCACATGGCCATACGACATACCCAAGACACGTCCTACGTCGCGTATAACGCCTTTTGCTGCCATGGTGCCGTACGTAATGATTTGCGACACCTTATTGCGACCATACTTGTTCGCGACGTAGTCAATCACTCGCTCTCGACCTTCGATGCAAAAATCGACGTCGAAATCGGGCATGGAAACCCGCTCTGGATTTAGGAATCGCTCGAAGAGCAACTGGTGCTTGATCGGGTCAAGGTCAGTAATACCCAGAGCGTACGCAACAATGGAGCCCGCGCCTGAACCCCGCCCCGGGCCGACGGGCACATCATTTTGCTTAGCCCACTGAATAAAGTCCGCAACAATCAGAAAGTAGCCTGGGAATCCCATCTGCAGAATGATCTGCAGTTCGAACTCCATACGTTCGTTGTACTCTTGAATGTTTTCCTGACTGGCGCCCTCTGGAAAACGTCGTGCTAGGGAATGCTCTAAACCCTGGAAGCTTTGCTCGCGTAAATAAGATTCTTCGGTGTAGCCCTCTGGAATGGGAAAGTCGGGTAAGAAATATTCGCCGGTATGTAATTCAAAGTTACAGCGCTTGGCAATCTCTGTAGTGTTAGCAATAGCGCTCGGCAAGTCCGCAAACAATGCCTCCATCTCCTCACCAGACTTTAGACTCTGCGATCGAGTATGGTGTTTTGTACGGCGTGGGTCGTTGAGGACTCGGCCCTCGTTGATACAGACTCTGACTTCGTGAGCCTCGTAATCTTGCTCGTACATAAAATGCACATCATTGGTCGCCACCAAAGGCAGTCCACGCTCTGATGCCAGTAGCGCCGCAGCGCTTATGTACTCTTCTTCGTAATCTTTTCCAACGCGCTGTATTTCGATATAAAAACGATTGGGAAATATCTGCAAATACTCTTCTAAAACGCTATTAACAAGGTTTGGGCGCGCGGCCAAAATTGCATTACCCAAGTCTCCACGAAGCCCCCCGGACAAGCAGATCAGCCCTTCGTTATGCTCAGCTAACCATTGCTTAGTCAATTCAGGCCGATTGTTCGCTTGACCTTTTTGATACCCCATTGAGATTAACTTTGATAGGTTCTTATAGCCCGCGGCATTCTGCACCAATAAGACCAAAATATAAGGCTGGTTTACTTTGTCGGGGTTATCTAAGAAAATCTCAGCACCAATTAAAGGCTTGATACCCGCTGATACACACTTACTGAAAAACTTAACGGCGCCGTATAGATTGCCCATATCGGTTAAAGCGACCGCAGGAGCTTGCTTTTGTAACGTCTGCTCGACCAGTCCAGACAGCGTAATCGTACCGTTTACAAGCGAATATTCCGAGTGGAGGTGGAGGTGGACGAAAGACGACTTCATCGGGCGATTGTACCCTTAAGCGCAGCACAATTGAGAACAGAATCGATGCAATTTTGCATCGATTCGACATCTCGCAGAATCATCTTAGTTTTTCGCTGAGAAGCGCCTTTGCGACGGGTGCAAAACTACGACGATGTATCGGTGTTACGCCATGCTCTTGCAAAGCATTACGATGTTGGGCGGTTGGGTAGCCCGCATTCGATTCAAAACCGTAATGTGGATATTGTACTGCGTAATCTTGCATTAACCGGTCCCGATGAACCTTTGCGATAATAGACGCGGCTGAAATACAATCTACTAAGCCATCGCCTTTAACGATTGCGTCGCTAGACATAGGGAAACTTGGACAACGGTTGCCATCAACTAGAACGTGCTGTGGTTGGATTGCTAATGCGCTTACCGATCTTTGCATCGCCAGCATCGTGGCGTGCAGAATATTCAGAGAATCAATCTCTTCGATAGACGCCTCTCCTAGCGCTAGAGCAACTGCGTCTTGATTTATGCGTTCGAACAAATGCTCCCGTTGCTTAGCCGTCGTTTTTTTTGAGTCGGTCAGCCCTTCTAAACTGTAATCTTTAGGCAGAATTACGGCCGCTGTAACAACAGGCCCCGCTAACGGCCCACGACCGACTTCATCAACTCCGGCAAGCAGGTCGATATGCGCGTAGCGAGATGCGTAACGACTTTTAGCGAGCAGTGTGTGCCGATCTAGTGGCTTCACTTCGCTGGGCTTAATTGTGCGACTAAGTCTTCGATGGCTTTGGCACTCAATAGGCCAAAATCTTTATCGAGCTCTGGTGCTATAGCGGCCAAGGCCGCCTGCATTGTCTGATAATAATCGTGATCTTCCAATAGTCTAGAAACTTCTCCAACCAAGTTCTCGACATTAGCCTCTTCCTGCACAAACTCTTTCACAGCTGGAGGCGAAGTAAGGTGATTGGGCATGGAGTAATGTGAAACCTGCATAGTTCGCCCTGCATGCCACGCAGTAAGCTTTGACACTTGATACATCACGACCATTGGTTTAGCGAACAGAGCGGCTTCTAGAGCCGCCGTACCCGACGCCAAGATAGCTATATCTGAGCTCGCCAACACGTCACGCGAATACCCATCCGCAATTCGCATGATCGACGGGTCGAATTCTTCAAGATCGCGCATATAGTCTGCTAGCTTTGAGTTGGCGGCAGGAATAACAAACTCAATATGCTCAAACTTACTTGCCAACGCTCGCGCGCCAGCAAACATGGTAGCCGCCAACCGCCCTACTTCGCTCATGCGACTGCCTGGCAATATAGCGATGCGTCGTTCTTTTTTCTTTGGAAAAGCCTCGATAAATTCGTTAGGAAGAACCCAATTACGAACTTGATTAGCGAGCGGGTGACCAATGCACACCACTGGAGTATCGTGGCGTTTATAGTAGTCTTCCTCAAATGGAAAGAGCGCGAGCATCTTATGAATGGCTCGCTTAATCTTAGTGATTCTTCCACCACGCCACGCCCATACCGTTGGGCTCACGCAGTGAGCTACAGGAGTGCCCGATTGCTTAAGCTTTAGTTCCAGACCCAAATTAAAGTCCGGCACGTCAATTCCAATAAAGACGTCTGGCTGCCAATCCAGAAAGAAGTCTCGGAGCTTTTTACGAATCGAAAGTATTTCGAAAATACTAGAGAGCAAACCGTCAAAGCCCATAATGCTAATCTTTTCCATTTCAGCGAGGCTACGTACTCCTTGTGCTTGCATTAAGGGTCCAGCAAGACCAACAAACTCAGCATTGGGGTGGCGCTTCTTAAGAGCGCTCACTATTTCGCTGCCGAGATAGTCTCCAGACTTTTCTCCTGCAACTATCGCGATTTTCTTTAAGTGCATTCCGCTTACCGCCAGCTTCCTTGCGTTACCAACAAAAGGTTAGCGAATTACGCCGCGCTTAGAGCCTCTAATGAACGACACCAAAGATTTAACATGTTCAGACTGCCACTCCTTACCTTCAATGGTTTCTAGAGCTTGTGTCATGGTCAAGCCAGAACGGTATACAATTTTGTATGCGCGCTTAAGCTCTAGGATGTCATCGCTAGAAAAACCTCTGCGGCGCAGACCTCGCACATTAATGCCGTGTGTAATTGCACGATTGCCCGCTACCAGAGTGAAGGGCGGAACATCTTGTATGCATACTGAGTTAACCCCAGTAAAACAATGATCACCGACTCGGCAAAACTGATGCACCAAGGTATAGCCAGCAAGCACTACATAGTTCCCCACTTGGCAGTGACCAGCAAGACTCGCTGAATTAGCGAACACAATATTGGACTCTAAACGACAATCGTGCGCAATATGTGTATAGGCCATGAAAAAATTATCGTTGCCGATCGAAGTAATCCCTTCGTCAGAAGTTGTACCTCTATTAACCGTTACATTTTCACGAAAAATATTGTTGTCGCCTATTACAACCTGAGTGGGTTCACCTTTATAAGTAATCGACTGTGGTGCACCGCCTATCGCTGCATAGGGAAACACATGATTATTCTCCCCTAAGGTTGTATGGCCATTAATGACTACATGCGACTCAACAATCGTATTATCACCTAAAACAACATCTGGCCCTACAATGGAATAAGCCCCAACAGAGACGCCGTCGCCAAGCTGCGCGCCCTTCTCGATAATCGCTGTAGGATGGATATCGTTGCTCATAGACCTTCCGAAAATTTTTGGGTTAATGCTTAATGGCGTCGTTTGAAAAGCTTTCTGTTTTTATTAAAAACTTTCCGTCTATAGAATCTAGTCGAGCTGTCTAAAAGTAAACATCAGTTCGGCCTTAGCGACAATCTCACCATCTACTTTAGCTTCGCCTCGACATTTCCACATGTTTTTAATGCGGCGCACCATCTCAATTTCCATAATCAATTGATCGCCTGGCTCGACTGGCCGCTTAAAACGGGCTTTGTCGATCCCAGTAAAATAATAGACCATTTTTTCAGTATCTACATGCTCTAGACCAAACGATGCCAATATAGCGCTTGATTGCGCCAAGGCTTCAATAATTAAAACCCCAGGCATTACTGGTCTTTGAGGAAAGTGTCCTTGAAAGAACGGCTCGTTGATGGTCACATTTTTCAACGTCACAATGCGGTCCTTTCCTTCGGCTTCAAGCACCCTATCGATCAACAAAAACGGGTATCTATGCGGCAAATAATTTTTGACCTGGTGGATATCAAGTAATGGCACGAAAAGCTCCTGTATTTTTAAAATATGTTTCTAAACTCTGTTTAGGTGTGTAACTCTATTTCGACTACCGCCTCGACTAATTGGTACAAATTAGCAGCGCGCATTGTTAACAGAACCATATTGTTAGCATGTCCGCACTGACGAATTGTCTAGCAATTGAGCCCAAAGCAAGCCTTAACCTTTAGCCTTTAGCCTTTAGCCTTTAGCCTTTAGCCTTTAGCCTTCAGCCCTCACCTATTGGAAAGCCGTTCCAGTACCTTTTGGGTAATGTCGACCTTTGGACTCGCGTGTAGAACTCCGCTGCGCAAAATAAGATCATACCCTTCATCTTTGGCAAACGTGCTGACTTCTTGTTCGACAGTATTTTGTATTGCGCGCATAACTTCATTGCGTCGAGCATTGAATAAACGGTCGGTATCTTCAATTAACAGCTGCAAGTCTCGCCGCTTACTCTGAAAATCCAGAGACTGCTGTCTGAGTTCTGCTTCTGAAAGCACATCTCTGTTTTTACTAATCGACTCTTGCAGTGCAAGCAAAACTTCGCGCTTATCGCTTATCTGTTTTTGAGTTGGCGCAAATTCAGCACTAAGCTTCTTTTGCTCATCCTGAACCATGGGCAAATTATCGAGGATCACCTTGCTGTCGTACACACCAATCTTTAACTCAGCATGTGCAGTACCAGACAAAGCCAACAGCAATGCAATCATTGATGCTTTAACTATGGAGCTCTTCAACATTATGTTTTTCCCAATGAACCTTTTAATCATCATAAAACCGTTAGTGCTACTGCAGTAAACGACCAACACTGAATTGGAACTTCTCGACCTCATCACCTGGCTCCTCGTTTAGAGGAATCGCATAAGAGATTGAAAGCGGTCCAACCGGAGAAACCCAGTTAAAACCGACACCTGCGGAATAACGAACTTCCCCAGTATCAAAATCGTCAACGTCAGAAAACACTTGGCCGGCATCTAAGAACATACTTAAACGTTTGTCCAAGGCACCATCGCCGATTGGCAACAGCAGTGATGCGTTAAATACGACTCGCTTTGGTCCACCGAAAGGCTGCGGGAAGTTGCTACTGTCACGCGGTCCAAGAGAACGTGCTTCAAAACCACGAACAGATGATGAACCACCTGCAAAGTAGTGTTTGAAAAACGGTAATGCTTCTGTGTCACCGTAACCATCGCCATACCCTATTCCTAACCCAAGCTTAAATGCAGCCTTGCGTGTGATCGGAAAATAGATACTGCTGTCTAAGTTCAATCGGTAATACTCAAGATCGCTACCAGGCGTCGATATCTCGGCGGACACTCGAAGATTTTTACCGGCGGTCGGGTAAAGTAAACTGTCTCTAGTGTCATGCACAAATGCTGTACTTAACGAAATCAGGTCATTTTCCGGATTTTCGTTAATAAAATCAGCCACTTCGGGAACAGAAAACGGAGTCGCTTGTAGATCCATGCGCTCTATTCCAGCACCAAGCGAAAAAGAGTTGTTTTCGTTTATTGGGAATAAGTAGTTTACGTTCAACCCCAGTGTCTCGGTAATGTAGGCCGAGGTATTGGCTCGCGTTGAATCGATACTTCGCCCACTAATTCCGATCGTACGGCTAATGCCGCCACGAGTGTAATATGGGTTAGTGTGCTGAAGTGTAACCGATTGAATGATGTCTGAACGTTGCACCGAAAAATTGAGCAAGTTACCACTACCGAATAAATTTGATTGCGATACGGAAGCTTGCACTAATGCGCCATCATCACCCGAGTAACCTAGGCCGAATAAGAAACTACCCGTTGGTCGCTCTTTAACTTTAACTTCCAGATCAACTTGATCATCCCGACCTGAAACCGGAATCGTTTCGATCGCAACTTCATCGAAAAAGCTTAATCGCTGCAACCTAATCTTTGAGCGGTTAACTCTACTTGGTGAAAATGCAGCACCTTCGTTCTGGCGAAGTTCTCGGCGAACGACTGTGTCATTAGTCAGCGTGTTACCAATAATGTCAATTCGACGAACGTACACACGAAGACCCGGACGAACGTTAATCGAAAAGCCCACAGTGTTTGCTTCGCGATCTATGTCAGGCACCGGTACGATTTCGGCATAAGAGTAACCCTCTTCCGCTAATCGACTTCCAATAGCCTCCACAGTCGCATCAACCGCTCGGCGAGAGTAAGTTTTACCAGGCGCAATAAAAACATAGGGAAGAAGCTCATCTTCTGAAACGACTAAGCGACCATTCAATACAAATTGAGATACTTTATAGCGTTCGCCTTCTTCGATATTAACAGTTAGAAAGATACCGTCTTTTTCCGGAGAAATACTCACTTGATTTGAAACTATATTAAAATCCAAGAACCCTTGGTCTTGATAAAAACTGGTTAATGTTTCAAGGTCACCACTCACTTTTTCTCTTGAGTACTGGTCTTCAGAACCCCAAAAGCGCCAAAAAGGGATGCTATCAGTGGATTCAAATTCATCCAGAAGCATTTTGTCGCTAAAGTACGTATTGCCAATAATATTAATCTTCTTAATCTTAGCGGTTGGTCCTTCTTTAACGTGAAGTTTTACCGATACTCGATTACGAGGTAGATCGGTAACTTCAGTGCCGACTTGAGCGTTATATTTGCCTTGATTTAGGTATTGCCGTTTAAGCTCTTGTTCAACTTGCTCTAGAACGTTTGGCTTGAACACTCGACCTTCAACAAAATCGTTATCGCCTAAGGCCTCTCGTAGAGCTTCTTCTTTGATCAGTTTGTTGCCAAAAAATTCGATTCGTGAAATAGACGGGTATTCAAGAACGTCGACTTTAAGAACCGTTCCCTCAGTCGCCAACTCAATGTTTTTGAAGAATCCTGACTTATAAAGTTCGCGAATCACTTCTCCCGATTCTGCGCTGTCAAATTCGTCGCCGACTCGTATCGGTAACAAATTAAACAAGGCTCCTGCGGAAATTCTTTGCAGACCAGTCACTTTAATGTCTGATACCACAAAATTTTGCTGAGCCAGTGCAAGTGCGGCAAAACTATAGACTAAGATCGAAACGACAATTTTTTTCATTCTAAACATCTCTTGATGTGATCCTGCGGATTCATATTTAACCAGCCCCGCGACTGAAAATGGTATCTCAAAGACTCGCTAAGAGATTGCGGAAAGGCTGTTTGTTCAAATACTCTCTACGCGCACAGACCTGTGTGGCGCCCTCAGAGAGAAAATTAAAGCCCAACCCCTTGTTTGAAAACCTTCAAACCAGTAAAACAAACATAATTTAGCTTTGAGTTGATCAAGGAGTTTAATTCAATAACCTAAAAATATCATTATAAAACGCCAGGCTCATTAAGCCGACAAGCAGCAAGACACCAACTTTCTGGCCTGCCATATAGAAGCGCTCCGAAGCAGCACGACCCGCCACACCCTCTACAGCGAACATCATTAGGTGGCCGCCATCGAGCATAGGAATGGGTAATAGATTCATAATACCTAAACTAATACTGATTACCGCCAAAAAATGAATATAAGCCTGCCAGTCAATCTGAAGCGTTTGACCTGCCACATCGGCGATGGTAATTGGCCCGTTTACGTTTTTTGGTGATACTTGTAAGGTCAACATTTTTCCAAGCATTCTGACCGTTAATGACGATATTAACCAGGTTTGTTCAACCCCGTGCACCAATGCCTGTGGTACAGACTTACTCACAGTCACCAGCTCGTTATCTGTCAGTACAGGATTAACGCGGCCTACCCCGATGACTCCTCGAGCGAGCTCTCCTTCGCCCGTAAGTTTAGGCGTCAGCACAATATCGTAGGCTAAGCCTTTACGCTCATACCTTAGGTCGATAGATTGACCTGCATTTGGAGAAACAAGGTCCGTTAGCTCTCGCCAAACCGTAACGTCGACACCATTAATATTGATAATGCGATCACCCGAGCGCAACCCAGCAGCATAAGCCGGTGAATCCTCTAGCACCGTACCAAGAGTAGTGTCTGCGGGCGGGAAGTACGGGATCAATCCAACCTGATAGATTAAACTCGACGGATTGATGTTGTACAAAGGCATATCTGCTGTAGGCAAGAGAACTGTTCGAACGCTGCCTTGAGCACCCCGAGCACCATTGGCATTATCACTAGAACCTTCAACTTTGAACTCAATTGGTTGGCCTTTAAGCACTTGGTTAAAAATGTAAAGATTGTATTCGCTTAAATGAGCGACAGCTTTTCCGTCTACTTCCAACAAGCGATCGCCTGCAGTCACTCCAAGCTCTGTAAGCTTGGAGGTAGCAGGTAATTCACCGAATACCGGCTTAAACTGTTGTTCTGTGCCAAAGCCTAAGAACATGAATAATAGTGCAGCAAACAAGAAATTAATGGCTGGGCCTGCCGCTGCAATTATCGAACGCTTCCATATAGGTTGCACATCAAATGTACGATGCGCGTCTTTAGGGTCTATTGGTGTGTCGGAATCACCCTCCCCCAACATTTGCACATAGCCCCCCAATGGTATTGCTGCAATTCGGTATTCAGTTTGATCTGGCCCTGAGACTCGGCTCCATAACGGCTTTCCGAACCCAATTGAAAACTTGAGCACTTTCACACCTAAGCGTCGAGCGGCCCAAAAATGACCAAATTCGTGCACCGCGACCAAAATGGAAATCGCAACTAAAAAACCAACGACGCTATACAAAAGACTCATAAATTATATCGGGAGTAAATACTCAATTAAGGCCGCGAGCTTAGCCGTGCAGCAGCTCTAAGTCGGGCATCATTATCAATGTTTAATACGCCTGCCAAGTTTTCTGGAGCACTTGCGGAATTAGCTGCCAGGAACGTATCGATCGTATCCTCAATAATTTGAGGTATCTGCGTAAATCCAATTTGTTTTTGTAAGAACGCTTCAACCGCTACTTCGTTGGCGGCATTAAGTACAATAGGCACTGCACCACCCTGCTCCGCTGCGCTGAGGGCCAGAGCCAAACACGGAATATTATCCAAATCTGGAGCCGTAAAATCCAGTCTCGCAATCTCAGCCAAGTTTAGCGTATCAGCACCTGACGCTACACGGTCTGGCCACGCGAGTGCGTGGGCAATTGGGATACGCATGTCTGGAGCACCCAGTTGCGCTAAGAAAGAGCCATCGATGTACTCTACTAAACTGTGAATGATGCTCTGCGGGTGAATCAAGACATCCAGCTGGCGCGCAGGAAGGTCAAACAAAGCGCTTGCTTCGATAAGCTCTAAGCCTTTATTCATCATGGTTGCGGAATCAACCGAAATCTTTCGCCCCATTGTCCAGTTAGGATGCGCACACGCTTGTTCTGGGGTTACGTCTTTTAAAGTGTTCCACGATTTGCCACGAAATGGGCCACCCGAGGCGGTTAAATGAACTCGCGAAACATCGCGCATTGACTGGTCTGCTGGGAGGCACTGAAAAACCGCATTGTGCTCGCTATCGATCGGAAGAATAATTGCCCCCGTCCGTTCAGCCGTTTGCATGAACAAGCGACCCGTCATAACCAAAGGCTCCTTATTCGCAATGAGCACCTTTTTGCCATGCTCTACAGCGCAAAGAGCCGATGCTAGCCCTGCCGCCCCTACTATCGCCGCCATGACTGTATCGACCTGAGGTAGAGCCACTACCTCTTCTAAAGCCCGCGCTCCACTCAATATAGTTACGGAAGAATCTTGCGCAAACTCCTGCGCTAAGATACTCGCGCTCTCCGGATCACTTACCACAGCAAAGCGCGGTTTAAATTCCCCTATTTGCTCTCGTAGAACATCGATACGGGTATTACTGGTGAGCACCTCCACACAATACTTTTGCGGGTGCATGCGCAGCACATCTAGCGTACTAGTACCCACAGAACCGGTTGAACCTAGAACGGCGATTCTTTCAATCTCTGCTGCGTTGGCGGGCTTGCTCATGGGGTATCAGTTATTCGCTGTTTATTGGTACCCGACACATCAACAAATCGCCGAGAAATTTAATATGAATTGGCTTTTATGTGCCGACGATTAAACCCTGCACTTAGGCGGGCCTTACTAATGGGAGCCTCTCAGCAGTGTTGTTTAAAGGCGTATGTTACAGATTGCTTAAAAAAGATTACTTCCAAAAACCCAAAATAATTAGCCCAGCCGCAAAGAACGGGGCAGCCGCGAGCATGCTATCTATCCGGTCAAGAATTCCGCCATGGCCCGGTAAGATATTGCTGCTGTCCTTTAGACCTACGTGCCGTTTTAATTTGCTCTCGAAAAGATCGCCAGCCACCGAAACCGCAGCGGTGATAATACTAACTGCGACTAGGGCCATGGCCATGCGTGCATCGAAGAAGAATAAGTAGATCGGGGTGAAAACGATCACAACTAGTGCGAGTCCGCCTAGCATCCCCTCAATGGTTTTACCTGGGCTCACACTTGGAGCAAGTGGGTGTTTACCATATTTTCGACCAACGAAATACGCACCAACATCGGCAGCCACCGTGGTTAGTAAGAACGCCAGCAACCATAAAATTCCATGCTCAATCGACTTGTATTCAACAACTAGCCAACCAATAACATTCAATAATAGGATGCCAATTACCAGCTTAACCAAAGGTTCATTAAAGAATTGAAATTTGTCTTTTAGGGTAAACAAGAACAACGCAACCCATAGACTGCACGCCGCCAAAACCACCACCGGTACCGTATAGGCGCCTAGATGTAGAGGATAAAGAAGCCACACAAACAATATATAACTGACGGCTTTAGAAGCAACATTGTCGAGCTCACAAAACTTAAGCCACTCCCAAAATCCGACTAACACGACAGCCGAAATCATCAAACGCCAATAAATATCGTTTTCTGCAAATAGCGCTGCTAGGACAACAGCCACTAAGACGATAGCTGTCATTATTCTTTGTTTAAGCAATCTAGCCTCCTTTGGGAATCTTCCCTTTTTGCGTAGTTTCTACTGGTTTAATTATTATTGCTCTAATGCACCCGCTCTAAGCCGCAAACTTTCCCGATTCAATCGCTTACACAAGACCTTAACCACAAACGAACTACGACCACATGCAAACTACGTCTGCTTAATTTTATCTTCGGCCGCACCAAATCGTCGGTCTCGATGAGTATACCGATACAACGCTTCAGTAAAAGCATCCTCGTCAAAATCAGGCCACAAGGTATCCACGAAATAAAACTCAGAATAGGCTGCTTGCCAAAGCATAAAATTGCTTAACCGATACTCACCACTTGTGCGAATGTATAAATCTGGGTCAGGAATACCCGCCGTTGCCAACTCGGATCCGAAACTTTCTTCGTCGATATCTTCTACAGACATCTCGCCATCCTTTACCCTTTGCGCTAATGTACGCGCCGCATTTACTATATCCCAACGACCACCATAATTGATAGCCACGTTAAAATGTAAGGCAGTGTTGTTTGAGGTGAGCGCGATCGCTTCAGAGGCAAGACGTTGAATACTCGGATCCAACTTAGAAGTATCGCCTATGATGGTAAGCTTAACCCCGTTTTCATGGAGCTTTTTGGATTGATGCAACAATGCGCTAGATAGCAACTCCATGAGTGCACTTACTTCTGTGCTCGGACGACTCCAATTCTCACTAGAAAATGCGAAAATAGATAAATAGGGTACGTCGTGTTGCAAGCATCCCTTGATAAGATTTTTTACTGAATCTACGCCCTTTTTGTGTCCTGCAACTCGGCTTAAACCCTTTGCGTTGGCCCAGCGCCCATTGCCGTCCATTATGACAGCAATATGCTTCGGTTTCGGCGTAAGAATAGCTCGCTTCTTCTTGCGCTTGAATCTCTTGAAAAACTCGAACACAGCCGAATCACCTTTATTTTGTCATTTAGGGAGCAAAGCGCTCACTATTGATCTACTTACGCTCCCCAGCACTTCAAATAAACCGCGTATGGACGTGGCATCTAGAGGATTTATATTTCGACTAAATAAACCAGATCACATTAGACGTGCATTATTTCTACTTCTTTCTCTTGTACGATCTCATCAATTTTCTGTACAAACGTGTCAGTTAACTTTTGAATATCGTCTTGCGCCCGCTTGTCATCATCTTCACTTATTTCTTTGTCCTTTAACAACGACTTAAAATCGCTGTTCGCATCGCGTCGAATATTTCGAATGGCGATCTTACCGTTTTCGCCCTCACCAGACGCAATCTTAACCATTTCTTTGCGACGCTCTTCTGTTAGAGGAGGCAAAGGTATTCTAATTAGATCGCCAGCTGTCATCGGGTTGAAACCGAGATTTGCTTCCATGATGGCTTTTTCAACCACAGGCACCATGTTTTTTTCCCACGGCTGAACCGCAAGAGTACGTGCATCTTGTACGTTGATATTGGCGACCTGATCCAACGGCGTACGAACTCCGTAGTAATCAACCTCCAAGTGATTGATAAGAGCGGGGCTTGCGCGGCCAGTACGAATCTTCGCCATATCTGACATCATGGACTCGATGCTCTTGTTCATGCGTGATTCTGCATCTTTAAGGATTTCGTCGATCATAATTTACCTACGCGGATCTGGGTGTTTAATTATTAGGCTGAAGATTATAGCCAATTATATTGATACTGCCTGTGCAAATTAACGTGATTAACCTGCTTGTTATTACGACGCCTTATCTTCCTGTAATCAAGGTACCAATGGGCTCACCATTAGCCATGCGACTTAGCGCACCACGTTCGTTAATCGACAAGACACGCATATCCATACTATTGTCTCGGCACAGCGCGATAGCGGTGGCATCCATCACCTTTAGGCGCTTTTGCAGAACATCGTCGTAGCTGACTACGTCATACTTAATCGCATCATCGTGTTGCATCGGGTCCTTATCGTAAACACCGTCTACCTTAGTCGCTTTAACTAAGATATTAGCGTTCATCTCAGCCGCTCTTAAACTAGCGGCAGTATCCGTGGTGAAATAAGGGTTACCGGTACCGGCTGCAAAAATAACGACTCGCTTAAGATTTAGATGCTTAAGCGCGCGCAATCGTACATAGGGTTCGGACACTGGAGAGATAGGAATAGCCGATTGAACTCGGGCTTCGATACCGCACTGCTTCAAACCTTGCTGCAATGCGAGTGCATTCATAACCGTTGCTAGCATGCCAATATAATCGGCTGTAGCACGCTCGATGCCTGATTCAGAAGCACTAATGCCCCTAAAGAAGTTACCGCCGCCGATGACGACGGCAACCTGGGTGCCTGTCTTAACGACGTCAGCAATTTCCTGACATACCGAGTTAAGTGTTGCTGCGTCGATACCAAATTTTTGATCGCCCTTGGTGCCAGCTAAGGCCTCGCCACTAAGCTTGAGCAAAATTCTTCTAAATCCGCCGTTAGCTTCTTGCTTATCGGCATCGGGTATCTCTGTTTTGGGCATCTATGACTCCGCTCGTAAATACGTTGATCAAATATAGCGAATCAAACATACAATTTGAAGTCGTGATTATCGACCAGCTTGCGCCATTACTTCGCTGACAAAGTCATCTTCTTTCTTTTCGATGCCTTCGCCAACTTCATAGCGTACAAATTCCATGACTTCTGAGTTCGCTGACTTTAATAGCTTTTCAACAGTTTGATCTGGATCTTTAACAAAAGATTGACCGAGTAAGGTGATTTCATTCAAATATTTACGAATTCGACCTTCAACCATTTTGGCCATAATCTCTTCAGGCTTACCGCTATCAGCTGCTTGTGCAGCGTAGATTTCGCGTTCTTTATCTAAAAGCTCTGCAGGCACTTGGTCAGTCGATATACACACTGGTCGGCTTGCAGCAATGTGCATTGCGATATCTTTGGCAAGCTCTTCGTTGCCGCCTTTAAGACGCACAAGCACCGAAATCTTATTGCCATGTTGATACGCTCCAACAACTTCTCCGTCACCAGCCGCAACGAGTTGAAAACGACGAACACCAATATTCTCGCCAATTTTAGCGATCAATGACTGACGAGCTTCTTCGATACTGCCACCCGCTGGGTGGGCCGTACCCATTAAACCTTCAAGATCTTGAGGCTTAGATGCGATAACCGTCTGTGCAACAGCGTTAGCAAACCCCATAAACCCATCATCTTTGGCAACGAAATCAGTTTCGCTGTTAACTTCAACTGCAACACCAACACCATCATTCACTAAAGTAACAATCGTGCCTTCAGCCGCAATGCGTCCTGCCTTCTTGTCGGCTTGCGCAGCACCACGCTTACGTAATTCTTCGATCGCCAACTCGATGTCACCATCTGTTTCGGTCAAAATCTTCTTACAATCCATCATGCCGGCGCCAGTGCGCTCACGCAGTTCTTTGACTAATGCGGCTGTAATCGCCATATCATCACCTATAAATTTGTCTGTTAAATCAATTCTTGTGAGGATTGTTACCCACTTCTAAATGAGTGGGCAACAAGGCCGAGCCATTCTTACTCGGCATCATCCATTCTCGCTAGCTCTCAAATGGTCTGAGCTAACTTTGCTAAATTTGCTAACTTAGCTTAGTTTTTCTTTAGCTTGCTCAATCCAGTTTTCACGAGCGATACGGCCTTTAAAGTTAAGCTCTGCATCGATACGCTCTACATCTTCTTCTGTCAAATCAGCAATTTGCTTGAATGTTGTAACGCCTAATCCAATCAACTTGCCAGCAATAACAGGTCCAATGCCTGCAATATCTGTAAGTGCATCTTCGCCACCGTCAGCTTTTTTAGGAGCCGCTTCTTGCTTAGGCTCAGCCGCAACTTCCTCTTTAGCAGGCGCTTCTTTTTTAGGAGCTTCTGCCACTTTTTCAGATTTAGGCTCTACAGCTTTCTCTTGAGTTGCAGCAGGCTTGTCGCTTACTAGCGCTTCTAGGTCAGCATCGGTAACTTCGATGTACTCATCGCCAGCGCCTTCGCTAACGGCAGGTTTAATCTGGGCTGCTTGACGAGCACTAATAATCGTGTCGGCAAATACGTCTGTATACAAACGAATCGCGCGAATTGCGTCATCGTTACCAGGGATCACGTAATCTACGCCTTCTGGCTTACAGTTCGTATCTACGATCGCAATTACAGGAATACCAAGCTTGTTGGCTTCAGAGATTGCGATGTATTCATTTTTAACGTCAATAACAAACAAAGCGTCTGGCAAGCCTTGCATGTTTTTAATTCCGCCCATGCTGCGCTCAAGCTTAATACGCTCTCGCTCAATAGTCAGAGCTTCTTTTTTGCTCAACTTAGCCGTACGACCTTCAACCATTTGCGTGTCCAGCTCTTTCAAGCGACGGACAGAGTTTTTAACAGTTTTGAAATTGGTCAACATACCGCCTAACCAACGGTGATTAACATAAGGTGTTCCAGCACGTTCGGCCGCTTCTTTAACAAGCTTCTGTGCAGAACGCTTAGTACCTACCAACATAACCTGACCACCGTTAGCAGCAATTTGCCCAATGTAGTTCATAGCATCGTTGAACATAGGCAACGTTTGCTCGAGGTTAATGATATGGATTTTATTGCGCTCGCCAAAGATAAATGGGCGCATTTTAGGCGACCAGTAACGAGTTTGGTGGCCAAAGTGAACGCCCGCTTCGAGCATCTCACGCATAGTAACGTCAGTCATTGTATTTCTCCATTATTGGGTTATGACAGTTCCAAGGCAATCGGCGTAGCTAACTCAACAATGGATGATGATGTTTGATTTAGCCAAAAAGGCTTTAAAATCAACAACATAAACCTTTGCAAAGCACCCAGTTACGCGTAGCGATTCTTGGAAGATTTATTGTGAGGCGCGTTTATACCACAGCCCTGCGCTTGCAACAACATATTTGCGTTGTTTTGCTCATCAATTTCAGCAAAATCAAACAGCCTTTCTAGCTTACCAAAAAGCCCAACATGTTATACTTGCGCGCCTTTGAACCTAGCCCTATTTTTTGGGTTAATAATCGCGCAGTTAAATTGGCATGACCGTTTCTATAAAAACCCCTGAAGAGATTGAAAAGATGCGTGTTGCTGGCCGTTTGGCGAGCGAAGCGCTTGACATGATTGCGCCTCACGTTAAACCGGGCGTAACGACGGCTGCTCTCGATAAACTGTGTCATGATTATATTGTAGACCAGCAAGATGCAATCCCTGCATGCCTTAACTACAACGGCTTTCCTAAGTCTATCTGCACATCGGTAAACCATGTCATTTGTCATGGCATTCCGGGTGAAAAGAAACTTAGAAAAGGCGATATAATTAATATCGACATTACGGTAATCAAAGACGGTTATCACGGCGACAATAGCCGCATGTATTACGTAGGCGAGCCTAGCGTTTTAGCTAAGCGTGTTTGCGAAGTATCCAAACAATCTATGATGCTAGGAATACAAGCCGTAAAACCTGGCGCACGCTTGGGGGATATCGGCTCGGTAATTCAGCAACATGCAGAAAGTCATAACTTTTCCGTCGTTAGAGAGTACTGCGGTCATGGTATAGGGCGAGTCTTTCATGAAGAACCGCAGATACTGCACTATGGCAAGCCTGACACGGGTATGACTCTTGTTGAGGGTATGATTTTCACCATAGAGCCCATGATCAACGTCGGGCGAAAGGAAACAAGATTGCTAGCTGATGACTGGACAGTAGTCACTCGAGATCACTCTTTGTCAGCACAATGGGAGCATACAATACTCGTTACATCCGACGGTTATGAAATATTGACTAACTCGGCCGATGCAGTACTTCCTGACTAATTGCTGGTCTAAAGCAACCTTCAACGTTACTTGCAAGAGACACCTGCAAGAGTGGCTGACAAGAGCAAATAGAATTCGTACAAACAGCGTTGTTTGTCTATCTAAAAACGATGCCTTACTACCAACTATATTTTGCTTAAATTTTTGAGCACAGTAAACAAAGCGAATTTGACTTAATAATCCATTCCAAGGCCATACGTCGTAGAAGCTTTATTACCTACACGAGAGCCCCTCAATTACCGGTTAGCGTTTCAATATGCATTTTGCAAAAAGTAAAATTCTCAACGTCACAACCTTTAAAAACAGGGTAGAAAAAACTCTGCGCGATGACGGTACCCCTGCCCTAGACCCATTCAAAAAAGCCGTTAAACGTGCGCTAGAGCAGCTCCAAAAACACCAAAACCAAGGTGTATCCGCAGCCGAACTGATTAGCAAGTTTACGTGGGCTATTGATCAAGTAGTGATCCAAGCATGGTCGAGTCATGCGCACGCATTTAAGTGCACCGAAGAAATTGAACTTTTAGCGGTTGGCGGTTATGGGCGTGAGGAACTTCACCCCCATTCCGACGTCGATCTACTCCTTTTGGTAGACGACAAACCGACAGACGAGATTAACCTCTGTATTGAACATTTCTTGCGTTTTCTATGGGATATAGGCTTGGACGTAGGCCACAGCGTCAGAAACGTAAAGGAATGCGCGCGTGAGTCACGCTCAGACGTCACGGTTATGACCAATCTGCTAGAAGCGCGCACGCTGGTTGGAGGAACATCGCGTTTTGAAACAGTAGATGATCAACTTCGAAAAGGGCGGATTTGGCCTGCCGAAAAATTCTTTGTAGCCAAACATGAAGAACAAGAAAAGCGCCACAAACAACATCAAAGTACAGCTTATTCGCTAGAGCCCAACATTAAAGACAGCCCGGGCGGATTACGAGACTTGCAAACCATTCTCTGGATCTACAACCGACATTACGGAGTACGCAGCTTCAAAGACATGAAGGAGCAAGGCCACATCGACGACGACGAATATCGCTTGTTGATTAGAGCCCGCAATATACTCTGGCGGCTGCGTTCAGGATTACACTTGCTCGCAGGACGGCATGAAGACAGGCTTCTGTTTGATGCGCAACGTTCATTAGCTGAAGATTTTGGTTATCTAGATAACGAAACATCGCTTGCCGTTGAGCAGTTAATGAAGCGCTATTACCGAACAGCAAAACAAATTGTTTATCTTAACGAAGTTTTGCTTTCTGCCTACAGGGTTAAGAACTCGTCCTGGTCAATTTTATCTCGCCACAAAAAGTTGGACGATGACTTTGTACTGGTGGACAAATCCATTGCGACCAATGCCCCCGATTTGTTTGAGCAAAAACCAATCGCAATGTTAAAAATGTTCGCGCTAATGCAAGAACAAAAAATAACGGCCATACACCCAGACACCATTCGTTCAATCCGCGCCAACTTAGACAAAGTTGATAACGAATTTAGAGATAGCGAAGAAGCCAAGCAAATATTCATCACCATGTTTAGGCACGAAGGCATAGGGCTTACTAACGCCCTGTCGCGAATGAATGCTTATGATTTGCTAGGCGCTTATCTACCGGCTTTTGGCGCTATTGTTGGGCAGATGCAGCATGATCTATTTCATGTCTACACGGTCGACGGCCATACATTGATGGTGATGCGCAACTTAACACGTCTGCGCAAATATACAGATGAGTACTCTGTCGCCAGTCAAATCTTGAGCAAACTTTATAAACCAGAGCGTTTGTTTATTGGCGCTCTTTTTCATGATATTGCCAAGGGTCGGGGCGGTGATCATTCTGTTTTGGGCGAAACCGACGCGGTGGACTTTTGTTTGCAACATGGTTTGAGCGAGTACGATGCGAAGTTTGTTGGATGGTTGGTCTTAAATCATTTAATGATGTCGCATTTTTCGCAGCGCCGAGACATTTCAGACCCTGAGGTAATTAAAGAGTTTGCCAGCATTGTGGGAGACATCGAGCATCTCGAAGCGCTTTATCTGCTCACATTGGCTGACATTAGAGGCACTAGCCCGAAAGTTTGGAATGCGTGGAAAGGCCAGTTATTGCTCGACCTTTACACGGCAACAAGAAACGCTTTGAGAGCGGGCGTTGAGATGCCTGCGGATGAACAAGAGCACGTTGATGACCGTAAACGTTCGGCCATGGAAAAGATCATTCTGCAACTCGGCGAAAGTGACGAACTACGACGAGACACAGAGATATTCTGGTCTACACTGTACAACGATTACTTTCTGCGCAACGAACCTTTTTATCTAGCGTGGCATGTAGTTAGCCTGAGATCCTCGTCAGCACTGAACCTACCACTGGTGTCTGTACGTTACAGCGAAAGATTAGAAGCGAACATGCTGTTTGTAGTGGCACCTGCTTCAAAAAACCTACTAACTCGAGTTACTCATGCATTCGACGATACTGAAATTAATATTATCGAAGCCCGTATGCAGCTTACTAAGCACGGCCTCGCTCTATACACTTTTAATGCCCATATTCTAGATTTAAGCGATGCCAAAAGCCGTCCTTACTTAGACGACTTAGAGAAACGCATTCGTTATATTATTCTTAACACTGAGAAATCGAAACTAATATCAAGAAAACGAACATCTCGAGCATTAAAACATTTTCCGATCAAACCCTATGTAGAGTTTGGCTTTGACCATCCGAAACTGACGGCTCTTGAGGTCGAAGCTCAAGATCAACCAGGGCTTTTGCACAACGTTGCATTAATACTCCAAGAACATCAGATTGAATTAGTGAATGCGAGAATCACCACTTTTGGCGAACGAGCAGAAGACGTGTTCTTTATTCGACGCATAAATCGAGAACCACTTAAAGATGATGCTCAATTACTAGACACTTTAAAATCAGAAATTGCCGACGCCTTATCTACCTAAACCTTTCTTTTCCAATTCTATTTATTTAACCACTCCAACTACATCTAGTTAACCGCCACAACAACCTCCAAATTAACTGCCATGCACGCGACTATAGACATAATTGAAAACGCCTTCGAAATACGTTCCACTCTAGCCAGCAGTGGTCCTCACCCAGAAATCGAGACTGCGGTTGAATACGCCATTTCTTTGTTAGACTCAGGTAACGCCAGAATCGCGGAAAAAATCGATGGAGAATGGCAGGTGAACCAATGGCTGAAGAAAGCTGTTTTGTTGTCTTTCGCATTGCGCGACAACCAAGTAATGCCAAGCAGTGAATCAAATTATTACGACAAGGTGCCACTTAAATATGCGAATTATACTGAAGAGCAGTTTCGCGAGGATGGCGTGAGAGTAGTTCCCCCAGCAACGGTTCGAAAAGGATCTTACGTGGCTAAAGGAACTGTTCTAATGCCGTCTTATGTCAATATAGGCGCTTACATCGACAGCGGCACTATGGTCGACACATGGACGACTGTTGGATCGTGCGCACAAATCGGCAAGAACGTTCACCTATCTGGTGGTGTTGGTATTGGTGGTGTTTTAGAGCCAGTGCAAGCGGGCCCCGTAATTATCGAAGACAACTGCTTCATTGGCGCGCGTAGCGAAATTGTTGAGGGTATCGTTGTAGAAGAAGGCAGCGTGATCTCTATGGGGGTGTACATTGGCCAAAGTACTAAAATTCTTGACCGTGAGACAGGTGAAGTAAGCTATGGCCGTATCCCAGCAGGCTCAGTCGTTGTGTCAGGTTCAATTCCGTCTAAAGACGGGACACACAGCTTGTATTGTGCCGTGATTGTTAAAAAGGTCGACCAAAAGACGCGCTCTAAAACGAGTATAAATGAGCTGCTTCGTGAAGACTAAATGTCCCAAGGGGTTCTCCTGAGCCCAAGTTTGAGCACCTTAATCAAAACGTTTACCGAAACCAAAATTCAACACAAACTATGCATACAGCCCTAAAGCTAACTCAAGAACTTATATCTGCGCGATCAATTACGCCTGATGATTGCGGTTGTCAAGACCTGATGATCGAGCGGCTTAGTGCAATAGGCTTTAATATCGAGCGTATGCCGTTTGCAGACTCGCATGGTTCTGTTAGTAATTTTTGGGCTCGTCGTGGAGCAAAGCAACCATTAATTGTATTTGCAGGGCATACTGATGTTGTGCCGACTGGCGATGAGAATAGTTGGAATACCCCGCCGTTTGAGCCACAGATCATCGACGACAAGTTGTATGGCCGCGGCGCAGCAGACATGAAATCTTCGCTGGCTGCTTTTGTTGTTGCAGCCGAACAATTTGTAGCCACGACCCCTAATTACCAGGGGTCTATCGGTTTTCTTATTACATCTGACGAAGAAGGACCTGCAACGTGCGGCACTGTTAAGGTAATCGAGACGCTTGAAGCCCGTGGCGAAAAAATTGATTATTGCTTAGTAGGCGAACCTAGTTCTACTGATCGGATCGGCGATGTTATCAAGAATGGCCGCCGGGGATCGATTGGCTGCCAACTTAAGATAAATGGCACCCAAGGCCACATCGCATACCCACATCTTGCCGACAATCCTATTCCGATCGCCGCACACGTTATTAGCACCCTAAGCGAGATTAAGTGGGATACTGGAAATGAATACTTTCAACCAACTAGCCTGCAGTTTTCTAACATTAACTCAGGTACCGGCGCCACCAACGTCATTCCCGGAAATGCGCACATCGTATTTAACCTGCGTTTCTCGACTGAGATAACGTCAGAAGAAATCATTACTAGGATCGAGCAGGAACTAGATGGAATGAAGGTAGATTACGAGATCGAGTGGCGCGTATTCGGCCAACCGTTCTTAACACCAAAAGGTACCTTAGTCGGCGCTTGTGCATCGGCTATTGAATCAAGCTGTGGCTATACCCCAAAGCTATCAACTAGCGGTGGCACCTCAGATGGGCGTTTTATAGCACCTACCGGCGCTCAGGTCGTTGAACTCGGGCCAATCAATGCATCCATACATATGATAAACGAATACGTTCCAGCCAATAGCCCTGAGCTGTTGACTGAAATTTATACAAAAGTATTAGAAAACATTCTGTTGCCAGGTGCTTCGTAGCCTCACTCCGAATCAAGTTCTACAGACTTGCGCAGAGCATTTTTGTCGAAAACATGAAAGACGCGCTCATTTGCGAACGCCACGATCACTTGATCATATTCCCATAGGGTGTATTCGGCATGCGTGCCAACGGGTAGACGCACAGAATTCGGTTCTCCTAAAACGGCCTTTACTTGGTCTTGACTCTGCCACAAAAATTGCTCTTTTAAGTCCTCTGACTGGGCTATAGAATCGTTCGCTCTTGCTAGGCAAACAAAGATTACACCAGCCGAGAACATCAACGCTCTAAGGCTAACATGACACATAGTCACCACTAAAGAAATCTGTAATCTTGTGATTCTCATAAGCTCCCCGCGTTGATACAACAATAAATCATTACAACAATAGATCAATACAAAATAGATATATCCGTAATTCAAACAAATGGTCTAATAATTAAAATATCAACTTGCAAGCCTCAAGTCGACAGACTTAGGTGTTAATCTTTTAGCTTTAAACATTTTCAGGTACTCTTTAGTCTACTTTAAATGCCCTATAAGCCTCTAATAGCTATTCTATGAAATCAGCACACCATTTCTCGCCCACTAATCGTTTTACGTTTGGACTTTTATTAATCGCCTTAGTTTTAGTAAGCCTAATTGAAAGCGATCGTGTTTTTGCGTATAGCCCTGTCTTAAACAGCGCACTGGATATAACGGAGTTGGATCAGTATATCGAGCAACAAGAAGCCAAGTATCCAGATATTGTTGGCGGCACTCAACGTGAAATTCTGTGGGCCGATGGCGTACAAAAAACGCCTATTGCTCTTGTTTATCTACATGGCTTTTCGGCAACAAGAGGCGAACTAAGCCCCGTAACAGAAAACCTTGGTGCCGAGCTTGGTGCTAACATCTATTTTGCGCGTCTGCGAGGTCACGGCCGCGGGAATGCTGGCATGTCCGATGGCAATGTAGAAGACTGGAAACGCGACACGGTTGAAGCGTTCGAGATTGGTAAGTTAATTGGAGAAAGGGTGGTTCTAATTAGTGCATCTACAGGCGGCACATTATCAACCTGGTTAACCAGCCAAGACGAACCTTCATTAGATCGGGTTTTAATGAGCATATTAGTGTCTCCTAACTTTGGATTAGCTGACGCTAGTGGAGAAATTTTACGATGGGATTGGGGTCTAAAATTGGCTAAGTGGCTTAATGGCGAAGAGCACTACTTTATTCCACAAAATGAACTGCACTCTAAATACTGGACCGAGCGATACTCTCTGGACGCGATTATGCCTATGATTAATCTCGTTGACGAAGTAAATGAAATAGACGTCAGTGGCGTTACAACACCGCAACACTTTATATTTTCACTAAATGATCAAGTCATCGACGTCGAAGCGATCCCAGAAATGGCGCGCAAATATAACAATGCGCAAACCAGTTTCTACTCTATTAATAACTCAGAAGATCCGGGTCAACATGTTATCGCCGGGGATGCTTGCTCACCATCAACTACCGCAGAGGTAGTTAGGGTGATGAAAGAAAAAATAATGGCGACGCTATAAGAGCAAAAATTTCAGACGAGGTATCGATTCAGCCAGTGCAGATTAACACTGGCACGTCCGTTGGCAAACTTACGCTGGCTATTTACTTAGCCAGCAAAGATTTAACAAATAACTAGTCTACCCACTTACGCGCATTTCTAAAAATACGCATCCAAGGGCTATAGTGCCCCCAATCATCCGCCGCCCAAGAACTTGTCTCCGATCGAAACATCCGTTCTGGGTGAGGCATCATAATCGTCACTCGACCGTCGTCATTGCACAATCCCGCCACGGCATTGGCCGAGCCATTTGGATTGTATGGATAACTTTGGGTTGCTTTACCCTGATGATCGATGTACTCCAAAGCTACGCTCTGGTCGTTTCGGTACACAACACCACTACTGTACTCAGCACGGCCTTCGCCATGTGCCAATACAACTGGAAGCTCTGAGCCCTGCATCCCAGTCATAAACAACGAATTTGTCTTAGGAATACGGGTTTGCACATAACGTGCCTCAAATTGCTCCGACTCGTTACGGACAAAATGTGGCCAGTGATCTGTTCCAGGAATAATCTGCTTCAAATTTGACATCATTTGACAACCGTTACAGATTCCCAAAGCGAAAGTATCACTCCGCTCAAAGAAATCTGAAAACTGGTCAAACAAGCCAGTATTAAACAAAACTGATTTCGCCCAGCCCTCGCCTGCTCCTAACACGTCTCCATAAGAGAACCCACCGCAAGCCACTAGGCCCTGCACTTGTGCTAGGTCAAACCGCTGCTCAACTAGGTCGGTCATAGTGACATCAACAGCCTGAAAGCCTGCTTGATCGAAAGCTGCGGCCATTTCCATGTGCCCATTAACGCCCTGCTCTCGCAATATCGCCATTTTGGGTTTGGTTTTACCGATATACGGTTCGCATATGTCTTCTTTAGAATCAAACACTAATTGACTGTAGAGACCTTTATCGGAGGTATCAATAAGTCGAGCATATTCTTGATCTGCGCATTTAGGATTGTCTCTAAGTGACTGCATCGCGTGACTAGTGGCTGACCAAACTAGGTGGAGGTCTTGCCGGGCATGACTAAACAATGTCTCGCTTGACTGCGCAATACTTACCTGACCAGACTCGTTAATTTCAGCAATCTGTGTCAGAGCTGATTCCAGTCCATGTTTTGCGAGTACGGTACGCACTGCCCCTATATTCGTGTTCGAAATACAGAGGGTCGCACCAAGCTCTTCGTTAAATAAATAACTCAAAGGATCCTGCCCGTCAGGAACAGTGACCGATAAGCCTATGCGACTCGCAAACGCCATTTCCAGCAGTGATGTTAACAAACCACCATCAGAGCGGTCGTGGTACGCCTCTAGCAGCTCCTGATCGACCAATTCTTGGATCGCCAAAAACCCGCTCTTTAATCGTGCGCTGTCATCCACATCAGGAACACGCGTTCCAACTTGCGAATAGACTAGACTCAAAGCCGAACACGCTAAACGTTGCTCGCCATTTGCTAGGTCTAAAAAGTATAGTAAAGAATTGCTGGTGTTGCGGATATACGGCGTGATGGTTTTCCTAACATCATCGACCGGTGCGAACGCTGTAATGACACAAGACACCGGCGCAGTAACACTGCGCTGCTTGCCGCCTTCGTCATTCCACACAGTTTTCATAGACATGGAATCTTTGCCAACGGGAATCGCGATTCCAAGCTCAGGACAAAGCTCCATACCAACCGCTTTAACCGTGCGATACAGCTCTGCGTCATCGCCTGAATGACCAGATGCAGCCATCCAGTTTGCTGACAATTTAATCTCGCGCATTGCTCGGACATTAGACGCAGCCAGGTTAGTTAACGCCTCACCGATTGCCATACGTCCACTAGCAGGTCCATTTAGGCTCGCTAAAGGAGTACGCTCCCCAAGTGACATTGCTTCACCACGATGACCAAAATAATCAGCCGTTGTAACAGCCACATCAGCCACAGGTACTTGCCAAGGCCCGACCATTTGCTCGCGGGCAATCATGCCCGTAACACTGCGATCGCCGATCGTAATCAAAAAAGACTTATCTCCGACCGTAGGCAGAGACAGAACACGATTAACCGCGTCGTCAAGGCTAATATCAGCAAAATCGATTTCCTTAGTACTGCGTGGCACACTGACGACGTCTCGAACCATCTTAGGTGGCTTGCCAAATAGTGTTTCCATGGGCAAATCAATAGGCTTTGCTTGCCGCCCTTCCCCATCAGAAAAATGAGAATCATTGAGCACTAAGTCTTGTTGCTCTGTAGCTACACCGACCACGCAATATAAGCAGCGCTCGCGATCACAGATCGCTTTAAATTCCTCAATGCGCTCAGGCGATACGGCCATGCAATATCGCTCTTGAGCTTCATTGCACCAGATTTGCATTGGGGTCATTCCGAGCTCGTCATTAAGCACCTCACGCAAATCAAATACGCCACCTCGGTCTGCGTCACCAACCAATTCCGGCACGGCATTGCACAAACCACCCGCGCCAATATCATGAATAGAAATTATTGGATTGTCATCGCGTTGCGCCCAGCAGGTATCAATCACTTCTTGGCAACGACGTTGCATCTCGGGGTTACCCCGTTGCACAGATGCAAAATCCAAATCTTCTGTGCTCTCGCCTGAAGCAACACTTGATGCTGCACCACCACCCAAACCAATCAACATAGCGGGGCCACCAAGAACAACAATATAAGCACCTGGTGGAATTCTGTCTTTAGATACGTGCGGTTCCCTAATATTACCGAGACCGCCAGCCAGCATTATAGGCTTGTGGTACCCCCGAACGTCATCTTCATTTTCGATCGATTGCTCAAAAGTACGAAAATAGCCGCATATATTAGGTCGACCGAATTCATTATTGAAGGATGCTCCGCCTATGGGACCTTCCAACATAATCTGCAAAGGTGACGCAATGCGCGCAGGTTTGTATTCCTTTGTTTCCCATGGTCGTGGTAAATTTGGAATTCGCAAGTTAGACACCGAAAAGCCCGTTAAACCGGCCTTAGGTTTTGAACCACGTCCTGTTGCTCCTTCATCGCGGATCTCGCCGCCAGAACCTGTAGCGGCACCAGCGAATGGCGAGATAGCCGTAGGATGATTGTGTGTTTCAACCTTACACAGAATATGAATGGGTTCTTCGGCACTAACATAACTTTTTGTCTTAGCGTCTGGAAAGAAGCGCTTTCCGTTACTACCCGCCAAGACCGCAGAGTTGTCTGAGTACGCTACGATTGTGCCGTACTCGTTCTGCATGTGTGTTTCACGAATCATGCGAAACAAAGAGTGCTCTTGTTCGTCGCCGTCTAATAACCAATCTGCATTAAAAATTTTATGCCGGCAGTGCTCAGAGTTAACTTGCGCGAACATCATCAGCTCAACATCCGTCGGGTTTTTCTGCAGCGCCGTGTATTGTTCTAATAAGTAGTCAATTTCATCGGGAGATAAAGCCAAACCCAACCGGGAGTTAGCCTCATTCAATGCCAATTCACCATCTTCGAGGAGCGCGATTTCAGATAACGGTGCTGGCTCAGCCTTATTAAATAAGGCTTGGGCATCATCCAACTCAAACACTACCGACTCAGTCATTGGGTCATGAAGGTAGGCCGCTATCCGCTGCGGGTCAAATGACTGTAAATCAGGCGCTTGCACATAAAATGCAATGGCTCGCTCTACCCGACTCACTTGGTCAAGGCCGCACAAATGGACGATATCCGTTGCTTTGGTAGACCAAGGAGAAATAGTGCCTAGTCGTGGCAGCACGAAGATTCTTAGCCCCGCGTAGGTAACGTCTGGTCGAGCAGGCCCATAGCTGAGTAAACGCTCAAGCTTTTGCAGATCAGCGGTTTCTAGCTGGCCGTCTTGAGTGGACACATCAATAAGATGCTGGTACTCAGAATCCAAACTCTGAATACTCGGAAACTCCTGACGTAAACGCTCAAGAGTTTTATTAATTCGAAAATCTGACAGTGCTTGACTGCCTCTAAGTCGCAACATATTCACCCCTATAATGAACCATCGCTGTTTACCTGTATGCAATAACGAAAGCCACCAAATGGTGGCTTTCGATTTGCATGCTTTTATTGCTCACTAGAGCTCTAATCCAATCCTTTTAGCAACTTCCTCATAGGCTTCGATCACGCCGCCTAATCCTCGCCTAAAACGGTCTTTATCCATACGTTCTTTAGTTACGGAATCCCAGATTCGACAACCGTCTGGAGAGAACTCGTCACCAAGAAAAATCTTACCGTCTTGCTTGCCAAACTCGAGTTTAAAATCTACTAGTAACATATCGCCTGACGCGAACAATTCCTTTAGTACGTCATTCACTCTAAAGGTGATTGCTTTCATACTCTCTACATCATCCGCATCGGCCCAACCAAATGTCTCGATATGATACTCATTGACCATTGGGTCATGTAACGCGTCATCCTTCAGAAAAAATTCGAATGTCGGTGGTTCCAAAATAGTGCCATCTTCGATGCCGAGACGTTTAGTCATCGAACCACTTGCACGATTACGTACCACACACTCAATAGGAATCATGTCCAAACGTCTCACTAAAGATTCGTCGGCTGACAACAGCTCCAGAAAATGAGTTTCGATTCCGGCATCAGCTAGATGCTTCATGACATAGGCGTTAAATTGATTATTAATAATGCCCTTGCGCGCCAACTGCTCAACCTTTTCGCCATCAAATGCCGAAGTGTCATCGCGAAAATGAAGGATCAAAGCATCGTTACGGTCACTTTCGTAAACTGTTTTAGCTTTGCCACTATAGAGTTGTTTTCCTCTTTGCATCTGTGTGTCTCTTTGCTCTAAATTGGTTTAAAACAAGTGTTCCAAACCGTTACTATTTAACTGCAAGCCTTTGAGGAACCGCCGCGCTTGGAGTCTGTTTGTATTTTAGTCCTGTTGTTACTTTCTAGTAGCTTTGATGCTTTCTTCCTAGACTCAACTAAATACTTTATGAGCATTGGACTAAGCATTACTAAGATTTGTTAACCGCCTAGGCGAGCCAAAATCGGTTCTGCGTATTCAGAATCTACTTCAGATCCGTTGGTATCTAAAACCGAAACTTGTGTTCTTGCACCATCTTTACGCAATTTCAATGAACAATACTGAGCCGCATCGGCTTTTTTGTCTCGGTTGAAAAAAGTCCATCGACCAGATTTCTTAGACGTGCTTGTTTTTGGGATATTCGCACAGCCTATAAACATTCTTGAATCAGCAACGTTCCTAGAGAAAATACTCATTCCAGCCACTCGGGCTTGAGCGAGCACGAAAGTCCAAGCCGTATTCAGCGGTGCTTCAACTTGCAGCCGCGAAGTATTGTCGCGGGTGTTTATAATGCTGGCCGCTATGGAGTTTGCGCGTACCTCATCTTGATCTGACACGGGCTCGCTAACCAGCTCAGCAGCCAAAGGTTCAGCAACAACATTTGCAGACTCGTATCGACTCGTCGTATCGGCTTCTTCTTGAGCGCTAGCTCCGGGGGCAGATTGATCCTCTGCTTGACTCACAGCCACAGATGTCGACGCTGCAGCGTTGTCAACCGAAGTTGTACTAGGTAATGTCTTAATCAGGGGTGGCAAGGAAACCGCTGAACGGTAATCAATACTATTGTCCTCTGAAACAATCGCCTTATCTCTTGCACAGCCCGCTAAAAACACGCTGCAAACAAGCAAACCAACACACGATCTGACTAGCCGTAATGTGGCGCGACTAGACAATTTGGTAGATGTCTGTGAAACACTCTGGTTAAAACCAGTGTCTAAACTTTTCAAATAACGATTGCTCTGCATTTTTTTAATTATTGGTATAGTTATTGTCTTAATAAAAAGTCTCTGAAATGGCCAATTTTGAAATGCCATACGTTGCTATAGAATTTAAACCACTAGAGTAAGTCAGTTGCCTAACTGATTTAAAAAATACCGCTCTATTTTCAATGGATGTCATCAGTCACTTTCAAGCAAATCTGCTGGCTCTGGTGAGTAATATTAGTCAGTGGCTACACAGGTTTATCAACAAGGGCATCGAGAACTTCATCCAGCTGTTTGGCCAACTTTGTCGATACAGTCGTCAGGGGTAGTCTTAACACATTGCGAGTATACCCCATCTTACTCACTAGGTACTTAACAGGAATGGGATTGGAGTCGACAAATAGCATCCTATGAAGATCACGCAATTGAGCGTCAAACCCTTCAGCATCTTCGAACTGGCCTTCCAGCGCGGCTCCACACATCTGACTCATTAGCTTTGGCGCAACATTAGCCGTTACCGAAATATCGCCCTTAGCACCCAACTTCATCAGATCAAGTGCAGTACCGTCATCGCCCGAGAGAACTGTTAAACGGCCTTGGCTCGCGTCTAACAACTCGCGGCCGCGTTGCAGATTTCCTGTAGCGTCTTTTAGACCAATGATATTTGCGTGCTCCATAAGTTTTAACACACTTTCATTGTGCAAGTCTGCAACTGTTCGACCAGGCACGTTGTACATAACAAGCGGTAAATCAACTGTATCCGCGATAGCCGTAAAATGAGCTAGGAGCCCAGTTTGATTAGGCTTGTTATAATATGGAACAACAGAAAGCCCCGCATCAGCTCCTACCGATTTTGCGCGGCGTGAGAGCTCGATAGCCTCATTGGTAGAATTGGCGCCAGTACCCGCAATAATGGGGACTCTCCCATGTGCCGTCTGCACAACCTTTTCAATCACCTTGAGGTGTTCGCTTACTGTAAGCGTTGCAGATTCACCTGTGGTCCCCACAGCAACTATGCCATGCGTACCTTCTTGAATATGAAATTCAACTAGACGCTCTAATGCCGAATAATCAATCGCGCCATCGTGCTGCATTGGAGTAACAAGGGCGACAATACTGCCATGTAACAACATTAGCTCTCCGCTGAGTCGCGACGTCGAAACTTGGTGATCTTCTTATATCCGTATACGGCAGCACCACCAAAAATGTAACTACCCCCAATCAACAAAAAAGCTAAGGGAGGATCCAAATATATTATCGCTATAACAATAACTAAAATAATAAGGCCTATAAAAGGCACTTGTTCGCGCACTTCTACATCTTTAAACGAGCGATACTTAATATTGCTGACCATGGCAAGGGCCATTAGCAACATCAATAAGCCTAACGCATAACTAAAATAATGAGGGCTAATGCCGTAATCAACCATTACCCAAATTACAGTTGCAACCATAGCCGCAGCGCCGGGACTGGGAACTCCCATAAAAAACCGTTTGTCGCTAATTTTTGCTGAATTGAATCTCGCTAACCTAAGCGCCGCGCATGCAATATAAACGAACGCGATGAGACTTCCAACTCGACCAAGATCGTGCAAAACAAAGTCAAATAGCAATAGCGCAGGTGCAACGCCAAACGACACCATGTCAGACAAGCTGTCGTATTGGGAACCAAATTCTGTCTGCGTATTAGTTAGCCTGGCGAGCCGACCGTCTATGATGTCCATTACCATCGCAACAAAAATCGCCAAACAAGCCGCTTCATAATGTCCTACTCGTGCCTGCATGATCGCGTAAAAACCAGCGAACAATCCCGCAGTTGTAAACAGATTAGGCAAGACATATATGCCCTTCGCACGCCCCTGAACCGATACTGCATCCGAGTCGTTTTGATGCCCAACTGGGTCATCTGATCTAATTGATCGAATCTTAGTATCCTTACTCATAAATTAAGTATAACAACCTTGTTGATAGTTTCACCCTTTGGTTAACGACATCTCATGGATTAAAACAATTCGTGCGAAGCCGACCAAACATGCCTAAAACGAGACATTTTACTCTTAACGATCCCAACTCGTTTCGAGGTTAGGTACTCAACATGCTTTGCAGTAAACTGTACTCAGCCAAAACGCCCTTAACTAGAACCGCCCTAGAACAGAAGAGCCAGAGCTTACGTTGTCACCTAGTTTTACACCTATATCAAAATCAGCGGGTAAGAACAGGTCAACTCGAGAACCAAATCGAATAAAGCCATAGCGTTCGCCACGATCTAAACTTTGGCCCTTGTCGACATAGCAAAGGATTCGGCGCGCAATTAAGCCGGCAACTTGCACTGATACAACATCGTACCCGCCTTGTGTCACAAAATGGACTGCGTTACGTTCGTTCTCCATGGATGCTTTATCCAGCGCCGCATTAACAAAAGCACCTTTAGAGTACCAAATATCCTTAACAGTTGCGGCGTCAGGCGCACGATTAGAATGAACCGAAAACACATTCATGAACACGCTGATTTTGAACGCTTCTCTGTCTAAATAAGGGTCTTTTACCAATCCAGTGAAAATAACTTTTCCATCCGCAGGAGACACAATCACCCCGGCGTCTTGTGGTATTGGACGATAAGGGTCTCGAAAAAACTGCAATACAAAAATTGCTATTACCCAGAAAAGAGCAGCGATCCACCAAACAAATACGCTTGACGTTAATACGGCCGCGAACAGCGTAAGCGCAACATAGAACCAGCCTTCTCGGGCTAAGCGCGGATGTTTATCAATAATTTTCATAGTTTAGTCCGTCTAATTTTTATTTTTCGAGAGTGGCGATACTATAACTTTAATCTTCACTAGCAACATTAGTCTAAGCCGGTCAAATTGGCTTAGGCTGGCAACATCAGTCTAAAGCGATGGCACGCTGAGCACGCGGGCATCAGACGCAAGCCCAATCACGCCTGACCGTACGACTTCGATCACTTTAGTAATCTTGAAGCTGTTAATCAACTCGTCTACCTTTTCTGAACTTCCGCTCATTTCGACGATATATTGATCATCAGCAACATGCATCGCAGTAGCATTAAACGCCCCTACTACACGCTCGAACGCGACCGTCTGATCATCAGGCACTTGCACCTTAACTAAAACAATCTCGCGTTCTAAGTGATCACTCACTGTAATATCTTGCAGCGCAGCCACATCTACTAACTTGCCTAAGTGCTTTTCGATTTGATCAACTTTGCGATCATCTCCAATTGTCACAATGGTCATTCGCGACAGTGTGGGATCATTAGTGGGCGCAACTGTGAGTGACTCAATATTGTAACCACGAGCAGAGAACAAGCCAGAAACGCGAGATAAGGCTCCGGATTCATTCTCTAACAGCACTGAAATTATATGACGCATAATTTGCTCCTATTCTTCATATTGTTCCTTATTGCGCCTTTGAACCAGGACGAAGACGCATCTCATGATGGCCCTTACCGGCCTCAATCATTGGATAAACGTTCTCCTCTCGATCTGTAATGAAATCCATGAACACCAAGCGATCTTTAAGCGCGAAAGCTTCTCTTAAAGCGCCTTCAACATCGCCCGGCTTTTCAATAAGCATGCCAACATGACCATAGGATTCAGCCAATTTAACAAAATCGGGTAGCGAATCCATATAGGAATTTGAATAGCGTTTTTCATAACTAAACTCTTGCCACTGACGAACCATACCCAAATAACGGTTATTAAGATTAATCACCTTAACGGGCAAATCGTATTGCTTACAAGTCCCCAGTTCTTGTATGCACATCTGTATGCTGCCCTCACCTGTAACACATGCGACATCAGCATCTGGGTGGGCAAACTTAACGCCCATTGCTGCAGGTAAGCCGAAGCCCATAGTTCCTAATCCGCCAGAATTGATCCAGCGATGAGTGTCCGAGAACCCATAGAACTGTGCAGCAAACATTTGATGCTGACCAACGTCGGATGTGACATAGGCTTGCCCTCCTGTCACCTCATGTAGTTTTTGTACCACATATTGGGGCTTAATGATCGTATCGCTCTCGTCGTACCACAAACTGTCGTAGCTACGCCATTCATTGATCTGCCCCCACCACTCTGTCGTAAGCTCAGGATTAATATCCTTACGCCTACGCTTTAGCTCAGCGTTAAAACCGTTAAGAACATCTTTAACATCACCAATAATGGGAAGGTCTGCTTTAATATTCTTATCAATGACCGAAGGGTCAATATCAACATGAAGAATCTTAGCATTAGGTGCAAAACCGTCAAGCGTCCCCGTAATTCGATCGTCAAAACGAGCGCCTAACGCGACGATTAGATCTGCGTCGTGCATTGCCATATTTGCTTCGTATGTTCCATGCATACCTAACATGCCAATGAACAGCGGATCGTCGTGTGGATAACCACCGAGTCCCATCAATGTGTTAGTACACGGAAACCCAAGCGACCTTACGAGGGTGCGTAGCTCTTCTTGTGCGTTAGCAAGAACCACACCACCACCTGAATAGATAATAGGCTTTTTGGCGTTTAACATCGCCTCAACACCACTAACAATCTCGCTTAAGGGCGGTAACTTAACAGGTGGGTAAGCACGCATCTCTACGGACTCAGGGTAAATAAACTCTGTTACTTGCGCAGTGATGTCTTTTGGAATGTCAATTAGCACCGGACCGGGCCGGCCTGTAGTAGCAATATGAAAAGCGCGCTTGATTGTTTCGGCAATATCCTCGACATTCTGGATCAAAAAATTATGCTTGACGCAGGGGCGACTAATGCCAACCGCATCGATCTCTTGAAAAGCGTCATAGCCAATCAATGGCTTCATCACTTGACCACTCAGAACGATAAGAGGAATGCTATCCATGTACGCAGTGGCAAGCCCGGTAATCGCATTGGTAATGCCTGGCCCTGAAGTCACCATGACCAAGCCAGGCTTACCCGTTGCACGCGCATAACCATCGGCAGCATGCGTTGCGCCTTGCTCATGGCGAACCAAAATATGTTTTACGTCGTCCTGTCGATGAAACGCATCGTAGATATGTAAGGCCGCACCACCAGGGTAACCAAACACATATTCAACGCCCTCTTCTTTTAGGCTTTTAACAACTATATCAGCGCCGCTTAATTGCACCTTATTCTCCAGTTAACTATTTAAAACTTAATAATATGAGCCACACCCTCTTACCAGACCTAAACCGTATTATTACAGTGAAATCTAGCAATAAGGCCAAATTCAAATTCAATTGAGCTCGGCTCTAGTGTGCGCCAACGTCGTTGTTTAAGTGCTGTCTAAAAACCGAACAAATGATTGCCATAACGTGGACTAAACCCCGCGTCACATGGCAATAAAAAAACGCCACTAAGTATGGCGCTTGAGGGATGAGTATAAAGTCGTACCTCAAAAAAATAAACGTTTCTTATCGCTTATTAGCCAAAGTCTAAAGGATAGACCGTGAGTTACAAATCGGTATTCAGAAAAAGGGCCTATTTATACTATTCATGAGGCAAATCTTAGGCTTACTTATCGCAAATTCGTTGAACTAAGGCGTTTCTATTAGGGTCAACACAAACAAGACCTCTAATGCGTATGGTTTTACCTTGAGGGGATGTTTACAATAGACTCCATTGTTTACAGCTGAGATCAACTTAATGGCTACCTATTTCGTCTCTGATTTACATTTGAAACAAGACCAGCCACAAATCACAGCAGGCTTCTTAAAATTTCTGGGCGAAACATGCTCAGGCGCCGATGCCGTTTATGTGCTTGGTGATCTGTTTGAATACTGGATTGGTGACGACGCGGCTTCAATGTTAGGCGTGGGCCCAGTTCTGGACGCTATGCGCGTACGCGCAGAACAAACACCCTGCTATTTCATTGCGGGCAACAGAGACTTTCTAGTACGCGATGAGTTTTCAAAGGCAAGTGGTTTTAAAATATTAATGGACGAAACTGTTGTGGATCTATATGGAACACCAACCCTTCTCTTACATGGCGACAGCTTATGTACCGATGATATTGCTCATCAAGAGTTTCGCGAACAAATGGTTACCAACGATCAATGGTGCGACATGTTTTTATCGCAGCCCATTCCGCAAAGAATTGAAATGGCCGACATGGCTCGTAAACAAAGCAATCAACACAAAACACAAGTCAGCATGACTATTATGGATGTGAACGAACAGGCTGTTCTTGATGCTTTTTCTAAGTACGATGTAAACAACATGATTCATGGCCACACTCATCGCCAACAGGTGCACACTTATCAAGTCGACGGCACAACCAAAACACGGACGGTTTTAGGTGATTGGGGGCAAACGGATAGCCATTTAAAGGTAGACCAAGCAACGGCAGAGCTAAGCAACACCAGCTTAGTCTAACTGAGTTTATGGATAATCATTTTCCGAGTAAAATTTCGGGAAAAAGTTGAACTCTAAACTAGCGACTTAAAATAGTGGATTAATGGAGTTAATCAAAGCAATTAAGCAAAGCCATTAGCATTGACTCTAGAGTTTAATTTGAGCTAGATGCCGCTTCATCGGCCGCAGGAATGATTCGGTAGAACACTTCACCCTCCTTTATAAAACCTAAATGGCTCCGCGCTCTATCTTCAAGCGCTTCTCGACCTTCCTTTAGCTCAATTACCTGAGCATGAAGCTGTTGGTTACGTGCGGCCAATTGTTCATTAATATCTATTTGTTGCACGATGGCATCTTCGAGGTTATGCAGCTTGAAAACCCCATGCGTACCAAACCAGAGCTGTATCTGCAGAACAACCAGCAAAACAAACAAAACGGACGCTATAGGTTTCAAAAAACTCTCCAATTTGGACAAAACTAAACAACAAAACTTGTTTGCGCATAAAGACTTATAACAACTTTATCAACTAGAATTTTAAAAGCACTTGATGTCTAATAAAAGGTCTAGAGAGCAATCAGCGCTAAATATGCGCAATTTTAGGCATCACAGCCAGTGTTATCGAACGCGAAGACTGTATATCGTCGCCGCAAGGCTTAGTTTTCAAGTTGGTGATAAAGAAATATAGACGGTCTGTTTTTCGATTAAAAAATTAACGCTCAGCGCTTGGATTTCCAGCGCATAAAAATCACTTACTAATTAGACTCACGCAATGAAAGCAAATACCAAAGCATTTTTGATTACCACTGCACTGCTCGCAATAGCCTTACCCAATACACTATTGGCGCAGCAATCCAAAAGTGGCCCACTATTCGGTTATTCAGCTGACGGCAAGTGGATTATCGGTGCCAAAGTAGCCAACGTTGACCCTAATATTGCCGAAGTTCCTGATGCAGAAGGTGTAGGCATTGTACTGGGTTATGAGTTCGCAAGGCCTGTAGGAGATGGAGGTTCATCAACAGTCGAACTTGAGTATATTCAAACTGATGAAACAGCTGTCTCTGCACTTGACTCCCTATTGGGGACTTCAGGCACAACTTATGAAAGCGATATCGTCAACTTATTCTTTACTTACCGCTCTCCAGGCAAACTGTACTTCAAAGTTAAAGGCGGTCTTTCTTACATAGACCGCAGTATTAAGAACGCACCCTTTGGAATTCTCACCAACAGCGGTGAAATATTAGTGGCTGGGGAAGAAGTTGCACTTGCAGCAGGCATAGGCATTGGCTTTAGAATCAACGAATACGGCGTTATCGAAGTAGAGTATTCGCAAGATGCTAGTGAACTAGAAACGAGCATTCTTAGCTTGAATGCGTTCTTGCAGATCTAAGCAGGAGCTTTGTGCAGTTTTCAATAGCAAACTCTAAGAAGAGAAGCCCTTAGATTTGCCCTCTAATAAAGCAGGGTTTGCCCTTTGGATTAAATCAGCCTATCTGGACTCAAACCTCTAAAAACTCGTTTTTAGCCTAAGCCCAGGTCTCGCAGGATATCCTGTGGGTCTTCAAGACCAACAGCTAGTCTAATAAGACTAGGGCTAATTCCAACCTCAGCCTTCAACTCTTCACTCCAACGCGCATGCGTTGTCGTAAACGGATGAGTGATCGTGGTTCTAGTGTCCCCTAAATTTGCTGTGATTGAGCAGAGTTGAGTTGCGTTAATTAGCTCATACGCGGCACTCTGACCTCCTTTAACTTCAAAACTCACTACTGCGCCGCCGCTTTTTTGCTGACGCTTGGCAAGGGCTTGTTGAGGATGCGAATCGAGCCAAGGGTAGTTAACTGAAAGAAACTGCCCGCTCGCTTCAAAAGCACTCGCTATGGTTAGAGCGTTCTCAGAAGCTTGTCTAACCCTTACACCTAATGTTTCTAAACCTTTAGAAAACACCCAAGCATTAAATGGGCTTGTACTTAAGCCAGCTGTACGCATTAGTTTTTGCATTGGCTTGCCTACAAGCTCTTCGGGGCCAACTACAGCTCCGCCAATGCAGCGGCCTTGTCCGTCGATGAATTTTGTAGCTGAATGCACGACTACATCAGCACCGAGCAATATCGGCTGTTGAATAATTGGGCTGCAAAAACAATTATCAACCACCACTGATATCGACTTATTAACTGCTTTAATTGAGCGACTAACCTCTTGAATGTCGATCAAAGTCATCGTTGGATTGCTTGGTGTTTCGAAGAACACCATGCCGGTATTATCTTGAAGCGCGGCTAACCACTCTTCGATGTTGATGCCATCAACATAACTTACGGAAATACCAAATTTTACGAGCAGGTCATCAAATAGAACCTTAGTGGCACCGAATACAAATCTTGAAGATACGATGTGTTGACCACTTGAATAGTTCGCTAGAATGAAACCAAGTATTGCAGACATACCTGACGACGTTGCGACGCAGGTTTCTCCAGCCTCTAGAGCCGCCAGCTTTTCCTCAAAGGACGAGATCGTAGGATTGCTAAAGCGCGAATAGACGAAGCCCGCTTCGTCATCAGCAAACACTCTCGCAGCTTGTTCAGCAGAATCAAATGTGAAACTTGAAGTGACATGAATAGCTTCGCTATGTTCGCGAAACTCGCTTGAGTTTTGTCCCGCTCGGACCGCCAGCGTGTCAATGGATAAATCGGTTAAGTCTAATGGTGGCTTTTTACTGCTCATCGTTTAAGGGGGCAAGATCTAGATCACTTCCTGCGTTAAGGGGTTTAGTTAAAGTTCTGAAATTAGGCTTTACGGAAATGCAAAGACTAAAACTAGATCCTCTATACAAACTAAAGATAACATCATGGCATGATCATAGAATAACAGAACATACTAATTATGCGGAAGTGGCTGTCTTAGTACTTTTCTTTCTATTGGGACTAAAGCCCTGCTTGGCATTGTCATTACGCGCATCCTCTAAATCCTTAAGATACTCAGGCGTAACGTCACCAGTAATGTATTTTTTACTGAAGCAAGATGTATCAAACTCGGTTATCTGAGGATTGCCTTCGCTTGCAGCTTCAACCAAATCATTGAGATCTTGATAGAACAGTCTGTCTGCACCGATCAATTCTTGAATCTGCTCAACCGTTCGGTTATTGGCAATCAATTCCGAAGCAACTGGCATATCTATACCGTACACATTTGGGTATCGGACCGGTGGAGCCGCTGATGCAAAATAAACCTTATTGGCGCCCGCTTCTCGTGCCATCTGCACAATTTGCTTAGACGTTGTACCGCGTACAATTGAATCATCGACTAGCATCACGTTCTTACCACGAAACTCCAAGTCAATAGCATTTAGCTTCTGACGCACCGACTTCTTACGTTCGGCTTGACCCGGCATGATAAACGTTCGGCCAATGTAGCGGTTTTTAATAAAGCCTTCGCGGTACCTTACGCCCAACACCTGCGACATTTCAAGAGCCGAAGTGCGACTAGTGTCAGGAATGGGTATAACAACATCAATATCGTGGTCGGGCCATTCACGCTCAATTTTGTGCGCTAGCTTTTCGCCCATACGCATGCGCGTACGGTACACAGAGATACCGTCGATCATAGAATCTGGTCGTGCAAGATACACTTGCTCAAATATGCACGGCGCATAAGTCGGCGCATCAACACATATCTCGCTATCAACTTCGCCATCGTGACTGAATATGATGGCTTGACCGGGCCTTACATCGGCAACGGTTGTGAAGCCTTGACTGTCTAACGCAACGCTTTCGGAAGACACCATGTACTCGCGTCCGGCATCGGTATCCCGATAGCCATATATAAGAGGGCGAATGCCAAATCGGTCTCGAAACGCGACAATACCAACACCGACCACGTACGCAACAACCGCATAACCGCCATGGCAACGTTCAAAAACGCCACGCATCGCAGTGAAAATGTTTTCATTGGTTAAACGCTGAGTGCCACGATCGATCGTATTGTAGATTTCGTGAGCGAGCACATTTAGTAAAATTTCGGAATCAGAATTGGTGTTTACGTGGCGCAGATCATCGCGAAAGATGCGCTCACGAAGTTTCGCGGCATTGGTTAAATTTCCGTTATGCGCCAACGAAATACCAAATGGGGAATTTACATAAAATGGTTGGGCCTCGGCTGCAGAGCTAGATCCTGCTGTAGGGTACCTGCAGTGGGCTATACCCGCGTTACCATTAAGCCGCTCCATATCTCGAAAGCCAAAAACATCTTTGACTAAACCGTTGTCCTTATGCAGGTTTATCTGACCTTGATCATCGCAAGTCATGATGCCCGCCGCATCCTGCCCGCGGTGCTGCAATACCGTTAAGCCATCATATAGAGTGGTTCTAACGGGGGAATTACCAATAATGCCTAAAACACCACACATAATGTCTTGTTCCGGATCTAGAAAAAGTTTGGTCGAGTTCAGGGCGAATGATACATCATTACGATTTTATACGCTGACTATTCAGACCCATTTTGGTCAGAAGCAGTTCCATCTAATTCTTCTAAGCTTGGTAATACGTCTGCGGGCAGGTTCTCTTTTATCACACCTTTGAGCAATTCAGTCTCTGCCAAAGGATCAGCACCAGCGTCACGTTGTAAACTCTCTGGTAATTGTTGCTCAAAAAAATCAAGTGCCGGTTCGAACCTTGGTAAGAAACTCGAATTGTTCCACCAATCACCTTCGTCCATGCCCATGGCGCGCACAACCCACATAAGCAGAACAATAACCGCTGCGGCTCTAAGACCGCCGAAACCAATCCCAAGAATTCGGTCTAATGATTTTACGGGGCCATGCAAGAAAACCTTAGTTAAGAACATGCTCAGCATTGCAAACGCAAACAAAGTGGATACGAACACTAGAGCAAAACCAGCCCAAACTCTAAACGTTTCGGTTGGGATGTTAACGTATTGACCAAGTAAGTCACCGGCTTCGTGGCAAAAAGCGATCGCCAACCAAAACGCCATAATCCATGAAGCTAAAGACAGGGCCTCCTTCACGAACCCTCGCCACATACCAACTACGACGGAGACCACAAACACCAACGCAATTATCCAGTCAAAACCACCCATATAAATCTCTTCTTAGTTCGTTATTTACTGCTTTTTACTCAGCGCTTTACTTCGCACCGATATCGCCTAACCGCTTAAGTTTAAAGGCCTAGAAACGCCAGAATACTTAGCTAAATAATATTGGGAACACTATATCTAATTTAAACTTACTCAAAGGTAATAGTCTGCAACTTTAAGGATAAGTCCTGATAAATCCGGGCTCACCGGTTTTAGCTGTCAATTTACTTTTAGCCTTAGCTGCATCAACTCTGGCTTCGTACGGCCCGAGCCATACTCGCGTACCTGTTTTAGGACCTTTATTGGTATCAACAACGCTCGTCTTCGGATTAAAGCCTTTAGTTTTTAGGTCGTCAACTACCTTGCCTGCCCCAATTTGATCCGTAAACACACCTACTTGAACAGCCCACCCCACTTCAATACTAAGGCTATCGGCCGCCGTTTTTTGAGTTAATGTGGTTTGTTCGACAGCCTGTTGTAGGGGTTTAGTATTGACAGGAGCAGGTTTAGGTTTAGTTACTTTTGGCTTGACGTCTGTCTCAGCAGCACTCTTGAGCTCGGTAACAGCCACTTCCACCTTAGAGTTCTCCCCAGGACTGGCTGCGTTCGAGATAGCAGACTCTCCTTCATCTAACGGTGTGATCCGCGACACATACACCGATTCTTCGCCCTCTCCAATTACATCCTGCTCAGCAGCCAAAGCCGCCAGAAGGTCTGGCCCTAATACGGCTTCATCTTCATTTTTCACAACTCCTGAGGAGTCTACAGACAAGTTGGAATCACTAGTATTTGCAGAAGTGTTTTTAACAGGCGGGCTTAGCCACCAAGGTAGAACCAGTACGCCAAAAAAGATCAATACCGCAGCGCCGACTAAACGATGCTTAAGTTCAAAGTCCTGTTCCATGATCAATTGCGTTACTATTTATTTGCGGGCCACTGACAAAATTTATTTAAGTAATAATATTGCTAAAATTCTATCAAAAATTAAGTCAAACTGAACAGAGAAAGCAACTGGCGGGTAGCGCCGTCCTTGCTCTATTATCTTGTCTGGTAAATGTGCTACTAAGAAAGTCGCGCAAGTATATCAGCTACCACATAGAAGGAACCAAAAACCACGATACAATCGTCTGCTTGAGCATTCGACAATGCTGCGTCAAAGGCACTATCTATCGACTCGTATTGTTGAATACTGCCGTTGCCGACCATTTCAATGTTCGAATCGACCAGGCGCTTCGCATGTTGCAATGATTTGCCACAGGAGCCTTCTAGGTAAAAACCTTCTACTATCTTGGCAATATGAGACGCCGGACTACCCCGGTCTCCTTTAATTGAGCCTATACACCAGACATCAATACTGGGTGCAATTTGAGTCAAACTTTGGGCTATTTCTTTATCCCTAAGCATGCCGCAAACCGCTATCAATTTTCCTTTAACTTGCAAAGCCTTAAGGAAACTATTCAACACATTAATCGAATCCTCATTGTGGGCAACATCTAAAAGCACCGTTGGTTCATATGACACAACTTGGCATCGCCCCCTCATGTGCGCAGCACTAATACCATCTCGAATTGCCTGGGGCAATACGGGCAAAAACTGTTGAAGTAAAGTAACGGCCTGCACTGCGCACGCTGCGTTATTTAATTGAACTCCTTGCTGCTTAAAGGGAAGTGGTATCCCCTTGATATGTATGTGATTACTGGCAGCTGAAAATGTGTCTTCAGGGGCGTCGGTACCTCGCCAATCCCAACGCAAGTCAACCGTATTCCCTTCTGTTTTATCATCACCTTGCTCGCCATAAAGGTCGTTGTAAGCAAAGTTAACTCCAAGCTGATAACAAATCGCGCCGCGCATTCTACACGACTCTTGAACTAGCTTGTCATAACGGGTTTCCCCGATAACAACAGGTTTAGCCGAACGTACGATACCTGCTTTTTCGAACGCAATTTGCTCAACCGTATTGCCAAGCCATGCCGAATGATCAATTGATATGCTGGTTATTATCGCCAAGTCGCAATTCAGAATATTGACAGCGTCTAAGCGCCCACCGAGTCCTACTTCCATTATCATCACGTCAACATCTGCTTGCCTAAACAGTTCAATAGCAACCAGCGTACCAAACTCGAAAAAGGTAAGAGGAGTATCCTGTCTAGCCGTTTCTACGGTCTTAAAAGCGCCGATTAATTCTATATTCTTTACATCATTGCCATCAATTTGAATGCGCTCATTAAAACGCAGTAAATGTGGCGACGTGTATTTACCTACCGAATAGCCAGCACTCAGATAAACATGGTTAAGTAGCTGTGCAGTGCTGCCCTTACCGTTGGTTCCAGCAACGCTGATAATTCGGGACCTAAGACCTTGAGGGACCAACCGTTCGTAAACCTGTTTAGTCCGCCCAAGGTCAAGCTCGATCTCACGAACATGCAAAGACTGGATATACTCTACCCAGTCGTCAACGGTACTTAGGCGATCAGCAGTGGTGGGTGCATCAGACATGAGGGTAAATAGGCCTAATTGTTTGAGTCGTAATCATAGCGCTGAACTTCTAGTATCGCTGCGGCTAGACGCACCATGTCTTTTTGTCCAGGGCTTAACTCAACGCCACTATTGAGATCAACCGCAAAGGGATTAAGCACCTGCAGTGATTCAAACATGTTTTCTGGAGACAACCCACCCGCTAACACTAACCGTGCTTGGTATGGGTTATCCTCATGCCTCGGCCACAGGGACTGATCCAGTCGTAGGCCTGTACCCCCGTGCTGGGTATGATGGTAAGGGTCTAATAAGATCGCTCTAGACTCAGAAAACGCGGCTATACCCTGGCGAACAGTTTCGGCATCGCGCGCGCGAATAGCTTTGATAGACGGAAATTTCAATGATTCCAGAATCTCAGGTGATTCGTCACCGTGTAACTGCACAACGTCTAAGCCCATCTCGGCCGCCATAGAATTTATGTCTGTCGCTTGAGTGTCCACAAACACGCCGACCAAACTCACAAACGCAGGAACAACAGCTCTTATGGCTAACGCCTGCTCCATAGATACAACCCTAGGACTATTAGCACTCACAATCATGCCTATTGCGTCTACACCTAAGTCAACAGCTTGACGCACCTGATTGGCGTTGGTCATTCCACAGAGTTTGATTCTAGTTCGTGCCATTTGAAAGCCGTGCTATTTAAAAACCGTGCCTATTAGAAAGGCACTTTGGTCTTGCTCAAACAACAAGCAAGACGAATGTGTCAGTTAACTGTAAGTACGCAAGAGCGCTAATCCCAAAACGTAATAGTAGCGCGACGACTGGGTAAATCATACTGGCTTGGGTAGTCAACTCCAGTCAGATACAAGCCACACGGCTCCGCTGTTATGCCACCCTTAGTTCGGTCTTTCAGCTCAAACAGAGTCTCGAACCAATCGACACTGCGTTTTCCGCAACCAACATCGATTAAAGCGCCTGCAATGTTTCGCACCATGTGCTGCAAGAACGCGTTTGCCGATATGTCGAACCAAATGTACGACCCTGAACCACCCAAAGCAAAATGACTTACGGTTCTGATTGGTGAATGGGCCTGGCAACCAGCTGCCCTAAAACTTGAAAAATCATGCTCGCCTAATAAATGGCGCCCAGCGGCAACCATCGCCTGAGCGTCAAGAGGCTTGAATTCGTGCGTTAGGTAATGCCGGTTGATGGCGGGTGCGATAGCATTGTTATAAATAATAAAGCGATAACTTCTTGAAATTGCCGAGAATCTTGCGTGAAATTCTTGATCGACTTCGTGCACCCAATGGATACGTACGTCACGATCCATAAAACGATTTGCACCACGACACCACTCGAACAACGTCCGTTGGGCGTCACTTTCAAAATGAATAATCTGGTGAGTAGCGTGAACACCGGTATCGGTACGACCCGCCGTAATGATGGAGACTGGCTCATTAGCAACTTTACTAAGCGCCGCTTCGACACGCGCCTGAACCGTGCGCACATCACCTTTTTGCGATTGCCAGCCACTAAAAGCCCGTCCATCGTATTCAACTCTTGCTGCGAACCTCATTTTCAGTCAATTAGTCGGTGTTGTAACCGGCAGCATAGCAGTCAAGCTTGGTGAAAGTTCCGTATAAACCTAGACTTGTAGGTCTAGGCATCTATCGAGTCGAGGAGCGCCATCGCATCAGCCAAAACATCGTCGTCGATATCTTCGGACTTAGCGAGTTCTTTAAGAATCTTTTTTGCACCATCTTCGTCGCCTAAGTCCACAAACACCTTGGCCAACTCAAACTGGGTACGAGCTTCGTCGTAACTAGATGCAACATCCAAGTCACTCATTTGCTGCGTCGTATCACTGCGCATGGAGTCAGCATTTCCTGCATCCACATTTGATTGTTCTTCGAACTCCAAAACACTTGCCTCTTCGTCCAAATCCGGCGTGTCATCATCAGCAAACAATACACTGTCGTCAATATCGTAGCTCACTTCATCAGCGGTTAAGGTTAGCTCTTCGTCTAAATCATACAGAAGGTCAATTTCGTCATCTGCAGCAATCGCGTCCTTAGCACTCGCCAGCTCCTGCGCTTGCACACGGCCGCCATTGCTTGCAGGAGGAACATCCAGCGCATTAAATTCGACGTCGTCTAATTCACTATGCTCGTCTTTAACATCATCAAACCTCACTAGTCCAGCACCCTCATCGGTATTTACTCTATCTGAATCCTCTTCTGAGTCTTTTCCGACAGGTTCGCTTGGCGTAGCATAATCTGGCGAAGCCGCTTTTGCGCTGGGCGCCAATGCAGCAGTAGCGTTGGCAGTTGCATCATCAAACAGTGGATTATCAGGTGAAATCTCCTGACCCATCGCAATAACGTTAGACCAATCAGCATCGGAAACAATGTCTCGTTGTGCATAAAGCTCTTCAGCTACGCGTTCAAAACCATGTATGTTTTCGTTCTTGTGATAGAGGGCCAAAAGCTTGTGTTTAATATCGATTCTTGTTGGGCTGGTTGCGACCCCATCCAAGAGCACTTCTTCGGCTTGCTCATCACGCCCATAGGCTATGTAAACATCAGCTTCGGCAATAGGATCAACCTCATCAGCTTGAACAACAGCATCACTGTCGCTGTAAACAGTTAAAAATGATGTTTCTTTATCACGTTTGCTGCCCACCTCTTCAGATACCGAGACATCAAAACCCGACGGTTCTTCGTCACCCGGGTGATCTATTGTTGTCGCCGTTTCGATAGACAACATGCTTACCTCAAACTCCTCGTCAGCTTGTCGACGACGATATACGAGCAACGCAAGCCCCGCCAAAAGTAAAGCGCCAACTCCAGCAATGATCCGACCCAACCCAGAGTCTTGAACCGCATCCCAAGCATTTCCGATAAAGCCTTGACTGCCTTTAATCTTAATTGGGCTTGGTTTATTTACGTCGGCACCGCTGCTATCAATTTCTTCGATTCCACCTTCTCCGTTATCCAGTTCGGCGTTACCATTTAATTCGAGGTCTTGCGCATCAAGATCGAGTACTTCAAAGCCGCTGTTCGCATTAGTTACACTAAGCTCCTCATCAAGTTGGCCATTGCGCTCGTCATGCAGATCTCCATTGAGCTCATTGACTGAGTTCGCATTAGAATCGCGCTGAGTATTGCTACCAGTAGAATCGCTAATGTCCTGTAAATTGTTTTGAGCTGCAAGAGTTGCTTCCAAATTGGCCATATCGGCGTCTTCAACACCAAGCGCCATCAATCGATTAAGATCTGTAAGTTGGCTTTCAAGTATAGAAATTCGTTCGGTTAATTCTTGATTCTGTTGAGATGAAGAAACCAACGAAGTCTCCAACTGAGTGATTTGATCACGTAGGGCTATGACTTCACCTTCTCGCGAATTAGACTGTGAGCTTGATACAAAAGTCTCGGCATCACTCGCCGCACCCACCCTAAATGCATCAGAGGTGCTCGCGCTCGCTGCAGACGTGTCTCCAGAAGATTGGTATCCATCAGTACTTACTTCGTCACTAAACGCATAATCGTCTTGAGAGACGCGAACGCCGTCATCACTAGAGTCAGAACCGGCAATTAGATATGCGGGGTCCCAATCTTGAAGTTGGTCTCTGTAAAATTCTCGCGCGTCAGAAAGCTCTACGGCACGAATGGCGTTGATATCGCCAATCTTTAATATAGAGCCTTTCAATAAGCCATTGATATTACCTTTTATAAAGGCACTTTGATTTTCTTCGAACATGACTTTCATAATCTGATAGATACTCAAATCAGGAAACTGTGCTTGTAACTCGGATGCTATTAAGCTTAAAGACTCACCTGCAACCACAGGTCCGTACAAGGCATCTGTATCTTGCGCATACTCATCGAGAGACTCGGCGGTATAGCCCTCAGATGTGTCACCCGAAGCCTGTACATCCTCAAAAGAAATGTAATCACTCGATTTAGTATAATCTTCGGAAAGTTCGCTCGTAGACTGATTTATAACCTCATCTACAGAGCCATCAGGCTCAGTACTTAAAGCCTCTGTATCGACGTCTTCCAGAGGCTCTAGCCCTCGTAAACTATCGTTGGTATAAGCATTAACTTGGTCTTCAACTGCGCGTGGCTGAGAAATTGCGGGGGGAGTCTCTGAGGCATAGATTGGAGGGTCTATTAAAGCGGTATATTCGCGCAAAAAGCTACCACCCGACCAATCGACTCTAACAAGTAAATGAACAAACGGTTCATTAATAATTGAATCACTTAACAGCCTTAGTACGGCCACACCGGCGCGATCTTCAACCAACAACCTCACTGAGCCCAAGTATTCTGGATAATCTATGCCTAAATCTTCAAATTCTTCGCGAGACGCAATTCGTGCATCAATCGAGGCAACTTCGTCGCCTGGCGCAAGACGTAACTCAATTATCCCATCTAGCGGTTGATCAAGATTAGACTGCACTTCTAAAGAGCCAAGCCCAAGTGCAAATGCCATACTCATCGACAGGCCAGCAACCATGCTTGTAGTTAGTGCAGTTACTACTTTAAATACTCGTTGTGTAGCCATCATTTATTCTTTTTCTTTAAACCGTAATTATGCTGCAGAAATGTATTTACATTCTTTGGCTATTTAACCTATCAACACCATAGAAAACGGGCAATATAAAAACGACCCAATTTTCTAACCCCTTCCACATTTGCCATCACAACTTATTATAAAAAGTGCTTATAAACGGATAGATGGCATGGAATTAAACCCAGAAACCTAAATTCTTTCAATCGTTAAAAGCACCGCCCAATAACTGCTTCAACAAATCCAACATCATCTTCAATAATAGACAATGACGACCAACCCCATATTCATCATAAAAAAGTACGTGGTTTGTGATTAAATCATTTGTCTAAGACGAAAATTTAGTCGTCACCTTGTTTATACCGTTTTTTATTATAAAAATCTCTTTAATCTTAAGCATTTAGCGACACATTGTAACAACTTACATAAGTTTTAGGCAAGATTCACGCAATCTGCCAACTAACTTCTGAATAAAATGTATTCGTCCAAAATGAACGAAGCCATAACCCCCCTTTCCACACATTCTCTTTGCTAAAGGTAATCTTTGACCAGCAACTCAGCTATCTGAACGCTATTAGTGGCGGCGCCTTTGCGAACATTGTCTGACACAACCCAAAGGTTTAAACCGCGCGGATGCGAAACGTCTTCTCTAACTCTACCCACAAAAACGGCATCTTTACCCGAAGCGTCTGTTACAGGCGTTGGGTAACCCCCCTCTTTTCGCTTATCCAAAACCTTAACGCCAGGTGCTTTTCGCAACAACTTAAGCGCTTGATCGGCCGTAATTTTTTCACGAGTTTCGATATGACACGCTTCAGAATGGCCATAAAAAACGGGAACTCTAACCGCCGTTGGATTAACTTGAATCGATTTGTCGCCCATGATTTTCTGGGTTTCCCAAATCATTTTCATCTCTTCTCGGGTATACCCGTTATCCTCAAACACATCAATCTGTGGAATAACATTAAACGCAATCTGCTTAGGGTAGACTTCTGAGACTATCGGCTTACCGTTCAACAAGCTCGCGGTTTGTTTTGCTAATTCCTCCATAGCCACCTTACCTGACCCAGATACGGCCTGGTAAGTAGCAACATTAATTCGCTCAATGCCAACGGCATCATGAATTGGTTTTAACGCAACCACCATTTGAATAGTCGAACAATTTGGATTGGCTATGATATTAGTCTTCTTGTAATCGGCAATCGCATGGGCGTTCACTTCAGGTACAACTAAAGGTTTGTCATCGTCGTAACGAAAGTGGGACGTGTTGTCGATCACAATACAACCTGCCGCGGCAGCCTTGGGCGCGTACTCCGCAGACAAAGCTCCACCCGCTGAAAACAAGCCTATTTGAACTTGCGAAAAATCGAAATCGGCGAGGTCCAAAATTTTAATCGATTTATTTCTAAACTTTCTTGTTAGCCCGGCAGAGCGCTCACTTGCCAATAAGAAAATTTGATCGACCGGAAAGTCTCTTTCCTCAAGCACCTCAAGAATCGTTTCCCCCACTGCGCCAGTTGCACCAACTATCGCTACGTTAACTAGTTTGTCACTCATTTTGTCTCTCTACACTCTAAAGGTGTGTGCAGCTTAGGCTGTGCCCTGCGCTGACGGTTTTGGTGCCGTTCTGCAGAACAGCACCTTTTATTTAAAGCTATCGTTAAAAGGCACTAAAGATATTGTTAATACGAGCAGTAGGTTAGACGCCGCAACGTAATCCCCCCCCCACAATTCCAAGACTAAAAATCGGTGCTTTACAGAACGCACAGACCTTTGCCAAAGTTAAACGATTATGATCTACTGTTTGCTCAATTACTAAAAAAAAACCGAAACGTCAACACTGGTGATTTCAGCAATTTAGTATAAACATCAAATCGCTCGCATGAAGTGCGGTTTGAGATACTAAGAGGCTCTAAAACGGCCCATAATTTTATCATAGCGAATAAAAATCAATGCTTAAAAATAGCCCATATATGCAATGCAATTGGTCTTTTCGACGCTTTTGGGTGTATTGCGCTGATGAGTTGGGCAGCGCGCGCCTACAGGTCGACTCTAGCGCGACTAAACTCGAGAGTTTTTGTGGTAACCAACAATTTGCTCTTCCGTCGTTGAAAGAAGTATTACGTGCGAGCTATAAACGCAGTCGATGCAAAAACCTCGACAGTCGCATTGATCTTGACGCCACACTTGATGTTCTTGGAGAAGCTGCATTTATGTTGCAGGGTCAGAGCAAAGATGACCTTCTCGACATTGAGCTGCTCGAGGAAGTGGGTTGGTGTATCAACACCGTATATGCAAAGCACAACGACGATATGCCCCAGCAAGCGGGTCGCTCTTTTTACGAGGACGAGGCCAAAGGTCTTGGCACGAATGCTGCGTCTCTACGAGCAATTGGTGTTGAGCATGATCGCCACATCCAAAAGAAGAATCTAGCGTGGGAACGAAATAGCGCCAAGAGTGATACTAAAAGCACCGTAAAAAGCAGCAATCGCATCGTTTCGTTAGAACGCGCGAAGCAACGCAGAACTAACTCACGATCTTAGCCGTTGTTCGTCTGCCGTTGATATTTTCACTGTTTAACAACGCCACTAGCCTTAACTCTGTGTAGCAATTTCAACGCTCAAGTGAAAACATAGGTTAAAACGTAATTTGCATCACAGCATCGCCGTGAACTCGTCCTCGTCAATTACCTTTACACCGAGCTCAACGGCTTTTCTTGCCTTACTTCCAGCATCTGCTCCAACGACCACACAGCTCGTGTTTTTAGAGACGCTCCCGGTTACTTTCGCACCCAGTTTTTGCAATTCTTTTTTGGCATCAGAACGCGACATCGAACTTAAGGCACCCGTCAACACAAACGTTTGACCAGCCAATGGTAGCTCCCCACCCTCTTCTCGGGATATTGTGACAACCTTGTCGTACTCGACGCCTGCATCGAGTAAGCGCTTGAGCATTTCCTGATTAGCCTGTGAGCCAAAATAGTCGACGACGCTTTGCGCTACGATCGGGCCAATATCGGGCAACCGTTCTAACTCTTCTGCTTTAGCGGTATAGATTTTTTCGAGATATCCAAAATGCTCCGCCAACTGCTCCGCGGTAGTTTCACCAACCTGCGGCACTCCTAAGCCAAAAATCAAGCGCGATAATTCTGCTTTTTTGCTCGCGCCAATAGACGCTAATAACTTATCAGTAGATTTCTCGGCAAACCCTTCTAGGTTGATCACCGTTTCTGCGTTAAGCGTGTAAAGGTCCGCCGCATCGTGTATCAATTTTTCGTCAACCAAAGCATCAACAATCTTGTCGCCTAATCCATCAATGTCCATGGCCTTGCGTGAAGCAAAATGCTTTATCGCTTGCTTTCGTTGTGCAGCACAACGAAAGCCACCACTGCATCTGGCAATAATCCCCGCGCCTTCAAACAAAACATCCGAAGCACATATAGGACAAACTAATGGGAACTCATATGGATGTGCGTTGGCTGGGCGCGCCTCGCTCACAACAGACACAATCTGCGGTATTACATCTCCCGCTCGGCGCACAATAACCGTATCCCCTACGCGTATATCCAAGCGTTCAATTTCAGATTTGTTGTGTAAAGTTACATTTGACACCGTAACTCCGCCGACAAACACCGGTTCGAGGCGAGCAACTGGGGTAATGGCGCCCGTTCGACCCACCTGCGTATCTATATCTGCAACGATGGTAGTGCGTTCCTGAGCAGGAAACTTGTGCGCTAGCGCCCAGCGCGGGGCCTTAGCTATAAAGCCTGCGGCGCGTTGCCAATCTAGGCGATTTAACTTGTACACAATGCCATCAATCTCATAAGGCAGTTGATCGCGACTTGCGCCTGTACGTTGATAGTAGTCAACGCAACCATCTACGCCACTAACCACCTCAACAATAGGACAAATTGGTAAACCCAACTCAGCCAGATACATCAGCATCGCATGGTGTGTTTCTGGCTTAACGCCAACTGCGCCCTCAGTGTCATCAAAAACTCCAACCGCATAGATAAAAACATCCAAAGGACGTTGTGCCGTCATTGCGCTGTCTAATTGGCGTAATGAGCCCGCGGCGGCATTACGTGGATTCACGTAAGCTTTTTTATCAGCATCTAACTGTCGCTGATTTAGCGCTGCAAACCCAGCCAGAGGCATGAACACTTCGCCGCGCACTTCAAGTCGCGCAGGCGCTCTTTTGCCCAAGCTCAGCGGCAGACTCTTGATCGTCTTAACATTTTGCGTAATGTTTTCGCCTGTTTTGCCATCCCCTCGCGTTGCAGCTTGCACTAGCTTGCCATTCTCATATAAAACACTAACGGCCAAGCCGTCCAGTTTAGGCTCTGCGACATATTCGAAAACGTGTTCTATCGGCTGGTCTACTTGTTCGTGTAGACGACGGTCAAACTCGCTCACATCATCCGAGCTAAAACCATTGCTCAAAGATAGCATTGGCATCTCGTGCACTACTTGATCAAACTGCTCTAATACGGCTCCTCCGACCCGCTGAGAGGGTGATTCAGGCGTTAACAACTCAGGGTGCGCTGCTTCAAGTGCCATTAGCTCAAGCATGAGTTGGTCGTAGTCATAGTCAGCAATTAGAGGTGCGTCGTGACGATAGTAACGACTGTTATGCAGCTCTATTTCAACTGACAACTCCGCGTGGCGCTGAGAGTACTTACTGCTGGCTGTTGTATGAGGCGGTTTTTGCATTAGGGGGCTAAATAAAGGCTTAAGGGTAATCGTTACACTTTAACAATAAGGTTTAATAATGCTTGGCTCGAAACCTGAGAATACACGGCACTCACAAACTTCGGCAGATCTGTTCGGCAGACGTATTAAAATGCGTTGTGTGAGTTAACGCTTAAAGTCAAAAAAAACTTCGCTAACCCTCAAGAGATTAGCCGTTGAGATTCATGCTCTAGAAGAGTTTTTTACTCACCGCATCACCAGGTGTCACGCCTAACGCACGCAGTCCTGATGAAATCTGACTAACTTGCCTTAGCAAAGTATTAAGTGATTTTTGTGCGAGCGGCCGCCCGCTGCGATCCACAACCTTACCTTCTAACCACACTGCAAGTTTGTTTGCGTCGTCAATCATCTCCTGAAAAACTTGCTCAGGACTGCCCGTTGCCGGCACATTCATAATCAGCACAAGGTCAAAAACATGCCCTCCACTAACTTGCTTTAAGCCATGATTCCCGTCGCCGTCACTACAAGCAAGCCTATACATAACGGATAAGTCGTTGCGCTGCCCAGTGGTTTTCATAAACACACCTTGAGCGTCTGGCAACATCACAAGATCACGAGCACAACTCTCTACATCGGCGACCCTAAAACCCTCGCGAGACTTTGCCACAATATTCAGCACAGCCATGGAGTCATAAGCCAAGCCAATAGCGTCAAGTTTTTGCGCCTGGTTTAATGCCGCATCAACGTCCATCGAAAACTCAAACGGTGCATCATAGCGAGTGGTGAACTCGAGCACCATCTGTTGAAAATCATGCGCTTCTTTACTAGACATTGCACCGTTGCGATCAGCCAATTGAATTGACAAACCTAGATCGACAAACTGAGAAGACGGTTGCTCATGCTCAATGTCACACCAAATATCAGTCAATTGGTTGAGGCCATACAGATGTATCGAACGGTGAAATTTGTAGTCGTGTTCTCTTAAAAGAGTCATCAACTCTTGTTGCTCCAGCGGTTGTTTAATATTTATTCGCGCAACAAGGTCAGTAACAATCCCGCCTTTGGTATTTGCACCGTCTGGCTTCTCAAGTGGCTCATCCGGCGCTGGTATTGTAATTGTATTCTTCGAACTACCGTTTCCGCCCTCGCTTACCTGCTGGTGATGACTGTTGCTTGACCGTGTATCCGCGTATGAGTTTGATGAAGGTCCGAAGCTGTCGTTTCGATTTTTGCTCGCCTCACTCTGAGCGATTTTTGTTGGGTTGCGGGTAATATCCAACGCAGCTTGGAAGGGCTTTTTAGTAAGCTCACTAAACTTGGCAGCCATACCTCGCTTCGCCGCTACACGAGCCATAAGTCTTGGTTCAACATCCAACTCTTTTAAACCCAGAATATCGTCTTCGTCTAAAACGTCATTCTTAGATTTTCGCGTTAGTACTGATTTAGTTTTCCTAGCTAACTTTTTGGCTCGTTTTACACGACTTGGCTTTTTAGCGGCGTTGTCGAAATTAAGGTCATTGTCAGATAGAGGTTCAGGCGAATGGGCTAATTCAATATCGCCAAGAGCGTCATCACCTGGTGAATCCGATCCATCTTCATGCTCTACTGAGCTTTTTAATGTACCTTCTAACGGATTATCTAGATCAGATTGGAAGCGGCCTCGGCTCTGTGCCCGCGACCGTGGTGATCTGAGCTTATTTACTCCCTTAGGGTTAAGCTGCGACCATGAATACGCGGCAATACCCATAAAGAGCAACACTCCGATCACTAAGAAAGTCAGCTGTAGATCAGACATTTAGGTTAGAAATAAGGTCCATTTTTGGGACTAAAACGTGATTATAATACTGAAACTAAGGTGTTATGCGTAAGCCTACAGTTAGTTAAAGTCTATTTTTATCTTGCTTGTGACGCACTCTTGTTGCGAAACAGCGACAATTCTATACGGCCTGCGTTATCTCTAAATACCGTTACTCTACTGCCATCGCCGCCGCTTCAGCAACATCAACAGCAATAAGCCGCGACACACCAGCTTCCGCCATAGTAACGCCCACTAGTATATCCGCAACTTCCATAGTGATCTTGTTATGTGTAATAAACAACAACTGTGTTTTCTCGGCTAACTGTTTAAGCAGTTTTGCATAACGCTCAACATTTGCATCATCAAGTGGTGCGTCAACTTCATCCAATACACAAAAAGGAGCTGGATTAAGCTCAAAGAAAGCAAAGAGCAAAGAAACGGCGGTTAACGCTTTCTCACCACCAGACAACAAGTGGATTGTGCTATTTCGTTTACCAGGTGGTCGAGCCATAACTGCAACGCCAGTGTCTAACATATCATTGCTAGTTAACTCAAGGTAAGCGTTTCCGCCGCCAAACAATTGCGGGAAAAAATCCTGAAAACGTTTATTAAGACTCTCGAAAGTATCTTTAAAGCGAGTTTTGGTCTCGCGATCAATCTTATGAATCGCAGACTCTAGAGTCGCCATTGCTGTAGTCAAGTCAAGATGCTGCTTATCTAAGTACTCTTTGCGCTCGCTGCACTGCTCATATTCTTCGATCGCGACTAAGTTAACAGCGCCGATGCGCTCGAGTTTAGTGCGTACTTTCTCTAACTCTTGTTCAAGTTCGGACACGTTCTTATCTGGCTCTAACTCAGACACAAACTCCAACATTTGTTCTTCGGAAGCATCTAACCCTTCTGAAATAGTGTCGCGGCGTACCAACAGTTCTTGGCGGTTCATACGAACTTGCTCTAGCGAGTCACGCACAACTTGGGACTGCCGGTCGAATCCTACACGCTCTTGATCCGCCGAACGCATGTCGTTCTCAAACTCAGCCAACTTGTTTCGAGCAGCGCTGAGTTCCTTTTCAACTGTTAAACGTTGACTCAACAGTTCCTGCAACTTCTCGCGCAACTCAGTCGTAGGGTCTTGGTCGTCTGCAAGCACAATACTGAGTTGTTCACGGCGCGCACTCTGCCCAGCTAATTGTGCCTCCAACCTTTGAATACTTTCTTGCAGTGATTGCACGCTCGAATTGTGGCGCTCGATTTCTAGACGAGTCGCTTGAGCTGCATCGCCTGCTTCGCGTTCAGAGCGTCGCGCTGCTTCAAGCTGATCTACTAGGCCTGCGCGCTGAGAAGATAATTCTGAACGTTGTTCTTCAAAGCCAGACGCTTGTTGCTTGGCTTCTTCCATCCGTTTTTGAGCGGCAGACACTTCGTCTTTAGCCGACATCAATTGCTCGTGTAATGTTTGATCCTCTGCCGTCAACTGTTCGCGTTGCGACAGCAACTCAGAGCTTCGAGCTTCAATACGTCCTAGCTGGTTATGCAGTTCAGTTCGCTGTTGCGATTTGGCCCGGTATTCTTTGCGTTGCTGCTCGCGCTGATTCTCGGTGTCTTTAATTTTGGCTTGGGTCTCGGCACGTGCTTTATCTAGAGCCTCGATTTCAACAGACGATTGTGCCACCTGCTCAGTTAGATCTTCGATCATGGCTTCGCGTTGAAGTACGCCTTGCGCACCCACACCAATAGAACCCAAAAGCGACCAGTGCGCGCCCATCCATTCGCCTTGCTTAGTAACGACAGATTCGCCTAAGGCTAGTTGATCGCGCAAAGACATGGCTTGATTAAGCGAGTCGGCCACGTAGATTCCGTGTAACCAATCGGCCACCATCTCCGAACCCGCATCAACTTTTGACGCCAAACTTGGCGCGTTTAAGCGAGCGGCTTGCGGTGTTTGTTGAGCAGCTTGCGCAAACCACGTTCGGTTTGGCGAATCATTTTGTGCCAAGCGAGCTGCATCTTGTTCGTTCGCTAGAGCAACAGCTTGTGTGCGCGAACTCAAGACTGTGTCTACAGCAAGCTCCCACCCACTTTGCACTTTTAGAGAATCGCTTATACGCTCTGAATCACCTAAGTTATTGCGTTCGAGCCACTGCGACAACTCTTCATTTTGTTGTTCAGAATCAGCAAGTTGCAGCGCTTTTAGCGTGGCCGAATTCTCTTGGTACGCTTGCCGAACAGAGTCGGCTTGTTGACGCACTTTTTCTAAATCTGTACGCAGTGCGATTATAGCTTCGTCGTGGCCTGTTAAAGATTGCTCTAATTCGATGCATTCAGCATCCGAATTTCGCACAGCCTGAGAAAGCCTCTGAGCTTCTTCTGTGTCGAGTTTATCGCCAATATGCTTCAACGTTGACGTCACTTGTTCGGCACGTTGAGTAATGTTCTGTATACGCCGGTCTTGCTCTTGAATACGCGCAATTTGCACGTCGCGCTCTTTCTCTGGGCTGGCAACCAATTGATTAATTTGCTCCCACCCTTGTTGCCAGTTTTGAAAGGCTTCGTTAGTGCTAGCGAAAGTAGCTTTCGCTTTATCATGCTCTTGTGCTTTAACGGCGTTTTGCGGTTCAAGGTCCGCAATAGACTGGCTAGCACTGGTTAAACGAGACTTATCTAATTCTAAGTGCTTTAACGCTCCCTGCTCTAACTCAACTAAGCGATCGTATTCTTCTTGGTTCTGCTTACGCGTTTGAATAGTGTGTTGAATAGACTGCTCAACATTCGCTACTTCACCACCTAAACTGTAATAACGTGCTTGAACTTCGTTTAACGTTTCTGTTAATTCTACTTGCTGAGAGCGCATGGCTTCGATACGCGATTCGACACCACGTTGTTCAGCAACTTGAGCATCAAAGTCGGTTTTAAGCGTTGTTAGTTTGCCATCCTGAGACACCACTTGCTCATTAAGAGCTGACCAGCGTCGAGTTTTGAGCTCTTTGTCTAAACTGCGCTGCTCTTCTTTAAGAAATTTATATCGCTCAGCTTCATTGGCTTGACGTTTTAAGCGACGCAACTGCGTTTCTAGCTCGCCAATAATGTCTTCCACGCGGCTTAAGTTGTCGCGCGTGTGGCGAATACGGTTTTCAGTTTCGCGGCGGCGTTCTTTATATTTAGATATGCCCGCAGCCTCTTCAATCAAAACGCGCAGATCATCAGGCTTAGATTCAACAATACGCCCAACCATGCCCTGCTCAATAATTGAATACGAGCGTGGACCTAAACCAGTGCCCAAAAAGATGTCGTGTATGTCTTTGCGGCGGCACTTAACTTTGTTGATAAAGTATTTCGAACCACCTTCGCGCGTTAACTCGCGCCGAATGCCTAACTCAGCAAACTTGGCGTAGGAACCTGGCGCTTTACCATCAGAATTATCAAACACTAACTCTACATATGCTTTATTGACCGGCTTACGAACCGCAGAGCCGTTAAAGATAACGTCGTCCATACTCTCGCCACGTAAGTTCTTGGCGGACGACTCACCCATAACCCATCGAATAGCATCAATCACATTGGACTTGCCACAGCCATTTGGCCCGACGATTCCTACGAGGTTATTAGGCACAGCGACTTTTGTGGTATCCACAAACGACTTGAAACCCGATAGTTTGATGTACTTTAAACGCATGAATTAATAAACGGACAAACTAATGGCTTGAATACTTATGAATAGGTAGTTGATTGTAAATAGTTTTGTTACAGCAAAATAAGTTGTTGCCGCTATCTAGACGCTAAATCGTCTAAACGTTCAGCCTTATCTAACGGCTGCGTCTCGCGGCTTGCACCTTATACGCTATTTTTTATATTTTTTACTATTATCTTTGGTCAGATTGAACCTAAACATCAACGTTTAGCGACTATCGGAGTCATGCACGTAAAAAGGCCTCAAAAATTCGTACGAAATCACGAATTTGGGGCCTCAAAACAGCAATCCTTAATGTTTTTGCTAAAGCGAGCTTTTGATCTTTAGGTTAATCCCTAAGATTAGTTTAAAATCGCCTCCGTTAAAACCACTGATTAACTTAATTCGCCTAATTTCGAGAAATAATAATGGATCGACCTAGCCAACCATCAAAAGAACTGCTGACTTTCGAAAATCCAGCACCTGAAAACGATTATACGATTCGGATCACCGTTCCTGAATTCACATGTCACTGCCCACTTACGGGTCAACCTGACTTTGCTGACTTTGTGATCGAATATGTACCTGATCAAGCCTGTGTAGAGCTTAAAAGCCTGAAAATGTACTTTTGGTCGTTTCGCGACGAAGGTGGCTTTCATGAGAAACTGAGCAATGAAGTTCTAGGCGCGCTTGTAGAAGCAACTCAACCACGTTTTATGCGCTTAACCGCTAACTGGAACGTTCGTGGCGGTATTTATACAACGGTTGTGGTTGAACATCAAAAAGAAGGCTGGAATCCGCCACAGCGAATAGAATTGCCGTAGCGCGAAAATTGCTATAATTCCTAGTAATGCTACTGACTCAAGCACAAATTCAACAATTTAAGATCGATGGTTACCTGCTTTTGCCTAAGCAAGTACCTAGCGATCAGTTATTGGAACTGCGCAGCTTGGTTGAGCGCCATTTAACTGAGCGAGTTGAGCCTTTCGAATTGGAAGCGGATGTGCATTATCCTGGGGCTCCAGAGTCTAGAGATGCTCAAGGGGGTGAAACAATACGGCGATTAAAGCTCGCCTACACCCGCGCCCCCCAGTTAGCGGCAATGGCAAACTTGCCTAGCGTAGTAAACGCAGTGCAGCAGATATTGGATTCTAAGCATGTGTTACTCAACCCTTATCACCATAATTGCGTAATGACCAAGCAGCCTGAGTTCAGCTCAGAAACGCTATGGCATAGAGACACACGTTACTGGAACTTTAACAACAAATACCTAATCAATAGCTGGCTCGCGATTGGCGAAGAGAAAGCCGAAAATGGCGCAATGAAAATTCTGCCCGGCTCACACCGCTGGGAGGTTGCTGAGGACGCATTAGACGGCGCCCAATTTCTAATTACAGATCATCCTGACACTATCGGCCGTTTAAGCACGGCTCGCACGGTTGAGATGCAAGCCGGCGACTTACTGTTATTTAGTGCGCATTGCTTTCATGCTGCAGGACGCAACCTAACCGATCAGAGTAAGTTTGCCTTGGTGTATACGTTTCACGGAGAAGACACCAGACCTCTGCCCAACACCCACTCGGCATCGGGCTCTGAGATTGTATTGAAGTAAATTCTTAAGCTCTATAAATCAAATAGTTAGAGCCCCAGTTGCGCCTTGGTATAACGTGCTAAAACGGGAGCAGTTAGACTCCCTACATAAACATAGTTATCGGTTTCCCAAGCACCTGTACTGGCCTCATACTGCTTATTGGGGTCTTGAAAACTTCGCACAATCTGACCCGCGCTGTCAATTATCACAATGTGAGCATAGACCTGTACATTTGGACGGACGCTAGCCGGCAGACGCTGCATTGCCTTGCGCAGTGCAGGATAAGCGGCTAGCGCATCTAACGGCTCAGAGCGAGGTGACGTAAAACCCAACCAAAATCGACCATCGCGGCCTGTGTGAATATTGTCGGGAAAACCGGGCATGTTATCGATAACAACTTCACTCTGCCCTGCGTTCTCACCCGACAGCCAATACCGCCATAAACGATATTTTCCAGTCTCGGCCACATAGAAAAAACTTTCGTCTTCAGAGATCGCTACGCCGTTTGCAAACGTTAAACCGTCCATCACTACACGAGCTTCACCTGTGGCAATTGAATACTCGATGACGCGGCCATGCATGCCTTGCTCGTTTACATCCAATAAACTCGCTTCAAGCGTGCCACCAAACTCTACTGGACTGAACTTTGTAGAGGCATCGCTTAGGTAGATTATTCCAGAGGATGTTATATCTAAATCATCGGCAAAGCCCAGACGCACGCCGTCAACGCTTTCAAGCTCCAGTGTGACATCACCTGTTGGCGTTACTTTTTGAAGTCCCGTGTAGGCGTTAGCAACCCAAAGGCTGCCGTCCGCATCGAATGCCATACCTAACGGCCGACCACCAAGGTCTACCCAGCGTTCAGGTATAGGCGATACCGCTTCTGCTTCCCAGCGAAGGACCCAACCATCATGAGTCGCTGTATAAGCGGTGCCATTGCCATCATCAATGACAGCTTCTGGCCCATGCAAACCATCGAGGGGAATAGCCTGCAAATCTGAGAGAAGGTCGTTCGCCGCGTAATCGCCTTCGAGCGGTACCGGTGGTGGCGCCTGCCAAGCCTGTGGAGAAACCGACACTGGCCAAAACGAAAAGTACAGAACTAAAAGTACCACTAAGGTAATTACAAACTTAAAGACAACCTTCATAAATCCTCCGTAATGCCCGACCTTTTTTATTTATTAATTGAGGCTCAATGTCAGGCTTATTTAAAACTGATTGTGCGTAGCTTATATCGTTAAGCCACCGTCTACTACAATGCATTCTCCAGTAGTGTAGCTCGATGCGTCAGAGACTAAATACAATACTGTACCCGCCATTTCGTCAGGTTCTGCATGACGCGCCATCGGGATGGTTGCCATCGCTTGCTTATGCAGATCTTGGTTGTCGAACAACGCACCCGCAAACTTAGTTTTGGTTAAACCAGGCAATAGCGCATTCACACGAATATTGTGTTGCGCACACTCTTTGGCAAACGACTGGGTCATATTGATCACCGCGGCTTTGGTGATCGAATAGATACCTTGATACAAGCCTGGGTGTAAGCCATTGATCGACGCCGTATTTACAATTACCCCGCCGCCTTGGTCTCGCATCATGCGCCCTGCTGCTGTAGACATAAAAAAGTAACCACGGATATTCACGTCTACTGTTTTGTTAAACGCACCAAGGTCGGTATCTAAGATGTGGCCAAAGTATGGATTAGCCGCCGCATTATTAACCAGTATGTCTAAACGCTTGTGGTTAGCTCTAATGTTAGCAAAGGCGCTTTCGATATCGTCCATATTGCCAATATTGCAAGCAATGGCTTCGGCAGACCCGCCGCTGGCCTTAATGTCTGCAACGACCGTTTCGCAATCATCTTTACGACGGCTAGACACAATAACGTGCGCCCCCTGTTCCGCAAACAGCTTGGCAATAGACTCGCCAATACCGCGGCTTGCACCGGTAACCAAAGCCGTTTTTCCAGTTAGATCGAATAGCGATGTAGACATAATGTTTAGCAGGTGAGATCGGTTAAATTGAAGACCGAGTATAAAGAAGCGATCGAACAAGCTCAATCAAAGGAATTGGCTGCGAAACAACGTTAACGTTTACACAAACGAAAAGTCGTAGTTGCCCGCTATGAACAAGACTCGTCTGGTATATTGTCGTAAGAAAGCAATCACGAATAAACACTATTCAGAGCATACTAAACAATGATTAAAGCAATATTACTCACCCTTTTTGTAGTTGTAGACGCATTCATGATGTACGTAATTCTGGGCCAAGCACCTACTCGATGGAAGGCTAACAAAGCTAAGATGACGCCAGATGAGCGATTTGATAATTTACCAGACTACCCCTTCAAACCTAATTACAAAGATGTACTAGGGTATCAAGCGCACTACCTAGATGAAGGTTCTAAAGACGCTCCGGCGGTTCTTCTGTTGCATGGCCAACCCTCGTGGAGCTTTCTATACCGCAAGATGATCACGCCTCTCACAGATGCGGGCTTTAGAGTAATTGTTCCAGATTTAATTGGCTTTGGTAAATCAGAAAAACCGTTGAGCACTAAAGACCACAACTACCAAATGCACATCGACACGATGACCGAACTGGTTAAACAGCTGGATCTAAAAGACATGGTGTTCTTTGGTCAAGATTGGGGCGGCTTAATTGGACTTCGAGTGGTGGCGAACGAACCAGACCGATTCAATTCAATTGTATTGTCTAACACTGGCTTACCTTATGCCAAAGGTCTAAAGGGTTGGCTAGGCTATCCATTATTCAAACTGGCTGTGTGGCGCGAAGGTAAGCCCGACACCATTGCCGATAAAAGCGGCTTTAGGTTTACGCGTTGGGTCGCCTGGGCAGCAACAACACCTAAATTTGATCTAGACAGCCTTTTTCAGACATCTACAACACTTAAGTTAACGGATGCTGAGTTAGCCGCTTATAACGCGCCCTTTCCTGATGAGTCGTATATGAGCGCCATTCGCAAATTTCCGTCGATGGTACCGTCTCACCTGCGCCAAAACGCCGTAGTGATGCGCGAAGTGTTCGAGAAATGGGAAAAGCCGTTTATTACTTCGTTTAGTGATTCTGATCCTGTAACCAAAGGCATGGATGTTATTTGGCAGAAGAAAGTGCCTGGCGCCAAAGGCCAAAATCACCGTGTTATTCCAGGCGGGAACCATTTTATTCAAGAAGACAACCCTGCCGAATTGGTCGACGCCATTAAGGAAGCCGCAGGTAAAGCGAAACGACTTCGATAAGACCACATTAATTATGCCGCTCTAGAGAGCCGCTGGTTAATACACAAAAAAAGCGTGGTCTGCATTACAGATCACGCTTTTTATTTCATACGGCTATAACGCTAACCAATCTTAATCACTCGCCGCTTAGACAAGGTTCCCGCCATAATCTGCGCCGCTAGCTCAGGCACATCTTCCAGCGAGGCAATCTCATACAAAGGTTCTAAGTCTTTAGCCGTAATCATGTCGCCCAACGCTTTCCACGCCACTTGCCGGCGTTCGATAGGCGCATTAACAGAATCAACGCCCTGCAGACGCACATTACGCAAAATAAACGGCATAACCGTTGCAGGCAGATCAAACCCACCCGCTAGACCACAAGCGGCCACAACGCCGTTATAGCGCGTTTGACTAATAACGCAAGCCAAGGTCTGTCCGCCCACAGAATCAATCACCGCAGGCCACTGCTCCGCTTCCATAGGCATGCTAGGCCGAGAAAACTCCTCACGCGCCATAATCGAAGACGCACCAATAGACTTTAACCAAGCATGCTCGGACTCGCTGCCGGTAACCGCAACAACCTCGTAACCTAATTTGGTAAGTAACGTAATGGCAAACGACCCTACTCCACCCGACGCACCAGTCACTAAAACAGGACCATCAGCTGGCTTAACACCATGCTCTTGCACGGCCAATACGCACAACATCGCTGTGTAGCCTGCTGTGCCTATTGCCATAGTATCAAGAGTAGTTAACGAATCAGGCACACGCACCAACCACTCAGGCTTAAGCCGCTGGTACTCTGAATAACCACCCCAATGGTTCTCAGACAAGCCATAGCCATTCACTAAGACCTTATCGCCTACTGACCATTCGCTAGACGCAGACTCAACAATCTCCCCTGCCAGATCAATGCCACACACCATAGGGTAGCGTTTACAAATCTTACTTTTGCCGCTTACGGCCAAGCCATCTTTGTAGTTAAGGGTGGAGTAATCAACTCTTACCAACACATCATGGTCAGGAAGTTGGTCAAGGCTAAGTTCAGTAATCGACGTACCAAACTGCCCGTCTATCTCGTTGGCAACAAGGGCTTTAAAAGTGGTCATAGAAGTATTTTGCGTGTTTTGTGAGTAAGCATTAACCATACACAATATCAGGTCGTTTTACTGCCAACGCAGAAAAAACTAAACAACAATTTGCACCGTACGACGGCGGATAACCATTGAATCATTTGATTTAAGCCCTATACTTAACGCATACCGATTTTGCATCAGGCGGGTTGATTACCGACTGCGACAGAAAAAGGGGGCGACATGGCTTCGACATGGGTCGCGAAACCTTCGGTGCATGTAGAGCATGTGACTTGTCTCTTAAAACCAGTTACAAAAGTTATAGTTGCAAACGACGATAACTACGCACTAGCAGCTTAGACTGTTAGGGTCTTGCCCGGGTTGTTCATGGCCTTGGATTTTAGGCCTCAAATCACATGAAATCGCTCGCACCTTGTGTCGATTAAGGGGCTGCTAAAACACAATTCGACTCACCCCGAAACGAGTGCGTTTGTCCAGTTGCGAGGGGTTAAATTGAAGACAAACTAAACATGTAGATCCGATGAGCGGAGGGCTTGTGGACGCGGGTTCGATCCCCGCCGCCTCCACCACTTCTAGGTTTTACGAGATTCTAAAAAGTCCAGTAAAGCTAGCAAATCAGCCACCTTAGGGTGGTTTTTTTGTGCCTAGAGGTTTCACAAGATACCATGACATCCAGACCTATTGGGGGTATATTTGGGGGTATCTCAGTTCGACTAGGTGAAAATACCCCCAATTATGCTAACCGACACAAAGATCAAAAGTCTCAAAGCGAAGGCTAAGCCCTACAAGGTTGGTGATTCTCATGGGCTTTATGTTTACGTCAGTAAGACAGGCTCAAAGCTCTGGAGGCAAAAATATCGTATTGGTGGGAAAGAGAAAGTTCTTTCATACGGTGAGTACCCGATAGTAGGACTTGCCGAAGCGAGGAAGCTAAGAGATCAAGCAAGGGAGCAAATCAGCAAAGACATAGACCCTTCTCTCACCAAAAAACTTGAGAAAGACCAAAGTACAAACACCTTTGCGGCAATAGCTAGATCGTGGCATTTAGCGCAAGCCTCGTATTGGTCAGAGAATCACACTCAGAAAGTAATCATATCGCTTGAAAAGGACATATTCCCATCAATCGGTCAGATACCTATAAACGACATCACACCGCCCTTGCTACTTCAAACCATACGCTTGATTGAGAAGCGTGGAGCGTATGAACAGTCAAGAAGGGTCACCCAGAGATGCGACTCAGTGTTCCGCTACGCTATCGCCTCAGGTCTATGCACCTACAACCCCGCCCAGGATTTACAAGGCGCTCTAAAACGCCCTCAGAAACGCAATTACAACTCTATTGAGTTTAAAGAATTGCCCGACTTTCTAAAGGCGCTCGATGAAGTAGAAGCGCACCCAATCATTAAGCTAGCAACCCACTTACTAATGCTTACCTTTGTGAGAACAGGCGAGTTAAGAGGCGCTGAATGGTCAGAGTTCGATTTAGAGAACCGTGTATGGGAAATACCAGCTGAGCGTATGAAAAAGAAGCGCACCCACCTAGTACCACTCTCGGAAGGAGCGATGGAAGTGCTAGAGCGATTAAAGCCTTACACTGGACACCGACAGTATGTGTTTGCCAGCCCTAACAAGCCTAAAGTACCAATAAGCAACAACGCGATATTGCAACTGATCAAGCGTATGGGGTATGCGGGAAAAATGACAGGGCATGGGTTCAGACATTTAGCGAGCACTAAACTAAATGAGATGGGGTGCAATCCAGACGCAATTGAACGGCAACTGGGCCATATTGATGGAAGTGTTCGGGGCGTATATAACAAGGCGGAACTACTAGAACAAAGAGCTTCCTTGATGCAGAACTGGTACGAGATTGCCCTAGAACACGAAAGAGTAAAATGATTATGAGTGCTGAACACCTAAGCTTTATAGACTTTGCAAAAATAGTTTCATCGTTTGAATATAGTTACTCCATGTGTATCTGCAAAGGTCAATATCTAGATCGGCATTTGGATAGACAAGCAGAATTTTTACTCAATTACCAGCCGAGCAAGTACCAAACGATAAGCGAAGCAAAAGCAGATGCCACTAAAGAGGTCAATGCTAGAGCAGCCCAATACTCAAAACTGTACGAAGAAGCGCGGTTTGAAAAGCACCCTTTTGTCAAAGAACTTAACGACGATTTCTTCTTTAAAAGCGCCACTGAGAAGTTTTTGAGTAAAAAAGTAATGGCAGACGTTCCGTTCATAATTCGACGTCAGGCTGATCTTAAACTACTCACCCCTCCTCTACCGAATTTGTTCTTTCTGTATTTGATTGCCGCCGAGGCTATCGAACTTAGCCACCAAATAGACATAGAGGGAACAATTCGTTTCATTAAGGGAGCAGAGCAAAAGCGTATTGAACAAAAAGCATCTATGGCTAAGAGGCTAGAAGCAATTGCATTCGAATTAACCGATCAACTTACGTCAGAGAATGCCGACCAGGTCTATGAACATCACGTAAACTCTCTAGTGAGAGAAATTAGGTATTTTATAGAACACCAAGACTTACGGTTGAATTTTTCGTTTATACAACGCAGGTATGACCGATACTTTATTGCCAAAGATCATGGGAGTGCGAAGAGACAAATATTGACAAATTTTTTGATACATAGATATGCATCAACATTTATTGTTCAAACTCAAACCTTTTCCAAGAAAGATAGCTCCACTAGCATTTATAAAAGACAACAGCGCAAAAAATCATTCGCTGGGGAAACGGCAACACCACCCTATCGAATAGACCCTTCACGGGTATGGCGTAAAAAAAACGGCTACATTCACGCCGACGTCATAGTCGAACTCCTTGCAATGATTAATGGAGACGACGGAATTGATGTGCGCCAGATCCAACGAGCAAGGCAAGAGTTTTATGGCTCACTAACAGATCATGACAACTAACATTCCCTTTCTGTTTTTGGTGTCATGATACCTAGATAGGTCTGATTCAAATTAACGTCATTACCAGAACGGATATTTAAGCGTAACTTTCACACCATGTTCAACAGCTTCCACGGAGGAGCAAACATGGTTACTAAGATACTACGATTACCAGAAGTGAAAGAGACAAGTGGATTGTCTCGAAGTTCTATATACGCAGGGATGCAAAATGGCACTTTCCCAAAGTCCATTAAACTAGGCACTCGCATGGTTGGATGGAGTGAGAAAGCAATTGAGGACTGGATAGAGCAGAAACTCAATGAAGCTAAACAGGGGGCGAACCAATGAGCCTCCGCAAAGCAATTAACGATCATTGCCGCTCATGTGGATACGATCACCTCTCAGGTCTAGGCACGTGGAGAAAGCAGATTGAGGACTGCCCCTGTACCCTATGTTGCCTTTATCCAGTTAGACCGACAACTCACCCAAAACGGGCGAAAAAACAACCTAAAAATGGATCTTTTGCGCTCACCTTAGAACAACAAAGCGGAGGTACTCAAAAATGAGACACCAGACAAAGAAAAGCCTGACCCCGGGGGGGAAGTCAGGCAGATCAAAGATTATCCAACTTGAGACGCTGAATAGCCTTTACTTTAACATGATATTGAGAGATTCGGAATGTGCAATATTCTGTTGTCAGATTCTAGACCACTTCGAATCGTTGATGAACAAGCATTACAAAGGCGAACCCAAAATAGAGCGATCTAAGCGGGTTGATACATACCTCGCCCTAGCCTCGCTTGATAAACGGGGGTTGAAATGAGACTAGACCCCACTCAACTAGAAACCAACTGTAACGGCATAGTGGCTACGGACATCGACACGTTCTTAAAGATGAAAATACCCCCGAGAACGTGCCTACTAGCGCCGTGGTTGCCCTCTAGCGGGCTAACGCAGGTCTATGCATATCGAGGCGTAGGAAAGACGTTTTTCGCGCTCAATGTGGCGTATGCAGTAGCAACGGGCGGTGAGTTTTTAGGATGGACTGCCCCAACACCCAAACGTGTTCTCTACATAGATGGTGAGATGCCCGCCTCCGATATGCAAGCGAGGCTAAGAACTATCAAAGGTAATGATGTAATGAACTCTGACAACTTCAAACTGATTACCCCTGATATTCAGGATGTTGTAACGCCGAATCTGGCGAACGAAGAAAGCCAGATAGAGCTGCACAGCTACACCAGTGAAGCCGACTTAATCATCGTCGATAACATTAGTACGCTTTGTAGGACTGGAAAGGAGAACGACTCAGACCAATGGACTCCAGTTCAAAGATGGTTACTTAAGATGCGCTCGGAGGGGCGCTCTATCTTATTGATTCATCACGCAAATAAGAGCGGAGGTCAGCGCGGCACATCGGGCAGAGAGGACGTTCTAGATACTGTTATTGCACTAAGAAAGCCACAAGGCAGCTCACCCACTGAGGGCGCTAGCTTTGAGGTTCACTATGAAAAGAATCGAGGTTTTAGCGGTAACGATGCGCAAGCATTTAGTGCCAGTCTGAGTATGATGAACGGTAAACAAGTGTGGAAGACCGAAAGCCTACAAGCCAGCACTTATCAACGATGTGTAGCTGAGTATAAGAAAGAACTTAGTTGCTCAGAGATCGCGGTGCTAATTGGCAAAAACAAGTCCACGGTATCGAGGCACTTAAAGAAAGCCAATGATGAAGGCTTAATTCAATACGAGCATTAGATTGTTGCATGTTGCATCTCTTAGGGGGTGCAACGTGCAACTCATCTGCATACAAGCTCAAAGCAAGCGCAAGAACTTGAATTATTGAAGTCCATAAAGGGATTAGTTTTCGGACACGTTAGGGCTCATTTTTTTACGCCTTAGGTAAACTAAAGTAATGGTCTAGTCATTACGTTGTTGACAAATGTTGACATCAAAAGGCTATAAAGTAGAGCTGAGGATAACTGTAAGAACACGCTAACAATCTCAGGTTTTATCAGGTTTGAAATGTCAGGTTTTGTCAGGTTGTTAACAACAAGCTTTAACAAGTTTAGGTTCAACATTCTTCAACACCCTTTCTTGCGGATAAACAGTACCAAAGCATGAAAAGAGACTGAAGCCAGAGCGGTATGGGGTAAGGATAGCTACAGCCTTAAAGCTCTAAATACGACACTTAATCTTTTTTTTATATCCCCAGTTCAAACATTTTAGGTACTTTACAGCACTTTAGTAGTGGGTCGCTCGCCTGCGCTGTGTTTCCCTACCCACAGAAATTCGAAACTACTTCATTCAGTCACTACTACAGGGAGGTGGTACGCGCTGTACCTAATCACCCACAAATAACGAAACGAGCTTATTTTTTTTTAACTCTTAGGCGTAGAAAAGGAATTAGTAAATTATCCTACGTTAAGGGCAAGTGACTGGCTGTAGTTTGCCCATAGCCGCCAGTCGAGAGTTTAACCGTGGT
>DKML01000029.1:71335-121612 GCA_002470515.1 Proteobacteria bacterium UBA7415 | reverse complement strand
AGGAAAACGTCTCCTAACGTGCCGAAAAACAGTTAAATCTAAGGGGTTACTTTTATGTTTGGGGGTACTATTGGGGGTATCTTAAAATACTTAATAAATAATTCCTTTTATTTTCAGCAGCTTAACCATACTTATTGATAGCCGCCGCCTCCACCAATAAACGACAGGGTGACGAATGCATAGATGCAAGTCTTCTCAAACGGGACAGGCACCCTAAGTCACCCCTTTTTTTCACAACTCAGCGCGAAACTCAACTCCATATTTCACCAATACCCATCACCAGCAATCCGAGTCCAGTGGCCCAGATGGCGCAGGCCACAAGATCATAGGTCGTATATTTCAAGCGAGACATTCCGCTGACACCTATCAATAGAGGTACGATACTACGAACGGCGATAACTAGGCGGCCAATCAGTATTGCATAGTTACCGTATTTGACTATCTGTCGCTCTGCCTTGTTTAAAAGTTTGGCGCGGTTCTGTGCAAACTGGGAATTGTGAAATCGGGGGCCCATCCAACGTCCAAAATAGTAGCCGCAATGATCGCTAAGCGCTGCGCCAGCAAAGGCCAAAGGCAACATTTGCCATAACGTCGCAATTTGCTCAACATACAAAACCGTGCATATCGATAAAAGTATTACGCCTGGCACCAACACGCCTATTCCAACGAATGCTTCGAGGAAGGCTACAAGGGGCACAATTAGTAAAGCGTATTGCTGATGCTCCCTTAGCCATGTTGTGATGATTTGTTCGATGATAGTGGCCTATTGGTTATGGACAATATTGGTGAATAGTATCGGGGAACATTACTTATACGGGTAGAGCAACTAATTTGGATTGCAGAGAGTGGCGCCATTTTCCCCATTGTAATGGAACAAGTGTTAACGATCAGTATCGAGTCGAGAACTTATGAATAACAGCCTCCCCCCAATGAATCAACCTGATTTTCATTAGCCCGTCTCTGATACGCGGTACACTTCCCACATGTTTTCTAAGCCTATATACAAGTTATGCTCACACGCATAAGGCCCGACCTTAGCAGTGCTCATTTTGCTGAACTATTTCAGCAGGATACACCGCTATTAGATGTGCGTGCGCCAATAGAGTTTAGCGCTGGCGCATTCCCAGGGGCGGTGAACGTACCGCTATTGGACGACCATCAGCGACATATTATTGGGCTAGAGTATAAGGCTAATGGTCAGTCTGCCGCGATTGATCTCGGCACGCGTTTAGCAACCACAGAGGTACGGGGTGATCGACTTGAGCAATGGCAACGATTCATTAGCCGTCATCCGAACGGTTACTTGTACTGCTTTCGCGGGGGCTTGCGATCAAAGATCACTCAGCAATGGCTAGAGGAGTCTGGCATTGAGTACCCGCTTATACAAGGGGGCTACAAGGCATTGCGAGGGTATTTACTGCAGCAAAGCCAGCATTTGGGTGCACTTAATAAGATCGTGTTGCTTGGTGGTGCTACTGGGGTTGGAAAAACGGCATTGATCGAAACGTTGGCTAATGCAATTGATCTTGAGGGTCGAGCCAATCACCGAGGTAGCGTGTTCGGTAAAACGTTTCAAGCTCAACCGGCCCAGATAGACTGGGAAAATCAGATCACCATAGACTGGATGCGTTGCCCTGTCGATGCTCCGATTTTGGTTGAGGCTGAGTCGCATTTGATTGGGCGTATTCACCTGCCTGAGAGTTTAAAAGAAGCGATGGCGCGAGCGCCAATTGTTATGCTTGAAGCGACAATGGCGGAGCGAACTGAGCGGCTTTTTAATGATTATGTAGCGACTAGTTTGGCTCATTACAGGTCTATAGACGTTGACCCTTGGAACAGCCTGTCTACGTCCACATTAGAGAGCTTAGGCCGAATCAAAAAGCGTTTGGGTGGATTACGTTATGAGCATTTAGTGGCACAGCTAAGTACTGCCATTGCCAATTTAAAGTTTAACGATGACCCAGCAGGGTTTCATTTGATGATTGAAACGTTGTTGACTGAGTACTACGACCCGCAATACCAGCACCATGAACAAAAAAATCAATCGCGGATTATACATCGGGGCACCATGTCAGAGGTTCGTGCTTGGTTGCGCGACCGAGTTAACTAACAAGGCTTGTATTGATGCAGAGTAAAGATTTAGTACTGCTAGGCGGCGGGCACACTCACGTGTTACTTATTAAAGCATTGGCTATGCGGCCTATTCCAAGTGTGCGCATTACACTCGTATCCGAGAAAACATTAACGCCCTACTCCGGTATGTTACCCGGCTATGTGGCAGGGCATTATTCCTTGGAGCAAACTAATATTGATCTCAATGCGTTGTGCCGAAAGGCCGGTGTACGCTGGATCAAAGCGCGTTGTACGGGCATCGATGCGGATGAAAAACGATTGAATTTGGCCGGTCTACCAGAGCTCGAATTTGACGTGTTGTCAGTGGACATTGGGTCAACACCCGACCAACGCATTGCTGGTGCTTGTCAATATGCATTAGGCGTTAAGCCCATAGCCGGTTTTCAACAGGGTTGGCAGCAACTCTTAAGCGCGTTCGAAACACACCAAGAGGACAGCACAGTTGCTGAACCAAGCGCTCAAACTATCGATTGGGGTGTGATTGGTGCGGGTGCAGGTGGCGTAGAGTTGGTGCTCGCAATGGCGCACCGTTTGCGACATCACCCTAAAATTCGGTTTCATCTTATTTTTCGCGGTGAGCGTATTTTATCGGGCTATCCAAATCGAGTTATCCAGCGTGTCGAGCAAGCACTAAACGAGTACAACATTCAACTACACCCTGAATTTTCAGTCGCTCGAGTGACGGATTCTGGAGTTTCAAGCGATGCTGGTAAACAGATTGCTTTGGATAGCAGCATTTGGTGTACCGGCGCTGTAGGTGCGCCGTGGTTATCGGATAGTTCGTTAGTAAGTACTGACACAAACTTCATACAGGTAGAAACCACTCTGCAGAGTGTTTCACACAAGCACGTATTTGCAGTGGGTGATATTGCCGCTAATCTACAAGACCCACGACCTAAAGCCGGCGTATTTGCGGTACGGCAAGCGCCATATTTGGAAGACAACCTACGTCGCCTATTTGCAGGCGACACCTTAAAAGCAGTCAGCCTCCAAACTCAGTACTTAAGCTTATTGGCGCTTGGCGATAAGCTAGCCGTCGGCAGTCGTAATGGCTTTGCCATTAGTGGGCGGTGGGTCTGGAAATGGAAGGACTACATCGATCAAAAATTCATGCAGCAATTTACTGCGATGAAAATGCTCGATATGACAGCAGCAGCAAACACGCTCGATGACGGTTCAGAGGTAATCCATTGTGGTGGTTGTGCCAGTAAATTAGGCCCTGCCCTGCTTACTGAAAATTTAGCGAAACTCAATTCGATACAAAATTCGATACAAAATTCAGAACCAAATTCAGAACCAAATTCAGAACAACAGCCTTCACGACAGGTAGATGACGCTGTCCTCTGGCAAGCCAACCCTGGAGTTTGGTCGGTGCAAAGCATTGATGGATTTCGCAGCTTCATATCGGACGATAGCCGCTTTGCCCACATTTGCGTCAATCACGCACTTAGCGATTTATACGCGATGGGTGCAACGCCAGTCCATGTACAAGCATGGATTAATTTGGCTTTTAATGACATTCGTTTACAGCAACGAGATCATCTGCGTATGCTACAGGCGATGCAATCGGTGTTGTCTGAACAGAATACGACATTGAGCGGCGGCCACAGTAGCGAAGGTTTAGAAACCCACCTTGGCATTGTGGCGAACGGCGAGGTAGCGCTTACTGGCCAGTGGTCAAAGTCAGGCACTCATGTCGGTGACGTCATCGTTTTGAGTAAGCCGTTGGGAACGGGCGTTGTCATGGCTGCGGATATGAAAGCAAAAGCACCTGCCGACTCTGTTGATGCCGCAATACAAATGATGTTGTTGTCAAATGCGGGCGCAATGGAAGCACTATCAAGTCACCACCCAACCGCGGTTACCGATGTGACTGGTTTTGGCTTGCTTGGTCATTTGTTAGAAATGTTAGATAGCAATCCGCAAACTTTAGTCGCAGAGCTCAATCTGCATGATATACCCCTGCTCAGTGGCGCTCTTGAGCTGGCGACATCGGGCTGGCGGTCAAGTTTGCATCCTCAACTTGATGCATATTTAGAGCGTTGCGACATTGATGCTAAAGGAGATAGCAACTTAGACAACAACTTAGATAAAACAGGGAAAGCTTCAAATAAGCCTTGTGACGCAAACATCGCACTATTAATCGACCCGCAAACAAGTGGTGGCTTGCTTGCCACGCTGGCGCCAGATGATGCCGCACGATTAATACAGGACTCTGATCACTTTGTATCTATAGGTAAAGTGACACAACATCAGATCTCACAACGAGAATATGGTCAACAAACCACCGGCGCGAGAATCCGACTTTTATATAAAGCGTAAGTGGTATTACAACCCAGCCCAAGATGAGCTCTTATACCCGCCCAATCAGACGCCAAGTATGCGGATACCAACTTTTAAAGCATCTAAATCAAAAATCACCAGTTCATTTAACACCAACATATCTATATAGTTGCGCCTACGCAATTACTCACGTCTCAACGCGCTCCGTCATAAAACTAACTCATCATAATCAGGGTTATGTGCGTGCTGCTCAAAACAAATACAAGGAACTCTTTAATGAATCATTCAATGAACAAAATTATTTTACTGCTCGCACTCTCTTTACTACTAAGCGCCTGCGCTAGCGTACCGGTTGAACTTAATCGTGCGGCTTTTGAGTTTGAGAAAATAGACGCTGTTGTATTGTCCAATGAGATAGGAACAATAAGTCATCAAGAAAGCGTATCTGGAGTAGATTCTGGAGCCATGGCGGGTGGTTTGATTGGGGCCTTAGTTGGCGCTGCTATTGATTCAGGGGTGAATTCAAAACGAGCCGGTGCTTTGGAGCCGGTGACCTTTCATGAGTCTGCTAACACGCTGTCGACTTACATGTTCACCGTCGTCGCTTAGGTCTCGTTGTAGTCGCGGTGCACCATAGATGTCATTGCTGGCCTTATGGAAGCAGCGAATCTTGGTCGTGAGTTGCCGGTTCTTCGCAGCAGTAGTGCTCATTGGCCGATCTAGCCAGTCATAAAAACCACTGCTTGAAACGCTCAACACACGGCAAAGTGTAACGATTGAATGTGCTGAGGCAGCGTCTCGGATAAAGGCGTACTTCACTTGAGCTCTCGAGCAAAGTACGCTGCGGCCTTTTTTAGAATTTCTACCTCTTCACGCAGACGCTCATTCTCCTGGCGCAAGGTCGTTACTTCACCTTGGTCGGCGCTTAAAGGTCGACCTCGCTTACTTTTGAGACTTGCTTCACCTTTGGTTTCGAGTTGTTCCTTCCACTTGTAGAGCAGATTGCGACGGATTCCTAGCTCTGCAGCGATTTCAGATGCAGGCCTGTTAGACGTTTCCATCAAGCGTACAGCTTCAAGCTTGAACTCTTTGGGGTAGGTTTTGTAGGGCTTTCGTTTAGTTGTCATCGGGATACTCCTGAGAGAGCATTGTCTCTCATTTATAGTGTCCGTCAAACTATGACAGCTTCAGGCTGTCCCCCAACAAAATTTCTAAAAAGGCGAACCCTCCATTAGTTGCCAGCTTGTCTATCTTGATGGCTTTTCTTTGAGGTTTAACATCGTTTACCAAGTTTCTTTCATGCAACGCCTGAACCCAATATCGCTTATCGGTTATCTGGTTAACCCTATATTTATTCTTTAAGCTTCCATGAGTTGTGTGTAAAACAGTTTTAAAGCACTTTTGCGTTAAAAAGGGCAGTTTGAAAGGCTTCTTTTCGATAAAGCTGGTGAAGGGATTGCTGTATTGCTTGGATTGATAAAGCTTGTTGTTTCGTAAATCCAATTTATACCCGTATCGCATGTTGATAACGTGCTTGTGTGTACGTTGAAAGTTTTCTTGAACAGTCCTAATAAAGTCTGTGTGAATTATGTCGTCATTGTCGAGTCTAGTAGAGATCAAGAAGTCACAGTCAGGACGTATAATTTCGGGCATATGTGTAAGCAGTTCAGAGTAGTATAGATCCAATTTTTGGTGGGTTATTGGCGGCACAAATACAGGGATGAACATTTTCATATCATCATTAATATGAGCAATCATCTCCCTATATTTAGCTGGTGTTTTACTATCAAAAAAGACGTACCACTTGAAGTCGCTACAACTTTGATTTTGTACGGAGGGTAAACAATATTGCTTGAAGAGTTCAAAACGATGTTTCAACCATTCTTCATCTCGGGTAGTGTTTCGATATTTATCGACGGTCCCCCACCCGATTACATTAAACCTAGTGATAAGTACATGTCTAAATATTGTGTTCATGGATATAGTTTCTGAGTACGTAAATTCTCTTAAAGCAATATACACGCAATCTGACACACAGATAAGATACTATGGCAACTTTAATGCCAGTCTGTTGCTCCAACAGCTGGCTCGAAAATGTGACACAGGTATGTTTACCGATGTCCTGAGCCACTTGGATGCTCACAACGAATGTTGTGAGGTTTTTTTGCCAACACGCGACTCTGCCAACGCACAATAGAGATTATTTACTGAACTTAAGCTTCCGTTGGATTAACGAAGATCGTCTATCACTTGATTGGTTTTAGCTTGCGTCTTGTTGGTGTGTTTGTCCGATCTCATAAGAAATAAAGCTCTAATACTGGGTCCTATCGATTACGCCTAACCCATTATCTTAGCAATCTATAAAACTAGAGTTTGAATAAATGCCTTGATCGAAATTTTATTCGCAAGCAAGCAGAACGCAACTGGGCCAACTAGACCAAAATTTGATACGGGACCAGGACCAGTCACGGCTCCAAAAGTTTCCAAAGGAAATATTTCAACCAAGCAAATTTCTAGCGCCGGTTTGACAGTCGTAGCCGAAAAGCAATAAGCGGATACATGCATGTATGTCGAACGTTTCTACTGATCACTTGACTGCAGGAAATGGTTGGCGGCTTGTATATTGTTCAGCGAATCATCAGCCAATAAGGACTCCGAAGCACCATACACTTTACGACCGTGTTCAAGCATATCTTTGGTGTCCGCGCGCTACAATAGATAACAGAAGTTTTCGCAGAAATCGATTATTTTGTGTAAGGAAGCGCAAAAGGTCGGCCGATCGAAGGAAAAATGCCATTTGGCTTTGCTCAGAGATATTCCCCCCAATTACTAGTCCTAGTCCTAGTCCTAGTCAATATTTTGGTCCACCTGCGGAAATGTGGCTTTGCCGCGCTGGTAATCCTCCAGATACGTGCGGTCAACCTCCGCTGGCTAACAAAATCAACTAAGCACGTTTATATCCTCAGCCGCCTCTGCAATTGCACTATAGCTGGAGTTATGTAAGTCTAGGTCCGCGTTGTTAATTGTCTTTTATCGGTTCGTTGTCTGTCATTCGTCCAAATTAGTAGAGTAGACAGGTCGCAATATGCGATCCGACAAGCGTGGGTTTATTCCTGGGAAAGAAGTTGATCTTTTATGGCGGCTTAAGATCGAAGCCGATGCCTGGCACATACTAACCACCTGGTTTGAACAGCGAATTAGGTCAAAGGGTGGCTCAGAGCAGGTCGTTCAAAGCATCCACATGCGGCATGAATATCAACGAATGTCTTCGAGAGTAGACCGCCATTCATTGTTCAACTAGTGCTCTCACGTTATTGATTTGAGCCGCTACTCTATCTGTAATTCTCAACCTTATACCTTTGAGATTAAGAAAGGGCAAAACACATAAACTGAACCGCCATCCTGCGTCGAATCAGGCCTACTCAAAGAGTTGAACCATTCGTTTGACCTGCTTCTAAGAATGCCTTTCAAGTTGGTTTTGCACAAACAAGTGGCGGCTTGCTTGACATGCTGCCGCCAGATGAGGCCGCGCGATTAATGCAGCAGTCTGATCACTTTGCTTGTATCAGCAACGTGACACAACATCAGATCTCTCTACAAGCATACTCACAACGAGAATATGGTCAACAAAACACCGATACGGTAACCCGGCTTTTACAAAAAAAGTGCAAGAAACGATAAAACTCATAAAGTGACCCTCTACCTTCTGCATTGAATTAGGCTCGCTCAAAGAATTATAAGAATACTTTCGCCAACGTCTAAGAGTGCCTGTCCAAATAGTTAGTTTTCTCAGTTAGTTTTCTCAGTTAGTTCCTTTCCAGTTAGTTTTCTCAGTTAGTTCCTTTCCAGTTAGTTCTTTTAAAGTTGGCCTTTTAGAAGGCTCAGGCACATCCCGACATCAATAAAGATCAGCAAACAATCGTTCAAGCTCGGCTTTTCTCTCCGGAGGAGTCTTAGAGATCATTCCTTGATCTTGCAAAATAGATAACAACTTTCTGGGTTCAACGTCTTTATACCCAACAATCTCTACATGACCCGCGTCTACCTGAACTCTTGTCATATTAGCGTAATCATCAAAAATGGGTTGGTTCTGTTCCGCTACATTAAAAACAAAATCACTCTCAATACAATTTCCACTCTTATTGAATCGACGGCAGGTGTTTTCCTCATTGGTCACAATCTTGAGATAGCTTTTTACTGACGGAATCAGCGGCTTGGGGTCATTAATAAAATCTGACGAAGATGTTATTTCATACCAGTTGTCTCCTGTGATTATCCAACAGAGACCCGGAAGAACCCCCAAACTGAGCCAATGCAATGGCTTGATGCCGCAATGTTTGGCGGCTCGTATTCCAGAAAATGGTGCCGAAATAGTTATCAGCTCCAAGTTCTGGTCACTCAGAATATTGGAACCGTGATCATCCTTCTCAACGGCTTTGCGCGCAACCAACCCGCCCATGCTGTGGCCAGCAATTGTGATATTTTGATTTTTTGTGACTTTCGCGAGCTCTTCTACGGCGACAGCTAACTTTTGAGCCGTATCCTCTAGGCTATCCCTATCATCATAGTTAAAACAAAACGCTTGCTGCCCATGAAAAGCATAAAGCTGAGCAAGGGATCTGAACCGACCAGCAGAACCATTACATCCATGCACCAACACTGTTAATGGTGACGTCGTATCTATTTCAATAGACTTATCGAGTGAATCAGTGCAAGAACTTAAATTTGGAATAGACACCGTAACATCAGAAGCATTGAGTTTAGCGCGGTCTATTGGTTGAGTGTCTTTGACATAAGGAGATGAAACACAACCAGCTAAGAACAAGACAACTATAAGGCACAAGCCCAATTTAGATATATGCCCTTTTGATAGTCTTGACGTTATGGCCGTAAACATTTTAATTTCTACCTTCAGCATTACACAGACCTACATTATTCCATTCAATCACTCGCTACTCAAAGGTTCTATCCTTGTTTTTTAAGTTCATAACCCAATCTGGTGATCTTTGCATCAGAATTATTTTTTTCATGACTGGTGTACATACATTCCGTGCCTTTAGACGAGCAACAATAATTATTCTCACCTTCCGTTGAGCTCAAGCCTGTTAGCAAATACCGTATCGGTTAAATCAATTGAAGGCCACATCACGCCACCCCACTCTAAACAATTAGAGAAGGGCGTTTCTAGCATCAGTGCTCTAAGGGCTATTGAAGCCCATTTGCCGAGCGCACTCTCTAGCATTTCGCTGCATCAGGCATCGGCCGTATCACAGCCCAAAATTGGAACTGTGTATAAATACGCTCGCCGACTTCACGACATTCCGATCCTCAATGATTGGGCAGTGATGCGCCAGTATCCTGAGAATCAGATTAGCTCGATTCGCTACCAACTCACTGAACCGACCAAGAAACTGAGTTCTCATGCACGCGCGCGATCTCGGATTTCAAAAAATACCTCAGAAAGGTCAAAACTGCATGTTTGCGGAAAAGCTACGTAATATTATTCGCCTTACCAACCTAAGCCTGGCGACACCAGTTAGATCAATGAAACACTTGCTTAACCAACTACCTCTAACGACACTAACCTGTATCGCTGTAGCCGCTTGCAGTTCAACCTCCTCCGACCCAATACTTATACTGGAGCAGACGGCAACATGCTCTGACCAAGTGCTACTGCATATTGATGGGATGGTGGTAACCCAAGACGATCAAGGCCATGGCCCTGATCAAGGTTCTGAGGAATGGCATTCAGCTGTTGAGTTTAAGCTCAATGTAACAAGCAAACCTGATTTGCCGGCCCGCAACAGCAACGAGTGGTGTGCCTATATCGCGGTCTGAATCAATCAAGAGACCGATACCCATTAGACAGAATCTAAAACAACGAGTTTGCCGCTTTCACCTTCAATAATTTATCCCCCTATTTCGCACGTGCATCCAACATTGCTCCCGCAAACTCGACGCATATGCTTTACTGACATACGCATGAAGTGAATGTGTCGGGTATACTGCAATTCATGCACAGCTAAGCATTTGCAATGCCGTATCGGACACACACACCTAAAACCGTCAATTTGAGGAACAGAATATGAAGTCAACTAACCTTTCCAAGCTGATTTTATTGCTAGGCGTTACTTTTTCAGTAAACGCTCAAGATGGCGAGTACGTCGCCATGGTTTCAGACATTGTGGGACAAGAAACTAGTATTGTATCGAACTAAAATGAGCCGATTGAAATATTGGACGAACTGCCCTCAGGCAAGGAGTTAAGCATTGCTGAAGGTTCGTCGTTAACCTTGTTTTTCTTCGGGTCGTCTGAGGAATATACTTTCGAAGGCCCTGCTAAAATTCTGATAGATGAGCTGGAGCCTAAACTCTTATCTGGAAGTGAAGCCAATACTCGAAACCTTGATATGGCTAAGCTAGCTGCGAAACTGAGAATCTAATACGAGTCCATTGAGCATCGCTGCAAGAGGCGAATACGCAAATAGTGCGACGATGAGGGCGGAAATAGCCAGCCCTGCAATATGTTTAAATTGCGGAGTTGAGTTAGTAGAAAAAAAGGATTTTGGAGGGTGCTTCGGATAAGACTAGGTCAAGTTGCATCCTGTTTTCGAAGTTAAAATTATTTACAATCATCTTATGTGACGCCTTCAAATTGGTCCAATTATTGATGTGTGGCTTACTATATCACTAATGGACACCGGTCAAAAAACTTCTCCTTTAGGAAGAACAAAACCTCACATAAATTAGCAGGCCAACGAATGGCGAGGTACATCGTTGACGGTCGTATTAGTGGCTTCAATTACATGGGACTCGTCAAGCAATTCGCTGCAACTAAAGCGCTCAACCATGTTTAAAATGCTCAATTGTTAAGATTCCACAATTAATGCACTGTAACGTTCTAATTAAAGCATCATGGCACAAGAAAAATTGCTAGCAAACCTATATGATTCGCTACGCAAAATCAAAAACTAGACTTGCGAGTCGCGAGGCAAGCATCTATGCTTCTCGCTTGTTTTTTTTAACACATAAAAATCTCATTAATATTGGAGACCCCATGAATTCTTTAAGTACCTCTTTACGCACTACTGGCGTTTCGCGCGGTAGACGTGTTAGTCAAATCTGTTTTCTTGCTTTAACTGTTTTTGCTCTTGGCGCAAACCAAGCATTTGCGCAAACTGCACCAGCTGTGGTTGCTGTAATCAACCTAAACCAAGTTGCAGCTAACTCTCCTGGTGGCAAAGCATTAAGCAGTCGTTTAGAAGAGTTTCAACAACAAGCTCAACGCGAACTAGGTGTTTTAGCGGGTAAAGCTCAAGATGTGCGAAAGCAGGTTGCTGAGGGTGCTAACACTCTTACTCAAGAAAAGGTAGCTGAACTACAAAAAGATTACGAAGACCAGCAAATTGCGATTCGTCGTTTACAAGAGTCAAAGCAGCGCGAGGCTCAAAAACTACAAAACGAAGGTTTAGCTGAGATTGAAAAGCAATTGAAGCCAGTAATCGAAGCCGTTCGTGTTGAAGGCGGATACGACCTTATCCTGAACAACGCACCGGGTGTGATCGTTCTTGTTGGCCCACGTATCGACATCACTAAAACAGTGATCGATAAGTTAAACGCAGGCTAGTGATTTCACTACAGCGTTAGCAAATAGAGTGCGTGTACTTTTAAAGCACGCCACTCTTGGCGATTCAGTCTGTGCATAGGGCTGAATCGCTCACTTTCTTTACACCTTACCTTTACCTCTCTTCCCCCTCCGCTTCGCTTCCCTCCAAAAGTACCCACCATACGCACCTATATAAGCGAACCTATCGCGAATAAGGATCAAGCGCATCGTCTATAGGAGCCGCATCGGGCCAATTGCTGTGCCAAATCTTGCGAGAAATTTCACCCGCTGAGCCAAGAGTCGGCATCGGTGAATCAACCACCGTTAATGGCTCAATCACTGTGTCGTAACGTGGTACAGCGAAATACGGAAAACTATAACGTTCAAGACCACGCTTATTCTCAACCTTATGCGGTGTTGAAATAAAGTATCCGTTAGACCAAGTTTCGAGCATATCTCCAACGTTCACGATTAACGTGTCCGCGGGCACCTTAGCCTCCAACCAATCCTGTGCGCCAAGTGGCTTTAAAAAAAGGCCTCCGACTTTGTCGGGTGCCAAGATGGTCAAGACGTCGGTATCTTTGTGAGGATGAATTCCAAAACTCGCATCATCCAAAGGCATAGCAGGGTATTTCAACAACGTCATATTGGTCAGCGGCTTTTCAAACGCTCTATCAAAAAGTTCATATGGAATTGCTAAATGACTTGCCAGTGCACGAAGAATGCTGCTCGTGATGCGGTCACAATGACGCCAGTATTCAGAAACAACTTCTTGCAAACCTGGTCGTTGTGAAGGCCATCTATTGGGCCCATATAGAGCGCAAAGGTTGCGAATGGGGTCAGCCGAGTCAACCTCAAAATGAAGTTTATAACCCTCGTAATTGTCGGCATCATGACGTTTAGCATTCGGCGTGAAGAACCTTAGTGGAATATAGCCCCTGTAGTTATTTGGGCGGATGCTAAGATTAAGCTTATCTTCCATCGGCAAAGCGAAAAACGCTACGACCTGCTCCCTCACTTTACTGATCAAATGCTTGGGTAAATGGTGTCCCTTAACACCCACGAATCCATACTGGTGAAATACATGCCCCAACTCATCAGCAATCAAAGATTTGTGATGGTCGTCGCTTCCAAATAATCCTGAGATATCTACAACCGGTAGCTTTTCCATAAGTAAATTAATTCACAATAACTACGTTATCACTGTGTGAAATTGTAATCTATTGCACTTATAAAACAAGAAGGCTTTGTTCCAGCGAACATAACAGACAGCATTACTGTTACAAAACAAAGACAAGCTTGCTAGCAATATCACCACAATAAGGCCGACTAATGGTAAGGTACGCAGCCGTGAAAAATCCGATGCGTTAACAACTTACCTATGAATAGCGATCACTCTGACCCAATATGTTCCCCGACCAATAACCTTAATAAAGTGTCAAGTGCCGACGCCATGGGTGACCTTCATGAGTCAATCGAAAACCCTCCAAAATGGTTAACGGCCGCCTTGAGTGTGCCGCGCGACGAAGGCACCGTTGACGTTGATGCTTGTGATATTCACTATTTCAGATGGGGCGATCCAAGCAAGCCTGGCATCATCATGCTGCATGGTTTTTTGGCACATGCGCGCTGCTTCGCTTTTGTCGCTCCTTATCTAGCCGCCGACTATCACGTAGTTGCTATGGATATGTCTGGCATGGGTGATTCTGGCTGGCGTGATGAATATACGTTAGGCCAAAGAGCTGATGAACTGGTTACCGTCAGTGAATCTTTGGGGCTATTTAAGCATGAGCATAAACCAACAATCGTCGCCCATTCTTTTGGTGGCAGAATAGCAACGGCAGCAATGCACGCTCATGGAGAGCGATTTAGCGGATTAGTGATTTGTGACTTAATGATCATTCGTCCGAGCATATTGTTTTCTAACCCAGAGCTGTTTAAACCGCCCAGCAAGCGCGATGGAAGTCGTCCCAACAAAATCTACCCAGATTTAGAAAGCGCAAAAGAGCGTTTTTTCTTGACGCCACCTCAGCCCTGCGAGGAACCCGTGTTAGTCGATTACATGGGATTTCATTCGCTCAAAGAGGTAGACGGTGGCTGGCAGTGGAAGTTCGACCCAAAAGTGTTCAATATTCCTAAGAATGCTGAAGAATCCTGGGGCAAAATTGGTGAGGCCGTTACCACTGCGCCGGGGCGAAAAGCCATCATCTATGGCAAGAAGAGTTTACTATTTACCGAAGATTCGGTCGCTTTCATGGGCGAACTTTCTGAAGAGTTTGGCACGCCTGCAATTCCGATGATCGACATCCCCAACGCGCGCCACCATCTGATGTTAGACCAGCCGATCGCCTTTATTACAGCGTTAAAAAGTGTGCTTGCAGTCTGGCGCTAACTAAAGAATGTACGTAACAGTGCATTAGGTGGATTGTTAAATCCACTCAACGCGATTGTCTGATTCGTGCCACGCCAGATAGCGTGGCGAGTATTTGTCATCTAATTCGCCGCGCTTTATCTTTAGCGTAGGCGTTAGTAGCCCATTGTCAGGCGACCATGTCTCGGTATCTACAATTGTGGTGGAAATACGTTCAAAATTGGCCCGTGTATCATTAAGGTCAGACACCGTTCTAACTATCGACGCGCTCACAGATTCTTTATTGGCCTTTAGCCCTGCCTCAGACAGGTTGATTAGGGCAATAGGCTGAGGTAGACCAATTCCAGCTACGCATACTTGTTCAACGTACTCATTATTCGCTATCGCCTCTTCTAACGGATTTGGCGTTATGTAACTGCCTTTAGAGGTTTTAAATGCGTCTTTAACACGACCCGTTACTCTTAAATACCCATTCTCATCCAAAGTGCCACGGTCACCACTTTGCAACCAACCGTCCTGAAGAACTTCATCTGTTCTCACAGGGTCTTTGTAGTAGCCCTTCATCATATAAGGAGACTTCATTAAAATCTCTTTGGTATCTGGATCAATTTTTACCTCACCAAATGGAATCGCGCGACCCACTGAGTCGGCTGGCGCATCGGTATCGGGGCTGTTAGTCATAGAGCCGCACACTTCTGTCATGCCATACGCTTCGACCAAATGAATATCAAGCTTGTGATAAAAGTCCTTGATAAACGCCGGCGTTATTGCAGCACCTGTAGCGGCGAGTTTTATATCGCGCAACCCCATCGCTGTCTTGAGCTTCTTCTTAATTATTGAGGAAACAATAGGAATTTTAAGCAATCGATCGAGCTTCTTCTCTGGTATCTTGGCCGTAACGCCCTGATAGAAAAGTGTCCAAATTCGCGGAACTGCGAATAAGAATGATGGCTGAGTGGCGCGTAAATTGTCTGCAAATGTATCCAGTTTCTCTGCAAATGAAATTGGCGCACCCAATACAATAGCAGGCACCTCCACCGCTATTCTCTCTCCCACATGGTTGAGTGGCAAGAACGAGAAAAACTTTTGATTTGGGAGCTCATACATGCCGATCCACTTGGTCTCTTTCTCATCAGCCATCATTTGAGCTGGAGTACGATGGGGGTGCATCACCCCTTTAGGTGTGCCGGTAGTTCCTGAAGTAAATTTAATCGTCCAGAGGTCATCAAGATCTGGAACAAAATTCGCAGTTACAGGTTCATATGCCGCAACAGTTTCGTCCCAATCTGCGCCTACGGTTGCTTTAGCATCATCGCCATAATGCGGAAACTTAATCGTTACAAGATCATCTGAGATAGCGTCTGCTTTATCGCCCCACTTATCCAACCGCCCTATAAAGAGCCCTTTTAAATCACCAAGCTTAATCACTTGCTCTAACTGATCTTTTGGCAAACTGGCATAAAACGGAACCGATACAAATCCACCCATCATTATGGCTAGATCAGCAAGAATCCAATGCATGCAATTTTTAGAATATATGCCAATGTGATCCCCCGGCTTCAAGCCCTTAGCTTGCAGCGCAGCCACAATTGAGCGTGCTTGTGCACCGGCTTCCCCGTAAGTCAACACCTTCCATTTATCGCCAAACGGTTGACGCAAAAATGGGCGATTGGGTTCTTTAGACTCCCATCCATAAAAGTGTTCAATTACGGTTTGGAGTTCAGACGCAGCAGCCTTGTAGGTCATGGTTAATCATTCCTTTGTGGTTGTTAAATTACAGATAGCAGAGAATAGAATAATTGTTATGCGCCAAATAATACAGACTAATGACCTCTTGCTCAAAGCCCATTTAAATCGGCACTATCACTCTAGATCTCCAACCGATGCCCCAAAGCATTGCTCGGATAATACGAGTTGACAGACTCGAAACTATCCACCAATGAGATTAGACTAGAGGACACGTTCAACACCAACTCAGTTCGGGAGAAGTTTATGCAACTCGGCGCCTTTTCAAACAGTCTCTCGGTTAATGATCTCAGTGCTTCAATTGAATTTTAGACCACACTAGGGTTTACGGTCTTTCACGACCAGTCTGAGCACAACTGGGTCATTATTAAAAATGGAGACTCCGTTATCGGTTTATTCCAAGGCATGTTCGAGCGCAACATAATGACGTTTAACCCAGGTTGGGATCACAACGCCTCAGAGGTTAACCCGTTTGATGATGTACGTTACATTCAAAAGCACCTTAAAAGCTCAGGTATTGACTTAATCACGCAAGCTGACGAAACAGGTGAAGGTCCTGCTAGCTGTATAGTCGCCGACCCTGATGGCAACATGATTTTGATTGACCAACACCGTTAGATCTTTACGCTCCGACACTCAACTATTCGAAAATTGGTCGTTAATTTGTCGTGTTTTATACTACTGTGAAATTATCTCTTCTTGCTGGAATTGCTTTGCTCTTTGTCTGCGTCTTCAGCTCAGCGAAAGGCCCAAAAGCCGAACCAGTTTCTTCCAGCAAAACCGATTCCTCCATCGATAAATTGATCGAAAATGTACCGGTATCGCGGGTAGACGCCGATCAAGAGTTTATAGAGTTGCTCGAACTGCATAATGCCGCCCGCACGCAACTGTATAGATTTGAATCGCTGGCCTGCAAACGAAGTCGATCGGATGCGCCTGTATTGCGTTGGAATAGCAAGCTCGCAATTGCAGCCCAAAAACAAGCTGATTGGATGGAGAAACGCGATACGCTTTCGCACGGACCTTCGCTGGGCGTTCGTGCCAAGGCGGTCAATTATAAGTTTCAATCAATTGCAGAAAACATTGCCAACGCCTACTTGCCAGCAGACCCACTATTTCAACTTTGGCTAGACAGCAATCGACATTGCAAAAACATTCTCAACCCCGTGTATAGAGAAATTGGCATCGGCAAAAACGGTAAATACTGGTCAGTGGTATTAGCAAACCCAGCTTAAAGTGCTCAAGAGGACAATAGTACAAAGTCAACTGAATACCTTGAATACCTTGAATACCGCGCGTAACCCTAGACCTGTCACTATAATAAGTACCGTACCAGCCATAATGTTTTGATACGTGCTATTCACGTAGTCACCTAAGACCCTTTTTTGGTTAACCGCAAACAGTAAGAAAGCCACTGCGAATGGCAAAACAAGACCATTTGCAAATTGGGCGAACTTTATCAACTCAACAGCATTAATTTGCAACAGCGCGAATCCCGTACCAATGGATAACACGCTTATCCAGACAGCTCGTTGAGCGCTTGAAGTAAGATCGCCTTGCCAGCCGAATACCCCCTTAAGAACCAAAGTAGCAGCGATGGGGGCCGTAATCGCCGATGTTAGGCCCGCTGCCAAAAGCCCCACAGCCATCATAATTTTTGCCGCATCGCCAAACACAATCGCTAGTCCTTGAGCTAGATCACCTGCAGATTGAATAGTACCTGCAGGTACGGCCGCGGCACACACAACAATTGCCATTGATATGAGGCCACCAAACCCAACTGAAACGATGGCGTCTGTGCGCGCTTCACCAAGGTGCGCGCTACTCGACCACTTCTCTCTAACAATATCTGAGTGTAGGAAAAGGTTGTACGGAACAATAGTTGTGCCTATTAATGCAACAACCAACATTATTGACCCTTCAGGGATTTGAGGAATGAACAGACCCCTCAATACCAGCGACCAAGAATCCACAACCATCACAGCGGTTGTCAGAAAAGCAACGCTCATTAGTATAACTAGGCTGACAAGTACCTTTTCGAGTACGGCGTAGCGTCCAATCCAAAGCAGCAATGCTGCAAACACAGCTATACACAGCACAGCGATGCCTGTTAGCGGGTCAGTGGCTTTACTGTGCTCCGCACCCAACAAGGCAAGAACGCCTAAAGAACCACCACGAATATTTCCAGACTCATAAGCTATTGCGCCGACCACTACAGCTGACAAAACAAGCGTCAAAGACGCGAATCGCAGCCCCTTATTTTTAATCCCTGACTTTATGTTTGCTGCTAGGCCTCGCTGAGTAACTAGCCCTAAGCGAGCAGAAGACTCTTGCAGTACGGCGGTTGCGAGAGTTGAAAACAATAACGCCCACAACAACACTGGTCCATACTGAGCCCCGGCAATGCTGCAAACGGTGACCGTACCAGGGCCAATAAACGCCGCCGCAATCATCGGGCCAGGGCCAAAAGCCTTGAAAAAGTTCTTCATTGTATTACCTCAAAAGCTCTAAAACAGGTCTGGGCAGTGTACTGCATTTGTCTTATTATGGCCGCAATCATATTTACAGGAGCACTCCATGTTCATTAAAAACCTCTCTCAAACCACCACAACATCCCCTGCTTTAATGATGAAATTACTACGTCTACCAGCAATGTTTGCGCTGTGTCTGACTGTCTTAATAACGTCACAGTTATCGCATGCAGGCGACGCTGACTTTCAAGCCGTAATGGATAAAAGCTGGCAAGCCAACTTAAAAAGCTACCCTACGTTTGCTACTTCATTGGGCGTTCGCGACTATGACGACCAGCTCGATGACCCTTCTTTAGAGGCGTTTGATGCGCAGGTGGCGCAAGCAACTGCATTGCTCAATGAACTCAACGGAATAGACCGCTCAGAGCTGAGTACGGCCAACCAGCTCAATTATGATTTGCTGAAACTCGACCTCGAAAACGAGATCGAAGAGTCGCGCCATGGCGGCAAATACCTCATCATGAATAATCGCAACGGTCCGCACTTAGACCTTACAAGTCTAGCCACCAGACTGCCGTTTTTTACACTCGCTGATTTTCAAAGCTACGTAACCCGTATGGATCAAATGGGTACATACATGGATAGAGCCACTCAACGTATTCGAATGGGCTTAGAGGCTGGGTGGGTTCAGCCCTGCGCACCAATGGAAGGGTATGAAGAGTCTATTAAAACTCATATCGTAGAAGCCCCGACGGACAGCACGTTTATGTCCCCATTTGAAAACAAACCAAAGGTTGTTAGCGAGAAAGAGTTTGCTGCACTTAAGGCGCGAGCGACAAACATTGTAAGCAATGAGATCGTTCCCGCGATGAACAAATTTCTAACGTTCTATATGGACGAGTACAAACCCGCTTGTCGTCAAGAGGTCGGTACAGACTCTATGCCTGGAGGCAAAGCCTACTATGACTATCGTGTGCGTTACTTTACAACTACATCGCAGACACCAGATGAAATTCACAAAACTGGCCTGAAAGAAGTTGCTCGAATTAAAGCGGAAATGATGGATGTTATTGCTGAAGCTGAATTTGACGGTGATTTTGAAGAGTGGTTGGAATATCTAAAAACCAACAAAGATTTCTACCCAAAAACCCCCGAAGAGCGTCTTAATGCCGTAGCTGTTATCTCCAAGAAAATTGATGGTGAGCTGCCAAAATTATTTGGTCGATTGCCGCGTATGCCCTACGGCATCAGAGAGATTCCGCTAGATATCGCGGAAAAGACTACTACGGCATACTATATGCAACCGGCTGGAGATGGTTCTAGAGCAGGATTTCACTACGTAAACACTACATTGTTAGATACTCGGCCACTGTATCAGTTAGAAGCCTTGGCCTTACACGAAGCAGTACCAGGGCATCATTTGCAAATTGCTTTAATGCAAGAACTTGATTTACCAATGTTCCGTAAATTTGGTGGGCAAACAGTATTTGTTGAAGGCTGGGGACTGTATGCGGAACGTCTAGGTCTTGAGGTTGGGTTCTACGAAACGCCTTACACAAATTTTGGTCGTCTTTCTTACGAAATGTGGCGCGCTTGCCGCTTGGTTGTAGATACTGGCATCCATTCTAAAGGCTGGACTCGACAAGAAGCAATTGACTACATGGCTGCTAACTCAGGCCTTTCGATGAATAATATAACATCAGAAATTGACCGTTATATTTCATGGCCTGCTCAAGCCCTTGCGTATAAGACGGGTGAGTTGAAGATCCGTGAATTGCGTGCTTTAGCCGAAGAACAGCTTGGTGATAAATTTGATGTGCGAGCTTTTCACGACAAAGTATTAGAGAACGGTGCTTTGCCTTTGTCAGTTCTTGAAACTATTGTTAAGGGTTGGTTGAAGACTCAATAAGTCCAAGCAGCCATGTCATTAGGATCAAAAAAGGGACGCTACAAGCGTCCCTTTTTTGTGGATACTTCTTAAAACCAACTCTTTACTCTGTGTCAGTTACGCTTTTTAAATGCTCAAAATATCGATCACGTAATCGGGTTGCTCGTGATTCTAGTGCAAAGCTTTGGCCGTTAATTAACACCATTTCAACTGACGCAGACATCTCCAACGGGTCTCCGTCCCATAGCACCGCAGTGGCTTTTGAACCTGCCTTAATTTCGCCATACCCGCTTAAACCAAACACCGCAGATGGGTTACTCGTAAGCGCTGCGATCGCGACGTGGTACGGCAATCCATTGGCTACGGCATTACCCGCTGATTGTCTGACCAAGTAGGCGTTATGCGTTTCTTTAGCCCCCATCCCTGAGAACAATAGACGCACACCTGCATCATTTAATATTTTGGCATTGTCTAATCGAGAGCCCAGGGCTTCGTAGCTAGTAGCCAAATTACGAATGGGATCAATTATTACCGGCACTTGGGCCTTAGCAATTTGCTCTGCCAGCATCCACGCTTCGCTAACACCCACTAAAATTAAAGACACGTTTTGCTTTTTCGCAAAGGCAAGTACGCGTTCAATATCAGACGCACGCTCTACATAAACAATAAGAGGCGTGCGGCGCTGAACCACAGGAATTAACGCCTCCAAATCAGCACGTGAAACAGCGTGTTCTCTACGAGCACCACGGTTGTAAGCGTCTTTGTTGGCCGCATAATCTCGGGCGTCTTCCAGAACTTCTGTGAGCGAAGCCAATGCAACAGCGCGCGAACCTCCTTTTAATGCAGAGCCTTTCTCACCTAGAGCAACGACAACACCCGCGGACTTCACTTCGACTGATTTGCTCGATTGCGAAAGGTTCACGATTGACGCTTTGCCGGCAATCATGCTGACATCATTGGATGGAATAACCAGCGTATGAGTTAGCCCGTGCATTCGATTGTAAGGAATAACCACTGAACTAGGGTTGAACGCCTCAATCGGATTGAAACTCGCCGTAAAACGCTCATCATCAGATCCATCGTCTCTCGTTTCACTAACCGCACCAATTTCCAGAACTCCCATTTGAGTTTCTGAATTAAACAAGCCTGCGGTTAAAACTTTGCCTGTGCCGTCAATAACGGTAACGCCATCAGACACTGCAATTTCTTCCATCACGCTGATGATTTTGCCGCCATCCATCAGAACGTCAACTCGGTCATAAGACGAGTCTTTAGTGCCGTTAACAACTTTTACGTTGTCTATCAACATTGAGCCCGCGTGGGCTGAACTGAGTCCAAATAAGCATAAACTCAAACAAAATAACAATGCTTCTTCGCTAAATAGTTTCATAGACGTTCTCATGGTCGATCTCCTGCTGGTGTCAACACACCGAGATTAAAGTCACTGGTTCGCCATAAAGATTTATTGTTTTGGTCGTACCTCAGTGCGCCATCAATCCACACTTTACTTGCTTTGCTGTAAACACTAAAAGGATCGCCGCTCCACAGAACAATGTCGGCATTCTTGCCAACTTCGATACTGCCTATTTGATCCTCTAGTCCCAGAGACTTAGCGGGGTTTGACGTGATCCAAGTGATGGCTTTAGCGGGCGTAACGGGGTAACCCATCTTGTTAGATGCGCTGATCACTTTTGCTACTTATTGGTTTAGACGTTGAATCTGAATTTCGTCATCCGAGTGGATAATGGCGCAAGCGCCTGCCATATCAACCAATGCAGCATTCTCACGCACCATGTCATGAGCCTCTTGCTTAAAGCCCCACCAGTCAGCCCAGACCACCGCACAAACATTGTTTTCAGCTAAGATATCAGCAACCTTGTAGGCTTCAACGGCATGATGAAACGCCGCAATTTCATAATTGAACTCTTTAGACAATTCAATCATATTGGCCATTTCGTCCGCGCGATAACAATGATTGTGAATTCTGATTTCGCCATTCAAGACGCCCATCAGCGTTTCCAGTTCTAAATCTCTGACCGGCGCAACAATTGAATTGTCACCGCGTTTTTGAGCTTCTTCGTAAGCTTCCCAGCTATTCATATAGGCCGTCGCAGCAATCTACTTTGTTCTATAGCCAGCCATATTACCCATCCGGGTTTTAGGGCCGCCTTTGTCGCCATAATTTCGTTTTGGGTTTTCGCCGCACGCCATTTTCAATGAATGCGGCGCATCAGGAAATTTCATACCCATCATGGTTATCGTGGGAACCAATTTGACAGTCACACCTCGACCGCCAAACAAATTGGCAGAACCGGGAAGAATTTGTGCTGTTGTTACACCGCCTGCAACGGCTTTTTCGAAGTTAGGATCTTGAGGCCAAATTGAGTGTTCTGCCCAAACTCCAGCGGTACTTGGGGCGACCGACTCATTACCATCAGATAAGGAACTAATAGCAAGTGACGGGTACACCCCCATATGGCTATGCACGTCAATAATACCAGGCGTAACCCACATGCCCGTTCCATCTATTGACATAACCATGTCATCAACTAAAAGATTCTGACCAATTTCAGCTATTTTACCATCGCGAAAAAGTACATCAGTCTGGTCCAGTTGTTGCCCTGTGCCGTCTAAGACATTAGCGTTTCGTATGACGTACGCCGCAGAACTAGGAACTGTATAAGTAGAGGCAAACGGTTCAGACGAACTCGATTGTTTTGAGTCCTGAGCGCTGGCCTTAGTGGTCGCGCTCGAATCGTTAGCCGCCATGGGCAAAGATTGACACCCCAAAAGTGCTAAAGAGAGCGCGGTGCAAAAAATTATTTTCTTCATAGCGTTTCTTGGTTAGTTATAGTTAAGCGGGCGAACAAGGTCCAAAGAGAAATAAGTCTTGAGGATCGTCACCCTTTTCAAGCGCCGTAGCATGATCAATTAATCGTTGTGCTGCGGCGTGTGTGGACCAATGCAATTTTAACGTGCTAAATCCATTATTGGCTTGTAGTGTAATGCTCTCAGGCGATTCTAACCATCGCCGTGCAAGTTCACTAGCTTGTTCGATAAATTGGGGGTCGTTATAAACGATTCCAGTTTCGGCATTGCTAATTAACCAATCGGCAGAACCAACATCCTCGCAGACCATAGGAAAGCAGGCGTTATTAATTGCTTCGTTAATAACGACGCCCCACCCTTCTCGGTGGTCACTGCTCATCAACATAATGTCGGCGTTCGCCATAATGGCGTTAACCTCGTCTACCGATTTCCATCCAGCAAAATCTACTTTGTCGGTAAGCCCCGTGTCACAAGCATACTGTTTGAGAGACGCCTCTAGGTCACCGCCACCGACCAAAGTTAAGTGTGCATCCACGTTGTGTTGAGTGAATACATTAAGAAGTTCTAGCGCTCTTTGAGGGCGTTTTAGCGCAATTAAGCGTCCACACCACACTATCCTTACTGGGTGCGGGCTCTCCGATGAAGAGTTGGAGCTTGATTCTTTTTTCGGCGCATTTTTTTTGGACTCAATGAAATATCCAAACTTCCAGGCTCGATTCTTAAACAGCCCCAACGGAACAAGGTCGCTGGCTGCGTATTTACCTGCGGCCAATAGATGGTAATTGGATTTATTCACTGAATAGTAGTTCTTCCACAAAAAAGGTAAGCGCGATATAAAGCGCCTCGCCGTAAAACCTTTTTTCCATACGCGCTCTTGATAGGCGTAAGTGAGTCCCCCTCTTTTAATGCGGGCCTTTACATATTTGATTGGGAAGCGCCCTTGAATGACAACATCAGCATCCCGAATCCATTCAAGGGCTGCGCGGCGATCAGATTCAGAACGATCGAAACGTAAAACATAGTCAGGCTCTTGGTCGTCAACCCATCCCATTTCTTTGCGATTTGCACTCAACGAGCCAAGCACGGCTAATCTAAAATTTGCGTCACCTACTAGATCAACAAAGGCCCTTGCCAATTCTAACTGTTGATAAGCGGGCATATTCGTGAGCAATATAAACTTCATACTAGCTAAACTCTCCAAAACTAATCATCAAAGAAATAGCAATACAACTTTCAGTGATTAACATTCGACTAATGATATTTGTTTACGGAGTTACGATATTAAATTCAGGGTCAGGTTCTTCAACTAGGCTAAAGAATTCACGCAAAGCTAAGGGGTTACCACTAATAGATGCGTCGCCTGTTACGACCAATCGCAGAATACCGCCTTGCTTTAGCAGCAACTTATCTAGGCCTTGTCGAGTTATCGACAGAGTAGCGTTTGCATCATCTGAATTAACGTCCATGCGATTATGCAACACTCCGTTGCTGACGAAAATCATCGCTTTTTGCTCTGATGATCCAGAACTAACATTAAAGTTGAACACCCATTGCTTATTGCCTGCTTTTTCGGCATTGAAACGCACAGCAAGCAAGTCAAAAAACAAGTCTACGGGTAATGCCTTGAGAGTATCTTCACTGCCAGCTTCTAAGCCGGTTACATTACTAATGCCAAACTGAAGCTCCTTGGCTCCGGTTAGATAAAAATTCCTATGCGGTCCCGATTCAGTCAGTGCCGCCAACTTTCTATAGGCGTTGGCGAGCAGGTTTTTAGCTGAAGCATTGTTAGGTTCAGCAAAAACCAGATGATTGAGCACGGTTGCAGCAAATTGCAATTCACCCTCGTCAATATCCTGCTGCGCTCGGACAAGAATCGCTGCGGAGCCACCCATATAATCGACATACTTTATTGATTCCTCGCGTACTGGCAAGGGGTTCAAATTAGCGGGGTTACCGTCAAAGAAACCATAATAGAGTTGGTATTGTGAGCGGGCGTTAAAGCCGAGCTCACCGTAGTAACTTCGATTTGCAAACTCGTTTGCCAGCGCAGACGGTAATTTAAGCTCGGAAGGAATCTCGTTAATCGTGTACCCCTGATTAGCCAAGCGCAGCGTTTGATCGTGAATAAAACCATACAAATCTCGCTGAATCGTCCATAAATGCCTAACATCTTCTCGCCCCCAGGTAGGCCAATGATGTGAGCCAAAGGACACCTCTGTCTTGTCAGCAAACGCAACAATCGCTTCGTCTATGTACTCAGACCACACTTTGCCGTTACGCACTTTAGCGCCGCGTGGGGTCAGCATATTGTGCAATGTGTGATTGATGATTTCAGCCTGGCAGAACGCCTTAAACTTTGGCAAATAAATCATAAACTCAGAAGGTGCTTCAGCCCCCAAAGCCAAAATGAATTCCATCTTCACGCCATCAATATTGAGTGTTTGCCCTGTTTCTATAATATCGACATTGGGCATCAACATTCCGTGGTTACCTAAGCTCAATCCCGGCCCTAATCCCACTCCAATATTGCCGTCTTTTGCCTTGGGTATCAGAGAGCCGAACATGTAGCCTGCTCTACGCGCCATGGCATTGCCTGCCAACACATTTTCAGAGATTGCTTCGACCGCAAAGTGAGCGGGCGCAACTAACGGAATCCCCAGTTCTAACTCATTTTCTGAGATAAGCCCGCGAACACCTGCGTAGTGATCAATATGCGAGTGAGTAAGAATGACACCGGTGACTGGCCTTTCGCCTAAGTGCTTGTCAACAAGTTGCTTAGCGGCGGTCGCGGTTTCTTTAGACAATAGAGGGTCAATCACAATCCAACCCGTGTCACCTTCAACGAACGTAATGTTAGCTAGGTCATAGCCTCGCACCTGATAGATACCGTCGGTAACTTTAAATAAGCCATGTTTTGCAACCAATTGCGACTGACGCCAGAGACTCGTATTAACGTCATCAGGCGCAGGGCCTTTTAGAAAATCGTAGGCGCCTGCATCAAAAACCACCTTACCTGATTCATCATGTATGACAGGTGGCTCAATTTGAGCAATAAAACCTTTGTTGGCGCGCTCATAGTCACGTTGATCCGCCAGGTCGAGCGTGGGTTGTTGCTCATCCTCGTCAGAAAACCAGTTCAATACATTGTCCAATACACCATCTACAACACTCCCTGATTGGGTGTCAGCTTGTACTTGATCTGAATCAGCCTGTCCTGATGCAGCTGTTCCTGTACTTGCCTGGGTCGCTGAGGCGTTTAAGGGTGTAAATAGCGCTATTGACGCAATATAAAATAACGTAATCAGTAAGATTTGGCTTTTTGAGATCATAATACTCAGTCTGAATTGGATTGATTGTTAGCGCAGTTTTACCTAGCGTACTTCCCTTTTGACGAGTTTAGCCTTTAATCATATCGACAGCCTTCTCAGCAATCATAATGGTAGGCGCGTTAGTATTACCACTGATCAGGCTCGGCATAATTGAGGCGTCAACTACCCTCAATCCATCTATGCCATGAACCTTAAGCTCATCATCTACGACGGCCATTTTATCGTGACCCATTTTGCATGTGCCAACAGGATGATAAACCGTGTCAGTTCGAGCAATTATGTCCTTTCGTAGCTCTTGAATATCGTCGGTATGACTGGCATACAATGCCTTACCGCGAACGCCATCAAACGCTTCGTCTTTCAAAATCGCCTGCACTTTTCTGCAAGCGGCCGTTAACAGCTCCAAGTCGTAAGGATGCTCTAGAAACGCAGGGTCAATGTCCATCATTTCTTTTGGATTGGTGCTACGTAAACTGACTCGGCCAAAGCTCTTGGGCCGCAATATACAGACGTGAGCGCTGTATCCGTGGCCCCAATGCAACTTGCGGCCGTGATCATCCACTAATCCTCGCATGAAGTGAACCTGTGCATCTGGTGCATCAGCACTTGGATCAGTTTTAAAAAATCCACCCGACTCAGCAAAATTGCTCGTAAACAAACCTTTTCTATTCCAAAAGTAACGAACCAAATCTCTCGCTGCGATTGCAAAACCTGTAATCGAGAAGCCTATTGCGGCTTTACTTTTAGTTTTGTAGCCCAGTATGCAATCTGCATGATCTTGCAAATTTTCACCCACGCCGGGTAAATGATGAACTGTTTCTATGCCGTGAGACTCCAGAGTCTTTTTGTCTCCTACTCCCGACAACATAAGGACTTGTGGCGAACCGAACGCGCCCGCACTTAAAAGAACTTCGCGCTTTGCTTTTATAGAGCGTGCCTTGGAGCCTTGTTTAATTTCAACACCAACTGCCTTTTTGCGACCTTTGTCATCCGAAAAAACTATCTTTTCTGTCGTTGCACGCGTAATTACTGTTAGATTTGCTCGATCCATAATAGGATCCAAAAAGGCACGTGCTGTAGACCATCTTTCACCATTTTTCTGAGTGACTTCAAACATGCCAAACCCTTCTAACTCGGCACCATTAAAATCATCATTAAGCCGATAGCCTAGATTGGCAGCAGCTTGCATAAGAAGTTTGTTCAATGAGCTAGGGTCTTTAATCGGTGCTACATTGAGCTCGCCACCTTGCCCATGAAACTCATCGGCGCCCTTTTCTCGATGTTCTGATTTTTTAAAGTACGGTAGAACCTCTTTAAACGACCAACCTTTATTGCCTGCAGCTTCCCAGCGGTCATAGTCTTGAGGTACGCCACGAATGTATATCATTGCGTTGATTGCAGACGAACCTCCTAAAGCCTTACCTCGGGGTTGATAGCAAACACGACCATTCAATGCCTTTTGAGGTACCGTTGGAAACGCCCAATTTTTGATCTTGCTGATCAACATTAAGAACACGCCAGCAGGTATCCACACCAATGGATTTTTGTGCGAGCCCCCAGCTTCGATCAAGCAAACGCTTACCTCTGAGTCCTCACTTAAACGGTTCGCTAACACACACCCTGCTGAACCAGCACCTACAATCACATAATCAAACTCAGATTTTTCTGACACGGCCATCTTTAACTCTACTTATTCTGTCTAAAGGTTTATTTTTAATTCTGGATCTAGATCTATTCGGTGCTTTTCGCCCGAACAATAGCCCAAGAAATTTACTGGGCATAAACAGCGCGAGAAAACCCAAAAATCCTGATGCACCTGCCCAAATCCCGCCACTGGCATTTAAAGGAACTGCAGGCTCATATGCCTCCCAAGTAGCATCTAACGTCACTTTATCGTAGCCCTGTAATAAGGCAACGGGGCGAAGCATCGGATCGAGTTCCTCAAAGGCTTGTTGTTGTTGGCTCAATTGCTGGTAACGACTGACATGGCTACGCATGCTTATCCCGCGTTTTTTAAATAATTCATGATCCGCTGTTTCGAGCTCTGTTAATGCGGTCTCTACCGTCAATCCAACGGCAGTGGCGTCTTGCTCAAATCGATTTACTACATGCTCTAGTTCTTGCAGAGCACCTCCTAAGCGCTGTCGATACTGCTGGGAGAATTCAGGCAATTGCGAACCGGCCACTGCGCCGCTTAGAGCAGCTGCGAAACCAAGTATTCGAGATATCATTGTGTTTAGCCTCCTCAAGCTCTGGGTGCGATCTAAGTACGACGATCTAGGTACACGTATCTTAAATATAACAATCTAAGATTGTCGCACGCGTGTCAACTTAACGCCCCAGAAAGTCACCTTTTAATGATGCGTAGATTCAAATCATAAAGCAATCTAAATTGCGCAACTCAACCTAGCTCTACTCATCAATAGAAATAATGAAAATAAGATTATTTTTTAGCCAATTCACATCATTAGTCTTATTTTAGCGTTGTTGTAAAAAACGCAACACTTGTTGCATCCACGCATACAAACAAGAACGATGGAGCGACTCAGTTTTACACATAAACGAGTATTTCATTTAAATCGCTTATAAAAGAGGAGGACTCATGAATAAGCTAGTCAACAGCATGGCAAAACCAATGATGACCGCAGCACTTGTCGTCACTGCAGGTTTTGGCATTAATGGCACTGCGTTCGCTCAAAGCGAATCACGCAGTGCAACTTCTATATTGTTAGAAGAAATCGTGGTTACAGCGCGTAAACGAGACGAATCCTCGTTTGACGTACCTGTAGCCATTACAGCGTTAAGCTCAGCCCAACTTGATGTTCTAAAAGTACGTGACATCGAGAGTCTAGCGGTTGGCTTGCCAAACGTTGCGTTTGATGACATCGGCACTACGCCAGGTACAGCAAACTTCTCGATTCGCGGCCTGGGTATCAACAGCTCTATTCCAAGCATTGATCCAACCGTGGGTACATTCGTTGATGGCGTCTATATGGGCACTAACGCGGGTATCGTGTTTGATGTGTTTGATTTAGGCAGCATCGAGGTATTACGTGGCCCACAGGGCACGCTATTTGGTCGTAACGTGACTGGTGGTGCGGTAATGCTAAATTCGGCTATGCCGGGTGAAGAGTTCGAAGGAAAAGTCCGCGCCGCTTATGAATTAGGCGGAGAAGACCCTACGAGCTATTTGATGGGGTCAGTCGGTGGAGCAATAAACGATCAATTTGCTGCAAAGATTTCGGTCTATTCAAGCAAAGACGATGGCTACTTTAAGAATCTTGCCACTGGTGATTCAATCGGTAAATCAGACACTGTCTCTGTACGCCCGATGGTTGTTTGGACTCCTAATGACACAGTTAGCTTAACGCTAATCTATGATTATTTTGACACTGAAGGCGATGGCCCAGCAGCCCAAAACCATACAAATGGGTCAGGCATAAGCAATGGCTTAACCGGCTTTGATCGCAACAGCTTTGACGTTTCGATAGACGAAGTAGGCTTGAATGACGTTAGTTCTGATTTTTTCCGCGCTAAGTTAGAGATCGAAACAGAGAACGGCACGTTAACAAACATTTTTGGTTATCGCGATTACGAATCCACAACGGTTTCTGATATCGATGCAACGCCAATCAGTTTGTTTCATGTGCCTGCTAGCTTAGTGTCTGAGCAGACCAGCAATGAACTTCGTTGGAGCGGTACGCTTGGCGAAAAAGCTCAACTGACTACAGGTGTGTTCTTTTACAAAAACGATTTAGCCTACTCTGAACAGCGTCGCTTGTTAGGCATTGCAGCCCCTCCTGGACTGTTCGCTCTTACTCAAGACGGTGGTGGTATACACGTAACTAAGACCTTTGGATTGTTCGCTTCTGTCGATTATGCATTGACTGACCAATTGACTCTTAATGTTGGCGCTAACTACACGGATGAACACAAAGACGTCAACATCGCTTCGTTGGTTCGTAACATAAACTCACAGTGTAATGTTTTACTCAATGAGTGCCCGTTCGACTTTAAAGACAATGCAAAGTGGGACAATTTGTCTCCTAAGATCGGACTTACGTATAACCACAGCGATAACACGCTAATGTACGGTCATTGGACACAAGGCGTTCGTTCTGGTGGTTACAACTTGCGTAACACTGCAATCGATACCGTTAATTTTGGTCCTGGACCATTTGATGAAGAAACGGTTGAGAACCTTGAGTTTGGTATTAAAACTCAACTTGAGAGTGGCGCACGTATTTCTGCTGCTATTTTCTACAACCAGATCGACGACATGCAACGTGAGATTAACTTAGCCGACCCGATCGCGGGCGTGGTTCAAGTTATTCGTAACACAGCTGATACGACTATTTCTGGTCTTGAATTTGAAGGCTTGTTCCCTATCAATGACCGCCTCTTGTTTAACGTGTCGTTAGGATATATCGACCCTTCATACGACAACGTTCGTTTTGATCTTAACAGTGACGGTGTTATCAACGACGCAGACAAAAACTTAGATCTTCCTCGTGCTGCGGAACTTACTTATCAAGTTGGTCTTACGCTTGATTCGGAAGTTGGCACATGGGGTAGCTCAACGGCTCGCGTTAGTTATTCTTACCGTGACGAATCGGCTTATACCGACAACAACCTTGGCTTTATTAACGAGCAAGGAATCTTGGATGCAGGCGTTGATTTTTACTCAGACGACGGCAGCTGGGAATTTGGTATTTTCGGTCGTAACTTGACTGACGAAGTGAAGCACGGTGGTGATACACAACTACCTTCGCTACTTGGACCTGTTCCATTAGGAGGCACATTCTCACCTCTAGCAAAAGGTCGTACGTATGGTGTTGAAGTAACGTACAACTTCTAAGTAATGAGTTGATGAATGTTTATCAGTAAGCTTTACGCTTGTTGATAACGTCCATCATGCATTGAGAACCCGCTAGTTCACGCTAGCGGGTTTTTTTGTCCCTTATGAAACTAATTAGCAGAATTAAGCCCTAGCAACTAATCCCTAACAACTAAGCCATTAGCAATAAAGGGAGTTAACAGGCGATTAGCTAAACCTCTCGCTCACGATTGTCCGTGATGCATGGACGAAGAAATTAGGCTAGCATGGTAGTTCGACAACGGAGCATTGGAAAAAGCATGCATGACATTGAGATTCTAGCGATTATTTGGATCAGCGTATTTGCTGCTTCAGTCATGGCGACAAAAACACGGCTTACGCCGGTATTGTGGTATCTGTTTTTTGGTGCGTTGCTAACCAATATCGGCTTGCTACCCACAGAGCTGCCCATCTTTATAGTCGACCTAGCTGAACTGGGCATAATCATCATTATGTTTTCGCTGGGGTTCGAGGAAGAAACCCATATTTTCCTCAAAGGCATAAAACGCAGTTGGGGAATAGCCTTCTTTGGCGCACTCGCTCCTTTCCTAATCGCCTACACACTGGCTTACAGCTTTTGGGCTGACCCCAAGATCGCGCTTATGTGTGGTCTAGCCATGATGGCTACCGCCGTTTCGTTAACTATGGTTTCGCTCAAAACAGAGGGCCTGAGTCGCTCTCCGGCTGCCACGGGCATTATGACGTCGGCCGTGCTTGACGATATCGCCTCACTCGCCCTTGTAGCCGCTCTGGTACCGATCGCGACAGGAGACGCAACACTGAGCGCCGTTGGACTATTAACAATCGTAGCCAAGACCATCGCTTTTTTTGTTGTAGTAACACTGCTAGGCGCATTAGTGTTTCCAACCAGTACCGGCTGGGCTAAGAATATTCCTTTTATCGGCAACTTCAGTCTTCAACGTCTTTTGATTATGGGCAAAAGCGAAAACGTTGTATTGATGATGCTGTTAATTGCGGTCTTGGTTGGTTTATTGGCACACTACTTTGGATTTCATCCCGCCGTTGGTGCCTACATGGCTGGGCTTATCATCAGCCAAGAATATTTTGATCACGCTCCCGATAATTTGGATGAGTCGGAACGAGGCATATTTGAACAAACAAGAATGATTGTCGATAGTGCCGCCTACTCTTGGTTAGGACCTGTGTTTTTTGTAGCCCTGGGCAGCAAGTTGGTGTTTGACTCTGAATTGTTTATATCCGTTCTTCCGCAATCACTAATGCTGTTCGCTGGGATCTTCGTAGGACAAATTTTGTCGGCGTCATTGGCGGCTCGATTTACGGGTGGTTTTGAGTGGCCAGAGAGTTGGATGATTGGTTTCGGGATGTTGGGACGTGCAGAGCTAGCATTCGTCGTAATGGAAATCGCCTACGTGCAAAATCAAGTGCTCACGACCGAGTCGTTTTATACGCTTATGATCGCGTGCTTTTTGTTAAATATCTCGGTTCCATTAACAATTCGCTGGTGGAAGACAAAGTTTGGCAAACCGATTAACAACGGAGATAGTAAAAGTAGTGAAATATTAAAAGATGAACATTGAGAAATCGCTAAAACTTAATAACTCCAAATTTCGCGTTAAGACTCAAGGCTTCAATTTTATCTAGGCTTTTCAGCGGAATTTCGACCAGAGAGTGTTCATTATCTGTCCACTCTGGCTTTCCGCTTTCCACTTTTACATCTTTGACTACGATAAACTCCTGCTTGTTACTCGTTTTAGTATCAATCGCAACAGCATTAATAACGGTGCTATCCGTTAGTGTTAGCTTTAGCGCATAGCTATACAGGCACGCTATCTCAATGTAGTCATGTAGATCACAACTTAGTGGCTGGACTGGCATCATTGGTTGCCTTCTGAGGTTTTATTTGTAATTTGGCGCTATGGCTTGCGTCGAGATAAACCCAGGACATAGACGTAGGTGTACAGCCCCCCAAACATATAGCCCAACAAAACAGTCTTGAATATTTCTGGAGTTCCTGCGAACACGTTAACCAACCACGACCCCGAAAAGACAACAAAACAACTGCTTAGAATAGTGCTCCAATCTACACGCGATCGCGACCATTGTTCACGCGATCCTCGATGGGTGAAAAGTCGATAGAGACCTTCAATAAGCACCGCCATTATTAGCGTAAGAATAAAGCTATAACTGCCTTGAGCCATAAAAACCTTAAGCGCCATTTCGTGGCCATAGCCCAAATTCACCCAATAGCCCCACCCGCCATAAAACAAAAACGCAAAGCATGCGCTCAACACACCCAAGAGACTAGGCCCTACTATTCCTGCAATGCCGCTCGGGATAGGTTTGTCATTTTTAGAATTCATTGGCTATATGTGATCTTATTGGGTTTATTGAGTGTATCTAGTCTAAGCAATCTAGTGGCCACTATTGGGTAAGTAGTAACGGCCAGTTCTGATCCGCCGATTGAATATATGCGGCTTTATTCGCGTTCCACTTTTGGTTAATTGACGGGCTGTTATTGAGATAGAGTTTGCCCTTCAACACTGTAAATAGGTCTGGTTGAATCGATGCTGTCGCATTTTTGGCAACGGCGTAAGCACAATAACCGCCGTACTGTGGCGCGTACTTATCAGGGTTCTCAATAAAAAGCTGTCTATGCTCAGCGCTCACGAACAACCAAGTAGCGCCCTTGTATTCATACGAATAGGCTTCAACACCCTCGCGTGGAGCATTCTCGGTGAAATAGGCGACCGTGTCGTAACCCTTAATGGCTGTGTCAGAAAAGAAACCAGTGTACACAGGGTCAACCGCGAGTACGGTGTTTGAATATACGACGGATGCGAATAAAAGACTTACTAATGATTTTTTCATAAGGTTGAAAACAAATAGATTAACGTGCTAATCATGGGTGGCCTACACAAGAAAGTTTCTTGTAGCTAACGAAGACAAGTATCAATTGAATCGACTGGACTAGATCACCTTGCGCAGCTTTGTGATCTACCGGTAATACAAACTGCGCAGCGAGTAATAGTTGCTAGGCAGTGATCATGCCGCCGCCATTAATTCATCTAGCGTATCGGCGACCAATTTATAACAATGCTCCGCGCACTCCTTTCTTGATTCAAACTCGTCTAAGTAACAGACCGGATGGAACACCACTTTTACGTCAACTTTCTTTAAAGAAAATAGTTTTGCAAAATGAGCGCCAAAAGGCATCGTCGCGTACCACGCATAATGGTCTCGTTGAGCTTGATTCATTGCTAGGTCATTATGATGTGTATAAGCAATTGTGATTGGCTGAATGGCAACTCTAGGATAATCATCTCCTAGGTTGGCGGCTTCAAATAGACTCGACTTAAATGGCACCACGTGGGTTCCATTGGTGCTTGTGCCTTCAGGAAAAAGCGTTAGTCGTTTGCCTAGTTTAAGATGGTTTTGCATTGCATTTAATTGATGCCGTGCCTTGCCTGCACTGCGCTCAAAAAAAAGTGTGTTTTGAAATCGTGCAAGCTGACCAAACACCGGCCAATTGGCGACCTCAGACTTGGCAATGAAAAACGCTTTCAACCCCCCAAGCACAATGACGTCCAAATAAGAAATGTGATTACTCACATATAGGGCTGGTTGTGTTTCTGTGGCGTTTCCCAATTTTTGCACCCGTATACCAAAAATTGCTCGCATACCCGCATGAAATACATGCGGTAATTCTGTGTGCCTTGGCACACGGAATAAACTACACAGCATAAAAACTAAAGGCATGCTGACCACCCATATCACGAGTGCCAGCACGCGAATTGGCACTAGCAAATAATTGCGACTCATCATGATCTAAAACGAATGCTTAACTAAGCTGTGGTTACTGGAAAACATATCCGCCGTAATCACGTAAATTGCGACAAAGGTTGTATTAAATACAGGATCAATCACTGCGCGGTCTGAAACGCGCGCTCCTACTTTCAAATAACCCTTAAGCAGGGTAGGTACCTTACCGGTGCTTTGTGACTCATCTCGCTCTCTTACTACTCTTTTAATCGAAACGCTATTCACATTATCTTTAACAACAGGCATAAGTTCTGGCGAAGCCAGGTGGTGTTCATAAAGATACGCGAGTATGTCTTGGTGCTGGCTATAGTCTTGTCCTTTAAAGGAGGCACAGCCAAATAACACTTGATAGGCGTTTTGTTCTATAAACTGCATAGTGAATTTCCACAGCAACATCAAAATAGCGCCGCCACGCCCTTCTGGCGAAACACATGCTCGACTCAACTCCAACGACTTTGGGTACTTGGCTCGCACAGCATCTAAGTTAAACGCGTGCTCGGTATAGAACGGCTGACTTTCATCTAATTGAGTACTGCTTACTAAACGTATGGTGCCCACGACTTTATCTGCCTGCTTTTTATCGACCACAACAACGTGGTAAGCAATCGCGTCCCATTCGTCTTCTTCTAGCTCACTGTTGAGCATTTCGGGATTTGCACTACCACCACTCTCCTTGAACAACACTTCGTAACGTAAGTGCTGCGCCGCTTGAACCTCTTGCTGGTCTTGTGCGAGACGCACTCCATAGTGACCAGCGTTCAAACTATTCGCGACAAGTGTAGACATTTGCTGAAACAGCTTCGGAGGAATCGCCATAATCACCTCAAGCCTTTTTATCTATAGTCATATCATTATTAGACTTAATGTTACTCGAATAACTAATAAGGTACTTTAAAAAGCCAAAGAAGGTTATACGTTGTGCGCCCCCTTTAATATTAGCTTTGCCTATCTTAAACGCCATTGACCATTGTGCGAACATAATCTTATAGGCATTAAAAATGGAATAAGACGGGTCATACATATTGGTGGATTCAGAAGTAACGCCATTAACCTCAAGCACCTTAATGCCCTGCCCAGCCTTGAGAGATAGCTTGTCGGGCACTCTTATATCGTATCGTCCGAAGAAAAAACCAGGAATGCTACCGCTAATTCGATTCATCGCAGCCTCTAAATCAGGTGTGATTAGATCATTTGCGTCTAGGAAGACAGACCCGCGGCAATGTGACCCAATTTCGACCGCCTTAAACTTTTCGCCATCTTTGAGAACAAACTCCAACTTTTCAGCATGCAGATCTAGCAAATAAGCAGCCAGATAGTGGGTACGAGGGTTCTTCATCAATAACGATTCGATATTTGAATGCCCGTCTCCAATCACCGTAGGGAAAGTCTTCTCGGTGATCGAAAACACATACCCCTGTTCGACATCCGGGTCGCGCATGTAAAAGACCCCAAACTCTTCCCCCTCAACATGCTCTTGAAGTAAAACCGTACCTGACACGCGTACTAAATAATCACTAAGCTCGCGTGCACCTCGAATCACTGCAACATCCGAGCCACGCTGTCCGGCATCGGGCTTTAGCACCACAGGGAATACAAGCGCCATTGCTTGCATTGCCCGCACCGCCGTGTCGATTCGATTTTCTATCGTGCTGGCTGTTATAAGCTCGAAACGAGCTTGCTCATCCATTCCTTGCAAATGATAAAGCGACTCCGCTTTTCTCTCTCCGAAAAGGCCGCTCATTGGAAAACTAGGATTGACAGACAAAAATGTGAGCGCTCGATATCGCAAGGTCAAACAGATTATCCATACGACTATCGGAAGATAAAAGATCCACATCGGCCAAAACTCCCATCGGACGGCTCGACGCCATTTTGAGCGGAGCAGTTGGTACCAGCGGGTGTGAAAATATAGTGTCATAAACCGAGCAAAGTCTGATTAGTGCTTAAGAATGTGTTTCAGGTACCATGGCGACATTAGTTATAGGCGCGACATCACCAACAATTTTAAGCGAGACCGCTTCGCCAAATTCGCTTTGGCAAGGTGGTCCATCCATGTATGCAAAAGATGTTTTATTTCGACAAACACTGACATGACTCAAACTAACCGTTTGAGCCTCGGCTCTATGCATACATACGGATTCTTTTGATGCTCTTGGAAAATGACTTCTGTGAAATTTAATAAAGTCATTAGTGTTTGATGACGATGGTAACTGCAGGTCTTGAAAATTTGTTTTGCGCAACGCCTTAACGTGTTGTGCGTCAACCGAAGACGATGATTTTGGTTGAGCTACATCTAACTCCACACGTTGCGCATGCCCATCCCAGACCATTAATCGATTACCTCCTGCTGGCCCAATAATAAACATTCTGAACGCGCGGTAGTCATGTAGATCCATTGCGTAAAATCGCGCTTGCGCCTGCGCTAAAGAATCCGTATCCGCAAAGTCCCGAACTAACTTTCCACGCGAAATCCAATCTTTATAGGTTTTAATTTGTTCAAACTGATAGTGATTAAGTAAACAAATCGTATAACCCTTCTGATTTGTAGCTATCCATGTACCACCCTCGTCCGCGTCTGTCGGAGCGATATAACTAACACCCTCTTGTTCTGAAATATTGGGCAGGAGCGCTCGCTTTCTCAACACACTTTCGTCGCGATTAAAAAAAAGCTCATAGCCTTCGTCGTGCGTAAACCAAGTTAAAGTGCACACGACGCGTTACCCAGCAGCCAAATTGCTTTTCTGATTAAACGTTTTGGTAGCGATCGCAACACCAAAATCCGGACTCGTTTCTAACCCCAATAAGCGTGCCATTGCGGCGATCAGTGCATAGTGATGTACCGTATGCGCCTGCAAAAACAATAACTCGCGTGCCACAGAACTTTTTACGGGTTGGCTTGTTTGCTGGTCTTTTACTGTTACCTCTTCGTCCAAGGTAGTGCTCTTTAGTAACGACAATGACGTGGCAATTCCTTGCACTGTCTGTTTAGCGTATTCTAAATCGTTCTCAAGTTCAGATTCACGCTCACGTGCATCAAAGCACAGTTCTTGTTGCTCCAGCTGCGCAAGAAAGCAACGATAATGCTCAAGAAAATGTCGATAATGCGCACCTATAGTGCCCAAAAACGCAGGTTGATGCGACGCCGTATATTGCGCAGGGCTTAGCGAATCAAGGAAGCTCAGGCCTTCGTTAAGTGTATCCAGATTAGACTTTATTAGTGATGTGTATGAATTCAAAACAGTTCTGCACTGAGCTCCTCAGAGCCAAGATTTGTATAGGTCGTTATTTAAGACCCTATCAGGGCTAGAGTTCTTGCACAACTTGTTAATTTTGTAGTGTGGCTATCACAAATCGCCTTGATCTGATGTTGCCTCAAGAGAGTATTTTAATAATAGAGCAATTCCTGTGTTACCGAGCAATCCATTGCGCAGCAACCGCGACTGCCGCTGTTTCTGTTCTTAATATGGTTGAACCAAGTTTGATCGCAGGCGCTTGTGCAATTGCAAACGCCGTTACCTCATCCGGCGAGAACCCTCCTTCTGGTCCGATCGCTACACATAGATCGTGACTCGAAAACTGACGATCAGCAAGTGAGCCACCCATGCCATCTGCGTAAGCTAATGCCGATTCTTCTTTTCCAGCGGTTTCAAGTAATTCACTAACACTGTGCTCTTGATCTATATGCATTAACCAAGGGTTGTTAGATTGCTTACAGGCCTCAAGCGCATAACGTTGGAGCTTACTGAGCATGCTCGTGCTGCACTTCTGCACCGAATGAGCGCAACGAAGAGGCACAAAACGACTAGTCCCGAGCTGCGCCAGCATATCGATCATAGTGCGCATTCGATCCCCCTTGGGTAACGCACTAGCGATGCTCAACTTCAGTGGAGGGGCATGTGTAAAGTCAATAGACTCAACCATTAACGAAGCCGCCGATCGATCAAGCGTTTCTAAACTGCATAATGCAGTAATTCCGCGACCATTAATCACAGAGACCCTGTCTCCGACCCTCAAACGACGAGCCTTTATCGCGTGCTGAGACTCCTCTGGACTCAAAGATATGTGCTGAGACTCAAGATCGAGTTGGTGGTTGTAAAAGCTTGGCATAGAATTTAGAAATTTAGGTAGACATCATAGTCTACCAATTTTGCGCTAAAGGTTTGCTCTACGTTGGGTAAAAGTACGGCCGCATAACTTGGGCGCTTGACCACTAAACGACGAACGCCCTGCTCCAGCAATGATGCCGCAATATCCGCTGCATCGGGGTCACCCTGTAGCAATGTTTGAGCAAACTGCATCTGTTTATTGCTCTTGGCGCTCTTTTTGCGCTTAGGAGGGAACATTGGATCAAAGTAAGCGCAGTCAAACACATCAGCGGTATCACTATTGGATCCCTCTTTTAGCTGTTTATAGACCTGATCTGCTGAACCAAAGTGAATTTCAGGAAATGTATTATTCGAAAATGAGCTGCCCTCGAACATTAAGGGCAAAGTGGACATCGCTTGATGCAACATCATGGCAAGTATTGGATTTCGCTCGACTGTGGTCACGACCATACCCTGACTTGCAAACAGCATGGAATCGTTTCCCCAGCCTCCAGTCGCGTCAAAAATACGACGCGTTTTCTTACCTAACGCTTGATTAAGAGGTCCTTGTTTAGTGGCTAAACCCCTACTTAATGATTCAACAAACGATGCGCACTGAACATCCAACTTTAAGGCGGCTGAAGAATTTTGCCAGTTTAAGAAAAACCGTTGTGTTTGCGGGTCTAGGTGAAGTGACAAGACGACGTCACTAGCGGCGCTGGTATCAGCATTTTGATCGCCATCAACCGCAAACCAGTCCTGGTAGCGAGTGAACGCTGACGCGGCTTCCTCAGTGATCTCAAGCTCGAAACGTGGTTGCTTAATACGCATAAACATGTGGCCGCTAACGCTCAGACTCTGAGGTGTAGATTCTTCGTTAAAGATTGGCGCGACCGTAGTCCCTTTTGCCTAACTCAAAGCGCTAAAAGCCTATTTTATACCATAGTCTGCTCGCAATCGTTGCTTATGCAGACCATGCTTGATTGGCCAACTCACGTTGGGTAATTCAACTTATAGAAAATTCGCTTCAACAATGGGGTCTACTTCAACTTCATAATCTACACCATCAATTCGGAATCCAAACAGTCTTAAAAATTCGCGTTGATACTCAGCAAAATCACTGAGTTCGTGCAAGTTTTCAGTCGTTACCTGCGGCCATATTGCTTCAATCTTAGCCTGCATTTCCGGCAACAGCTCTAGCTCGTCTACGCGAAAACGATTTTCATCATCGAGCCGCGGTGCATCATTGTAAATACACTCTTTATAAAGCCGGTGCAGTTGCCCGATACACCCTTCATGGGTTCCCGCCGCTTGCATCTCTTTAAACAATATTGCCAAATAAAGCGGCATAACAGGGATCGCACTACTTGACTGAGTCACAACCGCTTTTAATACAGACACGTTAGCGGCTACTTTGTTAGTAGCATTTAGTGCACTTGAGGCTCTATCCAGATCCTCTTTAGCCTTACCAATAGTGGCATGTCCGTAAATTGGCTTAGTCAATTTATCGCCAATATAGGTATACGCTACCGATTTACAGTCTTCACTCAACACACCCGCGGACGACAGCGCATCAATCCACATTTCCCAGTCTTCGCCACCCATCACTTTAACGGTATTGGCGATTTCTTCGTCGTTTGCAGGTTCAACTGAAATCTCACCCACTACTTGAGTATCGGTATTTAGATTCTTAGACGTATAGGCTTGACCAATAGGCTTAAGCGTTGATGAATAGACAGCGCCATCATTTGGGTCAGTTCGACGCGGTGAAGCCAAGCTGTAAACCACTAAATCGATTTTACCCAAATCAGCTTTAATCAGGTCAATCGCCTGTTGCTTAATCTCATTAGAGAATGCGTCACCATTTATACTTTTGGCGTACAAGCCATCAGCATGAGCTGCGTGTTCAAACGCAGCTGAGTTGTAGTAACCAGCCGATGCCGTCTTACGATCCGTAGGGGGTTTCTCGAAAAATATACCCAGAGTACTTGCTTGATAACCAAACGCGGCGGTAATTCTTGACGCTAAGCCATATCCGGTAGACGCACCTATTACCAAAACATTCTTTGGCTGACCTTGACCGGTCGGAAAAGCTTGTTCTTTGGTTGCTGCAATTTGCTCATTAACATGGGCGGCACAACCAACAGGATGAGCGTTAATACAGATAAATCCACGGATTTTAGGTTGAATAATCATAGTGTTCCTCGACTCTTATTCTTAATCTAGGCCTTAGTAATATTTAACATCTTAAGCTATGTGAATACTGAACGCTGGGGAGTTGGACTGTCCAAATGGCCCGTTAAGGCGATCTAACAAAAATGCCAGCACTTCAAAAAACGAAACTCTACAAAAGATCTTCGTTAATATTCTTAGCTACGTCTTGATTCAACTGGTACAAGTAACTTGAAAACAATGAGTTACCATTACGTTGCGCAACAAGTGATCGTGTCGCTTCTTTGATCTCATCGCTAACTTGCCGCAAATCACCAGGGCGTACCTTGGTTAAGCGAATCAAGTGGAAGTCTCCATTGTTGGATCTAAGCGTCTCAATTGCAGGCTCGTTTCCATTTAAACGCATTGCACTCACCTTCTGAACGATATCTGATGCCACCGGTAAGGCTGGGTCTATCAACGAAACTGTGTGCTGAATTGACGACAACTCAGTATCCGCTAACACTTGGTCCCAACTCTCTTGAGCTTTAGTTTGTAAGGTGTCAACTGCAGCTTGAGCCGCTAATTCTGCACCTTGATTAATCAAGGATGCTTTTATCTGTTCAGAAACTTCAGCAAGCTCTTTAGGCGCAGCGGGCTTGAAATCGATCTTGCGCAGAGCAACATAATACCCTTCGCTTACCTCAACTGGGTCTGAGTTTAAACCATCTTCCAATACGGTAACGTCGAACGCCGCGCTACGTACCACTGCATTCGCTGCAATGCCTTCACCGGCTTCACGCGTAAAAAAGTCTGTGCTAAGAACGGTTAAACCAAGTTCTTCAGCAACAGGCGTTAAGCTGTTTTCGGACTCAAACACCAAATTACGCAGTTCGAGCAACTGGCCAGAAAACAATGACAACGCTTCGGATTCGCGCAACTGTTCTTCGATCTCAAACCGTACTTCTGCAAACGCTTGAGGTTCTCCGCCTGAAATGTCAGTGACTTCAATAATGTGATAACCGAATTGAGTTTTTATAGGTTCGCTTATTTCACCAACGTCCAGGGCGAATGCGGACTGCTCAAATTCTTCGACCATTTGGCCGCGTTCTATCTTGCCCAAATCACCGCCAATCGCCCCAGAACCCGTGTCGTCTGAGAACTCTTTTGCTAACTCGGCAAAATCACCACCATTGCGTAACTGCTCTAATAGCAATTGCGCTTGCGCCATTTGCGCTTCTTCGCCTTTGTCACCGTTAGTGCTTAACAAAATGTGCCGTGCACTGCGGCTTTCAGGTGAAAAGAAATTATCTTTATTGTCTTCGTATTGCTGTTGCAGCTCGTCTTCGCTGATTTCGATGTTTTCGGCAATCACATTTGCGTCAAGCTCAACATATTCAACCGATACTCGATCCGGATTCATAAAAGAATTAAGGTTGGCTTGGTAATATTCTTCAACGTCTGAATCGCTAACCTCAACGCTCTCTCGATAATCCGCTTCGCTAATAGTCACCAGATCAAAAGTACGTCGCTCAGCTTGCAACTCAAGTAAGAGGCGAACTTCATTTGGCATTACCACCGCTGAAGATTGGTAACCCTGAGTTACTTTAGTCGTACGACTGTCATCACGAACTTGCTGCTCAAAGCGTTGCTTAGAATAAAGTCGACTTTGTACAAAATCGTCGTAGGCCGCCTGATTGAATTCGCCGGTTTCGGTTTGAAACAATTCTTCTTTGCGAATGAGCGCAGCTAATTCGGTATTACCAACGCGGTAATTGTTGTCGACGGCGATTTGTTCAATCAACGCGCGGTCTATCAGAGAATTCAGAACGCTGCGCTTAAAGAAATCAGAGTTGAAAAAATCAGATTCACCCAGCTCTGGATTACGCTGACGCTCGGCGTCTTGCGCTTGGCTTAGTCGCTGATCCAGCTCTTGCTTTGTAATCTTAATATCGCCTACCTCCAAAACAGTAGGAACCACTTGAGGATTGGCGTATTCGTTAACACCCCAAAATGCCATAGGAACGATAATGAGTGCAGCGATAAAGTAGGCGAAAGCGCCTGAAGAACGGTCACGAATTTCGGTTAGCATGAATGCATCCTGTTGATATAGAAAACAGCAGAGTAGAGTTTGCTCTTTAAATAAGCTTGCTCTAACAAATAACCCTCTGCTTCGATGGTTTAGATTACTTTACTTAGGCTAGGTCTTGTTCGCAAAGATCATTATTCAGCGAGCCTATTAGACCTAAACAACATGCCGCTTTGAGCAAAGGTCGCCCTTAACCAGTCAACATGTTTGAATTAATCGCGGATTATAGTCTAGGCTGGGGTTGCAACAAAGCAAGATCACACATTCTAGGCGATGATTCTGCACTGTATCACCACTTATCCATGCTCAAAGCGCCAAACGCATCCCTATTCCTTATTAAGCTCCTCAACATCACGCGCAAGAACCTTTTGTAAATCCTCAATTTGCTGCCTCACAGCGATCCCGTAACTCTTATCGTCCCCCCATAGGGCAGCAAGATCGATGAGTGATTCTTCATCGTATTTTTCGAATAATGAGGCTACTGTTTGAGCGCGTTCTGGCGTTTCACCCAACAGCTCTAATGCATTTCGACCCAGCCTGAGTGCAGAATCAAAGGTCTCACGTCGATATCCATCTACCTTAGCACTTATAATGTCGTAAGCATGACGCCGGTCAACAGCTCGAGCGAGAATCTTTAAATTTGGAAAGTGTTGCTGAGCAACTCTAATAATTTCGTTTGCCTTATCAGCTTCATCAACACCAACAACCAATAATTTGGCTTTGTGCGCACCAGCCGCCTCCAATAGATCGTGGCGTGAAGCATCTCCGTAGAAAACCGTATTACCAAAACGTCTGACGAGATCAACTTGGCTAGGGCTGTGATCAAGAATAGTTAAATCATATCCATTGCTAATGAGCATACGACCGATTATCTGTCCGAAACGCCCGTACCCAGCAACAATGACATCCAGTGTTGGTGTGACCTCATCGTCTTCCTGAGGCCTAGCGCGTTGTCCAGCACGACTAAACCAAGCCTCATAGAGCACAAAAAACAGGGGCGCCAGCAGCATTGATATAGCGACAACAATCGTAAGCATGCTTGCCGTTTCGGTATCAAATACGGAGTATTGAAGCCCAGCGCTGCTCAGTACAAATGCAAACTCTCCGCCTTGCGCTAAGGCAACCATAAAGAGCAGTGATTGGCGCGTTTCCATCTTGAATATGTAGGCAAGACCAAACAATACTGCGCCTTTAATTAAAAACAGCGCCGCGACAAGTTGTACAACAGTGCCTACATGCTCCCAAAGAAACACAAAATCGATATTGGCACCAACCGTTATAAAGAACAGTCCTAACAATAATCCTTTGAACGGTTCAATATTAGCTTCGATCTCGTGCCTGAACTCGCTTTCGGCCAAAACTACACCAGCGAGGAATGTGCCCAAAGCCGCAGATAATCCGATTGATGTCATTGCGACTGCAATGGCAATTACAATCAGCAATGCAAACGCGATAAACAGCTCTCTTAAACGCGTTTCTGCCACAATGCGGAACATAGGGCTTGCCAGATATCGGCCCATCAAGATGATCGATACAATAGCCCCCAATGTTACGCACACTTGTTGCCAAACAGGCAGGCTTTCGATTAGGTTGACGGTATGGTCACCACCACCGATGTGAGCCGGAAAGGTGGCAAGCAAAGGCAAAAATGCCAAAATTGGAATTACCGCGATATCCTGAAAAAGCAAAACAGAAAAAGCATTAGTTCCAGCTTGCGTGTTCATTTGCCCACGCTCATTTAAAGACTGCAACACGATAGCCGTTGATGACAAAGCAACCGTCAAACCGAGCGCTAGTGACACTTGCCACACCAAAGGCGTCGTCCATAGTAAAAGAGCTGTGAAAGCCCCAGCGCTGAGCACAACCTGCAATCCGCCTAAGCCGACTATTTGCTTACGCATGCTCCACAAACGGCTTGGCTGTAGCTCCAAGCCCACTAGAAACAACATAATGACAACGCCAAATTCGGCAAAGTGCATAACTTCGGTTTGGTCCCCAACCAAAGCCAGAGCACTAGGTCCGATAATAATGCCCGCGATCAAGTAACCCAGTACTGACCCGAGCCCAAACCGCTTAGCGATCGGCACAGCAATTACCGCTGCCAATAAATAGATGAGGGCACTGACTAACATTATGCAGACTCCTTAACGCGTTACGTTTAGGTTGATTTTGTGACGGTTTTAGATGTGGCTAAGGTGATATTTTGAACTGCGGTTGCAGAAGCAACTGTACGATAGAAATGACACAACAGATTAAAGATGTCGCTTGATCTACCCGAGCACATGCTTAACACTCCTTAATGTTCTCTAAAGTACGACGACGTTAAGTCTACAGTGCCTAGTCAACAATATACATAAGGCTTATAGCTGGTGTTTGTGAATCGAACAGACACACTGCTTACAATTCAATGATCATCCAACTCAATGGACTACAACGCAGACTCCAAGACCGCCAAACAATGAACATAAAAGACCAAGTAATTCGCTACTCAGCATTTATATCCTTAACCATTGCCATTGCAGTCATGGCTCTTCCGGTTTCCGCACAAGATAATGCGGATAACCCGAGCCCTTTTGCGATTCCGCACACTAAGTACACTCTAGACAATGGCCTAACACTGGTCGTGCACGAGGATAACAAGGCGCCGATCGTGGCGGTAAATGTTTGGTATCACGTTGGCTCGAAAGACGAACAGGAAGGACGCACCGGCTTAGCTCACCTTTTCGAGCACTTAATGTTTAACGGTTCTGAAAATTATGATGACGATTGGTTCGCAGCCTTTGATAAGGTCGGCGCAACCGGTCTTAATGGTACAACCAGCCAAGACCGAACAAATTATTTTCAAGTTGTTCCTAAAAATGCATTGGAAATGACGTTGTGGATGGAGTCTGATCGCATGGGTCATTTACTCGGCGCAATCGACCAAGACAAACTTGACGAACAGCGTGACGTTGTTAAAAACGAAAAACGTCAAGGGGAGAATCAGCCCTACGGAACCGTAGGGCCATTATTATTTGAAAATCTTTTTCCAAAAGGTCACCCCTATTCTTGGACGCCAATAGGCTCGATGGAAGACTTGGACGCCGCTTCACTCGATGATGTTAAAAACTGGTTTAAAACGCACTATGGTGCTGCCAACGCAACCGTTGTTGTCGCTGGCGATGTAAAAGCGCAGGAAACACTTGAACTTGTAAAGAAATACTTTGGTGATATTGAGCCGGGGCCCGCATTACGAAAACACAATCGCTGGATTGCCAAGCGAACTGAAAAACGTGCTCACACTATGTATGATCGTGTGCCGCAAGCAAGAGTCTACAAAATTTGGAATGTGCCAGAAATGGGTTCGGAAACAGCCGACTATTTAGACCTTGCCTCAATGGTTCTGTCGTCGGATAAGCGTTCACGTCTTTACAACCGTTTGGTCTATAAAGAGCGTAAGGCCTCCGATATTTCAGCATTTTCGTTCAATTCTGAGATAGCCGGATTATTCGGGATTGTAGCAACAGCAATCGATCCAGCTGATGTCGAATACATCGAACAGGCCATTGATGAAGAACTGACAGCATTCTTGCAAGAAGGACCTACCAAGAGCGAACTCAAGCGCGTTAAAAACGGATTGCAGGCTGAGTTTATCCGCGGTCTAGAATCAGTGGGTGGCTTTGGTGGAAAATCTAACATTTTAGCCTCAAATCAAGTTTACTTTGACGACCCTAACGCTCACGTAGCCAGCTTTGAGAGAAGCTTAGAGGCCGACGCTGAAACGATTCGTCGGACTGCAAAAGAATGGTTGAGCAGCGGTGAGTTTTCGCTGCGTATCTTGCCGTTTAAAGAGTTCACAACGACAAACAGCACTGTGGATCGCAGTACTGGCGTACCCACGCCCGGCCCTGCTCCAGAAGTGAGCTTTGATCGCCTGGAACGAGCTGAGCTAGACAATGGTCTTAAGATAATTCTAGCGACGCGCGATGCTGTCCCTACGGTAAACATGAATCTAATGTTCCATGCAGGATATGCCAGTGACTTTCTGCAAAAACCTGGAGTAGCCAGCCTAACCATGTCGATGCTCGACGAAGGCACGACAAGTATGGACACACTTGAAATTAGCACCGGATTGGCTGAACTAGCCACGGACATTTCCAGCCGAGCAGGAATTAATGTGTCGCGTGTGCAAATGAATACGCTTAAGACAAACCTAGTCGCTTCGATGAAGATTTATTCAGACATTATTCTTAACCCAACATTCCCAGAGGATGAGCTTGAGCGCATGAGAGAGCAAACTTTGGTAGGCATAGCACGAGAAAAATCATCTCCCTTCGGCGTCGGCTATAGAGTACTTCCGAAGCTTATTTACGGAGAAGATCATGCCTATTCAAATCCATTCTCAGGCTCTGGCAATGAAGCGAGTGTTAAAAGCATAACGGTTGAAGACTTACGCGAATATCATCAAAGATGGTTTAAAGCTGGTAATGGCACCCTAATTGTAAGCGGCGACATAACGATGGAAGAGCTTAAGCCACTAGCAACTAAATATTTTGCGAAACTTCCAACTGGAGATGTAGAGCAACTAGAAATCGCCGATACAACATCTCGCGACGAGCCAACAATTTATTTAATCAATCGCAAAGATTCACAACAATCAGCCATTATCGCAACAACCATGATGCCAGCATATGGTGGCTCAGATGAACTTGGGCTACAAACGCTTAATGAGGTATTTGGCGGGAGCTTTAATGCTCGCCTGAACATGAACTTACGCGAAGACAAAGGATGGGCATACGGAGCCAACAGCTCGATACCCGGTATTAAGGGCCAACGACCTTTTCTAGTGACCACCCAGGTGCAGTCGGACAAAACAGCTGACGCGCTACTTGAAATCAACAAGGAGTTTTCAGACATTGTTGGTGTTCGACCCATTGCGGAGCAAGAGTTTGCGCGCGCATTGGATAAAGACACATTAACGTTACCGGGTCGTTGGGAGACTGCTGGAGCCGTATCGGCTGACATCGCTCAAATGGTTAACTTTGATTTGGATGAAAGCTATTGGGAAACTTATGTAAAACAGATTCGCGAGCAAAAGTTGAGTGATGTGCAAAACCTAGCCAATTCTCATATCGACAAACAAAAAATGATGTGGTTAGTAGTGGGCGATCTAGATCAAATAGAAGCGCCGATTCGAGCTACAGGAATAGGATCTGTCGTGGTGGTTGACGACTCAGGCAACGTCGTTGAGACCGCGGATAACCTTAACAAAGACAAAGAAAGTAAAAAGGGAAGCGAGGACTAGAGCATTTAGTACTCCGGTTCGGCCTTTATCCAAAATTGCGATAAAGGTCGTGCCTAACACTTATGAAGTTTGGCATGTCTGAGCGATACCACACCGGCATCCGAGCATACTTAACTGTCTGGCAGAGGAATCCGTTCTTCATCATCACCGATCACAGGGTCGAAACGCCCTTCTTGCCAATCTACTTTAGCTTGCTCTAGACGTTTTTCGTCGAACGCTACAAAGTTCCAATACAAATGAGGCGTTTCGTTCCAAGCTTCTCCTCCCAGCATAATGAGTCTCGAATATTCAAGTGCCTCGATTTGAACATCAGGGTCTATCAGCGCAGTCTCGCCTTTTTCAATTCGTGCCTGTTCTTCACCATTGGTGAGCATTAGCGCCCCGTCAGCCAGATAAGCCAGACATTCATGTTGTGGGTTAGGACGGTTAATTTCAGCGCCAACTTGCGCTGTTACATCGACTAGAAACATAGGCGAAAACGTTTCTATGTCGGCTTTCATCCCGTAGGCCTCACCTATCACAATACGCGCCGAAACCCCTTCATAAATCCAGTGCGGCAAGTCGAATCGACTAAGGTGCGTGAACGAAGGGGCTGTTTCAGAAAATTCTTTAGGAAGCGCAACCCAACATTGAACGCCATCGAGGCGATGAGGTTGAGAGTGATGTTCAAGAGTTTCTCGCTCTGAATGCGTAATCCCTTTTCCGGCAACCATCCAGTTTACGTCACCGGGCGTAACCTCTAAGCAATTACCCAAACTGTCACGATGCAGAATCTTACCCTCGATCAGGTAAGTGAGCGTAGCTAGCCCGATATGCGGATGGGGGCGTACATTGACGCCCTGCCCAGCCGAAAACTCAGCCGGCCCCATATGATCAAAGAACACAAACGGACCAACCATGCGCTTCTGAGAGTTGGGTAGCACACGAGCAACACTAAACTCCCCAATATCCTTGATAGCAGGTTTAAGCGGTGTATACATCAAACATCTCCTCAATGGTGTCTTGTCAATATAACCTTATCTTAAATCCAAAGAGTGAAAAATACATTATGAGCGAAGCTAATCGACGAAAGCAGAAAGACACCCACCCGAAACCCAACACTAGACAGTTGAGTAGATGAACAAAAAAGTAAAAATAAGATGTCAGAAGGAAGAAAAACGAAACCGCATCTGTTCTCAACCATGAGAACAATCTAAGGCGCATCTGAACGCGACCAGGCAGACAAGCAACCTCTTGTCTTTGCGCAGTAAAAAAAAGACGACCCAAAGGTCGTCTTTCTAAGAATGGCGGAGCGGACGGGACTCGAACCCGCGACCCCCGGCGTGACAGGCCGGTA
>DKML01000029.1:2149-71324 GCA_002470515.1 Proteobacteria bacterium UBA7415 | reverse complement strand
TAACCAACTGAACTACCGCTCCAATTCTTTCACAACGCAGTTTTTAATAACTGCTGCTGATTCTGGTGGGTGCTAGAGGACTTGAACCTCTGACCCTCGCCTTGTAAGGGCGATGCTCTACCAACTGAGCTAAGCACCCAAATCTTATATTTGAAACGCCTTTACATACAAGACGTTTCAAGTGGAGGATCTTTTCTATGAGCTTAAAAATAAGCGCCTTAAAAAAACAATTGACCCTCCAGAGCGGGCGCTAGTTTAATGCATCTTTTAAGCCTTTACCAGCTTTAAATTTAGCTAAATTTGACGCCTTAATTTTGATCGTTTCACCAGTACGTGGGTTGCGACCATCACGAGCTTCACGACGACCTACAGAGAATGTACCGAAGCCTACGAATGTAACGCTATCACCGCTTTTAAGAGCACCTGTGATGCCGTCAATTACTGCTTCTACTGCGTCAGCAGCTGAAGATTTTGAGATGTCTGCTTTGCCAGCAACTAATTCAACTAATTCAGATTTATTCACAATGATTTCCTCAATTTATATTTATTGTCATGCATCGACAGCGATCTAACGATCAACTACGACTCCATTTTGGTGTTTAACACGCCGACTTATTTCATATTCAGTTTCAATTCAAGTTTTAACTTAAAACCCTAATTCTAAGAAATAGACTTTATCAAGAATCCGCGTCCACTTTTGTGCATGAACCGAGACGAACTTCTGGTATACCAACGAGCTTCTGATCCATAAAAAAACAATTCAGAAAAATGCGAATAAAAGCTTATAACTAATAAGTATTAAGTGAAATTTGATCTAAGAACTAACGGCCAACTCAAAGGATGACCAACGTTGCAAATCGGATGTCTTGGCTGGGACAGATGCTTCGCCTTGTGCAAAACATCATTCTTTAACCGTGCACGAATCATGCGGCCTTTAGTTTTAAAATACAATATGAACTTCGAATTATTTTTGTGCAAAACGCAGTGTTTATGCGGCTTTCGGAGCATTTTTAGACCCGCTTAACCTGTCATTCTTACCGTCCATTTTTGACGGCTTACCTTAGCTAAGTTCTCAACGTCATTGATTTATATACGACTATTCAGAATTCTCCGCGACTATGTCATGTCTATTAAATTCAATTTAAGTAAACGCTTAATGTTTTGGCGCTACGTTAATACTTGCTGAACTATCGGCCTGAATTGCTTCAGATTCGGGCGACACTTTGTCTACCAAGGTGTATGGAGAGCGGGTTAGTGCTATTTCTAGCACATCATCAATCCATTTAACGGGCCGAATATCCAAATCTCCTTTAACTTCAGCAGAAATTTCAACCAAATCTTTTTCGTTCTCAGCAGGGATAATCACCGTTTTAATGCCACCTCGATGAGCTGCTAACAACTTTTCCTTGAGCCCGCCAATCGCCAAAACCTCGCCTCTTAACGTGATCTCTCCCGTCATTGCAACTGATGCCTTAACGGGTATGTTCGTGGCTGCAGAGACCAATGCAGTCGTCATTCCAACCCCGGCACTTGGTCCGTCTTTTGGAGTAGCTCCTTCAGGTACATGAACGTGAAAATCATTGCTCGAGAAAAAGTCTTTATCAACACCCATAGAAGCCGCTCGAGAACGAACGACCGTGATAGCAGCCTGGATTGACTCTTGCATTACGTCGCCGAGTTTACCCGTGCTTAATTGCTTCCCTTTACCGGGCACAATCATTGTTTCAATTGACAGCAATTCACCGCCTACAGACGTCCATGCCAAGCCCGTAACTTGGCCAACTCGGTCTTGTTTATCGGCTAAACCAAACGAGAACTTACGAACACCCAAAAAGTCGTTCAGATTGTCCTCAGAAACAGTTACCGTCTTAGAGCTTTTATCAGTCAGCAATTGCTTAGTGACTTTACGACAAATCTTTGAGATTTCTCGTTCTAATCCTCGAACACCCGCTTCGCGCGTGTAATAGCGAATGATGTCTAGAATAGCGCTGTCTTCTATCGCTATTTCAGATTCTTTTAAACCGTTGTTTTTAGTTTGCTTAGCCACTAAATAGCGTTTAGCAATATTCAGCTTCTCGTCTTCGGTATAACCTTCTAAGCGAATTACTTCCATACGGTCCAGCAACGGTCCGGGAATATCCAGACTATTAGCTGTCGCGACAAACATCACTTCAGATAAATCGTAATCAACTTCTAAGTAATGGTCTGCGAACGTGTGATTTTGTTCAGGATCCAATACTTCCAGCATTGCTGATGCAGGATCACCCCTGAAGTCCGCCGCCATCTTGTCTATTTCGTCCAATAAGAAAAACGGATTTTTGGTCTTCACTTTAGACATATTCTGAATGATCTTGCCTGGCATTGAACCAATATACGTGCGTCGATGGCCGCGAATTTCCGCTTCATCACGAACGCCACCCAAAGACATTCTTACAAACTTCCTGTTAGTCGCTTTAGCAATCGAGCGCCCCAAAGATGTTTTACCAACACCCGGAGGTCCCACTAAACAAAGAATAGGACCCTTCATTTTCTTCAAGCGTTGTTGTACCGCCAAATATTCAAGAATTCGTTCCTTGACCTTCTCTAAACCAAAGTGGTCTTCGTCGAGAATCGTCTGCGCTCCGTCGAGATCGCTTCTTACGCGACTTCGTTTTTTCCAAGGCACTTGCACTACGGTATCTATGTAGTTACGTACAACAGCCGCCTCTGCAGACATAGGCGACATCATTTTCAACTTCTTAAGCTCTGACTCAACCTTTTCTTTCGCCTCACTCGGCATTCCAGCTTCATCGACTTTAGCCTGAAGCTCATCTAATTCATTTTGTCCATCTTCAGATTCGCCCAATTCGTTTTGAATGGCCTTCATCTGCTCATTCAAATAATACTCACGCTGGCTCTTCTCCATTTGCTTTTTAACGCGCCCGCGAATTTTTTTCTCAACACGGTGCATGTCTAGCTCACTTTCCATGAAGGCCAAAAGATGGTCGAGACGTTCCTCTAGGGAATCGGCTTCAAGCAAGTATTGCTTATCTTCTAATGCGAGTTCTAGAAACCCAGAAATCATATCCATCAAACGCTCGACATCTTTAACGCCACGGAGCTGATTAAGAGATTCTGGCGCAACTCGAGCATTAACCTTGCTGTAACTTTCAAATTCTTCAAGAAGCGTTTTTACCGAAACTGTTGTTTCGGACTCTTCCAGCAGAGTGGTTTTAAGTGGTTGTACCTGGGCAACAAAATGATCTTCTTCGACGATTGATTCGATCGTGACGCGTTGCTTACCTTCGACCAACACTTTAACCGTGCCGTCGGGTAACTTTAAAAGCTGCAAAATATTGGCTAACACACCGACGTCGTAAACGTCTTTAACACTTGGGTCTTCGTTGCTCGCTTCGAACTGTGCGACTAACGCAATCACTCGACCATTAGACATAGCGTCTTCAAGCGCTGCAATTGACTTCGCGCGCCCTACAAACAGCGGCAACACCATATGCGGAAACACAACAACATCGCGCAAAGGCAGCAATGGAAAAGGTTGTGAATAATCAAGGTTGGCAAAATCTACCGAATCTTGAGTGGGTGCTTTATCGTCTACTGTGTCTTTGATATCGGTCATATTGATAATTGGGTAGTGTTAACGAGTGATCATAGACGATTAAAACAGCGCCTATCCGCCTCGTATTAGGATAACTCTATAAGTGTAAGGTAACGTCAGATAGCTCGAATTCAAGCTCCCAATGCCTAAATATATTCCCCCTAATTGGAATTCATCAGGAAGTCGAATGAAGCCAGTGAGACGACTTCATAGGCAATTGAGACGTAAGCTCTTGTGAGCACATAGACTGTAAGGATAGCCGAACTCGGGCCTTTCTTTGCATACCAAATGACACTCAATACAGCGTTCGCAACGCTGGTGTCCAGGTATAGTTGATGCAGGTATGCAACCAAACGAAACTTATGAAAAATAGCGGCTTATGCGCTTTTTTCGGCTTCTTCGTAGATATACAACGGGCGGGCGCCTTCGTTAATGGTGCTCGCATCAACTGATACACCTTTAACGGCTTCTTTGGACGGCAACTCATACATAGTATCTAACAAGGCATTCTCCAGGATTGAACGCAATCCTCGGGCACCCGTCTTACGCGCCATAGCTTTCTTAGCGACTGCGCGCAGTGCGTCTTCCCGAATCTCTAGGTCAACGTCATCCAACTTAAGTAAACGCTGATACTGTTTTACCAGAGCGTTCTTTGGTTGAGTCAGAATTGTCATTAGCGCTTCTTCGTCTAATTCTTCAAGAGTGGCGATAATTGGTAAACGGCCAATAAACTCAGGGATTAGCCCATACTTAACTAGATCCTCAGGCTCAAGAGAAGCCAAAAATTTAGACACGAACGGGTTATCAACTTTACTGTGGATTTCGGCACCAAAACCGATACCGCTCTTTTCTGAACGATCTCGTATAATCTGATCTAAACCAGAAAATGCACCACCACAGATAAACAAGATATTGCGGGTATCAACCTGTAGAAACTCCTGTTGAGGATGTTTTCGACCACCTTGTGGTGGTACCGACGCAGTAGTACCTTCAATGAGCTTCAGCAATGCTTGCTGAACGCCTTCTCCGGAAACATCTCGAGTAATTGAAGGGTTATCGGCCTTGCGTGAAATTTTATCAATCTCATCAATATAAACGATGCCGATTTGAGCTTTTTCAACATCGTAATCACATTTTTGCAGCAATTTTTGAATAATGTTTTCAACATCTTCACCGACATAACCGGCCTCGGTCAGAGTAGTTGCATCAGCAATAGTGAAGGGTACATCCAGTTGCTTCGCGAGCGTTTCGGCTAATAAAGTCTTACCAGAGCCGGTTGGACCGATAAGCAGGATATTACTCTTAGAGACGTCAACATCGTCTTCAAGCTCTGAGCTTTGTATACGTTTGTAATGGTTGTAAACAGCAACAGAAAGTACTTTCTTGGCTTCTTCTTGCGAGATCACATAATCATTAAGGCCTTTATGGATTTCTGCTGGCGTAGGGAAGCGGTCGCTTTCTTCACTAGAAGCCATTTCCTCAATAGCTTCTTCACGAATAATGTCTTCGCAGAGATCTACGCATTCGTCGCAAATAAAGACAGAAGGCCCTGCTATGAGTTTTCTCACCTCATGCTGGCTTTTTCCACAGAATGAACAGTAGAGTAACTTGTTGTCTTCTTTATCCTTATTCTCATCGCTCATAAATGCCTCTCTTTCAACGCTCTCTCAAAGAGCTTACTTCGTATCGCTTGTTTTATGTTTTTATAAAAAATCGCGCTCAACTAATGAAACGCCTGATGTTTAAATGCTTTGCACAACGATCAGAGCACAAATTGTACCCTAAAGTAGAACCCTAATCGAAGCAAACCTGTGATTCTAGTAGAGCTTTTTAAGGAACCAAAAAGCTCAATCCCTATTGCGTGCTCAACGACGCTTTAACATCTTCAATTCCGCCGAGGTTAACCACATCCGTATAGCCAATGCTCATCAGACTTTGCCTGGCCTTCTCAGCCCTCCCACCAACGGCACAATAAACATAGATTTTTTGCTCTTTTGACTGAGCATGTTGTCCAATTTCTGTCGCAATATCGGGATAATGAATATGTGTGTGGCCTTCTACCCCATCTACCTGGTTCTCTACCCAGGAGCGCACGTCCACATAGAGCGCCGGGGCTTCTATCGACTCACTAGACTTAGATGGTGTCTGCTGCGCCTCAGGCAATTGTGTGGCCTGAGTAAGCCTTTGGCTCGTAGAAACAGAACTCGAGCCTGCTAAAACTGTCTGCGCAGACCCAACAACAATCAAAACGAGCAACAAACTTAAGTTCATAGTCTTAAACAACCTGAATTAGGAAGCACGCTGCTCGATTACATCATCAATCAAACCGTATTTTTTAGCTTCTTCGGCCGACATAAAATTATCTCGTTCTGTGTCGTCTTGAACTTTCTCTAATTTTTGACCTGTGTGCTTAGCCATAATCGTATTTAATTCTTCACGAACTCGTAATATCTCGCGAGCATGAATATCAATATCGGTAGCTTGGCCTTGAAAACCGCCTAAGGGCTGATGAATCATTATTCTTGCATGCGGCAGCGCATACCGGCTACCTGTAGCACCAGCGGTGAGCAACAAAGCACCCATACTCGCGGCTTGGCCGATACACACTGTGCTGACCTTGGGCTTAATAAATTGCATGGTGTCATAAATAGCCATGCCAGCAGTCACTGAACCGCCTGGGCTATTGATATAGAGGCTAATATCTTTGTCAGGATTCTCAGACTCAAGAAACAACAACTGCGCCACAATTAAATTGGCCATATAGTCTTCGACTTGACCAACCAAGAAGATGACTCGTTCCTTTAAAAGTCGAGAATAAATATCATAGGCTCTTTCGCCTCGGCCAGAGTTCTCAACAACCATAGGCACGAGTCCGCCTGCGGCTTCTGGTGATACAAATCCTTTCGCTTCTAGTTCGCTAAATTGTTGCTTCATAGTTATATAGGGTGGTCTATTGTTGATTTCATGGGACAACTATCAAATTAACGTTTATTCCAGAATCGCTGAAACATTCGGTCAAATTATTAGTCAGATAGTCAGTCAAATATTAGTTCAATTGCAACTCGCCTCGCAATCGGTTTTCAAAGCCTATCACAGTCGATCAAAGAGCATGAATACTCAATGATCGGAATATGCGGACAAACGAGCCAATGACAAGGGCATCTACAGTTTTTGCTGCAGAATCAAACGTTGAGACAGCCACTTTCTAGCCTGATAACAGATCGGCACGATGGTAATATCTCACTCCGCCGCAGCTTTAACAAAAAACGCCAGGCAGATAAACTGCTTGGCGTTCTTTTATTGAGTCGCTGTAGCTATGTAAGTCACGGTAGCAGCTAAGTCCGTGGCTGTCCCGGTATAGCACGACGATTGTTACTGCATATTCAGTATGTCAGCGGCCTTGATCTTTTCGTCACTTGTTTTCGCTTTCGAAAGCAACAAATCGACAACCTGCTCCTCTAACACTAGAGACTCAACTTGCGCTAAAGCTTCCTGATTATTCTTGTAGTAGTTGATGAAACCATCTGAATCTTCGTAAGAAGAAGCCATTTTTTGCAACTTCGCATCAACTAATGCAACATCAGGCTTAAGATCATTGGCGCGTACAACTTCCATCATCAGCAAACCTAGCGAAACGCGCTTTTCTGCTTGAGGACGCAATGTTTCAAATTCAGGGTCAGGCATATTCTCCAACATTTTAGGATCTATGCCTTGTTGAATAATCTGATTTTTTTGTTCTTGAACCATTCTAGACGCTTCAGACTGGACCATTTTAAGTGGTAATTCTACTTCGTTTTGCTCCAATAAAGCGTCGAAAGCGCGCTGGCGAATCATTGTACTCAGCTGGCTCTCTAGGTTGGTCTCAAGATTAGACTGGACCTCAGCGCGTAAATCTTCAACTTTACCGCCTTCGATTCCAAAGGACTTAACAAAATCTTCGTTGACTTCAGGCAACTCTGACTCTGCAATAGACTTGACGGTAATCTTGAATACCGCAGTTTTGCCACCAAGGTCTTCGTTGTAGTCGTCTGGGAATGTAACGTTGATATCGCCTTCATCACCCGCTTTCATGCCCTTAACACCATCTTCGAAATCAGCAAGCATCTGCCCTTCGCCGATAACAAAAGCATGATCCTGAGCTTTACCGCCGTCAAACTCCTCGCCATCAATAGAACCAACAAAATCAATAGTGGCTCGGTCACCCTTCTTTGACTTACGTTTAATGTCTTTCCAAGTGAGCTGTTGCTTACGCATATTTTCGATCACGCGATCTACGTCTGCATCTTGAACTTCGCTGACAGGCTTTTTGACCTTAATGCCGTCTAAATCCAATTTCCCGAACTCAGGATAAACATCAAACGTTGCTGTAAACGTAAAATCCTGCCCTTTTTCCAAAGCATTAGGGATAACGTCTGGCTGTACAGCCGGCACGACATCTGCTTCGATTAGAGCCTTTTGCAAACTACCTTCGATTAATTCTGGCAGCACGTCATTAATAGCGGTACCACGATATTGTTGTTCGACAATTTTCATAGGCACTTTTCCAGGGCGAAAACCCTGAATTTTAACGCGCTTTGACAGTTGCTTTAGGCGGCCTTGAATGGCCGATTCTACTTGATCAGCAGGCACTGCAACCGAAATTTTACGGCCGATGCTGCTTACTTTTTCTACAGGTGTTGACATCTTTTTAAACTTTTGGATTAAGAGTTTGGGTATTCCCTTCAACCTTAATTCTTGGTTGGAGGGGGGCTTATAGACTGCTTAAAGTGCTTAACTACCTATTCTATTCACGAAATGACGCCGTGTACCAGAGCGTTAGAACAAAGCTCTAACGACGACTTAATACATTAAGAGGAAATCTCTAAAGGTGTATTTTTCGGAGCGCGATTCTATCACCGCCCAACCTTAGTTAAAAGGACTTAGAGCGCAAACATTTAGGGTTTAAACAACGAAGTCCTCGTCGCTCACTGAAAAACGCTAAGCTAAGACGAAAAGAATACACAAAAAACCGCATAACCTATTGTTTTATAGGCCGTTTATGTGGATTTAACGTTTGAGTCGAAAGACAATTACGAATGCGCTGATTTCGTCGCACTCGAATGAATAAAGAACGAACTCCGAAATGAATGCTCTTTTATTTTTACTGTGCACCAAAAAAATGGTGCGAGAGGAGAGACTCGAACTCTCACGCCGCAAGACACTGGAACCTAAATCCAGCGCGTCTACCAATTCCGCCACTCTCGCACTGCCTTGTACGACTTTGCATCGTTCAAGTAATTCTTTGTTGGTGAAGGTTTTCTAGCTGAAAACCATCTTGAAAACTGGGGTGACTGATGGGGCTCGAACCCACGACCACCGGAATCACAATCCGGGGCTCTACCAACTGAGCTACAATCACCACATTGTCGTTTCCGCTCTAATGCCCATATCATACCCAATTTCTAATTAGGTTAGCACCTTGATGCCTAAATATTTAGCACTAAAACACCATCATTCAACGTCGCAAATCGATAAACCAGAGCCATTTTTAATCCCAACTTTAAGCCTATTCATCGAGCGTAAAGTATGGCGCGCCCGACAGGACTTGAACCTGTAACCTACGGCTTAGAAGGCCGTTGCTCTATCCAGTTGAGCTACGGGCGCTCAACTCTTATCGACTGCGAATTGGTCGGGGTGGAGGGATTCGAACCCCCGACCCTCTGGTCCCAAACCAGATGCGCTACCAGGCTGCGCTACACCCCGACTGACGGATCACATCCACTATCTTTTTCAATATTCACTTGTATCTGTAAACAGTACAAAGCAGTCTTGAAGAAGCAACTCATAGCGTGACCCAAATTCGCTGAGGCGCGACTATACTCACAGACCACATTTGCGTCAACGAATTTAACTAAAAAAACAACTATTCGTCTCTCAAACCGTTTCATTGCCTCCAACTCTTGAAGTTTGGGCATTGCGCCCCTATTACTCGTCCATCTACAACGATTCAACACGGATCATTTTTAACTTCACGACTATTAATAAACCAATTATGAGCAAACAAGAGACACACGTTTTTCAAACCGAGATCAGCCAGCTACTCGACCTAATGATTAACTCGCTGTATAGCCAAAAAGAGATTTTTCTACGCGAACTCATATCGAATGCCTCAGACGCGATCGACAAACGTCGATTCGAAGCACTAACTGATGCCAGTCTTTTGGTGGATGGCGAAGAGCTCGCCGTAAAGATCGATATAGATGCAGACGCGAAAACCTTGACCATTAGCGACAATGGTATTGGTATGAGCCATGATGAAGTTATTGAAAACATCGGCACCATCGCCCGTTCTGGCACTAAAGGCTTTATGCAGGCAATGCAACAAGCTAAAGGCAAAGACGCCGATTCTGACGTAAACCTAATTGGCCAGTTTGGCGTAGGCTTTTACTCCGTTTTTATGGTTGCCGACAAAGTTGTGTTAGAAACTCGAAAGGCAGGCAGCGATGAGTGCGTAAGTTGGGAGTCTGCCGGCAAAGGCGAATTCAGCATTGGTGAAGCGGGCGATCTTGAAGTAGGCACGCGAATAACTCTGCATCTTCGCGACGAAGAAGAGGAATACCTGCAAGACCAACGTCTGCGCCACATCATTAACACCTACTCTGAACATATTTCTCTGCCAATTAAAATGCTGGGTGCCCCAGTTCTTAACGAAGAAGGCGAGCCAGACGAAAACGCTCCGCGTGAATACGAGGCGGTCAATACAGGTACAGCTCTCTGGGCACGTCCTAAAAATGAGATTAGCGAAGAAGAGTACCAAAGCTTTTATCAAGGCTTAAGCTATGACATGGAGCCGCCTCTATCAACTTTGCACCACAAGGTTGAGGGCAACATTGAATACACGTCACTGTTGTTCATCCCTAAGAAAGCGCCTTTTGATTTGTGGAACAGAGAAAATCGTAAGGGCCTAAAGCTCTACGTGCGCCGTGTATTCATTATGGATGACGCCGAAAACCTGATGCCTAATTACCTTAGGTTCGTAAAGGGGGTTATCGATGCAGCTGATTTACCGCTTAACGTTTCGCGCGAAATTTTACAAAGCGATCGTGATATTCAAAAAATCAAAACCCGCGCCGTTAAACGCGTGCTTGATGAATTAACTCGCGTCGCTAAAGACGATTCAGAGGCTTATCAGTCGTTTTGGAACGAGTTCGGTCAAGTAATGAAAGAAGGCATGGTTGAGGATTTTGCCAACAAGGACACATTATTAGGCCTACTTAGATTTGCGAGCACACACAGCAACGAGGAGTCCCAAACGGTTTCTCTGAGTGACTATGTTGCACGCATGAAGGATGGCCAAGAAACGATTTACTACATTACTGCCGAAACTCATCGAGCGGCTCTTGGGTCTCCGCATTTGGAGATGTTTACCAAAAAAGGCTTAGAAGTGTTGTTACTAAGTGATCCTGTAGACGAATGGCTGGTCAACAGCTTGCCTGATTTTGATGGAAAGAAGCTTCAGTCTGTCAGCAAAGGCGACCTAGATCTTTCTGAAGACGAGTTACAGCAGCAAGAAGAGCAAAAAGAATCAATGAGCAGCATCACAGACAAGCTTGCTGAGGCGCTCGCTGATTCTGTAAAAGAGGTTCGTTTAACATCCCGCTTAACTGAGTCCCCTGCATGCTTGGTGGCTGACGAGAACGATCCGGGCGCTAACCTAGAACGTATTATGAAAGCTATGGGCCAAGATGCACCAAGCTCTAAGCCGATTCTAGAAATAAACCCTGAGCATCCGCTCATCAAGGGACTTAAGGCAGACGACGAGTCTCTGGCCGATTGGGCGCAAGTGTTGTTCGATCAAGCGGCTTTAAGCGAAGGCGCACAACTAAAAGACCCTGCGGACTATGTGAAACGAATAAACCGTTTATTGCTCGCTAGCTAACAACTGCTGATTTTTAGCGTTATTTAAAAAGCCCGTTTAGATTTTTGTCTAAACGGGCTTTTTTTGTTTCTAATAGCTTTTCGAAAAAATGTAGAGCACGCTATTTGGCTACAAAGCGACTCTTCTTAAGATCTTTATAAACTTTACCAGCCACAAAAACTTCACCATTCATGGCAATGTAAACACCGGGGTCTAAACACTGGCTCGCGGCGACGGCTGAGCCCAAATTGAACTCCGCATCGCTGTCTTTAAAGATAGCCGGCGCCAATGCTCCCGTCATCACAATGACCTTGTCGGCTAATTTATCACCGCCATTCGCCTTTAAGTATTCGGCCGTCATCGGCATGGTGTCTGTGCCGTGGGTAATAACGATTAACTTCTGTGGTGCTGCGCTGACCGCCTCAAGCAGATCGACCCTATCGTCATCAGTCATTTCTAAACTGTCCTTAGCCATTACAGACGTTACAGTTGCATCAATATTAGTCGGCAGATCCGCCAGTAACGCCTTTACCGCAGGCGATCCAACTTCATACTTGCTGCTGGCATCAAAATAAATTTTGTCGATCGTACCGCCAACACAAAAAAAGTGAATATTTAACATAAGGTTAGCCCTGCGAAGCACGCGCTATGATTTTTTTAAATACGTCAGTCAACTTTAGGTTTGTCTAGTCGGCTAACGCGAGATGCCCTGTCTTGACCCAGATAATAGTCTCTTCTTCCACAAACGGGAAATGTTGAGACATATGCGGACTACGAAGCCATGTACCCGCAGCGTAGGAACCAAACTCGTCCTGAAACACACCCGAGATAACGTAAATCTCCTCGCCGCCTACATGGTAATGAGGTTTGAATCGTTCTCCTGCTGGCCATTTTACCAATGCAGTGTGCTCAGTACCAAAGGAATGCAACGGCATTACTTGCATACCACCCTGCCCTGGCAGCCATTGAGACTGCTGTGTTCCAATACTCACGCGTTCGGTGTCTCCATTTTGAAATTGGCACAGCTTAACGAGCAACGTACAACCACCCTCACTAAAGGGTGCGTGACCAGAGCCCGCGGGATTACGAAAATAATGCCCTGGTCCATAATCCCCCGATTCGTCAGAAAACACACCGCTCAGCACAAGAATCTCCTCTCCTTTTGGATGTTCGTGTCGTTTAAATCTCGCCCCTGCCGCATATTCTACGATACTGGTTGCATGACCTGATTCGCGTTCTTCTCGCGCTAAAGGTTTTCGGAGTACACCGAGTGCCGGGCTTGGTTGCCACTCCATAGCAGTGGTGTCGATAACGATTTGCTTAGCCAAATCCATATTCAGATTGCTGATAGGTGCTGTCACGGAAATTTTCAAGTTAGTTAGAGTATCCTTTTAAGACCGAATGATACCGCGATAGCGTGCACGCAATTTCATTCTAGACGACTAAAGACGCGCTTAGTAAACTCGTCTCTGCGATGCTCAATACGGGCTTAAGGCATATGCTCTAGAAGCTATAGTCTGCTGAGCCGAGAGCGTAGTTTGCATCCGACCTACCAAAAAGAAATAGCGCATATATCAGCAGCTAAGTAACCACTACTAGAAGTTGCGGCGGCTAAAGCTTTTTTAATTTGTTGTACACATTTCAAAGCGCTCACTCTATAGTACGAGCGCGTTTGATACACAGTTCATCGTGAAGCAATTCTATTCGATCGCTTGCCGCGCGTTCATAGCACCATGGGAATAACGCATGAACAAAGGACATTCCAGCAAGTTTTAAAAACAGTAAACCAAACGAACCAGCGACGCCGAGATGCTGGAAATAGGTTTCGCCAACTTTCTGTGGATGCTCAGTAAATAGCGTTTGAAAACGAGACATGCGGTGCTCCGTGATTAATATAAATTGGACTTAGTTTTTAGCGGCGCAGGCGCTAACTTCAGCCATTTCCAGACAAACAATAACCACATAACACTGCAAACTCTTACCATAAAAATCACTAAAATCGATTTACACCATAAAATAATCCCGCATAATGCCTCATAATTAGAATAAAATTATCAAACTGCTGAAGTTTGTCGAAAAGGATATGGATACATACGACCGGCTAATTTTAAAGCACCTACAACACAACGCCGATATTAGCGTGGCCGAGTTGGCTGAGAAGATCAACCTGACGGCAAACCCCTGCTGGCGTCGACTGCAAAAATTGCAAGAACAAGGATTTATTCATAAGCGCGTTGCCCTACTCGACAAAGATAAACTTAATCTTGGTGTAACTGTGTTTATAAACATACGAACCCGTCATCACAGTCAAGCATGGTTTGAGCAATTTAAAGCGGCAATTGACGAATTACCTGAGATCGTAGAGTTCTATAGGATGTCAGGCAGCATTGACTACATGCTCAAAGCAGTAGTCCCTAGCATTAAAAGCTACGACGACGTATATCAAAAATTAATTGCAAAAGTGGAGCTCGAAGATGTCAGTGCGTTTTTTGCAATGGAGGAAGTGAAACACACTACGGAACTACCTCTTCAGTATATTACTGACTAACCCAAGCTTGCTGATTGATACAACAGAATGCACCGCCCCTGAACTACGAACTCGTATTGATAGAAAATTCTAAAGACATTTTAGCCGCGAGTACAGATGCTTCCTTGTATGCCTTCTTGAGATCATTAATCTTCATACGTCCCTGCGTACAACTTAAACTTGGGTCGATAATGAGGCGTCCATTCATCGCTTCACGGCCTAACAACATCCTATGCCCCATTGAGTCTCTATTGGATAAGGTTAAATCAACCTCCCAAACCTTTCCCGCAAGCTGTATAGGTGTCCGGATAACATAACGAGACTCAGCCTCGCCGCTCGAGCTCTTCACTAAACGTTTGTCGGCAACGGCTTGCTCGCAAACAATGGTGATATCCAAATCATTTACCAGTGGGTGAACTTCAAACCGAACCCATGGCGCATCGTCCCGCTCAAACGTTTCTATATTAAACGCATGAATAGAAGACGTTTTAGCGCCTGAGTCAACTCGTGCCTTAATTGCTGCTACGTGAAGATCAGGGAAGGCACACCATTCGCTGCGACCAATAATAGTTTTCTCTTTCATGCTCTACTCTGTAACAAGTGGTGATTTTGACTCAGACTAATTTTTTTATAATAACAGTGCTGCTTCGCAAAAACTCATACACCAACCAAACAGCCTGAGAACTAGGCAATCAAAACAGGCAATCAAGCAACCACTGTCTTGTCTGACTTGGCTGAATGACGGCGTCAATCTCGAGAACTGTCGCTACTTCAGTAGCTGCCCCACGCCGATACTGCTCAGCCAAAAGGTCGCTAAATAACGTTTCTCGCTCTTCGTCAGACTGGCACGCTGCTAGCTCTTTCTTAAAACCCAACTGTACCGCTCCTTCTAAGCCCATGGCACCAAATTCTCCAGTTGGCCAAGCCACCACCGCGTCAGGCATTTTAGTGCTGCCACCGAGCAACGCTTGTCCGCCAAGACCATAGCACTTGCGGACTACAACGCCTACACTCGGTACATCTAGGGCTGCACCACTACCGAATAATTTTGCGAGTTCGCGTACTGCTCCTAATTCTTCATGCGCTGGTCCAACCATAAACCCCGGTGTGTCGCAAAAGATCGCAACGGGGATGTTCCAGGTATTGCACAGTTCTAAAAACTCAGCACTCTTGTGTCCTGCGGCTACATCAATAGCGCCCCCGTTTACCGAACAATCACTAGCGAGCACACCTACTGCCATTCCGTTGAGGCGCGCGAATAAAGTCTTAATCGCCCCTCCATAACCCTCTCGCAACTCAAGCACACTGTCTTGATCAAACACTCCTGCAAGTAATTCGACCATTGAGTAAGTAAGTTTGCGATTGCTTGGCATAAAATGGTCAAGATCGCTTTGAGGCGCGGCTATTTCAGACGCCGTCCAACCGGTCAAGTATCCCAGTATTTGTTTTGCGAGAGTCGCAGCGTGTGTCTCGTCGTCAGCCACTAAATCAAGCACACCATTTGTCGATTGAACATCAACGGGCCCAATATCTTTAGGTTTAAAGTCACCTAAGCCACCGCCCGATATCATTGCGGGTCCGGCCATCCCTATCCAAGACTGGCGGGTACCAATGCGTATATCGGCCGCACCAAATAACGCAGCGTTACCTGCAAAGTTATACCCATTAGCCACCGAAATACGTGGCACTACGCCTTCCAATCTTGCCCAATTAGAAAAAGTCGTACAGCCAAGTCCAGAGTTAATATGCAATACGTCGGTATCACCTGGTCGACCGCCGCCGCCTTCGGTATACATCACGACCGGAGTACGCTGTTGTTCGGCCACATCTAACATGCGATCAATCTTGGCATGATGATAATAACCTTGGGTTCCTGCCAAAACAGAATAATCGTTAATAATGAACGTTGTTTTTAGTCCTTCGCTGGCAGCAGAATCGAGTCCTAAAGGAACTTTTCCCATACCTGTAATAACACCATCGGCGGCCGTATTTTCTCGCAACTGTTCTTTGGAATAACGAGATGCCTGAGCTGCAACGGCTAAACGTCCATATTCTCTAAACGACTCTGCCTGACAATAAAGCGCTAGGTTCTCTCGAGCGGACAAATAGCCCTTGTCATGCCGCTTTTTGACAGCTTGCTCTCGATGAGCATCGTCAGCGAGCGAATGCAATCGAATTGACTCTTGTGCGAGAGCTGTTTCTGGGTCGTTAACGGACGATTTAACCCTAGACGCAGTGGAACTTGCCGCGTGTTCATTTTCGAGCGCGGAATCCCCTGGTAATACATCAAACAATACTTCACCACGCCCCACAGAGTCATTGAGCTTTACCCGCAAATCTAGGACACGGCCGGCCACTTCTGCCTCTACCTTTACGTGTACCTTCATCGACTCTAGAGTCAAGACAATTTGTCCTGGATCTACCAAGTCGCCATTAGCGGAAAGAATTTCAATTACTTTGCCAGCTAAGGGCGCAACATGAGATTTCATAGGGTGTTCTATATTAATGATTTTATGACTAAAGTTTAACAGATGCGGACATCACCTTTCATGTCAGAGTATCTTCTTAACATAATAAAAAAATAAATTTTGCGTTGTAACAATGATGACAATTAAAACAGATTTGGCCGTGGCCTACTCGTCCGCAACCGCGGTTACATTAGTCACCCTTTTAGCCACCTCACTCATTTTCTTACCGACAAATTCTTCCGCGCAAAGTGGGTTTCCAGAAACGCAACTTGCCATCATAGACTCCGCTAACCCTGTGGTTATAGATGGCAATATCAATGATGTAATATGGCAAACAGCGCCCATCATCTCTAATTTTCATCAAATTCGTCCTACCGACAAAGGTAACCCATCGCAGCGTACAGAAGTTCAACTGGCTCGCGACTCTCAATATATATATGTTGCGTTCAAAGCGTTCGACACAAATGTGAGTACTCTTTCGGCCAAAGGTTTGATACAAGGGCAAAACTATTTTTCAGACGACCGGTTTGCGGTCTACATCGATACATTTAACGATCGGCGTAATTCCTATTTTCTTCAGACCAATGCAAATGGTATTCGGCGTGATGCCCTTTTTGGAAATGACTACTTCATAGAAGACTGGAGTACTGTCTGGCACGTCGAAACCAAAGTACATGATTGGGGATGGTCTGGGGAGATGGCCATTCCCATACGGTCAATTTCGTTCGACCCGAATGCAAAGCAGTGGGGAATTAATTTCGGCCGAGTTTATCCACGTAACGGCGAGGAGATGGCGTGGTCTTCAAGCAATCGCAGCAACAAGCCTGCGGTAAGCGGGTATCTAAATGGCGTTGAGGGCTTCTCACAAGGCATAGGGCTTGAACTCAGCCCTTCTATCGCCCTAATTGCCGAAGATGACTCTAAAGGCCAGCGCAGCGAAAACATCGAACCATCGTTAACAGGCTTTTATAACATCACTCCATTTTTGACCGCAGGCCTTACATTTAACACCGACTTCTCGGCAACGGACGTTGACGACGTACAAGTCAACTTGAACCGCTTCTCGCTCTTTTTTCCCGAAAAGCGTGAGTTCTTCCTGCGCGACGCAAGTATATTTGAGTTCGGCAACATTGACCAAAATGGTCGCCCCTTCTTTTCAAGAAAAATTGGTCTTTCTGGCGATGGACGACCGCTCGAAATTGATGTAGGCGCTCGTTTATCAGGACGCGCGGGAGATTGGAACATAGGCGCCCTAGCAATAAAACAAGAAGCTGGAATCACTGGCGGCGATGAAGACCTCTTAGTTGCTCGAGCCTCTCGCAATGTCTTTGAAGAGTCAGACTTCGGTTTTATTGCTACTAAAGGCGATCCAAACTCTGATCTAGATAACAGCTTAATGGGCGTTGACTACAATTATCGAACAACGCGCTTTAAGGGCGACAAACGTTTAAACGCAAACGCTTGGTACCAAGAAAGTAATACGCAAGGTGTCAACGTAGGTCAAACGGCATATGGTTTTGGTATTAGCTACCCAAACGACAAGTGGGACGGTTATATGGATTACCGTCGTATCGAAGATAACTTTAACCCTGCGTTAGGCTTTGTTAATCGCCGTGGTGTCGAGTTGGTTGATTCCCAGATGCGATATCGCCACAGGCTAGATAATGGATTTTGGCAATGGCTCGGAGGCCGCGCACAGTATTTTAGGGCTGATACGATCAATGGAAGCATTCAGAGTCAAAGCGCTTTTATTCACCCTCTCGAAGGGCAATCCAAACGTAATGATTTTTTCACATTTTTCGTCGGTCAAACTAAAGAGGGCGTAATTGAGACGTTTCAATTGCCAAACGATATCCAGATAACACCAGGGCTCTATACATCAGATCGGTATGGAGTGTATGTTGAAACAGGTTTTCAGCGACCTTTGAGAATGGAATTAGAAATTGCCGATGGTGACTTCTTTGGAGGCACTCGACTTGAAATCAGACCTGAAATTGAATGGCGTCCTAACAAACACTGGTTGGCATCCGTTTCTATGTCGCAAAACCATATTGAATTACCACAAGGCGAGTTCACTAGCCGAGTTTTCTCAGCAAAGTTAAACTATGCGTTTAGCAGCCGCTGGGCATTGCTCAGCTTGGTTCAGGCTGACAATGGGAGTAATACCGTATCGATAAACAGTCGCTTACGTTACCAGCCCCGCGCCGATCGAGAATACTTGTTAGTGTTTAATCAATCACGTGACCGGATAACCGACGAGACTCTAGACACGTCTATTGTCTTTAAAGCACAATGGAATTTTCGCTTTTAGCGTGACGACTTAGCACTTCTTGGTCAGAAACCTATGACAAATATCGCTAAGGGATTGTTGGTTCTGTTGGCTATTTCAAGCTTTGTCGCACCCTATGTGCACACTTGTGCGCAGACTGAAGACGAATATCATCAAACAGACAATAATCTAATATTAGTACCTGCCAACCCCAGCGCTGGGTTCAACTACCCATATTACTTACTAATACCCAAATCGCATTCAGAATTCGAAAAGCAATATCTTGTAGTGGAAACTAACAACTCTGGCGTAAGTTATGATCTAGCACTACATACTGAAAAGACTCGCAAAGCCATCTTGGGCTTAGGCCCCCGGCCCAATGATCGCGCACGACTTGAATATGCCCTTGCTAATGCCGGTATTCCCGCGAAGCGAGACGAACAGCTTGGTCTACACCCATGCGCTTGACCAAGACACAATGCACATCAAAGAAGGCCCTGCTGTTCGGTTAGATCTTCAACTTCTAAGCATGGCAATAGACGCACAGAAAAAATTAGCTGCGCAGAAATATATTGTTGAGAACAAGCTCCTGATTGTTGGATTTTCGGCTTCTGGCACCTTCTCTAACCGCTTTGCTTTTCTACACCCAGACAAATTGCTAGCGGTAGTGTCCGGTGCGGTGAATGCTTTCCCTAAGCTGCCAGTTAACGCGCTAAACAAACAGGCATTGCCCTAACCCTTAGGGATATCTGACATGACCGAACTCACAGGAAGATGGTTTGACAAACAAGCTTGGGAGGGTCTGGCCCAATTGATTTTCATGAGAGCTGCAGAAGACAACGATGCACTGCAATTTAGCGATGCGTATTCTGATGCATAACGCAAACTCGTATTTGCACTGGTCGGAGAAGATATTGCAAATCGTTGGAACAAAGCACAACAGATTTACGTACAACAAAAAGCCAATACTACTTTGGTCAAGTATGGGCAGGTTGGCCACTGGACTGATGACCGCATTCGCAATGACATGGTTAACTTTGTTCGATCAGCCATGCTGAAGGATGTTCGGAGCGCATCTTCGACTACGCCTCGTAACCTTGATGTACCGACTCGCAACGCGCCGGATGTTGAATTACTGGGTCTTGGGCGTAAAACTTAAAACAGCTTACGCTCGAAGTCTGAGCCTCAAATGTCGAAGGAAAGTTCTCTTCACATTCTCCGAGCAGGCCACATATTAAAAAAAACCGCGCAAAACTCGGTCGATAGATTAATGGCGCGCCCGGAGAGATTATTCGGCGCGCCCTTGCGCCTCACCCCTTACGGGGTCACAACGAAGTTGCAGCCTGCGGCTGTTCAAAATCGTTCCTGACGATTTTGTCGAACTGTGGAGTTCTCATCATGTCTTCCGAGCTCACCATATATAAAAATACCGGCCTCGAGGCCGGTATTTTTATATATGGCGCGCCCGGAGAGATTCGAACTCCCGACCACCTGGTTCGAAGCCAGGTACTCTATCCAGCTGAGCTACGGGCGCGTAACTCTTTAGTTCCTCAGGCTTAAAAAATTAAGATTCCCTTGGAAGAGCGCGAGAGTATAAAAGAACCTTCGTACTTTTTCGACATCTACTTCATTGTTTTGTGAATTAGATACGTATAATCGGCGCTTTACCGCTAAACACACTTTATATCTGTCTTGAGCCTTAGTAGCCCCAAAGCAATTACTACTCAGTTAAATCGAGCCCAGTGTCGTGATCAACACCGATTACGTGCGTCGCTTAACCGTGCTCGTAAGAACAAAGACACAATGCTCCTTGCTAAGACCGAGAAAGAAATCTTTGCCTCTGCGCGATTGACTGAAGAAATTAGTCAACGCCCTACTTCGTTCACGTTTGATGATGCCTTACCTATTAGTGCTCGACGAGACGAGATTAAGAAGGCGATTGTCGACAATCAGATAGTCATCCTTGCCGGTGCTACGGGCTCTGGCAAAACCACACAGCTGCCGAAGATCTGTTTAGAAGCGGGTTTAGGGACTCGTGGTCTTATCGCGCATACGCAGCCTAGGCGTATTGCTGCTCGTACCGTTGCTAGCCGTATTGCTCAAGAGATGGGCTGTGAAATTGGTCAGCGTGTAGGCTTCCAAATCCGGTTTAAAGATGTATCCAGCGACACCACTCAGTTAAAGCTAATGACTGATGGGGTGTTGTTGGCCGAGTTTCAGCGCGACCCTTGGCTAAGCCGCTACGAAGTTATTATTATTGATGAGGCGCATGAGCGGAGCCTCAATATAGATTTTATTTTCGGGTTACTAAAGCCGCTTCTCAAAAAGCGCGCTGACCTCAAACTTATTATTACATCGGCAACAATTGACCTGGACTCTTTTGCGGAATACTTCAGTCGCGGTGACACAAAACCGCCTGTTATTGAAGTCTCAGGCCGAACTTTTCCTGTTGAAGTGCTGTATCAAGATGGTGATCAAGGCAGGAGTTCAAACACTGAAAATATCGAAGATGTCATTGCCGATACCGTAGGGTTGATCGTCCGCGAAGAAGCAGCAGGCAGTTTTAAGACATCGGGAGACATCTTGGTTTTTTGTGCTGGAGAGCGCGAAATTCGTGCAGCCGCGAAAGCAGTTCGTGGCTTGAACATTTCCTTGGATGTATTACCTCTTTATGCACGTTTAGGTGTCGCAGAACAAAACAAAGTGTTTCAACCTTCACAACACCGAAAAGTGGTACTCGCGACCAATGTTGCTGAGACATCGATTACGGTGCCTGGCATTGCTTATGTCATTGACCCAGGGGTAGCAAGGGTATCGCAATACAACTTCAGGGCTAAGGTCCAGAAACTGCCTATTGCTGAAATCTCCCAAGCGAGCGCTAACCAACGTATGGGCCGGTGTGGCCGGGTGCGTAACGGTGTTTGTTTTCGGTTGTATAGCCAAGAGAACTTTGACAAGCGTGAGGCATTTACACCGGCTGAAATCCTACGCAGCAACTTGACCTCGGTAGTACTGCAAATGATCCGGCTTGGGGTAAAAGACCCTAAGAAATTCGATTTCTTGGATCAGCCCGACAATCGACTGCTCAACGACGGTATCAAACAATTGCAGGAACTTGGGGCAATTGATTTAACTAAAAAATTGACGCCTATTGGTCGCCTAATGAGCGATCTACCCGTCGACCCACAGCTTGCAAGAATGCTAGTCGAAGCACGCGACTCTGAGTTCTTGTTAGACGCAATAATTGTTGCTGCAGCACAAAGTATGCGTGATGTAAGAGAGATCAAGCCAACCCAACCCCATGCATCGGAGAAAAACAACAGTAAAGAAAAAGGTCCAGCAAACCGCATTGCTCCGCTACATCCTCAGTCTGATTTCGGTTCACAATTGATGTTGTGGCAAAGCATTGAAGACAATCGACAGACGCTGTCCAACAAAGGGTTTAAAGAGTTATGTGAGAGACAGCGTTGGTCGATTCAACGGGTGTTCGAGTGGCGCGACCTTGTAAGGCAACTTAAGTCTATGTGCGCAGGCATGGCTAAAAAGCCGATCAAGTGGACCAAGCTTGAAACCGATTCAAACAATAAAAAGTTTAAAACGCAGCTAGACCTTGAGTCCAATCGTTATGAATCCTTACATCGTTCAATCGTTGCAGGGTTCTTATCTAATATACTCAACCGTAGTGTTGACGGAAATTACGTGGGCACACGCAATCGAGCGATCGTTATAGGCAATGACTCTAGCCTAAAAAAAACTAAAGCGAAATGGCTAGTGGCGACCGAGCTCACAGAGACCAATCGCTTATACGCACGTAACGTAGCGGTCATTCGCCCAGACTGGGTCATGATATACGCCAAAGACTACTTGAAATACAGCTACAGCGAACCCCGTTTCAAAAAGACCCGTGGCAATGTCACCGCACTTCGAAAATCTCTTTACAAAGGGCTTACTCTTAAACAGGGCGAGTCATGCTCGTATCAAACTGTGAACTTGGAAGAAGCCCGTATTATTTTTATTCAAGAAGCCTTGGTCGAGGCTATGTATGAACCAAAACGGCGCGAGATTAGCTTTATGCGCCACAATCAAGAGATGCTCGCTCTACTTGAAAAGTATGAGGTCAAAATGCGACGCCGCACGTTGGCCCTCAGCGACCTATGGATGTCAGACTTTTACGCTGAGCACGTCCCTACCGATTGTGCCAATGTCCAGGCATTCGAAAAATGGGCAATTGCAGGTGGCAATGATCGCCTTAAACTTCGCACAGAACAATTTGTTGAATCTACTGAGCAACAATCAATAGAAGCGAGTTTTCCAAATTCGTTATCCATTCAAGGCAAAGATTTACGGCTCAGCTACCTGTTTGACCCGAGCAGTGACGACGATGGTGTAACCCTGCACGTACCGGTGGAGCTATTAGCACCATTGCCAACACATATCGGCGACTGGCTAGTACCTGGACTATTAGCTGATAAATGCGCGGCTCTAATCAAAACCCTACCCAAACCAATACGTCAAAGCTACACACCAGCGAATGACGCCGTTGCTCGAATTATCGACAAGCTATCGGCTCAAGATGCGCCATTGATTAAGGTGTTGGGCGAGCTATTGTATAAAACGCGCGGAACAAAGATCCCTCTTGATGCGTGGAACGAGAAAAAGTTAGAACACCACCTGCGGATGAATTACTCGATTGAGGACGTTGATGGATCGTTGATCGAAGTAGGACGTGACTTGCTGCCCCTGAAACAGCGATACGCTGATGCCGTCAGTAATCGGCTTCATGCCAGTCAGGCCAAAGAACGCAAGGACTTTGAACGATCAGATGTAACGCAATGGCATCCAAGTTTAACCTTAGATCCCGTGAGCTATCGCCATCATGGAATGACGGTAGTCACGTATCCAATGCACCGTATTCAAAAAGACGGTTCCATCGATTTAGAGTTGAATGAATCTCGCAAAGTAGCCCTATTCCACAACCAGTTCGCGCTACCTTACTTGATTCAAAAAGAGCTAGAAGTTAGCCAACGCAGTACGATAACTCTGTTACTCAAGGAAATCGGACAGCGATTAAGACAAGATTCCAACAAACAACCAAAGAAAAATATAAATAATCAGCCTCGCGGTAAAACGTCGAAACAAACAAGCGATAACGCTTCATCGGGGGCTAGTCAGACAAATTCTCTGGCAGCGCAACTTAAGAACCTGAATTTGTCTACCAATCAAGGGCAAAGTCACAAAGCGTCAGCACAAGAGTTTAAGACAGGCTTTAAAAAAACCACTCGAAGTCGAACTCAGTTGAGCGAGGAAAGATGGATTGGCCCCATTGTGTATATCGCTCTGAGATCTGGCATTGCAGAGGCCATTAAGGATCATGGCCAGCCACACTCGCATTCAGAGTTCATAGCTTTAGTGCGCCAACTGGATCCGAACTGGCACAAAACAGCCTTAACCACAGCCGACCAGCTACGCACCGTGTTAACGCAGCAACAGGAACTCCTACATGAATTAATGAACACCGACGCTCCTACTGTGAGTGCCGATGAAGCAATCGAAGACATGAAGGGGCAGATTTACAGATTATGCGATCCGAACCACCTTTTACTCACCCCTCCAGCCGATCTACAACAATACCCTCGTTTGTTTAAGGCTATTAGCCAACGATCAGCGCGAATTCAAGACAGAGCTGACCCAGATGAACTGAGCACTCAGACTCTTGCGAAATGGCAAACAGCATTAGATGCATTAATCGAACGTGTCTGCAGGCCTCTGCAACAACAAGGCCTGGTGGATAAAAGCGAACATCTAAGCTACGTCACTATCACGATTCCTGGAGCCGCCGATTTCGCGTGGATGCTGGAGGAATGGAGAGTGTCATTATTTGCTCAACAATTGAAGACACGCTACAGCGTTTCAGAACAGCGAGTTGAGCGTTCTTATAAAGAACTAGAAGGAAAAGTTAGAGCGCATTTGGAACTCATCTAAACAAGAGCAGCTCCAAGCACAAGAAAGAGCACACCCGAATAACAGGGAATACGAATTCAAATAACGGAGAGTGCAAACCTAATCACCATTGCCCAGGCAACGATCGAACCCAAAAGGTAAGCAATAAAACGATGCATTACACGGTTATACGTGCTGTGAACAGCCGCCTGAACGGCTCGTAATCCCACAAATGCCCAAGCCATGCTTAGGTACATAGAATCGACTTGATTAGTGAGTGTAATGAAGATACAGACCACGTAGAACACAACGGGCACTTCGAGCATATTTCTAAAGCAATTACTGACCGCAAGCGCACGATCACTCAGGTGCTCGCGAACGCCTTCAGGTGTCGCCAACTTTTGTGGATGAATTTTCTTGCTTTGCGTCTCCCCGACACGGCGGACAAGCATCAATAGCCAGACTAAAAAAGTAACTAGCAGAAGCACTGTGGCCGGTGCTATTAAGGCGTTTGTCATAGAATCTCCTTTGGTTGAATCAAACCTACATTATCTAGAAGAATAAACGAATGAATCTCAATAATCGAACAGGTTTGTGATTAAATAGTCGCGTGGCATTATGCCGCAACTCTCTCATATTAATGTAGGAGAGTATCTAAAAGAGCTCATATTAAAAGATACCTCACCTCCTTTTTCGACCTTAGCGCTCCATTTAAAATATGCTCAATACCGATTCTCTAATAACTGGACTCATACTGGCAGGTGGCCAAGGCTCGCGCATGGGCGGTAAAGACAAAGGATTGGTACTCTGGCATGGAAGGACTCTAATCGAGCACACGTATTGTGCGCTAACGAAACAGGTACCAAACATAGTCATTAGTGCTAATCGACACCTCCCGGACTATAGAACATTTGGAGTTCCGATAGTGTCTGACGAACACCCTGCGTTCGATGGACCGATTGCGGGAATTTGCAGTGCAATCAATCACTTAACTAAAAACTTAGTCAATGAAAATCCGACAGCCTTAATGGTCACACCTTGTGACACACCCAATATTCCATGCGATTTAGTCGCTAGACTTTATGCCAATCTAGCGGAAAAAAGAAGTGATGTAAGTGTGGCTTTTGATGGTGAGCGTTTACAAAACCTGCATTGCCTAATTCGCGCTGAAGCTTGGCAAGATTTGCTTGAGTTCTATGCCCTCGGCAACCTCGCTCTGCGTGATTGGTTTAAGCGCGTTAACACGTCAAAAACCGACTTTAGCGATAAAGCAGGTTCTTTTAAAAACATTAACCATTTAGAGCAGCTAGACCTGTAGAGCCTAGCTAGAACACAGCTCAGCAATTACTTTATTGCTGCGGATCCCAATTACCGATATCGGCCGCATGACCTTCGCCGCCAGGTGCGCCGTCGCCTCCATAACTCCAAATATCATAAGAGTTAGGGTTTTTACTACCAGGGTAAGCGTACTGATACGGGTTCTGCCACGGATCTTTTGGCATCTTATTTAGATATTGACGCCAAGTGCTCTTACCCGGATTTGTTACCAAAGCGCCTAGCCCTTGGGACGTCGAGGGGTAACTAAAGTTGTCTAGTTTGTACATTGATAGCTGTGTTGATATAGCGCGCACATCGGCTTTCGCTTTAATTTCTAGCGCTTTTTCTTGCTGACCAATAATATTGGGCACGATTAGCGTCGCTAACAGACCGATGATAATTACCACCACCATGATTTCGATCAACGTAAAGCCACTTTGATACGTACGAATATTAGTACGGATGTTAGTACGGGTATTAGATAGTTTTTTCATGTTTTGTTTTATTGATTGTTCCATTTTTAGCGATTGTTTGAATATGCCAATCATCCATACCAAGTTGTAAATTTACTAGTGAACATTGCAGTAAATCTAGTGTTGCATGCTCGAGCTGAATTTTAATGGCGTGATTTTTCGTTGTTTCAGCCTAGCGTTATATTGCGATCATTTGCTGAATATTAAAAATGGGTATCAGGATCGCCAATACAATTATAAAAACCATCATACCCATTAGCAATATCATCAACGGACCCAACAAACTCACCATCATTGAAATACGAGTCTGCATTTCGATTTCTGTAGCCGACGCCGCCTTATCAAGCATGTGATCTAATCGACCGCTGTTTTCACCACTCGCCACCATATGGACCAATAACGGAGGAAAACGACCACCACGCTCAAGCGCTCGGCCTATTGATATACCCTGCGCGACTTCTTCGGTTGCTTGATTTAAATCCTTCTGTAAAACAACATTGTTCATCACCGCTTCGCTAGCGCGCATTGACGCAAGGATCGGCACACCCGAGCCTACCATAATAGAAAGAGTGCGAGACATTCTCGCCGAATCGATGTTCTGAACCATCTTCCTTAAACCAAACACTTTTAGATATAAAGAATGTAACCAAAATTTTGGACCCTCCCGCTGGAACAGATAACGCAGGCCTAACACCAACGCAATTATTCCAACGGCCAGCCACAAACCATAAGCAACTAGAAAATCTGAAATGGCTATGACCAACACCGTCAGCCAAGGTAACTCTTGCCCTGTATCTTGATAAACAGTCACCACCTTTGGCACAACCATGGTAATAAGAGCGACTAAAATTAGACTGCAAACGATAAACAAAAAGATCGGGTAAACCACCGCTTGGCTTATCTTCTGCTGCATCTGATGGCTGTCTTCAAGATAGTCCGCAAGTCTGTCTAGCACTCTGCCAAGAGTACCAGACTGCTCGCCCGCCGAAATAGAGGCTTGATATATTTCAGGGAAACTTTGAGGGTATAGCGCGATAGCATCAGATAAAGAGTAACCCTCTGTAACTAAGGACCTCACATCAGAAATTACTGACTTGATACGATGTCCTTCAGATTGCTTTATCAATGCTCCAAGCGTCTCTTCGACCGTCATGCCGGACTCTAAAAGAGTTGCCATTTGCCGCGTTAATATAGACAACTCGTTACGCTTAATCTTTAAACGCCGAGTCTTTAAACCCCTTTTATCGGATTTGTTTGCGTGAGACTCGGCGACTGCTTTGACCTCTAACGGTACTAAGCCCTGCGCGCGGAGTTCTGATCTCACTTGCTTTACGTGATCGCCCGACGTAATACCTTTAACAGTTTTACCTTTGTGGTTTAACGCTTGATATTCGTAGGCTGCCATAAACTAATTTAAGTTTGAGTAACTCTAAAGATCTCATCTAGGGTAGTTTGACCTTCGAGCACACGTGTAAAACCATTTTGCATGAGGCTTTTACTGGAAATACGCGCCATCTGATTTAGGTCATCTTCGGATGCAGAATCATGAATTAGACGTCGCATACCTTCGGTCATTTCAACCAGCTCATATATACCTAAGCGCCCACGGTATCCACGTTGCTCGCACTCTGTACAACCTATTGGCTTATACATCGTGAATCCCTTTATAGAGTCTATGCCCAGAGTTTGTAACTCTAATTCGGTAGGCTCATGTACTTGCTTGCAATCTGGGCATAAGCGACGCACAAGACGTTGTGCGAGCACTCCAACCAAACTGGACGCGATCAAAAATGGTTCAACGCCCATGTCTACCAATCGTGTCACTGCCCCTACGGCGGTGTTGGTATGCAGAGTAGAAAGTACCAAGTGACCGGTCAAACTTGCTTGAACCGATATCTCCGCTGTCTCCAAATCACGAATCTCACCGACCAAGACAACGTCCGGATCTTGGCGTAGAATCGATCGCAATCCACTGGCAAACGTTAAGCCAATTTTAGAATTCATCTGCGTCTGACCAACGCCATCTAAATCGTACTCGACGGGATCTTCTACCGTCAAAATGTTCAAGCGCTTACGGTCTAAACGATGTAAGCCTGAGTACAGCGTAGTTGTTTTACCAGAACCTGTAGGCCCAGTAACGAGTAATATGCCATTAGGCTTATTAATCATAACCTCAAATCGCTCTAGGATTTCGCTGGGCATACCCAATACTTCTAGATTTAAGCGAGCACTTTGCTTATCAAGTAAACGCATCACCACCCGCTCGCCATGTTGAGTGGGCAGAGTTGATACCCGCACGTCGACGGGATGGTCGGCTACTCTTAGCGAAATACGGCCATCTTGCGGCAACCTCTTTTCCGCAATGTCTAACTTTGACATGACTTTGATTCGTGAAACCAATGCGCCGTGTAGTTCTCGGCGAGGCGACACAATGTCGCGCAACACTCCGTCCACACGAAAACGAACTATGGATTCTTCTTCGAATGCTTCCACATGAATATCCGAAGCATTCTCGCGAATTGCCTGGGTAAGCAATGCATTAATCAACCGGATGATTGGCGCATCATCATCGGCCTCTAATAAGTCAGTGGTGGTTTGGAGTTGGTCGTGAAGACGATCTAGGTCTAGCCCCCCATCCATATCATCCATAAGCTGAGTAGCTTGACTACCCCCTTTGTCATAGATGTTGCGCAGTTGTTCTTCAAATTCGCTAGTCGTCAACTCAACCAGCGATAGCTTAACGTTGAGTAATCGCTTAAGTTCAGACAATACTTGAAGTTTAGGCTTGCCTATATGAAATACGTTAGCTTTAATCTCAACATGGTCTGACTCGTCCTGACTCTCTGTCTTTGCCAACTCAACCAGAATGTTGTGCTTTTTGGCAAAACTGTACGGAATAGCAACGCCCTTTTCTTTAGGCGCAACAATGTCGCCTTCTACCGCAGGGCCTTCCACCGGTACATGGTTTGAGTTTAATTCCAATAACTGGTCTGCTGGCTCGTTCATAAAGTTTGGCTAACTATTTACCAAAGTGTTGGCTATTCGTCCGTCGCAGGCGGAATGGTGATTTCAGGTTCAATCGACTTATTCCAATCCACTCTGTTATCTGGGTCGCTTAACTCGGCCTCTACCCGATCGTCTAAGCTGCCCGCATACGGATCGTTTAAATAGCTTTCGGTACCTACATCGGAACGAATAGATCTGGCCCCTTCTCGCTTAAACTCGTCTGAGTCTTGTTCTGGCTTATCGTCTGGCTGGTTATCTCGTTTCTTAGAACGCTCCTTGAAGACAGGCCATGTATTCATTCTTAAGTCTGGCACAAACACTTCAGTCAGACGACGACGTGGATTATTAACGTCATTATCTTCAGCAATTCTCTTGCGTCGCTCACTTTGCACAATTCCGTCATCTACAACATTTTCGTAGCTGTCGAGTACTGGAGGATCGGAATCTTTGATCATTAAGCGGCTACTACTCAAACGCGACAATTGTCCGTCGCGGCGTACTTCATCGTACTTAATTTTACTGTATTCTGCGAGAGAATCGGGGTCACGGATAATCTGCGGTTTTAAGAACACCATAAGATTACGTTTAACCGCTGTCTTACGAGTATTTTTAAACAAGTTTCCAATAATAGGTATCTTGCCAAGAATGGGGACCCAGCTAACTGTATCAATTACGTCGTCTTGAATAAGTCCACCAAGAACCACAACCTGTCCGTCATCAACTTGAACCACAGCCTCGATCGAACGGCGGTTGGTAATAAGGTCCGCCTGACCTTGAACGGTTGATGCTGCAACGCTAGAGATCTCTTGCAACACTTCTAACTGAATCGTATCGCCATCACTGATTTGAGGTTTGATCTTAAGTTTAATTCCAACGTCTTTACGTTCAATCGTTTGAAAGCTACTGCCCACATTCGTCGACGTTATTTGGCCATCAGCGTTTTGGTTTGTACTGTTATTTAAGCCGTTATTAAATCGACCTGTTACGAACGGTACTTCTTGACCGACAATAATCTCAGCTTCTTCGTTATCGAGTGTGAGAATGGTTGGCGTCGACAATATGTTACTGTTCGAGTCAGCCTTGATCGCGTTCACAATAACGTCAAGTTTGTATTTTTTGAAATCCAACAGCGAAAAATTGAAACCACCTTCGTCGGTATTAAATCCAAACGCACCCGTGCCTATAACCGTATTATTTCGATTACGATCAATGAGATTGCCGGAGTTGGAAGTTGAAGATGTAGTCGTCCCATCAGCATTTGTGGTTGTGCTGGTAGAGCTACCACCAACATTCCAATTAATGCCTAGCTCCGCTTCTTGATCAAGCGAAACCTCTGCGATTACAGTCTCAACAAACACTTGAGCACGCCGTAAGTCGAGCTTATCTACGACACTTTGTACCGTCCTCAATTGACCGCTTGACGCTTTTACAACTAAAGAGTTAGTGGATTCATCTGCTTGCACTGAGAAATCGCTTACGGCACCTTCTGTTGCCGATTTTGTAACGTCGTTAAGAATCGCCACCATGTCTTCGGCTTTCGCGTGTTTTAAGTAAATGACGTTCACATCCGATGATAGTTCACGCTCTATATCTAGCTCGGCTACTAATGCTTGAATGCGAGCAAACTCCCCGTCTGACGCGCTCACTACTAGGGCGTTTATAGCGTCCAACGGCTGGATCGTAACTTTGGAACCCGACGCCGCTTCTTTATCAGTGACAGTACTTGTGATTAACTGGGTGAGCGTGGTGGCAAGATCGCTCGCTTTTGCAGTCTCTAAATAAACCACATGCACGTCAGCTCGCTTGTCTGGCACATCGAGTCGTCGGACAATTTTCAATACACGCTGAATGTTAGACGCCGTGTCGGTCAGAATTAAACTATTTGAAGGATTATGTGGCGCAAAATGACTCGTCGGTGGGATGAGAGGACGGATGATAGCAACCATATCCTGTACCGCCGCGTGCTCTAATTGAATGATTTGAGTAATCTGTTCATCGTTAGTTCCTTCAGTAGGGGAAAACAATGTTGGCGTTGGGTATTGCTTAATGACATTACTCGGCAATATTTTAATGACGGTGCCTGCGTCGACGGTCGCAAAGTTATGTACTTCGAGAATAGACAGGAACACATCATAAAGCTGATCAGGATTAAGCGAAGCGCCTGAAATCACCGAAACCATTCCCTTAACGCGTGGGTCCACGATAAAGTTTTTTCCACTGACTTCTGCAACGGTATTAATCAAGACGTTGATATCCACAGACTGCAAATTAAGTGTGATCTGGGTTTCAGCAACTGAGTCACTTTCAGTTTGCGCCAGTATTGATTGGCTACTCACGCCAGACAAAAGAGTTACCAATGCTGATAGTACAAGTAGTTTCTTCTTAGAGATTCCGGTCATTATTTGTGTCGTTTTATGCGAATTAATCATGCAATGAATGGGCAAGCCAGTCTGACCCGCACTTCTTATTCTGTTTGCCAACCTTACCCTGTACTCTCGAGTTCAAGCCGATGAGGTGTGCAAAAGCTCAGCAACAAGGCCGAGATTCGCAGTGGTCGGACATTTATTTAGTCTCGAACGAAAGTAGCGTATTGCTTTCCACAAGGCTGGCTTTTGGCCACCCTTGAATAAATTTGGCTTCAATATTGCTTTAGCCGTATATCGATCATACTGAATGAGCAACCAAGTAACCACGGCTTTCACTGATTTTAGGCTTTATTTACAACAGTTTAATGTCGCAAGTTCAGGTTATCGAGCGCTTTTTAACGCTCTTTTAAGCGCTTAAGCATGTGCGAATGAATCACACTAAGATCGTTTGGCAAAACATCATACGCTTCAGGTCGTTCAAACAAGTCTTGCATATGCAATGGCAGCGCGGGTGTGAGCTCCGGCATTACAGTCTGTATGGCTTCAGGAAATTTTGCTGGATGAGCCGTTGCTAAGCAAATCATTGGAGACGCCGGATTTCTGCGCAACATTCGCGCTGCCGCTACGCCAATAGCGGTGTGCGGATCTAATAAGTATTCGCTTTGTTTGTAAACATCACTAATGGTTTGCAACATAGCGTCATCATTCATACTAAAACTTGCAAACAGTTCGCGTGCATCAGCTAAGACCGATTCTTCCAACAGCATAACGCCACTCTCGAACTCACTCATCAACCGAGTAATCTCACTACCGCTTTGACCATAAAGATCGAACAGCAAACGTTCGAAATTGCTCGACACCATAATGTCCATACTAGGAGACAACGAATGCAGTAAGTCCTGCTTGCTGTGATCGTTACGGCTAATACACCTGTGGAGTATGTCGTTACTATTGGTAGCAATAATGAGTTGATCTATGGGCAAACCCATTTTACTCGCCAGGTAACCTGCATAAATATCGCCAAAATTTCCAGTTGGTACCGAGTACGACATCCTACGATGAGGGCTTCCAAGAGCCACTGCTGAGTAAAAGTAATAGACAATTTGCGCCATGATTCGAGCCCAATTGATCGAATTTACCGCAACCAACGGCAAATCATTTGGCATAAAGGCTTGATCACGAAAGCTCGCCTTAACCGCATTTTGGCAGTCATCAAAGTTACCTTGAACAGCGATATTGTGAACGTTGGGGGCAATGACCGATGTCATTTGCCGACGTTGAACGTCTGAGACGCGCTCATGGGGATGCAGTATAAAAACATCCAGATTGCTGCAATTGCGACAGCCTTCAATAGCTGCAGAACCTGTATCTCCAGACGTCGCGCCCATAACGACCGCGCGTTGATCACGTTTGGCCAGTAAATAGTCCAATAGATGACCGAGAAACTGTAAAGCAAAATCTTTAAACGCGAGTGTCGGGCCTTGAAACAATTCTAGAATCCACTCAGCCCTGTCAATTTGAACCAAAGGCGCGATCGCAGGATGGCGGAATCCCTTATAAGCTTTGTCGATAATTGTTTGCAAATCTTGATCAGGGATCTCGCCATCAACAAATGGTTTTATAATGACAAATGCTAATTCAGGGTAACTCATACCCGCCATTGATGATATTTCTTCGCGGGTGAACGAGGGCAGGTTTTGCGGTACGTATAGGCCACCATCATTGGCGAGCCCTGTTAAGACCACGTCTTCAAATGACAATGCTGGGGCGCTTCCGCGCGTACTGATGTACTTCATAGAGTTTCCTGACGTGTTACATTTTGTGTCGAGCGGCTACTTTAATGGCATTAAAAACACAACCGCATAAACGTGATGTTCCTCGCCAATTGTGACTTAAGCGGGCTCAACAATTTCAAACGGATACAAATTATTTGAGCTGCGGTTAATCTAAGTACTCAACCCGAATTTTCATAATTTCTTTTTGAATCTGCGGTAAGGCAGACAATTCACCCACAACCGCATTAAGATCTTTTTCAACACAACGCTGTGTGATTAAAATAACCGACACACCGTCTTCGCCCTCATTCGGCTCTTTTTGCTTTATGCCTTCAAGGCTTATGCCATGATTTGCAAAAGCCGTAGTCAGCTTGGACATTACACCCACTTCGTCGCGCACATCCACGCGCAAATAATAGGCACTAACAAACTCGTCACTGCCCTTGATCGGCAAATCTGACAAGCCGTCGTTTAAAAAACCAAGAGGCACTGATGGTACGTTCCACACTGGATGACTGCCTAGATGCCCGTCCGTCATTTGCGCATCGCGAGCTAAATCAAGAACATCCGCAATAACGGCTGAAGCCGTGGGTTCGGCGCCAGCGCCCGCACCATAGTGAAGTGTATTACCCACTGCATCGCCTTTAACAAGCACTGCGTTCATTACGCCATTCACATGCGCTAATAGGCGTTTCTGCGGCACCAGCGTGGGATGCACTCTCAGCTCGACACCATCGTGCATCTTCTTAGCAATGCCCAAGTGCTTGATTCGGTAACCAAATTCTTTTGCATAGCCAATGTCAGCGCTTTGAAGCGCCGTAATACCTTCCGTATAAATTCGATCAAACCGTAAAGGAATTCCAAATGCCATCGACGCCAAAATAGCTAGCTTGTGTGCTGCATCAATCCCTTCTACATCAAATGTTGGGTCGGCTTCGGCGTAGCCCAAATCTTGTGCTTCTTGTAATGCATCCTTAAAGCTTCGGTTCTTCTCCTTCATCTGCGAAAGAATAAAGTTGCCCGTGCCGTTAATAATTCCGGCCACCATCTTTATTTGGTTGCTCGCGAGTCCTTCGCTGATCGCTTTGATAATGGGAATGCCGCCCGCAACGGCCGCTTCAAATTTGACCGGCACATTGCCCGCAACAGCGCATTTAAACAGTTGCTCGCCATGCAATGCAATCAACGCTTTGTTTGCAGTCACCACAGGTTTGCCCAACTCAATAGCTCTTTCGACAATCCGCTTAGCTAGGTCATCGCCGCCCATCAACTCAACAACGATATCTACTTGATCGCTTTCAACCAGAGCAAGTGGATCCTCTATGAGCGTAATATCGCTTAAGTCGCAGTCACGAGGTTTGCTTAGGTCGCGCGCGCTAGCACAAGTAACGCTGACGTCTAAGCCACGACGTTGTTTCCAATCCGTCTGATTACGTGCAACTAAATTTACCGCACCGGCACCGACGGTACCAAGACCAATTATTCCGAGTCGTACTTTATTCATTTTAACTAACGTTTTCTATTTCAGGAGTTTGTAGAACACCGTGTTTACGGAACATAGCCTTGATGTTTCGAACGGCTTGACGAATGCGTTGTTCGTTCTCGATTAAACTAAAGCGGACAAAGCCATCACCGTAATCCCCAAAGCCTACTCCTGGAGAGACCGCTACCTTAGCTTCTTTGAGTAGCAATTTAGAGAACTCCATAGACCCAAGCTGTTCAAATTCAGAGGGGATTTTGGCCCATACAAACATCGTTGCTTTTGGCTTATCTACTGGCCAACCAGCATGCTCTAACCCTTCGCAAAGAACATCTCTACGCAGTTGGTACATGTCACGTATGTCGGCTACCCAATCTTTTGCTTCTGGGGCTTCGAGCGCAAATATTGATGCTATTTGAATAGGCGCAAACATGCCGTAATCCAGATAGGATTTCATCTTTGCTAGCGCACCGATAAGCGTCTTATTGCCCACCATAAAACCCACTCGCCAACCAGGCATGTTGTAGCTCTTAGACAGACTAAAAGACTCGACAGCAACATCACGCGCACCTGGCACCTGCATGATAGAAGGCGCTTTATAACCATCAAACACAATGTCGGCATATGCCAAGTCTTGAACTACCCAAAAGCCGTGCTCAACGGCCATATCGATAACGCGTTCAAAAAACTCTAGCTCAACACACTGCGCTGTAGGGTTTCCAGGAAAGTTCAAAACCAACATCTTTGGTTTCGGAAACATGTTTTTAACGGCCGCTTCAAGCTCAGAGAAAAAGTCTATTCCAGGACCCATTGGCACGTGGCGTATATCTGCGCCAGCGATAATAAATCCGTATGGGTGGATTGGGTATGCAGGGTTTGGCACTAACACAGAATCGCCCGTATCTACCGTAGCCATCGCCAAATGCGCCAAGCCCTCTTTTGAGCCAATGGTTACAATTGCCTCTGTTTCAGGGTCAAGATCAACATCATAACGTTCGCCATACCAATTACAGATGGCACGTCTCAATCTTGGGATGCCTTTGGACAAAGAATAGCGATGCGTATTTGTACGTTGAGCTGCCTCGCACAACTTGTCGACGATCGGCTTAGGAGTCGGCTGGTCTGGGTTACCCATACCAAAATCGATAATGTCTTCGCCTCGCGCTCGCGCAGCTGCCTTCAACTCGCCCACAATGTTAAACACATAGTGCGGAAGTCTGCTTATTCGTGGAAACTGCTCAATAGCCAAAATGTAAATCTCAGGTTAATCAACGTAATAGAAAAAAGAGCACTAACGGCTTTAATTCTTGGCCTTATATTGTAGTAAATTGTGCGCCCGAAATGTCCATTTAATGCGCTTTTTTTGAGGAATGATCGACAATAGTTAGACGAATATTGCGACCTTATACTCGATTTTAGATGCATCAGCCATCAACCCATCATTTCTAGCGCTTGAGCAGCGGTATTGGATCTATAGGGTTACCATCCTTTCGGATTTGAAAATGCAGGCTTGAACGATCAGAGTTATCACGCCCCGTAGTCGCAATTACATCTTGGACATTAATATACTGGCCTTCTTTGACCAAAATCTCTTGGGTGTGCGCATAAGCGCTTAAGTACCCGCCAGGGTGATTCAGAATAAGTAAATTGCCATAACCCTTGAGCGCATTGCCGCTATACACCACTGTTCCACTAGCAGCCGCTTTGATCGGGGTATTTTGACTAGCCGCTATCACAACACCTTGGCGCCGAGCTGACTTTGAATACAGCTCTAACAGCTTTCCGTCAACAGGCCAATACCATGCGTTCACCTTACGCGGGGGCTTAGGCTTGCTCACGCTGCGAGAACCTGAAGAAGGTTGGGTGCCAACATTTGACTTCGAGGCTAAGCTTGTCTTGGTGCATGCAGGTTGGCACGGTGGTCTAACTAAAACCAAACTTTGCCCGATCTGTAAATTTCGACTATCACGTATTTTATTCCAACATAAAAGATCATCGACACTTAACTGGTTGACGAATGCAATAGAATAGAGAGTATCCCCCGATCGCACCGTGTGAGAAATACCCTTTGTGCCTAACTCCATGCTGACACCTGAAGGTCTTGCCCTAACTGAGTTACTCGGAGCGGCGGAAGAACTTGTAATTGGAACAGAATCAGTCCGCCGTCTTTTTTCACCTGCTCGATGAACCACCACGGGTTTAGTAGCTATAGTTGCGCGTTCTTCAACCGCTATATCTTTGGGGGCAGCACAGCCCGTAACAAAGATCGCAATTAATAAAATACCAGCGATGTTCCCTCCATTGCCTACGCAGCTCAAAAAATGCTTAACGTAGTAAGACATTAAATGTAGGGCTGACGCAGACAAGGTCTAACTCGCGGGTAGACTGGTGTACAAGACGACCGCAAACACAATAAGCAAAAGAACAACCCAGCCAATTAACTCAACCTTCTTGTACAAGGTTTCTTCAAGCTTGCTCCCACCCATCTTTATTAAGCCTGCAACTAAGAAAAAACGAGCACCGCGGCTAATTAAAGACATAAACAAAAAGGGAACAACGGCAATACCAATGACACCCGATGCAATGGTAAATATCTTGTACGGTACGGGCGTAAACCCTGCAACTAATACTATGAGCATTCCATATTTAAGATACGAAGCCTGGACACCATCGAACGTTTCGTGAGCGTTAAAATAGTCCAAAATTGCTGTGCCATATAGATCAAAAAAATAGGCCCCAATAATGTATCCAAACAGCCCCCCTAGAACCGACATGACAGTGGTAATTGCAGCTAGCCGCCAAGCACGATTTGGCGCTGCCAACACCATTGGCGCTAACATTACGTCGACCGGAATAGGAAAAAATGATGACTCAGCAAAGCTCACCCCCGCTAAGTAACGTTCTGCATGTTTGTGCTTTGCCCACTTTAAAATGGTCGTATAAATTGGTTCAAATATTCGCATAGCCCGATTTCTAATATATAAAGGTTAAAGTTGCTCAAAAAGTACTTTTTAGAATTGTTGTTACGGCGAATAAAACGGCCGAAACTTCCGCTTCATTGGAATTTAAAACTTGTCCAGATATCCGGCGATCTAAGTGCTCACAAGCTTAATAGAGACCGCTCAATCGCGGGACAAACCTTACTGCTTCTAAATCTTGTGAAACAACTCGGCCACCTATCTTATCGATAATGATCAGCCATTGAGAGCCATTTTTACTAACAGGCATTACTATTCTGCCCCCTTCGGCCAGCTGATCGATCAACTCTTGTGGCACGTCATCTGAGACTGCAGCCGCTAAAATACCATCGTAGGGTGCGTGCTCAGCTGATCCACCAAAGCCATCACCATGACGAAACTTTACGTTGCGAACGCCAAGATCATAGACTAGATCACGCGCCCGTCGATGCAGCTTGAGAATGCACTCGACCGAAACGATTGAATCAACAAGTTGCGAAAGCACAGCGGTTTGATAACCACAGCCTGTGCCAATTTCTAACACATTTTTTCGTGGCTTGTTTAACAAGGTCTGGGTCATTAAAGCAACGGTATACGGTTGCGAAATAGTCTGGCCGTGACCAATCGGCAATGCAGTATTTTCATAGGCTCGGCACGAGATCGCCTCGTCGACAAACATGTGTCGAGGTAATTTGGACATGACGTGTAAAACCGATAAATCCTTTATACCAAGATCCCGCAACTCCGCAATCATGCGCAAACGTGTACGCTCTGAAGTCATTCCAATGCCCTGCTGACGAGACTGATTTATGGAGTCTTTAAACATACATTTGTGGGGTCGAAAAAAGGTGGACGTTCACAATTAGTTTAAGCCTATTTTTGGACTCAGAGTTTCAGGGGTTTGCGTTGGAAGTACAATTGGAAAGTATAGCTGGGAACTTAGGATTCAGAACGCAGTTTGTGATTTAGATTTGAAAAAAACGAAGGGGGTTTTTAGAAGATAAAATGGTCGGGGTGAGAGGATTTGAACCTCCGACCACCGCAACCCCATTGCGGTGCGCTACCAGGCTGCGCTACACCCCGAACTGAAGGCGGATTTTAAGCTATTCAGAGAGAATAGCAACGACTTCATCAATTTCGTGGATCAACTCCTCAACCATTTTCTTACGAACTGGAGTTGTGGCATTTTGATCGCCTGAAGCTTCAGTTTCAATTTGGTTTTTTGCACCACTGATAGTAAAACCTTCAATGTAGAGCAAGCTACGAATTCGACGAATTAGCTGAACTTCGTGCCTTTGATAGTAACGACGATTACCACGCCGCTTAACTGGATTGAGTTGCGAAAACTCTTGCTCCCAATAGCGTAGTACATGTGGTTTAACCATGCACAACTCGCTCACTTCACCGATAGTGAAGTAGCGTTTACTCGGTATTGGCGGTAGGGTGGCGTTATCCCTTGGATCAAGCATGTATGTGGTCTACCCGTGTGATTCTTTCAAATTCGTGTCTTTAAAAACTGAGTCTAACAGCAAGCAATGCATCTTGCATGGCAATTTTCTTCAAAAATAGCCAATTAATTCATATAGATAAATGATTATTAGAGAAAAATTATAGGTCGGCACTTTGATGTTATTAATCTAACCCCAATTGCTCTCGTAATTCAACAGAGTTATGGTCAATTGAATCCTTGAGTTTCTGGCTCGCCTTAAAGGTCACCACTCGTCTAGCTGAAATAGGAATCTCTTCGCCCGTCTTTGGATTTCTTCCGGGCCTTGAAGGCTTGTCGCGTAAGCCAAAGTTACCGAAGCCTGATAACTTCACTGCGCTGCCATGTTGAAGCGAGGATTTAATGGCCTCAAAAAACTCTTCAACGAACTCTTTAGACTCGCGCTTATTAAGGCCGATTTCACCATGCAAAGTTAACGCTAAGTCAGCTTTAGTTATTGCCATTCTCACTATCCTTTTCATTATTATTGAACGCCAGGTGATGATGACCAACGTTCTTTATGCTTATCTTTATAGACGTAAATGCGTCGTATCGCAACTTTTACCTAAGTGCTGCACCAAATCGCGTTTCCAAAACGTTGAGAGCCTTCGCAACACACTGCTGGCTTTCTTCGTCTGTAAGAGTCCGTTCCCGCTCTCGCAAAGTCAACTTTATAGATAAGCTTTGCTTACCTTCACCAACTCCCTGCCCTTGGTAAACGTCAAACAGAGTAAGGTCTACTAGCTGTTTTCCTACAGCTTTTCGTACCGCAGTCATCAACTCAGCAACAACAACGGTTTTATCAACGACCACCGACAAATCTCGTTTAGATTCTGGGAATTTTGATATGCCCTTAAATTCAGGCAACCTTGCTGAAAAAGCACTTTTTACATCAAGTTCGAAAACAAAAGTACCCGTACTCAAATCGTATTGCTTCTCAACCGCCGGGTGTAAGCGCGCAATACGACCGATGACTGAACCGTTATCAATGCCAATCACATTGGCACTTTGACCAGGATGTAACCCATCAAACTCAGCACGCTGGAATGCAAAGCCTTGTCGAGACCCAGTTAAGTCAAGCAACGCCTCTAAATCGCCTTTAAGGTCAAAAAAGTCGACCGAACGCGCGTTATCTAAACCCCATTGCACTGGCTGTAAAGGCCCCGTGACTAATCCGGCGATTCGTTGAACTTCGGTAAAACCATCGTCGGCTTTATGATAAGTTGCGCCTAATTCAAAAATGCGAATTCGGTCATGCTGACGATTTAAATTGAATTGCGCTGTCTTAATCAAGCCCGGTAGAAGGCTTGTGCGCATTACCGACAAGTTGTCGGCTAGTGGATTACTGACCTTAACCGGCTCTTCATCACCAAATGGCATGAGGTCTGAAGGATCAACAAAACTGTAACTAATGCTTTCAAAAAAATCTCGAGCCACCAAACTTTGACGCAACTTGCGAAGCGACACAGATGACTCCGAGGCTACTTTACTACGCGGCGCGATTTTTGGAATTGTTGTAGGAATATTATCGTAACCCTTCACTCGAGCTACTTCTTCTACCAGGTCGGCTTCGTATTCAACATCAAAACGATAACTCGGAGCAGTAACACGCCAGCCCGACTCAATCTCTTCAACTTGTTCGCTCACTCGCTTGAGAATGCCGGTTACTTCGGCCTTTTCCAATGGCATACCCAGCAATTGCTTTAAGCGCTCAAAACGCACTTCAACTACCTTATTAGCGATTTTATCGTGTGTAGACGAATCGCACACGGGGCCCGCTTCGCCGCCGCATATTTCCAGTAACAACTCAGTCGCGCGCTCGATAGCTTCGCGTGGTAACTGGGGATCAACACCACGCTCAAAACGGTGTGATGAGTCAGTGTGCAGACCATATTTACGCGCAGTGCCTGCGGCAGACTTACGCGTGAAGTGAGCTGATTCAAACACAATATTAGTTGATGAATCATCAATCGCACTATCCTGCCCACCCATAACGCCAGCAATCGCAACCGGGGCTTTTGCATCGGCAATCACAAGCGTATCGTCGTCTAAAGTAGCTTCGGATCCATCTAAAAGATTAATCGTCTCGCCCGCTTTCGCTCGCCTAACCACAATCTTGTCGTTAAGTTTGCCTAAATCAAACGCATGCATAGGCTGGCCCATTTCTAACATGACGTAGTTGGTTATATCGACCACAGGGCTTATAGGTCGCAGGCCACTGCGACGCAATCGTTCGCGCATCCACAATGGCGTGCTTGCACCCACATCGACACCTTTAACAACTCGCGCCAGATATTTTGGGCAACGACTAGACTCAGCAATTTCAATCTCGATAGTGTCGCTCAGAGTCGACAACTGCTCACCGACTTCAAGCGGATGGTAGTCACCATCGACCAACACTCTTAACTCTCGTGCAATTCCGCGCACACTCAAACAATCGCCGCGGTTAGGTGTTAAGTCGATGTCGATCAGTGCATCGTCTAATCCCAGGTATTCGTCAACGCGACCTCCTAGCGTGGCATCTTCGTCTAAGTCTAGTATGCCACTAGAATCGTCTTCCAAACCCAACTCCGACGCTGAGCACAACATCCCCATGGACTCTACACCGCGTACCTTGGCCTTCTTAATCTTTAATCCATTAGGTAACTTAGCGCCGATCATCGCAACGGCTACCAGCATCCCCTCGCGTACATTGGCTGCACCGCACACGATTTCTAGGACCTGATCACCCACATCAACCTGCGTTAGATTCAAACGATCTGCATCGGGGTGCTTAGCAACAGATTTAACCTGTCCTATTACGAGATTTTCGACCTTGCCCGGCAAGTTAGCCACGCCATCTACTTCAAGACCGGCGTGCGTTAACCGTTCGGCAATTTGTGTCGCACTTAAATCGGTACTAATCCAATCGCGCAACCAGTGTTCACTGACGATCATTGCAACTGCTCCAAGAAACCAAGGTCGTTATCAAAAAAGAGACGTAAATCATCTACGCCATAACGCAGCATGGTTAAGCGTTCGACACCGAGGCCAAACGCGAAACCTGTGTATTTTTCAGAATCAATACCAACGTGTCTAAACACTTCAGGGTGAACCATTCCGCTACCTAAAACTTCGATCCATCCTGTGTGCTTACAAATACGGCACCCTTTAGTGCAAAACACACAGCTAATATCTACTTCAGCTGAAGGCTCAGTAAATGGAAAGTACGAAGGTCGAAGCCGAATACTTAGATCCGCTTCAAAAAACTGTTGCAAGAAACTGGTGAGCACACCTTTTAAGTCTGCAAAGGAAATACCTTCATCGACCATTAGCCCTTCTACTTGATGGAACATCGGTGTATGGGTTACGTCAGAATCACAACGATATACTCTGCCCGGCGCAATAATATTAATCGGCGGCTTTGAATCAAGCATAAATCGAGCTTGTACTGGCGACGTATGCGTACGTAATAAATGCGATTCATGCGCATTGTTAGCCGTTTTCTTAATATGCGACGAATCTACGTAAAACGTATCGTGCATGGCACGTGCTGGGTGCTCTGCCGGAATATTCAGTGCTTCAAAGTTATGAAAATCGTCCTCAATCTCTGGACCCTCGGCCACGCCAAACCCCATCGCCACGAAAATGTCTTCAATGCGTTGCATGGTTCGCGTGACAGGGTGAATGCCACCAGTCGCTTTACCACGACCAGCCAAACTCACATCAATTGACTCGCGAGCGATTGACGCTTCTAACGCGAGGCTATCTAGTGCTATTTTACGCTCATTTAGAGCGCCTGCTAATTCAGCCTTAACCTGGTTTACGCGATCCCCAAACAATGGTCTCTGTTCGGGCGGTAAACTACCAATCTGCTTAAGTTGTTGAGTGAGTTCACCCTTCTTGCCTAGGTAATGCACTCTGAGCTGCTCTAGCTCTGAAGGGTTGGTTGCTTGTGCAACGTCTCCTAAGGCTTTAGCCAAGATGGCTTGCAGACTTGATTCGAATTGAATATCCATACTAATCACAGAAAATAGTTGCCTAAACGGCGGATTATTTAACCTAACACTAGCGACTTAGCCAGCTACTTACATAAGTAATTTGGAGCAAGCCGTTAAGCTTACCAGACTGACTTACACTTTTTAACGGCTTATACCTTCTTAACCGTTGATACAGCAACAATGAAACAGAAAGCCACACTTCAATGAAGCGCAGAACACAATCTCAACGACGCACATAACAAAAAAGGAAGGCTAAGCCTTCCTTTTTTGCTTTAACCGATCTAAAACTAAGCGATTAGACTAGACAGCCAATGCCGCTTTTGCTTTCTCGGCTAGTCCAGCGAACGCAGCTGGGTCATGTACAGCGATATCGGCAAGAACCTTACGATCCAATTCAATCTCTGCACGACTCAGACCGTTCATGAAACGGCTGTAGTTCATTCCGTTTATCTTAGCAGCAGCACTGATACGTGTAATCCACAAACGGCGGAATTGACGTTTCTTCTGACGACGATCTCGGTATTCATATTGTCCTGCACGGGTTACTGCTTGTTTAGCAACGCGGAAGACGTTCTTATTACGGCCACGATAACCCTTTGCTTGGCTAATGACCTTCTTGTGTTTTGCTCGGGCGGTGACGCCCCTTTTTACTCTAGGCATTTCTTTCTCTCACTAAAAGGTTATTAGTTTAGGCGTAAGGCAACATTCTACGGATCAACTTGGCATCACAAGGTTCAGCCATAAGTGTTGAGCGTAAATGTCTTTTACGTTTAGTCGATTTCTTGGTCAAAATATGACGCAAGTGCGACTGAGAGCGTTTGAACTTACCGCTACCAGTTTTCTTGAAGCGCTTGGCAGCACCGCTGTGACTTTTAATTTTAGGCATAATTTCTCCAGGCTTAATCGCCAGTTGCCATTATTGATAGCCGAAAGAAGTTTAAAAGTGTGACTTCTTCGGCCCGTTGTTTGAGGCACTTACCTCAAAACTTTTCTAACCAGTCTATTTCTTGCGAGGCTCTTTTCTTCAGGACGCTCTTATTTCTTAAGAGGTCCTAAAACCATCACCATTTGACGACCTTCGAGTTTTGGAAACTGTTCAACAGCTCCTATGTCCTCTAAATCCGTCTCGACTCGTTTTAACAATTTAATACCGAGATCCTTATGCGCCATTTCACGACCACGGAAGCGAATAGTAACTTTTGTTTTATCGCCGCTGTCTAAGAATTCTCGTAACTTTCTTAACTTAATATTGTAATCGCCAATATCTGTACCAGGACGGAACTTAATCTCTTTCACCTGAGTCTGTTTTTGGTTCTTACGAGCAGCTGCTTTTTGCTTGCTGTCTTCGTACAAAAACTTGCCGTAATCCATAACCCTACATACAGGCGGATCGGCGTTAGGTGAAATTTCGACTAAATCGAGCTCAGAATCTTCGGCTAGACGCATTGCGTCTGCGAGACTCAAAATACCGGCTTGCTCCCCGTCTGCACCAATAACCCGGACCTCAGTGGCCTTAATTGCGTTATTGACACGTTGCTGTTTCTTGATGGCTATGGTGATACCTCTTTAAGTTTCTAAGTAATGACTCAAAACACTTTTTAAGCTTTTCTGAATCTCATGTTTTTCTGTACACATTCAATGCTTTTGCTTTTTACACAAGCCGCGTATTTTAAATCAAAATGCAGCTTCAAAAAGGCCTTTAATTCAATAACTGCGTATTTTTTGCGAATATGAGCGCACTTCTTAAAAGATGCGTTCACATAACCCAATTTTGGTAGACGCGATTGGATTCGAACCAACGACCCCCACCATGTCAAGGTGGTGCTCTAACCAACTGAGCTACGCGTCTAAAATTAGGATGCGGACAATATCAAACCCCCATAGGAGTTTCAACAGGTTTTAGTGACTAAAAGCCTTTGTTTTTTCAGACTATTTCAGCGTATTGACACAATTCTTTACAGCATGGCTCTGCAATTTCAGACCAGTTAGTTAATAATAGGGTATAGCGCGCATTTTGCGTTCCAACTTAAATCCTATATGAGGGATTCGATACCATGGATATGATGAAATTAGCCACTCAAGTTCTAGCATCTAAGCTAAGCAGTTCAGCTAGCAACAATGATGACTTGCTACAATCTGTAATTGGAAATCTATTAGGCGGCTCTGGTGGCCAAGGAATAGATTTGGGCTCGATCGTAGGCAGCCTTCAAGGCGGCGGTTTGGCAGATATAGCGGAGTCTTGGTTAGGCAACGGTTCTAACGCTGACATATCACCTTCACAAATTGAGTCTCTATTAGGCAGCGATAAGCTTAAAGAAGCGGCTTCACAGCTAGGCGCAAATCAAGATGAGTTACTCGCAGGTCTGCGTGAAATGCTACCTCAGGTAGTCGATAAGTCTTCTAGCGACGGCAATCTGTTAGATGCTGTAGGCGGATTATCAGGCCTTGCCAATCTTGCTGGTAAGTTCTTGAAATAAGCAGCAACTATATTTGTCGGCAGCTGAACACCTCTGTCGATACAAAAAAAGCGATACTTGAGAGAGTGTCGCTTTTTTTATGGACATATTAACAACGAGTGTTTTGGTCCCCCGATAAAAACACGGCCGACCTCAACACGCAATTAATACTCAGTTTTCACACTAATCACCTAAACATGAGGTTGGCCTGAATCTACTGAATCGTCTACACTGTTTGAAAGTCAAAAAAACAAAGAGTCATTACAATGAATCTCGCAAATCAAGTCTTACTCGCACTCATACTCGGAATAGCCGTTGGTCTTGGCCTTAATTGGTCTGAACTGGCGAGTAACCCGTGGATTCAGACCAATATTATTGAGGGTGTGTTTTTCGTCGTTGGCCAAATATTTGTAAATGGCCTAAAAATGCTTGTTGTTCCTCTAGTTTTGTTCTCACTGATTCCCGGCATCATTGGTATTGGCGATATTAAGCTATTGGGCAAGATTGGCTCCAAGTCTTTCGCGCTCTACATAATTACTACCGCAATTGCCATCACAACCGCAATTGCTTTCGCTGTGTTCTCTGGCATTGGCGAAAACATGACTATTCCATTTGAAGGAGGGTTTGCCGGTAAAGAAGCGGGTAAGTCGTTCTCTGAAATTTTAGTTGGCATAGTTCCAAGCAATATTTTTCAGGCAATGGCTAACAGCGAGATGTTAGCGGTTATCTTTTTCGCCATATTTTTCGGCATAGCGCTACTAATTGAAGTAAAACGCTCTGCGGACCTTGTGTCGTTGATCGAACAAATTAACCGAGTAATCATGCGCATGGTCGAAATGGTGATGTTGCTCGCACCGTATGCTGTGTTCTGCTTGGTTGGTAAAGCCGTTGCCGAACTTGGATTAGACTTAGTCGCCCAGCTTTCGGGCTACTTCTTGGTCGTTATCGCAGCGTTGTTATTCCACGCACTAGTAACGCAAATGCTTTTGCTAAAAGCATTGAGCGGTTTAAACATCAAAACGTTCTTAACTAAGATTCGAAATGTTCAGTTGTTTGCGTTTTCTACATCCAGCTCTGGCGCAACAATCCCAATCACCCTTCGTACCGTTCAAGAGCGTCTGGGCGTAGATCGCGCCGTGTCTTCATTTAGTGTTCCATTTGGCGCAACCATTAACATGGATGGCACAGCTATTATGCAAGGGGTCGCGACTGTTTTTATCGCCAACCTTTACGCTGTTGATCTGGGTTTAGGTGGTTACGTAACCGTTGTTGTTACAGCTGTTTTAGCGTCGATAGGAACTGCGGCCGTTCCGTCAGTTGGTCTCGTGATGCTTACTCTGGTATTCAATCAGGTAGGCCTACCTGTAGAAGCTATTGGCATTATCATCGGTGTTGATCGCTTACTGGATATGACCCGTACCGCCGTCAACGTTACAGGTGACGCCGTAGTGACAACTATTGTTGCTAAGAGTGAAGGCAAAATGGATCTGTCTATTTATAACGATCCAAATGCAGGCTTGGTCGACGACGATGAGATCGAAGAACTGTTGCATCATAAATCGTAGGTGCTCTTTTTAATATCTAACACGCGCTAGCTGAGCTACGCGTTGTTAGGTCTGCTGCAAAATTAAAAAAGCCTAGATCGCTAAATACGATCTAGGCTTTTTGCTAACTCAAATTACTGCTGTCTAGCTACTTCTTATTCCTGCGGGTGGTTTATATACCTAACGATGAATACGAATCACTAATACGCTCAATAGCAATCATCATCGCTGCGGTGCGCAAGTCAGGAATACGACTGTCATTATTCCATTTCGCACTGATGGACGCATAGCCCTCTCGCATAACGTCATCAAGACCAGAGCGAACCAAGTCTAACTCCGTAGGACCCTCAATAATTTTGTCACGCCAACCTTCAGGCACTTTCTTACCTACCAATTCTTCAACGGCGGAAAGAATATTAATCATTTGGTTTTCGGCTTGTCTGCGACCGAGTCGGCCAAAACGGATGTGACTCAAATTCTTAACCCATTCGAAATACGAAACCGTTACACCACCCGCATTTGCATATAGATCAGGAATGATCAGACACTTTCGATCTAACAGAATCTGATTAGCCGTAAATGTAATCGGACCATTAGCCGCCTCAATAATGATTTTTGCTTTAATGTCATTCGCGTTGTCGACTGTGATTACACCTTCCAGCGCCGCTGGAATCATGATGTCACACTCCATTGCCAACACACTAGCAGAGTCCTCGGTATAGCCCTTATACCCTTTAACACCGCCGTTTTTGTGGATATGCATATGCAACCCATCAATATCTATCCCAGACTCGTCAACGACAGCGCCGTCACGTTCAATGACCCCAACAACAATGGCTTCATCTTCTTGCGACAAAAATTGCGCTGCGTGATATCCCACGTTACCCAGACCTTGAACGACTATGCGCTTATCTTTGAGACCTGGTGTAACACCTGCGAACTCTAAATCTTTAGGATGTCGAAAGCATTCTCGCAATGCGTACTGAACGCCTCGCCCTGTTGCTTCTACACGGCCCCGAATACCACCTTTGCTGACTGGCTTACCCGTAACACATGCCCAGCTATTTAGTTCGTTTGGATTCAGGCGCTTATACTCATCGGCCATCCAAGCCATCTCGCGTTCGCCGGTTCCCATATCGGGTGCGGGTACATTTTGCGCTGGGCTTATTAAATGTCGTTTAGCGAGTTCTTGAGTAAAACGCCTCGTAATTCGCTCAAGTTCATGAGGTTCCCACGCAGTAGGATCAATCACAAGAGCCCCTTTTGAACCACCAAATGGAGCTTCAACCAGCGCGCACTTGTAAGTCATGAGAGCAGCTAACGCTTCGACTTCGTCTTGATCAGCATGAAGAGAATAACGGATGCCGCCTTTAACAGGCTCGCGATGTTCGGAATGGACTGAACGATATCCAGTAAATGTAACTAAGCCTCCTCTTAGCCGTACTCCAAAACGTACTACGTACGTCGAGTTACAAATTTTAATTTTGTGCCGTAATTCATCATTAAGTCCCACCAAGTCGGCCGCTTGATCGAAAGTGGTTTCTACCGAACCGAGGAAAGTATCCACATTAGTGCTCATTCCAAGTCCTCATTTTTAGTTATTGTTAGACGACATTGTCTTGCAGCAAAGAGTACTCCCAAGTGCGTCAGCTTTCCAGAAATGACTTTGCTTTTAATTCCAAGCAAAGAAGTCTGCAATCAGGTTGAAGACAAAGTGTACAGATACGTTTTAAACACTCAGCCATTAAAGCTTTTTAACGACCTAGCGCCAATAAAGTGAAACTAGCATCACGCCACATAACACAAGCACCAAATACCGAAGGATCGATGGATCGACCGTCATTAGCTTGTTAGACCCCATTCTGGCGCCTAAAAACTGACCAACCCACATCAGGCCACCAATAGCCCAAATTACTTTGGCATACCAGATAAACACGATTAGGGAGGCCAAGTTCGTGGCAAAGTTGAGCGGCTTAGCGTGCTTTGTAGCAGTAACAATATCTTGCCCGCGTAAAGACGTGCCAGCCAAGACGAAAAAAGAACCGGTACCTGGACCCAGCATTCCATCGTAAGAGCCAATTAGCGGGACGGCCGTTAAACCATAGGTTTTACGACTTATGCGCGGTTCGCGGTGAACCGTACTCGCTTTGGGAGAAAAGGTGAAATACAGAGCAATGACTACAATCACACAGGGAATCAAAAACTCTAAATGTTTAGCGTCAACAAACTGAATAATAATAGTGCCAATAACTGAGCCTACAAACGCGCTGACAATAAGCCATGCAATATCTTGGATCCGATATTGCTTACGCATCAATAACGTAATCGTCGAGGTGCCCGAACCACCAACGGCTTGCAGTTTGTTCGTACCTAGCGCCATTAGAGGCGGCACGCCTACCGCCAAGAGAGCTGGAATGGTGATCAACCCACCACCGCCAACTAAGGTGTCTATATAACCGGCCACAAACGCAGCAAGAAATAATAGTACCGCTGTAAACAGGGTTATTTCCAAGCCCGATATCTCAGCCATTTTTATAATTCTCCGTGAGCGAACTAAATGTTAATACTATAAAGTGTGCTTTTAGACGCGTGAAACGCAATTAATCTAGATATTTATCTTTACGGAGTTGGCTTTCTTCAACGTACTCGCGTCTAACCAATGCGATCGCCAAGGCCACCACCATGAGCAAGCCCATAGTGATGGTCAGCTTAATAAAAACCGCCCAAGAAATAACATCAAACCACATATCCAAGATGGCAATAAGCACCCAGAACACCAGTAAGGCTATGCAAATGATAGATGCGTATTTCATGACGCTCCTCCGCCTATGTAAGGTTGTTGTGTCTGATTCTGGTTTGCGCCGCGCTCTCTCTCCAGCACAACCATAAAGGCTTCGCGTTGAAAAAATAGCAACATACGTCTAATGTCTTTTTCCATCGTTATTACTCGCCATCCGTCATCGGCATTGGCGTTTAGAAATTCGCTAAAGCGCACTGGATCTACTTTAGACTGCCCCAGCACTAAAGACCCGAGCATGCCCTCTTGATAGATTACTACTTTATATTCTTTCATTACGATCTGGTCTAGACTCCATTTCGTTGTTTGGCTCTCTAGCTTATCCTTTCAAGTAGCCCGCCCGCAACTCTTCAACTTTATCGCGCACTCTAGCGGCTTGTTCAAACTCCAAGTTCTCGGCATGTTCGTACATTTGCTTTTCCAACTCCTTTAACGTTTTCGCAAACAGTTTAGGATCCGTTATCGGATTCACTTCGCCGCTCGGTATTCGTGACCGTGCTAATTCGGCTGCCGCGTTACTAGTAGCACCATCAATAATATCGCGTACTGCTTTGCGTACGCTCTTAGGTGTGATTCCATGCTTCTTATTGTATTCAACCTGCTTGGCACGACGACGATCGGTTTCATCAATCGCAATACGCATAGAGTTGGTGATTTTGTCAGCGTACAAAATAGCTCGACCATTTAGATTCCGAGCTGCGCGGCCAATGGTCTGAATGAGTGATCTCTTAGAGCGCAGAAAGCCTTCTTTGTCTGCGTCTAATATAGCGACTAAAGACACCTCTGGCATATCGAGACCTTCACGAAGTAAGTTAATACCCACAAGCACGTCAAACTCCCCTGCCCTTAGATCTCGTATGATTTCGACACGCTCTACAGTGTCTATGTCTGAATGTAAGTATCGAACTTTAACGCCTGCATCTGATAGATAGTCGGTAAGATCCTCAGACATACGTTTGGTAAGCGTGGTAATCAGAACTCGTTCGTCCTTAACTACGCGTTTGTTTATTTCAGATAGAACATCATCAACCTGTGTTGCAACTGGGCGTATTTCTATCTCTGGGTCTACTAGACCTGTAGGACGTACTACTTGATCGATAGTATTCGGATTTCGCTCAAGCTCGTAATCACCTGGCGTCGCCGACACAAACACGGCTTGGGGCATCATGCCAAGAAACTCTTCAAACTTAAGGGGCCTATTGTCCATAGCCGAAGGAAGCCGAAAACCATACTCCACTAAAGTTTCTTTACGAGAGCGATCACCTTTATACATAGCGCCGAGTTGCGGCACCATAACGTGGCTTTCGTCCAATACCATAAGGCCGTTAGACGGTAGATAATTAATAAGCGTTGGTGGTGGTTCGCCGGGCTCAGCTCCTGACAAGTATCGCGAGTAATTCTCAATACCATTGCAATAACCGAGTTCCTGCATCATTTCCAGGTCAAAGAGTGTTCTCTGCTCGAGTCTTTGCGCTTCGACTAACTTGTTCAATGAACGAAGTTGCTCAAGCCGCTCACGCAGCTCAAGGCGAATATGCTCGCAGGCTTCTATGACTTTTACTTTGGGTGTGACGTAGTGCGATTTAGGGAAGATCGTAACTCGCTTTAGATCTTCTTCAACAGAACCCGTCAACGGATCAAAACGCGATATCTTATCAACATCGTCGCCAAACAGTTCTATGCGAATGGCGTAACGTTCTGACTCAGCGGGATATATGTCAATCACATCCCCGCGCACACGAAAGGTTGCCCGTTTTAACTCGGTGTCGTTGCGCATGTATTGCAACTCAGCAAGACGCTTTAGCACAGCGCGCTGATCCATAATGTCGCCGACACTAAGGTGCAGAATCATTTCGTGATATTGCTCTGGATCACCCAACCCATATATCGCAGAAACCGTTGCGACAATAATAACGTCCTCTCGTTCGATAAGCGCCTTGGTCGCAGACAACCGCATTTGATCTATATGCTCGTTTACCGAAGCATCTTTCTCGATAAACGTATCCGAACTGGGCACGTAGGCTTCAGGCTGATAGTAATCGTAATATGAAACGAAATACTCAACGGCATTGTACGGAAAAAAGTCTCGCATTTCCGAATACAGCTGCGCGGCCAACGTTTTATTCGGCGCCATAATGATTGTTGGCCGTTGCAAATCTTGAATAACATTGGCAATGGTAAACGTTTTACCAGAACCGGTTACACCGAGAAGAGTTTGGAACGCTTCGCCGTCGCGGAACCCGCCCAATAAAGCCTTAATCGCTTGAGGTTGATCACCCGCAGGCTTGTACTCGCTAACTAACTGAAATTCTCGCTTCATTGTTTAGTGTTCTTAGGGTTTTTTTTGTGACGCGTGGGATTACGTTATTTGCATAGAAACGCAAGTATAGTTGAGTACGATCAATCTAAGGTTCGATTCGATTATTTTTTAGCGCTTGACGCAGATCCGTCCAGAGATTTATGGTCGTTATTCTCTCTAAACGCTTCAAGGATGAATCGTTATGCTCTTTGCACACCCACTCGCTGCATCAAAAGACAATAGCTCGCGTATTCTTGGGTTCTCTATGATTGAATTGATGGTGGCGGTATCGATAACTGGAATCATTGCCACTCTGGCAATGCCATCGTTTAATCAACTAATCCGTAATACTCAAGTTCGAGCAGATGCCGCCTCTCTGCATGCCTATCTTTCTTTTGCGCGTAAATATGCAATAACCAACCAAACCAATGTACATTTGTGTCAAAGACCCATTTCTGGCGCACTGCAATGTGACATTGGAAGGACTGCAGGTCGGTCATGGAACTCTGGGTGGATAGTCTTTGAAGACAAGAACCGTAACAATACTGTTGAGGACGACGAGATCCTTAAAATCATGTCCCCTCTAAACACATCAAACGTCCGATTTAATCAACGGGGTAAATTACGATTTCATGGCGATGGTAGCGCCCGAAGCGCAGGATTTTACATATGCTCAGAGGGAGCAACTGCGATGCGCCACATATCAATTTTACATACGGGTCGGGTTCGAATTAGAGACAAATTGCCTCTAGCACAGCGCGTAGCCTGTAAAAGTGCATGAATCCAAAAAAAACCGTTAAAATTTCTTGACCAAAGTTACCTGAATAAGTACGATGCGCGTCTGCTGAAATCTGATCCCCGATAGCTCAGTTGGTAGAGCAAATGACTGTTAATCATTGGGTCGCAAGTTCGAGTCTTGCTCGGGGAGCCATTTCACGCATTATATTTAGGAGCCTTTTGTTTTTGTTAACACCAAGCGACTTCTCAATCCCCATCTCCGATTTGCTATCCTCCTCTAGATATAAGTTACTGATTGCATATTAACTAGCGATCTTCTTACTGACAGTCTCGCACACAACTCTATACACATTTGAGCCTAGCTTTGTGCAACTAACCGAAAAGTAAAATACGTCAATACCTCTTAGAACACATTCGCTCCAACCCTCATGTCCCGTTAGTCGACCAAGCATCTTGCACGCGATGTAAAATTAATTTGATGTTAGAAAGTCTCATTTAACAAGCAAAACCGACGATACAATCAGTGTTGAAAAATCAACACTTGCGCGTCAACAGGTGTTTGCCTAAATTAAGCTCGTTGGAGTTTTGCTCATTCGACGGGTGTTGACCCACTTGATTAAACATAACTCGGGTTTACCCGAACAGCATGGAACACTAATACCTCCCCCCCCCCACGGTTTGGTTTCATGTGTCAGCGAAAGGTTTGAGACGCCCTTTTCTGACTTGGTGTTTTAATTTTGTGAAGAGCCCGTCGGGTGAGCATTCCAATTTTTCTATCCCTCACTCAAACCTCAAGCACGTGCGTTCCCTGCGATTTTTTAGTTCGCTTTATTGCTGTGCCTTGGAGAACGCATAATCGTACCGTGCAAAATTTGCCGTCCATCCAGACATGATTTTCGGCTCAAACGCGGTATAGTTATGAGTAACATCAACGATCGTTAATTACAGCTTCAAATGGACGCTCTATCTGCCCTTCACAATCGCGTATCTGTCAATATTTTAGAAGAACCCGCACCCACTGAATCTCAAGTTAACGACATTGTTCGCGCAGGCCTTCGTGCATGCGACCACCGCAATTTACGCCCGTGGAGTTACTTGTTAATTGAAGGAGAAGCTCGGCACGCATTTGGTACGCTTATGGCCGATGTTATGGAGAAACAGCGAGGCACGCCGTTAGAGCCTGAGTTCCGTAGGAAAATTCAGTGCAAGCCATTAAGAGCGCCCAGCATTATTGTGGTGGCAGCTGACATTAAAGAACACGATAAAGTGCCTGAGGCTGAGCAAATTATGTCCGGCGCAGCAAGTGCTCAAATGATGATGGTAGCTGCGCATGCTCTCGGAGTAGGAGCAATTTGGCGTAGCGGATCGATAATGTTTGAAAACGCGATGCTCGAGGGCCTAGGATTAAGCGCCAATCATCGACTGATTGGTTTTCTCTATCTGGGTAAGCCTGTGGTCACCAAACTGGTACCTGAGCTTGACCCAGATGACTTTTTAACGCGCTGGCCTAGCTAATATGAGCTAAACCAGTTTTCAGTACTAACAATACTGGATTAGAACTGGCTTTCAGGCGTAATGACTCTAAGACCATCCATTTCGTCCGATACTTTTACCTGACAGGCTAAGCGCGAGTTGTCCTTAACGTCTTCGGCGACTTCTAGCATTTCGGCTTCTAGATCAGCTGGCGAACCTACTACGGCCGTCCAGTCTTGGTCTATATAGACATGGCACGTGGCACAGGCACACGCTCCGCCACAATCGGCATCGATACCGGGGATGTCGTTGTTGGTAGCGGCTTCCATTAGGCTGTCGCCATTAGTCGCATCAACTTCGCGCTCTTCGCCTTGATAATCAATAAATATTACTTTTGCCATTACTAAACTCAATCGGTTAATTCGTGGGAAATAAATACAGCGCGGAGTCTACCTTGAAGACCACGCCAAAACAATTGTGGATTGACGTAAGCTTGGCGTGATATTTTCTTTTCTGGTAATCCATACACAATCCTCTGCTCAGTAATGGCTAATGGAAGTTACGTGATTTAGATCGCAATTCTGGTAAAGCATGATCTTGGCGTTCTATGTACGCGGCTACTACATGTACAACGCCGTTCTTATGTTCGAGCTGACCTTTCACATGAAGGATGTTGCTGGTCAGTACCGCCTGCCTAAACCGCTCTTGCACGGCTTTCCACAACACCACATTTATATTGCCTGTTTCGTCCTCTAAGGTCATAAACATAACCCCGCTTGCCGTACCTGGCCGCTGCCTACCGGTTACTACGCCTGCCACCTCGATCATACTGTTGTTACGCCGCGACAGTAACTGCGCGGCGGGCACACAGCGATTAAACGGCTTGGTATCGCGCAATAGCTGCAACGGATGATATTTCAGAGAAACGCCGCGAGCATGTTGATAATCGGCACTTAGGGTTTCGAGCGCATCTAAGTCTTGAATAAATTCGGCTGAGCTAGGTTCTTGTGTATTAAAACCATCGTCGCATTGCAAAGCGTGCCAATAGGCACGACGTCGATTACTCTCAAATTGGTGAAACACATCGGCGTTAATCAGCTTACGCAGTTGGTCGGAATGAAACAGGCCTCGTTGACGCACATCGTTGACGCTATAAAAACGTTTTAAGCTCCGGGACTCAATGGCCACTTTTACGGATTCCTCGGAAACACCCTTAATAAGGCATAAACCTAGTCTTAATGCCGGCTGATTGTTCCGTAAAGTTAAATCAACTGTGTGCTCCCATGAACTACGATTAATACACGCGGGCAACACCCCTATGTTGTGTCGCCGTGCGTCTTGTATAAGCTGCGATGGCGAATAAAACCCCATTGGCTGGCTATTTAATATGCCTGCGTAAAAAGCCGTAGGGTGATGGTACTTAAGCCACGAAGAAATATAGACCAACAAGGCAAAGCTAGCTGAGTGCGATTCAGGAAAGCCATAACTACCAAAACCTTTAATCTGTTCAAATAAGCGCACTGCAAAGTCGTGCGGGTGGCCGCGCCGCAACATACCTTGCAGCAGCTTATGCCGAAACTGTTCAAGGTCACCGTTCTTACCCCAGCTCGCCATCGCTCGCCTTAGTTGGTCGGCCTCACCGCCACTAAAGCCTGCCGCCACCATAGTGAGCTTGATCACCTGCTCCTGAAAGATAGGTACGCCTAAGGTGCGATCAAGCACCGCTTTAATTTCGTCGTTGGCGTACTCTACCGCTTCTTCGCCATTACGACGTTTTAGAAAAGGGTGCACCATGTCGCCTTGAATAGGCCCAGGCCTAACGATGGCAACCTGAATCACTAGATCATAAAAACAGCGCGGCCTAAGCCGTGGCAACATCGACATTTGCGCGCGCGACTCCACCTGAAACACACCTAAGCTATCGCCCGCACACAACATGTCGTACACCTTTGGATCCTCGCGTGGAATATCTTGCACGCGCATTCGCTTGCCTGAGTAGTCGCTGATTATCTGTAGTGCGCGCGATATGGCGCTTAGCATACCTAAACCTAGAATATCAACTTTGAGCAGCCCCAGTATTTCGATGTCGTATTTATCCCATTGAATAATGGTTCTATCTGGCATTGCCGCGTTCTCGATGGGCACTAGCGTGCTGGTCTGGCTCTCGGTAATTAAAAAACCACCCACATGCTGAGACAAATGCCGCGGCGTGCCTAGTATTTGCTTAACCAACGAAAAGAAATATCGATTTAAGTTACTGCTTAAATCCAACTGACGTTTCTGCATTTGCTCCGTCAGCATCTCTATTTTGTCCCACCACGCCATCGAGCGATTAAGCTCTTCAATAAAGTTACCCGGCAAGCCTAAGGCTTTACCAACATCGCGTATCGCACTCTTACGCCGATACGTAATAACCGTGGCGGTGAGTGCGGTGCGCCGCCGCGTGTATTTTTGATAAATGTATTGAATAACCTCTTCGCGGCGATGGCTCTCAAAGTCCACATCAATGTCGGGCGGTTCATTACGCTCTTTAGAAATAAAACGCTCGAACAACAGATCATTCACCCCCGGATCGACCTCGGTAATGTGTAAGCAATAGCAAACGGCCGAATTAGCTGCTGAGCCACGCCCTTGGCACAAAATACCGCGCGTTCGGGCAAACGCCACAATGTCGTATACGGTTAGAAAATAATACTCATATTCAAGCTCGCGTATGATGCGCAGTTCTCTTCTGATCGAACGAATAACTTTATCTGGAACCTTTTTATTTGGGGCATCGGCCCAGCGCTTACGAGCCCCTAAAAATGTTAAATGACGCAAATGTGTAGTGGCCGTCATGCCATCTGGCACTACTTCGTGCGGATACTCATAACGCAGTTCGGCCATACTAAAATGGCATAAGTCGGCAATACGCACCGTTTCTTCAAGCAGCGCATGAGGGTATTGCCGCTCCAACACTTTTAACGGCTTTAGATAACGCTCGGCATTGCTGTACCGGTTTAGCTTAAGCTTATCGACGGTGGTGCGCAGGCGAATAGCCGATACCGTATCTTGTAAAGGTTTGCGTGATTTACAGTGCATATGCACATCGTTACACGCCACCATATTGATGCCTGTGCCTCGACTGAGCTTGTCACGATACAAATACCGCACTTGGTCATCGCTATTCCAGAACAGCTCAACGCCAAGCCATACACGCCCCTTAAACCATTGCGCTAGTTGCGCGCCCTGCTCGGCATCATCCGACTGGTCGCTCGGCAACCAAATAGCCAAACAGTTTTGTAGCCCAAACTGTAAATCGCGTAAATGCAGCGAATACTCGCCTTTAGGGCTACGCCGCCGCCCTTTAGTGATGAGCGATGATATTTCGCTGTAGGCTACACGGCTTGGGGCAAGCAGCAGTAGCTTTAGTGGTTGCTTGTTTTTACTATTGGTTTGAAGCGTAAACTCGCTGCCCACTATTAGCTTTATACCGGTCTCTACACTCGCTTGATAAGCTTTAACAATGCCGGCAAACGAGCACTCGTCAGTAATAGCAACGGCTGTATGCCCCAATTCAGAAGCTCTATAGACAATTTCAGTGGGACTCGACGCTCCCGTTAAGAACGTATAGTGGGATTTGGTATGCAGTTCAGCAAACATCAGTTCTAAGCGAATGCGCCATGCATATACCACTGTTGTTGAGTACGCTCAAAGTACACCCACAACAAACGGCCGCTGGCTTGGCGGGCAATGTAATAGTCGCGGCTACACAGTTGCGACCACCAATGACTGCTGACTCGATTAGGCCCGTGTATAAACGTCAGTGGGCCTTCGCAAAAAGGGCGACCATCGGCCTGTTTTGATAGGCGCTTCGGATGCTCTAACAGCCACAGAGGCTCATCCATCAGTTCATTTTTTTGCCCCCCGTCATCATTCCTTTGCTCGGCCCATGCTTTTTCCTGTTTTGAGTATGATGCCTTAGACACCAAACTATTCGTCATCAAGCCAGACTGATTTGCTAGCTCAGGCAAATGCTCTGGCTGAGCTTTTAGCTCGCGCACTGAGCCCGTACCTAGTCGGCTATTGAGTCGGTCTATTAGACGATCAAAGTTTTCTTGGTCTGGGCGGGGGTCAAACAGGTCGTCGTGCCATAACGACTTAGCGAACAACTCTTCGCTAGCGAGCTCGATACGTGAGAACTCCCAGTCCATAGCGGTACTGGCAAATTTAAGATTGGTTAGCTCCTGAATCATTTTTAAGTCGAGCTTAATGCTATTAACATTGATCTCGATGGTTTTCAGAAGACGGTTATTTTCATGATAGAAACGCCACGTAAACCCTCGGCACAGCAACTGACGGTCTTGCACAAAGCTCAATAAGTCTTGCAGTAAGCGAGTCACTTGCTGCTCAATCCACAGACGGTTGCGGATAGGCTCGGCAAAATCAACGTTGGCGGAAAAAGCCTCTGGCGGTGTTGTGAACAATTGTGGATCAGCGGTCTGCCCAAGCAACTGATTTAAATAAACCAAAGCATCTCGACCAAAACGCTCGCCCATCTCGTCAGCCGGAATCGACACAATATCGCCCACGGTTGTAAAGCCGCAATGCTTTAGCTGCGCTGTGGTTTTTGGATGCAGGTTTAGGTCTTGTAAATAAACATGCTTTAACAGCTCTTGCCAGCCATTTAACTCCCAACCTTGCTGGTAACCATTACTCAGCACATAAGCCGCTTTAGGTGTGGCCGCCACGGCACTGCAAACATCCATATTCAAGCGCTCTAACTCAACATCAATAAGATGATGCAAATGTTTAAGGCCGCGAAACAACGACAAGCTACGGCCTATCTCAAGCAGTAAGGTGTGGTCGTCGTATACGCAAACATGCGAGGTAAAGCGATACGCCCATTCGCTTAGCTGCTTTAGCTTAAGGTCTTCGTGTTCGCATTGCCGCTCGACTAACTGCCCTGCCGGATTAAGCATCAGCGCATGGCCTACACTCTGCCCTTCGCACACGCCATAGTCTTCGGCGTTCTGGTTGAGCTGCCACACTTGGTAGTCTTGAGTGATTATCGTATTACTTTGATCGGCATAACGTACACCCACAGCATTAAGCGGCAGATATGCAAAGCGTAAGCATAACCATACTGCTTTCTGTTTACGATTAGGCTTGAGGCTAGAGCCATCTAAAACGGTAGAGGCACTGGTGCCTTGTGCACGTAGAGCGATCGTCATAATCAGCTCACTCGCTTTAGAGTTATAACGTTATCGCTGTCGTTTAGATTATCTAGGTGCTTAGAGATATGAGCGGCTTTAGCCAGAATGCGCAACTGTTGTTGTGGCGCGCCGTATTGCCTGTTGGCGTGTGGCAGAAGCTGTACTGGCAAGCGTTGCCAGCGCTCATAATGCGGGGGCAGCGACAATACGCATTCTTGCCCGCCCCAACTCTGGGGTTGTTTTACGACCTGAACACGCAAGTGGCTATAGTCGTCGGCAATTAATTTCAGACGCAAACTAGAAGCCGATGCCTGCTGCAACATGTCTGTGTACCTGAATAAGACGTGCCACGATTTGGTTTTTTCAGCGGCCAATTGCAAACGGCGCGTTTGGCGCTGCGTTAAGTTATGCCTACCCGTCCATGTAAATACCGCGGCACAAGATTCAGACAATAGCGCTTGCTCAGCGGCCCATAAGGTATCGATCAGCGAGCGCGTTTGCACTACCGCCACTTGTTCAAAGTCTATGCCTAACTTAAGTAATGCCGGTGCGTAAGGTTGATGTGGTGGCGCTATCCATAAACAGCGTTTAGATGCTATAGCTGCTTTTGATGTCTTATTCGCTGAAGGCCCTCTACTGGCTAAGGGCTCTGCTGATCGAGACTGTAAGGCTGGCATTAACAGCCTTAGTTCTCCAATACCATCCTGGCTCAAACCTAACTCGGTAGTCGCTCCCAATGGCCAACCGCCTATTGCCTCATTAAGTGCCGCAAAGCCCGTATCTAGGTTGTCATGTCGGTGCTGCAATAGATCACTCGAGCGCCAAACATGTTTAGATAATAGACCCTGAAGCTGTTCGGTTTGAATAGATGTGACCTGAATAGATTCGGGCTCAGTAGTGTCAACATCACTATGCTCTGCTAGATTAAAAGCCACTGGCTGCTCAGGTGCTTCTCGGCCAGATGTGTTTCCATTAGGTGTCGCCGGGCTATAGCTGCTCACTCGCTCTCGGGCTACTTGACCCATCAGTTCAGCTTCAGCCGGCTCTTGAGCATCCAAGTCAAATGCCGCAAAGAGATCGCCGTTAACGCCTATTTTATCGGACGTATAAGGGTTAGCTTTTTTGGACTTATTTAAGAGCTTCGAGGACATGTCTCTAGCTTATTTGATTAACGTACTCTTTTCAATAAATACTGTTTTAATACACAGTTTATTTTAAAAGTTACCACAAATACAGTCTGTGCAATGGCAATCAAAGTAAGCAGTCACAATACCCGCCCAGCAGGGTACGGCATTGCTGCAATTAACTGATAAAACTGAATATAAAACACGCTTGGCTGAACTCTAAACAAGAGTTAAGTTGAAAAACGTAGAGCCATTAGTAGCATTCTAACGACGGAGTTTGACGATATAGTTTGACGGTATGATTTCACCTTTATTAGCGCAGGGGTTGGCGAAAACGAAGGTTATTAGGAGCCAACCGGAAGACCTAGAAGCCTGTGTTCAATGCATTCAATTCGACCCAAAGGACACACAACTTTCAGACTATCGCTTTTCTGCGCTTTTTACTGAAAGATCAACCGCCTAGCGGCGTAGATGGCTATGACTCAGGTTTATTTAGTTCGCCGTTAACCAACGCCGCCGTCAACGCATCAAAGCACATTCTGTCACGCCTTCAGCCGTGTTATCGTTGTTATGGAAATGACCTCTATAGACGATTTTTTAGTCTGCAAAGACTCTTGTTTAAACTGCTATTTATTATTACTGTAAGACACGTATGCTTTTATTCATTCATTGGCGGAGTCAGGGTTAACACATGAACATCAATTCGCCTGAATTCCTCAACAACCCGTATCCGTTTTATGCAGAGCGTAGGGCTAGCGCCCCCGTATTTCGGAGGAATGACTTTGAGTGGACAATTACTGGATTTCAAGAACTATCAACATTCTTAGCCAAACCATCGGCTGGTCGTGGCAATATTGGCCAGACTCCGCATCGTGGTGGAGACACTTCAGCAATTGATGCCTTAAAGAAAAACAACCCATCATTGGCACTCATAGAACGTTGGATGACGTTCCAAAACCCACCTAAACATACTAAAACACGCGGCAATATAGCCAGCGTGTTTACCAATAAATTAGTTTCTTTACTCGAACAAAGCATCCGTAAGACTCTACGCGAATTGCTGTATTCGAATACCGAGCAAGGCACAGAGTTTGATTTTGTTTCGACAGTCGCGTACCCGTTTCCGCTGACCGTCATTTCAGACATGCTTGGTATACCTAAAGAGGACCGCACTCAATTTGCGAAATTGACGCGGAGTTTAACTATTGCTACACAATCCAACTTTCATCAGTTACCGAAGTCAGTTTTACAGGAGCTAAACAACTCTGCTGTCGCGCTTGAAATGTACTTTAAAGAATTACTACCGAAGAAAATCGCCAATCAAAGTGACGATCTAATGACTCGCCTCATCAATAAAAATTCAAAGGATCTTGATACACAAGAGTTACTAGCAAATTGTGTTTTCCTTCTATTTGCAGGGCAAGACACAACAACATGCTTGCTTACAAACGCAATGAGCGCATTTTTTGCGCATCCAGAAGAATGGCAGAAGCTGATAAAACAACCAGACCTTATTCCAAATGCCGTTGAGGAATGTTTACGGTTTGACCCTTCAGTTCAGTTAGTTGGTCGATTTGCGCTAGAAGACATCGAGATTGAAAACAATGTTATTAAGCAAGGTCACCACGTTTTTGCTTTTCTTGGTGCGGCGGGCAGAGACCCTTTGGCCAACCCGACTCCAGACATCTTTGACGTTAGTCGTAAAAATATTAAGCACCTTGCTTTTGCTCGAGGCGCACACCATTGCTTAGGAGCAACGTTAGCTCGACTCGAGATCAGAATATTCATTGAAGAAATGTTGAATCTCATGCCAACCATAGAGGCTGCGGGCGACGCTATCAGGCGACCTACCTGGTTGCTTCGTGGGTTTGACCGGATGCCAGTGAGAGTAGCGTGATCAATATATCGCTTCCCTCAGGGCTCTACTCTTTTCGCCTGGATGACCTTCAGGAACTTAGATTCAGCAAGTACACTTTAACCAATGTATTCGAAAAAATCACAGTGCCGCAACGTGAGGCTTGTGTCGAATTATGGACGCGAAACCGAGTCATACATTCCAAACAAGAAGCACTGGCACGCACTGATCAAGTTTGTTATTTCATTACGGAGACACAGACTGGCAAATTGATAGGAGTGAACACCCTCTATAAGTCAGCGAATCACAGCACAGGAAATGGTGTATGGCTCTATAGGATGTTCATCGACCCTCAGCATCGAAACACCCGCATAATGATTATTGGTACGGCGATGATGCTGTGTTTTTCAAAAATGTATTTGGCCGACCGAGGCCTAAAGGGAGTGGTCAACATTAATGAGAACTCTAAGCTTAGGCGGGCTGGAACGGCGCGTCTTTTCAAGCGTCTTGGGTATCGAAAGGTTGGTGAAGAAGATGGCAAAGAAGTCATTTTTTTTGAATTTGACAACATTAATTTTGTTACCAACACCTTAATTCCCGACATTCAATAATCTAGGCCATATATGGATACCTCCCCACTGTAAAGGCATAGCAATGCCTTAGCGATGCTTTGCAATTTCGCACACAGCATCACGAATTAAGGATATTTGCAGTTCGGTAAACTCAAGTTTTTTTCTTTTCTTAAAGTGTCCCCGTAATTCTCTAACTTCAACTCTATGATTGGCACTATGACTTGATGTGATTAGACTTATCAAAACCAATCGTTCAGATTTCATGCTTTCCTAGTAAAGAGCTGTGCAGACGCACTGCATGCAAAGGGTTACAATAACTGCCGGCTCATTCACGTTGTTCAGGGTGTCTAACCTTAAACTCTAGAAACCGTGTTCCTAAAAAAGAGTTAAGTTGAAAAACGTATAGGCATCATTACTATTCTAACAACGGAATTTGGCGCTATCTTTTCGCCCTTATTAAACCCATCAATAACTTTTATCACGGATTAGAGAGAGCAAAGTGCTGACATCATTTCTTGAATTACGCGAATGGCTATCAAGCCAAATCTTGGGACAAGCCAAGCTGGTTGACCGACTATTAATTGCATTGCTAGCCGATGGCCACCTATTGGTGGAGGGCGCTCCAGGCTTGGCTAAAACCAAGGCTATTAAGAGTCTGTCAGAAGGTCTAGAAGCCAGCTTCCAGCGTATTCAATTCACCCCAGACTTACTGCCTTCAGACATCACAGGTACCGAAATATTTCGTCCTGAGACGGCCGAGTTTGTGTTTCAAGAAGGGCCTATTTTTAATAACCTAGTGCTCGCCGACGAAATTAATCGCGCGCCAGCCAAGGTTCAGTCAGCGCTCTTAGAGGGTATGTCTGAACGGCAAGTCTCCGTAGGCCGCAACACTATGGCATTACCCGACTTGTTTTTGGTGATGGCGACTCAAAATCCAATTGAGCAAGAAGGAACCTATCCCCTACCCGAAGCTCAGCTAGATCGTTTTTTGATGCATATCAAAATTGATTACCCAGACAGTTCGGCCGAACGCGACATCCTGGCGTTAGCGCGTGGCGAAGCCCTTTCGAAAAGCGTACCTGCACCCAGTAAAAGCCTGTCGCAGGAAACCATAATGGCGGCACGCCAAGCCGTTATTCAAATGCATATGGCTGAATCCGTTGACGAGTATTTAGTGCAATTGGTATTGGCGACCCGCGCACCACAGAACTACGGCGAAGATATTGCCTCTTGGTTAGAGTATGGCGCAAGCCCGCGCGCCACTATTGCCTTAGATCGTTGCGCACGAGCACACGCTTGGTTAAACAACCGAGACTATGTGTCACCCGATGATTTGCATGCGGTTGCACACGACTGCTTGCGTCATCGCCTAATATTGAGTTACGAAGCCGAGGCCGACGGCATTACTACCGATAAAGTAATCGACGCCCTGCTCGCTCGAGTGCCCATTGCTTAATAGTCTCACTATTAATTATTAGTAGCGCACCGATGCCTAACTCGCAATCAGTTTCAACAGCGCAAGCTCAAGCACAGCTGCAAAAAGCAGGAATAGTGACCTCGCTCGCTAGCCTGCTCAATGCGCGTCATTGGGCTAGCCGCTTGTCGCTGTTTGGTCGCCACCTTGCACGCAATCAGTTACTGGGCAACGTCCGGTCTAACTTTCGCGGACGAGGCATGGAGTTTGAAGAGGTGCGTCGGTATCAGCCTGGCGATGACATCCGCAACATTGACTGGAAAGTGACAGCGCGCGCTGACGGCACGTACACTAAGTTATTTAGAGAAGAGCGCGAGCTCCCTTGTCATATTTTGGTCGACCAACGCGCCAATATGTTTTTTGGTTCTAACGGAATGTTTAAATCCGTTTTAGCCGCCGAAGCGGCTGGCGGAATAGCGTGGGCCGCCTTAGCGGGCGGTGATCGCGTGGGAGGCCAGGTGTTGTCTAATCACGGCCATGCTGATTCGCGTGGTAAGCGTAGCAAACAAGCTGTTCTTAGATTTTTGCATGACATTCATGACGCAAACCAATCACTATTAGGCTCTACTACATTAGAGCCCACAGCATTAGAGCCCACTACGGAATCTAGTGCACGTTCATCATTGAGTTTGCGCGAAGGCTTGGAAGAATGTCAGCGCCTGATTAGACCCGGCACAGCGCTCTACATTATTAGTGATTTGCACGACTTTGATGACCTCTGCGCAAAAGCATTAGTCACCTTAAGTAAGTCGTGTGATGTATCGGTATTACAAATAGCCGATCCTTTTGAACAGAATCTTCCGGTGCGCGGGCAATTGGGTACGAGTGATGGCGAACACCACGCACGTATCCAGTTTTCGAACCAATTGGTAGCACAATACCAAGACGAGCAGTCTCAACATTTAGAACAGATCAGCGCCGCGCTAAGACACGCCAAGGCGTTTTACACCATATTGTCGACCGAGGAAGACGCGCGTAAGCATTTGTTGCGCGTGTTCTCCGACCGTTAACTCAATTGAATTGAATAGCTAGATCCCTTTTATGGCCAACAGCCCTAACCCACAACTTGTAGAAATGTTGCGCGAACAATTGCGCGACATCCAAACGCCTGAGCCTATTAGCTGGTGGCCGATGGCACCTGGGTGGTGGATGCTTATAGTGCTGGGTGTAGTTTTGTCTGTTGTGTTATTTCGATACCTTCGTAAACGTCAGCGAGAACGCGAGTATCGAAACTACTTAACAGACGAGTTAGAAGCCATCTATAACGCGTGGCAAGAGACTCAGAACACCAGTAACTACTGTCAGCAAGCCAATCAATTGCTCAAACGCGCTATGCTGAAAGTACAAACCGATTCGCGCAATGATAATAATACTGAACTGTCTGCAAGTTCCGAATTGAACTCAATAAGCGCCTTGTCAGGCTCCGCTTGGCTTGAATCTCTAGAGTCAGTGCATGAACCAATGAGCGAATCTGTGCATAACGCACTTGGCCTATATGTATATCAAGCGAACGCACAGATAGAGGGTGCTGTTGATGTACCAAGCCTGCATGCCGAGCTTACTAACTGGTTGTCCCAGCACCGTAGAGTCTTGAGCTCAAACACTCGCTCTGAAGATGCTGAAACAATACATAGAACGGTTGTGAGCGGAGAAGCATCATGATCGAATTACAGTGGTTATACGCCCTATTTTTATTGCCCCTACCCTTACTGGCACGCTTGGTAATAGCTGGCGTAGACAGCGCTGCTGGAGCGATCAAGGTTCCATTTTTCACCCGCGTACAATCATTACAAGGTGGTACCAGCAGCCCTTTGCGCGCGCGCTGGATAGCGGCGTTATTAATCTGGATCGCTTGGATAGCCTTGGTAACCGCAATTGCAAGACCTGTATGGATTGGCGACCCAATGTCATTTCCCTTAGAAAAACGCGACATGATGCTTGCGGTAGACATATCACCGTCTATGCAAGAGGAAGACATGTTAATTAGCCAGCGCTACGTCAGCCGCATAGACGCCGTTAAGTCAGTAGTGAGCGACTTTGTTGCAAACCGGCCTACAGATCGTTTAGGACTTATTTTATTTGGCGAGCGAGCTTATATGCAAACGCCTCTGACCTTTGACCGCACTACGGTCGAAGAACAACTCTTAAGTGCGCAACTCGGTTTCGCAGGAAATAGAACCGCGATTGGTGACGCAATAGGTATTGCCATCAAACGCTTACGCGGGCGTGCTGCAGAAAGCCGAGTTTTAGTGCTGCTTACAGATGGCGCAAACACTTCAGGCACTGACCCTCTAGAAGCCGCGAAGATCGCAGACGAAGCAGGTATTCGTATTCATACCATTGGTATTGGCGCGAGCAGTAAGCGCGAACGTGATTTCTTCGGTCGAGTACGAGACGTTAACCCTAGCGCAGACTTAGACGAGACTACGCTAAGCAATATCGCCACTCGAACTGGAGGCGTTTACTTTCGGGCCGAAGACCCCGCTCAACTGCAAGCCGTTTATAAACAACTGGATGAGTTGGAACCTACTCCAAAGGAACAATTCTTTAGACCCATTAAGAGCTTGATGCACTGGCCACTGGGCGTTTGTTTGGCCGCATGTTTGCTACTGGTTATTGTTAGGAGGCGCGGGTAGATTATGGACTTTAATGATTTTCACTTTATTCGACCGCTGTTCTTAGCCCTGCTGCCTTTAGGTCTCGGTTTGGGTTGGTGGATGAAACGCGCGCAAGTACAAACGGATTGGAACCGCTACCTGCCGGCTGAAGCACTCGCTGTATTGCGCATCGCGGGCAAAAAAGGCACGCAACGCCTTCCGGTATTTCTGTCTGCTATTTGGCTGCTAGTGTGTTTGGCCGCATCTGGTCCAAGCTGGATATCAACAGAAGTTCCTACGGTTCAGAATGAGCAAGCATTGGTTATTATCTTAGATCTCTCACCGTCGATGCTCGCAGAAGATCTAAAGCCCAACCGACTAACACGTGCCAAACTTAAAGTAGTTGACGCATTGCGATTACTTAAAGATGGTCAAGTTGCTTTGGTGGCCTATGCCGGTGATGCGCACGCGGTTAGCCCTTTAACCGACGACCCGTTAACTATTCAAGCTCTACTACCCGCTCTCGCCCCAAGTACCATGCCGGTGGCAGGTAGTAACATAGAAGCAGCCGTCGAGTTAGCCGTATCTTTATTAAAAGCCGCCAATGCGCCATCGGGCTCGCTGTTATTAATAAGCGACTCTATAGACCCTAACGCAATTGACGGTGCTGTAGAGGCGGCCCAAGGCTATAGCGTATCTATATTGGGCGTTGGCACTAGCAACCTCTCCCCCATTCCAGCAAGCACGGGCGGTTTCTTAAAGAATAGCCAGGGCGAAATAGTATTGGCTAAGCTAGATGCCGCTAATATGACGGCCGTAAGCTCAGCCACGGGCGGGCGGTTTGCCCTTCTGAGTTCCACTCAAAGTGATATCGAGTCGCTTATAAATACCGACGCAGACGGCGCGCTAAACCAAAACAGTGACCAAGTAGCTGAGCAATGGCAAGACCTTGGATACTTAGCCGCTATCTTGGCCGTACCTTTTATGCTGCTGCTATTCAGACGTGGGCTCATCTACGTTGTTTTGCTAACCTTGTTCGTGCCACTGGACGGTCATGCAGAGGAATCTCGATCGTTGTGGTCATCGCTTTGGCAGACGTCTGATCAATATGCTCAAAGACTTTATGAAAATGGGCATTTTGATTCAGCCGCAGAGGCATTTGACGACCCTGAATGGTCTATGGCCGCACATTATAAAGCCGATAAATTTGATTCGGCCGTCGAGCTAAGCCAAAAACTAGACGAAAACCAAAACACATCTGCCCGGACTTTGTATAACCAAGCTAATGCATTGGCGATGTCGGGTGATTTAGAGGCTGCACTAGAAAGTTATAATAAAGCGTTAGAAAAGGACCCCGAAAATGAAGATGCCGCATTTAACAAGAGCGTGGTTGAAGATCTTTTAAACCAGCAAGAGCCGTCTGAGCAGGAGCAATCTGAGCAGGAACAGTCTGAGCAGGAGCAGTCTGAACAGGAGCAGTCTGAGCAGGAGCAGTCTGAACAGGAACAGTCTGAA
>DKML01000029.1:0-2098 GCA_002470515.1 Proteobacteria bacterium UBA7415 | reverse complement strand
ACAGTCTGAACAGGAACAGTCTGAGCAGGAACAATCTGAGCAGGAACAGTCTGAGCAGGAACAGTCTGAGCAGGAACAGTCTGAGGAAGAGCAAGCTGCAGAACTCGAAGAAACTGAAGCGAGTCTCGACGACCAAAGCGAACAGTGGCTACGTGCGATTCCTGACGACCCTAGCGGCTTCTTAAGACGAAAATTCGAATACGAATATCAGCAAAAGCAACGAGAAAGTAATGCCAACAAACGCGACGACGACGCTGACCCACGTTACTAAAACAAAGAATATGCAAGCTACACACTCAAATCTTAAATCTGCACCCTCATTTCGTATCTGGCTTAGCCTCATTACGTTAGTTCTGCTAATACCATTTACTAGCGTACACGCAGCCACCTTAACCAGCGTCGTCAATCGCAACCAAGTAGGCTTGAACGAAACGCTAACGTTATTGGTCACGTTCGATAATCAGGTCAACGAAGATGCATTGGACCTTTCACCGCTCTACCAAAATTTCGAAATTCTTGGTATCAGTCCTAACACCAGCAGTTCTGTCTCGATTATTAATGGACAAGCAACACGCGAAGCGAGTACCAGTTGGCGAGTTACTTTGCTTCCGCGTAACAAAGGAAACTTAACCATCCCCTCATTAATTGTTGAGGGTGCACGCAGTCAAGCAATTACCATATCGGTATCTGCTGTGCCTCAGGGCGACGCTAATTCAACACCATTATCCGCAACGATTAACGTTAGTTCTAACGCCGTATTGCCTGAAGAGCAAATACTCGTCACTATTCTTTTGTCTGCGGCTAATAACGTAGGCGACCTCAATGGACCTCCTTTACAAATTGATGGCGCCGAAGTTGTACAGCTTGGACAAGATGTACAGCGCAAGATCAATAACGGTATTTCTCGCCAAGAAATCACGTTGCGCTATGCGGTATTTGCGCAAACACCCGGAACTCTCAATATACCTGCTCTGACTTTTTCTGGTTCGGAAGGTGGGAGAACCAGCATTTTCACCAATAGAGGTCGTCAAGTTGTAGCGCGTACTACACCTAAATCCATTACCGTAACGCCAATTCCACAGACCTCACTCAAACCGTGGCTGGTTGCTAACGATATAAGCATCAGTGCTGATTGGGCGGGTGATGTGCAAAACATCCGAGTTGGTGAGCCAATAACCCGAAGCGTAAGTATCGTTGCGCGCGGCCAAAAAGCCGAAGCGATTCCGCCGTTGCTTTCGTCGAGTCAAAGCTCCGCTTATCAGAGCTATCAAGATCAGGCACAGCTTAAAACAGACACGTTAAACAGTGGCATTCAAGGAACTCGAATAGAATCTGAAGCGATTATTGCTAATACTGAAGGAGAGCTCGTTTTAGAGGAACAACGACTCCAGTACTGGAACGCACGAACCAATAAAATTGAAACCGCCGTGTTGCCTGCACAAACCCTAGAGGTATTGCCCGCCATTGTTAGTAATTCGAGCACGACACCAAATACCGTAAATACCAACACGAACAATCTAGAGCAGCATTTAGCACCCCCCTCTCTATTTGAACAGCAGACGGGAATACGTGTAAGCCCCGTCAGCCCCAAATTATGGCAATGGCTAAGCGCGATTTTAGCCATGCTTTGCTTGGCGCAAGCATTGTATATTTTCAAAACACGTGGCACACGAAACACACAGATCGACTCTGCTGAGTCATCAATTCCGGAGTCTGCGACAGAGAAAGAAGCCTGGGCGAATTTTATTGCACAGCTTAAGTCTAAGACTCTTAAAAATGAACATGTGGACAGTAAAGACGTTGCTGCATTAAGAAAGTTGCTTCAGGTGTGGACAAACGTGTTTTTTGAGCAGGCAGTATCTATCGATTCAATTTCGGAACTGCTCTCTCACGAAGCAGCTATTCAGCTCAGAAGTATTGACAGTCAAGCATTTTCCAATGCAACCAACGACGCCCTTAACTTGCACCTTGTAACCAAAGAATTAACCTCGCTCAGAAAGAGGTATCGAAACTCGTCGGGGAGTATCTCGTTGATGAAATCAAGGCAGAAGGCTGAGTCTTTGCCCGCTTTATACCCTCGTGGTTAGGCAAGCCGTCT
>DKML01000028.1:48603-56450 GCA_002470515.1 Proteobacteria bacterium UBA7415 | reverse complement strand
GTCTAGGAAACCCAGTCCTTATCAGAAATGTGCTAGACTTACTTGATTGGCACACCTTGATATATGTATTACACGTGAGGGGTTGGAACGAGAATTTAACGAATGCATATCAAACTAAAACTATTCTTTAATCTCATTCTTAATTCACTCTCAAGACGCCTTTGTTTTCTTACTTTTTCTGTGTGGCGTCGTAGACCATCTTTTTGGGTTTATTAGCGGCTTCGTGTCGGCAGAGATTAGTTCGATGAGGAGTTCACTAAATATCCTCTTGTAGAAAACTGCATTTTTTAATTAAAGGAACGAATTATAAAAACTAAATTCAACCAAAGCACTCTTAAACTCACGATCGTATCGGCCATGGTAATTGGCTCCGCTGCTCTTAGCGTCTGTACCTACGCTGGCTCAAGCACTTCAACCATGAACGTTAGCGTATCGGTTGGATATTCCTGCTCTATGGACTCCAGCCCAATGGCGTTCGGAGCCTATGACGGTTTTGTCGCAAATGCTTCGACCGCTCTTGAAGCCACGGCCACGGTAGTTTCGACCTGCACCTCAGGCGCAGCGGCCCTGATTACTATGAATGCTGGTGCCTCCGCGGGATCGGGTTCGGCTGATGCGCCAGTTCGTCGAATGACTGCTGGAGCCGGAAAGTATCTAGTCTATAAAGTTTATTCAGATGTCGCTCGCGGCACGGTATGGGGAAATACCTCCCCCACAGGTGTGGCGCTTACCGGAACTGGCGTCTCTCAAACCCTTACTGCCTATGGTAGCGTCCTGGCAGCGCAACCAGCGGCCCAAGGGGTTTACAGTGACCAGCTCGGCGTCACAATTACTTACTGATGCTGACACGAGCACTGCCACAGGCCCCTTGCGGCCTATTTTTTTTGCCTGGAGCCGGCATCGCAATCGCCACCTCTATTGGTCGGAGAGGTAATTGTTAGGTTTTAAGGTATCTGCGGCGGCTATTATAGTATTACAGAGTAGAGTATACCTACATAGTTTATCTGTCTATCCCACTGCTATATATTAATTAAATCTCTGTTTTTACAGGGTTTTTTATGGTCGTTATATTTATAGCCGTATAGGCACAATAATGGGTACAACCCCGCTTGATTCAAAGTGCTTTTACTCTTAACAACTACTCTTCTTCCGACACAGTCTCTTTCCAATATGTATATACCCTCCTTAAAAAAACAGAGCGCTTGGCATTGCAGCTTTGACTGATAGTAAAAAGTGTTGGTTTGATCATCTATCACGTGGTATTCTATAAATCATGAAAAAACCAGTAAAAGCGTTAGGAGATGTAACTCGTCAGGCAAATAAAAAATTGCGCCGTGAACGCATATTTAATATAGCAAAGCGTCTAATAGCTGCAAAAGGTTTAGAAGACTTTACTATAAGTGAGCTTGCCTATGAGGCTGGGGTTACTACGCCAACGATTCACAACCTATTTGGGAAAAAAAGTGACATCATTAAAGAGTTGGTTTCGAATTTAATTGAAAAAATGCAGGGCATTGCACTCAACCCGCCTATCGACCCTATTGAAAATGCAAAGTTCTTCATCGATAATGTGGTTGCTGTATTTGAGCAAGAGGGGGATTTTTATCGCGCCGCATTTATGTCGGCAGAGCGAGTAAGATTGTTTGATCCTAGAGTTCCAGATGGAATTTTCCAGCGGGCACAGCAACTGGCAGCACCGAGAAAGGAGTGGTATGAGAGTGGGTTGTTTTTAGGAAATATCGAACCCAGCACGATGATGAAAAGAGTTCACAATAGCTACCGGCTTGGGCGAATTGACTGGGTTAGTGGCTACATTGATTTGAATCAATTGCGCCATCAGGTTTTAGAGGGCATGTTTTTGGTGTACGCGTCCGATGCCAGCCCCGAGCTTCATGCTAGGCTGATTGAAGAAATCAATGGACTCATCAGTCTGTAGTTTATGGCACTATCAAGTCAGTTATTAGCCATTAGTCTGTGGCGTTGCAATGAGGGCCAAGTGAAAAACTCGCTGGTGTTGCCAAATTAAGTCGCCATAATGGGTAACACGATGCAAACCTACAAACTCCACCAATTTCCACCGGACATTGTTCTCGTATCGCTCCCATCGTAGATCTATTCCGGTCATTCCAGCTCTGAGGCGCATAAACACTCCTGCCAGGCGGTGTTTCAGTCGCATCTTTGCTGATTGAACTCGGAAAACTCGGCTCTCAGTGCTATCTTGGTGTGCTGACGGAGCCGCTGTCGCCGCTTTCGGCTACCTGTTGTCGCTGTGACAGGGCCTGGCGAACTTCCAACTGACTGGCGTGACTCATATTCACTTTGAATGACATCCACACCGGTAACAGCATAATAATCGCCAGCCCCGGGCCCATAATCAGGCCCAGACCCCACGTTACCGTGCTGGACACTTCGCCTGGTTTCGCTCCAGCCTGCAGGCCTATCATGTCCAGAAACGGGCCGGCTATCAGGTAGCCAAAGGCGCCCATGAATTTGGAGGAAAAGAAAGCCACAGCAAAAACAACGCCGTCCTTTCGCTTGCCCGTGGCCAACTCTTGCTCATCCACGATATCAGCCAGCATCGAGTGAACGGTGATCACGCGCAGAATAGTCATGGTCATATGTATTGCCCAGTTGAAGTAGATCAAGGCAAATACCACCGTGCTGTTATCTGGCAGTAGGTCAAACAATTTCAACGGTGTCAGCCAGAGCAGGTTAATGCCGGTCAGGGCACAGGTCAGGCGCAGTATCTGTTGTTTTTCAAACAGCCGATTCAGTGATCTGGAAAACACGGCCGACAACAATACCGCGAGCATAATGGGACCGGCAAACAGCAAGGAAGTCTGGGTCGCATCCAGTTGCCAGAAATAGATGTAAGTCACCATTAGCAATGTAGCGGTGATGCAGCCGATACCGCCCACGGCCATATCCAACATCACCATGTATAAAAAGTTCTTGTTGCGAAATGTGATGAATATATCGCGCAGCATATTGCTGTCGGCATGTCCTGTGCCGCTGGCGAGTTTGGGAATGTATTGCCAAGTGCCGACAATGCAGATGACGCTAAACAGTATGACGAGCAGGCCGTTGACCCAGCCAAAAAAATGGTAATTGTCGATGAGGAAGCGTCCGTCGAGGCCATTTTCTTCCTTAAATAAAAAAATCAGGGCAGTGGCCGAGACAAGAGTGCCGATAATCCAGGCCATGTTGGTGCGCACTGCAGCCAACTGTGTGCGTTCGTGATAGTCCTCGGTAATTTCTGCACCCAGGGCTAGGTAGGGCACCATAAAAAAGGTCAGAGCTGTACGTACCAGCAGTATGCTGATCAGCAGCCAGGTAAACAGCTGGCCTTGCTCGCTCAGCACACTGTCGGGTGGCCCGTATAGCATGACAAAACCCGCAGCCATTGGAATAACAGCGGCAATCATTAACGGGTGGCGGCGGCCAATGCGCGAGCGCAAACGGTCTGACCAGGCGCCAACCAGTGGGTCGCTGATACCATCCCAGATAATTGAAATGCCGATGGCAAGACCGGTCAGCGTCCCGGACAGGCCCAGCACCTGCTTGTAGTAAAGCAGGACAAAGACCCCCATTGCCGCCTCTTTGAGTGCGTGACTGACAATACCCGAGCTATACAGCAGACGGTTATGCAAGCTAATACTTGAGACGTCATTGGAATAAGTTTGAAAATTCCGCATTTAAAACCCTAAACAAGTTCCTAAGTGTAATATAAGAAAGTATGCAAGACTAAATAGCAATATGCAAAATCAGCCCATCAATTCATTGTTTTAAAGGCGTAAATGGCTCTAATATATGTGGTTTGAGTTATAGCTCGCTTACTCCCAGTATTGTAATGAAACCCTATCTCAAAATAAGTTGCCATAAGTTCCGACATCAGTTTTAAGCGCACTATTTTACGGAGCCCGGGTGGTGAAATTGGTAGACACGGTAGTTTCAGGTGCTAGTGCTCTAATGGGCATTCCTCTCCCGGGCAGCATAGTCACACGTAACCCATTGTTTTTGTCGATTCAATCATAACTTTACAAGATTGAATCGACCTAGCTTCAGACATACTTTAGAACGCTGGGATCCAGTCATCACTAGTAAGAGCAAGCGCCGGTTTCCCTTAATGCATCGAGCTCTTCGGGCGTTAATAGATTTTTTCTGTCAGCCATATGGGCCCAAATCTTAGTCGGTAATTGTTGATAACCACGGTTGTTTGCTGCGGCAACCTCCGTGGCAATGCTTGTCCTAGAGCGCAGCAACACAATCCTGACGCCCAACATACCACCCAGCAGGTAATTACCATTCTATTTTTCACGACGCATAGCTGTTTGGTCGATGGATAAAAACATTCATAGGCATTATTTGAACCACGCCGACCTGTTGCTTTTATGATTTCTTGTAGTTTTTATGTGCTTTTTTGATAACAGGCCCATGCTGAAGAGCTCAACAATAACAAAATTTAATTAACAAACAAATTTATCTATTAACTAAATTTATTAACAAATCAAATTTGATTGATTGACAAATTTTGTTAATAGATAAATCTGTTGACTTTCTGAGAACGCATAAGTAATATTCTTCCTTGCATCGTCTCAAATCAGTTCGATGCGAAGTAACTAACTATCTCTTGCAGGCAACTGTATTTATTAATAAAAGGAAAAAAGTATGAAAAATAAACTTAATCAAAGCAAACTTAAACTTGCGATCGTATCAGCATTCGCTCTCGGATCCGCTAGTCTTAGCACTGCGGGTTACGCTGCCACGGCTTTTGACAACATGATCGTTTCGGCGGACGTTGAGATGTCCTGCACTGTCAATGCCGGTGCGTTAGATTTCCTAACTTATGATCCGACCGCAGCAGGCGATAATGATGCTACTGCTGTTATAACATCGACTTGCACTCATGGCGGTTCGGCAAAAATCACAATGGGTGTGGGAGCGTCTGCAGCTGCAGGTTCTACCAATGCCATTCCACTCCGCCAAATGCATAATAGTTCTGATGCCTCGAAACTACCTTACTTTTTGTATCAGAACCTCGGTCGCGACCTGGTTTGGGGAAATACAGAGGACACAGGAGTAGGATTCACCGCGGTTGAAGGCGTTAATACGGAGACGCTCTATGGTAGGATTCCTGCTGGAGAAACAGCTACCGTCGGCTCCTATGCTGATAGCGTCTCTGTGACCCTCACATATTAATGCTAACACGAGTGCTAGAGCAGGCCGCTTGCGGCCTGTTCTTTTTTGTCGTTTGCGCTGGCATCGCTAGCGCTGGCACAATTGGGGTGAGTCCTGTGCGTGTAACACTATCGGACAGCCAGAAGATAGGTTCGCTTTCCGTGCGCAACGATGGTGCTGAGCCAGTAACAATGCAAATGGAGGTACTGAGCTGGTCACAGCGGGAGGGGAATGCTGTTTTCGCAGCTACTCGAGAGCTGCTTGCCAACCCACCCATCTTCACCATTCCAGCTGGTAGCTCGCAGTTGGTCCGAGTTGGGCTGCGCCGCGCACCTGATGCGCAGCGCGAGCTGACGTATCGCGTCATCCTACAGGAATTGCCGCCGCCACCCAATCCTGATCTTACGGGTGCACGTATGACGTTACGTATCAGCCTGCCAGTATTTGTTTCTCCCGAGATCGAAGCTAAACCAGTGCTGCTGTGGCAGGCGGTCCGCACCTCGCAAGGCGCCCTCAAGATCAGCCTGAGTAACAATGGTAACGGCCACATCCAAATTAAAAACTTCAAGTTATCACTGCTTGATAGCGCGCAGCCTTGGGTAACCCTACAGTCTTCTGATTATGTGCTAGCTGGTCAGAGCCGCGACTGGATCGTGCTGGCTAGCCCGGAAAACCCAGCTCCGCCGCCAGGCGTCACCTTACAGCTTTTTGCTCAGACGGATGCCGGTGACATTGAGGCCGAAGTCATTATTGCGCCTTGATGTGCATCAGGCAGGAATGGTTTCTCATAAGATTAATGGCATCAAGTATCTAAATGCATGCCTACTTCTGCTGGCTATGCTGACGCTAACACCGCCAGCGGCGCTGGCGGAAGACCCAGCTCATGATGCAGACGAAGTATTTATGGCGGTGCTTATCAACGGGCAAACACAAGGCACTGTCGTTATACTGCGCAGCGACGGTCGTCTGTTCGCGGGAGCTCAAGATCTGCGGCGCTGGCGCTTGCGCTTGCCTAATAATGCCCCTCTTACCCACTACGGCGAAGACTTCTTCGCGCTTGATGTGCTGGCAGGCCTGTCGTATAAATTTGATGAATCCAGTCAAGCGCTGACGGTTCAAGCGCCCCCAAGCCTATTTGATGCCACGCGGCTAAAGGGAACGGTGACCAACTTCAGTGCGCCCACCCCGGCGTCTCTCGGCGGCTTTCTTAATTACGATGTGTCGGCCAATCCTGCACAAGGGCGAACAACGACCAGCGGGCTGCTTGAACTGGGCGGGTTCGCCGGCTGGGGTGCCGGCCAAACCCATATTTTGGCGCGGGACCTGGGCGGGCATGTTAACGTCATCCGTCTGGATACCACCTGGACGCTCGACCAGCCGATGCAACTCGCCAGCTTGCGCTTCGGCGACGCGATCAGCGGCACGAGCAGTTGGGGCGGGGCGGTGCGCTTCGGCGGTGTGCAGTGGGCAACCAATTTTTCCACCCAGCCTGGCTTCACTTCTTTCCCGCTGCCAGGGATGTCTGGCGAAGCGGCGCTGCCCTCCACGGTGGAGCTTTATGTTGATAATGCGTTGCGCATGAGCCGCGAAGTGCCCAGCGGGCCATTCAGCGTCCAGGATCTGCCGGTTAGGACTGGCCAAGGGGATGCTCGTTTGGTGGTACGCGATATTTTAGGGCGCGAGCAGGTCATCATCATGCCCTTCTATGCCACACCCCGCCTGCTGCAGCAGGGCCTGCAAGATTATTCTTACGAGTTGGGATTTGTGCGCAGGAATTTTGGCACTGACAGCAACAACTACGGCCGCGCCCTGGCGGTCGGTACGCACCGCTTAGGGATCACCGAGCAGTTCACCGGCGAGATCCATGGTGAGCTGCTCGGCCATCAGCAGACCTTAGGGCTGGGCGGCGTGTTGATGTTGCCTGCCGCTGGCGTATTATCTGGTTCCTTTGCTGCGAGCCATAGCGATAGAGGCGTGGGCGGATTACTGGAGCTTGGATTTCAGCGTCAGGGCCGCTACTTTAGTTTCGGCGCAAAAACTCAGCTCGCCAGCCAGCGCTTCGCGAAGTTGGGGCTGCAGCCCGAAGAGCTTGCGCCCCGACACATAAGCCGGGTGTTTGTCGATTTGGCGACTAGCGACCACGGCTCATTCACAGCGAACTACACGGAGCAGGCCTTTCGTGACCGGACAGGGAATAGGATACTGACCGCGAGTTATAGCAGGAAAGTAGGGAGTCTAGGCAACCTGAGCGCGTCTGTGACTAGGCTTCTCAGTGGGGACGCAAAGACGAACTTCTACCTGAATTTCTCTGTGTCATTAGGCAAGCGGACCAACGCCAGCATCAGCACGTCGGCGCAACCAGGCCGCGAACAGGCACGTTTACAAGTGAGCCGCAGTGTGCCAGCAGGTAGCGGGATGGGCTATCGTCTAGTCGCCGGAGCAGGCGATTCAGACCGACGTGCGGTGGAGGTCAAGCTGCAAAATGAGGTCGGTACTTATACCTTGTTGGCAGACCAGTCCCTCAGCCAGACGGCCTTCCGCGGCAGTGCAAGCGGCGGTGTAGCTTTCCTAGGGGGTAGCGCGTTCTTGAGCCGGCGCATCACCGACAGCTTTGCTGTGGTGCAGGTGCCCGACTATTCCGGCGTGGGCATCTACGCGGACAACCAACT
>DKML01000028.1:0-48544 GCA_002470515.1 Proteobacteria bacterium UBA7415 | reverse complement strand
AGAACACGGTGCGCATCGAGCAGGCTGATTTACCGCTGGATGCGCAGATCGATGCGGTGCAGCTCGACGCCGTGCCGTATTTCCGCAGTGGCCTGCTCCTGAAGTTTCCAGTTAAGCGCTCGCGCGGGGCGCTGCTCACCGTGGTCCTGGATAACGGCGAACCTTTACCAGCGGGTGCACAGGCGCAAATTATTGGAGATAACGTCGAAGAAAATGAAGTCTTCCCCACCGGGATGAGGGGCGAGGTTTATCTGACCGGGCTGGCGGTGAGCAATCGGCTGAGAGTCACTTGGCGAGAGCAGAGTTGTGAGTTCGTGCTGCCTTTCCCAGAGTCTACCGACCCACTGCCGCATCTGGGGACTTATATCTGCACGGGAGTAGAACCATGAGAGTATTTATCAGCCTAAAGCTCGGCATCTGCCGAACTTTTCAACCAGCTCGCTCTGCAGCGGCAAGTACCCTTGCGGGCACACGCAAGGGTAACCTGCTTGTGTCTTGGCTGATCGTAGCCTTTGCGCTAACAGCGCAACAGGGGCATGCATGCACCCTTAACGTTACAGGGGTGAACTTTGGAAGTTATGATGTGTTCAGTAATTCAGCGCTTGATAGCACCGGCAATATTGACGTGAACTGCCCTAACGGCGTTGGGTATTCCATGGCCCTCACTGCGGGCGGCGGGAACTATACGCAGCGTGTCATGAGCAGCGGCGTCCACAGGCTCAACTACAATCTTTACACCGCCGCTAACCGCGCCGTCGTGTGGGGCGACGCCATCAGCGGCACCGTTACAGTAAACGGCACCGGTATTGGTGTGAATGTAAATCACGGGGTTTATGGACGTATCCCCGCCCTCCAGTACGTATATCCGGGCAGCTACAGCGACATCATCATCGTGGAGCTAACTTTTTGAGAAAATATACGTGAAAAAGTGCGCGTGGGAAGCGGGCAAGCCGATAGAGTCATAATACTTCACTGTTGAATGCAGGCGGTAGCCATGCAAAGGGTTTTTGATTACGCAATGAAAATGAAAAAGGAGCAACACGTAATAGTCACCGCATGGGCGAACAGCGGAAACTGGCTTGCGGGAAGTTGGAAGCCGATCACCATGCTTGGGGTTCTGGTTCTGGCTCTGGTTGGTGGTGTACTAGGTTGGTTTAGTTGCACACATTAATTTGAGATACTTTAATGTTCTGGTCTAATTGAAATGGACACTTTAATAAAAGACAACGGTGTATGAACAACGATATTTAGAGAATCTAAAAGGTGTCTAGGATTCTCAGGCCTTATCACACTAATTCTACAAATGGTATATCATTATTACAATAATTCTAGTGAATAAGAGACTCGTTTCACCCAGGTAATTAGGCCAAAAACTGGTAAAGCTACTACCTGCAAATAACAAGTTAAGTTCCGAATCTGACCATATCAGGGCATTGCCATGAATAAACCTTTGAAAGGCGTTCGTATCCTCGACCTTACCCATATGTTATCCGGCCCGTATGGCTCGATGATTCTAGCCGACCTTGGCGCAGAAACAATAAAAGTAGAGCCTTTACACGGCGAAGGCACGCGCAAGTTGCTCGCTACCGACCCTAAGAACTCCCTTGAAGGTATGGGTGCATACTACATCACGCTAAACCGAAATAAGAAAAGTACCGCAATCGATCTGAAAAACCCTGAAGGTTTGGCCGTATTTCATGATCTTGTAAAAAGTGTAGACATAGTCATCAGTAACTTTGGCGCTGGCGTGCCAGAACGTCTCGGTATTGACTACAACACGCTAAAAGAAATCAACCCTCGTATTATTACCTGTGTAGTCTCGGGCTTTGGCTCAGACGGCCCAAATCATAAACGTCCTGCATTTGATCAAGTTGCTCAAGCAACCGGCGGCGGCATGTCTATTACCGGCAAAGACAAGGAAACTCAAGTTCGAGCCGGCATACCAATAGGCGATCTGGGTGGCGGCATGTTTGCCGTCATGGGCATTTTATCGGCTCTTTTTGAGCGCGAGAAGTCAGGCGAAGGTCAACATGTAGATATTTCTATGTTGGATTGCCAAGTTTCGATGTTGAACTATATGGCAACCATGTTTTTCTTGTCAGGAGAAGATCCATACCCCATCGGAAACTCGCACTTCGTGCATGTACCGTATGACACGTTTAAATGCTCAGACGGTGACTTAGTGATTGCCGTGATAACAGACAATTTTTGGACCAACCTAAAAGAAGTCGTCAATGTACCAGAGTTCGACGACCCCGTTTTAGATGGTCAGCCCGGTCGTTGGGCGGCACGCGAGATGATCACCAGAAATCTTAATGAGGTATTAGCGCAAAACACCGTAGCCCACTGGGTTGCTCAGCTAGAAGAAAGACGTATCCCTTGCGCTCCAGTAAACAAGTTTAGCCAGGCCCTTAGTGATGAGCAGGTATTGCACCGGAACATGGTGGTAGACCTACCCCATCCATCAGGCAAGTCTACTAAGGGTCCTGGCAACCCGATCAAACTCTCTCGCACCAGCGAAGAGTCATTCAGCGCTGCACCACTTCTAGGTCAGCACACTAACGAAGTATTCGAATCTTTGTTGGGCTATGACTCTACGAAGCTTGCTGAACTCAAAGAAAAAGGAGTTATCGGATAATGAGAGAGCGCGTAATAATTAATGACGTGGGCCCCCGCGACGGTCTACAGAACCAGCCTAAGATTCTGAGCTCTGCTGAGAAAATTCTTTTGATAGAGTCTCTGCTGGCCGCGCAAATCAGTCATATTGAATTAGGCGCGTTCGTGTCGCCTAAAGCCGTTCCTGCAATGGCGGGTACAGATCAAATCGTTGCTGCATTTGATAAAGACCAAGCTGAATTTTCAGTGCTCGTACCCAATCAAAAAGGCTATGACATGGCGCTGGCTGCGGGTAGCTCAACCATGGCTATGGTCGCCTATGCTACGCAAGGTATGGCGCAGAAGAATGTACACATGAGCCGAGAGCAAGCGGCCGATGCTACGATTGCTATGGCCGCACAGGCCAAACAGGATGGCACGACTCTGTTAGCCACTATCGCGACATCGTTCGAATGCCCATTTGATGGCATGGCCGATCCAGGTATTGTGGCTGACGCAACCGCTCGCTTTTTGGACCTTGGTGTAGACATGGTTGTTATTGCCGACACCATTGGCGCGGGTAACCCTGGTCAAGTCAGATCTCTGATGAACCGCTTGGTGCGAGAGAATAGTGCCGATAAATTAGCGTGTCATTTTCATGACACACGCGCTCTTGGCATGGCTAATGTCTACGCCGCGCTAGAATCTGGCGTTCGCCGCTTTGATGCATCTATTGGCGGCCTTGGCGGCTGCCCTTTCGCTCCTGGCGCCAGCGGCAATATAGCCACTGAAGATACGGTAATGATGCTAGAACAAATGGGATTCGATACCGGTATCGATCTAGACGCGCTGATGCGCGCTTCAGATTTAGCGGTAGAACTCACTGGCACTGCTCCAGGCGGGCGGGCCAAAGCATGGCTCAAGCCACACTTAGCAAAACAACATTTAAACAAAAACGACAACCTAAAATAAGAGGATCAAACATGGGCTATCGACTCGGTGTTGATGTAGGCGGAACCTTTACCGACCTACTTCTGATCAACGAAGAATCCGGCGAAACATTTACCGCCAAAGTACCTTCCACGCCAGAAGACTCATCTATTGGCGTGCTGAATGGTATTGCCAGAATATGCCAAGAATCCGGCATTAATCCAACCGATGTTAATCGCGTTATGCACGGTACGACCGTTGCCACCAACGCGGTACTGACTGGCAAGGGCGCAACGGTAGGCTTAGTAACCACAGCAGGCTACGAAGACACTTTGCAAGTGGCAAGATCTTTCTGCCCTGGCGGCTTAGGTGGCTGGGTAACGTTTGTTAAAAAGCCATTGCTTGCTCCTCTTGAGCTGACTATTGGCGCGCATGAGCGTATGAGCGCTAGCGGCGAAGTTGTTCGCGAGCTAGACGAAGACAAACTCAGAGCGGACTTAAAAACACTCAAAGCGAAAGGTGGCATACAGGCACTGACAATTTGCTTTATTAACGCATACCTTAATCCAGACAACGAAAAGCGTGCTCAAAAGGTCGCCCAAGAAATCTTTGGTGATGTACCTATTTCGATATCCAGCGATGTTGTGCCAGAGATGCAAGAGTACGAACGCACAGAAACAACCGTGGTCAACTCCTACGTACGCCCAGAAGTATCAAAGTATGTAGATAACTTACAAGCAGCTCTTGATGACAAGATGGGCTCTGGCACGCAGTTGTCTATCCTGCGTTCTGACGGAGGCTTAGCTACCGCTCGCGCATCGGGCGAATCACCCGTTAACTTACTTATGTCTGGCCCAGCGGGCGGCGTTACAGGCGCTATCTATTTCTGCCAACAAGCCGGCTTTGACAACATCCTTACCTTTGACATGGGCGGCACGTCTACCGACGTTGCGCTAATTCAAAATGCTAAAGCACGTGTGCGCCGCGAAACAATCGTGGGTGATGTACGCGTTAGAGCTCCTTCCGTCGATGTGCGCACAGTAGGTGCAGGCGGCGGGTCCATCGCTTTCGTTCCCGAGCTCACTAAAGCGCTTAGAGTCGGACCAGAATCAGCGGGTGCCGTGCCAGGCCCTGCCTGCTACATGAAGGGTGGTGAACTGCCCACAGTGTGCGACGCAAACGTAGTGCTAGGCTACTTACCATCAGACGCACAACTTGGCGGCGCAATGGAGATAAACCGCGATGCTTCAGTTAAAGCCGTGCAGAGCGTAGCTGATGCCATTGGCATTGATCTAATGGAAGCCGCTGAAGGGATTATCAAGATTGTAAACGAGTCTATGTTTGGTGCATTACGCTTGGTATCTGTTGAACAAGGCTACGACCCACGCGACTTCGCACTTGTCGGCTTTGGTGGAGCGGGACCACTGCACGCGAACGCGCTAGGTGTTCTAACTAATGCATGGCCAGTAATTGTGCCACCAGGGCCCGGCGTGTTGTGTGCCTATGGCGACGCCACTACACAGATTCAAGACGAAGCCGCGCGTACGTATTTAATGCAAGCTGCAGACTTAACCGATGCCGACCTCGCTAATGATTTGAAGGAATTACGCGACCGCGCAGGTGATTCACTATTGGCCGATGGCATTGCGCTTGATGACCAAGAAGTAGTCTACCAAGCAGACCTACGTTATGCCGGGCAAGCCTTCCAAATTACAGTGGACTTTAGCCAAGACCAGCTCGCTGACAAAGGCGTTGCATTACTTACTGAAGCGTTTGATGCAGAACACGAGCAATTGTTTACATTCAAACTAGAAGACGGTCATGAGATTCTAATGATTCGAGCTGTCGTTCGCGCTAAAGCGAAAAAGCTAGCGGCGGCGAAAGTCGGCGACGCGGGTGCAACTCTTGCTGATTGCGTAATACAAGACACACGCTTTTACTTTGAAGGAGCATGGCACGAAGGTAAGTTGTATGACCGCAATAAGCTTATTAGCGGCCTTGTCGTTGAAGGCCCTGCCATTGTCAGTGAGATGGATTCCACCACTGTCGTTCTACCGGGTTACGGCGCAACGGTAGACAAAGTTGGAAATTTGCTCATTAACCCAAACTCAAACTCTCATTAGGAGGTCGTTATGCCAGCCAAAATTATAGAAACGAACAATACGCCTCTTAACAAAATTGAGGTAGACGGTGTTACCGTCGACATAATAGAAAACTCTCTGCGTAACGCACGCGAAGAAATGGACGCGGTATTATTTCGTACCGCGATGTCTCCAGGAATTCGTGAGCAAGGCGACTGCTTTCCAATGATCGCTAACCGCGAAGGCAAAATGGTTGTCGGCCAGTTCGGCTCATTCATCGGCCCATTTATGGAAGCCTACAACGACGAAATCGAAGAAGGTGATGTGATACTAACCAACGACCCATATATGTGTAATGCGGCTGTTTCGCATTTACCCGATTGGATTGTTTTAGTGCCAGTGTTTAAAGAAGGCCGACACATAGCGTGGTCTGCCATGTTCGGACATATGTCTGACAACGGTGGCATGGTGCCTGGCTCTATTCCGATTGAAGCCACCACCATTTACCAAGAAGGCATTCGCATTCCTCCGACTAAGTTGTACAAAAAAGGCGTATTGCAGTCAGACTTGTTAGAGCTGATCTTGCACAACGTTCGCACCGCACAGTGGAACCGCTTTGACCTTAACGCTCTGGTGGCCGCCTGTAATACGGCGGCCAAGCGATGCGTAGAGTTGGCAGAACGCTTTGGCGATGATGTGTTCTACTCAACGATGGACACGATGTTGCAGCGTAACTACGATGCGATGAAGCACATCATCGAAATGTTTATTCCTGAAGAGCCGCGCGAGTTTACCGACTACTTGTGCGACGACGGCATGGGCATGGGCCCGTATAAGATCAAATGTAAGATGTGGCGCGAAGGCTCTGTAGCACATTTCGATTTTGACGGCACCGACCCGCAAGCACAAAGCTCAGTTAATTTTTACATGAACGAAGACATGTTCAAAATGTTCTTCGGCTCATTTACGATTAACGTTGTAGACCCGCAAATTGTTTTTAACGACGGCTTCTACGACCTGGTAAAAGTTAATATCCCACAAGGTAGTTTACTTAAACCAAACTTCCCTGCGGCTTTGTCAGGCAGAACCCACGCGCTAGGCCGAATCTTTGACGTGCTCGGAGCGTTGTTAGGTATGGGCGCACCAGACATGATGCTAAACGCAGCGGGTTTCTCTGATTCACCACACTTGTTCTACTCAGGCTACGACAAAAAAGGTGAATGGTTTCAGTTATTCCAAATTGGCTTTGGTGGAATTCCGGGGAGACCTGTGGGCGATGGCCCAGACGGACACTCACTGTGGCCGGGCTTTACTAACGTACCTAACGAATTTATCGAATCGTACTTCCCGCTTCGCATAGAACGTTACGAGACGATAGTTGATTCGGGCGGTGCAGGCTTGCATCGTGGCGGTAACGGCTTAAGTGTGGCTTACCACTTCTTATGCGATGGCGACATCGGCATTCACGACGAACGCTGGTTAACCTATCCATGGGGCGTATTAGGTGGCGACACCGGCATGCGCTCGACTAAGAAGTTAGTCCGCGTAGATGGCAGCGAAGAATGGCTGCCGGCTAAGGTCGAAGGCATCAAAGTAAAAGAAGGCGATGTTCTCTACTTTAATACGTGGGGCGGTGGCGGCTGGGGTAATCCTCTTGAGCGCGATCCAGAGCTGGTACGTACAGATGTAGAACGTAGACTTGTATCCAGCGAAGGCGCAAAACGTTACGGCGTAGTACTCGACGATAGCGGATCGGTTGATGCATCTGCGACGGAAACATTGCGCAAGAAAATGGCGAGCGAGCGACCAGCCGAAGCAGAGCTTTTCAACTTTGGTGGTGATCTCGAAGATATTCGAGCGCGCTGCGAAGCTGAAACGAATTTGCCTGCGCCGGTCAAACCTGTGTTTATAGGAGCAAACGCTAAGTAGTAAAGCGTAGCAAGCAACACAGCAAGCGGCTCTAGCTTATACTAGCTTCGCAAAGAACGACAAATACCCCGCGGTAGGCTTTGCTTCTAACGCGGGGTTTTTTGTTCAAACTACCATTTATTACTCAATCGCCATGAACGTAACTTCTAAGTCAACAAATACAACTAGCGACTCATCAATCGACACTTCTATTAGCTTAGGCAACAAACCCGCGCTAATCATTGTAGACGCCATTAAAGGCTTTACCGACCCAGCCTGCCCACTCGGTCACGACTGCGATGCGGCCGTAGCTAAGATACAAGATTTAGTACAGGCGTTTAGAGCGCACGGTCACCTAATCGTATTCACAACAGTGGTCTACGACACCGACGACCAAGCTAGTGTGTTCAGAGCAAAACTTCCTGCACTAAACGTATTGCAACGCGGCGAACCTTGGCCAGAATTGGACGACAGACTAGAATTTAAGACAGGTGATTTACTAATAGAGAAACACTGGGCAAGTGCTTTCCATGGTACAACGCTCAACACGCAGCTGAAACAACGTGGAATTGATTCGTTGGTTGTCACAGGGTTCACCACAAGCGGTTGTGTGAGAGCCACCGCAGTCGATGGCCTACAGAACAACTACCCAGTAGTGGTAGCTGAGGATGCCTGCAGTGATCGAACACCCGATGCTCATGTTGCGAATCTGTTTGATTTGAAAGCTAAGTACACAACAGTGGAAAAGACTGAGGTTGTATTAAGAGAGATTAGTGGGCAGCTTAAATCACTAGGCTAACTAAACTTTTTAACGGTTAAACAATCGATTGCAGTGAGTAGCATTGAAACAAAACAACCGATTTTAGGAGCATTGTTAGTCGGCGGTCTATTACCGTATTAACTCTCCAGTCTCAAGCTTGTGTTTTACGTCTGCGTAGTAATCTTCAAGCTCCTGAGTCTTTTGTACATTGAGCAATTCGCGCCGCTTAATATCTGCGATATCTTTATCTACTTTGGCAAAGGTTGTCCACTCAACATCACCTTGTGCGAACCATTTTTGATTTAGATATTCGGTTGCTTTGGCTTTCTCGATTTCAGAGTTTTGGGAATCACCTTGAAAAATAGTTAGCCTGCGACCTAGTTGTATAAGCCTAGGGTCTTTTAGTTTCGACAGCATTGATTTGCGTTGATCCCAACTGCTTACTTGAAACTCTTCCAGTAATCGCTTATCGGCATTGTCATAAAAGCCGTCATAGATTTTGTCTTCGACAGGCTTATTCGGGGCAACATCTTTGTCGTCATAGCTTTGTTGAATAGCATTGCTCAAGCGATTTTGAAAATCGTAGGCTTGTTTTAATACTTCCGATCTCTGGCGAAGAACCTCGTCAGCGTTCGTCATTAGAAAAAGGCTCGGAGCTTTGTTTACAGCTACCGTGTGTATAACTCGAGGGTTGCGCTCAAGAAGCATTTTGATTTCTTCGTCGCTGCCATTCACGTAATCCAATGGGTCATTGTTTTCGATATCAAAGAAGACAGCATTGTTGCCAACCGCACAGACAAAGCACAGCGAATAATCTTGCATCTTCCCGTAAAAGTTTTGGATGAACTGCACCGGTTCAAACGAGTTTATCTTGCGCAGCACCGCTTGTTTATCTCTGTTCTCAACCGCGAGTGCCCAAAACTCCGGAGCATTCTGCGCGATTTTTTGCGCTATAAATATGGTTGCTTCCACATCGCCTAATGCGTCATGGGCATTGTGCTGAGGAAATCCGTTGCCAGGTGCTATTTGGTCCAGCTTGAAGCTTATCTTGTTCTTTTGGTTCTTTACCCAAACCAGCGCGTCTGGATGCTTGACACGGCATGCCTGAACCACCTGCATGATGTCTAAACGATTGTTTCCATTAAACTGTGTTTCATACACATTGGGCTGTAAAGTTTGAAAAAACATCTGCCTTAAGTGCGGTTCGTCAAAGCCTAGCGAGTTGTATCCCGTCCAGGTTGCAGGGGCCCACTTGCTAATGAACTCTCGTATTGATTGAGCAAATTCAAACTCCGTCGGCAGACTGGTATCGGTGAAGTCTTTAGGTGACACCCCAGTTACTGCTAACGCCATTGGGCTAGGCAGGATATGCGAAGACAGCTGACACCGAAGGTTAACTCGTTCTAGTTCAACAAAATTTTCGTCGGTAACAATTGCCGCAAATTGCAGAATTTGATCATAACTGCTGGAAAGACCAGAAGTCTCTAAATCGTAAAATACGAAGTTCATTTGCACTCCCCTATCGGTAACCCTGTCGATAAGACTCCATTCTTGTGCTTAGGCCTTCTATGATCGAACGTTCTTTTCATAATAAACATGTTTTTTCTATTCGACTGATTGCGCTGCATAGAAAGTATACAAGACTCACCTCAACAATCTTATAGGCATAGAGAGTATTTATACTTTGTGACCACGCTTTGCCTTGCGTCTGATCAAAGTGACGAGCCAAGGGTAGCGTGATATCTTAAACATATCTAAAGAGGTTTAATCATTTAGACCTCACCACACCAACAATCGATGGACAATTAACTGATGAAAAAAGTAGCACTCGTTACAGGAGCATCCACGGGGCTTGGAATTAGCATATCTATTCAGTTGGCCGCAAAAGGCTATGCTGTATACGCAACGATGAGAAACTTGGAAAAGAAATCTCAACTTCAAGAAGCGGCCGAGACTGCCGGCGTTTCTCTTGAGATAAAACAATTGGATGTGCAGGACACAGCAAGTGTTGATCGCTGTGTTAGTGAAATTGTCAACATCGAAGGTAGCATCGATGTTCTTGTTAACAATGCAGGCTCTGGGTTTATTCGCAGTACTGAGCAAGCGACTGAAGAAGATATTCAATGGGTGATGGATGTTAATTTTATGGGTGTGGTCCGTTGCACCAAAGCCGTAATGCCCCACATGCGCAAGCAACGCAGCGGACATATTGTTAACATTTCTTCTGTAGGCGGCTTAGTAGGACAACCTTTCAATGAAATTTACTGCGCTGCCAAATTTGCCGTAGAGGGCTATACGGAGTCGATGGCGAGCTATATTCAACCGTCTTTCAATATTAATTTTACAGCGGTTGAACCCGGCGGCATCAGTTCAGATTTTGCGACTAACGCGTTAAAGCATTTTGAGGGTACTGGCGGCATGGCCGATGATGAGTATCGACCTATTCTTGAGACCTACCTTGGCAGCGCATCAAGAGGCATAGAAGGACTTTACCAAACTTCTGACCAAGTCGCCGAAGTCGTTGTTAAGTGTATAGAAAGCCCAGAGCCTCCTGTTCGAACACGTACCTCTGAGTGGTCGAATACGTTCTGTGAATTGAAGACTCAATCTGACCCCACAGGTAAGATTCAACAAGCAAGAGTTATCGAATCGTTTCTTTCTCGCGGCTAAGACTATTAAATTACATGATTATGAAAAATTTACGAAACAACGCCTCATTACTAGACAATATGCTGCATAAGACTCCTCGTAAACAAAACCAAGCTCAGTGTGTTCTAAACAAAGCAACCCTAACCGTTTTGACGTTACTTGCGTTAGTCGTAGCGCCTAACATTGTTCTGGCAAAACCCCTCTCGAGTGACGCGGCAACCATAGCCGAGTTAACCATACTTTCGGGCGGCGATCGCATGCCAGGCCTTATCTATATAGCCGCCGGTAAAGGGCCTCACCCCACGGCTGTGTTCTTACACGGTTACCCCGGTAATGAGAGAAGCTTAGACGTAGCTCAGGCCGCGCGAGCGGCAGGATGGAACGCCGTCTATTTTAACTATCGTGGAGCCTGGGGAGCCGAAGGGGAGTTTTCGTTTATGAACGCCGAAGCAGATGTGCAATCGACGCTTAAGTACCTATCCGATCCAGACAACGCTACCAGATTGCGAATCGATCCAAAGCAATTATCATTGGTTGGACACAGCTTGGGGGGCCACATGTCCGTGGCGGGTATGCTCGACAACGAAAACGTTCGTTGTGCTGTGGCATACGATGGTGTGAACATAGGGGCATGGGCGGTTTCTGACACACTTTGGAGCGATTACTCCGACACCCTATTTATGCTCAAAGACTGGTCTGGCGCAAAGTCGATATCCGAAGTAGACGCGCACCGAGCCAAATTTGATCTAGTGCCTCGCTTGAGATCTTTGGGCGAACGGCACATGCTCATTTTGGCGGCGGACACTCAGGTCATTCCTATGGAACAACACATAACACCCATCGTAGACACTGTACGCCAACAAAGCCCTTCACAATTGGAGTACCACGTGATTCAGGATGACCACAGTTTTTCGTCAAACCGAAAAGCGGTGACTGAGCTGACGATTTCTTTTTTGAATAGGCGGTGTCTTGTTAAATAAAGGTAGAGCCTTTAAAAACCGAAGCACGAAACTCGTTAAACGAGCGTAATAGTTAGCAGTACCAAAGAGTCCAATTCACCCGTTAGTGCGTGCTCGGTTCCGCCCTCTAAATAGCCCAGCTGCCCGGGCTTAAGACTGATCTCTCGCTCAGGCGTTTTCACTTTCACTTTCACCTCGCCCTCGATACAGTGAACAACAATGGGGCCATCCACACTGCAGTAACCTCCACTTTGCATCGTTACGCCAGATTTAATAACTAGGCGAGCGAGCTCAAGGCCCTCGGTTTTAAAGATAACTTTCGATTTTTCGAAAGGCAGATCATCTGCCCATGTGGCGAGGTCTACAATTTCGCCAGATGCTGCGTGGTGAGTTGACATATTTAGTACTCCTATTCGGGTTAAGTAATTGGAGAGTCACGCTTCATAAACGCAGGTAAGACTATCCACGTCAACAGTTGATACTTTTTTGTAAGCAAGCGCAACAAACCTTCAAAAAAAACGGCGATGATTAACATCGCCGTTTCTAATCTACTCTAGCTGATAAGTTTAAGCTTTGGCTTTCTCGTCGGCCACCCAACGTTCAACTTTTGATTTGAGCATACTCAACGGTAATGCGCCACCATCGAGTACCGCGTCGTGGAAACCGCCAATATCAAACCTGTCACCAAGTTCTTTTTCGGCCGCTTCACGCAGGTCTTGAATAAAGATCATACCCACTTTGTACGACGTAGCTTGGCCAGGCCATACTAGGTAACGCTGAACTTCAGTACGAATCGTTTCTAGTGGCGCTGGTGAGTTTTGTGAAAAATACTCAACCGCTTCGTCTTCGGTCCAGCCTTTGCTGTGCATACCGCTGTCTACAACCAAACGAATAGCGCGCCAGATCTCGCTGCCTAAACGCCCAAAGTCTGAATTAATGGTGACATAGGTCGATGGCATTTCTTTAGCCAGCTTTTCACTGTACAAAGCCCAGCCTTCGATATACGCGGTAGAACCTGCTTGCGTTCTAAACGTAGGAACGCCGGTAAGTTCTTGTGCAATGCTGATTTGCATATGGTGACCAGGCAACCCTTCGTGATACGCAATCACTTCGAGCTCATTTTTAGGCATGGCAGTCATGTCTGATAAATGCGCGTAGTAGATACCAGCGCGTGAACCATCTGGTGTGCCGCTAAAGTAATGTTGCGGAGCACCGTCTTGTTCTCTAAAAGGCTCTACGCGTTTAACTTCCAAATCGGCTTTTGGCAAAATACCAAAATACTTAGGCAGCTGTAATTTGATGTTCTCGATCGCAGCCGTTGCATCATCAATGTAACCTTGTCGACCTTCGTCGGTATTAGGATAGTAATGTTCTTCACTGTCTTTGTTGTCGCGAATGTAAGTAAAATACTCTTGCAACGTTCCTTCAAAGCCAGCCTTTTGCTTAAGCTCTTCCATCTCGGCTCTGATGCGCGTAACTTCGCTTAAACCAAGTTGATGAACTTCATCGGCTGTCATATCAGTTGTAGTCCTAATGGCCAACTGATTGGCATAGTATGCATCGCCATTTGGTAATGCGCTTGCGCCTTGCGCTTCTTCGCTCGTATTAGCGATATCGGCTTGCATGAAACTGATTAGGTTCTCGTAGCTAGGTTTAAGGTTATCGATCAACGCTGTTTTTGCAGATTCAAGGTATGCGTTGGCTTGTGCCTCATCAATGTCGCCAGCCTCTTGTAAGGCGGCTACAGAACCCTTGATACCACCCCAAAGAGATGAATCAGTTTCGGAGTCATCAAATGGAGCACCACTGATTACATCTTGAGCCTGAGTAGTCACAATCTCGTATGAGAAGCGCGGCGGTCTAACACCCTCTTCAGCACCGAGTTTTGCACGATCAACAAGTTGATTCATCGCAACGCCTACACCACTGACTCTTGAGATTAAGGCATCCATGTCAGACACTTCCTCTACTTTATGAAAACTCAAAAGCAACGTCGGTAAGAAAGTGTGTATGCCCTGCATTTGCGTAAACACATAATCATTGCGTCTGAACGGCACGGCATTTTTTGATTGCTCATATTGATGAGCCCACAAGTTATACGATAATTTTGCATCGTCAGTTAGCGCGGCGTAATCAAAGCTCGCTTTCATTTCTTCAACAGTTTGACGCTTCCATTCCAGCTGCTCGTCTTCAGCCGCTTCAGTCATGTCATCTATTTCGTCATAGCGTTCTTTACGACCCAAAAAGGTAAGCCCTATAGGGCTCATCATTAGCTCTTCTTCGTATTTAACTTCAAACCACTCATTAAGCTTGTCGGATTCGGTCATTGATACTTCTGGCTCGGTTGTTTCAGCCGGCGGATTTTGATTGCCGCACGCCGCTAGGGCCAACACAAGCATCAAGGCTAATATTTTAGTATTTATTGTTTTCATAGAATTTATGTCTTTATATTTTTAAGAATTAACAGCAGATTGAATAATATATTGAACTTCGCGGGTGTAAATAGACACCGCATACAAAAACACCAAATCAACGTTCGGTCAATAACTCTCGAGCACACGTAAACCCATAAAAAACCTGCCATGCCCCAAAATTGAAATGCCGCTTTGCTCGGAAACTACCCTTGGCCAAACATTATCTTTTGGAAAGACAAATGTTCAGAGTTATTCAACTTAGCTAAAGTTGTCGGTTCAGGCTGGCATAGAATCAGCTGTTAACCAAAAAAGGGGATTTACAATGAAAACCGCATTTACTATTTTTCTACTTGTTTACAGCTACATTAAATACACCGCCGTACCATCCCAAATGGGAGAACCGATGTATATGGCAACCACGGCCCTAGTGGTTATATTAACTGCCGTAATACCGTTTTTTATAGCGCGACACCTGTTGGCAAAAGCATCTCCGCCCAAAAGTTATGTATTAGCTGCGTTTGTACCTTTGGCACTTTCAGCCATAGGATTAGCAATTTACTTTTATATGTTTATAGCGCCAACCGCACCAGGCATGGCAGTGACTCAAGTGCTACCACGCGCGATTGCGCCCGGCTTAGTCATGTCAGTCATTCTATTGATACCGATGATTATGCGTAGAAAAGACAGTTAGGCTGTTAAGCCAAATGCTGGCGAAACGCTCACGACACGGCATTCTTGGCTTGCTCATACTAGTGCGTCCACAGGTCATACGACAATTTTGGATCTTGAGTCAGCGCGGCGAAATGAAAGCTCGCTTTCATTTATGAAACAAAATGACGCTTCCATTCCAGTTGCTCGTTTTCAGCCGCTTCAGTCGTGTTATCTATTTCGTCTGAACGTTCATTACAGCCTAAGAAAGTGAGCCCTATAGAGCTCATCATTAGCTCTTTTTCGTACTTAGCTTGAAACTGATGGTTAGGTTTACCGTTTTCAGACAGTTTTGTTTCTGACTCAACAGTCTCAGTCAGTGGGTTCTGATTGCCGCACATGGTCAAAGCAAGCATAAGCATAAGCATAAGCATTGAGATTCTAATACTAAATTGTTTTCATAAAGTATGGGGCTTTGGGTTTACAGGAATTAGCCGCAAACAGAACACTAAAGCCAAAAAGGCCGCTGTAAATAGATTTGATCAATAAGTATCAATGAAACGCGGCTATCTTGAGCGCACATTGAAGCATCTCAAGCTAGCCCAAAGGCTGGTATAATTATCGTTTCTCGGCGGCGTGGTGCTTTTTAGTGGTTTTTTCTGGAATAACCTTTTTATTCTATTTTCTTCCGATCTTATTGTTCGTTTACTTTTTTACGCCCAATAAGCTCAAGAATGTGGTCCTACTCGCAGCCAGCTTACTTTTCTATACGTGGGGAGAAGGGTACTTCGTATTGTTGATGGTGTTATCCATCTGCATGAATTACGTCTTTGGTTATCTGATTGCTCAGAAGCTCAGTAAGGCTATTTTACTGCTGGCTGTAGGTTTAAATTTATCCTTACTAGTACTTTTCAAGTACGCCGAATTTATTCTTCATAACATTAGTGCAGCCCTCATTTTTGTTGGTCTTTCGCCTCTTTCTGTACCGAGCATTCATCTGCCATTGGGTATTTCTTTTTTCACATTTCAGGCGATTTCCTATCTCATCGACATATATCGAAAAGAGATCCCGTATCAGAAAAACGTACTCAACCTCGGCCTTTACATCTCATTATTTCCTCAGCTTATTGCTGGCCCAATTGTTCGATACAAGGATGTTATGCAAGACATCAAAGTACGAACTTTCTCCTCAACATTGTTTGCGAGCGGCGTAGAACGATTCGTTATTGGCCTCGGCAAAAAGATGTTAATCGCCAACCCTCTTGGATTGGTCGTCGACAATATTTTTTCGGTTCCGTTTGAAAGCCTGCCCACGCATATAGCTTGGTTAGGGGTTCTACTTTACGCCTTGCAAATATATTTCGACTTCTCTGGTTATTCCGACATGGCGATTGGTCTAGGGCGTATATTTGGTTTTCGTTTTTTAGAAAACTTTCGCTATCCCTACGCCGCGACATCTATACAAGACTTCTGGCGTCGATGGCATATATCGTTGTCGACATGGTTTCGCGATTACCTGTACATTCCTTTAGGGGGCAATCGTGTTGGAAACGTCCGAGTCTATTTTAATCTAGTATTAGTATTTTTCGTTTGCGGCTTATGGCACGGTGCAAGTTGGAACTTTATTGTATGGGGCTTGTTCCACGGCTTTTTTCTATCGATCGAGCGAATGGGTGTATCCAATATACTGGCAAGTTCACACAGGGCAATCCAGCACGTTTATGTTTGGATCGTTGTTCTCGTCTCATGGGTCTTCTTTCGGGCAGAGACCTTGCCAGACGCGCTTAATTATTTACACGTTATGTTTGCGTTTAACTTTGGCGATGTACCGTTTGAAATCACAGACAGTCTAAATATGCGCGTTATATTGGCGCTCCTTATCGGGCTACTGATCTCTGTACCCACCTTAAGCTCAATACGCAATAATTCGATTTTTACTCAACTCCAACTTGGTGACGCAGCCAAACGAGCTAATCTGGTTTTTACGATAAAGGTACTTGGCTTGTTCACGATTTTATTTCTATCTTGCGTCAATATGGCCTCGTCGACTCACAACCCCTTTATTTATTTCAGGTTTTAGTTGTGAATAAACCGCAGAGACTATTTTATATTTTGATGTTTGTTGGGCTTATTTCTATTCCTATGCTCGCAGGACTATGGCAACCAGACTTAGCCGTATCCGAAACCGAAAAGCGCGAACTGAATGTAATGCCTCAATGGCAAGGTTTTGCTAAAAGCCAGAATTTTTTCGCCGGTACAAGGGACTACCTCAATGATCATTTTGGATTTAGAGAGCAGCTTGTTAAATGGAATAACGCTGCGCTAAGAAGTTTGGGCGAATCACCAACGGACAAAGTGGTGCTTGGCACCGGCGATTGGGTTTTTTATAAAACTGTTGATCCTCTTACACTGCACACCCAAACCGATAACCACGCACTGTATCAAGAGCGGCTTCGTGACAGAGCCGGCCTCATTCAGGAACGTTACGCGCACTCTAAAGAGCAAGGCTTCGATTATGTCTTTACAGTCGTTCCCAATAAAATGACGGTTTACAAAGAATACCTACCATCACGGTATGCAATGGTGGATTTGTCGGTAAGTTATCATTATTTTGTTGAGCAGTTGCGTACAAAGGGTCATTCATTCTTTTTTGACTCTTTTAAATGGCTAAATAAGGCTAAGCGGATCGAAGAGAAACCGTTGTTCTTTAAAAATGACACTCATTGGAATCCGCTCGGCGCCTATCACGAAGCCGCGGGCCTGTTTGATTTTATAAACCAAACTTACGGTCACACCATTGCACCAAAGGCGCATGAGTTTTCGTACTCTCAGACCACCGACGGTGATGTTTCAAAATTACTGGGCTTAATGAATCATCTTGAGTCAACAGAGCCCTATTCGATTACACCGTCTAAGTGCACGGAAAGGAGTTTAGTTAAACTACACGACGTTGACGGCATACGAGTATCCAATTCAGTTTGCGGCAATGGCGAACTGACTGTTTTGCTAATGGGTGACTCTTTTATGTCCTACTTATCTCCCTACCTAGCCGAAGGTGTAGGATCTCTATATATGGTTAAGGAAGGCATCAAATTTGATGAGTTCAAAAAAGTTGTGGAGTTCACTAAGCCCGACATCGTGATTGAACACAAAGTGCAGCGAAACCTTCCTAAAGAATTGTTTCATCTTTAATCCGTTGAGGTATCAGCTAACGACGTCGATTAAATCTTAGCGCTGGATTTAGAACAAAGCGTCCTTTACCGAAAGCTGCTTGGCGAATCTTCAGTAAATCGTTGGTTAGACGCTGCTCCAGAACACGCTGAGTTTAACCAATTAAATAGGTTTCTATTTAATGTCGTCAAAGAGCTAGACCGACAAGACATTACATTGCTTGTAGGCTCTGACGGTGGAACAATGTACATGCCTGCTGGGCCATCAACACATTTAGAAATTGAACTTTTGGAAAAAGCGGGCGTTACCCCTCTTGCTATTATTCAGGCCGCAACCATCAATGCGGCAACCGCGCTCAACATTGAAGATCAATACGGCTCTATTCAGGTAGGAAAAGTCGCTGACTTACTAATCAGCAAAAACAATCCGTTGAAGGATTTGTCCACGCTCGCACAACCCATTGCTGTGGTAAAGGCCGGTCAATGGCTGAGCAAAGAAGACTTGCTCAGCTTAAAAGAATCCGGAAAGAATCCTTCTAACCTTTATGTAAGTATCGGCAGGTTTCTTGAAGATTGGTTAACTCGAAAGTTCCACTAGTTGGTAACCCTCAATCATTTTAAAATGAAATGACCTTGCTACAACAACACTGAACTCTTAATCACAATCATTTTATCTCGCGTCATTTCGTGCATTGAGTATGGGATTCCACCCATGCCAATACCCGATGCATCGCGACCACCAAATGGCATCCAATCTACACGGAATGCCGTGTGGTCATTAACCATGACAGCCGTTGCGTTTAAGCGCTGCGACATATCCAGTGCATCATCAAGGTCTTGTGTGAAAACAGCGGCTTGAAAAGCAAAAGGTAGACCGTTAGATCGGTTAATTGCATCGTCTTTATCTGTGTAACTATAGACACACACAACAGGACCAAAGATTTCCATCTTCGATACCTCGCAATCTTCGGGCGGATCAAGAAGCACCGTTGGTTCGTAGCAGGTATCACTGATTTTGTTGCCTCCACACAGAAGCCTCGCGCCTTTTTCAACCGCGGAACTAACCCAGCTTTCTACTCTATCTACTTCGGCTGGCGTAATAAGCGGTCCTACTTCAGTGTCGTGATCCATTTGACTGCCCACCTTAAGGACTTTAGCTTGGCTGGCAATACGTTCAGCCAAATCAGCACTATTCCCTGCCGGTGCATAAACTCGCTGTACCGATACACATACTTGACCGGCATGATAAAACCCGCCTTTGGTCAGACTAGATACCATTTCGTCTAACTTAGCTGTATTGGTTTCGCTGAACATAGAGTGGTCGACAATCACTGGGGCCGCTCCACCATGTTCTAAAGCGGAACGTGTACCCGGTGAAAGCTTAGACTGCAACATCCAGCCAACTTTGGCCGAACCGATAAACGAGAAGAAGTTAGTGCGAGGGTCACACACTAAGTTCTGACTCACATCACGTGCGGGTAAAACCACCTTGCACCAATCTTTGGGCAAGCCGGCTTCGTACAGAATCTCTACCAGACGATAACAAGATAAAGGCGTTAATGCGGCTGGCTTAATCACTACCGGGCAACCAACGGCAAGTGCTGGAATGGTTTGATGCACTATCAGATTTAACGGATGATTAAAGGCACTGACCGACACTACCGGACCAATTGGTTCACGTTGGGTAAACGCCAAACGATTGGCCGACGATGCAGTATGACCCATCGGGATCTGCTCGCCCTTAATGGCTGGAATATGCTCAATAGCGAGCTTTACACCATTAATAGCGCGCAAGACCTCAACCTTAGAATCCATATAAGGCTTACCACCTTCTGACGCTGCAAGCTGAGTAAGTTCCTCAACTTGCGCGCTCATGATGTCAACAACACGTTCAAGAATCTCGACTCGCTCGTAAGCAGGTAACCACTTTTGACGATTAGTGGATAACTCAAATGCTTTATCCATAGCCTCCATCGCCTCTCGTTCTGAGGTTTCTGGAAGCTCTTGAATTAAGCTTTGGTCAAATGGATTGTTAACTTTAATGCTGGTCATTACGGGTCTCCCGACACTTACCTACTGCATATTGTCATTTCAGACTCTTGTTCTTAAACGTGTTCTAACAAAAATCTGTTCCTAAATGAGGCAAGCGCTTTCTTTTATCAGCACGTTCAAAATTGAGTGATTGAGAGAATAGTCAATCGGCACATCAATAATGTGTACGCCTTTCGAGTTGAGTGCTGTATCAAGAATCGTTGAAAGCTCGTCTACAGATTCTGGGCGATGGCCAATCGCACCAAAGCTCTCGGCATACTTAACAAAATCTGGATTATTAAAATCTAAACCAAAGTTATCAAACCCAACGCCTTCTTGCTTCCACTTGATCATGCCGTAGGCACTGTCGTTCAAAATAATCACAACTAGATCTTGCTCAAGGCGAACTGCGGTTTCAATTTCTTGCGAGTTCATCATAAACCCACCATCTCCGCTCACCGAAACCACTTTACTCTTCGGTTTGATTTGCTTAGCAGCCATTGCCGAGGGCAGACCAGCGCCCATCGTTGCCAAGGCGTTATCCAACAACAAGGTGTTAGGCGCATGGCACTTATAGTTACGCGCAAACCAAATTTTATAAACACCATTATCCAACGTAACAATGTCTTCGTCGTCTAAGTTGTCGCGCAACATCTTAACTAAGCGCTGCGGCAAAATTGGAAAACGATCGTCTTTAAAATACTTGCTGATGCGGCTGTCTACTTCGTCACGAACCCGTCCGAAAAAACTAAAGTCAAGATCAGGGTTCTTCTCTAGCCCGTCAGTAATGTCCCAAATAGATGCACCGATATCACCCACCACATTTAGCTGTGGAAAATAAACGTCGTCTATCTGACCTGGGAAGAAATTGATGTGTATTACCTTCTTGCCACCTTGCTCCATAAAGAAGGGTGGTTTTTCAATAACGTCGTGACCAACATTAATAATCAGATCAGCGCGGTCGATCGCACAGTGCAAGTAGTCATGGGCAGATAATGCCGCAGTTCCAATAAATTGTTCATGGCGTTCATCAACCACGCCTTTACCCAACTGGGTGTTAAAGAAGTAAATACCGGTTTTATCAATAAAGCGGGTTAGCGCCTTGCCCGTCATCTTACGGTTCGCGCCTGCGCCAATAAGCAGCAATGGCATTTTGGCTTCTTTGATCATTTCAATAGCAGCCGCAATTGATTTAGGATCAGGACTTGGGCGGCGATGACCAACAACTTCAAACACTTCTGCATCGGTTTCTTCTTCAGCGATATCTTCAGGTAACTCAAGATAGACAGCGCCTGGACGCTCTTCCATAGCAATACGAAACGAGTCTCGCACCATCGAAGGAACGTTGTTGCCATCAACTATTTGCTGAGAATACTTTGTGATTGGTTTCATCAAACCAACAACATCAACAATCTGAAAACGACCTTGCTTACTCTTCCGGATCGGTTTTTGACCCGCGAGCATTACCATCGGCATCGCACCTAACTGTGCATACGCCGCAGAGGTTACAAAATTTGTGGCGCCGGGGCCTAAGGTAGATAAGCAAACGCCTGGCTTACCTGTCAGGCGCCGTAGGTGGCGGCCATAAAGCCTGCAGCTTGTTCATGGCGCGTTAGAATTAGACGAATAGATGAACCCTGTAAGGAGTCTAGAAAATCGAGATTCTCTTCGCCTGGTATGCCATAAATATACTCGACGCCTTCGTTTTCGAGCGCTTTCACAAACAAGTCTGATGTTTTCATATTCTTCCTATTTCCGTTCTAATTTATAAATTTATTTTGATGTCTGGGCTCATTTAACCACAACTTGGTTCAAAGTGAGAAATTTCTAGTCAATTGTCTTACAGCGTTTTTTAAATCGTATACGTTTTTACATCCTCAATGAGCACTTAAAACTATCGTAGTTGCCCATTTGATGATTCATAAATCGCAAGCAAAAAAAACCACCCGCTCAATACTCTGAACGGATGGTAAAAGGAGTGAAAACTGTCTTCGTTTGTTTAGAAACTGTAACTGACTTCAATACCGTAACTATCGCCTACACCTTGGTGGTTAAAGCTACCGCCAAACTCTGGCGCAGGAATAATTTCCTCTAGGTAGCGCTCATCTGTGATGTTGCGACCCCAAGCAGTAAACGTCCAGTTTTCCATTTGATAACCCATACGTAAGTTAAGCGTGTCGTACGCATCACGTTTGGAGTTAGTGAAATCTTGCGCTAAACCAGGTCCAAAGAAGAACTGCCAAATAGTTGGCGTTTGCTCACCTTGTAGAGTGTGAAACCAAGTCTCACCCACGTACTGCCAGTCTGCTCGTGCGAAGAACATATTGTCTCCGTGCGGTATTTCCAGCGATGCACCCAAGTTAAAACTCTTTTCAGGCGCCTGAGGAACTTCGTTGCCGACGGTCAATGGTCTGTTACGATTCTCTTTGATCTCAGAATCAAGGAAACCAATTCCACCAAAGACACTTACGTAGTCATTTGCGACATAAGTAAAGTCTGCTTCGATACCACTAATTTCAATTTCTTCAATGGTTGTTACCACTCTTAGTAGGCCGAAAGGACCCGCGAAGAATTCGAAGAACTGATTGTCATCAACAGTTGTGTTAAAGATCGCGGCATTTAGCTGTAAACGACGATCAAAGAACTCGCCTTTAAAGCCTAGCTCTAAGCTAGTTGACACTTCTTTGTCGTACTCATCGCTAATCTGTAACCTAGCGTCAACCGATTGGCCTGGGCCGCTACCTGGATCAGCGTTAAACCAAAAACTCAACAGATCGCTACTGCCTAATGAATTGAATCCACCGCTGCGAAAACCAACGCCGTAACTTGTATAGACGTTAATGTTTTCTTGCGGCTGCCAGTTCAAAGTAACTTTTGGCTGCAACTGATCAAAGTCAGCTGAGCGACTCGGGATTCCGCCGGGGTTGTTGGCAAGACCTGGGTTAATTGGGCCAGGTTGAAAGTTTGCATCCAACGTATTGATGTTCAACCCAGACGCAGTCACGTTTGGTACTCTGTTATTCACCTCACGATCTTCGCGGTCATAACGTAGAGCAAGCGCAAACTCAAGCGTGTCGCTGATGTCATATTCTAGTTGACCAAAAACAGCGAACACGTCGGTGTTAAATTCGTCCCAGAACAATAGGTCAGTTGGATTAGGTCCGGTCGGGCCAACGTATGGTTGACGCAAGAAACCTTGGCCCGTATCGGCACCATAGGCAACGACTACTTCGCGTTCAATCGATGTTGCATACGCGCCAGCTGACCAACGCAAAGCTTCGTCTTGAGGGCTTGAGAAACGCACTTCAGCGCTCATGTCTTTTTGGTTACGTTCTTGATACTGATACCCGTCGCAACGAGTCGCAGTGTAAGGACCATAAACTCCTTGGAAGTCTGCACCTGGTGGCAACACACCAAAAGGTTGGAAAGCCTCACCAAACAGGTCGGTACGTGTAAAACTGTTAAGCGTTGCACGATCCGCTTGGCAGCCTGCAGTTAACTCGTAACCGTAAAATGTCGCGCTTGTTCCGTCAGACAATAAGTATTCATCCAGATCGTTATACGTAACGTTAGCAGTCCAATCGCCGTAGTCGGCTTCGTAGTCAAACTTAGCTGAGAAGTCGAATGTCTCTTGTTTATTTTCGCCTGGCACGTTAAACGAATAAATAAATTCGTTGTCGTTTACATTTGAGTTAAAGGACGGACTCCCGAAGATGTTTACAAAAGCGGGTATAGCAAAAGCAGCGTTAAAGTTAATGGCTCCGCCTTCAACTTTTGACATGCCCGCTTTTAGATCTAACGATGCTCGATCGCTGATGTCCCATAACAAACGCACTCGGCCTGTTTGATCCTTTAGGAAGTCAACGCTGCTGGCGCCGGTCAAAGCATTGCTAAAGAATCCATCGGTTTCGCGTTGAGAGTAAGTAACGCTGGCTTTAACGCTATCGCTCAATGGTGTTGAATAGCTTGCTGCGACGCGCGATGAACCTTGAGTGCCTAGTCCTAAGGTCACTTTACCTTCAGGTTCGTCTCCCGGCTTCTTAGTTGTCACTAAGATAGCGCCTGCGACAGCATTACGACCGTACAAAGCGCCCTGAGGGCCTTTGAGTACTTCAATCTGCTCTATGTCTACTAGCTCTTCGTTAAAGCTGTTTGGGTTGGTATTCAATACGCCATCAACCACATACGCGAACGTAGATTCAGCATCACGCGTTGACACGATACCGCGAATGCTTACTTGTGTATCACCGACGTTCGCAGTGTCTACAATATTAACGTTGGGCATTAGAGCAATGAAGTCTGCCGGGCGCTCGATGCCCGCCTGTTCAATTGTTTGTGCCGTAAATGCTTTGATAGCAATAGGAACTTCTTGCAAGCTTTCCGAACGTTTCCGCGCGGTAACCACAATCTCCTCTAACTCGGCAGCCTGAACTTCAGACATTGCTAAAGGTAAACCGTGCACGCCTATGGCTAGGCTCACGGCAAGGCTTATTTTTCTCATAGTTTTATCCTCTCTCACCTTAGTGAGGTCTTATTGTTGTTGGTAGTTCTTCGGTTAGTTGTATTTGAGCGCCAAAAAAGTCGGTAGGACTAAGATCAACCACTCGCCAATTGTCCAGGCCATTACGTACAGCCGAAGCTGATTGTATTTGGGCCGCACTGCAACATTCTATTTGCTGTGCAAGGTCATCGGTTTGAAATGACATTAAGAAAAAACCTTCCCCATGCTGAGCAATATGTTGCCCAGGAGTACCCTCGGGGTCAGTGGGTTGTACTAAAACCAACCAGGTACCTCCCACGTCGGCCTTGGCGGTACGTACTCCACGATCGACCAAGTCAGCGTACTCAAACGATGTTCCTCCGAGCAGCGCAGAGCAGCGCGACACAGCTGTATCGAGGTCGTAAACCAAAAAATTGATGTGGTGGATTCCTGTAATCATAAGCCTGCATTGGGTAAATGCATTTGACCATTTGTTATATCTGTATGTCTTTATTCCTAATAATAGAGGTCAAAAGTAAAAAAGATGTCAATATCAGGCATAAAAAAGACCAGCAAAGCTGGCCTTTCAATCTAAAAGTTGTGGCAAATATGATTTAAATCATAGACTTAAGAGACAATTATTTAATTAGGCAATAAAATTAAACTGCTAATTAAAGAGCTTGAAGCTTAGCGCCCATCATCTCGTGAATGGTATTAACCGCCTGTAAGGGCCGCAGCATCACTCTAAATTCTGTAATTAGACCTTCTTCATTCCAGCTAATCATGTCTACGCCATTGATATACTTGCCATCGACTTCTGTTTCAAACTCAAGCACGGCTGAGTGATCACCACTAAATTCGCGCACGTATTTGAACTTAGGATTGAAAAACACGTGCATTGCTGCTGCCAGGTATTTTTGCGTAATCGCTTTACCTTTTTGCGGCGTAAATACCACTGGAGAGACCATTACGGCATCGTCAGCAAGGATGTCATTCAGTCTTTCGGGTTGTCGAGATTTGGCAATATCGTGCCAGAGGGCCATCGTATCAATCATGGGTAAATCTCCTGTTTAATAAGTCTATTTGTTATAGCGATGGTCGCTACTTACTTTAGCGTTAGGGTTTAAGTATATCCAAAGGTTGCACATTATGATCAGCAAAACCCAGTTTTTGAGTCTTTGTGACATTACCCAGACCTCTACTAACCACGACATCTGTTAGGATGAGTTGCAATTGGGCCCAAGATCTTTTTCTGGTTACAGGAAATTGCCGCTTTTGTGGAACTATTTAAAGTACTTTTTATGAACCGTTTTTATTCGATTATTCTTACACTCGCCCTCGTACCCAGCTTTAGTGCTGCTCAAGTTGCAGGCATAGATTACGACTGGGAAGAAAAGCGTAGCAAGGACGGCATTACCCTATACACAAGTGCTGTTGAAGGGTCGCCATTTAAAGCAGTTCGCGGAACGATGAATGTCAAAGGCTCGGTAAAAAGTCTGGTTGGTTTGGTTGAAGACCTTGCTGCCTGTCCCGAATGGGCTGCGATGTGTGAAGAAGCCAGGGTTGTTACTCGAGTATCGGATGTCGAGAGTTATGTCTACGTGTTTAACAACGTGCCGTTTCCGGTGTCCGATCGAGACGTTTACGCCCACGTTGTTTGGAGTATTGACCAAGACTCAGGCCGAGTGACCATGACCAGCCAAGCAGCGCCTGGCGGCGTTGACGAAACTAAAGCAGTGCGCCTATCTGAAGCATTCACACAATGGCACTTTACCGCACAAGAAGACGGCACAGTGTTAGTCGAAAACTTTGCCCACATCAATCCCAATGGTCCCACGCCTGCGTGGATCACCAACATGTTATTGGTAGACGCACCGTATGACTCTATGTTTGAGATGCGCAAGCTAATCGAAGGCGGCGCTTATGAAGATGTGCAGGTCAGCTTTCTGAATGTCACACAAACCGGCGTACCAGATTCAGATCCGCTTGCACAAGATCCCCTTATTCCTGAAGTCTCGATAGACCAAATTTCAGAATCAGTACCAAGCGAAGCCACCGTGACCAATTAGGATTTACCGGCTTGAGTTTGTCTATTAGGGTTTACCTATTAAGGTTTACCGACCCAGATATCTTTTTCAGGCTTGCCCTGAATTTTGCAATCACCGAGTTTGAACGAAACATCCTCACCTGCGTCGGTTTTAGCGAAGTAATCTTTACTTACCGCTACGATGGTCGGAGTGAGAAGTATTAATGCCGTAACGTTCACCACCGTCATCATGCCGAGCGCAGCATCCGCTGCTGCCCAAACGGCCGCAAGGCTCGCACTAGAGCCCCATAACACCATGCCCAAATACGCCACCGTATAAGCGGATCGGCCTGCGGTGTTGTCGCATTTAAAGATTCGCAGATTACTTTCTGCATACGCGTAGTTAGCCACTACCGAGGTAAACGCAAAAAGCGTGATCGCAATGGATACAAAGTGGCCGCCGTAAACGCCCATGTGGGTAGTCATTGCGGCTTGAGTAAGTCGAATGCCTTCCATTTCGCCACTCGATGCGCCGCCGGCCAAAAGGATAACGATGGCCGTACAGGTACACAAAATAATAGTGTCGAAAAAGACCCCTAGCATTTGCACGTAGCCTTGAACAGCAGGGTGATTCGGGTGCGGAGATGCACTGGCCGCAGCGTGTGGTGCACTGCCCGAGCCGGCTTCGTTTGAATAGAGCCCGCGCTGAATACCATTTTTAATGGCGGCACCCAGTGCGCCTGCGCCCGCTTCTTGTAAACCAAAGGCCGACGTAATAATGTCGCTGAGCATGTCGGGCACAAGATGAATATTGAGCGCTGTGATAATCAGAGTGGTTAGCACATAGACAATACCCATAAACGGTACGACGATTTCGGCAAAGCGAGCAATGGCGCGTAAGCCACCAATCACAATCACACCGGCTAACAGCGTTATGGCTAGTCCAGAATATTTTGTGGGTATGTCATACGCATAGTTAAGCGCATCGGTAATCGTGTTGGCTTGCATAGCACTAAAGAACAAGCCATAACCTAAGAACAAACACACCGCGAACAACAGCGCCAGCCATCGAGAGCCCAAGCCCTGTTGAATGTAGTACGCAGGTCCACCTCTAAATTCCTTATGTTGGTCTCTAACCTTATAGACCTGTGCCAACAAGCTTTCGGCAAAGCCTGTTGCCATGCCTAATATGGCAATCACCCACATCCAAAACACAGCGCCCGCACCACCCAATGAAATGGCCATCGCCACACCAGCAAGATTTCCAGTGCCAACGCGTGCGGACAAGGATGTACAAAGTGCTTGAAAAGAACTAATGCCCGAAGAGTCTGCCTTGCCACTCCCACGCATTAACGAGAACATGTGACCAAATTGGCGCAGCTGAAGTGCGCCTAAGCGAAAGGTAAACCAAACACCTGCGATAATGAGGAGGTAGATAAGTACTTGCCACTCACTCCACAACACAGCGTTGACGAAGCCGATGGCTGCATTTATAGAATTTACTATCGCGTCTAACATAAGCTTATAGTCCTTCGATTAGTCCCAACAGGGAGTTGGAGTTCGATGGCTAATATTAGACGACTAATATTATAAGTATAAGCGTCCTTAGCCAAAGATCCGTTTGGCTAAGGATAAAGCATTTGGGTACTAGTGTTTAGCTCCCCATTGCGACCAAGCTTGTGAGCGTCTCGGCACAGGCATGCGCCGCTTCCTTACCTTTCTTCACAAAATGCGCTTTGAAGAAGTTAACGTGCTCATCATTGCCATGAAAATGGTGCGGCGTTAGGACCGCCGAAAAGACTGGCATGCCAGTTTCCATTTGCGCTTGCATCAAGCCATCGATCACTGTGCGGCCAACGAAATCGTGACGATAGATACCGCCGTCTACAACCAAGCCGCCCGCAACAACTGCGGCGTATTTTCCCGTGGCAGCAAGCGCTTTGCAATGTAGGGGGATTTCGTAAGCGCCAGGCACTTCGTAGAAGTCGATTTGCTTATCACTTAGTTTAGCGAACTCTTCTTTAAACGAGTCGCGCAAAACATCAACGATGTCACGGTGCCAGCAAGCTTGGATAAATGCCACGCGGTCGCGTGACGCAATTTCAGTAAAGTTTGTCATTGTTCAGTCTCAATTCTTAAAAATTAAAATTGAGGGCAAACAAGGGTAAGCCAGAATACGCTCGTGTATGTAGTCGCTAAAACCAACGTTTAACACACAGGCTAAACAGCGCTAACAACAGACTGCCTATTCTTTAGCTAAAGCCGCTTAATTCTAGCGGTTATAGCTCTTAACCTTATTTCTCATAACCAGACTATAACTGTCGGCTCTGGAATCTAACCAGAATCTGCTTGTCCTCTCGATGAAGAATCACCAAGAGCGCCCGCGGGCTACCTGCAAACCAGGATTACCGCCGGTGGGGACTTACACCCCGCCCTGAGAAGCCCAGCATAGTGGTGCTGAGTTGCGCGAATTATAAGGCCAGTAAAGTGATCTGTATATCTAAATTAGCGATTTGCCATATAAGTTTTTATAGCGCACGCGGGCCCTATACTCACATCTCTTTCGCATTTGTCGCCACTTTTGTAGCTACCCTCACAAGCCAATTGCTAGGCTAGAACCATGAAAATATTTCGTCTCATTGTTGTTCTCTTATTGGCCGGTTCGGTGTCTGCCTGCGGAGTGGATAAGTTCTTTATCGAGCGCGCCGTTAATAAAGTAGATTCTGACATCATCAATCAACTTGAAGATTTTGCTACCCTAACAGCCGAGCAAGAAGCGCACGCCAAAGCGATTGCAGAAACTACTCAGGTTTTGGTACGGCGAAATATGCTACCGCAGGTATCTGACCTGATTGAACTGGTTGCTCTTGATATCGAAACACAGGGCACATTAAAACAAGAGACTTACGATACCGTGGTCAACTTTTTCTATAAGCCATTCCCTCTTTCAGAAAACAAACCGTTGGTTTCCGAAGTAGCTCGCTTCTTTTACGAAATGTCGCCTGAGCAAGACTCTGAGGTACTTGAGCAGCTACTGGAAAATCACCAGCGACGAAAGGAAGATCGAGACGAACGCGACTTAGAAGATCAAAAAGACGGTATCGCTAAAACCCTTCAAACAATATTTAAAGGTATGGACGTCGGACGAAGTCGAGACCAACTCGATGACATGCGCAACATTCTTGATGACCGTATCGATCTCGCCCAAGAAACCGAAGATCATTATTTAAAGGTGAACCAAGCCTTTATTGCACTTAGCAAAGATAAAGGCGATTCACTCAGCGCATATACAGAACGCTATACAGCGGCCTGGCAAATGCTGGAGGCGGGCGCTAATTCAGCACACCCCGTTAAGTTTAAACAAAATGCAGATAACGGCTATAAAGCAATCAATCATTTGTTCGCAACCTTAGATGCAGAAGAGCGCGTACGTGCCGCAAAGGTGATTCGCGAATACGAGCAATTTTTTATGGAGCTTGCTAACCAAGAAAGTTAAAGCGTTGAGCAAGGCTGCTCTCGTCATGAAAGATCAAGGTCTCTAAAATATTTGTACTCATGAAATCCCGTGATATTGTTTAAGACTAAATTCTTAAACAGTGAGCAGGACATGAGCAAACGAGTAACAAACTATGCGTTGGTAATCCTATGTTTAAACAGCGCGCTCTTTAGCCAAGCTAGCGCCGCCGATACCGCAGAACAAAGTTCGCTTGAAGGCTCCCCTGAGTTTTGCCAAAACCTACCCCGCCCAGAATACGCTTCACTCACTCGCTTAGACTATCCAAACTCTTGGTTTGAGCTGTACGAAGTAGCTGACGGCGTTACCGCAATATATGAACCGTTTCAGTGGCAGGAAGCTATTTCGTATTTGATCGAAGGATCGGAATCCGCGCTGTTGTTTGATACGGGCAATGGCATAGAAGACATTGCCGCTGTCGTTGCTACGCTCACTGATAAACCCATAACCGTTTTAAATTCTCACGGGCACTACGATCACGTTGGTGGTAATTTCGCTTACGCCAATATCTTAGGCATGAACACTGACTTTACGCGTTCAAAGCAAGCCGGCCAGCCTAATTCAAACATTCGCATTGAAGTATCACCCGAGGCCCTTTGCCTGCCACCGCCGAGCGGCGTGACGCAAGAAACCCATATTGGCAAAGGTTACGCTATTAGCACCTTTATTGAAGATGGTCATGTGATCAACTTAGGGGATCGCTCCTTAGAGGTAATGCTTATTCCTGGACATACTCCGGACGCAATAGCGCTGTTTGACAAAGACGCGGGGCTGCTTTGGACCGGAGACAGCTTTTATGCAGGGCCTATCTGGCTCTATTCGCCCGAAACCGACTTAGAACAGTACCGTGTTTCCTTGCAGCAATTAATGAGTATTAAGGGTGTTAAATGGCTATTGCCCGCGCACAACACGCCACTGGTTAAACCTGAGATACTGCCAGAGGTATTGGTAGCATTTGACGACATGCTGGCGGGCAAACTCAAAAAAACAACCGCATGGGAAGGAACAGTGATCTATTCCCCCTTGAACCAAACATCATTCTCGTTTTTAATGCGGGACGAGGCTGTACCCTACGCTAAAGACTAGCAATAGGTCATCGCAGTTATCACAACAACGCACTAACGTTGTTTGAATTAATGGAGTGCTGTCAAAGGAGACCAAAGCATGCAACCAGAAGTAATCGCCATAATATGCATTCTGACGCTATTTGTAGTTTTAGAAATATTGTTTACTAAATTCTTTAAGAAGCCCGGCCAAACTCGTGAAGACGCAGTTGTCGAGATTCTTGGGAGCGCCATGCTCCTTATTGTTACGCAGCCTCTGGCGTTATTTTTGGGTGGTGCAGCGGCTGCTTTTTTAATACCTCAATACCAAGGTATTTTAACCGCGTGGCACCCTTTGGCTGTGCTCGCTCTATTCCTCGTTTTTGATGACATGATGCAATATTGGTGGCATCGCTTGTCTCACACCGTCCCATGGCTTTATAACCTACATCGCGCTCACCATAATGCCCCGTACTTGTCGGTTCGCGTTGTGTATCGCAACAATATGTTTTACTACCTTCTAATGCCTAGCCTGTGGTTTTCGGGCGCTTTGATTTATATGGGAGGAGGCTGGATTTATGCGGGTTATTTGGTGGTTAAGATGACAGTTATTTTTGGGGCACACAGTGATGTTCGCTGGGATGCACCGCTTTATAAAATCAAAGCCCTATCGCCCTTAATGTGGGTGCTTGAGCGGACCATATCTACCCCCTCAACACACAGCGCACATCACGGCAAACACGCAGATGACGGCATAACTAACTACAAAGGCAACTTTGGTAATTTGTTGTTTTTTTGGGATGTTCTATTTGGCACGGCCAAAATTACCCGTCGATACCCAGAAGAATTTGGTGTAGAAAATCTTCCTCACTCACCGTCGCAAGAACAATTATTGTGGCCTCTATTCAGAGCTAAGTAATTTTAAAGCCAGATCAAATGTGATCAATGTTTAGAAATGAAAGAAAAGTTAGAAAGGCCAGCAAATGCTGGCCTTTCTAATAGGTAGCATCAGTACCTTTTTTAACACTATCCCAATATACGTTCGCGCTTGTACAACCAAATACTCAAACTCACGAACACACCAGCAATGAGCGTGCTAGTGAGCATAGAGACTGCTACGAGCTGTGGCGCGAGCGCCTCGCCTTTAACAGTCTCGATCATGATTAAACCTTGAGAAAAGCTCGGTATCCACATGTTGCTCCAGTCTGGTTGAGGCGACAACAGAATCAGCATCATTAACGGCAACGTCGGGATCAGGGTCACCATGCCCATATAGGACTGTGCTTCTTTAAAGCTCTTGGTGTACGACGCCAAAACAATCTCTGCACTGGTGCCAACCAATACAAATGGGAAGCATGCGATAAAGATAAACGCGACTTTAGCCGCCGTTAAGGTAACGGTCACCGATTCGATAGGCATGTATTTAAACGCCACCGAAAAACTCACCAGCACCAGTAAAAAGGTTGCCGAGGAGTAAAGACAGGTCGCGAACCACTTGCCTAAGACAAGTTGAGCCCGATCTACCGGCTGAGCTAACAAGGGCTCTAACGAACCTTTCTCGCGTTCACCCGCAGTGGTATCTATTGCCAAGTACATGCCACCCATCATGATCGAAAAAATCACAATATAGGGCAACATGTTCAACACTTGTGAGTTGCGCGCTTCGGGCGTTGCCACATCACTAGTATTAAATTGAATCACATTGAGTGTTTGCGGCGATACTCCTCGTGCTTGTAAGCGTAATGCTCCAATGGTTTGCGAATATCGCCTGATCGACATCTGCAACTGATTGAACGCGAGTTCTTCAAGGCCCGAAATCGAACTGTCGTGTATCACCCGAATCGGGGCTGGTTTGCCATTACGTAGTGCCTGAGCGAATCCTTCTTCAATTACTAAAATCGCACGGCGCGATCCATCGATCACCGCGGCCTCTGGATTTTCTGGCGCTTCAAGAATCTCAAAATTATTGCTTTTAAGGTACGCCATTAGATTAGGCGCGTAGTCTGCGCCCACCACTGGCAACTCTATCGCTTTTGCACTGACCAGATCTGTCTCGTCTTTTACCTTTTTCTCGGCAAACCACATTAACGTTAACAACAAAATGGGACCGAGCAGCATTGAAAACAAAATCGTCGTCAGCGTGCGGCGATCGCGTAAGTTGTCGATTACTTCCTTACTGAAAACAGTCCAAACGGCTTTGCTCGCCGATATCGGTTTTTTGATTTGAATCTGGCTCATAGCAAACCCTCATCTGTTCCGATAGCCTGCACAAACGCATCTTCCAGATTGTCCTGGCCTGTGCTGTGACGAATCTCATCAGGCGTTCCGCTTGCAGCCACTACGCCATGCGCAATAATCACAATTTCGTCGCACAAAACAGCTACCTCTTGCATGATATGACTGGAGAAAAGCACACAATGCCCAACATCCTTTAAGTTGTTGATCACTTGGCGTAAGCCACGGGTTGCCATCACATCTAAGCCGTTGGTGGGCTCATCCAGAATTATGTTTTTCGGCTTATGCACTAATGCCCTAGCTAATGCAGTTTTAGTTTTTTGTCCTTGCGAAAAACCTTTGCAACGCCGGTCAATAAACTCAGTCATCTCGAGCATGTCGGCGAGCTCGTCAATTCTAAAATCGAGCTCTTTATTGCTCATGCCGTTCAGTCGTCCAAAGTAGGCAATGTTCTCGCGCGCCGTTAACCGCTCATATACACCCGCGTTATGGGTGAGCACGCCCATATTGGTTTTTACCGCTGTTGTTTCTTTTACAATGTCCCAACCATCAACTAAAGCTTGTCCGCCATCTGGTTTTAGGGCGGTGTACAACATCCTTAAGGTGGTTGATTTGCCGGCACCATTGGGGCCAAGCAAGCCCGTGATCTTACCATCGGGCGCCGTAAAGCTAACCTTGTTAACAGCACGAATTGCACCGAACGATTTTTCTAATGCGTTAACCTCAATCATTGTTGTGGCCCCGTAGTATCAATAAAAAGAGGAAACGGAATCTGCCGTTCAACGCACGACGCGTCAAATTCTTCAAAGTTGGCTTGTTCAACAAAGTTCACCGTGATCTGCGCCATACAACCTCGGTCGAACACACCGTGTCCCTGCGCCGGTACAACCACATGCCGCGAATTAGACAGCATCTCATCCACCACTTCGGCGTTGCTGGGCGGAGTAATGGGATCGTACTCGCCCGACATTAATAACACCGGCACGTCTGAATCAAAGAGTGTGCGTGACGCAGAGTAGTCGCCACTCCGTGGCCATACATCACACATCGCCTTAATCATCTCGATCATGGATCCCGCAAAGTAAGTATCTTGGCGCGGTTCGCGTTCGGCATCAGTTAGGTAGGGAAAGTCTTCCGAACACAGTACAGAGTTGTTCATGCCTATCGCGTAGTTGCTAGCAAACTGTTCTTCGATCTGGATAGCTTGAGCCGCCAGCATCGTAAACTGCCCCTGCTTAGCTTGCGTTAACATTAGCGGGAGTAGCGCCAAACTTTCGGTACTGTAGGGCATTAACCTGACGGCACCCAGCAGGTCAGACTCACCGACTTCGCGATCAACCATTTTTCCTGAAATAGGGTGAATCAGTTTAACACTTGCCGGCGAGTCAATGAGTAGAGCTCGGACAGTTTCGAAACTCGCACGCAAATCGCCATGCGCCTCTTTACAGGCTTCATCTGCGTCGCAACGGGCTACTAAGCGATCAAAGGCTTGTTGCGAGCGAACCGCTATTTCACTGCCCGCTAGATTAACCGTGGGTGCAACCACACCGTCCAGCAATAGTGCTCGAGTGTTGTTAGGGTAGGCGCGCAGATACTCTAGACCAACACGGGTTCCGTAAGACACGCCATAAACCGTTAGCTGTGGGTACCCTGTCGCTTCGCGCAGTGCGTCTAAGTCTTCAACCGCGCGTGCAGTCGTGTAAAACTCAGCATTACCATCAAACTGATCAATACACTCCAAAGCGAGCTTCGTCACTTCTTCCGGTGACTCGTCCATAGTCTCTGGATTGTCCATCGGACACATAAAGGCATGTGAACGCCCAGTGCCTCGTTGGTCAATCAGCAAAATATCGCGCTGCCGTCTGATCTGCGCGAACGAATTTTGCTTGCCCATATACATGTCGATCGACGACATCCCTGGACCACCTTGGATTATGGTGAACGCATCGGGCTTTGGGTTAGGGTTGCTTGATGGAAACTTAACGGCAAACAGATCGAGCACTTTACTGTTTGGATCGCTTGGGTCTTCAAGTCGCCTTAAAGTGGCGCATTCGCCATCTTCGGTCATTGCGCCTAACTCTATCCGGCACGGCTCAAAAACCAGCTCAGCATCCGTTAGAGTGTCCGCTTTCGCGCAAGCGTTATAACTAATAGAACTGAGTGCGAACAATACGCATAGAAACACATTTTTTATCATAGTTCTTTGTGTTGACTTAGATTTATTAAATCGGAGAGTTGCTTAGCTTGGTTGCAAACGCTTATTTACAACCACGGCTCAAGGAGTTGGCGACAGTTTACTTGTGCTTGGAGACGAGCAGCAAGAAGATACATGCCTCCTAACTTACGATGCAAATATAAGATGTCAGTGGGCGGCGTTTGCCAATAAAGTTTAAAGTCATACGCTTGATCGCCCAAACTCGATAAGCGCTGGCTTAGGTTAGCTTGCTCAAAGTCGTATACGCCATTGTGAGTAAACGGCTCGAACACCAACTTAAAAATAGTCAGCACCAAAGCTTGATACTCTTTACTCGCCGCTGATGCTTCGTAACCTAATCTGTCGGCGGCTGTAATAATTGCAGCGTTATCATCTGCAATAGTGGCAACCATAAGACTGCGATAGTCATCAACAAACTCAGAACTAAATTCTCTTGCCGCGCCAAAATCTAAAAGTACCACCGCCTGCTCATCTAGGTCATAGCGAAAATTAGCAAAATTGCCGTCGGTTTGCATTAGGTTTAGCTCGAACAACTCATGCAGCAAAGTTTTGAATAAAGTGCTCATAATATCGTTCGCGTCTAGACTCTTACTATCAACCACTTCCTCTATGGGAACGCCTGGCTCATAGCTCATAGCCAGCACCGACGAAGTCGTAAGATCGGGAAATAAGCTCGGCACTCTCACGTCTTTCCAATCAGAAAATGCGTCGCCGAAGCGCTGTAAATATTGCGCTTCGATCAGGTAGTCGGCTTCGTCATGCAACTGAGCCTTAGCGTCTTCTAAGAGCTTTGAAATATCCATATGCTCTGGCAAGAGATTAGTAATACGCAGTAGCGAAGCAATATTGTCTACGTCGCTGTTAATGCTTTGTTTAATGCCTGGGTATTGAATCTTAAGAACTATGTCATCGCCTTCTAAGGTTGTAGCGCGATGCACTTGCCCGATTGATGCTGCCGCCAATGGGCTAAAGTCGAAGTCGTTGAATTGCTCGGGCCATTGCTTCCCAAAACTGGCCTCCATTACATCGATCAACTGCACTCGAGGCATCGTAAATGCACTGTCTCTCAACTGGGCAAGAATCGTCGCTAACTCCTTAGGAAGCAGATCGTTGCTTTCCATTGACAGCAACTGACCGACCTTCATTGCGGCACCTCGCATGGCCGATAATTGCTTTGCGACTCTGCGCGCATTGGCTGGCGTCATTATCAAGTCTGACATTTTGGGGCGATTACCCTGCCCTAGTTGCCGTACACCTTCGGCGAGAACGCCGGTTGCGACTCCAGCGCCCATTCGAGCCATGCGCGAAAAACGCCCAAGGCGAGACGCAGGTACTGCCTTTGATTTCTTTGATGAGTCAGACATTGTTAGCAACGCGACCGATATTTTAAAATGAGGCTATATAGGTAGTGCATCATAACGAATTGGTGTATGGATTGCGTGTCTAGGGCATACTTGACCTATAAATGTCACATAGCTAAACAACCATGATCTTTTCAATTCCCAAGTCTAATCTAGCAAGTAATAGTTCAACTAATATTAAAACTGAGATGGCTCTTATTACTCAAAAATGTTTTTCTTACGCCGCCGTTGCAGCTTTACTTGCTATCAGCGGATGTACACACTCCGACAGCGCGATGACGGCTACAACTCTAGGCGATCAAGCCATCGTGGTTACCGCTAATCCCCACGCGACCAAGGCCGGCGCTGATGTACTGCGCGCAGGCGGATCTGCAATCGATGCTGCAATCGCTATCGAGGCGGTATTGAGTTTGGTCGAACCACAAAGCTCAGGCCTTGCGGGCGGTGCATTTATGCTTTATTTCGATGCGGCCAACAAAAACTTAAGTGCCTACGACGGTCGCGAAACGGCACCAATGGGCATTTCGGCGACACAGTTTCTGCAAGAGAGCGGCGAGTCAATTGGGTTTCTAAACGCGAAGAACAGCGGCCTGTCTACAGGAGTTCCCGGCGTCGTGGCTATGTTAGAGATGGCGCATAGCGAACACGGCAAGTTAGCATGGGGCAGTCAATTTGACCACGCGATAGATCTGGCTGAACAAGGGTTTCCTGTTTCTGAACGATTACATGGAATGATCGCTCGTTTTGGAAAATACATTCCTAAGGAACTTTCGGATGGACCGATAGAAGCTGCTGAGTATTTCTTTGATTCTGCTGGCGAGCCTCTCGCAGTTGGGGCTATGCGTAACAACCCCGAATATGCAGAAACTTTACGAGCGTTGGCTAAAGACCCTCGTGCGATGTATGAAGGCGAAATAGCGGACAAGATAGTGACCCGCGTTCAGCAAGCACCTAGAGCGGGAGCCTTGCAAAAAACCGACCTAGAAAACTATACGCCACTAAAGCTAGAGGCTTTGTGCCAGACCTACAAAGGATATTCCTTATGTGGTCCGCCACCCGCATCATCGTGGGTTGCGGTTGGACAGATCATGGGCATTCTTGATCACTCGGCAGGTTTTAAGGACGGCGGTGCAGACAACCCAGATAATTGGACTCTGTTTAGCGAAGCGCAGAGGCTAGCGTATGCAGATCGCGATCACTTTATTGCTGATGCACAGTTCGTAAACATGCCGCTTGATGGGATGCTCGACGAAGACTATTTGGCCTCGCGCGCCAAGTTAATTAATGCAGATACGGCCACCGAAACGTTAGAACATGGTGATCCTTGGGCGTTTCAGGCGCAAGAGCGAAAAGTAGCAATGGGTGTTGATGCGACCATGGACTTCGCGGGTACTACTCATTTTGTTGTTGTGGATCACGATGGCAATGTTGTTTCGATGACGGCTAGTGTAGAAAGCATTTTCGGCTCTACTCGCATGGTTGGCGGTATGTTTTTGAACAATCAACTCACCGATTTTTCTTTTCGGCCGGCTGATGAAAATGGCTTAGCGATCGCCAACCGAATCGAAGGCGGCAAACGACCACGTTCAAGCATGTCTCCTACCATTGTGTTTGATCAAAATGGTGAGTTCGCTATGGCGACCGGTTCGCCTGGTGGGAATTCGATTATCGCCTACACTGCGAAAACACTAGTAGCTGTGCTTGCTTGGGGCTTAAGCCCTGAAGAGGCAGTAAGCCTGCCTAATATGGTGTCTCGCGGAGAAAGGGTTCGTATAGAGAAGGAGCGCGCGTCGGCTGAGCTGATTCAGGGTTTAAAAGACTTTGGCTACAACGTAAACGAAAGCGCAGGAGAGAATTCCGGTTTGAGTGTGGTTGTACGATCAGCCAATGGTGCACTGCAAGGTGCTGCTGACCCGCGTCGCGAAGGTACCGCTGAATTAGTTGATCGCAACGCTCAAACAGAACACGAAACAAAAAACGTTAGAGCACATACGTTATTACCCGCTGACAATTAGAGTAATGACTAAGCTTGATTCAAACACTGTGCCGAGTCCAGCAAGATCGACCAACGACGTAGGACCGTCGATCAATCTTGGTTTAAGCTACGCAATTGGCGCCTATTTTATCTGGGGTCTCGTCCCTCTATTTTGGAAGCAGCTAGCCTACGTCAATAGCATTGAGCTAGTCGTTCACCGTATGCTCTGGTCGTTTGTATTTGTAGCCGCCTATGTGTTGTTACGTCAGGATTGGAAAGTACTTTTCGGCTACTTTAAGGACAAGGTGTTAATTCGTCGTCTTGCGGCCGCTTCGATCTTATTCTCAGCCAATGCCGCAATATTCATATGGGCGGTTAATTCGGGCCACTTGATAGAGACGTCGATGGGTTACTTTATCAACCCTTTGTTCAATGTAACTCTGGGTGTCATTATTTTTGGCGAGCGGCTTAGGCCGTTACAGCTGCTTGCAATCAGCAGTGCTGCGGCTGGTGTTCTTTACTACGTATTTGCTTTTGGTGCGGTGCCAATTATTGCCCTCTCGTTAGCGCTCACCTTTTCAGTGTACGGCGCATTTAAGAAATCAATTTCAATTCCTGCAGTTCACGGTATGGCAATAGAAACGTCATTTGTCCTCATTCCTTGTCTTATGTATTTGGGCTTCTTGGAATGGCAAGGCGTTGGTGTTTTTGGTAATGACTTGAAAACAGACGTTATGCTCGCCTTGGGAGGCTTCATAACCTTAATGCCGTTGTTGTTGTTTGCTAGCGCTGCAAAAATCATCAGTATGACCGCATTAGGTATTACCCAGTACATAGGCCCTAGCCTACAACTCCTAATTGGTGTTTTTATCTATAATGAATTTTTTGGCCAGCCACAGCAGATTGCATTTGTTGGCATCTGGATAGGCGTTCTAATCTATACGATCGATAATGTTCGTCATGGTCGACAGCGACGTAGGCTACCGCCAATTTAATTACCGCTTCTTTAACGACCTACTTCCTGGCGTCTTTGATGTACATGGCTGAGTCATTGTGGCGCATTTGAATTTCGAACAAGTCACTGGCTTTTATCAAATCACTGAGCCGCTTGTATCCGTAGTTGATCGCAGAGAAAGAGGAATTGTTAGATACATACGCACCGACTCGACTAAGGTTTGCCCAATCGTCATCACCTGAGGTTTGCTCTACTGCTGTGCGTAACAACCTCACTAAACTCGTGTCCTTACGAAGTGCCGCTTTAGTGCCTATATCTGCCACTTTTTTGGTGGGCTTCTTTTCGTCCGTTTCTTCTAGGTTCTCGGTATAGATGAAGGGCGAACACGCATCTACAAATGGCTTGGGTGTTTTCTTTTCACCGAATCCATAAACAGGAAGACCGTTCTCCAAAATACGCAGAACCAGCGGCGTAAAGTCACTGTCGCTTGTCATCAAGGCAAACGCATCTACGTTGTTACTATAAAGCAGATCCATTGCGTCAATAATCATTGCAGAATCGGTCGCGTTCTTGCCCTTGGTGTAAGCAAATTGTTGCATCGGCCGAATGGCGTTGGCATGCAAGCGTTCGATCCAACCAGAAAGACCAGGGCTCTTCCAGTCGCCATGCGCGTGGCGCACATTGACCATTCCGTACTTGGCTAGCTCTTCGAGCACGCCTTCGATGGAATTGTGACTAACGTTGTCACAATCGATTAATAACGCAATACGTTTGGTATCCGACAAGAGCTCACCTTTATATTAAATTGGTCTAATCCTAGGGGTATCAACATAGTCTAGCAGACCCACACACTTCCGCGCAGACTTGGTCTGAACGAAATTGTAATAAAGATTGATCAGTAGCGCCGGTGGCTGATTTTTGAGATAAAACGCCCGTGGCTGATTTTTGAGATAAAGAGTACGACTTAACTCTAACGACTCAAGTACGCCATTGCCTCTTCCATTCCTTTTAGAGACAGCGCATACATGTGGTCATCCATTAGGTCTTGAATAATCTTGGTGGATTGGGTGTGCTCCCAATACTCCTTAGGCGTAGGGTTTAGCCACACAGTTTTATCAAAATGCTCAGTAAACTTTTTAAGCCAATTACTGCCCGGCTCTCTGTTCATAAAGTCGATGCTGCCACCTGAATGCGTTATCTCATAGGTTGCCATGGCGGCATCGCCTACAAAAATCACTTTATAGTCACGCCCGAATTTACGTAATACATCTACCGTTGGCATAACTTCGTCGTAACGAAGGTTGTTGTTTTGCCAAAGACCATCGTAAACAAAGTTATGGAAGTAGTAGTACTCCATGTGCTTAAACTCTATGCGCGCCGCGCTAAAAAGCTCTTCGCAAGTTTTAACATAGGGGTCCATAGAACCACCCACATCAAACAGCAGCAAAACTTTTACGGAGTTCTTGCGCTCTTGCACCATCTTAATATCGAGCATGCCACCGTTGTGGGCTGTCGAATGAATAGTGTCATTGAGATCCAGTTCTTCTTCTGCGCCCGTTCGTGCAAACTTACGTAACCGGCGTAACGCCATCTTGATGTTGCGCGTTCCGAGTTCAATACTGTCGTCTAAGTCCTTAAAGTCTCGACGGTCCCATACCTTAACGGCACTGCGGCCTCCACCTTCGCCCCCCATGCGGATGCCTTCGGGGTTATAGCCACCGTTGCCAAACGGCGATGTACCACCGGTACCAATCCATTTATTTCCACCATGGTGGGCTTCGTCTTGTTCTTCTAAACGCTTCTTAAACGTTTCGATCAACTGCTCTAAACCACCCAAGCTTTCGACTTGAGCTTTTTCTTCTTCAGTGAGCGTTTTCATAAACTCATTGCGCAACCAATCTTCTGGGATGAGCGCTTCAATGAAATTATCTAAACCTTCAAGCTCTGTGAAGTGCGTTTTGAAAGCGCGATCATATTTGTCGAAGTTAGCCTCGTCTTTGACCATAACCGTCCGTGCCAGATAATAGAATTGCTCCATATCTGCAAACGCCAGCTTATGCTGTAACGCCGATATCAGGTCTGAAAGTTCGCCAATCGAAACTGGCAAACCTTGACGGCGTAGCGTGTCAAAAAAGTTTAATAGCATTGGGGGGTACTCTAATCGGTACTCTACTGAGCAGGTTGGTTACGCGTTTCGCGTCTGTGCATAAAAGCGAGTCGTTCTAACAACTGCACATCTTGCTCGTTCTTTAACAAGGCTCCATACAATGGTGGAATCGCTTTATGGTTGTCACGGTCCTTAAGAATATCGATCGGAATATCATCCGCCATTAACAACTTAAGCCAGTCGATTAGCTCAGACGTTGATGGTTTTTTCTTAAGACCAGGCACCTTACGTACTTCAAAAAATACTTCCAATGCTTCTTTAACTAGATCTTTCTTTGCATCTGGATGGTGCACCGCCAAAATCGCTTCCATTGTGGAACGGTCTGGGAAGTTAATGAAGTGGAAAAAACAACGACGCAAGAAGGCGTCAGGCAGTTCTTTCTCGTTATTACTGGTGATGATGATAATTGGACGATGCTTGGCCTTAATAGTTTGGCCCGTTTCGTAGACAAAGAATTCCATTTTATCGATTTCGACTAAGAGGTCGTTTGGAAACTCGATATCGGCTTTATCAATTTCGTCGATTAACAGTACAACTTGCTCGTCGGATTCAAAGGCTTCCCACAACTTGCCTTTATCGATGTAGTTGCCAATGTCATTAACATCGGCGTCACCGAGCTGAGAGTCACGCAAACGTGACACCGCATCGTACTCATACAGGCCTTGCTGAGCTTTAGTCGTTGATTTAATGTGCCACTGAATCAAACGCTTTCCAAGTGAAGCCGCAACTTCTTCGGCAAGCATTGTTTTACCGGTACCTGGCTCGCCTTTAATCAATAAAGGGCGTTGTAACACAATAGATGAATTAACCGCCAGACTTAGGTCGTCGGTCGAGATATAATTGTCGCTTCCGTTGAATTGCATGTTCTTCCTTCTTTACTTGAGGTTCAGGCATTTAAAGCTCGCCCGAATTTAGTTTGCTGCAGCACACCTTTGTTAAAGCGCACACCACAACGAGTGATTTACAGCGCGCTATTATATGACAAATAAATAAACGATTTGTATGGTTACGCAATCATCACTATTTACGCCCGAAATTGAGCTCTTGGAGTTGCTAGACGGAAAGTGTACTTTTGTCCGCGAATTTTTAAATTCCAAGGATTCGATACGACTTTACGAGACAATGCTTGATAAGGTTCCGTGGACGCAAGACAAGCTGACACTTTATGGAAAAACCCACCTAGCACCGCGCATGTCGTGTTGGATGGCCGACGCTAACTTAAGCTATCGTTACTCGAATATGACGATGCAACCAACTCCGTGGTTGGCGGAGCTAAAAGAATTGACTCACGCAGTAGGTACGCAAGCTGGGGTAGACTTTAATAGTGTTTTAGTCAACCATTATAGAAACGGCCAAGACTCGAATGGTTGGCATGCTGACAACGAACCAGAACTTGGCCCAGACCCAATTGTAGCTTCTTTAAGTTTAGGTGGCACAAGAGACTTTAGGCTAAGACACAATGCATCTAAGAAAACACACACCCTTGCGCTAACTTCTGGATCTTTGCTCATCATGTATTCAGGTATGCAAACTCATTGGCAACACACCATACCCAAACGAGCGCATGCAGAATCGCGCATCAACCTTACTTTTCGATATATATACAGCTAACCATTCTTCGCTGAGTAATTAAACTTATGACTTACGACGATCTCCAGTCATCTCTTGAGCCAGTGTACGCCTGGCTTACCCAAAATAGTGTTGAATACGCGATAAACGTATTGCTAGCAGTAGCCGTCTTTTGGATCGGCAAGCGAATCGCCCGCTTGATCACCAATGGTGTAATTATGGCGCTGCGGAAAAATGGGGTGGAACTCGAACTCATTAGTTTCGTCGACAGCTTTCTTTATTGGTCTCTATTTATAATAGTAACTATCGCTGCTTTGGGGCAGCTTGGTATTGAGACAGCGTCGTTTTTAGCCATTCTAGGTGCTGCCGGCTTGGCTATTGGTTTGGCGTTACAAGGTTCGTTGTCAAACTTTGCGGCAGGCGTACTGATTATTATGCTCAGACCCTTTGGCGTTAAAGATTGGGTAGAGATTGCGGGAGAAGCGGGTTCGGTTAAAAGCATTCGTATTTTCACAACTGAATTAAGGACTGGCGACAATAAAGCCGTGATCATTCCTAATTCACGAATCCTAAACAGCAATATTATTAACTATACGGTAACGGGAACGCGTCGCGTTGATATGGTTTTCGGTATAGGCTATGACGATGATTTGGATCAGGCGAAAAAAATCATCCAAAGCATTTTAGATGAAGACCCACGCATACATGATGATCCGCCACCTGCGATCTTTGTTGCGGAGCTCGGTGCTAACAGTGTGGATTTTGCAGTGCGCCCATGGGTCGACTCTGCTGATTATTGGGCTGTAAAAGGCGACGTAACAGAGCAGATTAAGAAACGGTTCGATGACAATGAAATTTCAATTCCATATCCACAGTCAACTATAACCTATGGGAAAGGGGTGCAACCTGTTAGCGTAGCGCCTGAATCCAGTAACGCGAAGCGCAATGAGAGTAAGGATACAAAGAAATAAGAAATTCGAGCAGGGCTTTTGATCCTACTTCCTACACAGACTATTATGTTTGCATAACGCGACCACTTAAAAAAAATAAATATGAATCAGTCGATAATTTCCGCGCTTACTGAAGCGCAAAGCGCCTTAGAAGCATTGCTCGCTAACGAGTCGGAATTGAAAAAGATCGACCGCGCAGCGAAAAGCATGATCGAGTGCCTAACGAATCACGGCACGATATTTTCCTGCGGTAATGGCGGCTCCATGTGTGACGCTATGCATTTCGCTGAAGAATTAACGGGACGCTATCGCCAAAATCGTAAGGGTTATGCAGCGGTGTCAATTAGCGATCCCAGTCATTTGAGCTGTGTCGCCAATGATTTTGGTTACGAAGAAGTTTTTTCTCGTTACATTCAGAGCCATGGCGCTAAAGGAGATTGCTTGGTTGCACTCACTACGTCTGGCAACAGTAAGAATGTGATTAAGGCGGCTGAGTACGCGCAACAAGAAGGCATAACCAGCATTGTATTGTCAGGTCGCGTTAACCCTGAATTGGCCGCAATTAGCGACTTATATATCTGTACGGCTGGCGGTCAATACGCTGATCGCGTGCAGGAATTGCATATTAAGCTTCTACATATATTCATCGAACAAATTGAACGGCACTTTCATCCTGAGCTTTATTCAGACGAATAGAAACTCGCAGCTTTCTGTTGGAGGTTCCCTTTGGCGACACACACCTTTGCTCTACCGCAAAATCTAATTGCTTTGCTTCGGCCACACTGGGAAGGACTTAGAGATCATCACGCTGAACGAACCAATAGCTTTCATCAGTATTATGAGAGTGCGCTATTTGATAAACGCGTTGCATCGCTACTAAAACGTGACCAATTGGGCTTGTTCATTTGCACTGACAGTGAGGTTAAGAGTAAGGACATCAATGAACTTTCAAGCGAACAAATTACCGCATTTGTAATTTGCTCTATAAATGGCAAAGCAGGCGAAGTTGATTCGCTGTATGTGTCTCCTGAACGTCGCGGCCTAGATTTAGGGTCTAAGTTGCTGACCAAAGCGCGCCAATGGTTTGACGAACATGAAGCGAAATCGATAATTCTTTATGTAGGTGATGGCAACGAAGACGTTATCGCGTTTTATGCCAAAAACGGGTTTAAAGTCCGTGCCACTCAAATGCAGTGGATTAATCCATCATAAACAAGATTGATCCATCATAATAAGTTTGCCCCATCACAAATAGCCACGATCCACAATTACACGATCCACCAATTGCTTAGCGGTCGTCACACCAGTTAGATCATTAATGATCTCGCCGTGTTGCCCTGAATGGTGACCCCGGCCGACTAAGTCCAGAATTGTATATCGGTTGTTACCCGTCAAATCAACTTCGCCTGAGTATATTAGTGAAGGTTGGGCCGTGTTACCGCTGCCGCTATAGACAGGGTCATCCGGAAAAGCTGTTTTCGTATAAGTGGCGTTATAGTCAAAAGACCGGTTTACCTCCATCTTAACGATAACGGTGTCCGCTTTGCTTTTCAGCGTAGTGTTCAGATTATAGTTATGCAGTGGCGTAGCCCCTGTTACCGCATCGGCTAAAGGCAAGGCCTTGCTAGGTACATAAAGACCATCAGGCGCAGTTACGCCGCGCTGATGGGACCAATGAGGTAATGCTTCTGGTCGACGTATCTCTTCGTCGCCAGAGAAAAGTTCTGCAAAATAAGTTCCCGTAGCGCCTTTTTTGGTGACATAAAGTGTTTCTAAATATTTGCCCTCAACATCCTCAACCCAAATCGCCATTTGCGGAACTGTGGTCAGTCTAATACCAAACACTTCGGCTCCTGGTCCGGCGTATTGATCTCCGGCTTTTACTTCAATACTTACTGCGCGTCCTTGAACGTCATAACGTGTAGTTAGAACTTGAGTCGCCTTGCGGTCTATCGGCCGTAGTTCTTTTAGGGCATAGCCCAAATCTGTCACAGTTTGAAACGGTGGTAAGCCAAGCATGACGCCTAGTATGGTAATTGGCACCATCATTAAACCAACAATGAACCAACGACGCGCCACAACCTGTTTTAAGTACATGCCGATTGGCCGTAGATTGTTACGCAAGTGGAACACGCCAAAAGCGATAAAGGTTAAGCCAAAGATAGTGTGAATTGCCGACAGCAACGACGAATACCGCATGCCGTATGACAACAGGCCAGTGACTAGCAATGTGGCAAAACCAAGCAACATAAAAACGCTTATGATTGCGCGCGATTGTCCTGGTTTGGGTTTTGCAGACTTCGCTGATTTTGGTTGTTTGTTTGTCTTGTTCATGAGTTTCTTCTTGTTGTTATTTCCTTTCGACTAATTAGGCCAATCTCAAGTAGTCACACCAGCAATTAAGGTTTCGATACTCCGTTCTAGTTGCATCCATCCTTCGTCTTTATTTAGCTCTATACCGTTATATACATTGATTTTGCGCGCGCGAAGCGCGAGGTACTGCATACCCGCTGATAACACAGCAGTAATAGCTAACCAATCAATCTCGTCTGTGGAGTCTCTGGTGGTGTTTGACGAAAGATCCTGCATAAACCGATTTAGCTCTAAACCAGATGCCTCGCGAACATTTTCTAACTCAATGGTAAATGCATTACGTTCCAGCAATTCCCAAGCCATTACTTCTAACGTTAGGGGTCGCTTGCGAAGGCTTGTCGTAAATCGTTTTAAAACGAGTGTTACTCGCTCAGCTGTTCCCATAGCGCTTAAGACTTCTGGATCAGGGATCAGCTCTTTCAAGCTTGGCCAAAAGTCCGCTGATTGAGCGAATGCCAAACACAATTTATCGAAGCTTCCGAAATATCGATAAATAAGAACTTTATCGACGCCCGCTCGTTTTGCCACCGCGTTTACACCAACACCAGAAAAGCCCACATCAGCCAATACTTCGCCAACGGCTTTAATCAACTTGTCTTGCGTAGCCTGCTTGTTTTTAACCATTATCGTTGCATCACAAATTCATTAAGTCACTTTCTGGTGACACCATATCACCATGCGGTGACATTGCATACAAAAAATACTCATTTGAAGCTCATTAAAGGGGTAGGTCGAAAAACAGGACTGGGCGTTATATACTCATTTGAGACATTCGCACTAAAACCATCTTTGCCGCAATTTCACACAAACAAGCGAAAAAATCGCCCCGCCTGCGGCGGGAAACAATAGTTAAATGGTTAAATAGTTAAAAAGCCCGAACAGCACGAACACCGAGTGTGAGTTCTTAATGACGTCGAGCTGAACGCCACCGTCGAAGTTCTGGCGCCAAGCGCTGCCGCCGTTGCCCTCCGACGAACTCCAATAGAGGCTACTGGCAAAACTGCCCACAACGTTTCTCTGAGCGTACAATAAATTCAGCTCCTCTTTGTTGGGTAAAAAACCGTCCGTTTGACCATTCGGCCAAATATAAACGGCAGCAACAGCCGCTGCTCCTCCGCAGGCTACCGCGATCAATGGCGTATTAACCGCGCCAGAATTTGAGTCTGGCGTTCCTGCACACGCTATATTGTCCACACTTGCTACATCGGTGCCAAAACAATTCCAAGGCGCTGTGGCTTGGTCAACTGGTGCTGCTTCCAAACCATTGAGGCCACCATTTGTTACGTGAAAAACAATGCCACCGGCCGGACCTGAGTCACCTATCGCGTATTCGATCGACGCTGGAGCATCATCTCCACCCAATGGAATAACCACTACCTTATTATGAGCATAAACAGAGGAGATACTAAGAAGAATAATCAACGCGACAAAAGCGCGTAACGGATATTTGAACATAAATCACCACTCTAGATTGTTTAGAAAAGCTTTGTCTAAGAGTACCATTGTATAAAAATTATAGCTTAAAAGGAAAAGAGT
>DKML01000010.1 GCA_002470515.1 Proteobacteria bacterium UBA7415 | reverse complement strand
ATTATAGCTTAAAAGGAAAAGAGTGTCGGAACTGATTGGGCAGAACACGGTTAAACTCGCGACTGGCTGCAAACAACGGACTGTCGCGAAGTTCTTAAAGTGCTTTTTCGCCGTCTAGTAAAAAAACCCCCTCTCCGCTTACGTTGTGTAGCTAAAATTCCAAGCGATCGACCGTGAATAACTTGAACCAGCTGGGGTGAGCTCTACCTTAAACTCAGGATGGTTAATCGCGTCTGGGATACTTTGCGCTTCGATGCAGAACGCCGACTGAGGTTCGAACTCGCCCGTCAGACTATTAGCGGTGTATAGCTGGAACCCTGGCGCGTTACTGAAAATATCGACGGCTATTCCGCTGCTTTCAGATCGAACCTTTGCGAGCTTTAACCACTGCTTAGCGCCTTCCGCCTGAGCTACAAAATGGTGGTCAATTCCACCGGCATAAATGCTGTCTGCGTTTTCGCTTAACCAATCTATAAATGACCGCGTTGAGTTTAAACAATACTTTAGCGGGTTGTTAACACCGATCGTTTTACCCGTAGGGATGCTGTCTTTATCAGTCAAGACCACTTGATCAGCAAACAACAGAAACTGATGATCATCGATGCTACGGTTTTCGCCACTTAGATTTAGATAAACGTGATTGGTTACGTTTAGATACGTTAGCGAGCTAGTGCTGATTGTATATTCCACCGACAATGTAGATCCCGACAAAAAATACTTGGCGCAGGCTTCTAACTGACCCGGTAGGCCTATGTCGGAGAGATCAAACGGCAGACTGAATGTTGCAAAATCTTGCCCGCGCTGACTCAGCGACCACATGCGTCGGTCAAACCCTACGCCGCCGCTGTGTAGGCAATTTTCGCCTTTGTTGTTCGGCAAGCGATAGGTTTTATTGTCTAGCGTAATGCGCGAGCTCGAAATTCGATTAGTGATGGGCCCCACTGTCGCGCCCATACTAGCCTCATCGGTCAGGTAATCTTTTAGCTTCTGATAGCCTTGAACCAGATTGCTAGACTCCTCAGTGTTGTGTTCTTGGTTGACACTTTTACCTCGCAAGTGAATAGCCACTACACGCGCACCATATTCAATTAGGTTTACGCGCAGGTGTTCATTCGCTAGTTCGATAATTTGCATAAGGTTAGTATACGGACTGGTGTTTGGTAATGGACGAAAAGCTTTCATCCACTAATTGATATACTCACCCTGAAGCTCAACTTAAAGCTAGCCCCCAAACTAAACTTGTCGCCAAGAACTGGATATATGGAAAACATCACACGTTTATTGCAGTCCACCACTAATCGTTTGGTGCTCATTTGTGTAGTCGCCTTCTTCGTAGTCGAAGGTATTTATAAGGGTACGCCGAGCGGGCTAGAGCTTTACTACTTTGAGCACCCTGACTTTAGAATCTGGCAGCTCGTTACCAGTATTTTCATGCATGGCGGTCTTGGCCATTTGGCGCTTAACATGATTGCTCTTTGGTCATTTGGTCAAGTGCTTGAACGCGTCTGGGGTGGCACTCGATTTCTAGTATTCTTTTTGCTATGTGGGATTGGTGCAGGAGCTATCTCGCTAATCGTTAACTACTTTAGCTTTCATGGAATTTACGACGGGCTAGTCGCAAGTGGGGCAACCGCCGCTGACCTATTAAGAGTGGTTAATCAGGGGCAAATTAGCCCTAGCCTGCAAGCGATTACAAGCGAAGAGCATCTCACACAGTTCTATTATCTGTACAACGCGCCAATGGTGGGTGCGTCGGGCGCGATTTATGGAATCTTGGTAGCCTTCACCATTCTGTTTCCGGACTTTAAGGTTCAGCTAATATTTCTACCCGTTCCCGTTGCCGCCAAGTATTTTGTGCCGGTGTTATTGATGATTGACCTGCTTGCAGGATTTACTGGCATGTCTATTTTTGGATTGAACATCGCGCATTTCGCTCACATCGGCGGAGCAGTAGTCGGCCTAATTCTAGTGTTGTGGTGGATGCGCGCGAGCCAACACTAAGTTCGATGTAAACGCTTTATTAGCTAGACGGAACTAAAACTTGCACTGCTCGTCCATGAACTAAGCAACGTTGAGCGGCTATTAGTGCTCGTTGACCGCTTCGACAGGCGAACACCCAATCTTGATCCAATGGGATTTCCGAATGCTCGTTAATCTGATGCAAAGGAATATGCAAAAGGTTGGTAAAGCCCAGAGGCTCCGCAGCAACTTCATCGGTATCACGTACGTCAATCACGAGCTGCTGTTTTATGTAATCTGCACTTACAAACGTTATCTGCTTGTGCGCATCATCTGTGTGTTCAGGTTCGCTTATATCAATGCCGTGTACGCTGTAGTCCCACAATTCAAACTGCCATAGCTTTGGCTCGATTGAATTCGACACTAAATATTTTAAAGTCTCTTGTGCTTGTAAAGCTGCAATTGCTGCAACTGATGGACCGGTTACACCCACAACGTCACAAGACGTTAAGGTGTCGGGCACTTTTGGAAATACTGAGCGCAACTCCGGAAGCCCTAAGCTTGGATCCCCGCAAAATGCGCACACGTAACCGTAAGTACGATTTACTGATGCGCTAATCAGCACAGTACTATCTAAACGACAAGCATCACTCAAAATATAGGAGAGTGCGAAATTATCCGCCGCATCAAGTACTACATCGGCACCCTCTATCAACTCACGCACATTGCCCGGGTGGCAACGCTCAACCGATGACAGAACCCTTACACTGGCATTTAGCGCGGCTAGTTCTTGCTGGGCAACCTGTGCTTTAGGCTTGCCTATATGGTGCTCTCGATAGAGTGTTTGTCTGTGCAGGTTTGTAAGGGATACAACGTCATGGTCAACTAAATGCACCGAGCCAACACCAGCCCCCACCAATAAAGGAGCGGCATAACAGCCTAAGCCGCCGGCACCAATGATTACGACTGACGCATCGGCAAGTCGAGCCTGCCCTTTGCTACCAAATTGCGGAACAAGTTGTTGTCTAGAGTATCGGTCGTCTTGCATGCTGGCATTTTAATAGACTTCAGTCGTTGGCGCTTGTCTATCTGTTTACCACAACCGTAAACATACGCGAGCAAAGATTGGCTATAAAGATCGAGACTAGACTTCAGATCTTAACGACTGGAATCCGCTGTTCCGTAAACCATTCGACAAGTTCTTTCTTTTCCTCACGGTTCAAGAAGTCACCAATTTCCACTGTTTGACTCATATGTTTAAGATACAAGTTAGGCGCACTCATCCTATATCGGCTCGGCTGCTTCAAGAGCTCGATTGAGCTGGTCTGCCATTGCCATTCCTCCTTAGGAAAATACACGCCTTTTTGTAAGGTAAACGATTCAGCTTCGATCGTGATCATTTGCTTAAAGTTCAGTTTCCAGCAAACGTAATACATGCCAAAACCAACAAGCAATATTTCAAGCCCAGCAAACGGCAGTATCAACCACCCACCCATTAAGGCAAAACCAATACCAATAGTCATATTTACTACGAACATTCCTAACAGAATTAACCGGTTGGTTTTCCATGTCATAGAACTATTAGGCATTAAAACGATGGCGGTGCCCCGCTCGGGCTTTAACAACTCAAGCATCTCGAAACGTGTCCAAGATGGATATAGATTTGCCCGTGTAAGAAAAAGGGGTCGATTCAACTAGTCGTTCAAGCAGCCGTCTTATGTTCTTTGTTGGTGTCACACTAATGCTCAAAAGTTTATCCCCACAAAACTGTCCTCACAAAATTATCGCCAAAACACAAACAACATGAGCAAAGCAAAGGTTCCTACAAACAGCATCAGCAGAGTCATGTTCTCGCGGAGCTCCCGCATGGAACTACCGACCAAGAAAAGCGCCAGCAGTAAAATGACTTCAAGTGCGAGCTGTGGCGTGAATATAGTAAATGCGTAGAGGGACATTACCTCCTTCATAGACTCGCCTTGGCAGGTAAGTCCAGAGTATGCGCATCCAAGCGCTATCACAACCAATGCAACCGTCTGGTTGATTACACCCAATTTCAACCAGAAGCTCGCGGTCTTTAATTTGTTTTCTATAGTACTCATGCGTGGACTATAGCAATTGCGACATCCTGCTAAAGTCAAAATTGAGCCGCCAAAATGAGTAATCCTACTATTTTGCTAGTAGTACCCGCTCACTCTACAAACCGCTACTGCTTTGAATTTTGACTGCGGACAATTAGTTTAGAGTGAACACTTCTGATGTTGAATTAAATGACTCCGTACTCCCCTCTGAAAATGTTACAAGGCCAGTATGTTTCATTCTGTATTGTCCTGCTGCTGTGCTCTCGTTAGTCTCCCAAGACAGGTGAGCAACTAACTTATTTTTTTCACTGACCCAACGAACCTTGGTTGACCAATCGTGGTCATCAGCGACGGCTACCCATTGATCACCTTGTTGCATTTCGACACTCATGAAATGGTTGTCGCGGTCATAATGTGCTGTTGGGTTGGTTGAATTAAACTGAACAGTCACTAGTTCGCCTTTCGAATATGTTTGTTGATGTAGTGGCAACGCCTTATCTAGGCTTGCCTGCTTAAGGAGTTGGTCAGCGCTGCCGTCATGAAGTTTTAAACTAGGTGATTTACCACGCCAATCGTCGTACACAACTTCGCTCGTTAATGACTCATTGTTTTCCAGTGCCGTCGCCAATTCTGCGACCACCTGTTGGTATGCTGGCAAGGTCCAGCGTCCGTGCAATGTATGGCCCGCTTCATATTGCTGCAGCCCATACTCTTCAGGCGTAGTAACGTACCCGGCATAACCGTTGGAATATCCTGCCAGAACAACATCGGTTACCCAATCTCCAAGGTGTTGCTTGATTGTTTGCTTTAGCCTACGGCTAGCCATAGTAGTGACCTCAGCGGGTAGAGCCAGAATGGCGAGCTGCCCGATTCGCACCACCGTGACCGAACGTATTTGTGATTGCAAGGGAAGCACACCTGAGCCTGTTTCAAACAAGATAGCTTTTGGAGACTGACACTCCTTAACGGCCTGAGTCCACTTGGGCGCACCCGTTAGAAAACCAATCAAAAAATCCAGAAAGAAGCTTTGTTCTGTCATACCTTCTTCAAACAAAAAATGACCGCCGCCATCTTCGGTAGAACCACCCGCAAACGAATACCCATAAGCTGACGGGCAAGTAATTTTTTGTCCTTTGCCCGTAAATTCTTCACTGACTTTGTAGTTTGAAAGGTCGACGTATATCTGACGAGAATCAATGTTTCCTTTCAGACGCTCAGTGGCTTTGGCAAAAAGATCGAGAGCTACGTCCACTTGCCTCTGACCAATTATTTTTGTGCTGTCGAAGTCATCCTTACCCGGCCCGGTGTTATCTAAATTTAGATTAGGGGTCACGTCCCCAGGGTTAGACTGTGCGAAGGCGGCCACAAACTCATTATCATCTCGATACGTTACGCCCTTGCCTCTTTCAACATTAAGTGACGCGTAACCTTTGTGGTCGCCCGATATAAGGCGATTAAAAAATGTCATCGAAGTGGGGTGAACCGCTAGCCAATTAAGCAGGCCAATGTTGCCTGTATCATCTACGAACTTTAACAACGTCATGTCTTTGTCGATTGTGTCCGTGTACTTTTGCTTTTCTGACTCTGGGTTCTGCTCATATGCAACCAGTGAGCGATTAATTCCAGCGTCTTCCACCCGCCCTCTATTGATATAGATGTCGCCTGGTTGTAGGTCTTGATGCGCTTCACCTATTGCCTCAACGATGCCGTCCACAATGTTGTTGAAGTGCTCCGGATAGAATCCACCGTCTAATCCAAGCTCTGAACGTGAATGCCAATAGCCAGTTGGCGCAGCGTGTGTATGTGTTGCACTTAGAATGACATTGTCGAGGCGATAGTCGTTGCCGAATTGTTGTTTTAAGCGGTTTAGAACTTCTAAAGTAATGTGGTGCTCAATGCTGCCTATATCGACGCTTACAAAAGCGATGCGTTTTTTCGCTTGAGCATCGGCAATGATAAACGCTCTGGCTTTTTGCCGAATATGAAGGCCTTCACCAATTTGGTCTTCTCGACCAAAACCCCATAGCTGAATGCCAACGACAGGGCCTGTAACATCAGACATTCCTCTACCGATGACGTATTCGTAGGATTCTTGACTATAGATATTGGTGGACAATACCGTCATCAACAGAAATATGGATAAGACTTTTTTCATGGTTGCTCTCGAGTCAAAGTGTACGGCATATCAGCTAATTCTATCACCCAGCCTAATGTCTCTGTAGCCCGCTTAACACATCAATAGATAAACGATTAGTCCAAGAAGGAGATTAACAAACCCACCTTAGTTGGACAGCAACCTTTTAATCTATAGTATGACTCCCTATTAGGAAATCGACATTTAGCTCTAAAACATGAAAAGAATACTCATACCACTGCCAAGTTATGGATTCGATCCAACTGAAGTAGCGATTCCATGGAAGCTGTTCTCTGAGGCTGGTCTTGAAGTCGTGTTTGCTACGCCAAAAGGTATAAAAGCTTCACCAGATGAAAGAATGCTAAACGGTGACAATTTAGGGATTTTGAAATCAGTGTTGCGAGCGAGAGCAGATGCGATTGACGCTTGTATTGAGATGGCGTCAAGCCATTCATTCTGTAGCCCTGTAATTTATAGCGAAGTTTCTGCAGACGATTTTGACGCTCTGATATTACCCGGTGGCCATGACAAAGGGGTTAAAGAGTATTTGGAGTCGGAGGTTCTACAAAGTGTGGTTGTTGACTTCTTTGCCTCTGAAAAACCCGTTGGCGCTATTTGTCATGGCGTTGTATTGGCAGCAAGGAGTATTGACCCAAAGTCGAATAAATCCGTTCTTCATGAATACAAAACCACCGCACTTCTAAATTCTCAAGAACTGCTGGCTTATAATTTGACCCGATTATGGCTGGATGACTATTACCTTACTTATCCGGAAAAAACGGTCGAAGATGAAGTTACATCGGTTTTATCAAGTCCAAACAATTTTATAAGGGGGCCATCTCCACTGTTTAGAGATAGCCCTGAAAAATTGGAAAGAGGTTTTTTTGTAAAAGACAGAAACTATTTGTCAGGCCGCTGGCCCGGTGATGCCTATAATTTTTCATTTGAGTTTATCAATATGGTTACAAACGCCACTTCGCATACTTAATTTAAACATGGATGGGCAGGCGTTATATTCTAATGCACGATCTTGCATTCCTTGCTCCAGCCCAGCAGAATGATCTTCTAATAAGAGCTGCAAGGAAACGATATGAGCGATAAAACAATCGGTGCCATCGAATGGCGCGACTTAACGGTAGGTGATGCGGAAGGTGTGCGAGACTTCTATCAAGAAGTTGTTGGCTGGAAAACTTCGCCGGTCAGCATGGGCGACTATGACGACTACAACGTTAACCTACCTGAGAGTGGCGACACGATTGCAGGCATTTGCCATGCGAGCGGTCCAAATAAGGATATACCACCGGTCTGGCTGATGTATGTGCGGGTTGCCGATATTAAGCAGAGCGTTAAGCACACGCTAAGTCTTGGCGGTAAGGTGCTCAGCGGGCCGAGTTCCTTTGGAGATGACGATATGTTTGTAATCCAAGACCCTGCAGGCGCAGTGCTGGGTCTGGTTGGGTTACGGACTTAAGCTTTATGGCTTTAAAGTCTAACGCTTAGGCTTTACTTTTTAACGATTTGGACAACCAGTCTATTACTTCTTTATAGATCTCTGGTGCTTCTGGCTCATTGAAAATTTCGTGATAGAGACCTTGATAGATTTTAAGGTCTTTCTTTTTTGAGCTAACGCTGTCAAACAATAACCGCGAGCCTTCTGGGTCGGTCATTACATCGTCACCGCCATGCAGGATAAATACGGGAAGCGTGATTTTCTCGGCTTGGGTTTTAACATCTTCCATTGCTTCAAACATCGACACGAGAAATTTGGCAGAAAGTTTTTCTGTACTGACTAACGGGTCCGCAAAATACTTTCTAACGACTTCTGGGTCTCGGCTGACCTTGTCGGCTTCTAACTCTAAAACCTTTAGAGCAGGAAACAACTTCGCCAAATTTCGTATCACAACTACCTGCCACGCTGGCGGCTCTTGCGGGCTTTTAATGGCGGCGCCAGATAACACTGCGGCATTAAACTTATCTTGATGCTTGAGTAATAACCGCGCAGAAATTAACCCGCCCATACTGTGGCCCAGCAACGTTACAGGCACATCTGGGTAGTGCGCAGTAATCCGCTCATACATTCCAAGGACCGCATCATCATAAACATTAAACGAGTTGACGTGTCCGCGCGGGCCATCTGACTTTCCATGACACGGCAAGTCCATAGAGGCTACATGGTAGCCGCGTGAGTTACAGTATTCAGCTAGGGCGTCATAACGTTCACAATGCTCGCCCAGTCCATGCACGATCATGATCACACCATTAATCGTGCGCTTATTGCTCTGCCAATCTCTATAGTAAAGACCGCTCTCTAGATGTTCTTTTACTGTGCTCATACAAAATACTCTTACGATGTGCTGATGTTAAAGGGCTCAATGCTTGAGGTCACTGGCATTGATGTATAAAAACTTCTGGCTGCAGAGTCTACTGCAGGAAGTTGATTATAGAATAGCTCTTAGTGAACTAAAGATGTTTATTTGGGTGTACGCCATTCACATAACCCATAAAGGGAGGATGGATAGAGTATCCGAGCAACTCTTGTGCTCTGCTAGGCAAAGTTTTGGCAATGTCTCGCGGTACCGCCAATAATTGATTTTCTAGCTGCCGCGCCCACCCACTGCAGTATTGTGGCGTGATAATAGTTCTGGGGCGATCAGATTTGTTAGCGCCACCTCGATGCCAGAGGGTACCCTTAGATATGATTAACGAGCCTGCGGGTAACAATGCTTTAACCGCATTGGGATGAGCGCCAGGATCAACCTGATTATTGACCACACTTTTAGTGCTTAACACCTCATCTCCAATTGAACCCTGCATCTGATCATATGGCGTAGCCCATAGATGGCTGCCCGGCAGAATTTCGGTTGCCCCGTTTACATCGGTAGTATCGTCTAACGCCCAAAACGTACTAATACCATAAGCAGGACGCGGAAACGGTATCTCGATGTGCCCGTCGTCGGTATGCCAAGGTTGCACCGATTCGCCTGGATGCAAACGAATCGCCAACATTGCCGACAGCAAGCAAGACTTACCTAGCTCTGCTTCAGCATACTCTAAAGCCAATGGATGCAGCGCCAGCTCAGCAAACTCTTTACCTTTAGCCATGAGCGCATAAACTCGATTAGACTTAACACCTTCGAAGTCGTTTCGCCCCGTGATGTTGTCAGCCATATAGGGCTCTAAGGCGCCACGCAACACATCTAAGTTTTGCTCTGTCAAAACGTTTTCAAAAATAACAAATCCATCTCGCTCAAAACACTCAGCACTTGCTTTTATAGCTTCAGTGATGGGGGCGCGTGGATCGTATTCAAAGGTTGTAAGAGTTTGCTTAAGTGACATAGGCCTTTTTGTATTCTTAACTAGTCCGTAGGTTTTTAACAACGTGCTTCCCGCTAGCTATAAACTCCAGAGCCATTTTATGGCATTCTTGCGCTTTGCGCAGCACGCGTTGTTTTTACTACCATTGAGTCTACCAGCATGAAGCACGCTTCTCCCAATACTCGTTCTACTTCTAGCAATCCTTCCAAAGGCAAAGCTCTGGGTTTCGATATTTTGCCCGTAACACCGTTTGCTCAAAACTGCAGCATTATATGGTGTACCAAAACACGGCTTGCAGCGGTAGTTGATCCGGGTGGCGAAGTGAACCGCATCAAAGCAAGAGTAGAACAACTGGGCCTAACACTCGACAAGATTCTAATTACCCATGCACACCTAGATCACGCCGGCGGAACGGCAAGCTTGGCGCGCCAAACTGGTGTACCTATTGTGGGTCCCCATAGAGAGGATCAGTTTTGGATCGATATGCTCCCAGAGCAGTGCAAGCAATTTGGCTTTGAGGGCGAAAAATTTAAACCCGACCAATGGCTTAAAGGGGGCGAGTCTATTGAGCTAGGCGAACTCAAATTTGATGTCGTGCATTGCCCCGGCCACACACCTGGCCATGTTGTCTTTGTAGAAAAAGCCAACGACTTTGCATTAGTGGGAGATGTGCTATTTCAAGGTTCGATCGGCCGCTCAGACTTTCCTCGCGGCAATCAAGCGCAGTTAGTTCGTTCAATTCGAAAAGGTCTATTTCCGCTCGGCGATAAGATTCGGTTTATTCCCGGCCACGGACCAATGTCTACGTTTGGACAAGAACGCAAGAGCAATCCCTTTGTCGCCGACAAACGATTCGGCTAATGTCCTAGAAATAAGTAGGAGCCTTGAGCGTGTACTTTTTTGGACAGCATCGCGTGATTGCGTTGCTCTACACCTTGCTGAAATTGTCTCGCTAACGGCACCACTTCTTCTGAACGTTCGGTTCGACGCAACACTTCAACAATCAATTGAACGTCGCCTAAAAGGGTATCAACAATGTGCTCGTCAAACTCTATGGTGTTGAAGCGTTGGTCCAACTCCTTCATTTGCGCAGCTTGATCGAACACCGCAAACAACTCATCCATTTTTTGTTCAGGTCTAGTCATCAACTCGCTGCACACACGCCATTCTTGCGCCGTCAATAAATCGGTCCACACAAACTTCGCGAGCTTTTGTGCTTTATCTGGTGTCGTGTCGTGTAACGTCACAAAGTTCTCCACAACCTCGGGAGTGCTCTTAAGATGCTTAGCAATGGCCGCGTAGTCATGAAAACGCTCAGGCTCGCCACTGCGCTGATACTCAAGCAACATTTCTTGACCTTTTTGTTCCAAGCTCATGCGAGCTCCCGGAAAATCATCCGCAAGTTTTGCCCACGCCATCAAACAATTACTCAAGCGTATTGCATAAAAGGCCATTGGGTCAGCAAGGCGTGCTTCATCAAAAAATCGAGCATAGAATCGATCGGCGCCATTAAAATCACCGGCCTCATGCGCAGTATGCGCATTCTCTAAGAGCTTCATTACTTCGGGTTTTTCCATTTTACTAATATCTATAAAGAGTTGTTTTTCACTAAGAGTCGCATACTACCAGCAAGATCAATTTTCTACGTCTAATTGTTCGTTACAATTATTCGCATATCGGTTAAATCTAGGTTTTTTGAAAGATCTTCCAAGACTCTATTAAACGGCATCCGAGTGGAATCATAAACGGGTACGCTATCCAAAAATAACGACCATCCACATACACAGTAAACATGGAGTAGATCATTACCGAAATAGCGCCTGCAAAACCAATGGCTAACGTAAGGTCTAGAGGTTTACGAAATAGTCCAAAGTTTTCCTTTAGCACATACGCCAAGGCCAGCATACCGATAGGTCCCAGCGTTAGCGCCCAACTAAACCAGCTACGAAGTCGATAAACGTTGAATTCCAGCGTGCGCTCACTGGGCAACCAATAAAAGTCGGTGGCTGCATTAGAAACTTCTCTAGCTACGGCTAAAGATCCGACAAATGCGGCAAATGCGATTACAAAGATGGCAATACTCTTTATCCATGATTTTTGCGCAACAAACAGCTGGTAAAAAAGCCAGACCGGTAAGGATATTATAAAAGGGTCTTTTACGAACGCTCCTGTTAGTAGGAGCGCAAAATATAGAAGGTGTTTCTGGTAAAAAATCGCGTACAAGCCGACGCTCAACCACGCTATTAAAACGGGCTCCACATAACCAATAGAACCGTAAAAAAACACCGGGAACGATGCTACAAAACTTAGGCCGCCAATAAAGACAGTGGTGTTCGACAGATTCAGTTTTTGCAGTACTCGGACCAAATAAAAAAGCCCAATACATAACGCGAAAAAATTGACTACGTTCAACGCCGTCATTGGCTCCAACGGAATTGGTGTAGCCAAAAGCGCTGGAATAGGCCGATAGACCCATGGCGCTTTTAACAACTCTACCCCTCCTTCACCACGGAAATACCGAATCTGATCTATGTATTTTTTGGCGTCAGCTAAATGCTCAATCGCAGGGTTACCTTTTGTAGTGAACTGATCTAATCCGAATCGATCAGCTCTATCAAATCGTGGGATCAAGAGCGCAATGAGAACCGCCAATAGAATTATCCATTGCAATTTAGATAAGTGAGTGCTGAATTTATTCGTCTGTGACATGCGTAGTTCCTAAAACACCCAGAACTTACTGAGCAGGTAGTTGTTAATCATAATCACAAATGCCGCTGCGATTACGGCCAATAAAAGTGGGCCTTCTAAGTATTGGACCACCAAAACCGTAATACCAACATTCCACCCCAAGCCGATCAATACAGTTACGATAAACTTTGGCAAACTTGATTTATGCTTCTTCTTGCTGCGAAAAGTAAAACGATAGTTTAGTAGATAAGTGACAACCACGGCTATTGCAAAAGCTATGAGGGTAGACGTTACTAGCTCGATAGATAGGAGCTCATAGGCAAAATACAGCACGCAAAAATGTACGAGCGTATTAATGAGCCCAACTAAGAAAAAGCGCAAAAACTCTTTAGTACTAGAGCTGTTCGTCATAACTTAGAAACCATGATTTTAAGCCCGTTACTTTTGAGACTTGGTGTCCTTATTTCCAGGCTCAATGATTTCGTCTATTAAGTACAATGGCCGGCCCTTTATTTCAATAAATATACGGCCTACATATTCACCGAGAATACCAACGCCCATCAGGTTGATACCGCCGATTAAGAGCACGATACTCAGCAGCGACGCGTACCCTAGCACATCAACACCTAAAAACATGGTTTTACTCACGATCACTAACATGTAACCCAACGCCATAAGTGCTACCAAAAAACCAACAATACGTCCATATTTTAAGCGGTAAAGTTGAATGGTTAAATATGCCGTCTAAGGCGAGACTCCATAGGCTAGAAAAGCGCCATTGTGACTTACCCGCGGAACGCTTGAGCCGCTCGTACTCGACGTATGCTGTTTCAAATCCAGGCCATGAAAACATGCCTTTCATAAAGCGGGTCCGCTCAGGCATTTCATTCAGAATGTCGACCACTCGGCGACTCAATAACCGAAAGTCTCCGGCATTTGGAACCACTTGATCGCGACTTGTCCAAACAAACAATCGATAGATGCTTGCTGCAAAAAAGCGCTTAAAAACTGAATCTCCCGTCCTAGTTTTTCTAACAGCGACGACCGAATCAAATCCCTCTAGATGTCGTTTGTACAGTAGTGGCAATACCTCAGGTGGGTCTTGCATGTCTACGTCCATGGGAATCACAGCATCGCCACGCGATACAGATAGTCCCGCGGAAAGAGCAGCCTCTTTACCAAAGTTACGCGACAGCTTTACAATGCGTATTTGCTGATGGCGCAACTGCTCGTCTTTCAATAGGCCAAGCGTAGCATCAGTACTGCCATCATCTATAAACACAATTTCAAAGTGTTTGGCCATGCTTTCACAAACAGGTACGACGGCACCCAGAAAAGTGGCTATCGAGCTTTGCTCATTTTTAACCGGAACGATAATGGATAATTGGATTTGATTTGATGCCATAAAGTGCTACATGTGGAAGTCTAACGAGACCAGTGTGTATCAAGCTCCTTCATAGTTGTGAGCTTGTTTGGTTAAGCTATCTATCGCGATGCTTTTTAATACTATACGTTGTGTTGTTATATTAATGAAGAATAGTGCAAGTTGAGGTCCCACCCAATGATTAATTATCAAGTAGCTTGGTTTAGCCTAATTCTAACGCTTTTGAGCGCCTGCCTTACCGCAAAGGCCGAAGTTGGTTCAACGAGCGCAGACCATTACACCCTAAAACACTAAGCGATGAGTTCTGATTCTCCGCAAAAAGTTTGGGCGCCGCTCATTAAACCTAAGACATGATGGCATCGAGACCACACCTATTTCCGTTCAGCCGAGAACCTTACGCTTGACCGTAGTGCAAGCGGACTGTGACTGGAGCATTAGGGCGGTGGTTCGTGGGTACGTATTATTAGCTCAGCCCGGTGTAACACTACGCCTCAATGCCCGTTTGGGCCTTTGCGAGAAATGGGGGTTTCGGTGATTTGAACCATATCTCTAGAAGCACGTCCTGAAGGAACTCGCGTTAGGTTTACTAAAGTAGCGAATGGGTCATAAGCAAGTGATTTAGACAAGCTTGCGCCAGCGTTGGATTTTGTAAAACAAGCAGCGATCACGGGCCTACCCCACACTTCTAGAAGTGATTAGCTGAGTAACCATTATTGACTTGCCAAATTCTGCATTTCTCGCGCCTAATCAATACACCCAAAACTCAACCTGGGTATTCCGTATTAATAATCGCGCTTGAATCTACCGGCCAAGTTAAGCTCGTATCTGAAATTTTACGAGCAATAACCGCCGAATGAATGAACGCCGACTCGCCGCTAACACTAGCGGTACCTTCGTAAATACAATAAGGCACGATCGACACAGGGTCGATGAGCTGGGTCTTAATGATTTCGAATCCTGTTTCTTTGTTAAACATCGAATACCAAGCGTTGTCCGAAAACCTAAAATAATCCCAAGGTAAGTCATGCAGCGGGTACGCATGATGGGTGAAGATCATTACGATCCCGCCTTTTTTCATAACTTTGTTTAGCTCTAAAACAACCTTCCATGGCATGAGTAGATGCTCAAAAACATTGAGCGAATAAACTAAGTCGTACTTGTTTGATTCTAGATGCTCACTCAACTGGTGCGCATCACATACCACATCTACGCCTTCTCCATCTAAAACGTCGATACCCGTAAACTCAATGTCTTTAGGTAAGTAAGTATCTCTATTGTTGACCCCTGAACGAGCTCTTGAACCAATCTCTAAAGCAGTCTTAATATCTGAATCGACAACGTAATCAGCAAAAAAGTTAGGCACGAACTGTCTGTAAGGCCCACGCTCAATACCATGCTTATGAAGATGTACACACTCTTGCGTCTGCAAACCAGAGCCTAAGCCCGATTCAAATTTCAAGCGCATATTTAACACGTCGCTGGCTAAATCCTTATCAACAATACGTATAAAAAAGCGAGCTTTTTTGGCAATTTCATTCTCGTAAGCCACAGCCACATCGTCGCTTGCCATTACTTCAAACTCGATCTTTTTCCATTTTCCCTTTGCCGAAGCGTAATAAATGTTCGCAACTGGCGATTCAGAAAAGTATGCCCAGCCTTTAATAAAAACGACCCCATGAAGCTGTTTGAATTGTTCGATGTTATATCGAAGCTTTTGAGCTGGAAAAAGTCTGCGTAATACTCTCTTAAACATATACTTCCTTTAAACCTAAGTTAAGAATAACCCTACGTTACTGAGTGCTTATCAAGATTTTGAGCTCAGCGTCAATCTCACTATCGCACAAGACACTTGCGTTAGAACTAATATTTTTAAATCAAAAACCGTGATAAAAATGAACATAACTCAACAAAAATTGACGTCCAAAAGCTTTTTCATTTCAACATCGCAAATTTTAGCTTGATCACTTAAATAGTGACCAGCGTTCATCTGGATGAGTTAGAAAAGGCAGTTTGTGACCCGACACGATCCAAGCTATTCCGAACGCTGATAGCGCAACTCTCTCTGCATAAAAAACTAAACGTTCAATGTGCAGAACACCAAACTCGCTTAGCAATACAGCGACAAGAGACCAAATGATTGCCCATCCACAAAGAGTGTAAATGACCCATCGACGTTTGCCGACTGAGCCCTTCTTTATGGCTTGGCGTCGAAAAGGTATTAAGCAAAAATAGGCCAAAATCGAAAAATGGATTAAAGCCGCAATACCGTGAATTTTTGGATGGCCTGAACCAATCACACCCGAACAGATTATTGGATCTTGTGCTATCGAACATGAGGTTGGCTCTAGCGCTATCACCAATGCGGCTAGACCGGCAATCTTACTTAAGATCGCTTCGTGAACGTACTGTCCATTGTAAGCAATGAGAAACGTGCCCACCATAAACAAAGACCCAACAAACACATCGCGAGCACCTGTGTAATAAGAAACACTAATCGATGAAAGCGGTACTTTCGCGATCCACACCACAAGAAAACTTAAACTAAGAGCCACGCATCCCATGGCAAAACGCAAGCCACGATAGTCGAAAACTGCTTGCTGAGTTGGCGTGTGTTGGTTATTTGGTGGGTTCATTGCTGCTCCTCGTATTATTATTCAATGCCAAAATTCATGGCTTGCATCGCCGGCAACCCAAAAGATTGCCGTGTGCATAAACGAGAGTAGCAGAAAGACGCTAACTGAGCATCTAATTGTGGGTGGCACTAATTGATCACTGGTAGGCTATTTTTTAACCTGCTTTTTGATCTGAGTTAGATAGGTCGTACTAAATAAGCCCTAGGTCTAACTTCGCTTCGTCAGACATGTTGGCCATTGTCCATGGCGGGTCAAATGTAAGTTCGACTCGCGCGTCTGAAACACCGATAACGCTCTTAACAGCGTTCTCTACAATCCCTGGAAAAGTCTCGGCCACTGGACATCCCGGCGCTGTTAGCGTCATAGATACATCCACAAAGTAGTTGTCATCTACAGTGAAGCCATAGATCAAGCCAAGGTCGTAGATATTGACCGGTATTTCTGGGTCATACACCGTTTTTAGAGCCTCAACAATATCTGGATGCAGTTCGTCGGGTTGCTTGGGTTGTAACGTCTTAGACATGGTCTACCTCAACATCTCGACAGCTTTACGCGTGGCCTTAACCAAGGTGTCGATATCAGCGCGATTATTATAAAAAGCCATACTCGCTCGAGTAGTGGCGCTTACACCAAAAAATTCCATAACCGGCATGGCACAGTGGTGCCCTACCCTTACCGCAACGCCCTGATGGTCGAGCAACGTGCCCAAGTCAGACGCATGAATACCATCTATCAAAAAAGAAACTATGCTCGCCTTATGCTGAGCTGTTCCGATAATTCTTAAACCTTCGATTGCTGACATTTGCTCGGTGGTGTAGTCGAGCAGGTCTTGTTCATACTCTGCGATCGCGTCTAGGCCAATCCTCTCGATATAGTCTATGCCCGCCGCTAAGCCGATAACGCCTGCAATATTGGGGGTACCGGCTTCAAACTTATACGGCAGTTCATTGTATTCTGTACCCGAAAACGACACGACTTTAATCATGTCTCCGCCACCTTGATACGGCGGCATAGCTTCTAGCAGTACCTGCTTACCGTATAAAACGCCAATACCTGTTGGCCCAAACAATTTGTGTCCAGAAAACGCGTAGAAGTCACAATCTAATGCTTGCACATCAACCGGCGTATGCGCAACGGCTTGCGCTCCATCAACCATTACAACTGCACCGGCAGCATGCGCGGCATCGATGATTTCCTTAATAGGCGTGATGGTACCTAGAGCATTAGATAGCTGAGTTACCGCAACGACTTTGCTTTTATCAGAGAGCAAAGCACGGTACTCATCCATCAATATTTCACCATGCTCATTAATTGGAATAACCTTAACAATAATACCGATCTGCTCAGCTAATATTTGCCACGGAACAATATTTGAATGGTGCTCAATAGCGGAAACCAGCACTTCATCACCGGCCTTAAGATTCGAGCGAGCATAGCTTTGAGCAACTAAATTAATGCCATTGGTCGTGCCACTGGTAAAGATTACTTCGGCTAAAGAGTTAGCGTTTATAAAGCGCTTAACTGTCTCGCGCGCCGCTTCAAAATGATCAGTCGCTCGTTGGCTTAACGTATGAATACCGCGATGTACGTTTGAATAGTCGTGTTTGTAAAAGTTGTTAACCGCGTCAATAACTTGCTGAGGCTTTTGCGTACTTGCACCATTATCCAAATACACCAGTGGATGTCCACTGACCTGCTGATGCAGAGCCGGGAAGTCTTTGCGTATCGCTTCAACATCAAAACTCTTTTTGTTTAGAGCGCTTGATATTGGATCTTGTATGCTTGCTGATGCGTTCATAGTCATTTATAAAATATTTATCGTTTAACGCTATTTAAACGAGATCTGCTAAGCCCTCTAACAACTCGCCTGCAATTAACTGAGTGAGTTCTTCACGAATGCTGTCGACCTTTACTCGCTCAACAACCTCATTAGCAAAGGCAAACGTCAACAACGCTCGAGCTGACTCGTTATTGATGCCTCGTGAGTTTAAGTAGAACAACGACTTTTCATCTAACTGGCCTACCGTCGCGCCATGCGAGCACTTTACGTCATCCGCATAAATCTCTAACTGGGGTTTGGAGTCTGCTTCGGCGGTATCTGATAACAACAAGTTATTATTGGTTTGATCAGCGTTGGTCAGTTGAGCATCTTGAGCAACTACAATACGACCGCGAAAAACCGCACGAGACGAATCGTCTAATATAGTTTTATAAAACTCATCACTCGTCGTGTTCGGCACTAAGTGATTAACCTGCGTTACACTGTCTATGTGCTGGCGGGCATGCCCAATAACCAAACCGTTCATTTCGATATGTGAACCTTGGCCTTGCAAGTTACTGACGATATCGTTACGCGTTACTAATCCCGTAAGCGTTACGTTGTGCGTTGCTAATTGCGAATTGGCTGCCTGATTCATAAACACAGCACCCACATGAAACGCGTCGTCTGATTCTTGTTGAATCTTGTAATGATCAAGATGAGCGTTGTCACCCGCGGCAACCTCGGTCACCACATTAGCCAAGTACACGCTGCCTTGTTTTGCAATAAAGCGTTCCACAATCGTGCATTGGCTGTTAGAACCAAGCACTATTAAATTGCGCGAATGACTCATGCTCGCTTGCTCATTTTGGCCAGCGACAAAGAGCATTTCGATAGGCTCTTCTAAGACGGTGTTATTAGGCAATAGCACAACATAACCGTCATGAAAGAACGCGGAATTTAAGGCCGTAAAGCCATGCTGCTCGTCAATCGCTGGCAACATTTTGCCAAAGTGCTCTTGTACAACCTGTGGTTGTTCCTCCAACGCTTTGGACATCGGCATCACATAGTCAGTAATCTTACTAAACGATGACAATGCAGCCGAGAATACGCCGTCAATAAAAACCAATCTTTGGTTATCACTATCAGGTAGATCTACGCTTGGGCGTCCTTCTTGGTTTATCGTTTGTAGAGGCGTGCTTTTAAGCTGACGCAGATTGGTATATCGCCATTCTTCGTCTTTTATTTCAGGCAAGCCGATCTTTGCAAAATGAGCCGAGGCGACATTGCGCTGCTGTTGCAACCACTCGAGGCCTGCGCCGGTCGTTGCTTGCTCCGCAAAGTGCCGTGCTAGCGCGCTACTGTTATCAAGTGCAATCATGCTTAGCTCGCTGCTTTTAGCTCGTCTTGAATCCAACCGTATCCCTTGGCTTCAAGCTCTAACGCCAAGGATTTGTCTCCAGACTTAACAATGCGGCCTTCGGCCAATACATGCACATAGTCGGGAACGATGTAATCCAACAGGCGCTGGTAGTGCGTAACAACCAACATGGCGCGATCTGGCGAACGCATAGCGTTAACACCGTGCGACACCGTTTTAAGTGCATCGATATCCAATCCTGAATCAGTCTCGTCTAAGAGCGCCAACGTAGGCTCAAGCATTGCCATTTGAAGAATTTCATTGCGCTTTTTCTCGCCGCCCGAAAAGCCTTCGTTTACCGCTCGCTTTAAAAATTCTTGTTTCATCTCTACCAATTCAGCCTTTTGCTTAATCAGTTTGAGAAATTCGGCTGCGCCCATTTCGTCTTCGCCACGATACTTGCGAATAGAATTTATGGCCGCCTTGAGCATAGCCATATTACTAACACCTGGGATTTCAACGGGGTACTGAAACGCCAAAAAGATGCCTTCCGCAGCACGCTCAGCTGGTTCTAGTTCGCTAATGTCTTTACCTTGGTATTCAATAGTACCCTTGGTAATTTCGTAACCCGGTCGCCCAGCAACTACATTCGATAGCGTGCTCTTACCTGATCCGTTAGGACCCATAATGGCGTGAACCTCACCGGCTTTAATATCTAAAGTAATGCCATTAAGAATGGGGGTACCAAAGACGCTGGCGTGTAAATCAGTAACTTTTAAAATGCTCATAGTAAATCGCGCGGTTAACCCACCGCTCCCTCTAAAGATATATCTAATAATTTTTGTGCTTCAACGGCAAATTCCATCGGTAGCTCGCGGAACACTTCTTTGCAGAAGCCATTAACAATCATCGACACAGCGGCTTCTTCTGGAAGTCCACGCTGCATTAAATAGAACAATTGATCTTCCGAAATCTTAGAAGTGGTTGCTTCGTGTTCTAGATTTGCTGTTGGATTTTGTACTTCTATATATGGAAATGTATGCGCTCCACAACGATCGCCCATAAGCAGCGAATCACACTGTGAAAAATTGCGAGCGTTGTCAGCTCCTTTAAGAATCTTTACTAAACCACGATAAGTATTTTGTCCGTGACCCGCTGATATCCCTTTGGAGATAATGGTGGAAGACGTGTTCTTACCCATGTGGATCATCTTCGTGCCAGTGTCAGCCTGTTGCTTGTTGTGTGTCAGCGCGACAGAATAGAATTCGCCAACCGAGTTATCGCCTTGTAATACAACACTTGGATACTTCCACGTGATCGCCGAACCCGTTTCAACTTGGGTCCACGAAATTTTCGCACTGTCACCTTTGCAAATACCGCGTTTGGTCACAAAGTTATAGATGCCACCTTTACCGTTTTCGTCGCCTGGGTACCAGTTTTGTACGGTTGAATACTTAATCTCGGCATCTTTGTGCGCGACCAGTTCAACAACGGCTGCGTGCAATTGGTTTTCGTCACGTTGGGGTGCAGTGCAGCCTTCTAAGTAGCTAACGTATGCGCCTTCTTCAGCAATAATAAGGGTGCGCTCAAACTGACCTGTATTAACTTCGTTTATTCGAAAATAGGTCGAAAGCTCCATGGGGCAACGTACGCCCTTAGGGATGTAGACAAATGAGCCGTCACTAAACGCTGCGCAATTTAGCGCTGCATAATAGTTGTCTTGCACAGGCACTACGCTTGCGAGGTACTTTTTAATCAACTCAGGATGCTCGTGAACGGCTTCTGAAATCGGCATAAAGATTACACCGGCTTTCGACAAAGTATCGCGAAACGTAGTTCTTACAGAAACACTGTCAAAAACGGCATCTACTGCTACATTCGCAAGCATTTTTTGTTCATCAAGGGGAATGCCTAATCTTTCGTAGGTTTCCAATAGCTTTGGATCCACATCATCCAAGCTGTCTAACTTAGGCATTTCTTTCGGCGCTGAATAGTATGAAATGGATTGAAAATCTATTTCAGGATGATCAACGTGTGCCCAAGTTGGCTTTTTCATCTTCAGCCATTTTTTAAATGCTTTGAGTCTGAAATCCAACATCCATTGTGGTTCGCCTTTGCGCTCTGAAAGACGACGAATTACGTCTTCGTCTAAACCTGGTGCAAAGGTGTCGGACTCAATGTCGGTTATAAACCCTTCTTTATACTCGCGCTTGACGAGCTGCTTAAGCTCTTTGTTGAGCTCTGGGTCTTGCGCTTGGGTTCTAGGTGATAATGCTTCGTTCATAGTCTGTATCCGCTTAGCGAAAAATCTCTACCGGTATATTGCCGATCTGAGTTACGTCTTGGCGTGTAGCCAATGTTTGTACATCACGGCTTTTAGCCAAGCTGTTAAGAGTTTTACTGTCGAAAAACCCGATAAGCTCAGCGCTTAAATTATTCCAAATGCCGTGGGTTAAACAAGGATCTTGCTCGTTACAGGTTGCTCCCGCACCGCACGCCAAATTTAGTTGCTCACCCACCGCTAAAAGAATCTGCGCGAGGGTTATATCTTGATCACTGCGCGCTAAGCGATAACCACCTTTTGCGCCACGCACCGAGTCCACCAACTTAGCTTGTTTAAGGCTTCTGAACAGCTGTTCTAGGTACGCCATCGACAAATCTTGGCGCTCAGCAATTTCCGCTAGACGCACGTGCTTAACTTTGGCGTGTAGTGCCAAATCGAGCATTGCGGTAACCGCGTAACGACCTTTGGTAGTCAGCTTCATATCAGTGTGCAGTTAATCGTCCCAATTCGACAATAAATTGGCTTTGGTGATAACCCAGTGAATAAATCCGACTAAATTAGTCGGGATTCGAATTATAGGGAGACAAGCGCCCTGTTTCAAGGGTTACTTTAAAGGTTTAGGTGAGTTACATCGAACCCCCCAAGGCAAGGTATAAGGGAGTTAAAACGCTACTCTATCGTCTTGCCAGACTTAGCTTGCCCCGCGAATTTTCCTACATGAGGGTTTATCAGTAACGCTTAAGTTCAAGGGAGACTGTTTTTGCTTTCGAGTGGCTGACGACCCCGAGACGCGAGCTGCATATTACTGCGGTCATGCTCAAATTCGATAAATACGTCGTAGTTTTCTTCATTCTCGTTTTTGATATTCGAGATACCGCGATAAGACGCCAGCACTTGAGACTGTACGTAATACTCGATTGTGACCGGATCTAACAATAGTCTTAAGAATGGATTGGACACGTTCATTTCAAAACGAGCTTTACCCGCCTGACTCAACACTCGACTATCAGCATCTACGCGCTTGAGCTGTAAATAGACGACGTCTAACTGGCCAGTGCTAGCGAACGGAAACTTTAGTGACTTTCCTGCCATTAAGTCGTCCCATTTTCGTACGATAAAGTCATCAAAGCCTGCATCAATCACGATGCTTTCTGGGTTTTTGTACGTAACTTGCTTGTTGCGGCGGTCATCTTCGTTTACAACTTCGATAATCAACCCCTTAGCTGTTCGCTCAATACGCTCTTTAATGCCTAACTGAGGTTGCTCAAGTTCGTAGCTGACAACGAGCCCATTCTGAAAATTTACCACTCGCTCTCCAATAATATTTGACTCAATATCTATGTACCGCGTTTGTATTTGCGATTGGCTTTCTGATCGAATAATTGAGTGCTCCTCTGTATACACTCGGGCACCCGTATTGGCGTCATAAACCTTGCCGACTAAACGCTCGGCGTCTTGTGCCATAACAGCTGGTTGACTCGCCACAAATAAAAGGCAGGTAAAGTGTAAGATAAGAGATTGTTTTAACAGGCTTGGGAATTTCATGGTAAAGCTCACATGCCTCATCGAGGCTACTATTTAACCTTTATTTTAGTCGGTAGCCCGTGAAAGCAGCTTCGATGTATGTGCAAGGGTGTTCACAAGTTGACTTTTCTATGTGAATCAATTGAGGAACTGTAAGCTGTTGGGGAACTACAGGCGAAAAAAAACAGCCGCTAAATCGCTGCTGTTTTTGTGAAATCCTTAAACGCGTAAACTACGCTGATTTTGGAATTCGAATCTTCTGACCAGGAAAAATCTTATCTGCGTCTTCGATTACTTCAAGGTTTGCTGCAACAATTTCAGTGTACTTAGAGCCGTTACCTAAGAACTTAGAGGCAATTGCCCACAAAGTATCACCACTTTTAATAGTGTAGTACTCAACTTCTACAGCTACTTCAGGTTCTGGTGCAGATAAGCCTTCGCCGTTTACCGAGCCAACGCCTTTCATATTACCAGCCATCAAAACTACCTTCTCTTTCGCTTCGACTGAATCACAAGTGCCTGATACAGAGCACACTTAGTCGTCAAGGCTAACAGTTAAGTTTGTAACACCAGGGTTGTTCGCTTCGATATTCTCTTTGATTTGTTCAGCAGCGTTTGCATCGCCAATTCCAAATACTTTTTTGCCGATATCGGCTGCAAAATCAAATAATCCCATTGTATCTCCTACCAAAAAAGATTTTTGAGTTGATTAGTGGTCCGCCAATGATGGGCTTTCCAGTTAGAGTAAACATGCACTCTATGCTCGTAGTGACGCAACCGCGAGCGCGTTACAATTTGTAAAATCTGTACTTTGAAACGAGTCTGCACTGCCTTTAACCGCGACTCAGCACCCAAAGACTTAGCAGTACTGCCGAGTAAGCAATCAGCTCAAGCGGCGAGACAGATAAGGTAAAAAGCGTACTAAGCATATTCAGTCCTGTTGTTTGCAGCGTTTGGTGAGCAATAAATGACTGCCCAAACCACAAAGCAACACCGCTTCCGCCCAACCAGAGCCAAGGCTTCTTAGAATGACTGTGAGTGCGTTGCTGAACACCTGTCGAACTAAGATCGTCAGTATGGTTTAGCTTAGCTCTGAATTGATCAGCCGCAATCATCAACTCTTGTCTAATATACGGCCATTGTTCAACAAAGCTATCGATAAGCGCTTTAGGAGAAAGCTGTTGCTTCATCCATTTTTCTAAAAAGGGTTTTGCGGTATCCCACAAATTCAATTCTGGGTATAGCTGCCTGCCTAAGCCTTCGATATTGAGCAGTGTTTTGTACAGTAAAACCAGCTGTGGCTGCACTGGCATCTCGAATCGACGCACTGTCTGGAAAAGCTCCATTAACACCTTGCCAAACGAAATCTCGCTCAAAGGCTTCGCAAAAATGGGCTCACAAACAAGCCGTACTGCCAACTCGAAGTCTGCCGCGCTTGTATCAGCAGGAATCCAGCCGGAGCGAAAATGTGCACGCGTTATGCGCGCGTAATCACGATTAAAAAAGCCAAGGAGAATCTCGGCTAAATAATGCTTATCTGCATCACTTAAGGTTCCCATGATGCCAAAGTCAATGGCGATCCACTTACCCTCTTCAGACACAAAAATATTGCCTGAGTGCATATCAGCATGAAAGAAGTTGTCTTCGAAGGCTTGTTTAAAAAACACACTGACACCATCCGCCGCCAGTTGCTCTAGATCAACTCCGTCTGCGCGTACCTTGTCGATATTGCGCATCGACGTACCGTAGATTCGCTCCATAACGAGTACATTGCGCTGCGTATAGTCCCAGTAGATTCGCGGTACATAAATAATGTCTTGCTCTTCAAAGTTGGCGCCCATTCGCGCGCCATTGGCCGCTTCAACACGTAAATCCAACTCACCAAGAATTGTGTTTTCGTATTCTTGCACCACTTCTTTAGGCCTAAACTGGCGACCACGTGACCAATATTTTTGAAGTAAGCCCGCAAAAAAGTGCATAACCTGCAGATCGCTGCGAACAATTTTTTCGATACCCGGTCGCAAAATCTTAATCACAACATTGTCGTGAGTTTGCGGCTCAGAACCAGAACGCGATTGTCCCGCGATGGCTAAGCCAGGCTGCAGAGTCGCCGCGTGAACCTGAGCAACCGACGCCGAGGCCAATGGCTCTGTGTCAATTGATGCAAATATTGAATCGAGCTCAGTACCGTACGCCTGACGAATTATCGCCATAGCTTGATCAGGCTCAAAAGGCGGCACCTCGTCCTGAAGTTTAGCCAGCTCAACCGCCACATCCTCTGGGATCAAGTCTGGACGCGTAGACAAAGCTTGGCCTAGCTTTACAAACACGGGGCCTAGCTCTTCTAAGGCTTTTCGTAAACGTGGGCCGCGCGGCTCATCCGCTTTACCGCCCTTACCAAGCATCAATGTTGCTGCGAAACGAATTCGCCGTGGTAGCTCAACATCATCCAGCAGAGAAAGTAAGGCATAGCGTTTAAATACGCTACGAACCTCAAGCAAGCGAGAGATGTTTGGGCGAGCTTTAACGGCGGAGGACATTCTTGTGGTTTAAATAGTTAGCAACGAATTAGAAAGCGGTATTGGTGTCGAGTTTGCGGCGAAGTCGTTCAACTCGAGTCAATAGACGGTCGCTGTCTGCACGCAGGTCGTCAATACCGTCGAGCACTTGATCGACTTCTTTTTTGTCAGCAACCAAAGCTAGATCGTCTTTTAGAATACGCTTAGCAATAATCTTTAGGTGGTCTCGTGTGGTACTTGCGAAGTCCCGAGCTTGTCCTGCCGCGAATTGTATAACCTGGGCTGGTGCATCGCCAAATTGTTCGCGTAATAGCGAATCCCAATCAATGTCTAATTCAGCCAAGATCATGGCGAACCTCTGACCGATAATTGGATCTCCTTCGATCTCCAACTCACCTGGTTCAAGTTCTGCGTTCTCAAATCCATCGCGACTAATTTTCAGCAATGCGCCTAGCGTTGCGCGTAAGGTTACATCAATATTCGCAGGTATGTCTTGTGAGAATTCTAGTCCTTCTTTTCGCGGAGTTACCGCTAAGGATTGATCTATAGGCTTTATTGTCAGCACCATAGTCTTTCCCTGCAAACGCTCTAGGCGCTCTTGGGTAGCGCCATCGTAGGCTAGAGTGCGATTACTAAAGAGTTCGACTAAATCGAGCAGCATTAGTATTTGTATCCAATATGCAACGCGACAATACCACCCGTAAGGTTGTGGTATCGAACGCGATCAAATCCAGCCTCTATCATTAAGGCTTTTAGATCTTCTTGATTTGGGTGTTTTCGGATTGACTCTACAAGGTATTGGTAGCTGTCGCGGTCCTTAGCCAATATTTCGCCTAACTTAGGAATGACGTTGAACGAATAGGCATCGTAGATACTGCGAAATGTTTCATTAGTCGGCTGCGAAAACTCTAACACCAACACTCTGCCACCGGGTTTTAAGCAGCGCATCATTTCTTTTAAAGCCACGTCTTTGTGTGTGACGTTACGTAAACCGAAGCTAATGGAGATACAGTCAAACTGATTGTCATCAAACGGTAACTGCTCAGCATTTACGATCTTAAAATCAACGTTGCTAACAATACCCGCGTCAGTTAGGCGACGACGTCCCTCAGCCAACATCGATTCGTTGATGTCGGTAACGTAAACATGACCTTCTGGGCCCACTTTTTTAGCAAACTTAACAGCTAAATCACCAGAGCCAGAAGCGAGGTCTAATACCTGATCACCCGCACCCACATTACTCTGGGCTATGGTGAACCACTTCCACGCACGATGTACGCCCATCGACATTGCATCATTCATCAAGTCGTAATTGTGAGCGACCGAATGGAATACGTCTCCTACGAGAGACTGTTTGTCTTCTACATCCACATCTTTAAATCCAAAATGCGTTTTGTTGTCTGTTTTAGCCATTGTCTAGATCTACTGTTTTGTTCTTCTAATTAATTTTTTGATTTAGTCATTTTACTTAGACTAAATATTTGTCGCTATCTTGCGACACACGTAAATGCGATGCCGCTTCGAGCCTCTGCAGGTAGCGTTGCCAGTGCAGGCTGGCGTTAATACCTAGGTCGTATAATAGCTCCCACGAGTACAAACCAGTGTTGTGGGAGTCATCAAAAATAAGGCGTACAGCATAGTGCCCCACTGGCTCTATGGCAACGATGTTGACCTTTTCCTTAGACTTTTGCAAAACCTCTTGGCCTGGACCATGGCCTTGTACTTCGGCAGACGGTGAGTGAACTCGCAGGTATTCACACGGTAACTTGAATGTTTCGTCTTCAAACGAAACTTGAAGAATTCGAGACGTTTGTTGCAGCTTGATTTCAGTAGGTGTTCTTTTCATCATGTCACCGTTGTGGCCTTTACATCCTTTATTAGACGCAAATGTAACTTTTTATCAGCATTTCGATACCCACCTACGTTTCTTGGGTAAAGTCGTGTTAAGTTTCAGGAATTACTGATCCGCTCCCAAAACATCATGCAACATTATAAAATTGTTCTTCCTGCAGATCTCAATGATTATGGCTCTTTATTTGGTGGAATGCTGCTTAAATGGGTCGACGAGATCGCTTATATAAGAGTTAGTTTAGACTTTCCCGGACAACACTTTGTGACGATCGGGCTCGATAATGTCGAATTCAAGCACCCTATCCGAGAAGGACAAATATTACGTTTTGAATGTGCTCAGACTCGAGTTGGAAATTCGTCTGTTACCTACTCGGTCCAGGTATATGGCGCTCGATATAACCCCGAATCTGAAATGGTTTTATTTGAAAACAATATTAGTTTTGTGTGTGTTGATGGCGAGGGGCAGAAGGCGTCTATTAAGAAATAACAGATACCTAAGACCTATCAACCAACCATGTTGAAGATGGACTTCAAAAACGCATCAAACACCGCTCTAGTCCTTGCTAATCTAATTCCCTTAATTCGCGTGGTCTTTTATGGCTGGGATGCTGTTTTAGTATTGGCGTTATTTTGGATCGAAAACTTAATAATAGGTGCGTTCAATGTAATCAAAATGGCAAGCGTTGTTATTTACCACCGTAGTTGGGGTAAGGCTGGGCTAGCGTTTTTCTTTATTATTCATTTTGGTTTGTTTTGGACTATACACGGCATAATCTTGTGGGATATTTTGGGTTTCAACTCAGTTGATCCAAACATCGTGTTTAACACAAACCTACATCGGGCGTTAGACCTTCCCGCTGAGGGTGCGGCCATAATGGTGAGCTTTATTAAACTGCATTCGCCAATAATTTGGCTAGGATTATGCGGGCTGATAATGAGCCATCTGGTTTCATTTATCGAACACTTTTTGCTGCGTGGTGAAATCTTCAACAAAGATGTCAATGTCCTCATGTCTGAGCCTTATAAAAATGTTGTTGCGCTCCATGTGGGCCTCTTAGGCGGTGCTTTTTTACTCAATTACTTTGAGTCTCCAATATGGTCACTGGCCATAATCGTGTTATTAAAGATGCTTTACGACGCACGAGCAAGCGTTGCACATACGCCTTAGCTAACCGTCATACCTAAGTACGCAGGGAATGGATAGGGAAATGACTCACTACTCCTAAAAAAGAAAAGTGATCGTTAAGGTTCTGGCAAGGTTCAGCTGGGTATAAGAGTGGCATAATCTATACCATCTATTTATCAAGAGGAAAATCCTATGTATCGGTCTCTCATTTTTGTAGCTTTATTGCTTACTTTTCAATCGGCGTGCAGCCACTCAGATTCCGCAATTGACTCGTCACAAGATACCATCTCAGTATCCGGTATTGGCGAAGTTGAAGTGAAGTCAGATCAAGCAACGCTTCGCCTCGAAATTAGCGCTGAGAATAAGCTGATGGCGGCGGCCAAAAGTCAGGCCGACACGCGCTACCAAACGCTCCTTGACCTTCTAGATGAACACCGTCTTTCAACAGATGAACTTACGCTAACTCAATTGAACATTAACCCAGTGTATGAGTGGCGCCCTGTTAATGGTGACAACAAACGTTTTCAAACAGGGTATCGAGTATCCCGCAGCCTCAGCTTTGAGCTAAATGACCTTGAAAAATTAGCTTCGTTACTTGAAGCCCTAGCGGGCACCCAAACAATTGAGATCAACTCTGTAAGTAGAGGCATTCAAGACCCAAGCGCTGTTATCGAAGAAGCAACCGCAAAAGCAGCTGCCGACGCTAAAAGCCGAGCTGCATTTATTGCCAAACAGTTTGGTCGAGATTTGGGCGAGGTTAAGAGCGTTCAGGCACACCACTCTAATGTTCCCTTTGCACAAGAACGTACAGATCGATATGCGGCGTCGATAGCCAAGATGAGCGATAGTGGGCCTACTGAGCACTTAGGCTCGCAAAAAGTGTCAGCGTCACTCAATGTAGTATTCAAACTTAAATAGTTTAAGGCTTAGATATATTTAAACTTACGCAACCATTAAACCCCGACAACATTCAAACTTAAATCAGGCTAAAACATTATGTTTCGCATCCTTGGCATTTTAATCCTATTAGCCGCACTCGTTGCTGGTGGTTTATGGTTTTCAGCACAATCACTTCCCAGTTGGTACGATGACAGCGTTGATCAGCAAACTAGCGCTGCTGAGCAATTAAACCAAGAAATTAGCCGTTCTGGCGCGGGTAATTTCTTAGGTGGAAAATTAGCTGACGTTTTGTCTGGTCGCTTACGGCTCAACGATGCTGAGTTTAACGCGCTTTTTCTAGCCAGCCTACAAGCAGATAAAGATGGCCGAAAGCTTTTGGCTGTCAGTGATGCTGTAAACGCAAACATCACTGAAAACGGCATCGAACTTGCCGCGGTGATAAATCTAGATAAGGTTGAAAAAATTGATGCCAATGCTCGGCGCGGCGTAGAAAAAGTAAATCGCATGTTCCCCTTCCTAAACGACTCTCGTGTTGCTGTTGCCATCATAGGTACACCCATAGCTCGTAATGGTCGCTTGGGCATAAAGGATGACTTCAGCCTACGCGTGGGCGCTATTCCGATTTCAAATAGTTCATTACGCCAACTCGGCGCGGACGTAGAGCGCGCTAATCGAGAAAGCCTAGACCTTAAGTACTTGTCGGTTAACTCCGTTACCCTTAGAAATGGCGAAATCGAGCTAGGCGTTACACCGAGTTTCTAGAGTTTGTGTTGGTTTACCTCTGGTTTGTCTGCAGCGTTCTCTCCTCTAGACATTTGTTCTGGTCGGACATTTTCACACTGTTAGAGTAAACATGCTAACGTTATGAATTACTTATATAGTTGCTTTTTATAGGACGTTTAAAATGACTACCCCTCTATTAATCTGGTCTTCCTGCGCGATCATCTATTTAGTTTTTTTGCTTTGGTATATTGGCTTCAAGAAGAAAATATCCGTTGACGAAATCGAGCAAATACGAGAATTTTTGGTCAGCAAGATTGGCCATTCTCCACGTCGAATCGACGGTATCTGTCGATTTTTTGAAAATGATAATGGCAAAGACTTTGTCATGATTAACGTGCTTGAGCTGAAAAAGCCACACGATGCATCACGCGAGAAGTTGCAGCAGTATCAAAAGATTTTTCTAGGAAATCTACTAAAACGCGCTGGACACCCCGTGCTAATCGCCACAGCAGCCGGCGGCAATATCGAAAATATTGATTGTGATTCAGATAAATGGACCACCGCTGGCATGGTTCGTTACCGCAGCCGTCGCGACCTTCTCGAAATGCTTCTGTCGACTGTTGACAGTGAGCACCACAAACTTAAACTTGAGGCGCTGGACAGAACCTTCGCGTTCCCTGCATCCCCTTGGATGCTTTTTGGAGGGCCTAAGTTACTCGTGCCTTTAGTTCTCTTATTACTGGGTGCTCTGGCTACTCTGGCGGCCCTATAAGGTCGAATCTCGCTTTGGGTTTGACTTTACGTAACGCCACAAACCGACTAAAGACGCCAATATCCAAAACACTTCAATGACCATACTGGCTAGGTTGAAGTGCACCATCAGACTGAGCATCAAGAGAAACGCACCGACTAGATTAAGTAGGTTAAAACTTAAACTGTGGTTACTCATTCTACCCATTTGTAATAGGAAATAGGTTCCCACCACAATAATGGTTCCGGTCATGCCGACTATATTTGCGGCTAAATCTAGTGTGATCATTAGCGGTGGATACTGAGTAGGATTTGTATATCGTCACGACTCAAACCGACCACTAATTCATAGTCCTCTTGAGCAATGCCAGTACGCTTTTGAATTTTTTCATACAGTTCAAACGCAACTTCGACAGTCGACAAATAATAGAACGACGGGTGCTGTACCGATATTTCTTGCATAAGGTTGTCTAACACCTTGCGTTGTTTAGAATCTTTTAAATCCTTACGTTTTTCTTCCATGATTTTCCTCTCAAAGTTGTGCGCGCATCCTATACGATTTTGGGAAATTATTTCGTTTTCAATTTGGCTCGCGGGTGTGCTTTGTCATAAACCTCAGCCAGGTGCTGAAAATCAAGATGCGTGTATATTTGTGTAGTACTGATGTTTGCATGGCCAAGCAACTCTTGTACGGCCCGTAAGTCACCACTCGACTCCAGCATATGGCTCGCAAACGAATGGCGGAGCATATGCGGGGATACCGCAATATCAATCCCGCGCCGTTGAGCCCAATACTTTACTCTCTGCTGAATAGTTCTAGGTGCAATACGTTTGCCCAACTGACTAAGAAATACGGCATCATGATCTTTAATCGGCAGGGTTGCCCTTTGCATAAGCCACTGTTGAAGCGCTTCGTGTGCTTTGCGCCCCATTGGCAGGTCTCGGGTTTTATTGCCCTTACCTGTAACCCGTAGCATTAACGACCCCATATCGATATCGCGAATATCCAGGTCACACAATTCGGCAAGGCGAAGACCAGACGAATAAAACAACTCCATTACAGCCTTATCTCTGTAACTCAGAGGGTCGTTAACGTCTAATTCTACTAGGGTCGTTATTTGATCTACGCTGAGCGTTTTAGGTAAGCGCTTACCCGCTTTAGGAGCGCGAACGTCGTCAAAAGGGTTTGCCTTTAAACGACCCGCCGAAACAAGATAATTACACAGTGTGCGGCACCCACTTACGACGCGTTGAATGCTCTTAGCGCTTAATCCTTTCGCATTTAGGTCGGCCGCAAATAGGCGGGCTTCATGAGGAGTTAGGCCTTGCCAAAGTAGCACCCCACGCGTCCCCGCGTAAGCGACCAATTTTTTTATGTCACGGCGATAGGCCGAAACGGTGTGCGTAGATAACCGACGCTCTACGCTCAAAATCGTTAAGTACTGATCAATATCAGCCTGCATCTTGATCCAAGACCGACTATGCGGCTTCTAGTAAGAGGCGAGCTAAACATGTTCCTGCTAACAGCCCAAGCCGATCCAAATGTGCCGAACCTAGATCAGGAGCAAATCGCCTTGAATCGTTTGAGCCTAGCGCCAAAATCCCAAGTACCTCGCCATCTTGTTCCGAGATAAGCGGAACTAGCGCTGATGATTTAATAGGTGTTTTAAAAAACAAATTGTTTACGCTTTGTGGCCAGCGGTCATCGCATACGGCGTGTTTTGCCGACAAGCGCCGAGAGGCTTCTTTATAACTCAGCTTTTCACTGGGCTTGCCTGACACTGACGATTCGGTCTTGATGACCACCTCTTCAAGCGCAAAGGCTTCGCGTACGGATCGCGGAAAATCAACCAAAAATTCTGAAAGATGTTGAATGCTCAATAAACGAGTCAAAACCGAATCTAACTTGCTCGCGATGCTTTCGTTATTACTCGCTATATCCGCCAACTCGTGATGCTGCGCATGGATATGTTCTAAACGGTCCTGCAAGCGTGCTACTTGCCTCTCTAACAAAGATGACGTTCCACGCGAATCTTTTAACTCCAAATTGTCGAGTAACTCTGGGTGCTGTTGGAAAATAGAAGGGTGCTTGCGCAGAAACTCGGCAATAAGATCAACATCGCTGGTAGTGGAAGATTGTTTCGAGTTTGACATACTTTAGCTCAGTAGTTATTGGATCAAGAAGTTATTAAAACAAGCGGTCGCACATATTAGGCTAACGCAATACGTGAACTAATCGAAAAAATCTAAATCTCGATCACGCCTTCGAATACTGTGTTACCTGACCCAGACATTATCACAGAGTGGGGCTCGCCTAGCCAACTCACCTGCAAATTACCACCAGGCAGACTCACAACAACGCTTGAGTCGAGCTTACCGAGCCTAATGCCCGCAACCACAGCCGCACACGCTCCACTTCCACACGCTAAGGTTTCGCCAGCACCACGCTCAAACACTCGCAAAGCAATCTTCGATCTCGATAGCACCTGCATAAAACCGACATTAACGCTTTGAGTAAACGCCTCGTGTTTTTGCAATTGCTCACCCACACTCTCAACCGGTGCCGTAGCAACATCATCCACAACGATTACAGCGTGAGGATTACCCATCGACACGGCCGAAAACTTTACTTCTCCGGACTCTAACTGAGCCGTATAGATCGGCTCATTTGGCAAACTAAGAGGAACGTCGGAAGCGTTTAACTTAGGTTGACCCATATCGACTTCAATCAAACCGCTGACATGATCAAGCTTTACGTGCATAACACCGCTAATGGTTTCTACGCTGATCTCAGTCTTACTCGTTAACCCCTTAGCTGTCACATACTGAGCAAAACAGCGTACACCGTTACCGCACTGACCAACCTCGCTGCCATCGGCGTTAAGAATGCGGTAACTGAAATCTATTTGCGGTGAGCTACTGGGCTCTACGATTAATATTTGGTCGCAACCAATGCCAAAATGGCGGTCTGCAATACGCGCTGCTTGCTCAGGGCCAAGCTCAAACGATTGCTCCGTAAAGTCCAGTACAACAAAATCATTGCCTAGAGCCTGCATTTTGGTAAAAGCTAATTTCATGCGCGTATTTAACCATAAGAGACCTCAGCATAAGTCAATGCGCGAATCAAAATGACCAAAATGCCCCCACTTTTCGTTACAAGACTAGTCAATAGCCAGTTATTACCGTCGTCTTTCGTCTCAATTGTAGACATTTCATACTATTTTTATTTCACCCCTGACTTGTTCTGAGGTCTCATAAACTTGCGTGTTGGGGTTACAATTAGAGCCAATGCGAGTAAGTTACTATTAGCAATACTCGCGATATCCTTTTTAGAGTCATTGGTTCGACTCAGTATGATCTTCGGAAACTATTATGCAATTTGACTGGCAAAACATAGAAACTGTGTTGTTAGACATGGATGGCACGCTACTGGATCTGCATTTTGATAGCCACTTTTGGCTGGAACATCTACCAGACGTAGTGGCGAATCACCGTGGAATTGATAGAGAACAAGCCCTGGACAGCCTAAGGCCAATCTTTGAGAGCCACGCTAAAACCCTAAATTGGTATTGCGTTCACTTTTGGTCAGAGCAAGTAGGGTTTGACATCATGCCGCATAAGCATGAGGTGGCTGACCGGATAGCTTATCGAGAAACAGCGGAGGCTTTTCTGCGTGAGTGCAATAAACACAGTAATGATGTGCGCATGGTTACCAATTCTCACCGCGAAGTGCTCAAGCTCAAAATTCAGCTCACACAAATTGATCAATACTTTCCGCAAATGTTGTGCTCACACGAACTGGGGCACCCCAAGGAAGAAGACGCGTTTTGGAAAGTTCTGCATGAACACTCTCCGTTTGATCCTGACAAGACTTTGCTCGTTGATGACAACGAAGATGTTCTGGAATCGGCCGAGCGGTATGGCATCAAACATCTGTATAGCATTGCTCAACCTGATTCGTCGCGCGTGCGGCAGAGCCATAGTCGATTTCCGATGATCGAGAGTTTTGTTTAATCGAAGCAAATTAGAATACTTTGACCCAATGTTGTAGCCGTACTCCGCTTTTCTCAACAGAGGTGTCCGTAAGCGCAAACTCTAACTTTTTCAAAAGACCTGATGACGCAACATTAGGCTCTTCCACACTGGCTTTAAGCACCCTTAAGTTAAGCCGCTCCTGCAATGTGCTGATAAACATTTGCATTGCCTCTAACATATAACCATGGCCCCAATGGTCTGGGTGAAGAACATATCCAAATTCCGCACTTGCCACTTCTGGGTCAAACCCAAAAACAATGCAACTGCCTATAAACGTTTGATCTGTTTTTAATTTGATAGCAAATTGTTCGGCGTCGCCTTGCGATCGACGAAGCTGTACCCGCTCGAACCAGTCTTGCGCGTCCTGATATGACGTCCAAGTGGTATAAGGTAGATATTGGTTTACAACCTCTATTTTATGTAAAGCGTATACGTCCTTTAGATCAATTTCCTTTAATCGATGAATCATCAAACGGGTTGATTCTAGTTGTGTTGGAATATGTTTAAACACTAACTTAGCTCCAGATAAACGTCAGAGACACGGGTTGCTTGCCTTTAAGGTCTATCCATTATGTCCTAAATTGAATTCTGATATCGCTCCGCTTTATACGGAAATGGACCTCTCGTTCAGGTAAACTCCCGCAGCCAATAATATTACTGATTACGAAGCGTCTCTATGTCTTTCTTTTGCTCTGCCTGTACTCGCAGTTTTTCTGCTGTGGAGTTGAACACGAGCGCCCTACTCAAGGCCACGTGTCTTACGCTTTTTGTGCTATCTAACGTTTGGCTAATCACCGCATTTGCCGCTGAACCAAGGGTGCGCACAATCTCGAGCGACACCATCGATTCCTATGCTGCGTTGGATGACCTTGTGGTTTTCGACCAAGGCGAAGAGTTGTGAGTAAGCGACGGCACAGTTGTTGGCACACAGTCGATTTACGATTTCGGCTTTCTTAGATCTTCAAGTGATTACATACGCCTTAACGATAGCGTGGTTTTTAGAGTGTCTTCTGATCTCTGGGTTACAGATGGTACGACTCAAGGCACCCAGCTATTAAGTTCGAATATGCCGGGGATCACTGTTAGGGGCGGTGTTCGATTAGGCAGTTTTGTTTACTACCTTATAGACGCAACATCGACTGATGTTGCACTTTGGCGAACAGACGGAACGTCTGTCGGCACCGAGCAAATTGCTATTATTGCCGATGCATCCCCGAGACTGGAGAACGGCTTTGCACTTTCCCAACTGGTGGCTTTTGGTACCAATTTGGCCTTCGTTCTGGATAGCGACGCACATGGTGAAGAGGTGTGGGTGTCTGAAGGTTCACAAGCAACGACTCAGGTCTTAAAAGACATAATACCGGGCACAGTGTCGTCTTCTCCAACCGGGCTGGTGGCGGTAGGTAATGATTTGTTCTTTTCCGCCCTTGAGTCAGGGGTAGGTCGAGTTCTTTGGATGTCAGATGGTACGCCAACCAATACCGTTGCAGTACAAGCTCCTGGTGATGTTTTAGGAAAGAACCCCGAGGGCCTTTATTCAGATGGTCAGAAAGTCTATTTTTCGGCGGTCGACGCAGAGGGGTTCAACCGAGAACCTTGGGTGTCTGACGGCACTGCAGCCGGTACTTTTTTGCTAAAGGATTTAGATGGCGGCATAACGAGTTCATTTCCAAACGACTTTCGCTCGGTGGCCGGTGAGGTCCTATTTGACTCCAATGTTGATAACTACCAAACAGATGCTACTAGCATAGGAACCGTTCCTAATACCGCGGATATTGTTCTGTTGAACGATGCTGCCTTCTTTCGCAGTAAACAGTACGCCGTGGGCAGGGTTCCTAATTTTGGGGTAGAGCTCGTTACGCGAGACGGTGTTGATGAAAACACAACGCTAGTGGCTAATCTCGCTACAGGCACGGCCGATTACTCTCCTGAAAGTTTCGGCCTTGCTAATAATCTATTGTTCTTTCGTGCCCTTAATCGGCTACAGGTTTTAACAGACTTAGAAACTATAGATAGTGTAACCGTAACCTCAAGTTCTAGTTCAGCTGCAAGCTTTGAATTACGATTTGGAACAACTTGGTCGGCTGTTAACGTCTATGCTGTTTGTCACGATCTTGCTTCGCCTATCACACCCACTGCGCAGGATATCGTCGCTGGGCGAATCAATGCTAGTGGCATGGCCGACTCTGTCGCAACCTTAAGCGACCATACCTTAATTAACTCCAGAGCAACGCTTACCTGTGCAGGTCTACCTACCCAAGCTAGCCAATACAAAGTATATGCCGTATTTGAAAATACCGAAGCTGTTGGGCCTCTATCAGAAACCTTCAGCCCCGGTGACGCAGTCGTTAGAACTGCTCCTCAAATCACCAGCGTGGCTCTGATTAATGCCTCTGCAAGCCAGTTGAACTTTACAGCCAACGTCACTCGTGCTGAAGGAACTAGTAGCCTACGACTTTATTACGTCTGTGATAGTACTGATTCAAACCCTTCTTCTGCAAATGTCTACAATGGTGAAGTGAGCGATGGGGTTGATGCAGCTTATGCTCGATCCGTTAACATTTTGTCGTCAGCTTTTAATAACAATCAAGCGCAAGTGAGTATGTTCTGCCCCGTGGAGAGTGCAAGCACCTACCGAGTTCATGTAATAACGGACGAAACGGCATTAGACGACAATAGTTTGTCGGCTGTGTTTACCAGCGCACCCGCTAATAGTTTGGGCGAGATTGGTTCTTTGAGTTTTAGCTCTAGCTCAGAAAATACACTTTTTGCATCAGTGAGCAGTATTCGTGCCATTTCTGACACTATTGACCTCTACTGGGTATGTAATGCAACAGAACCCGCGCAACCCCCTAGTGCAAACGACATTAAGGCTAGGCGAATAGATGGTACTAACCCGGCTTCGGCGTCAGACAGTTTACTAAGTATAAGCACAACCGGCTCTAAAACTTTAGCCTGCGACTCGCTTAACCACAGCAAAGCCTATTTCGTTTATGCAGTATTTGAAGAAACATCTCAAGCAAACCTGTTTTCTGAACAACGTGATTGGAATTTTTCGGATTGGCGAACAGCGCCCTTTGCGTCTGGACTTCAAGTAAGCAACGTACAGGCGCGTGAAATTGATTTTGCTGGAACCGTCGACTTTGCAGCGGAGACAGATGGCGTAAGGATCTATTGGATATGCGATGAAAGTCCTGCCGTTCCAACTGGTTTGCAAATTGTAAATCGCCGCAATGCCAGTAATAGCATAGCGGATTATTCAGGCTACTTTTCGCTTCCGTTCACTTCTGCAGCGGAGGCTCAAAATACGGCTTTTGCGTTTACGTGTGAGACCCTCGACCCCGGCACACAGTATTACGCGCACTCAGTAGCAAAGAAGGATTCGTTTCATTCATCAAATGTTCTACAGCAAAGCCCGACATCGAGCGCCGCAGCAACGATCGCGACTATTGGTTCAATTACACAAAATGGCATGGACGAGTTTTCGTTGCAGCTAGAAGTTGATTCAGTCGCAACATCCGCCTCTAACATCAATATGTACGCGATATGCGTTGATAATGGTTCTAATGTTGAACCAAGCGCCACTGATATTAAAGCAGGCAGATTGGATGACACGACCTTGGCCGATGGCTTTGGTCAATCGCTTAATCAAAGTGTTGCCAGTAACATTTTAGAGATTGATTGCACTATCGGCTCACCCGATGGCCCACAGGCTTTTGATGTGTATGCAGTTATAGAAGAAATAGATGGCGAAGAACGAAGGTTTTCAGATATTTATTCTGACACATTGGCCGCATGGCGCTCTGCGCCGCAAGCTGAAATTGTCGAATCGACAACTAATGAGGCCGGCGATCTATTGGCCGATTTAAGAATCGAATCTGCCGCACAGACGGCGGATCTACGCGTTCACTTTATCTGCAGCACTAGCGACGAAGTTCCATCAGCCGAAGATATTTTGGCGGGAAATATTACAACAGATAAACCCGCGGAAATTTACCTAACCAGAGACTTGTTTAGTTACGCTTCTTCATATGCCGCCGCACTACAAAACCTTAGTTGTGGGATACCGCTAGCCGGAACTACATATAGGCTATATGCAGTAGTTGATGACCTTGGGTTTGGTGGTGATAGTTATCAGACCGTTCCAGCTTCTGGATCCAAAGAAATTGTGGCAGAAATCGAAGAAGATTTCTGCTTTCCTGTTTCTTTGGCTAATGGCGCTGTGCTCGTATGTCTATAAGGCACTGCGGGCCATTGCTCATAAAGCTAAAGCTTTGCGGCTACCCTTTAAGAAGCGAATAGACATGTTGCAGGTGGACTAACTACGCTTAGTCTTTTCTATGCCAGACTCAGATTTGCGTAAGCAAGCACCAACCATTTGCTACCTACCTCCGAAAAGTTAACCTGAATTCTCGCGTATTCACCGTGCCCTTCTAGGTTGACCACGACTCCTGCACCAAACTTGGGATGAGTTACGTTTGCCCCAACACTAACACCGCTTTCGTGTGTTTGATCCATGTCTACCCAGTCCGAACTGCGACTCGGTGCAGAATAAGTGCTTGTTGGTTTAGCGCGAATTTCGGTAACCAACTCTTCGGGTATCTCGGCCAAGAAACGAGATGGGCTCGTATACTTTTCCGAACCGTATAAGCGCCGCGACTCAGCGTACGTTAACACCAGTTGTCTCATAGCCCGAGTCATGCCGACATAACACAAACGGCGCTCTTCTTCTAAACGCCCCGAGCCCTCTTCTAAAGAGCGCTGATGTGGAAACAATCCTTCTTCTAGGCCAGTTAAAAACACTAAAGGAAATTCCAATCCCTTAGCGGTGTGCAAGCTCATAAGCTGTACGCAGTCTTCCCATTCTTCGGCCTGTCCTTCGCCAGCCTCTAGTGCAGCGTGTGCCAAGAAAGATGATAACGGTGGTAGGTCGTCGTCAGTTTCTTCGACTTCGTAACCTCTAGCGGCCGTTACTAGCTCTTGTAAGTTTTCGACCCGTGCTTGGCCTTTCTCGCCTTTTTCTTTGGCAAAGTGTTCTATTAGCTTACTAAGATCCAACATGATTTCGATTTGTTGAAACAAGTCTTGGTCAACAATCTGCTGGTCAATTTCTTGAATGAGATTCACAAACACAACCAGCGCTGAATGTGCGCGACTTGATAACTGGTTAGTTTCGAGCAAGCGTTGCGTGGCTTCCCATAAGGCCACTTGGTGAGCCCGAGCGTACTCTCGAATCGCATCTACCGTTTTGTTTCCTATGCCTCGAGTCGGCGTATTAACAATACGCTCGAACGAAGGGTCGTCATCGCGGCGAGTGCATAGACGCAAATAAGCTAGCGCATCTTTAATCTCGGCTCGCTCGAAAAAGCGTAAGCCGCCATATACTTTGTACGGCATACCCGCATTGAGGAGCGTTTCCTCAAACGTACGCGATTGGGCGTTTGAGCGATACAGAATAGCCACTTCGCTACGCTTGCCGCCCTCGTGCACCCACGTACCTATTTGATCAATAACAAATTTGGCTTCGTCGCGCTCGGTATACGCAACATACAACTTTACCGGGTCACCCTCTTCGCCAGCGGTCCATAGGTTTTTACCCATGCGCGTTTCGTTATTTTGAATCACCGCGTTGGCGGCATCTAAGATATTGGTTGTAGAGCGATAGTTCTGCTCTAAACGAATAACCTTTGTTTCAGGAAAATCTTTTTCGAACTGCAGAATATTTTCTACCTTGGCACCACGCCAACCATAAATCGATTGGTCGTCGTCGCCCACTGCAAATAGGTTATGAGACTTGGCAACTAACAGACGCAACCATGCATACTGAATCGTGTTGGTATCTTGAAATTCGTCAACCAACACATGTTGGAAGCGCGTTTGATACCGTTCGCGTAAAACCTGGTTATCGCGCAGGAGTTCATAGGCACGCAGCAACAGTTCTGAAAAGTCGATTAAACCGAAGCGCTGACACAACACTTCGTAATGGCTATAGACAGCCAGCATGGTCTGCTGTTGAGCGTCATTATTCTGCTCAACGTTATTGGGCCGTCGGCCTTCTTCTTTATGGCCGTTGATGTACCACTGAACTTGTCGCGGAGGCCAGTAGGCTTCGTCTAGATCCATTTCCTTTAAGCAACGTTTGACCATACGTAACTGGTCATCGCTATCTAAGATTTGAAAGGCTTGAGGCAGATTAGCTTCTTGATAGTGTTGGCGCAAAAAGCGATGAGCTAAGCTATGGAATGTACCAATCCACATTCCACTCATTGGAACGCCTAGAATGTCTTCAACACGCGAACGCATCTCGCGACTCGCTTTGTTGGTAAACGTTACCGCCAAAATAGAAAGTGGCGAAACGCTATGTGCTTCAACCAAATAGGCAACACGCGATGTGAGTACACGGGTTTTACCACTGCCCGCTCCTGCCAGAATCAGTAACGGAGTCGGTGGCGCGGCAACGGCTTCTCTTTGCGCGTCGTTAAGCTCATTGAAAATATGTGAAATATCCACGGGCTAATTTGATCCTGAATTATGGTGAGCTTTTTGAAAGTTGTACGTAAAGTAAGTACTAATTTTTAGCACTAACCTTACGCATTATTCAACCGTGACAGACTTTGCCAGATTACGCGGTTTATCTATATCCGTTCCTTTGAGCAATGCGACGTGATAAGCCAACAACTGCAAAGGGATGGTATAGAGGATCGGCGCTATATAATTATTAACAGCGGCCACGTTTAATACTTGCGTGTCTACGTCGCTCTCGATTCCCGAGTTGGCATCAGCGAAAACAAATAACTTGCCTCCTCGCGCCCGCACTTCTTCGAGATTGGACTTTAGCTTCTCAAGTAGCTCGTCGTTTGGCGCTACCGCAACCACCGGCATGTCTTCGTCGATTAGCGCTAGTGGGCCGTGCTTAAGCTCCCCGGCGGCATAGGCCTCAGCGTGAATATACGAAATTTCTTTAAGCTTGAGAGCACCTTCAACAGCAATAGGAAAATGTGCTCCACGGCCCAGAAATAAAGTGTTTTGCTTGTCAGCAAAATGCTTAGACATAGCGATAACTTCGTGTTCTAGGTCCAAAATATTTTCGATCTGCTGCGGAAGTGTGCGCAACTCTTGAACAATCATCGTCTCTACTTCGTCCGGTGTTCGGCCATCACCAATTCGACGACGGCGTAAACATATAGCTATCATCAACAGGGTGACCAATTGAGTCGTAAAGGCCTTAGTTGACGCAACTCCAATTTCACGACCTGCTCGCGTAAATATGGTTAGGTCGCTGGCGCGAACCAATGAGCTTTCCGCCACGTTGCAAATACAAAGAGTTGCGGTATAACCAAGTCCTTTGGCCATTTCCAACGCGGCCATCGTATCGAGTGTTTCGCCCGATTGAGAAATCGTCATAAACAGCGTGCCTTCATTAACCACGTGCTGACGGTAGCGATACTCACTGGCGATTTCTACGTCGCACTTAACCCCAAATTTTTCGAACCAATACTTTGCAACGCAAGCGGCATTAAAACTGGTGCCACAAGCAACAATCTTAAGTTCCTTAGCAGCATCAAAAATGTCACGCGCGTTATCGCCAAACGGTAATTCTAATACGCTGTCGGCACCCAAGCGCCCTTCCATAGTTTCGGTGATCGCACGAGTTTGCTCGTGAATCTCTTTTTTCATGTAATGGGCGTAACCGCCCAAATCTGTCTCTTCGTCAGACAATGTGCTGATAAGCACTGTGCGTTCAACTTGATTGCGGGCTGAATCATAAACGGTCACTGAATCTAGGTGTACGTCAGCAATGTCGCCGTCTTCCAAGACCATGTATCTTTTAGCGACAGGGATTAAGGCCGACATATCAGAGGCAATGAAGTTCTCGCCATTACCTAAGCCAATCAATAATGGGGAACCGCTGCGTGCTGCGATCAATCGATTAGGCTCTTGTTTAGACACAATGCCTAATCCGTAAGCACCTTTTAGCTCATCAACCGTATTCTGCACCGCCGCAAGCAGGTCATCGCCTTGCTGCATATGCCAATCTACTTGGTGAACAATAACTTCTGTATCGGTCTCTGAACTGAACTTAAAACCGGCTTTTTTCTGCTGTTCTCGAAGGCTTTGATGGTTTTCAATAATGCCATTGTGCACCACAGCCACCTGATAAGAACTAGTATGCGGGTGAGCATTGTGTTCAGCAGGTCGTCCATGCGTAGCCCAACGAGTGTGTGCCACGCCAATATGGCCTTGTAGATTATCGCAAAGAGCTTCTAAGCCAACAACACGCCCGACGCTGCGGCGTAGAACCAACTCTGATTGATCATTCACAAGGGCTAAACCAGCAGAATCATATCCGCGGTATTCCAACCGTTTTAGTCCATCAATTAATATAGCTGTGACATCTCGCTTTGCTACTGCGCCAACAATTCCGCACATGGTTTCTTCGCCTATTGACTGTTTATTGAGCGTAGTACGTAACTACACATTAATTATTAGGAGCCCACATACATATCGTAGGCTGTTATGTTGCGACTAGTGGTCGCAATTTATTTTTTCTTTTTAACCGGCCTTTGCCATTCATCAATGCCGCGCTGACGCGCTCGACTGATCGCCAATTGCCTGGGCTTAACGTCGGACGTAATGGTCGAACCTGCGCCAATCGTTGCTCCATCGCCGATAGTAACCGGCGCTACGAGCTGAGAGTCTGAGCCAACAAAGACGTTTTCGCCAATTTCCGTATGAAATTTGTTAGCGCCATCATAATTACAAGTAATGACACCTGCTCCAATATTCGTATTGCTACCGACGCTAGCATCACCTACATAACTTAAGTGATTGGCTTTCGCTCCATCTGCGAACACAGCGTTTTTAGTTTCGACGAAATTACCAATTCGCACACCATTACCGAGCTTGGTGCCAGGCCGCAAGCGCGCGAAAGGACCGACACTAACATCGTTACCCAGTTGAGTGTGGTCAAGTACTGAATGTTCATGAACTATAGAACCACTTCCTATGCTGCTGTTCTTAATGACACTATTAGCGCCAATACTGACAATGCCGCCAATGTCACAGTCACCTTCGAACACTACATTCACATCAACATAGCTGTCTTGGCCAATGGTAACAGTGCCGCGAAAGTCTACTCTTGAAGGATCTGCAAACGTTACACCCTGCAGCATAAGTTGTTCGGCTCGTGCTCGTTGCCAAAGACGCTCTAGCTCTGCGAGCTGAACTCGTGTGTTGACGCCTTTTACTTCGTTGCAGTCGGCTACGCTGATACCGGTGATCGGGTCTCCCAACGTATTAGCCAAACCGACAATGTCGGTCAAATAAAATTCTTGTTGCGCATTATTGCTCTGAATAAGAGGCAACCACTCCGACAACCGAGCTGCTCTTGCGGCCATGATGCCAGAATTAATTTCGGTGATTTTTCGCTGACCCGGTGTCGCGTCACGCTCTTCAACAATTCCTTCGAGAGAACCATCGCTCGTGCGAATAATTCGACCCAGCCCTGTAGGATCATCCATTTCAGTCGTTAAGAGGCACAAGCTGTGTGCTCGCAATTGCGCGACAACATCACTTAAAGTACTCGACTTAATTAGCGGCACGTCAGCCGTCAAAATCAGCACATTAGTGTTCTCTGGTACATTTGGCATGGCGGTCTTAACTGCATCAGCTGTGCCTAGCTGCTCTACCTGCTCAATAAACTTAAGCCGAGACTTTGCCGAGTGCTCAGCCATACCCGCAATTACTTGCTCCTTGCCATGGCCAACCACCACATGAATACAGTCTGGGTCTAATGCCATACTGGCATCAACAACATGCTCAAGCAATGTTTTAGCTGCCAAGCAGTGAAGAACTTTTGGCACGCTCGAGCGCATGCGACTGCCCATTCCTGCGGCTAATATAATGACGTGCAAAGGAACTTGGTTCATAGGTTGGTTAATCCTTACTTCCGTGTGACAATGGCTTTTAGGGCTCAAATAGCTATGATCGTTATTCTAGCAAATCGCGGAGCATCAATCGCGAGCATTTGACCTTAAGACCGCTATTAAAGAACTCTCTCTTTTTATGCAACAACTATGCAAAAACAGTCCATTCCCAAGCCAAAACCCATTGCGTATACCGTCGGCGATCCAGCGGGTATCGGTAGCGACATTATTCTGCAGCTTTCAAGCAGCATTGAAGCTGATAATTTAGTCTGCATTGGTGATGTTCGAGCCATAGAAACACGCGCCACCCGTTTGGGCCTTGCAAAAGAATTTAACTCTCTGAACATTATTGATATTCCGGTTAACAAGCCTTTTGTTTGTGGAGATCCACATACAGATAATGCAACTGGGGTGTTATCGATGCTGGATCGCGCTATAGATGGCTGCCTTTCTGGTGAGTTTTCAGCAATGATTACCGGCCCTTTGCACAAGGGCATAATCAATGATGCCGGCATTAAATTTTCCGGACATACCGAGTATTTGGCGGAGCGCACCGGTGCAGAACGTTCTGTTATGTTGTTAGCTAGCGGGGACCTGCGTGTCGCACTAGTTACTACCCATTTACCTTTGCGAGCGGTGAGCGACGCCATTACACCAGAACGTATTACCCAGATATGCACCATTTTGAATAATGATCTAAAAACAAAATTTGCAATTGCGTCCCCAAGGATAGTGGTCTGCGGCCTCAACCCACATGCGGGTGAAGGGGGGCATTTAGGGTTGGAAGAAATAGAGGTTATTGAGCCAACGCTAAAGCAGCTACGGGCTAAGGGCATAGATGTTCTTGGGCCTGTGCCCGCGGATACGGCTTTCACACCAACCGCGTTAAAAGGAGTGGATGTGGTGCTCGCCATGTATCACGACCAAGGTTTAACTGTTTTAAAGTCACAAAGCTTTGGTGAAGCCTCGAATATAACGCTTGGATTACCGATTGTGCGAACATCTGTCGACCACGGTACGGCTTTAGATATTGCAGGTACAGGCAAGGCGGATATTGGTGGGCTTAAAGCTGCGATTAATTCCGCACGCGCTATTGTTAATGCGTTAGGCAGACAATCATGATTTTTACTCAAAAAGCTAATCCTAAGTACAAATAGGCCTGGTCGCATAAAAATGGATACACCAACCAACAATGCATTTAATGCGCCTCGTAAGAGTCTTGGTCAGAATTTTCTGCAGGACCCCAATATTATTCGCAAAATAGTGAATGCTCTGGGTATTAAGCCGGGTGACACGGTACTCGAAATTGGCCCTGGTCGCGGCGCCCTAACAGAGCTGCTTTTAGAATCTGGGTGTAATCTGCATTTAGTGGAGTTTGACCGCGACTTGGCCAAATATTGGCAACAGCAGGCCGAGGAATTTCCGCAACTGACTGTGCACAGCGCCGACATATTAGATTTTGATTTCGATGAACTGCAATTGGAGCCGGACCAACGGATTAAGATAGTGGGAAACCTCCCCTACAACATATCTAGCCCAATACTTATTCTGCTATTGGATTACGTCAATATTATCGAGCGCCTGGTAATTATGTTGCAGAAAGAGGTAATTGATCGGCTAAGTGCAAGCGAAGGTTCAAAACAATTTGGCCGTTTAACCGTAATGGTTCAGCAAACATTTACTGTTTCGGCCTTATTCGGCGTTCCTAACACAGCCTTTTTTCCACCACCTAAGGTTGCTTCAGCGGTAGCTGAATTGATTCCACATGATCAGTACCCTGTTAACGATCGAGTGGTATTTGGTGCCTTAGTAAAGATGGCTTTTGCGCAACGTAGAAAGACCTTGCGGAACAATTTTAAGCTGTCAGACCACTGGCCATTACTTGAATCAACGGACTTCGATTTTACTCGGCGTGCCGAAACCGTCAGCGTTGAAGAGTTTGTAGAGTGGAGTAATCGTATTAGCGCTTCTTGAAAAGCCCTATTTTTACGCCATATCCTGCTTGTATTTAAATAGGGATTATCCTAGTATCTCGCGCCCAGACCCAGAATTCGCGCAAAATCACGAATTCACAGCATCGGAAATAAAAAATGAAAGCAAATATACATCCAAAATACGACCAAATTAAAGTCACGTGTGCATGCGGTAACGCATTCGAAACTGGCTCAACTTTGGGCAAAGACTTACACGTTGAGATCTGTTCTGAATGCCACCCGTTTTTTACTGGCAAACAGAAGGTGATGGACACTGAAGGTCGCGTTGGCCGCTTTAAGTCTCGTTACGGCAAAAAATAAGCCTCGAACGAAAATCATTACCAAAAAAGAGGCGCTGCAAAGCGTCTTTTTTTTGCTCATTGATTACCAAAATTTTAGCCTGAAGAAACTGCGAGGATCAAACGATGAATTCCAACCTTTTCGAAACTGCTCAGAACTACATTCCTGGTGGTGTTAACTCTCCTGTCCGCGCTTTTAAAGGCGTGGGTGGATCACCGCTTTTTATAGATCGAGCGAAAGGCGCGTATCTTTGGGACACTGATGATAAGCAATATATTGATTACGTAGGGTCTTGGGGGCCAATGATCTTAGGTCATGCCCATCCAGATGTTATTAAGGCTGTTCAAGAAACAGCTGAAAAAGGGCTAAGTTTTGGCGCGCCTACGATACTAGAAACCGAACTCGCCAGACTGATCTGCGAGCTTATACCTAGCATAGATAAAGTGCGTATGGTGAGTTCCGGCACTGAAGCAACGATGAGCGCCTTGCGTCTTGCACGCGGTTACACCGGCCGAGATAAAATTGTTAAGTTTGAAGGTTGTTATCACGGTCACTCCGACAGCTTATTGGTGAAGGCTGGTTCTGGCGCACTCACCTTTGGCGTACCTACTTCTCCTGGCGTACCTGCCGCCTTAGCCGAGCAGACTCTTACTCTTGAATTTAATAACCTGGAGCAAGCGAAAGAACTGTTTGCAGAGGTAGGCGAGCAGATCGCGGCCATTATTATTGAGCCTGTCGCAGGCAACATGAATTTGATCTCGCCCGCAGCCGGTTACCTAGAAGGCTTACGCAAGTTATGCGATGAATATGGCACGGTTCTGATTTTTGATGAAGTCATGACCGGCTTTCGAGTTCATCTGGGTGGTGCTCAGGGTCTTTATAACATTACCCCTGACTTAACCTGTTTTGGTAAAGTAATTGGTGGTGGTATGCCTGTAGGTGCGTTCGGCGGTAAAGCCGAAATCATGAATCAGATCTCTCCTGATGGGCCTGTTTATCAAGCAGGCACCTTATCTGGCAATCCTGTCGCTATGGCCGCCGGTATTACTACACTAAACTTGATCTCTGCCCCACAGTTCTTTGAAAACCTAACGGCAAAGGTTAAGAGTCTATTGATTGGCTTAAAAAACGTAGCGGCCAGTTCAGATATACCCATCGCAACCAATGGTGTTGGCGGCATGTTTGGTCTGTTTTTTACTGACGCGGATAAAGTTACCAGCTTTGACCAAGTTATGGCGTGCGATGGAGAACGATTTAAACAGTTTTTTCACGGGATGTTAGACCAAGGAATATACCTTGCACCGTCTTCGTTTGAGGCGGGCTTTGTATCTGCAGCGCACAACGAAAATGATATAGCCGACACGATTGATGCCGCTGCCCAAGTTATGGAGACACTAACCAAAAGTAAGTAACACGATATAGTCGCCTATCAGGGTGCCGTTTTTAATGGCGGACGTCCTTGGCGACTAACAATAGCCATGCTCGCTGGGTAGCTAAACCATTCACCTCGAGTCGCTTGAATAGCCGCGTATACGCTTACGACTATTGTAAACATTAATACCAGCATCACCATCAAAACGCCTACAAAGATGTAAGCCAAGAACAAGCTCACGAGCAGATATAGATAAACGGCTACTTGTAAATTAAGGGCCTCACGCCCATGATAATCAAGGAAGGATGACGTGTCCCTCGCCTTTAACCAATACCAATAACATACGAAGAAATTTAGCAGCGGTATACACGTAAAAATAAGTAACGCACTTAAGTGCAATCCTGCTGCGGACCGTTTTTGCGATGGGTCTATCGGGCTTTCTTGATAGCTGAGTTGCTGTGGTTTTCTGATTAGCAGTATCATGCCGGTCAAGCCGCACATTAGGCCCCCGATCAAAAGAGTAACCACGGTAAAAAAGTTCATCTGAATCTTCTCATCAATACCGATGAGCGCCCGCATCATTGGGGCGAGAGCGAAACTCATCACCACCACACTTATTGCGATAAACAGCCAAGCACGAAGTCGTTTTGTCATTGGTTTTTTTCTAATTTTTAGCGTGTTAGTAAACATAGTACCCGAGCGTGGGTACTAAACTCTCGTATCATTATTCAATTACCCTTAGCTGTACGTGAAATAGCACACAAAATGGTAGACCAAGAAGTGCAACAGTGCGCGATTTTCTATTCACTTCGGAATCGGTTTCCTAAGGACATCCCGACAAGGTCGCTGACCAAATTTCGGATACCGTATTAGACCTTTTATTAGCACATGATCCTCGCTCAAGAGTTGCTTGCGAGACGCTGGTTAATACCGGTTTGGTCGTTCTGTCGGTTGAAATCACCAGTGGACATACCTAGATGGTATCACTGAGAAAGTGAGGGAAACAATCAGAGATATTGGGTACTGCGATTCTGAGCTAGGCTTTGATTATCTTAGCTGTGCGGTAATGCTGACGCTAGAAACACAATCCTATGATATGGCTGCCGGAGTTAACAAGAGCGATGGTATAGACCTTGATCAATGCGCAGGCGACCAAAGCTCGATATTTGGCTATACCTGCAACGAAACTGATGTACTTATGCCGATGCCTATTAAGTACGCGCATCGCTTTGCTAAAGAAGCAGTCTGAGTTACGCAATATCGGCATGTTTGCATGGTTACGTCGCGATACTAAGTCTCAAGTTACGGTGTACTGCGTAGACGGCAAACCTGCATCAATCGAAACATGCCTGCGTACGGATACTTGGTCGTACTGAACCTGAATTTACACGGGAGCATACTGACCAAGCAGAAGTACTAAGAGACGTTGGTGGTTTGTAGAAGCTATGGGTGCAATTGTGGACGTTTAGTAGATTACACAAACATTAAAAAAGGCCACTTATGTGGCCTTTTTTAATGTCTTAATTTTGGCTGGCCTAGACCAGCCAAACTAGTTTAGTTTTTATCAACAGCCCAGATGCCCGCGCCGCGCGTTGCAATAAACAAAAAGGCAAAACAATACATTACGGCCATTTCGCCATTGTTGATAATTGGCCAGAAGTCTTCCATTCCATGTGCCATCCAATACGCTGCTGCCATCGTGCCGCTGCAAATAAATGCCGCAGGTCGAGTGAGCAGTCCGATCATTATTAGCGCGCCACCGACCAATTCGATACCGCCCGCCGCATACATCAAGTTGTTCAACGGATACGGAAAATCCAGCGGGAAGTTAAATAGCTTTTGCGCACCATGCCAAATAAATAGGAATCCAAATACGATTCTAAACAGTGCATAAGCTTGCTCTTGAAATTCAGATAATTTGTTCATGTTGTCCTCCTTTAAAAGACATGAGTGGTAAAAAAGATAAGTTATAACTACTTGTAAAGCTTTTCGTTTAGCTTCTTATCGTAACGATAGCAAATGATTGGAATACTGTGTAAATTTCTAGTCATCTAAAAAAACAACCTCGCCTGTATCAAGCGAGTATTCTGCACCTACTATTTTCAATCGTCCTGCTTCCACAAGGTTTCGCAGTATCATAGATTTTTCTGACAGGCGACGAACGGAGTGTTGTATGTTTGCATTCACTGCAATACCTATTAATTCATCATGAGACGCGTCGCTGTGATTACTAACTGCAGGTGCAACGGCTGGCGCTATACGTTCGACAATTGATTTTAGATTAGGTGATACCGGCCTGTCCTCGGCAAGAAGAGCATCTACGGTTACACGGATTGCGCCACAGTTTGAATGCCCCATTACCACCACCAATTCAGTATCAAATTGTTGGCATGCATACTCAATACTACCAATTTGTGAGGGCGCAACTAAATTACCGGCGACTCGAATCACAAACAGCTCTCCCAAACCACAATGAAACACCAACTCTGCCGGAACGCGTGAATCCGAACAGCCTAGTATTATAGCGAAAGGTTTTTGTTCTCGAACTACCCTAATATGATCAAGATGGGTCTCTAATACACCTCTCGTTGAAGTGACTCCAACAAACCGGCGGTTGCCTTCTTTAAGTTTATGCAGTGCTTTATCAGCGCTAATCATAGTCAGACCTATTAGTTAAAGTTATTAGTCAGAGTAATGAAGTGCTTAAGGGTGCAGTTTATTCAAATTTACTGACGCAACAACCGCGCTTCACGGTAGTACCGTATTGCGCCAGGATGCAAAGGAGCCGTAAGACCAGCCGACGCCAGTTCTTCAGTTTTAATCATCTGCAAAGAAGGATGCAAGGACTTAAAGTCTTTGAAATTCTCAACGATTTCTTTGACCACATTGTATACAGCTTTCGGCGATGTCGACTCCATTGCTACGAACGTCGCGCCTAAGCCAAAAGACTCAACATCTTCAGCGCTGTCAAAATTCATACTTCTGGGAATCGTCCCCGTGCGGTAATAGGGGTGAGCCGCAATAACCTGCTTAACCGTTTCGTCATTAATCGAAACAAGCTTCAATTCACAACCTTCGGGTAAATCCGCCAAGTAGTCATTCATGCTACTCGAAAGCAATAAGATCGCCTCGACCTCATCATTACACAGTGCCGCGCCTTGCTTGGCGTCGCTCATTAAAATTACTTGTTTAAATTTTTCTTCTGTCCAACCTTTAAGCTCCAAATAGTGACCGAGTATGCGGTGCTGCAATGAGCGTGAGTAACCTAAACTGACCGTGCGGTCAGCCAAGTCATCAAACGTTAATACGGGACTATCTTTTTTGACGATTAAGGCAAGCGGATCAGCCTCTAATGCAAACACCGAACGCAACTCAGTATTTGCACCATATTTTTCAAAAGCGCTGGTGCCTTTATAGGCATGGTGTTGCCAGTCTGATTGCGCAACCACGATGTCGAAATTACCATCGCGCAATTCAACTAAATTATTAATTGAGCCGCCCGTGCTCTCTAACGTACAACGAATGTTGTGAGCCGATTTATGGCGGTTAAACAGGCGGCAAATTACACCACCAATCGGAAAGTAAACGCCCTGAACACTGCCCGTACCAATATAGATGTTGGATGTATTGTCTTTGCTAAAATCTATTACTTTAACTACTTCTGGTTCCTTCTTTGGCGTAGCTTCAGCGCTTTCAACGTCGGTATCTAACTGAGCATTTTGGTCACTTTGCTCTGCTTCGCTTACTTCTGTTCCATCAGCATTTACCTCAGACTCAACCTTGTCGTCTGAACAAGCACTAATAAAAAGTGCCAACAGTATTATAAATAGAGCGTGTATCGACTTGGTCGATCGAATTGGCAACTTGTGGTGCATTTAGCGTACGTTCCTCGTGTGCTGAAACTGTTATTAAAAGTAATTTCTAAGCCGAGCTTGGTGCGACTTTTGCAGTAACTCTCGTTATGACTATTGGCGCGTCAAATTGGGCTTTATGCGTTAGACTATAACCGACAAAAGCACTTGGTTAAACTATCCGTTGAAAAGACAACTTTATAGAGTTGTCATTTAATATTAACGTAGATTCCATAATTATAGCTATCTATCACGACTAGCCCCAATAACAAACATGACTAGTACAAGGCAACTACAAGAAGACTTTAGGCACATTATTGTGGCAACGCATGGCAACGAGGCCGTGTTTGATTACACGCGTTCGTTTGAACGTGCCGATGCCTCAAGCCTGATTTTTATTCAGGCCAGCGAACAACTCGACCCAATCGCGCCGGCAGTAATAACGACCGAAGCCGTAGCAGCCGATATTATGGGAGAATACAAAGGCTTTATTGCCTGTGTAAAAGACGTACGTTTGGCTCAAGCCTTAATAAAACAAGCCTACGACGACTACGAAAATCGTGACCCAGAATGGCCAGACATTCACCCTAGCGCGGTTATTCACGAAAGCGCTACATTGGGCGCAAATGTACGCATAGGCCCAAATGTCGTAATCGGCAAGGATGTGGTCATTGGAGACTCCGTCATTGTTCGAAGCAATAGTGTAATCGAGTTTGGCGTAACGATTGGCAACAACAGTATAGTCAACCCCAATGTAATGGTTGGGCATGGCTGCGTGATTGGTCAACGAGTCATACTCCAATCAGGCACGGTTATTGGCAACGAGGGCTACGGTTTTACTCCAACACCTGATAAGCGCTACGAAAGAATTCCACATACCGGTAACGTTATTATTGGCGACGATGTATTTATTGGTAGTAATTGCGCTATCGACCGTGGGACTTACGGGTCAACACTCATCAAGCGTGGTGTTAAGGTCGACAACTTGTGCCATATCGCACACAACGTCGAAATTGGCGAAGACTGTTTAATTATCGGACAGACAGGTCTTGCCGGGTCGTGCAAGATTGGCGACCGTGCAATATTGTCAGGGCAATCTGGTGTTTTAGACCACAAGAAAGTTGCGGCTGATACCATCTTGGTACACAGAGGAGGCGTAATTGAAGACATACCTAGCGGTGGTATGTGGGGTGGTATTCCGGCAAAGCCAATGCGTGAACATACTCGGCGATTTAAGTTAGATGACTACGTGCTCAAAAGGTTCGCCAAGCTCGAAGAAAAAATTGCCGAGCTAAGCGACGAGCTAGCCAAAAAGAACTCTAAGTAGCCTTTAGCCGAACTCTAGTTTTATGTCGCGATCTGAACTCAAATTTGCAATAGTCCCACGTCTTGTAAAGTGGTTGATCGACCTGATCACGCTCACTTGCAGAATACGCTGGCATAACCGTGAGGTCCTAGAAGACCTTATCGACAACGAACAGCCGTTCTTAATCAGCATGTGGCACAACTGCTCCACTATAGCGCCCTGGGCGATGCGGAATAGGCAGATCAGCTGCATAGTAAGCGACAGTCGCGACGGTGAGTATGTTGCTCGATTAGGCGCGCTTTATGGCAATAAAACAGTCCGGGGTTCTAGTTCCAAAGGGTCTGCGCGCGTAACTCGATCACTGCTCAAGCTGCTGCGTAACGGCGAACCCATTGCAATGACACCAGACGGCCCACGTGGTCCGCTTTACCAAGTTCAGACCGGCGTAGTCTGGTTAGCCGCGGCTGGTCGCGCTCCCGTATTACCTCTGCATATCGAAGCGAGTAAACAATGGGTTCTTAAAAGCTGGGACAAACATCGTTTTCCTAAACCATTCTCAACTATTCATATTGGCATTGGTGAGCCGACTTTGATCACCACAGATATGCTTGCGGAAGATGCAGATGCTTGTGCCCGCCTTGTGCAACACGCCATGATGAACAATGTTCGCGACCTCCAAAAAGCGGCTGGCCTTGAGCTAGAGTATGCGGACGGTGAGAAAGTCTAGCGTATCTAGAGTCGGATGCGATAGAAGACGAGAAACCACTCTAAGAGATAGACCACAGGCTGAAGTTTGCCCATAGCGGGTATTTCCATTTTCGGCTGCGACTCTCTAAATCGTATTTAGGGTGAGAGAGTCTAGCTAAGTAGGGTGGTGGTTTTTATTCAGATTGAGAAAAAGATTTTGAGATTTACGTATTACCTTACATTGCCCCTCGCCGGGGCGGGCCTTCATTCTTTGCTTGTGCAAAGAACTGAAGCAAGTACCCAACGGGCATGATAAAACACACCGCAAACGAGTGGCCCTTCGGGTCCCCAAAAATAGATTGAAATTCACAGCGCTGCGAAACTCGCTACGCTCAAACAGTCCTCGCGACTACCCTGTAAATTTCAACCCATTTTTGGCCACTCATTTTAATGCGGACTTTTAACCGACTCGCCTGACGGCATACGTCTGTAGTTTGCCCTTAACGGCCTCTTACTCAAAATCACTTCAAAATTATCGTTACGGAAGTAACTTGGTAATTACACTCTCAGTGAGCATTGAATCAAGTTTTTGGACTGGCTGAAACTTATTGCTAATTAGAGGAATACGGGCTTTAATGCTTAAATGCATCTCCTTTGAGATATCGGCGCTGCAACAAAAAAATTATTACGGAGATAAATTATGTTGATTAATTTTGGCCGAGCGCTGCTTGCTCTAACTCTAGTGCTTTTTGCAGTTACGGCTTCAGCTCAAAATAAAGTGGTCGTGGTGCCGCTTGCTGGTGACGATCTTAAGCCACTCGCGAATATCGTTACCGTTGCCACGGCTAACGGAGATTTTTCTGATCCAATCGCAGCCATGGCGTCGATTAATGATGCCGATGGAACAAACCCTTACTTAGTCGTGATCGCACCCGGAGTTTACGACCTTGGCTCACAGCAATTAGCCATGCAGTCTCATGTCGACATTGCGGGTAGCGGGTAGCGGGAAAAATATAACCAAGTTGTTAAGTACAGTTTCTTCTGAAGTCAACGATTCTACTCAGGGCGCTATTTTGGGCGCGGACGAGGCAACTATTCGAGATTTAGCCTTAGAGGTAACCCTTGTCGGGGGCACTGGCAAATCAACTGGCATCTTCCAAGGTTTTTCCTCAGGCGCGGCGACAATCCAAGATGTGTCAATTAAAATTTCAAGTAGCTCCAGTGGTACAGTGGTACAGTGCAAGGTATTTACGCTGACACCAATGTGGGTACCCCTATTTCGAATGTGGATATTGATGTATCAGGGGCTAATGCCAGAGGCATTAACGGAGGCAGCAGCGTTCAGACAATTGACAATTCCTCGATCAGTGTTTCGGGAACTTTTTCCCAAATTGCCGTTGCAGCAAACTTCAACTTCATGGTCGTTCGGAACAGTGTGATTAGTTCTCCTGAAGACGCTGCGGATGCATTTACTACAGGCGCTTTGCGAGTTAGCGACTCAATTATTGATGGTCTTATTGACGGGACCAATACGCAGTGTTCATTTGTGTTCGAATCGGACGGCACAGCTTATAGTGACTCCTGCCAACTACCCCCTCCATAGTATCGAGTAAGGGGCCTCGCTTTCTCTTGGAATTTAAGGTGCCTAAGCCTTTACTGTCTGGCATTCGCCACGCTGTGAGCATCGAATCGAATCAAGGAAGATTCGAGGCCTGACTCACTCCCTTAGATATACTCGATTTTTTGCTATGGTAGAAATAACCGGGGTCAGAATAAAATTATATCAAAGTCTGTAAAGGCTGGAGCTGACCTACGATTAAATCAAATCCTTTAAGTAGCGCCAAAGACCGTACATTGCTGCGAGTTCAACCGGTCGATTAAATCAAATTAGATAACTGCTCCTTGCCCACTACAGCCGATCAAGATTCAAGACGTGACATTCTTTTACTGTAATTTAGGAACTACCTTAATCGTTACATCTATTCTGGTAACATTTTTGAGTTGTTCTATAAACAAATCATGACCACGTTTCCATTGCTGGCTTTAATTGGAAAGCAGAAATCATCGGAGGGTGCTATGGGCAAGGCATTGAGCGCATTGTACGCCCGTTGTCCCATCATCTCATGGACAATGGCCGTGGGATGGATGCCATCAAAAAATAGGTACGTATCTGGATCTATGCAAAATCCATTTGTCGGTTCCAGACCGGCACATGCTTGGTTGACATTGGTCAGACCAAATGTTGCTGGATCAGATAGTATGTCGTTGAACAGCACGAATAGATCAAAATCGAAAATGTTGATACCTTCGAGGCCGGCCAAGGTCGCGAGCTGTGCGGCGACTCCAGCATTATGCGTGGCTGTGGCGGCGCTGATAACGGCCGCTAGGCCACCGGGAGCCAAGCCTGCTAGTGACTCTGGTGTCAGGCCAATGTCGGGCAGATTTGGGATGAGAAAGTTTCTGGCACCTTGATCATAGAGACTCTGAATTACGACACCAATGGCGGCACCTGAATTGCTAGCATCGTTATCACGCACATCATTGCCTCAGGCATACACTACAAATAAGCCAGTCTGATCGACTGTCGCGCCGACAACACTTAAATCGCTATAATAAAAACTTAGCTGATCAGGTAATGAGGGAATCAGCTGACTGGGACCTTCCTGCGCTCGGGCACCACCATAGGCATAGTTACTGCCACCAGCAATGGAATTATCAAGCGGCACGCTGATATGAGCTGCGAGGTGTTCAACCCACACAAGGCCTGGGTCACCGTTGGTATACTTACTCGTGAAACGGCCTTCGGTAAAAGGTGCGTTAGGGCCAAGTGCTCCGCCGAACAGATCAAAAATATTGCCTGAATCTGACAGGCTGTCACCAAACACGACTAGCGATGTGTAACTGGCTGCCGGTGACTGTGGCGCAAACGTCAGAATCATGCTGAATACACAGATTGTGATCATCTGACGCGCGAATGTAAAAACCTTCATAGAGCCTCCAAAACTTCAGGTAGATCGGAAATTGCCTACAACTACTTAAGGGTATTATCCAAAACCGGGGACAGACCACGGCTTTCAATGTCCGCTTTGAGTTGCGTCAACCGGTTGAGATCACCGTATGTTTGAGACGAATTCAAATATCAAACTCTATAAGGCTGCCCCTAACGGTAGTTAGGAGACAATCGAGCGTCCCCATCATTGACCTCTTGACGTGTCTCTTTAGGTAACTGTTCTAGAGGGACGACTAAACCTAAAGACGTGGTCGTAACCTCTCGTCAGGGTATATTCGTTTAGAGCAACCGAGAATAATCGACATTTTTTTTGAGATAATAATTTATCCAGTGTCGCATTCCTTGAAAGGATCGCAGCACGAGGTCTATCCTGTGCTTTCCCCTCAAGCATCTCAGCTATTCCCGTTACGGTAAGGGAATATCCATCGACATGATCCTGGATGCCTCCTTTGCGATTGTCCCATATCATACTCACTTTAGGATTTGACAGCATGTTACGAAACTTGCGGGTATCCATGTACGTAGCAAGGTAAATTGTGAATAGGTCTTCGCTGTATGCATATGCCATTACATGCTGACACGGGCCTGTTTCATCCATCGTAGCTAGGACGCACTGAGTCTGTTGTCCAAGTAAGTCTGTTATCTCAGCGGCTAGCTCGAGTTCTTCCATTAGTATCACTATTTAGTATTTGGCTGCTCTTGAGTATATAACGCCCAGTTGTATTTTTATGTCCCTAATAGATTGTGACCTGTTTGGTATACAACAACCCCCAACCAACACACGGCTAGCCATACGGCTGGCCACACGGCTTCCAAACACTAATGTATAGCGAAGTTCAACTGGGAGATGCTTAGAGTGGCGTTCTGCACTCTACCGCTACTGGTCCATATTTGGGCTAGGCTATTTCTTTGTCTGAGGTGTTGGTTACGAATCGGTTAAGGCTTGGGTAACGTCTCTCGATAGATAAGCGGGTCTTGACCTAATCCATTCAGTCGTGCTTTGGCGTTTTTAGCTAACCGCGCATTGGCAAAAGGCCCCAACCGAACGCGATAGTACAATCCCTTGCCTTCGACCTCGCTCGCTTGAGTAAGTGCAGTTACGCCTTGCAAAGCAAGCTTTGCGCGCAAACCTTCAGCATCGGCTCGAGCTCTGAATGACGCAATTTGTACATAGTATTGATAACCATCGGTACGACGTGCCGCAACGGCTCCGTCGGGTAGATCGTTGGGCATTACTTGTTCTATGTCTGGCAGTACGTCGTAGTAATCAAAATTCGTTTGTTGCGTATCTTCAGGTGGCTTAACCACTGGTTCTGGAGTAGAGCTAGCCGTTTTAGCTTGCTCACTTTGATCTTCGATCAAGGCTTTTAAGCCTTGCCCAAGCTGACCATTATCTTGTTGTGTTCCGGTAAAAAGCATACCTAAGACAACGCCTGAGATTAAAATGACAAACATTAAACCCCACGGCAATCCCGAAAACCAAGACGACGACTTGGCTTTCTTTTTCGCAGGTTTACGTTTTATTCGGCGTGCTTGAGCCACTACCTACCCCTTAATGAGTTTATTGTTTTACAGAAAAACATAATGTTTCGTACACGTTCAGCTGAACGCCAACCAACACTACATAGAGTTGGGTGCGGCCACGCCGATAATGCCTAAACCATTACTTAATACTTGCCGTACCGCCGAGCACAAAGCCAACATTGCATCACGCGGCTCTTCTTCGAGCTCTAAGAAGCGGCTGGAGTTATACCAAGAATGAAATGCCGTGGCTAAGTCTCGCAGGTAGTATGTGATTTGATGCGGTTCATAATGTTGCGCCGCATTGAGTATCAATTCTGGAAAACGCTCTAACTGTTTAAGTAGAGCTGCTTCGTGCTCGCCGTTAAGCAGCGTGTAATCTGTGTCTTGCGGTGCCTTAATCGTTAGGCCTCGCTCGTTTGCCGTCGTAAAGATACGGCAGATACGAGCATGCGCGTATTGCACATAGTACATTGGGTTTTCGTTGCTCTTTGACTTTGCTAAGTCAAGATCGAAATCCATATGTTGTTCTGACTTACGCTGTGTGTAGAAAAAGCGTGCTGCGTCAGATCCAATTTCTTCTCGTAGTTCTCGCAAAGTGATGAACTGTCCGCTACGCGTGCTCATTCCTACTTTTTCGCCACCGCGATACAGTACAGCAAATTGAACCAGAAGCACCTTCAGCTTTTCTGAGTCTACCCCTAACGCCTGCAACGACGCTTTGACCCTAGGCGTATAGCCATGATGGTCTGAACCCCAAATATTGATCGCCAAATCAAACCCACGACTTATCTTGTCAAAATGATAGGCTATATCCGACGCGAAATAAGTTGGTTGTCCATTTTCGCGCACTACAACTCGATCTTTTTCGTCTCCATAATCGGTAGACTTAAACCACAGCGCACCGCCCTTCTCATAGATATCACCCGACGCTTTTAGTTGATCAACGGCTGACTGAATTTTGCCGCTATCAAATAAGCTTTGTTCTGAATACCACGTGTCGTAATTAATTCCAAAGCCGGCCAGGTCATCTTTAATATCGGCAAGGATGCTGTCCAAGGCCTTGCGAAAAAATAGCTGATACGATTCATCACCAAGTTGAACTTTAACGGACTTAATAAGTGCGTCTAAAGCGGCTTCGTCTTCTAGTCCAGACTGCGCACTAGCAAGACTCTCTGGCGACAATACAAATTGGTCAGCATGCTGCTCAAACAACTCTTGAGCCATGGTCTGAATGTAATCACCTTGGTAGCCATTGCTCGGTAAGGGAATATCGTTACCGGCTATTTGGGCATAACGAATCCAAACGCTGGTTGCCAATATTTCCATCTGGCGGCCTGCGTCGTTAACGTAATACTCTCGTTTTACCGTATGCCCTGCCGCGGTCAGCACCCGCGCTAACGCATCGCCATACACAGCGCCTCGGCCATGCCCAACGTGTAGGGGGCCAGTCGGGTTAGCAGACACAAACTCGACCATTATCTTTTGCTTTGAATCTGGAGCGGCAAGACCGTAGTCCGCGCCCCGTATGAAAACGTTATCTAATACTTTATAACGCGCATCTTCGGCCAAAAATACATTTATGAAACCAGGCCCAGCAATATCAACTTTGCTCACCTGAGAATCAGTGGATAGTGCAGCTACGATCAAGTCAGCTAATACGCGGGGGTTCTTGCCCGCTGGCTTTGCGAGGGTTAGGGCGACATTAGTTGCGTAATCCCCATGCTCTTTTTGACGGGTGCGCTCAAACATGATGCTTACATCATGATCCGCAGGAATTACGCCATCGGATTTTAGCTGGGTGATCGCTTGCGAAAAAAGCTCAACAAGAGCGTCTTGTGGTGTGTTGGTCAAAACAAAGCCTATTTGGGGACGTAAGCGAGGTCTGTCTCGCTCTATTATTAAGGCTCGGATTTTACATTGTCTGTGAGGTGTGTGACAGACTGTTTAGCCAACAGTTGCTTTATTTAACACAGTTCAAGATTTAGTAGAGGTCTTGCGGGTCAACGTCCAAACTCCACCGTACACTGCCTGCCAATTTACGCATTCCTTCATGTCGCTCTAAACGCTCAATAAAGCTCATTAAACACGTATGTAGCGCACCTCGGCTCTGAGCTTGTATGAGCAATTGAGCTCGGTAGCGGCCTGCTCGCTTAGCCATAGGTGCTGCAACGGCGTCCATAACTCGCACACCATCAAAAACGGGCAACTGCGTTTTAAGGGCGCGTAGAAACTGCATAGCCCGCGCATCATGGGTCGATTCGGCTCTAAACATGGCCAAATAGCCAAAAGGCGGCAAGCCCAATTGTTGTCGCATCTCTAATTCAGCATTAGCAAAGCCTTGATAGTCCTGAGTGACCACAAACTCAAACAACGGATGGTCTGTAAAACGGGTTTGTACGAGCACCCTTCCCTGTTTGTCTCGGCGACCCGCTCGTCCCGCAACTTGCACTAGTTGTTGAAACAGGTTTTCGGTCGAACGAAAGTCAGAACTGTAAAGGCCCTGATCCGCGTCTAACACGCCAACCAAACTAAGATGGTCAAAGTCATGGCCTTTGGTCAATAGCTGCGTTCCAACAACAACATCAGCATGCCCGCTCTTGACCTCGTCTAGATGTGCCTCAAGCTGACCCTTGTTGCGCGTTGAATCGCGGTCGATACGCAAAATCGTGGCGCTAGGCAATAGCGCCTGAACGGTCGTTTCTACCCGTTGAGTTCCCTCGCCCAGATCCTTGAGTTCTTTAGACTGGCAGCCTGGACAAGCTTGAGGAATTCTTGTGTCGTATCCACAATGATGGCAACGCAAGCGGTTGTGCGAGCGATGTACCGTTAAATGCGCATCACAGCGATGGCAGCGCAGAGTGGACTTGCAGTCGGTGCAGTACATAGCCGGCGCAAAACCACGACGGTTTATAAACAGCATGCTTTGTTCGCTGCTCTCTAAGGCTTCGCGCAATTGAGCACTCAACGCTGGGCTAAGGCCTTCTGCGGCGGCTTGTTGTTCTAGATCTACTAGCTGTACGTTCGGCAATAACGCTGCGCTCGCTCGATTAGGTAACTCGAGTAATGTGTATCGGCCATGTAATGCGTTGTAATAAGACTCAAGGGCTGGGGTTGCAGACCCTAATACAATTGGCACTTGTGCTAGTTTTGCTCTGTAAATCGCTGTGTCGCGTGCGTGATAGCGAACTCCGTCCTGTTGTTTAAACGACGTGTCATGCTCTTCATCAACAACTATCAAGCCCAATTCTGGAATTGAGCTCAGCACCGCTGACCGAGTGCCAATGATGATTCGAGCTTCACCTGTTTTAGTGTGCCACCAAGCAAGGTGGCGTTCTTTGTCACTCAAGTTTGAGTGCATCACGGCGATAGGCACACTAAATCGAGCTTGAAAACGTTCCAGCAATTGTGGGGTTAAGCCAATTTCGGGAACGAGTACTAGGGCTTGTGTATTTGCCTCAAGGCTTGCCTGTATAGCGGCAAAGTAAACTTCGGTTTTACCACTGCCTGTTACGCCTAACAGCAAGCTTACCGAGAACGTCTTGGCTTGCACCCTGCTGACTAAATGCGTGGCGGCGGCTTGCTGTTGTTGGTTTAGCTCGAACCCAGACTGCTTAACTAACTGTGCTTGATCGTTAGTTGTTAATCGCGGCTCAACGTTTTCTTCTTGCACCCAGCCTTTTTCAGTTAACGCTTTAATAGCACTGCGCCAGCCACTATTCATTTCTGCAAAGTCGTCAGCCGACAAAGCTAAACTCCTTATTAGCTTTTTAATAATGGCTAATTGAACAGGCGCACGATCAAGCTCTTCAATTGGTTTAACGCGTCCTTCTTCAGTTAGAATCCAGTGCTTTGTTGTTGATGGGGCTGGACCATTTGCCTTGCGCAATAGTGTTGGTAAAGCCATCTCAAACACTTCACCAATAGGGGCTATGTAGTAGCGACTAACCCACGCTAAAGTTTGCCAAAGTGTTGCATCAAATATCGCTTCGTCGTCCAACAATTCTATTATTGGTTTAAGTCGTCCCGCACTAACGTTTGTTGAGTCGTTGCACTGCGTAATAATGCCAACGAGTTTACGTGGCCCAAACGGAACTAACACACGACGACCAACTAGGGCCTCGTCATCAAGCGCAACATGCGCAGGGATAATAAAATCAAAGACTTGGCGCAACGGTACCGGCACAGCGACAGCCGCATAGCGTGCCTGCGTTGCTGTTGTCTCAGATTGTATTGGCGGTGTTGGCACGTAATAAGCTCAATAATTGGTCCAAAAGTTACCCACACAACCTGTGGATAACTATGTTGATAAGATGCGACGATTCGCTTTGGGCTATTGTACTGCTTGACTCTACTTATACTGCTTATTTTTTAAGCATCACATTTAATTCAATAAAATCAACAAGTTAGGATCATTTAGTATATTACAGTTAGATTACGACTAATTTTTTCAAGAATCTATTGACAAGAAAAAATTGTGTATAACTGACGCGCGTGCTCAGGTTTCGTAAATATGAGAGAACCTAAAAAATTCAAGCACTTAGCGACTATTATTGCAAAGCTCGCTCAATAGTGTGCGCTAGTCAGCCTACGATTTTACTTCATCTAGTAACAACTAAACTTACAAAACGCATCTAGCATCATGCTATTGCGTGTTAACTAAATGGGCTACACTTCGATTCGAAAAAAAAATATTAATTTAAAATTCTAATGCCTAAAAAATTTACCGCTGCAAGCGCCGACAAATACGTTTTGTATCAACGCGCTGTGCAATCAGCAGATCAAGATGTGGATTTTCTAATCGACACTTATAAAGAGTTGCGCGGTCGTAAACCACGTCATTTGCGCGAAGATTTTTGCGGCACTTGTCTGCTCAGTAGCTACTGGGTTCAAGCCAATAAAAACAACACAGCGGAAACCTACGACATCGACCCGGAACCTTTAACTTGGGGCCTTAAAAATAATATAGAACCTCTTGGAAAAAAGGCCAAACGATTAACTCAATATCAAGAAGACGCTCGTAACCCTAGCCGACAAGCACCGGACGTACGCTGTGCACAAAATTTTTCGTATTGGGTCTTTAAGAAGCGTGCAGAGATGCTCGATTATTTTATTGGTGTTCAAAATGATCTAGCCAAAGATGGGATTTTTATAATTGACCTACACGGCGGCCCAGAGAGCATTCAAGAATTAGAAGAAGAAACCGTCATGACAGACAAGAGCTTTACCTATGTTTGGGACCAAGACGCCATTAACCCCATTACTGGAGAAGCTCGCTTACATATCCATTTTCGCTTTCCAGATGGCACGGAATTGACGGATGCATTTACCTATGATTGGCGATTATGGGGGCTGCCTGAGCTTCGCGATCTGCTGATTGATGCGGGCTTTTCTTCTGCAAACTGTTATTGGGAAGGAACCGACGAAGATGGCGAGAGCGGTGACGGTGTTTTCACTCAAAGCGAAGTCGGCGATGCCTGTTTGTCCTATGTCGCCTATTTAGTCGCGACTAAATAGCGTACAACGCTACACCAATGTTATGCCCACTTCTAAACCGAGCACGATGATTATTATTGTTTCACTTGTTGTTTTGGCTCTTATTGTATTTGCTTATGCCCGCCGTGCTTTGCCCGCTGACGAAGCTAGCGGACAAAATTTTACTGGGGCACAGCCACTAGTTACAAGTGGTGACGTCTTAAAGATTGCCAGCTTTAACATTCAAACCGGCAAATCAAACGATGGCAAGCGAGACATTCAACGCTCCGCGCAGACCATAGCTGCGGTTGATTTCGCTGGCGTGCAAGAAGTGTATGCTCCAACTTGGTTAAACCGGTTCGGTATGGGATTAAGTCAAAGCGAAGCACTCGCTAAAGCAGGGGCCTTTAACTTTAGCTTCAATCCCACTAGAAAACGGTGGTTTCGAGACCATCGCGGTAATGCCATGTTTAGCCGTTTGCCGGTTAATGCTTGGTACAGCAAGATGCTGCCCGACTGGTCTAACAAAAGTTTTCGCAACTTCACGGTAGCGAAAACCGAATGGAACAACACCGAGTTCGCCATCATCAATACTCATCTGCATACAAAGGTCGGTAAAGAACAGCAGCTTGAGCTAGTTGTACACGAGTTTGATAAACACCCACGTGCAATTTTAATGGGCGATTTCAATACTCGGCGCGACTCGCCTGTCCTTGCAGCATTATTGGCGCGCGATGACACTTCCGACGCAATCGGCGAATTAGCGCTAGACCCTTTAGAAGGCGATCGAATCGATTGGATCATTACCAAGGGCTTTAAAGCAGTAGGCGGTCAATTTTTGCCAAAAGGCGTGTCTGACCACCCTTATTATGAAGTTCACCTACAGATCGACGAGATCTAGATTGAGCACTCGCTTGTGGCTCGCGTAGATTGACCTCACGTCCTAAGGTTTGTATAAAATTGCAAACCAACCATTCACACAATTGTGTTTCGTTACTTAGCTGGCTAAGTTGAACGCCTAGTGAGATGAGCCTCGATTACGAGTTGTAACTAGGTCACTCTAGAAACAATCTAGTCAAACCTAATCCAGTAATAAATCACCCAGCAACTACCAAAGAATAAGGAACCACTAAAATGTTAAAAGAATTCAAGGAGTTTGCCATAAAAGGCAGTTTTGTCGATATGGCCGTAGGTATCGTGATTGGCGCTGCGTTTAGCACCATCGTTAAGTCACTTGTGGACGACATTGTCATGCCCGTAGTCGGCGTACTTACGGGCGGTGTAGATTTCTCTAACCTGTTCTTCATTATTTCAGGTGGCGATACTAACGCCAGCTACGCTACTTTAGCGGCTGCCCAAGAAGCCGGCGTAGTTACGATTAACTATGGCTTGTTCATCAACGCTCTTGTTACGTTTGTCATTGTCGCCTTTGCTCTGTTTATGGTTATCAAGGGGCTAAACGCAGCAAAGCGTGCTGAAGAAGAGGCTCCTAAAGAGCCAGCCAAACCGAGTGATGAAGTGGTTCTGTTAACAGAGATTAGAGACGCCCTTAAGCGTTAAACCGGTTTTAGCCAAACTCAACAATCAAACCACAGCAGTTCGGCCATTTGTCGAACTGCTGTTCCTAAACTTTAACTGCGCTTAGAACGCATCAATTCGCTGCTCATTAATAAACCAATCTCATTGGTTTCTAGACTGTAGAAACCGCGCTCAATATAAGCAGCCGCGCTAGCGACGTCATCTAGGTTATACAACGTCCATTGCCAAGGTCCCGACCACACATCCTCGTTGGAATCTGGAAAACTATCGGTATCACAAAACAAGAAATCTGGGTTTAGTGCCCTAGCAATTTTATGTTCAGTGTCGCTCCAGGCAGGCAACACCCACCCACAACGCACATCACTCACTTTACGCGTGTACTCAATAACGTTTTCGTTGAACGAGATAATCACGCATTGCTTCTCAACGCCAGCGGCATTGATCCGAGATAGGGCGGCATCTACAAATGCCGGAATTCCCCACCGATCAATAGACTCCTGCTTGATTTCAACGAAGGTCAATAGCTGGTTATCTAAGGCAAGCCACTTGCAAAACTTTTTAAACGTGGTGAATTTATTGTCAGAAAATGCATCTCCGAATCGACTCGGGTAAGAGGCTCGCAGAGACTTGATCGTTTTTGCGTCAGTGTCCCTAAAGTCTTGGTCCAGCCCTGCCATGCGCATCAGCGTCTCGTCATGATGCAAAAACGGCACACCATCATTACTCATCTGCAAATCAAGCTCAAAGCATTGAGCGCCATGCTGTACAGCAGCCTCATATGCCAACAGAGTGTTTTCTGGATAACGACCAGAATACCCACGATGGGCAATTAGCTGTATCGAAGGCGCTTCGGACTTAGTTTCGGACATAGTAACAATCACTTCTTGGTAAGTTATAGAAAAACACCTTACCATTATGCCTAAGCCTCATGATTGAGGCTATGCTTAAAAATTAGGTGATTCTAAGAGCTGATCAAGCTATAGCGTCGTATCAAGTAGCTAGCGGCAAGCGTATACTGCTGGCACTTAGCGTCAGGTGACGCATAACAACATATACCGAGCTAATTCCCGCACATGCAACAGGCTTACGCGAACCTATCCCCCGATGAAGTTTTAAATACTGTCGACGCTCTCGGCTTTGTTACCGACGGGCGACTTTTGGCGCTTAATAGTTACGAAAATCGTGTTTATCGTGTGGGTATAGAAGACCACGAAAGCCCGTCTATTGTGGCTAAGTTTTATCGCCCTGAGCGGTGGACTGATGCACAGATTTTAGAAGAGCATGAATTTACTCTAATGCTCGAAGAGCTTGAAATTCCGGTTGTCGCGCCTATGACCGTCAATGGCGAGACACTGCTCAAGCATGGCGAGTTTCGAGTAGCTTTGTTTACTAACCGTGGCGGTCGTGCACCTGATCTAGAAGATTTTGATCAACTGTCTCAGTTTGGTCGTTTCATGGGTCGCATTCATCGAGCAGGAGCATTGCGACCTTTTGCTGAGCGCCCAACGCTGGATATCAACACCTTTGGAGTGGGCCCACGCGAAACTGTACTCTCAAGCGGCTTATTACCACGCGAACTCAGTAGCGTTTACGAAGGTTTGACTGAGCAGTTATTGGAAGGCGTTCAATTGTGTTACAACCGCGTTCCTGATTTAAAGCTTATCCGCTGTCACGGCGACTGCCATCCGAGCAACGTATTGTGGACCGCAAATGGCCCTCATATCGTTGATTTTGATGACGCTCGCATGGCGCCGGCGATTCAAGATTTATGGATGTTTATTGCTGGAGATCGCGCTGATCAAACTGCATTTTTAGACGCCCTTCTAGAAGGCTATAGCGAGTTTCACGAATTTGACGGCGCTGAGCTGCACTTAGTCGAAGCGTTGCGAACCCTGCGAATAATCCATTACTTTGGTTGGCTAACCAAGCGCTGGGAAGACCCCGCTTTTAAGATGGCGTTTCCTTGGTTCAATACGCAAAACGCTTGGGAAGAACACATTCTGAGTTTACGCGAACAAGCTGCACTATTGCATGAGCAACCCTTGAGTTGGTTTGGCTAACCCTTTGAACCAATGCTTTAAAAGTCCAAAGACCGCATAGGCGTTGCTTGAGAACCGCCATTTAGCACATATACGCGACCCAAGCGGTCAAAGACAGCGCCATTAGTTGGGTCTACAAATCCACCGTACCACTCTATTGAGCTCGCTAGCTGCGGTGGTGCCGTCTCCGTTCGGCTGAAAAGAATACCATCAACAGATGTTTTAGCATCTAACAAACACAAACCAAGCTCTATTGCACAGGCTTGGCCGGTTACTGCCGCAGACACTGTTTGCATCTGCTCGAGCAACTTAGCATCAACCCGCGTAATCCAGGTGGGCGTTCCGTTTACTCTTCTTAGCGTTGTCTCACCAGGCGCAATATCTTCGAACTCTTGAAGCTCTAAAATTGCGGCACCGTCTACCAACGAGCTTTGCATGTCGGGCTGGCTAGCTCCACTAAATAGGATATAAGCAAATGCGCAGATCAAAATTGCAAACATAAGTTTGATAATGCGCGTTAAGATACTTTGAGTCATTTGAGGTTCAGACAGGGACTATATTGACGTAATACGTAGATGGCGTGATTCTTAGATGGCTTTTAGCTCTGAGAGCTTCACGCCCCACACTATTTCTACAGCCTCAGTTTCAGAAGAATCCTCTGTTATGTCTTCACTACTTTTTTTAACAAGCCCTGCGTTGGTCTTTGCGGCAACCTGCTCAAAAGACATGCTGTCGGCTAATGTGACTTCACTACCTGCCGGCACTTCTACTGAGCGTGATTTGCTGTTTGTTTGCAGGCTTGTACATTCGCTATCACTAGAGCAAACTTGAGCGGTGATTTCAAATGCCACTCGGCGTAGAGTAACGCTAGGATGGTTATTTTTTAGACACAGCTCAATATTGTAATTTGTTCTGTAGCTATACTGTACGTCTAAACCGCAAACGACGACCTCGGCAATATCTATCTTGTTACTCTTTGGTTTAGATAAATAACTATCAAACCACAGGGTAGAAATAGTCAGGATGAACAATGAGACCGACGTTATTATTTTGGTCCGTCTCTCGAAACTTGAGAAAAACAGGATCCAAACCAGTACCGCGGCCAATAGAATTAAAAGAAGTCTGAGCATGTCGACGTTTGATTGATAAAAGACAACTGGAATCATACCATTGCATGTCATACCATCATGAAAAGACTCTACACTTATGTTTACTACGCAAAGACTTATGTTTACTGCACAAAGACTTATGTTTACTGCACAAAGGCTTATGTTTACCGCGCAAAGGCTTATGTTTACCGCGCGAAAAGTTTGTTCACTAAGCAATGAGTTTGTTTACTACACAATTAGCATTAAATAATACGTCATGAGTATCGAACGCTTTTCTACTAAGTCGGTGTTAAAGGCCTTGTTTAAAGACAAGCAGATTAGTGCGGGCGAAGCTAAGCGCATCGACGCCAATCTGACCGACATAGGTGATCAACACCCGCTGACCGCCATTGCTGCGAATTTACCGTCTCGTTTAAATTCGAACGCGCGCATTAGCCACGAAGAATTGTACGAATGGTTTGCGCAACAACTGGGAATTGATTACACCCACATTGATCCGCTCAAAATTGATATTGCCTCAGCGACAAATATTTTTTCTGCGCAGTACGCAAAACAAAATGGCATTTTGGCCTTAGAGGTAAACGCAAACAGAGTGATTGTTGCCTGTAAAAACCCGATCGAAACACCGTGGCGCGACGAACTCTCAAGCTTACTCCGCAAACCAATCGAATTAACATTTGCGAACCCAATCGAAATTGATCGCTATCAGAGTGAATTCTATAATCTAGCGAAATCGATAAGCCGCTCGAACATTGGCTCAAACGCTGGTGGCGCGTCTATCCAACAAAGCCTAGAGCAAATGGTTGAATTAGGCCGACAGGGTCAATTAGACGCCGAAGACCATCACATTGTTCAGGTAGTAGATTGGTTGTTGCAGTACGCGTACGAGCAGCGCGCGAGTGACATACATTTAGAGCCTCGTAAGGACAAGGGCGAGATCCGTTTTAGAATTGATGGCGTCTTGCATCATGCTTATCAAGTTCCGCCCAACGTTATGCTTGCGATTGTCGGTCGCTTTAAGATTTTGGCGAGAATGGATATTGCCGAAAAAAGGCGACCCTTAGATGGCCGCCTAAAAACCCGCACACCCGATGGCCGAGAAATCGAGCTACGCTTATCTACCATTCCTACCGCGATGGGCGAGAAAATGGTCATGCGGATTTTCGACCCCGAGGTTTTACAACGAAGTTTCGAAGAACTCGGTTTAAGTGATCGTGAACTGGACTTATGGCATACCCTATCAAGCCATACCAACGGTATCATTCTAGTAACGGGGCCGACTGGTTCAGGTAAAACAACCACACTCTATTCAACCCTTAGAAAACTAGCCAGTAGCGAAGTTAATGTGTGTACGATCGAAGAACCAATCGAAATGGTCGAACCACGCTTTAATCAAATACAAGTGCATAGCGCGATTGGGTTGAGTTTCGCCTCAGGCGTACGGGCACTGCTCCGCCAGGATCCAGACATAATGATGATCGGCGAGATCCGTGATCTTGAAACAGCCGAAATGGCAATTCAAGCCGCGCTTACTGGTCATCTAGTGTTGTCAACATTACACACAAACGATTCACCCTCGGCCATTACGCGTATGTTGGAGTTAGGGGTGCCCGCCTACCTTATTAGTGCAACGGTGCTTGGCGTTATGGCTCAGCGTCTTGTGCGTACGCTGTGCAAACACTGTAAGCAGCCAACAACGATCGACCCACAAGTCTGGGAGCAGTTCATTCCGGGTGTCGATTTTAAGCCCGACAATGCTCACCAACCCGTTGGTTGTATCGAATGCCGTCAAACCGGTTTTTTGGGCCGAATTGGCCTTTACGAAATGATGGAGATTACCGAGCCTTTGAAAACTCATATCACACCAGGAGCTGACCTACAGAAGTTGAAAAAGCAGGCGAGTGAAGATGGCTTATTGGCGCTTCGGCACAGCGGCGCTGTTAAAGTAGCAAATGGGCACACAACGATCGACGAAGTGTTGCGCGTTACCCCATTCTAAAACCGTTAAAGCGACTCTTAAAAACTAACCCTTCAAATTTTGTTAAACACTAAAAGATGAGCCCAGCCAAGCGTTCAAGACATGGAGCACGAAGGCCTCTATTTCGGTCTGGGTCGGACATGAAACGAAGCTTCTTTAAGCGGCTTTTTTCGTTTCTGTTTCGTAGCTTTCTTTTACTCTGTTTTATATCTGCCTTACCCATGCTTGCGCTACGCTGGGTTAATCCTTCTACCAGTAGCTTTATTGAGCTTAACAAAGCCAACAACAATACCAACATCCGTCAGCAGTGGGTTGATATAGAAAAAGTCAGTTTGTATTTTCCCAACGCGGTTATCGCATCTGAAGATCAACAGTTTCCAAGCCACTTTGGATTAGACTTCAAACAAATTCAATTAGTGCTCTCGGAGCGAGATAAAGGCTTCTCGCGCGGCGCCAGCACTATAACTCAGCAAACCGTAAAGAATATGTTCTTGTGGCCTGACCGCAGTATTTTTCGTAAGGGCGTGGAAGCTTGGTTGAGTTTGTGGATGGAGTTGATTCTGAGTAAAAAGAGAATTCTCGAAATTTACGTAAACTACGCTCAGTTCGGTAAATCGGTGTTTGGTATCGAAGCAGCTAGTCACTATTATTTCGGTATTAGTGCAGAAAATCTAAACCCTAGACAAGCGGCATTGATAACCTCTAGCTTACCAACCCCGTCGCGTTCAGATCCTGCCAAGCCTTCAAGCTACTTAAATAGTCGCGCCGAGTTTATAATGGATCAAATGCCGCGCGTAGGTGGTCGGCGTGTTATTCAAGAAATTATTGACGCCGGACATTGATGCCTTTGCTACCTAAGCCACACGCCAGTACACTATCTAAGTTATGAATAGACATTTTCCAAATTCGCGACTTCGCCGTTCCAGAGCTAGTGCGTTCTCTCGCAAACTAACGCGCGAAACGCAACTGAGTGCGCACGACCTAATTCTGCCAATGTTTGTTATCGAAGGTGAGTCTAAAAGCGAGCCGGTTGCCTCTATGCCTGGCGTATCTCGCATGAGCATCGACAACGTGTTAGATACTTGCCGTTTGGCGCACAATGCTGATATTCCTGCAGTGGCTTTGTTTCCTGTTGCCGGCGACGAGCGAAAATCTTTAAATGCTGAAGAAGCCTACAATCCAGAAGGGTTAGCACAACGGGCAGTGCGAGCGATTAAGGAAGAGTTTCCAGAGCTCGGTGTAATCACCGATGTTGCTCTGGATCCGTTCACCACCCACGGACAGGACGGAATTATTGACGACCAAGGATATGTACTAAACGACATAACTACCGATGTGCTTGTTAAACAAGCGCTGTCGCACGCTCAAGCAGGCGCTGATATAGTCGCTCCGTCTGACATGATGGATGGCCGCGTTGCGATGATCCGCAAAACCTTGGAGGATAACGGCTTTGTGAATACGCAGATACTGGCGTACTCCGCAAAATACGCCTCCGCTTTTTACGGTCCATTTAGGGATGCTGTTGGGTCAGCGAAAAACCTCGCTGGTGGTGACAAATACACGTATCAAATGGATCCCGCCAACACTAACGAAGCTCTACATGAGGTTCAGCTTGATATTGATGAAGGCGCCGACTACGTAATGGTCAAACCAGGTTTGCCTTATTTAGATATCGTACGACGCGTAAAGACCGAGTTCGGAATGCCAACCTTTGTTTATCAGGTAAGTGGCGAATACGCGATGCTTAAAGCCGCCTCTATGCAGGGCTGGCTAAACGAAAAAGATGTAGTTTTGGAGTCTCTGCTCAGCATGAAACGCGCTGGCGCGGACGCAATCCTAACCTACTTTGCCTTAGACGTAGCCCAATGGCTAAATGAAGATAACGGCTAATAGGACAGCTAAGATAAGAAGGGCATAGTTAACAAGTAGGCTTACCTAATAGCCCTAACTCTATACACACACGGAATCAAACTACCATGCAGTACCTTCATACTATGATCCGCGTCAGCGACTTAGACGCCACCACAGCGTTTTTCTGTGACCATCTTGGCCTTGTTGAAACGAGTCGAAACGAATACCCAAAAGGGCGGTTTACGCTTGTGTTTTTAAGCGCGCCCAATGATTTGGATCGCGTAGAAACCCATTCTTCACCATTACTCGAACTAACATATAACTGGGATGCTGAGGAGTACACCGGTGGGCGTAACTTTGGGCATCTAGCATTTAGGGTCGACAACATTTACCAGTTGTGCGAAAACTTACAAAAAGCAGGCATCACTATCAATCGTCCCCCACGTGATGGGCATATGGCATTTGTTAAATCACCCGACGGGATTTCTGTAGAGTTGCTTCAGCGCGGCGATGCTTTAGAGCAAGCAGAACCTTGGTTGTCAATGGAAAATATCGGCAGCTGGTAACAATAGTCTAGAGCGAATAAGTTCAATTACTAAGGAGTCACACATGTTAGTTATAAAACGATTTAATCTTAGCGTATTAGCCATTCTGAGCTGTTGGTTCATGCAATCTGCGAATGCGTTGGACATGGTGGACGAGGTGCAAAAATGTGCCGCGATAGAAACAAATGATGAACGTCTGTACTGTTATGACGCTTTAAGCCAAACGCTTGTTGCAGCGCAAAGTAAGAATGAGACTGTTAGACAAAGTGTTGTGCAAGGAACTAGTGCGGCAGAAGAGTCTTCCGATATGTCTGATTCGATTGGTGGCAGCCGTTTTACGAGTGAGGAAGAGCGCCAAAAATCCATTACTGAAGGACGCGTCACTTTTTGCCAGCTTTCATATGACAAAAAGTATCTATTTATTTTTGAAAATGGCCAAATTTGGAAACAAGTTAAAGATAAGCGTTATCGTCTGAAAGAGTGCGGTTTTGATGTGACCATTAGCAAAGACTTTTTTGGCTACTTCATGGAGATTCAAGGCGAGGCTGCTGGCAAAACAGGGAAAATACGTATCAAGCGGATAAAATAAACGCTTTAGAAGACTCTTTGCTTAATTGAAGTTGGTTTACTAAGTTTATATTTTCGTCCATACAGAGTAACGATTCACCTAAAGAGTAATATATAAACTGTGTCCCTGGATTAGTCGTTGTTTGGTGCAAATGGCCTTTACGTGCAATTAGCGGCTACAACTAAAATGCTACCGGCATCAACGCGGATATTTTCTGTCTGTTTGCAGTAGAGTATTTGGATTCGTCGCTTGCCATTAGCAACTAAGAAAAGTTCGTCGGTGTCAGGATGCATTTTTCAACCAAGCAACTCGCCTTCGATTACAACAGCGGTGATTGCGTGTTGATTAAAAGCAAAATGATTAACGAATGAGCCTTGAGGATGTTTTGATAATTCAACTGCACTATTGTTTCAACACAATTGATTTCAACGCTGCTTACAGCATCTATTTGATCTGACATAATTACCTAGCCTGTATTAAAGAAATCAACTCACATAGATGTATCACATAGCTCAAGTAAACATCGCCCGCCTAAAGGCGTCTCCTGGTGACCCCTTGGTTGCGGGATTTTTTGACAACCTCGTTCGAATTAATAACCTTGCTGAAGAAAGTAAAGGTTTCGTATGGCGTTATAAGGAAGACTTCAGTGATGATCCTTTAATGGTGTTAAACCTCTCTGTTTGGCAAAACATTGAGCAGCTCGGAGCCTTTGTTTATCGTAGTGGGCATGCGGCGCTTTGGTGGATAAAGGAAAACCAGCTACCCAGCCCGAACTTGGCGATGGAAAAGCTTGCGCTCATCACTGAGCTCGGCCCCACCGCCGACGCATTCACTTTTTCACAACGGTTCGATTCACCGGATAAGTTATGACAGATAATTTTATAGGCTCCTTAAAAAACCTTTGGACATCTCACAACAGTTTGCTCTGTGTGGGGCTAGATCCCAATCTGTCTCTACTACCGCCACACCTTAGTGAGCGCGACGATGCCGTTTTTGAGTTTTGTACTGCAATAATTGACGCTACGCATGACCTTGTGTGCGCGTACAAACCGCAAATAGCCTATTTTGCTGACACCGCAAAAGAGGAACAATTGCGCGCGGTCATTGAATACGTTAAGAACAAGTATCCTCATATTCCGATTATTCTAGACGCGAAACGTGGAGACATAGGAAGCACGGCTTCGATGTATGCACATGAGGCATTCGACCGTTTCAAAGCTGATGCGGTTACGATCAACCCTTATATGGGCCAAGACTCTGCTCAACCGTTTTTGGATCGTGCTGACAAAGGTGTTGTTGTGTTGTGTAGAACTTCTAATGCGGGCGGCGCTGAATTTCAGGACTTGTTGGTTGGCGGCGCGCCATTGTACGAGCGTGTTGCTAGAAATGTTTTCGAACATTGGAACAAAAACGACAATTGCGCCTTAGTCGTAGGCGCGACTAACCCTAAACAGATGGAACGTGTGCGAAGCTTAGTGGGAGATATGCCCTTCTTAGTACCGGGTGTCGGCGCTCAAGGTGGTGACGTAGCCGCATTACTTAAAGCGGGTCTAACAGAGGCTAAATCTGGCTTAGTGATTAATAGCTCTCGCGGCATAATCTTCTCCAGCGTGGAAGAAGACTATGCGCAAAAAGCCCGAGAAGCCGCCATCGCATTGCGCGACGAGATCAATCTCTATCGTTAAAGTGTGGCTAGAGCGAAAACTAAAGCTGTATCAAACGACTCTAACTTAGACTCAAATTAAGACTCGATCTTATTGTAACGATCAGCCGAATCTAGAATTTCTTTACGAGCTTCGTCTTTACCCGCCCAGCCACGTACTTTTACCCATTTGCCTTGCTCAAGATCTTTGTAGTGCTCAAAGAAGTGGCTAATTTTGTCTAACATTTCTTGCTGAACGTCTCTGAACGTGGCAACATTGTTGTAGAACTTCGTTAGCTTTTCAATCGGTACAGCCAATATCTTAGCGTCTTCGCCTGCCTCGTCTTCCATCATTAAAACGCCGATAGGACGACAACGCACAACCGAACCGGTTACCAATGGGAATGGGGCTAACACCAATACGTCGACAGGATCGCCGTCATCCGATAAGGTTTGCGGAACATACCCGTAGTTACAAGGGTAATGCATAGCCGTAGACATAAAACGATCTACAAACATCGCACCTGTTTCTTTATCTACTTCGTACTTAATAGGATCGCCGTAGCGAGGGATTTCAATGATTACATTGATATCATCTGGTAATGATTTACCTGGGCCAACAAGGTTTAGTGACATGACTTAGCGCTCCGAAAGATTGGTCATAAAAAATCGTGTGTATTATACTGATCGGGCGGCTTTAAACAGCCGTAAATCAACAATAATAAAAAATAATAATTCTAAAAAGGTCAGGTTATTTAGATACACCCCAAGCCCCGCAATGGAGCAATAGCCGTTATAAATAGCACCGATTTTTTAAACACCACCTAAACCAAGGAGAAAACCATGTCTTTAGAGTTAATCCCTCCAATGCTTGGCGTATTTGGCTTGGCGATAGCGTTTGTAATTTACGCTTGGATCGCCAAACAAAAAGTAACTAATGAAAAAGTCGAAAAGATCGGCCGCCAGATTCATATCGGTGCTATGGCGTTTATGCGTCAAGAGTATCGCATAATGCTTATTTTTATTGTGGTATTAGCCGCAGCGATCGCTTTTAGTGATTTGGGTGTCAATACCATGATTGCCTTTATAGTTGGCGCGGCATGTTCTGCGGTTGCTGGTTACATTGGTATGTTTACGGCAACTAAAGCCAACACTCGCACCACCACAGCCGCCCATGAATCAGGAGCAGCTGCTGCGTTAAAAGTTGCGTTTTACGGGGGGTCTGTTATGGGCCTTTGCGTTGCGTCTATGGGTCTAATTGGGTTAGGCGCACTGTATTACTACTTTGGTGGGAGTGCTGAAAGCGCTCACACAATTCACGGTTTCGGGATGGGTGCATCAGTCGTTGCTCTGTTCTCTCGTGTTGGTGGTGGTATCTTTACTAAGAGTGCGGACGTAGGTGCTGACCTAGTGGGTAAAGTTGAAGCCGGCATTCCTGAAGACGATCCTCGTAACCCTGCCGTAATTGCCGATAACGTTGGCGACAACGTGGGTGACGTTGCCGGTATGGGCTCTGACATCTTTGAGTCTTATTGCGGTTCTATGATTGCAACTATCGCTATTGCGTCAACCATGAGTATGGCGGCGCTACAACTTTTGGGTGGTGATCAAGCCTCCTTGATGATGCTACCGTTGGCTTTATCCTCTCTCGGACTTATCTGCTCAATTTTGGGGATAATCATTGTGAGCATGTTGAGTTCAATGTCTCCAGAAAAAGCATTGCGCGCTGGTACTATGGGCACTTCGGTAATCTTTATCGTTGCTGCTCTGTTTTTAATTGAACACTTCGGCATAAGCCGCGCAGTTTGGTATTCAGTTGTTATTGGCTCCGTCGGCGGAATAGTCATCGGGCTTGTCACTGAATATTACACGGCGGGTAAGCCTATTCGTACAATTGCTGCAGCAGGCGAAACCGGAGCTGCCACAGTAATGATTGCTGGATTGGCTATTGGGATGGAATCAGTCGTTATTCCGGTTCTTACACTTTGCGCCATTATTTTCTTCTCTAGTGAGTTCGCTGGCCTCTACGGTGTTGCCATTGCAGCCGTTGGTATGTTGGCTACGGTTGGCATTACCATGGCCATCGACGCTTACGGTCCAGTTGCTGACAACGCAGGTGGCATTGCTGAAATGGCCGGCTTAGGTAAAGAGACTCGTGACATTACTGATTCGCTCGACGAAGTAGGTAACACTACGGCGGCTATTGGTAAAGGTTTTGCGATTGGTGCGGCTGCTTTGGCTGCGTTAGCCATTATGTCGGCCTACATTGAAACTGTATCCGCAAACATTGATGGCTTTAGCCTCGAAATCAACAATCCTATCGTCTTAGTCGGAATGTTTATTGGCGGTATTTTTCCGTTCCTTGTTAGCAGTCTAACAATGACCGCAGTAGGCGAAGCGGCGTTCGATATGATTAAGGAAGTACGCCGCCAATTCAAAGAGATTCCAGGTCTTCTCGAAGGCACTGCTGAGCCGGATACCGAACGTTGTGTTCAAATCGCTACAACAGCCGCATTAAAACGCATGATTCTACCGGGCGTTCTCGCTGTTTCAGCTCCTGCTGTTGTTGGCTTCGGCCTCGGCGCAGAAGCGCTGGGCGGAATGTTGGGCGGCGCTCTTCTGGGTTGTGTACTACTTGCTATCACGATGGCGAACGCTGGTGGGGCTTGGGATAATGCCAAGAAATACGTTGAACGTGGTAATCACGGCGGAAAGGGTTCAGATACTCATGCTGCCGTCGTTGTGGGCGATACTGTCGGCGATCCGTTTAAAGACACGTCTGGTCCATCTATGAATATTCTGATCAATGTAATGGCGATTGTTAGTTTAGTGATTGCGCCTTTGCTTGGTTAAAATATTGAGTAATTTGTTTATACCGATGCCAAGACTTTTATGAATTGTCATCGTTTAAGAACCGGCTCTTTGAGCCGGTTTTTTTGTGCCAGAAGACAACAGCCCAACGTAACCTAAGCTAGGTTACACTTAGGATATGTCGTTCAATACCTCTAAGATACTCTATCAATTAAGCCGTTCAGCTCGGTGGAGAAATGCGTCCGCTCTCAGCGAAATGGAGTTTGATTCGCACACTTGGGCATGGCTCAACGACCAACAATCCCTAACTCAACGTCTTATTGATGTTTCAGACGGTGATTTTTCGGTGGATCTACTTAATCAACGCATCGGTATTCCTCTTTGGCATGAACAAGACTGTTTACGACAAGGCCATCATTTGGCGGCGACGGTACGCGAAGTTTGTTTAAATATTTATAACCAACCCATCGTCTTAGCACGCAGTATCATTCCGCTTGCTCTTATAAGACAGCATCAAAATGGACTCACAGACCTGGGGCGGCAGCCGCTTGGGCAACTTTTGTTTAAAGAAGGGCGAGTTAGAGTTTCTCGCAGGCAGTTTACTCAAACGGATTATGACGGTGAATCTGTTTATGGGCGTCGTACACCCTATGAGTATCTTGGTTCTACCATTCTCGTTTGCGAATTTTATTTGCCCAGAATATCCGAATTTAAATTTGGGTGAACGTGGGCTTGAGCATCGTTACATAAAGCAAAAAAAGACCGAGCAGAGCTCGGCCTTTTTCAGAGAGTACAACTTCGACTCATTGACGACACTATTACTTAGTACTTAGTCGCCAGCAGTGCTCAATAAGGATTTTAGAGCAACAATCAGTACTGCTGGAGCTGCAAAAGCCGCTAAGTTAGCTGAAACAGCCGCCATCTGCGAACCTGCGCCTAATTGCGCTGCTAGACCGTTTAGAGCACCCGCTGTTGCCAAAAAGGCGATACCAGCAATTAGAAATGTGCGAGATTCTGCTCCGCTAACATTTAGAAAACCAACAACAACGCCTGCAACCGCTAATATAGTCGCAAGGTGGGGAATGTTTAGACTCAGTAACCCTGCAGCAACGGCAACAACTACACCTGCAAGAAAAAGATAACGACCCATTTGTGACATATTCATATTGAAACTCCTTTAATCGTTTTTAGTAGGTTTTTTGGTGTGCGAATCGAATATTAATCTCGCTCTTTTTGTTCTGCTTAAAACAGAATCTTTTCACCAATTGAAGCGTGCCTTGATAACCATAGAAGACATCTCAGCAATACTTCTAAACTAATTATGGTTTACTAAATTGGAGGCCGCAAACCTAATAGTGAATTATTGAACAGGTTGTGGAGCTATTTGCGTAACGAATTGTGTCCTGGGAGTTACTTCTTTTTTAGAGAAGCCGTTCTTATCATTGGAAATGGGACATGAATGAGTGCACAGATAACGCGTACTAGTTCGTGCTCGGCGGTAATTACTTCGCCATCCTGCAAAACGGCTGAACTTATTGCTTTCACCACCAAATACTTGTCCTGAGGGTTAAGTTTATCAAGCACTCTAAGAGCAGCGTCTAAGCGCGGCTGCCAGTCATCAGCAAAAGACAGGTTGGTGTGGTTCACATCTAATACGGCCATCCCTGCACGGTACGCCTTTTGTGCATTTTGGATTCCTTGTGCACCCGCTTCTGTTTGGCCATTAGAAGCCACGATTGAAACCACCATAGACACTTCGTTGATACAATCCGCTAGTTTTCGTTTGCCATGCATCTGCTTAGTCGATGGCGATGTGGCTTCAGATAAGTATTGTCTTACAAGTCGCGACAAGCAATATTCGAATGAGTCGACTTTATTATCAATAGCGACCAGTAACTCAAGGGTTTTCATAACCTTATGAATATCTTCAAGCGGGCGTCGCTTAAGCGTGGGGAAACATATTTCAACGAGGGGAAGTCTTTGCTCTTCTTTAATTGGGGTGTTAGAGCTAACCAGATGATTGAGCTTTTTAGCGCTAATATCGCCCATACGCTCATTTATAATGAGTTGCTGGCGATGATTCAATTCAGCCTCTTGACTCAACAAGCAAAAGAAAAGGACTTCTGGAACCCACTCTAGACTATGCGCTGCGGCATTCAGTCCGTCTGGGATTTCTGACGTTAGTATCCCTGCCGCTAATATTCTCTCAAAATCAGGATTACCGATGTTCTCGATAAGCGACTCTGGATTAAAAAATCCTCCACTGGATTTCGCCTCTTTCTTTTTCGCTTCCTCAATTTCTGCTTTTTGTGCCTGAAGATGTTCGCGCCGTTCCTCTGCTTTTAACTTTGCAGCAAGATCTTTGATGTCACCTACTTGAAAGCCTTTTTCTAGTCTTTCAATGCGGTCCTCTAAGGGCGGATGAGTTGCGAACATCAGGCTTTTGTACCCACTGCTAAATAGCATATGGCTTACTTCTTCGGAGTCTTCTCTAAGGTAAGAGGAGTGGTTGTACGCCGCAATCTTTTTTAGCGCACCTGCAATGCCATCAGGGTCACGTGTGAATTGGACCGCCGACGCGTCTGCAAGATATTCTCGTTGTCTAGAAAGCGCTGACTTCATCCATCGAGCAAAAAATAGACCTATATAACCAATTAGCATCAATGCAATACCAATCGCGATTATTGCGCCACCGTTCTTATCTCTCGAAGACGAGACTCTATACCGACTACTTTGTAAGAATTTGCGCCCTACAATGGCTATAACCAATATGCCAAAGATCACGCCCATCATACGAATGTTGATGCGCATGTCACCGTTAAAAATGTGACTGAATTCGTGAGCAATTACACCTTGTAACTCAGCTCGGTCGAGCTTTTCCAGTGTCCCTTGAGTTACAGCTACGGCTGCGTCAGCCGCGGTGTATCCAGCAGCAAAAGCGTTAATCCCTGGTTCGTTTTCTAGTACGTAGATCTCGGGTACTGGAGTACCAGACGCTATCGCTATTTCCTCTACAACGTTATACAACCTACGCCGTAAAGGGTCCCGAGTATCGGGAGTAACAATAGCACCCCCCATATCGCGGGCAACCTTTCCGCCTCCTCCTCGCAGGCTTGCAATCTTGCCTAGACTAGCTATCCCAATTACAGAAGAGGTGGCAAGACTTGATCCTATAAGCAATCCTGAATTGTGTTGCCAAAATGACGACGTAAGCAAACCGCCATACATCATCATTTCGTTTGGGAGCTGTGTTGCAGCTAGGGCCACAACCACAAAATCCACGGCCAATACAATAACAAGCGCAACGGCTATGAAGCACCATATAATCCAGCGCGACTGACGCCGCGCCTTATCCTGATGATCAAAAAAATTCATAGGCGGTTATAGGTCTAGTATTAGGCAGATCACATCGAATTAGAGTTAAACGACTGACTTAAAACGATACGTTTGGTACGGAACGCACATCCTCGTCCTCAATCTCTAATAACTCAGCCGATTTAAATTGAAACCAACCAGCAAGCATATTTGATGGAAACTGCTCGATCATGTTGTTGTACATCATCACCGCGTCGTTAAACGCTTGACGAGAAAACGCAACTTTGTTTTCTGTAGACGTTAGCTCTTCAGATAACTGCATCATGTTTTCATTCGCTTTTAGATCTGGGTAAGATTCCGCTAATGCGAACAATCGTCCAAGCGCTCCACTCAATCCTTGCTCCGCAGAACCCAGCTCTTTCATAGCGCCTGCATTAGTGGGATCCACTTTGGCATTGTTCAAACCCGTTACCGCAGCATTGCGTGCAGCGATCACCCCTTCCAAGGTATCTTTTTCGTGGGCCATATAGGCTTTGGCGGTTTCTACGAGATTCGGAATCAAGTCATGTCGCCTAGTAAGCTGGACATCTATTTGTGCAAACGCATTTTTATATTGATTGCGACCTGCAACCAGTCGGTTATAGAGCCCTACGCCAAAAATAATGACACCAATAAAGATGAGTAGTAAAACGGTACCGGTTCCCATGAGTTTCTCCTAAGCTGTTAACCACTGTTTATATCAATAACGATTTTCGACCTTTTTTATATCAGAATTTATTACAACTTTGGGTAAATCACGCTGAGAATATCCTATTCTTCACATTCGAACTTTTTTGGCAGTGTTTCTGCCTATTAATTTACGCGTATTGAGTCTTAAGAGCGAAGGCTTGTAAGGATAAACCGGGACTATGAATTGCGGGCAAAAAAAAGCCCACCAAAATAATTTAGTAGGCTTTGTTCATGCTTTTAATGATTTTTAGGCTATCTACGCTTCATCACTTTTTTTAGTGCAGCGATCTGAGCGACCGCTTGCGCGAGTTCTATTCTCGCACGTGCATAGTCAATGTCCGCTTTGCTGTCTTTCAGCGCTTGTTCCGCTTTACGTTGAGCTTCTAGCGCTGCTGCTTCGTCAAGATCATCTGCGCGAATAGCTGAGTCAGACAAAACTGTTATTTTCTTAGGAGTAACTTCTAAGATTCCACCAGAAACATAGATTACTTGCTCTTCTCCATCTTCTGTTTGGATTCGAACGTCACCAGCTTTTAGATTTGTGAGCAAAGGGGTGTGTTGAGGGTAAATGCCCAACTCACCCGCTGCTGCAGTAGCGATTACCATCGTTGCGGCTCCCGAAAATATTTCATTTTCGGCGCTTACAACTTCTACCTGCATAGTATTCATAGTCTTTACTCTTATCTAATATAGAGTCTAAGAACTAATTCTAAGAATTAGTCTTTAGACATCGCTTTGGCTTTTTCACGAACCTCGTCAATACCACCAACCATGTAGAACGCTTGCTCAGGGATATCATCAAGTTCACCGCTTAAAATTGCTTTAAAGCCAGTGATAGAATCTTTAAGCGACACGTACTTACCTGGCGAACCAGTAAATACTTCAGCTACAAAGAACGGTTGTGACAAAAAGCGTTGAATTTTACGAGCTCGAGCAACGGCTTGTTTGTCTTCTTCTGACAATTCGTCCATTCCCAAAATAGCAATAATGTCGCGTAATTCTTTGTAGCGTTGCAATGTGTTTTGCACACCACGAGCTACTTGATAATGATCGTCACCAATAATAAGTGGATCTAGCTGGCGAGATGTGGAATCTAGTGGATCTACCGCAGGATAAATGCCTAGCTCAGCAATTTGACGCGACAATACAAGCGTTGCATCTAAGTGAGCAAAGGTTGTTGCTGGTGAAGGATCCGTTAAATCATCCGCAGGAACATAAACGGCCTGGAAAGACGTAATTGAACCCGTCTTAGTCGATGTAATACGTTCTTGAAGAGCACCCATCTCACCCGCTAGCGTAGGTTGATAACCTACCGCTGAAGGCATACGACCCAACAACGCAGATACTTCTGTCCCGGCTAGTGTGTAACGATAAATGTTATCAATAAACATCAAAACATCGCGTCCGTCATCTCGAAAGTATTCGGCCATTGTTAGTCCCGAAAGTGCTACACGTAGACGATTTCCCGGAGGCTCGTTCATCTGACCGTATACCATGGCAACTTTGTCTAAAACGCCGGCTTCTTTCATCTCGTAGTAGAAATCGTTTCCTTCACGAGTACGCTCTCCAACACCGGCGAATACAGACAAACCTTCTTGCTGTACGGCAATGTTGTTAATAAGCTCCATCAGGGTGACTGTTTTACCAACACCCGCGCCGCCAAATAAACCAATCTTGCCGCCTTTAGCAATCGGCATAATTAAATCGATTACTTTTACGCCAGTCTCAAGAATGGTTACATCAGATGCTTGGTCAGCATAACTTGGAGGTTCACGGTGAATTGGATCACGGCGCACCGCTTCTACTTCACCTACGTTATCAATAGGTTCACCAAGAACGTTCATGATACGGCCTAATGTGCCTTCACCAACCGGTACTGAGATCGGAGCGCCTGTGTCTGTAACAGACTTACTACGCTTAAGACCTTCAGTTGCACCCATCGCAATGGTACGAACAATTCCGTCACCAAGCTGCGCTTGCACTTCAAGGGTTAAGCCGCCGTCATCTACCACAAGGGCATCATAAACTTTAGGTACGGAATCAGCGGGGAATGATACATCTACAACCGCGCCAATGATTTCTATAATGTTACCGGAACTCATAGTTGTGTCCTCTTAAACCTACGTTCTTTTTAACTGTTGTGAGTCGATTAAACGGCTGAAGCGCCAGAAACGATCTCGGAAATTTCTTGTGTAATAGCTGATTGTCGAGCCTTGTTGTAAACAAGTTCTAGATCGGAGATAAGATCACCTGCGTTATCACTTGCTGACTTCATTGCAATCATTCGAGCTGATTGCTCACAAGCAATGTTCTCGACAACTGCTTGATAAATCTGAGATTCGATGTAACGCTTTAATACCCTATCTAAAATTGGTTTTGCTTCTGGCTCATAGATGTAATCAAATAAATCAGGAACATCTTCACCAGCTGCATCATCTGTATCCAAAGGCAGCAATTGAACTGAGTTAGCCTTTTGGGTCATCGTGTTAACAAATTCATTAGACACGATATACAAACGATCAATTCGGCATTCTTCATACGCTGTAAGCATTGACGTAATCGCACCCAGCAAATCACTAAGCGCTGGTTTATCGCCATAGTGCGAAGCCTCAGAGATTACTTTGCCGCCAGCGCGTCGAAAATACCCTAAACCTTTTGAGCCAATTGTAGCGATGTCAATTTCAACGCCTTTTGCGTCCCAATCGGCCATCTCGCTAATGGTTTTTCTGAACACATTCATGTTCAATCCACCACATAGACCGCGGTCAGAGCTAACTACAATGTAGCCAACACGCTTAACATCGCGCTCTAGCGTAAACGGATGTTTGTACTCAAGGTTTGCTCGAGCAATATGCGCCACAACTGAACGGATCTTTAGCGCGTATGGTCGTGCAGCAAGCATTCTATCTTGCGCTTTGCGCATTTTGCTCGCTGCAACCATTTCCATGGCTTTGGTGATTTTTTGCGTACTTTTTACGCTAGAAATCTTATCGCGAATTTCTCTTCCGACTGCCATTGCTATTCAACCAATACTGTTAGTTATCTTAAATCGATTTTTACTGAACCAATTCGCCAATTTGAAATTAGTAGCTACCGTTCGCTTTGAAGTCTTTAAGAGCTTCGTGCAACCCAGCAGTTACTTCATCTGTTAGCTTAGGGTTCTTATTGATGTCGTCAATTAGTGCACTAAACTTAGACTTCAAGTGAGCTTGCATCGCTGATTCAAAAGCACCTACGCGTTCTTTTTCTACATCATCGAAGTAACCTTCGTTAGCTGCAAACAGTGACGCTGCGATTTCAGCAGTAGACATCGGCGCATATTGGGCTTGCTTCATCAATTCCGTAACACGTTCACCACGAGAAAGCTGGGCACGCGTTGCATCATCTAAGTCAGACGCAAACTGAGAGAAAGCCGCCAATTCACGGTATTGTGCCAATGCCAAACGAACGCCACCACCTAACTTCTTAATGATGTTTGTTTGGGCTGCACCACCTACACGAGAAACCGATAGACCAGGATCAACCGGCGGACGAATGCCTGAGTTGAATAAGTCTGTTTCCATGAATATCTGACCATCAGTAATCGAAATCACGTTAGTCGGTACGAAAGCCGATACATCACCCGCTTGAGTTTCGATAATAGGCAAAGCGGTTAATGAACCTGTTTTACCTTTTACACCAGTACGACGCTCAACTTCAGTTTCGTTGATTCGTGATGCGCGCTCTAATAGACGAGAGTGCAAATAGAATACGTCGCCTGGGTATGCTTCACGACCTGGAGGTCTACGCAATAGCAGCGATACTTCGCGATAGGCTACGGCTTGCTTAGACAAATCATCATAAACAATTAGAGCGTCTTCGCCACGATCGCGGAAGTATTCGCCCATAGTGCAACCAGAGTAAGGTGCGATGTATTGCAGAGCCGCTGAGTCAGACGCGTTAGCAGCAACAACAATGGTGTATTCCATTGCGCCGTGCTCTTCCAACTTACGCACAACGCCAGCAACTGAAGATGCTTTTTGACCAATCGCAACGTAGATACATTTAACGCCACTGCGCTTCTGGTTAATGATCGCATCAATCGCTACCGCTGTTTTACCAGTCTGGCGATCACCAATAATCAATTCACGTTGACCACGGCCAATCGGTACCATCGCATCAATCGACTTGTAGCCGGTCTCTAATGGTTGGTCTACACCTTGACGCTCAATAACGCCTGGTGCGATTTTTTCGATTGGGGATGTTTCGGTGGTTTCAATTGCACCCTTACCATCAATCGGCTGACCTAGGGAGTTCACTACGCGGCCTAGCAATTGCTCGCCGACCGGGACTTCCAAAATACGACCAGTACATTTCACTGTGTCGCCTTCGGCAATACCTTTATAGTTACCTAGAATTACCGCACCAACAGAATCTTGCTCTAAGTTAAGAGCTAGACCATAGATGTCGCCAGGAAATTCCAACATCTCGCCCTGCATAGCCTCGGTTAAACCGTGAACACGTGCGATACCGTCGGAAAGGCTGACCACCGTACCTTCGGTACGAGATTCAGCGGCTGCTTCAAAATTTTTAATCCGGTCTTTAATCAGGTTGCTGATTTCAGATGGATTTAATTGCGTTGTCATGACGTTAAGTCCTCAACGTTAGTGTGTTTATTAGCGCATTAACGCTGTTGTTAATTTCTCGATTCGGCCCTTTGCAGAACCATCAATCACAAGATCTCCGGCCTTGATAATAGCGCCACCCAAAAGCTCGGTATCAACGGTTTCTTCAATTGTTACCTTTAATCCAAGCTTCTTCTCTAAAGCCGTGGCTAGTGATTTCTTTTGCTCAGCACTTAGTGCCTTAGCAGTAATCACTTGCGCATTAACCAATTCGTTGGCTTTAGCCACCATAATTTCGAATTGACTTCCGACTTCTTCGAGCGCCTCTATACGGTTGTTTTTCGCTAACAAACGTATAAAGTTTTCAACTCCTTCTGGTGTTTTCTTACCCGCCAAATCAAGCAACAAGTCTACTAACTGCTGCTCTGAAACGCCTGGGTCACCGATTAAAGTTTGAAATTGGCTGTCTTTGGCTACGCTAGCAAGAGTCTCAAGTACAGCACTCCACGCATCAAACGCTTTGGCGTCACGCGCCAATTCGAATACCGCTTTTGCGTAAGGTCTTGCTACGGATGCATTATCTGCCATTGTTTCTACCTATTTGATGAATGCGGTCGATGAGTCTAGCTAGCCTTTAATTGCTTGACTAAGTCGTCTAACAATCCAGCGTGCGTTTTCTCATCGATTTCTTTATCAACAATCTTACTTGCCGCCGCTACCGCGATTGAGGAAACCTGCCCTCTTAATTCCTCGCGTGCTGAGTGAACACTCTGTTCAACTTCAGCTTGAGCTGACGCAACAATTCGCTCCTTCTCGCTCGTCGCCGTTTCTTTGGCTTCGTCGACTACTGAGTTACCGCGCTTTTCAGCGTTTGCGATAATTTCAGAAGCTTGAGTCTTAGCGTTGCTGATCATCTTAGCCGCTTCTTGTTCTGCTATTTCTTGTGCTTGTTGGCCTTTTTGTGCCGCTGCAAGTCCGTCAGCAATTTGCTCTTGACGGGCTTCCATTGCAGTAATCATTGGAGGCCATACAAACTTCTTACAGAACCAGACAAATAGGAAGAACGCGACGGTTTGCCCTAAAAGGGTTGCATTAATGTTCATCGTTCGTTCCTCTCTAAATCAACTAATTCGTGTTAGCTTAGCTAGCGCTCATCAAAGCTTGCATCGCCACTGGGTCTACAAGACCTGAAGCGAATAACAAGTACAGTGCAATACCAACACCAATAATCGGAATCGCATCAATCAAACCAGCAAGTAAGAACATTTTGGTTTGAAGTGAGCTGGCCAATTCTGGTTGACGTGCGCAACCTTCTAGGAAGCGACCACCCATTAAACCAATGCCGATAGCGGCTCCAACTGCAGCTAGGCCAATCATTATGCCAACAGCGATGGCGCTCATACCTACGATAGTTTCCATTTTGGAACTCCTGTTTTAAATATAAAAGTAGTTAAAGTAAAAATTTAGTGTGTTTAATAAATTAGTGTGTTTCGTGAGCTTGGCTCAAGTAAACAATAGTTAGCATCATAAAAATATACGCTTGTAGAGTAATAACCAGGATATGGAAAATAGCCCAACCTAGTTGCATTAATGCACCCGCAATTCCTAGAGCGACTCCAGCAATCGACCATTCATAAGTCCAAAAAGCGAAGCCTTCGCCTCCGGTCCACATGCCACTGAAGGTCAGCGCGATAAGAATAAAGATTAGTTCGCCTGCGTACATGTTGCCAAACAATCGCAGACCTAGAGACACAGGCTTAGCGATAAGGGCTACGGTTTCCAACAATAAGTTGGCTGGAAACAACCATTTTCCAAACGGTTGTAGAAGCATCTCTTTACTGAACCCAACAACACCCTTCATTTTGAGGCTGTAGAACAAGATCATAATAAAGATGGCAAAGGCCATCCCCATAGTGACGTTGGGGTCGGTAGAGGCAACTATTTTGTGGTAGGCAGATATTCCTGTTTGTTCAAAGAAATAAGGAATCCAATCAACTGGGATAAGATCCATTAAGTTCATCAAGAAGACCCAAACAAAGATCGTTAACGCCATTGGCGCTATCCATAAATTTTTTGCTTGTTTGGTAAAGGTGCTGTCTGCGCTGTCTTGCGCGAACTCAAAAAGAGTTTCCACAAAACACTGAAGTTTTGACGGGTTTGCGGAGTTGAAACTGAGAGCAATACGTCGCATAAACCATAACGCAAGCATCCCTAGGCCCAAAGACCAGATCATGCTATCAACGTGTATTGCCCAGAAACCCATGCTAGCAGCTTCTTGTGCGCCATGCGCAATTCCCCATGAGCCGTCTGGGAAACGACCATAAGTTAGGTTCGTAAGGTGGTGGTTAATATAACCAGCGCCCGTAAGTTCTTGAGATCCTGAAGCCATTGTCTACAAATGTCTGCGTTAAATCTTTAGTTGATTTATAACCAACCCCAATTACAACTTAAGCTTCTTGCCGGTCTACAACCAGCAATGATAGCCAGGTAACGATCAGTGCCGCAATTACATATGCAATTATAAATGGCAAAACCGACACCTTTAAGACGACCACACATATTGCGAACATCGTCAGTGTTAATAAAATCTTTGTTACTTCAAACCGGTAAAAGCGCTGCAGCATTTCTACTGCGGGTGCTAATTCATCCGATTCTGTAACAGATGGCTCAATAATTACTGGCTTGCGTGCTTTTAAAGCAACATACATATTAGCCAGTACCGCCACCAAACCACCAAACAGGGCGGACAATCCTTCATAAGACGTGAAACAAACGTAAATTGTGAGCGAAAAAGCGACCGTGCTTATAAATTGCAGTAAAGCGAGCTGCAGCAGGGCTTTAGTCGTTCTGTTACTTTGAATTTCAGTCAAACCGTTATTTTATTTAGAAACCCTGTTCGCCGCCAGCCATGTTAAGCGGGCGTTTCAGCCTAAACCTGCCTATAAATTGGTTGAGGTTGAGCTGTCAAAAAAGGCACCTTTTTACGGTCGCGAAGTATATAGATAGGCATGTGCCCGCGCAATGATTTCAAAGGTAATAATTTCCCTTAAAACTAACGCCTATATCCCTCGCCCACGTAGAGCTATTTAATGTGAGCAATAATTCCGTCTAGAACATCAAGGTTTTGATACTCAATAATCAATTTACCTTTACCTTTGCTGTCTTGTACGGTCACTTTTGTTCCCAACACTTCAGCTAAGTCTTCTTCTAGGCGAGCTATGTCTGAACTCTTCTTATCCGATTTTTTCTTGTTTGGAGGGTTCAGATATTGCTTAACGAGTGCTTCGGTTTGTCGAACCGACATTTGTTTAGAGAACACTTCTGCCGCAGCCCAATCTTGCTTCTCTGTTGGCAGGCCCAATAATGCACGAGCGTGGCCCATTTCGATCTTGCCATGCTCCAATAGTTGGCGTGCGCCATGGCTCAACGCCAATAAGCGCAACAGGTTGGTTACCGCGGTCCGCGAACGCCCTACGCTTTTAGCCATTTGCTCATGCGTTAAACCAAATTCATCTCCCAAGCGCTTTAAACCCACCGCTTCTTCAACAGGGTTTAGGTTTTCTCGCTGAATATTTTCGATTAACGCAACCGCTAGAGTAGCTTCGTCAGGAATATCTCGAACTAACACCGGTACTTCGTCAAGCTGAGCGATTTGCGCCGCTCTCCAGCGACGTTCACCAGCAATAATCTCGTATTTGTTTGCTCCTATTGGACGAACCAAAATAGGCTGAATAATGCCTTGCGAGCGAATCGACTCAGCCAACTCCTCCAAAGACTCTTGGTCCATGTTGGTTCGCGGCTGATACTGCCCTGGCTGCATCTTTTCGATGGGCAAGACATTGATAGGATTAACCGAGTTCTTAGTTGTCTTGGCTTCTGGCGTATCAAGTGTTGACGCACTGAGCAACGCGTCTAGACCTTTGCCGAGTCTTTTCTTTTTTACGTTCATTGCGTTTTCTTTCCTAACACTTCTTCTGCTAATTCTGTGTAAGCAATAGCCCCTTTTGAGTGGGGGTTATAGTCGATTGCTGATTGCCCATAACTGGGCGCTTCCGCCAGGCGAACGTTACGCGGGATAATAGTTTTGTAAACCTTGTTGCCAAAATGCGTTTGCAGTTGGTTACTCACTTCGCCAGACAAACTATTGCGTGGGTCATACATAGTGCGCAACAAACCCTCAATGACTAGATCTTTATTAAGAGAGTCTTTAATTTTGCGCACCGTAGACACTAGCGCACTCAGACCTTCAAGCGCGAAATATTCGCACTGCATAGGAATGAGCACCGAATTTGATGCTACCAAGGCGTTAATAGTCAGCACATTGAGCGCCGGTGGGCAGTCAATAAAGATGTAATCGTATTGGTCGCGAATATCATCCAAGCCTTTTTGCAAGCGAAGCTCGCGGCCTATTTCGTTTAGTAGCTCTACCTGTGCACCAGCCAAATCACCATTGGCGGTTATAAGGTCCACTCCGCTGTCACTTTTGACTATGCATTCTTGCGCCGTCGCATCTTGAGTTAGCAGCTCGTAAATGGTCGCGTCGACATCGTCTTGGTCAATACCAAGCCCGACGCTCGCGTTACCTTGAGGGTCCATATCGATCAACAGCACTCGTTGGCTCTGCTTTACTAAAGCAGCGCCTAAGTTGATGCTGGTCGTGGTTTTTCCTACGCCACCTTTTTGATTGGTGACTGAGATTATTCTCGCCATATGCGAAGCGGATTCGACTTTTTTGGGTGTGCTAGATTATCACGCTGGCTTAAGCTAAACGAGCGGTTTTAATTCGAATAAAAGCTTTTACTTCTTTTGCGGGCGTATAAGCACCAAATGACGCTGGGCATCTAGCTCTGGAACCGCTAGTGCATAGGTATCATATTTGTAATTAAGTTTTTTAAATTCCTTCATTTCTTCTGGATCTAACTGGCCCTTCATTGCTAACCAGCGGCCCGAATCAGAAATGGTTTGCTTTGAACCTTCTACAAAATCACTTAAGGAAGAAAACGCTCGCGACGTTACCATCGCAAATTTTTCTTTTGGCTTATAGTCTTCAATTCGCGAATTCTCAACAATGAAGTTGGGCAAATTTAATTTGTTGGCGGCGTACATTTGAAACTGAGCTTTTTTGCCTCTAGTTTCTATCGAAGTAACCTGCAACGCTGGAGACAACGTAGCCAAGACCATGCCAGGCAGCCCCGCCCCGCTGCCAACATCTAGTAATGTTGCCCCCTTTACGTAAGGCTTGATACTCGCACTATCAAAGATGTGTTTTGATAACATTTCATCAATCGAATCGATAGACGTTAGGTTGTGGGTCTTATTCCATTCATGCAACAGCTCCATGTATGTAAGAAGATTACCAATTGCTGTATCGCCGAACGAAATATTCATGGCGTCTAAGCCCGCCTTAAGTCTCGTTTCGATGGTCTGTTCTGGTGGCGACTCTGTATTCAAAGTTTTACTCTCGCGTGCTTTGCGCGCTGTGTTATTCGATGCATCTAGCTTATTAGCTGTTTTGCTACCTACTTCTGTGCTACTTGCTTGGGTAGCGCTACTCAAATTAGATAAAACATTGCTCAAGATGAATTTTCAAAAACACGTTGTATTTGTTCGGGGGAGAATTTAACCACAGGCGCAGGCTGAAAAGTTGTTTTTACACACAAAGCCATAAAATAGCCATAATTTAACCAGTACTGGGTTTAGGCCGCTTTTCCGTGCTTTTTTAGATAAACCAGTAACAAAGAGATAGCGGCTGGGGTGATTCCTGAAATTCTTGCTGCTTGGCCGACCGTCGCTGGTTGGTGCTCATTTAACTTTTGTGCCACCTCATTAGAAAGCCCAGTAACGCCGCTATAGTCGTAATTGGTGCTGAGCATCATGCCTTCATGTTTGCGCTGTTTATCAATCTCGCCCTGCTGGCGTTCGATATAGCCGTGATACTTAGCTTGAATCTCTAACTGTTCAGCCACTTTTTGATCAGCAATGGGTTCGCCAGCGCCCGGTAAGGTTAACAAAGATTGATAGGTTACTTCTGGTCTACGCAACAACTCTAAAAGATTAGCTTCGCGCTTGAGTGTATTTCCAACCACCGCTTGAGCCACATCATCCGGCACAGTGTCAGGACGCAGCCAAGTCGACGCTAATCGTTGCTGTTCTTGCTCTAACATCTCTCGCTTTTTAGAGAATGCTGCCCAGCGCCTATCATCGACTAATCCCATCTCGTGGGCTTTTTCCGTTAAACGAAGATCAGCGTTATCTTCTCTTAATAACAGACGGTATTCTGCTCGAGAAGTAAACATTCGGTAGGGTTCTTTGGTTCCCATGGTAATCAGATCATCAACCAACACACCTATATAAGCTTGGTCGCGCAATGGGTACCACCCTTCTTGGTCCCGGCTTCGGCGCGCGGCATTCAAGCCCGCTAACAGTCCTTGGCCTGCGGCTTCTTCGTAGCCGGTAGTTCCGTTGATCTGTCCCGCGAAATATAAGTTTTCGATGTACTTAGTTTCAAGCGTTGGTTTTAAACCGCGTGGATCGAAAAAATCGTATTCAATCGCATAACCTGGTCGAACAATGTGCGCATTCTCGAACCCTTCGATTGAGCGAATGAACGCTGCTTGAATATCGTACGGTAGTGAGGTGGAAATCCCGTTCGGGTAAACTTCATGAGTCGTTAGGCCTTCTGGCTCTACAAAAATTTGATGAGAATCTTTATCAGCAAAACGATTTATCTTGTCTTCAATCGAGGGGCAATAACGAGGGCCTACACCTTCAATAACACCCGAATACATTGGCGAACGATCCAAACCTGATCGAATAATGTCATGTGTTTTAATATTGGTGTAGGTTATATAACAATTCACTTGTTGCGGGTGTTGCGACACATCACCCAAAAAAGAAAACACTGGGCACGGCTCATCGCCCGGTTGAGCCTCTAATTTAGAAAAATCAATGGTTCGCGCATCTAATCGCGCAGGCGTTCCCGTTTTTAATCGGTCTACCGTAAACGGCATTTCCCGTAATCTACGAGAAAGCGCGTTTGACGGTGGGTCTCCTGCTCGGCCACCTTGAAAGTTCTCCATGCCTATATGGATGATCCCACCAAGGAATGTACCGGCAGTAAGAACCACCGTCTTGGCTTTAAAGCGCAAACCCATTTGGGTGACTACCCCTGTAACGCGGTCGCCTTCTATAATTAGGTCGTCACAAGCCTGTTGAAATAAACTTAGGTTTGGTTGGTTTTCTACTGTTTCACGAATCGCTGCTTTATACAAAACGCGATCAGCTTGAGCGCGCGTAGCTCTTACCGCAGCGCCTTTTCGTGCGTTAAGCGTGCGAAACTGTATACCACCTTTGTCGATAGCTTCGGCCATTGCGCCGCCCATAGCATCAACTTCCTTTACAATGTGTCCCTTGCCAATACCACCGATCGCAGGATTGCAGGACATTTGACCAATCGTGTCGATGTTATGTGTCAGCAACAAGGTTTGTGCACCTGTGCGTGCGGACGCTAACGCGGCTTCTGTACCCGCATGGCCACCGCCGATAACAATGACATCGTAATCTGTTGTGTGAAGCATAATAAGTTTTTCTCTGGTGTGTACTACACCAAATGGATTTGCTAACTGGTTTGCTTGCTAGCCTATTTTTTCAATAGAAATAAAGCACAGGCTTAACGGCGCGATTTTAACGGTATCTTGTGAAGATGTCTTGTGGTCTCAGACAGTTCTAGTCTCAACATGCTTAAAGCGCTAATTGTCCTTGCGCAGATATTTGGGCTAAGCATCCTCTAAATCTTGATAGTTATTTTCTTGGAATCGCGGCTGACAAACCGCTAAGAAGACTAGATCCTCACCTAACGAGTTGAAAATCTTTTGTGGCACACCAGCCGGTATAACCACAACATCGCCTTCTTTAACAAGGCGTCGTTTTTGGTTTACGGTTACTTCGGCTTGTCCAGCCAAAATAATATAGCGTTCCGAAGTGTCGCTTATTGAATGTAAGCGCGTTTCAGCGTTTGGCTCTACCCTAACTCTGGCTATCGACATGTCTGGATCTTCGGCACTGTTGTGCCACTCCTCAATGTAACAACCTTCTTTAAAATAGAACTCTTTAGTTCGCGTAGAAGATGACATCTTTATTTACCAATACAAAAAGAGCCAAAGATCTTTCCCAATAAGTCATCACTAGTAAATTCACCGGTAATCTCATTAATAGCATTTTGAGCTTGTTGGAGCTCGTCTGCCAAAAGCTCTCCTGCTTGGTTTTCTTCTAGCTGCTGACGTCCTCTTTTTACCGCAGTTTGCGCACGTTCCAACTCGCTTATATGGCGTCTGCGCGCCGTAAACACCGTCTCACTACCAGACTGATAGCCCGCGATCATTTTTATGTGCTCTTTTAGTTTTTCTAAACCATACTCAGTTTTAATCGAGACCAATAAATCGTTCTGTACGACCGAGTTATTTTTGCCTGTTGCTAGGTCCTGTTTGGTATAGACCAGCGTGGTTTTATCTGGGTATTCAATAATTAACGGCTCTTCGTCATCGTTGATGTCATGCAAAAACAACACATGGTCGGCCTCTTCGATCGCTTGTCTAGCGCGCTCTACACCAATGCGTTCTACTTCGTCGCTTGCTTCTCTTAATCCCGCCGTATCCAAAATATGCACTGGCAACCCGTCTATATCTATAGTCTGACTAACAATGTCACGAGTCGTGCCCGCAATAGACGTAACAATGGCTGTTTCCTCACCGGCCAAGGAGTTCAGCAAACTAGACTTGCCGGCATTAGGTTTACCCGCCAGGACCAGTTTCATTCCTGTGGTTAAGATTGCCCCTTGCTTAGCTTGACGCAAACAATCACCAACAGACTGCTCTAGAACATCTAGTTTTGCTTGTACGACGGTATCGGCTAGAAAATCAATTTCTTCTTCAGGAAAATCTATGGCTGCTTCTACGTAGGCTCGCAGATAGACCATTTGTTCTAGAAGTTCATTTACTCTTTTGGAAAACTCGCCTTTTAATGAACGCAATGCGCCCAGCGCTGCTTGCTCCGTTGCGCTGTTGATTAGGTCTGCAATAGCTTCGGCTTGAGTGAGGTCAATCTTATTGTTTAGGAACGCACGCTCAGAAAACTCTCCCGCTCTCGCCTGACGTGCTCCTAGTCGAACCAACTCTTTAAGCAAAACATCCTGAACCACAGGGCCACCATGCCCTTGTATTTCGACAACGTCTTCACCGGTGAAAGAATGGGGGGTTTTAAAGCCAACCGTAAGGCCAGTATCAAGAGTCACGCCTTCAGCGTTTTTGAAATAAGCGTACTTAACAGAACGCTCGCTAGGCTCTTTACCTGCGAGATGCGCCGCTATAGCCCATGCACTAGGCCCCGATAAACGAATAACACCTATACCGCCACGCCCTGGTGGCGTGGCAATTGCGACAATAGTGTCTGTTTTGGCGTTAGTCGACCCGCTCAATTTACTTTGCGTGTTTTTGGTTTATATACCACTGCTGTGCCATCGACAGTACATTGTTCACTACCCAGTAAAGGACTAAGCCAGCAGGAAAAGTAAGGAACAGTAGAGTCAAAGCAAACGGCATTATCATCATTACTTTCTTTTGAATATCATCCATTGGCGCTGGATTAAGTTTTTGCTGCGCCCACATTGATACGCCCATTAAAATAGGTAAGACGTAAAATGGGTCTGGCGCAGATAAGTCATTCAACCAAAGTGCGAACGGTGCCTGACGAATCTCTACGCTTTCCAATAGCGTCCAATACAAAGCGATGAACACTGGTATTTGGATAAGGATCGGCAAACAGCCGCCAGCTGGATTTATCTTCTCTTTTTTGTACAAAGCCATCATTTCCATTTGGAATTTTTGACGATCGTCTTTGTACCGCTCTTTGAGAGTAGCAATACGAGGCTGCAATTTCTTCATGCCGGCCATAGACTTGTAACTAGCCGCAGATAAAGGATAGAAGAATATTTTTATAAGAAGTGTTAGTAAAATAATTGACCAACCCCAGTTGCCTACAACAGCATGAATCTTGTCGAGCAACCAAAAAAGCGGATCCGCTATCACTGTTAGCATTCCAAAATCCACCGTTAAAGGAAGACCTTCAATACCCTTTTCTTCTTCAATATCTTTAAGGCGCGCTTGTTCTTTTGGCCCTAAAAAGACCGTAGTCCCAACACTACCGATAGAGTTAGGTGCAACCTGTAGAGCATCGTTCGCTCGTAAACCAAGAATAAAGCGATCGCCAGACTTACTGCTGTAAAACTTGTTGTTTGGTACTTCAGGTATAAAGACGGCAACAAAATAGTGCTCCATCATCGAAACCCAACCACCGACTTCTTGACGATCTAAGTTTGCTTCGTCGATATCGTCAAACGTTATTTTTTCGTACTTTTCTTCTTCGGTATAAATAGCTCCACCGGTATAGCTGGGGATTTGTCCGAAGCCGCCGCTTTTACCGACTGGTGCAGAACGATTAAATTGAGAGTAAAGATAAGATACCCATGGCTGAGTACTAATGTTGTTCACTTCGTAATTAATGCCTACTAAATACGAGTCTCTCCGAAAGCGTAGTGTTTTTGTTACCACGGCTCCGCTCTCACTAGTCCACGTTAAAGGAACCTCAACACTATCGTCTGAACCTAGTGTATAACTTTCGCTGGTCGCGGCATAAGTACTAAGGTGATTAGGGCTTTCTGCTCCCCCCCTTAGTAGTAGGCCATCCTGAATAATAAAAGTTTCTTCTGGGCTTTTTCGTAATACCGCATAGCCTTGGTCTTGCTGGTCGATAGCCACCGGCAATAATTTTGTCTCTACACGCTCTAAAGTACCGCCCACAGTATTAATATAGGCGATCAACAGATCCGTTTCTACGCGGACCAACTGTCCTTGGCTGTCTGGCGCTTCGTCTATGGCTACCGAACCAGTTTCTAATTCCTCATTTATCGCAGGCAGACTATCTGCAGATGCGTTAGGTGCCTCTATTGGTACGGCCGGTAACGAGCCTGCTACGCCGGGTAACTCAGACAAGGTTACTTCGGTGTTAACACCAGAATTGAGGGCTGTGTCTTGCGCAGAATAATCTAACCATTTTGTGTATAAAACAGTGCTAAGTGCGACGAGCAAGAAAATCAGCGCGGTACGGTATGTTTCCATAAGGGTATATCTTTCTCGGTTAAGAACAGTTTTTGCTAAAAAACTTAGTTAAAAGCTGAGTTGTTAATCTGAGTTAAAGCACAATTAGTCAGCGCTCTAATTATCAATGGTCGCGGATTGTAGCAATCAAAACCTAAACTAAGTAGCTTTGCGTGCTAAAAAAACCAACGTCAAACGGCTGTATTAATTGGTTCTGCATCGTTAATCGTTGTTTGTTGAAGTTTCTGGGTCTTTTACAGGAACAGGATCATGCCCAGACCCTCCCCAAGGGTGACACCTGCAGATTCGTTTTATCGCCAAATATCCGCCCTTACTGACGCCATATTCTTCTAAAGCTTGTGAGGCATACTCTGAACAAGTTGGCACAAAACGGCAGCGGCTACCCAGCAACGGACTAATTGTTACATGGTAAGTCTTAATGAGTAGTTGTAAGAGTTTGGTCATCAAAATACGTTGACTGGCGCTTAGTTCCGGTTGGGTAAAACTTTAAATTTTTGCCCATTAGTTTTAATGGCAATAGCCATTTCTTTCGCTTGATCGCTACCGACCGATTGCAGGGCTCTAATTACGCTTTGTTGGTCTTGTTTTGATTTGTTTTGGCTGGTTTTCCATGTGGCGTCTATTTTTGTAATGGTGATTTCAACGCCAACAATCCCCTTTAACAATCTCTGCGTATACGTCTCAGGGGCATCTGCTACATTCCATGGCTGCAAATGAGTTTTTTCCTGCTGATCCGTCAGGGAGTTTAACTGTTCTAGTATCCATTTTGGGTCGGTGATGAACCGTTGCTGTCCGTGGACATGCACAACCATATAATTCCAAGTGGGTACGACTTTGCCATGTTCAGCTTTGCTTACATACCAAGATGGCGAAATGTAAGTCTGTGGGCCCTGAAATACAGCTGCCGTTAGGCATTCTTCTTCTAGGTCGTGCCATACAGAGTTCGCTTTAGCAATATGACCCCTCAGTACACCTTGGTCTCCAACGTTTGAATGAAACACAAACGGGATATGGTTTATAACGATTCCTCGTTCACTATAGTTAATCCATGTGGCCAACGGGTGTTCGGCTATGAGTGTTTTGATCGCTTGGGCGTCATTAACTTCAAATGGTTTTGGTGTGTGCACTTTACTGGTCCGGCTCATTATCTAAAGCGGCTTCTTTGCGTAACTTGTGTTCGTGCCATCGTTGCCACTTTAATAGCTTGCCCCAGAGTTCTTGTAAGCTCTCGGTCAATTCTTTGTTGGTTGCTATCACACACTTTGGTTTTGCAGTGATTACTATATGCTCCGAATTTATTTCAGTTTTATGATGTCTATAAAACTCTTTAACAACTCTTTTTATTCTATTGCGGTCTACCGCCCTCTTAGATACTTTCTTAGAGACCGTTACGCCTATCTTTTTGTTTGCTTGTGCGCCCAGCACATTGAATGTAAACAGAGGGCTACTACCAAACTGTCTGTTTGAATAGACCGTTTTGAAAGCGCTTGGGGCCAACAGCCGTTCTGATTTTGAAAGAGTTTTTGAGGTCAACGGATTGGTTTGGGTAATGTTACGGCTAATAGGTTTTAGAACTGTAGTCCAGTAGTAGAAAAAAAAGCCCCACCGACTTAATCGATGAGGCTTTCTTAGATCAGTGCTCGCTAAGAAGCTTATACTGTCAGTGATGCGCGACCCTTAGCTCTACGAGAGTTAATAATGGCGCGACCATTTTTAGTTGCCATACGTGCACGAAAGCCGTGAGTACGTTTGCGTTTAACTACACTTGGTTGAAATGGACGTTTCATAGGAGTTCACCCTTAAATTCTTTAAATTCTGGTAACCTGTATTAATTACCCAGTACCATGCGTTTGTAGCGTCTAGTCTTATAATAATTAAGGCTAAAAATTACGTCTAGTGTCTGGCTGTAAGCACTGCTTGCGTTTACAGCTATCCGCTTTCCAAACGCACAGAAAAAACGGATCGCAAAGGTAATGGGTTTGGCGGCAAGAGTCAAGCGTATAAACGCTTTATTTATTACGTTAAAAACCCTAGAAATGTATTTTATTGCAGCTATTGCACCGTTATATTGTGCGGCTGCTATTTTGTTTACTTAAATCAAACTAATAAGGACACTCTTTTGGATAACACCGCACTTTGGGATCGCTGCTTAAGCAAGCTAGAAGCCGAAATTGAACTGCATGATTTTAACATGTGGGTACGGCCTCTGAGTGCACAAAATGACGAACATGCGTTTCGCTTACACGCACCAAACAGGTTTATTAAGGACTGGCTTGTGGATAATCTACTTGACCAAATTAATGCCTGTTTAGACCACTTTGGTGCTGGCGACAAAAAGCTGGTTATCGAGCTAGACTCTAGCTCCACCCCAACCAATAATGGCAGCTCATTTAGTGAAAGCTCTGATGATGCTTTTATTCATGCTGAAGATGCTCGTTTTGGTACCAACGTTCTCAATAGCAATTTCACCTTTGAAAACCATATTGAAGGTAAGTCTAACCAGATTGCTAGAGCAGCCACTAAACAAGTTAGTGAAAACCCTGGCTCGGCCTATAACCCGCTATTTATATATGGCGGCGTTGGTCTTGGTAAAACCCACTTAATGCATGCGGCCGGTAACCTAATTCGATCAAATTCTTCCAGCGCAAGAGTAGCTTACGTACATTCAGAACGATTTGTTTCTGATATGGTAAAAGCGATAGGCACTAATTCGATGGAGCAATTTAAGAATTACTACCGTTCGTTAGATGCTCTATTAATAGATGATATTCAGTTTTTTGCTGGAAAGGTTCAGTCTCAAGAAGAGTTCTTTCATACTTTCAACTCTTTGCTCGAAGTTAATAGCCAAATTATTCTAACGTCTGACAAATTCCCCAAAGAAATCAATAACTTACAAGAAAGGTTGATCTCTCGTTTCGAAAGTGGGTTGACTGTTCGTATTGATCCACCGGAGTTAGAGACTCGAGTCGCCATCCTGCAAAACAAGGCACGCAAGAACCAGGTTGAGCTGAGTGATGAAGTCGCTTTTCTTGTGGCTAAAAAGATCCGTTCCAATGTTCGCGAATTAGAGGGCGCATTACACCGGCTTGTAGCCAGCTCTAAATTTACGCACCGACCTATTGACATAGATTTAGCTAAAGACACGTTACAAGACCTTACATTGTTTCAAGAACGTAAAATAAGTATCGACAATATTCAGAAGACGATATCCGACTATTTTGGTATTCGTGTTAGTGATCTAAAGTCTAAACGGCGAAATAGACAGATTGCTCGGCCACGGCAAGTTGCGATGGCTTTGTCTAAAGAACTAACGAATTTAAGCTTGCCCGACATTGGCGACGCATTTGGTGGACGAGATCACACCACCGTAATTCACGCTTGTAAAAAGGTTGTTGAGCTGTGCAAGACTGACGCTAAATTTGGCGACGACTATGCTAACTTACTCAAAATATTATCCACCTAAACCACAACTACAACGTATAGAACATAAATGCAGTCAATGTGAGTGTGGATAACTTGTGTATAAATACGGTATTATCGTTTGGTAAATCTTATCCACAATCTATTCACAGGTTTGCTAAGACTTTTCCATAAGGTTGTTAACACGAATATTTGATGTAAGGTGTTGTAGTTAAACACAAAAAGGCACTTATGCAATTTACACACAGGCTTAACAGTAATAACAATAAAACTTAGATAAAAAAGATGAATATTAATATACGCAAAGAACAACTTGAAACACCCCTTTCTCAAGTCATCGGAGTTGTCGAAAAAAGACAGACTTTGCCAATATTGGGGAACGTTTTTCTAAGTCTTGAGAATGGCACATTGACTCTTGTTGGATCAGATTTAGAAACCGAGATTACTACTAGAGTTCAAAATGTTAACGGCGGTGATGGAAAAATAACTGTTTCAGCGAGAAAGCTCTTTGATATCTGCCGTTCATTACCTAACGATGCGGTTATAGACCTTGAGTTGGAAGAAAATAATAAGATGACTGTGAAAGCGGGTAAAAGTCGTTTTACCTTGCAAACGCTGCCAGCCGATGACTATCCTAGATTAGAAGAATCTAATTGGAATCACGAGTTCTATTTGGAAGAACAAGCTTTACATGGATTGCTTAACCGCACGTCTTTTAGTATGGCTCAACAAGACGTTCGTTATTTTCTAAATGGTCTATTGTTCGAACTGAATCAGAACGAACTGGTTACAGTCGCTACAGACGGCCACCGTTTAGCTAAAACCCGCCTACCCTATACAGACTTAGGTATAGACGGTGTCCAATGTATTATTCCTCGAAAAGCCGTCATAGAGATGTCAAAATTCTTAGCGACAGATTCTGAACAACAAATCTCGTTAAAGCTAAATGCCAGCCATATTTTTGTTGAGTCTGGTAATTTCACATTTATCTCTAAATTGATTGATGGTCGATTTCCTGATTATGAAAAGGTGATTCCTAGTAACTTAGACAAACACGTACTTATAGATAGAGCTAACTTAATCGATATTCTTAACCGTGCAGCTATTTTAAGTAACGAGAAGTTTAGAGGGGTTTCGTTGAGTTTGGCTGATAATGTGTTAAAAGTGTCGTCCCACAATCCAGATCAAGAGCACGCGAATGACGAGATGAGCATTGATTACACTGGTGATGAAATAGAAATTGGCTTCAACGTTAATTACCTATTGGAAGCGTTAAAAGCATGCCAGTCCAACAATATTAACTTAGGTTTATTGGATCCAAACACTAGTTGTACTTTTCATGCAGAAGAAGATGAAGATACACTTTATTTGATCATGCCAATGCGTTTGTAGTAAGGGATATAACTCTGTTCTAGACTCGTGTCTTTTATATTTAAAAAGCCAGCTCTAAGCTGGCTTTTTAGTGCCCAATAGTCACTCATTAGGCTGAAAAATGGGTGAAGAGCATGGTGGTTTTTTAGGATGTTCCACGTGGAACAAAGATGTTTTTATCAGTTAATTGTTCCACGTGAAACAACATAGAAAATAAGTTAGCGCTCAGCGTTGTTTTACTGGAACAGGAAACATTCCTTTAGTGTGTAGTTGCTTACATTTTGTTATACTCAGGCGCTGTTAAACCGCCCCCACAGAACAAAAATATAATGACCTACGACTCCAGCAGTATTAAGGTACTTAAAGGCCTAGACGCCGTTAGAAAACGCCCAGGGATGTACATCGGGGATACTGATGATGGTACCGGATTACACCACATGGTTTTCGAAGTTGTCGATAACTCTATTGATGAAGCTCTAGCCGGACACTGTACCGGAGTTAACGTTGTCATCAACCAGGATAACTCGATTTCAGTTTGGGACGATGGTCGCGGAATACCTGTTGGAATAATTGAGGAAGAAGGCAAATCGGCGGCTGAAATAATCATGACTGTTCTGCATGCAGGCGGCAAATTTGACAGCAATTCATATAAGGTTTCTGGTGGACTACACGGTGTAGGTGTTTCAGTTGTAAACGCCCTTTCAGACTGGCTTAAATTGGAAATCAGTAGAGACGGGAAATCATACGAGCAAACGTATCACTTGGGTGTTCCTGAAGCTGATCTGGTTGAAACCGGAGACAGTGATAAGACAGGTACTAAAGTTACTTTTAGGCCAAGTCCAGAGATTTTTTCGATAACAGAATACAGTTACGATATTTTAGCTAAGCGACTACGTGAGCTTTCGTTTCTAAACTCTGGCGTTCGTATTGAGCTTTACGACGAAAGGACTAATAAGGGAGAGGTGTTTGAGTACGAAGGTGGGATTGCGGCCTTTGTTAAACATTTGAATAAAATGCGAACACCTCTAAATAGCGACATCATTCATGTTATCGGTGAGCGCGACGGTGTAGTCGTTGAAGTAGCCCTACAGTGGAATGATTCCTATAAAGAAACGGTTTTTTGTTATACCAACAATATTCCCCAACGAGACGGTGGCGCTCACCTTTCTGGGTTTAAGGGTGCTTTGACTAGAACGCTTAACGTATATATTGAAGAATCTGGTTTAGCCAAGAAAGAAAAAGTAGTTGTTAGTGGCGATGATTCAAGAGAAGGCTTAACTGCGGTACTGTCAGTTAAAGTGCCGGATCCAAAATTTTCGTCACAAACTAAGGACAAGCTCGTTTCGTCTGAAGTAAAAGGCGTTGTAGAGTCTGTTATGAACGAGAAGCTGTCTGAGTTTTTATTAGAGAACCCAGGTGAAGCAAGAAAGATTGCTGAAAAAATTGTTGATGCAGCAAGAGCTAGAGACGCTGCACGAAAAGCTCGAGAGCTGACTCGGCGCAAAGGCGCTTTAGATTTAGGCGGTTTACCAGGTAAGCTGGCTGATTGTCAGAACAAGGACCCTGCCCTATCAGAAATTTACTTGGTGGAGGGGGATTCAGCGGGTGGTTCGGCCAAACAAGCTAGAGATCGTTCATTTCAAGCAATATTGCCACTTAAAGGTAAGATCTTAAATGTAGAAAAAGCACGCTTCGATAAGATGATTACTTCTGACGAGATCACTATTTTGATTACTGCGTTGGGCACAGGTATTGGTAAAGACGACTTTAATATAGAAAAACTACGTTATCACCGCATAATCATCATGACCGATGCGGACGTTGATGGATCTCATATCCGTACGCTATTGCTAACTTTCTTTTATAGACAGATGGCAGAGCTTATCGAGCGCGGCTATATTTATATCGCACAACCGCCATTGTATAAAATTGGTAAGGGAAAATCTCAACGGTATGTAAAAGATGATGTGGAGTTTGAGTCGTATTTGTTAGAACTTGCTTTGAAAAAAGCAGAGGTTAGCAATAAAGGTACAGGCAGTGTTGTGGAGGGCGAAGAGCTTACTCGATTATGCAGAGAGTTTTTAGACGTAGAGAAAGTTATTAAGCGTTTGAGCCGGAAGTATGACCCCGTTGTTCTTAAAGCACTCATCGACAGAGCGGTTAATGAAGACACATTGACAGAAGATGTGTTGGTTTCGATCGAAGCTTCTCTAAATAAAGATGGTTACGAAGCGCCGAGCTATAAGTTGCGTGTAGAGCGTAATGGCGCAACAACGCTTAAAATTGAGCGACGCCAACATGGAACGACTAAAGAAAGTGAGATCACCTCAGAATTTTGGCGCTCTCCTGAATTTCGTTCAATCAGTGCACTTGCAGAAAGGCTAGACAAATTGTTTGGGGATCATTTGGTTGTAAAACGAGGAGAAAAAGAAGAAGCGGTCAGCGAGTTCTCTGAAGCCATTAATTGGTTGTTGTCAACGGCGAAAAAAGGCTTAGATGTGCAGCGGTATAAAGGCTTAGGTGAAATGAACCCAGATCAACTTTGGGAGACTACAATGGACCCAACTGTGCGCCGTTTACTTAAAGTAGTGATAGAAGATGATGTTTCATCTGATGATACTTTTACAATCCTAATGGGTGATCAAGTGGAACCGCGAAGAGAGTTTATCGAGAAAAACGCGTTTACGGTGAACAACCTAGATGTTTAGTAAAAAACCAATTAAATCAAAGGGTTGTGTAACTTTTGTGTGTTTTTTGTTACCCTAGAACAATGATATAAACTTAAGCGTATTCAATATGTTATCGAAATAAGTTAAACATTATTCTCGAACAAATAAAAAGGCCAAAAGCTCATGCTCTTGGCCTTTTCTATACTTAGTGTATGAATAGAACAAACTCTAAATTATTGTTCCGCCCAACGATTAGTGCAGAGTGCGCGGCACCGACAAAATAAATTTGGGTATCGGAACTTCAAACTCTTGTGAGTTGCCTGAAATAGGATTAACCCACAGCATAAAATAGCGCCCCTCCATAGTACCCATTTCAGTTTTAAGAACGGCGCCACTGGAGTACTGATAGCTCGCGCCAGGCTCTAAAATGGGCTGTTCTCCTATTACCCCTTCGCCATAAACCTCCTCAAGTTTATGGTTCGCATCCTTAATAATCCAATGACGAGACATTAATTGACACGTGGCGCTCGAGTTATTGGTAATCGTGATTGTGTAGAAAAAAACAAAACGTGCTTTTGTTGGCTCCGACTGCTGCGGAACAAAAGAGGGTTCTGCAGAAATAGTAATGAGATGCGAATCCATAATCCTTTTTAGGTCGTTTGATACAGTTTAATTTTCTTTCCCTTTTTCAGGGGTAGCTTTGCCATAGTTAACTCCCTGCCCCAAACACAACCCGTATCTAAAGACAGCACGTCTGGCCGTTCAAGTAAGCCGAGTGCCGACCAGTGGCCGAAAACCACTTTATAACCGTCGATACCGGGGTTATTTACATCAAACCACGGTAACCGGTTCTTTCTCGATTGTCCGGAAAAGCCACTTACAGTTAAATTTAGGTGCCCTTTTGGGCTAACAAAGCGCATACGAGTGAGCGTGTTTATCGTAAATCGCATTCTAGCAACTGGACCAAGCGTTTCAGACCACTTAGACGGTTGGTTGCTGTAGATTTTTCGCAACAGTTTTACGCATGTCTTACGCTTAGCAAAAACGCCTTCTACCTCAAATGCTCTTTGCTTAACCACGCTTAAATCCCACCAAGGATAAATACCCGCGTGACAGAAAATGAGCTTACGATACTCATCCAGTCTCAAAAGCGGTTGCTTTCGCATCCACTTGGCGTAGTTTTTGGCATTGGAACTTTGTAACAAGGGCAACAACGTGTCGTTTATTTTTGGTGAACGAACTCCGTAATAAAGAGCCAAAAAGTGAATATCGTGATTACCTAAAACAACTTTGCAGCTATCGCCAAGATCCATCAACAAGTCTAAGGTTCGAGCGGATTCGGGTCCACGGTTAACTAAATCACCGACACAAACAAGGGTGTCTTTACTGGGGTCAAAACTAGCCTTGTCTAATAAGCGCACTAGCGGCTCATAACAACCTTGTATATCTCCAACCGCGTATAAAGCCATAGAGGAACGCCAAAAGTTGGTTATTAGAAGTCGTATTTCTCTTCTTGTTTGGGAGGAGAACCGTCGTAAATTGAACGAAGACGATTTTGCTCAAAGGCACTCTTGAGAAAAGAGTATTGATCGATTTGTTGCTCCAACAGCTTATCGGTACCGAGAAGCGAAACTCTGAGATCAATTACTTGAAGTATATTTAGTGCGGTGTGGGTTCCGCTATCATCGCCAATTTCGCGGGTCGGAAAATAGGCAGAACCAGACGTGATTCTACCAATACCGTCTCGGAAATTTGTAGGACCAAGAAATGGCAACATCAGGTACGGACCAGGGCCCACGCCCCAACTTGCCAATGTTTGACCAAGGTCTTCGCTTGCGACATCTACTTCATGTTTCTTTGCCACATCTATTAACCCAAATAAACCAACAGTGCTGTTAACCGCAAATCGATAGGTAGAGCTTAAAGAGCGTTCCCATTTACCTTGTAGTAGATTGTTGACAATATTGAGTGGCTCGCTCAAATTGGAAAAGAAATTGCTCACGCCGTTTTTAATAGGTCTTGGCAAAACTTTGTCGTAGGTCTTTGCTACAGGCCGAAGGATTAATTTGTCCGCGCCATCGTTAAATGCATACACAGAGCGATTAAACCCTTCGATAGGGTCTGAGCTAATTTGAGAAGTAGGATCGTCTGTTGATTTTAACGTGCTGCACCCAGAAAAAAGAGGTAACAAAAGAACCAATAGCAGTAATAGCGAACGAGTCATATAAGGGCCTTAAAGATTAATACCAGGCTCTAAAAGCCTGAACAATAATAGAAAACAAGCGCAGAAAAGCGTTTACAATCCAGCGCTCTGTCCAGAGTATAGCCCAGCCCACTGAAAAGCCTGACAACACAGGCCTTATTTTGGCAAATTAATGTTCGGCAGCGCTTTCTTTTTCAGCTAGCTTTTGGCGTTTTTGTTGGTAAAGCAGTTCAAAATTTATGGGAGCCAGTAAAAGTTGAGGAAATCCGCCCTTGCCTACCAAATCAGAGATTGCTTCTCTTGCAAACGGTAATAGTACATTAGGGCAAGCTATTTCCAGAGCCATTGGCATGTCTTTTTCAGGAATACCGGCGATCTGGAAAATACCAGCTTGTTGAACTTCAACCAAAAACCCCGTTTTATCGCCCATTTTGGTCGTGACGGTAACCGACAATACGATCTCATAATAATTAGCTTCTTTGAGCGCATTTGATTTAATCGATGCTTCAACGCTAACGTCTGGAGAGCCGGGGTCTTCAAGAAAGATTTCAGGAGCATTGGGTGATTCCAACGAAGAATCCTTTAAGTAAACTTTACGGATATCAAAGGATGGGTTTTGCGCTTCTTGTTCTGCCATGATGTTCTTCTAATTGTATAAGTGTAAAGTTGAGGGACTAATAGGTCGGAGTCGACCTGTAACTGATAAATGTAAGGGTAATAAATCTAGCGTTATTGTAGGACGCTATGCCGTTACTAAAGGGAGGTTATCTTTTTGCCAAGCTATAAGACCGCCCTTTAAAGGATGAACTTTAGTAAAACCTAAAGCCACCAAGCTCTTAGCCGCCTTTATACTTTCACCGCCAGACTGGCAAACTAGAATAATTGTATTGTCTTGGTGTTTAAGTAACCTCTTGTTATCAGGTTTGATTTCATCAAGCGAGAAATTGATGGCGCTGGCAATATGCCCCTTAGCGAACTGATCTGGTTTGTTTAAATCGTAAATTACCGACTTTCCAGAACGTTGTAGCGCCGGCATTTGCAGCGCAGACACAGGAGTAGCGCCTCGCACGGTCCCCTGCATAAAACTAAACAGCAGCAGGTTTAAAACAGTGACTAAAGCAACAAACCACCAAATGTTAAGCGTAATAAACTCAGAAAGCATTGTTAGGTAACCGGTCGTAGGTAAGAGTAAACAAGAGATGTCCCGCCAGCTGCCGAAAGCGGCAAAGGGCTGGTCGGTCCATAATTAAAATGCGAGAATTATACAGCACACGTTACACTTGTACGACCGTATCTGGCAATATCAACAGCAAATGGCAAAACCTAACCTCATTGTGATAATTCTGTTTCGCTCGCTATATAACAAAAGCGCATCGCTGGTTGTATTTATGTCCTTCAATACCGCACCAATGTTGAATAACTTTTCTGTAGGCCGTTCTTCTGGGCAACCACTACTATTATTAATGGCCCTGTTTTGGATTCTCGTTTGGGCTGCAAGCAGCACCCATGCGCAATCTAGTGCTGAGGCCAATCGCTCAATAAACACAATCAGTCAGCAGATTGATGCTATTAGTAAAGAGCTGAATAGCGGCAAGAAACAGAGAAAAACTGAGCAAAGCAAATTATTAGATGCAGAGAAATCTATCAGTGCCAACCAGAGAAGTCTGCGATTATTAGAAGCAAAAATTTTTGAACAAACTAAGCAAACGTCTGCGACGAAAGAGAAGATAGTGACTTTGCAACAACAGAGCCAAACGATTGCTCAGAAATTGGCTGTTTTAATTAGGGATCAGTATGTGCAAGGTTCTGACGCCTACATAAAGCAGCTTCTGAATCAAGAGAACCCGTATGCTTTAGGCAGGCTAAACCACTACCGCTCTATTTTTGGCGATGCAATGCTAGCCAAAATTGAAGAACACGCCTTTTTAGTAAACGGCTTACGGGAACAACAGAATGCCTATAACGGTATGCTCGAACAATTAGCCGCCGACAAACGCAGCATGTCATCCAAGCAGGCTGAGTTACTGAGCAACAAGTCCAAACGACAGAAAGTCATCGCGGCGCTAGACACACAATTATTAGATAAAGCTAGTCAACTAAAATGGCTGAATGAAGATAGGGAACGGCTAAAAGCGTTATTAAAACAGATTCAACTCAAGGCAGAACAATTAGCCAAGCTATCACAAAGACCAGCGCGTACGACTGTGCCCGGAGGGTTTCTAAAACAGTCAGGCAGACTCAACTACCCTGTGGACGGAAAGATAAAGACAGCTTTTGGAGTTCGAATACCCACTTCGGGAATACGATCGAATGGTCTGTATTTTGAATCTAAACAAAATGCTATGGTTAGCTCTATATATAGTGGAACGGTGATATTCTCAGACTATCTCAAGGGTTTTGGAGAGTTGATTATTGTAGACCACGGAGATGACCATATTAGTCTCTACGGACATAATGATCAGCTACTGAAAAACGTAGGAGATTCAGTCGCAGTCGATGAAGTAATCGCGAAGGTTGGTACAAGTGGTGGACTAAAGCAGCCAGGTTTGTATTTTGAAATCCGCAATAAAACCCAACCCGTTAACCCAAATATATGGCTTTCTAAACGTTGATTCATTATCAGAACGGACAACCTTAGGAGGATTTTCCAAAACTAAGTATTTCAGGTTTTTGGTTAGATAATCAAGCTCAAAGGTCCTCTAACTGCAGCACTAAACCCAGTTGTGAAAATCTCGTACCCGCTAGATAAAACACTATGCAAACATCAATGAAACATACTCCCTTAACACTTATCAGAATATTTGTAGTCTTAGTTATGGCAATATCAATTTGTTTGCCCTGTGTTGCAAAAGACAACGAATCGAGCAAAGCAGCTGAGCAAGAAGATACGATTAGCACTGAAACCGAGTTGCCTCTGACACAGATAAAAAACTTCGCAGAAATATTTACTAGAATCAAGAGGTTCTATGTTGAACCTGTGAGTGACGAGCAACTTTTAGAGCACGCAGTAAACGGAATGCTCAACGGCCTAGACCCACATTCGGTGTACTTGAAGGGCGAAAAATACGATGACCTTAACGAAGATACAACTGGCCGGTTTGGAGGCTTAGGTATCGAAGTAGTTATGGAGCGAGGCTACGTAAAAGTGGTTACACCGGTAGACGATACCCCAGCCGCAAATGCTGGGATTCGGACCGGAGATTTAATAGTAAAAATAGATGGAGAAGCGCTAGCTGGCTTGAGTTTAAGAGAGTCGACTAACCGTATGCGAGGGGAGCCAGGCACATCGATCAGCATGACAATCCTTCGCGATGGAGAGGCTGAGCCCATAGAAATAGAGCTAATAAGAGCGGTGATACGCCAGGCTTCAGTAAAACGACGAAGATTAAGCGATTCAATTGGATATATTCGAATTAGTCAATTCCAACTCGATACAGCAGAAAAGTTTCGCAAAGAACTAGCCCAAATAAAATCGATTGAAAGCTTCGCGGGGCTTGTTCTGGATTTACGCAATAACCCAGGCGGACTGTTAACTGCGGCTGTTTCGATATCAGACGCATTTATAGACAGCGGCGTTATAGTAAGCACAAAAGGAAGAATCGAAGAGAGCGACCAAAGTTACGTTGCATCACCAACAGACCTCATCGCAGGTAAACCCATTGTCGTGTTGATTAACGGCGGTTCAGCTTCGGCTTCAGAAATAGTAGCGGGAGCATTGCAAGATAGTCAGCGCGCCATTTTAGTGGGGCAAGAAACATTTGGTAAAGGTTCAGTGCAATCGGTGATGGAAATCACTGAAGACGAAGCGATCAAACTAACAACTTCTCGGTACTACACGCCGAGCGGTCAATCAATTCAAGCTAATGGTATTCAACCGGACATCGAGATCGCTCAGCGTTACCCGTCTGGCGAAGAGCTTGATGAAAACAGAATTAAAGAGCGGGACCTCCCCAAAAGTCTTAAGAATAAAGACACAAAGAGGGACAACACTAAAGAGAACAAGGCGGCACAGCAATCACAAGAGATTAAAGATCTGCTTTCAGCAGATTATCAATTATTTGAGGCTTATAAATTGATGCAAGGATTGATCCTTTTCGATTCTCGTCGAGCGGCTAAAAATTAATCTGTTATAAAAAATGCCTGTTAGAACACGACTTAGTTTTTGAAATACTGGGCCAACACCTTTATGTGCTCTGGGCCAACTTCGCAGCAGCCACCTATAATTTCAGCGCCTAAGGCTCGCCAGTCTTGGGCGAATTTAAGATAGGTAGTAGGGTCTAGATCTTTTCGTGTTTCTAATTGTTCCACGGTAGACGCGTAATCGGTTTTAAAGTTGTCGGTAATACGCGTGAAACCGTTTGCGTACCCACCTATAACCAACTCATTCCCGCTTAAAACCTTTAGCGCTTGGGTCACAGCTTCTGGAGATGAGCAGTTAACCAACACGGCCGCTGCGTTATTTTGTTTTGCCAAAGTGAGTATTTGAGAAATAGGTTCACCAGATCTTAACAGTGACCCATCTTCGTCACTCACAGTTATAGAGAGCCAAACAGGCTTATTGTGTGCGCTTGCGCCGATTAATGCTCCTGTAGCCTGTTTTAGTGACACCATTGTTTCGAGCAAAAAAACGTCAACGTGCGGAGCGAGGATCCCAGCAATCTCGGAATATAGTTCTATGCCCTCTTCAATGCTTAATACTAAATCAGGGCGATACGACCTAGCGTTTGGCCCGAGGCTTCCTGCGATCATCCCAGAGCCGAACTTGTCTCGACTCTTGTTGGCGATGCTACATGCTCTTAAGAGCAGGCTCTCGAACTGGTCTTCTATATCGTAGTCTCGAAGTCGGTCGCGATGAATAGCATAGCTATTGGTGGTCGCAACGTCGGCGCCAGCTAAAAAATAAGCGTCGTGCACATCTTCAACTAGTTCTGGCTCTTCTAAAAGCACTTTAGTGGACCATAATGAAGTTATTGTGCGTTGAGTACGCGCTATAAGCTCTTGGCCCATGCCACCATCTAGAATCGTTGGGGTGTTCATAAACTACCTTTCAAGTTATTGCTTGCTTTGCTCTAATTCTTTGAGACTAGGGGTCTATGTCTTGGTTAATTGGCGCTATACCAATAGACATGGCACCCGGGCCTAAGTTTATACTTGCGGCTAGAGTCATAACACCAACGTAAAGAGCAACGCCGCTGTCGTCACAAACATGCTGTAATCTCTTAAAGTTATTGTGATGCATTAAACTTTTTGGGTCGCCAGCAAAACTAATATTAATGAGTGGTGCAACCAACCCTTCTAAAACCCTCTCGCAGCAATATCCTAAAACCCGATTAACAGAGTTATCGAAACCTCTGTTTCTCATATCAATGATATCAATTCCACTGTTCTGGTTATTGGCAATGGGCGAAATTGCTAGTGCGTTAGCAATGAGCGCAACAGGATAGGAAACTGTTTTGTTGCCTTTTTGTTTAACGCGGTGGCGAATGTAGACACTGTCTCTAACAATCGTAAACGACTTAACCAGTGTCTTAAAGTCCTCAACGATCGGTCTATAGTCGGTAAAGTCCAGCCCCTCACGCATTAAGTCATCAGTATAAAGCGCAACCAAACCTTGGCCGGCCGCTAAACTCCCAGTATCAACCACACTCATTCTGAACGGAGAATGGATACCCAACGGCATACGAATATGTTTGGCGTCAGACGCTATCGACTGGGCAACGGTTTTATAACCATCGTAAATAGGTGTGTAGGCCTGTCCAATTGTTTGGCAAATGGCGACATCGAATTTAGACGCGACAGATTTAAGAATAAAGCGCCGTATGTTATCGGCGTCTGGCGTAACCGAATAAGCGTTAGACTTAACGCTTATTCGGCCTGCTCGATGAATCGGAATAAGAGCTTTTTCTTCGGTTGTGTCAACATACTGCACGTCTTCAAATTTCACCGTGAGCGGTAAAATTTTGATTGGCCTGCGACGAAGTTCCTGTTCAGGAATACACGCTACAGAATCTAAAACCAGTGCGTACTTCATATAACATTAACCTGAGTTATGAATAGAAAAGAACGAACGTATAACCCGAAGATCAGATTAATATAATTCAATAAAAGTAATGGTCGAGCCTACGGTTGTTGCTCTTGGTTCAAAGGTGCAATACCTACGGAAACAGCGCCTGGACCAACATTAATAGTAGCCCCTAAAGTCATAACACCAACATAAACTTTAATACCAGCATCAGAGCAGACATGTTGTAAACGTTTATAACTGTTGTGTTCAATTAGAGTCGCAGGATCGCCAGCAATGCTGATATTAATCAGTGGAGCGAGTAAGCCTTCTCTTACGCGGTCGATACAATACTCCAATACTTTTTCAAGGGCGTTATCGAAGCCTCGTGTTTTAAGGTCAATCACATCAATATTTTGATTTTGCGCCAGTGTGATAGGTGATACTTGAAGTGTCTTGGCCATTATAGCAACAGGGTAAGAAACTGTTTTATTACCTTTTTGCTTTTGACGATGTCGAGCGTAAACAGTATCGCGAACAATAATAAAAGTTTTAACCAATACCTTAAACTCTTCAATCTTTGGAGTGAAGTCAGCAAGACTCATTCCTGTTTGCAAAAGGTCATCCGAATAAAGTGCAATTAAGCCTTGCCCCGCTACCACTGTGCCTGTGTCTGAACTGGTCAATCTAAAAGGCGTTGTTACGCCCTTCTCCAACCGAACCGACTTCGCATCAGCTGCGATAGAGTTAGATACAGTTTTACAGCTTTGGTATATCGGTGTATATGATTGACCAACAGTTTGGAAGATGGCAACGTCAAACGAGTGGGCGATGTTTTTAATTAGGTACTTACGTACATCGTCAGCGGAAGGCGTTACCGAGACGGAGTCGGTCTTAATACCGACACGACCTGCAGAATGAATAGGCAGCAAAGCTTTAGCTTCGTAACTGTCCATATAATGAACGCCATCAAAGCGGACAGCTAGAGGCAGTAATTTAATCGATCTTTTGCGATATTCTTCTTCAGGAATACAGCCGACCGAGTCCATAACAATTGCGTATTTCATAGTAGGTAAATTACGTAAAAAAAACTGTAATCCTAAAACCGCACAACTTAAGTGTAAGTTGGTTCCTTGTTTATCGCCCACCCAAAAATGAACGTCGTTACAGAATATAAAAAGGATTTAAATCAACAACTAAGTGATTCAGCTAAGAGGCCAAACTACAGAGCGTTCGCTTGATTGATTGGAGCGATTCCAACCGATATCGCTCCAGGGCCGATTTGAATGCTTGCTGCTAAAGTCATAACACCAATGTAGAGCTTCACCTGCGCGCCATCACACGCGGTCTGCAAACGCTTAAAGCTAGAGAGACTCGTCAAGCTGGCGGGATCGCCAGCGATGCTTATGTTAATGAGTGGCGCAAGCAAACCTTCACCAACTCGGTCAATACAGTACTCCAAAACCTTTTCAATGGCATTGTCGGCGCCGCGAGTCTTTACATCCAACATCGTTAGTTCGCTATCCTGGAGTAGCGTGATGGGTGAAACCTGTAATGCGTTCGCCAATATCGCGACAGGAAACGAGACCGTTTTATTGCCTTTAAGTTTTTGTCTGTGTCGCGCATACATTGCATCTCGAACCACTAAAAACGATTTAACCAGCGTTTTAAAGTCCTCAATCAAAGGTGTAAATTCAGTCAAACTCATACCGCTCTGCAACAAGTCGTCCGAGTAAATAACAATAAGACCTTGTCCTGCCAGCGCCGTTTTGGTTTCAGTGCTCGTCATTCTAAATGGCGTCGTTATACCTTCTTTTAGCCGAAGAGCTTTTGCGTCAGCGGCTATCGAATCAGACACTGCTTTGCAGCTTAGATAGATTGGTGTGTAAGCTTGACCAGCAGTCTGAAAAATAGCCACATCGTATTTAGGCGCGATGTTCTTCATTAAGTATGTACGAACGTCATCTGCTGATGGTGTGATCGACATCGAGTTTGATTTAACGCCAATGCGCTTAGCTTGATGAATAGGTAAAAGAGCTTTTTCTTCGAAAGTATCCATATACTTAACGTCGTTAAAGCTAACCGCGAGCGGCAATAGTTTTATTTGTCGAGAGCGGTACTCTTGCTCTGGTATACAGCCAACGGAGTCTACGATTAGGGCGTATTTCATGCGATCACCAAAATAAAATTCAAAACAATAATAAGTTTTTAGCAGCGTGGCTGCCTTTAGTTGCTAGCACTTTACGGATGAGCAGGAAACTTGCAATCTGATTTACGCAAGTTTTACAGTTGTTGTGAATTGCCGTAATACTCACAAATTAGGGCGGAGTCCGCAAAGTAACCCAATATTTCGGGCATCAGCAAAGTATCAGTAGCGTTGAGAGCTACGCGAGCAAATCAGGTATTAGTTTACTTTCCAATCGAATGATTATGTCTTTTAGCCTTAGTTTACGTTTTTTAAGGCGAGACACTTCGAGCTGATTAATCTCAAGGTTCGATGCAAGCTCTTCAATGCGCAAGTCTAACTCGCGGTGATCTTGCCGCAACATAGCTAATTGTTGCCGTTCGCTTGGCTGGTCATCTACTGAAGAGTTCATAGGAAACTAGTTTTATAAAAAATCAAAAGAGGTGGACCCACATCAGGCCATAAGCTCTACCAAAAAAACGACTCATACACACCTCTATAGAGTACTACTTAAGAGCGTTTCCTAAAAGTATCTTCAACGTACTTCAAGGAATTCTAAATTGCCTGTTAAACACCAAAGATCTATAAAAATATTAGATTGTTAATCGACACGCTACTCCCATGCTTTACACTATAGTAGCGCGCATATGTTACGGTTGTTTATAAGAAGTTTGGAGCCTTAAGGTTTTAGGACTTTTGATCGTGGCAATCCAAAATCCGCAGCATTTGACACTCTAACCCATTTACAATTTACTACTATGCGTTGTTTTATTGCATTAAGTCTTTCAGAAGATGCCCGTGACACTCTTGGAGATGTCGCAGCAAAAATGGCCTATCAAGATAAAAGCAATGCGGTTCGATGGGTAGATCAAGAAAATTTTCATGTTACTTTGGGTTTTCTGGGAGAGTTGGGTGAAGAAGAGATCGAAAGGCTTGCCGATGAGTTAGATACAAGCCTTAGCAGTTTCGGTGCCGAAACAGTGGTTTCTGGCATTAGCCCGTTCCCTGAGACGAAGCCCAAACTTATTGCAGCCATGCTTAATCCATCGGATAGTCTAAGCGATATTCATCAACAGACTTTGGCAGCAATCAACACCGCACAATTGGCGTACGACAAACGTCGTTTTCTACCGCACGTAACGTTAGGACGGTTACGCCATAGTCGGAACCGGTATTCTGGCAGTATTCCGCTAACCTTTACTCTACCTATTGAGTTCGATGAGGTGGTTTTATATGAAAGCCACTTAGGAACTAATGGTGCAGAGTACGATCCCGTTTTTAGATACCCTTTAGAGTTTATGGATTACGAAAATGATGAGTATGACCAGCCAGATTATTCTTCTGAGGGATAGCGCGTGACAACTAAATATGACTTGCATTGCCACACCCATTATTCGGATGGTGACCTAAGCCCTGAAGAGCTTTTGCAGATGGCTAAAGAAAAAGAGATTACACATTTAAGCTTAACCGATCACGATACGGTAGCTGGGTTGGAGCAAGCGCACGCGAGCGCTAATGCGCTAGATATAAAGTTAATCCCTGGTATCGAGTTTTCATGTGAATGGAATGGCCAATTACTCCACGTGTTGGGATTGAACGTCGATCCATTATCTGATGAGTTGCTCGATGGTATTGAAGAAAACCAACAGGTTCGGCATAAACGAGCTGAACGTATGCATTTAGATTTCGAAGCAAACGACATTCACTTGCGAGATGACGTGAAAACACTAGTAGGTGAGCGAGGAGTCCCTACCCGACCACACTTTGCTCAAGCGTTAATCGATAAAGGGTTGGTTAAGAATAAGAACCAAGCGTTTAAGCGCTACTTAATTAAAGGTAAAGTCGGCTTTATACCAATGCAGTGGCCCGAGTTAAAGCGAGTCGCCGGCTGGATAAAAGCCGCAGGCGGGCACCCCGTATTGGCACACCCCACGCGTTACAAATTTTCGCGCACGAAGTTAGTAAAGCTTATTGAGGAGATGAAGCTCTATGGCGTAAACGCGCTAGAAGTATCTACTCCCATAACAGAAGCTAAACAAATCAAAATGCTGGCGGACCTATGTGTGCAATACGATCTAGCCGCATCGCTTGGGTCTGATTTTCATTCGCCAACGCAGCCATGGGCGCGTTTAGGTGGAGCACAAGAATTGGACCCGAGGCTTACGCCTATTTGGACGCACTTCTAAATTGCGATATTAATGACAGACTCAGTAACACAAAAACTTTCCTTTCATCATCGGCTTCTACCACGGCCAAAAAACCAACCATCCACATATTATGCTCGAATCTGATCTACAGCCAGCGACGGCTCCCACAACTATTTTTCTTAAAGATTATCAGAAGCCAGATTTTCTTATACCTATTACTAATTTAGATTTTCAGCTGGGTGAAACACACACTCGTGTAACGGCAGTCCTGCAGTTACATCGTAATGGCAAGCACACACGATCTTTAGTATTGGATGGCGAGAAGATGGAGCTTATCAGCCTAAAAATTGATGGCAAAAAATTAGAAGATAGTGAGTACCAAGTAGCTGACGAAAGCTTAACAATTGGCTCTGTCCCTGATTCATTTGAACTGGAAATAGTTACTCAATTACAGCCGCACCTAAACACTGAATTATCTGGTCTGTATCAATCCAGCGGTAATTTTTGCACTCAGTGCGAGGCTGAAGGGTTTAGGCGGATTACATTTTTCCCAGACCGCCCAGACGTATTAAGCGTTTATACGGCTACGTTAACGGCTAGCGCAAAAGATTGCCCTGTATTGTTGTCTAATGGCAACCTTGACTCTAGTGGCGAAACGACCGAGGGACGACATTGGGCAAAATGGCACGATCCACACCCAAAACCCAGCTATCTGTTCGCCTTGGTTGCCGGTGATTTAGAGCATATCAACGGTCATTTTGTAACGGCCTCGGGAGCGCCTGTTGAACTTAATATCTACACGCAAGCACATAATATTGATAAGTGCGCGCATGCAATGGACTCTCTAATCGAGTCCATGCGCTGGGACGAAAAAGTTTATGGTCGAGAGTATGACCTCGACATCTACAACGTCGTTGCTGTGGATGACTTTAATATGGGCGCAATGGAAAACAAAGGCTTAAACGTTTTCAATTCAAAGTATGTTTTAGCCGATCAAGCCTCAGCAACAGATGCTGATTACGAAGGTATAGAGAGCGTTATTGGTCACGAGTACTTTCATAACTGGTCAGGAAATCGCGTGACATGCCGAGACTGGTTTCAGTTAAGTCTTAAGGAAGGTTTAACCGTATTTAGAGATCAAGAGTTTAGTGCCGACATGGGATCGCGCGCGGTAAAACGGATTAGAGATGTGCAGGTATTACGCACTCATCAGTTCAAAGAAGATTCGGGTCCAATGGCGCACCCTGTCCGTCCTGACTCATATCAAGAGATCAATAATTTCTATACAGTCACGATCTATGAAAAAGGTGCTGAAGTAATTCGTATGATGCATCACCTTGTCGGGGAGCAAGGATTTCGTAGAGCAACAGATCTATATTTCGATAGATTCGATGGTTGTGCGGTCACTACCGAAGATTTTGTGCAGTGCATGGAGCTGGCTAACGATATAGACCTAAGCTTGTTTCGTAATTGGTACACGCAAGCTGGTACGCCTGTCGTTACGGTTACGCAAAAGTACGATGCGAGAAAAAAAACGCTGCAGCTGCATATTAGCCAAGCCTGCCCACCTACTCCTGGTCAAAAAACGAAGCAGCCGTTTCATATTCCAGTTTCGTTTGCTCTAATTTCGCCAAACGGAACTATTAGCCATGAGCAAACATTAACGGTTGATCAACTCGAACAGACATTTGAGTTCGACGCAGATAAGCGTCCTGTGGTGTCTTTTCTTCGTGATTTTTCAGCGCCTATTAAACTGGTCTTTGATCAAACCGAACAAGAACTGGCGCATTTGGTAAAGCATGATAATAATGGATTCGTGCGCTTTGAAGCAATTCAAAGAATGGTTCTTAACCTTCTGCTACCCGCCATTAAAGGTGGCGAGCTTGATGAAGACGGCTTAGGGGTCCTTGTGGATACTCTACGATACGTACTTGAAAATCCGCCCAAAGATCAAGCGATGCTAGCCGAGCTATTGTCACTACCAAGTGAGTCATACTTAGTTGATAGTATCGGTAACAATGTAGACCCATTACAGGTATCGGTTCAGCGAAATCATTTAATGCAAACGCTATCGCAAGCTTTAGAGTCTAGTTTGCTATCGCATTATCGTAACTGCGCGCCAGCTGAGGCGTTTAGCTTAGACAGTAAGGCGATGGCACGTAGAGCTTTGCGTAATAAAACGTTGGCCTGGTTAATGTACACGGGCACTGAAGAGGCCTTAAAATTGGGTATTACGCAATTTACAGATGCCACTACGATGACCGAGCAACAAGCGGCACTAGGATCTTTAGTTTTGCGAGGCGGGCCAGATTCCAGTCAGGCTGTGGATGAATTTTATCAGCAATGGCAACAAGATCCGCTAGTGTTGGATAAGTGGTTTGCTATTCAAGCCTCGTCTCCAGGACAAGCGACGGTCGAGCGAGTCAAGGCGTTATTAGAGCATCCGGCTTTTTCAATTAGAAACCCTAACAAGGTTCGTTCACTGTTGGGCGCGTTTGCAGCCAACCTTAGCGGATTTCATAGCGAGGGCGGCCATGAACTATTGGCATCTCAAATTATAGAACTTAATGATATTAACCCCCAGGTAGCCGCTCGTTTGGTCAGCGCATTCAATACTTGGCGTTTGTTTAAGCTTGAAATTCAAACATCAATGCGAGAACAGCTTCAACGAATTTACGCGATACCAAATTTAAGTAAAGACATCAGCGAAATAGTGGGTAAGGCGCTGACATAAACAACATGCATTTATAGTAAGGATATAAGAATGACAAATTCGAAAAAAGTAGCACTCGTTACCGGTGCGTCAGTAGGTATTGGCCGAGCGGTAGCAACTGAGCTGGCAGCAAACGGATACAACCTGATTCTAATGGCACGCCGTGCTTCAAAGTTAACGGAGCTAGCCGCGCAACTCAAAGATGAGTACAGTACGCAGAGTCATATTATTGCGGTGGACGTTAACGAACATGAAAAAGTCGTTACCGAGTTAGCGGCTCGACCCGCTGAATTTGTCCACATAGATGTGTTGGTCAACAATGCCGGCTTAGCATTAGGAACCGAACCAGCTCAGTCAGCATCGTGGTCGGACTGGTATCTAATGATTCAAACCAACTGTATGGCGCTTGCTCATCTTACACATGTGTTAATTCCGGATATGTTGGAGCAAAACAAAGGGCATGTCGTGAACATTGGCTCAATTGCTGGCAATTACCCGTATCGCGGAGGAAATGTTTATGGTGCAACAAAGGCCTTTGTGGACCAGTTTTCTGCAAACTTGCGCACGGATGTTTTAGGTACGCGAATTCGCGTTACTAACCTTATACCAGGGTTGTTAGAAGGAACCGAATTCTCGATAGTTCGCATGCACGGTGATGAAGAAAAGGCGGGCAAGGTGTATGACGGTTTAGAGGCAATGCAGCCCGAAGATGTTGCTGAGGCAGTACGCTGGGTGATTAGCCTACCGCAACGCGTTAATATTAATCGGCTAGAACTAATGGCTCTTTCGCAAAGCGCTGGTGGTTTCGCCTTTAGTCAAATTAAGGACTAAGCAGTCTTATTGGCATGAATACAATTAACCCAAAAAAATTATTGCACAGCAAGTGGACGGCGGTGAACCCACAAAACAAAGAAAAGCACTTTATAGTGGCTGAGGTCGAGATTGACGAAGACCAAACTGTAATGAGTTGTGTGATTGAAGCAGTTTATTCAAAGCGACAGAAAGCTATTGAATGGACCGATCTAAAAAATAGCAAACTCTGGCGTCAAGGATGGGTGTAGCGTTAAGTAACAGGTCAAACAAAACGATCTTGCTCGTGTTGATTTGCCTCTGCTTCTTTTCCTTTCGTATAAACGCATGTGAGAGTTTGGATGACTTTTAATGGTCGCTTGGCTAATGGGAACGTATAGGGGGAGCGCGTGTAACAACCGAAACATGGGCAAAGGCAAGTGCTACTCAATGGAACGCTGTTGGCGCTATAACTGATTCTGCCGATCAGAAAACAGTATTTACGGCGTCTTTGGTATTGGTGAAGTCAGAAAGAGGAATTGTATACAGCGCCCTTCCCCAACAGAGATCAGAGGCTACTCACTTCTTACTGACTAGCTGACTGGATGATGATCTAATCTTCAGTAACCCTTCGCACCATTTCCCTAAAAGCATTCGCTATCAATTGAAAAGCCAAACGAAATTGTTGGTGACTGTAAGCGGAACAATAATTCTTACTGGCTCCGAATCTACTGAACGTTTTTTGCCAGAAGAAAAGAGTGATTTTTTACTATTAGTTTTAGTAAACGTTCTGAAAAATAAGTAAATAGGAAGGAACATCCTTAGACTCCTTCATAGAAAAACTTCTGTCCAAAGGCATAACTCTTGTGTATATTGATTCGTAGTGTTTGTTCAAATTAGCACTAAAGCTGATCTTCAGACACATGAGAAAGGAAACGATCTTGACTTAGTTAACCGATATCTTAATTGGTTTTCTGGTTCGATTACTCTTGTTCATAATTCACTACCTAAGAGGATACTAGTGTGCGTATTATTTATTCATCGATTTTAGTTCTGTTGTTTTCATCATTAGCCCACGCTGAATTTGAGCCGTGGAAAGACTATGAAATGAGTGACGAAGTTTATCAAGTAACAACCATTAAGGTTGCGTCCAATATGGGTGATGTTTATCTAGAAGGACTAGCGAAGACTTGGGTTACCAGTATGGAAGTTTCTAAGGAGCTGGGACAGGTCGAAGATTATGCAATCTACCGAAGTCAAATGCCTGCTAGCGGCGATTTTAATTTAATCCTGACTGTAACGTATGCTAATACTGCTGATCTAGCGCCGAATAAGGAAAAATACGACGCGTTCATGAAAGCGTTCACGCAGAAACAAGTAGATGAAACCAATGAGTATGCAAAAACGCAATACCCAGACATACGTGTTATTACTGGCGATTATCAAATGAGAAGAATTACCATTAAATAAGTGTTTTAAATAATGCTAGACAATAAAAAAGCAGCCAACTGGCTGCTTTTTTATTGGCCAAACGAGTTAGTTGTCTTTATTGGACTTAATGAGCAAATAAATAATGTAAGCCGGGACGGCGAAAATAAAAACGAAGACTGCAATTCTTAATAGGTCTTGAGGTTCCATGGTGTACTTCTTTTAGTTCGCGACGGAAGTTAATTATAACGAGTCTATGATTTCTTTTTTAAACTTCGTGTCTGCGACTTCTTTTTTAAACTTAAAGTACACGTCATAAATACGCACCGCTCCAGAGTCGTCCTCGACTAAAAAAAACGGTGCCCGAGCTACCTGATATTTCTGCGCTAACAGCATACCTTGAGAATCAGCATCTCTCTCGTCAGCAATTGCTATTTGATCAATCAGACCAAGCAACCCATCAAATTCTAATCGATCGCTAACGTCTCTGCATTTTTTACAAGGCGAGCCATCAGCAAGTATCTTTTTTACGTAAGTAATGTGTGTCATAAAGTGCTTAGTGAGACATCCGACGTCGAGCAAAGATTAATTGACCATCGTCAGCCGAAGGTTGATAAACATCACTAAAGTCAGAAAATGCGTATAAGGCAGCTTCAAGGTCTTGCCCTTCCGAAAGTTCAAAAGCGCTCACACCAACACGTTGTAAAAAGCCAAGAGTGTCATGTTTGATGTCGCCTGTTGCCCGTATCTCTCCAGTATATTTTAGCTGAGTACGTAGGCGATAAGCGTGAGAATAAGGCCTGCCATCTACTCCAGCAACCAAAGGAAGAACGATGCAATCAATTTTGTCTAAATCGTCGGCCAAATCTACCGGGCTTTGATCGGCAGCAATTTGAACGGCTGTTGTACCACCGCGAGCGAGTAACTCATCTTTGTTAGCCAACCAAAATTCAAGCGGTACACTAGCGCCTAGAGTTTCGGCAACAGTTTCAGGCGCAGCACAGTGACGCAGTTGATTGCTGGCAATCGCCTTGCCTCTAATAATGATGGCTCGGTAAATATCTTCGCTTATACGATCGGCAGCGGCTTTTGGACGCGCCTTAAGATTAGTAACACTCATTACGCAGCCACCGCATAGACACGTTCTTTAAAGGGATCAACACCTACTCTTCTAAACGTTTGGATAAACGATTCTTCGTTTTGACGAATATCTTTGTATACATCTAATATCCGAGCGATAGCATCGCTTACCTCTGCTTTGGCAATGGCGGGGCCAAGTCGTTCTCCAAGAGTGGCTGTATTAGTAGCATCACCACCAAGGGTTAATTGATACCATTCCTCGCCCTTCTTATCGACGCCTAAGATGCCGATATGACCGACGTGATGATGACCACAAGCATTCATGCAGCCTGACATCTTTAACTTAACTTCACCAATATCATAGAGCTCATCGTAGTTATCAAAGTGTTCGTTAATCTGCTTAGCTATTCCGATTGAAGTAGTGTTTGCAAGGGAGCAAAAATCGGACCCTGGGCAACAAATCATATCGTTTAAAGAACCGATGTTGGCCGTTGCCAGTTTGTGTTTGTCCAGCGCTCGCCACACTTCTAACAAGTCCTTATTGCGAACATCCGCTAATACCAAGTTTTGTTCGTGGGTGACACGAATCTCGCCAAAAGAATACTCTTCAGCGATGTCAGCCACAGCATCCATTTGTGCATCGGTAGCGTCACCAGGCGCTACGCCGTGTTCTTTGAGCGAAACATTAACTATGCGATATCCTGTTTGCTTGTGTACGGCCGTGTTGTGGTCGTACCAATGTTTAAACCGCGAGTCCAAATTGCGCCATTGATCAATTCGCTTGTCGCTCTCACTTAATTTCGCATAGTCAGGCTCGGGGAAAAAGCCATTCATATACTCAAAATCAGCATCAACCAAAGTTAAGTCACCGCCCCGTATAGGCGCCCACTCTTGTTCAACTTTGTCACGAAAGCCATCAATACCGAGTGCGTTGACCAAAATTTTGATACGAGCTTTATACTTATTGTCGCGACGCCCGTATAGGTTATAAACACGAAGCATGGCTTCGCAGTAGGACAAGATGTGTTCACGAGGTAAAAATTCCTTAATCACTTTTCCTATTACAGGGGTGCGGCCTAAACCGCCGCCGACATATACTTTAAAGCCAATTTCGCCCTGTTGCTGTACAACCTCTAAACCAATGTCATGAAACTGAACAGCCGCGCGGTCAGTGGTTGCACCAGTCACCGCAAACTTAAATTTACGTGGTAACCAGTAAAACTCAGGATGTAATGTTGACCACTGTCTAATGATCTCGCAGTATGGTCGCGGATCAATTATCTCGTCTGGCGCTACGCCTGCATACTGGTCCGAAGAAATATTACGGATGCAGTTTCCACTCGTTTGCATAGCGTGCATTTCAACGTGGGCTAGGTCCTCTAAAATGTTAGGAACTTGCTCTAGTTCGGGCCAATTAAACTGAATGTTTTGGCGAGTAGTGAAGTGACCGTAGCCTCGGTCGTATTTACGTGCTACCTCAGCAAGGGCGTGCATTTGTGCTGAATTTACCAAGCCATAAGGAATAGACACACGCAGCATATGTGCGTGTACCTGCATATAAAGTCCGTTGCGAAGGCGTAGGTCCTTAAAGTCGTTATCATTGATTCCACCGTCTAGATGGCGTTTCACTTGGTCGCGAAATTGATCGACGCGCTCAGTTACAATAGTTTTGTCAACGTGGTCGTATTGGTACATAGAAAATGCGGGGTATTGGTTTTGCCAATCACCGTAATTCAACGTGACCGACAGATTTGATCACGAATATAAGCAGTTCGCTATAAAACTAGAAGTAATAAAAACTTATATTTATATAACTGGCAGCATGGCCCTTAAGTTGATTATGGCTTCAGCCGTACAAGCTATTGCGAGCAGCCTATACTCAAGCACTTACCTATCTATTAACCTCTATACTGTGTGCTTGGTGGCTAAGTTAAACAATAGAAAGTTAATGTCTGGCGCACCTAAACCAACATAAGCTCCCTATTTACTATGAGACTAATCTTGTGAACTATTTAACGACCGAGTTTGCGCCAAAGCCTGAGCTTGAATACCCATTTAAATTTAAGTGGAGCCCAGAACATGGCGAGCCATTTGAAGTGGCTCCCGGTGTGTTCTGGCTGCGCATGCCCCTACCTATTAGCCTAGACCACATAAATCTGTGGCTACTTAAAGATCATGATGGCTGGACTATTGTGGACTGTGGCTTGGGTTCGCCTGTTTGTGAAGAAGTTTGGGAAATTGTCTTTGAACACTTTATGTCGCCCCAAGATGTTAAGCGGATCATCGTTACGCATTTTCACCCTGACCATATTGGACTCGCCGCATGGTTGGCAGAGCGTTGTGACGTTAAGGTGCATATCAGCGTTGGGGAGTATCGACTGTATCGCTCTATCTTAACTCGAGATAGCCAAGACCTAGAGACTCAAGCACGTAGTTACTTAACGGAATTGAACTTTCCCGAAGACTTCCATGACCGCCTCATTAGTTTTTTTAGTGCAGATGAAAAGCCAGCGAACAAACGTGTTACTAAGGATATTGTTGAGTTTATGTGCGAAGGCGATGTTTTCGATATTGGCGGCAGTCTGTGGCGCATTGTTTGTGGAAACGGTCATTCGCCAGAGCATTGTTGTCTTTATAACAAAGAACACGGCGTATTGATATCGGGTGACCAGGCTATTCCGCGAATTTCGTCAAATGTTAGTGTTTATCTAGCTAATCGGCATGACGATCCTTTAGGTGATTGGATTTCGTCGTGCGAAAAATTGCGCGATACCATCCCTAACGATACGCTCGTGTTGCCGTCACATCAGGAACCATTTAAAGGTTTACAAGAACGCATGCAGCAATTAATTGATGATCACCACGCACAACTTAATCGCCTGCGCATCAGCCTAAAAGAAAATGTACAGACGATTGATCAGCTGCGAAAAGTAATGTTTGATCGTAAATTGAGCTCGATCGATGTTGTTTTAGCGACGGGTGAAACACAAGCGCACATGAACTATTTGTTGCACAGAAAGGAAGTACATAAAGAACTTGATTCGCGTGGCGCTGCCCACTATCACTACCCGCTATCAAGTAAAGACACATAAAAAACAGATCACAGTTCTAATATGAAATTAAACAAAATTGACTATCTAGAGTTTGCGACCACCGACATAGCCGCCAGCAAGCGTTTCTTTACAGACGCATTCGGGTGGGCGTTTGTGGACTACGGCCCAGAGTACACAGCGTTTATTGATCAAGGTGTTGATGGTGGTTTTTTCAAAGCCGATAAAGTAGCAACAAGCGAAGATGGCGCGCCATTAACCGTGTTTTATACAGACTCCATTGAGCGTGTACTATCAAAGGTACAATCGGCAGGAGGAATGATAGCCAAGCCCATTTTTGACTTTCCTGGTGGTCGTCGATTTCAGTTCAGTGAACCTGGTGGCAATGAAATGGCTGTATGGACAGACAAATAGAGCTTTTTCTTGAAATAATATTTTTGATGTTTTTTACTACATCTTGTGGAAATCTTCACACGGCCTACCTATAATCCGACCCTCGCTTGAGGAGCGTTGCATCGACACCTACTGTCGTCAGGCTCAAGTGGATTTACAAACCTTGCAACGACGCTCGTTTTTCGTTAACCCTTAACTAGGAGATGAAAGATGAGTGCTAATCCATCTATCCCTGAATTTTCAGACTATTACGTACGCGACATCGGCCTTGCTGATTTTGGTCGCAAAGAAATTGCTATTGCCGAAACCGAAATGCCGGGCTTGGTTGCAATTCGTGAAGAGTACCGCGCTGCTCAACCTCTAAAAGGCGCAAACATTACGGGCTCATTGCATATGACCATTCAAACAGCGGTGTTGATCGAAACACTGGTTGCTTTGGGTGCAAAGGTACGTTGGGCATCGTGTAATATTTTCTCAACCCAAGATCATGCTGCAGCGGCAATTGCTGCTCAGAACATTCCGGTATTCGCATTTAAAGGCGAAAACTTGGATGAGTATTGGGACTTCACTCATCGCATCATGGATTGGGAAGGTGATTCCGGCCCGAACATGATTCTTGATGACGGTGGCGATGCCACTATGCTATTGATATTAGGCTCAAAAGCGGAAAAAGATATTTCTGTATTAGATAAGCCTGGTAGCGAAGAAGAAGAATGTTTGTTCGCGGCGATTAAGAAGACGCTTGCTAAGGACAACACATGGTACTCACGCCGCTTAGCAGGCGTGCAAGGTGTTACTGAAGAGACTACAACTGGTGTAGCTCGTTTGTATCAAATGGTTAAGAAAGGCGAACTTCCTTTTCCTGCGATTAACGTAAACGACTCAGTGACTAAATCAAAATTCGATAACCTTTATGGTTGCCGCGAGTCTTTGGTTGATTCAATCAAACGCGCAACAGATGTAATGATTGCGGGTAAAACGGCTGTTGTTTGTGGTTATGGAGATGTTGGTAAAGGTTCAGCTGCGTCACTACGAGGCTTAGGCGCTATTGTAAAAGTGACTGAGATTGATCCAATCTGTGCGCTGCAGGCTGCTATGGAAGGTTATCAAGTAGTTACTCTTGATGAGGAAGTTGCTAACGCAGACATCTTTGTTACGACTACAGGTAACTTTAATATCATCCGTAGAGACCACATGGCTGCGATGAAGGACCAAGCCATCGTTTGTAACATTGGCCACTTTGATAACGAAATCGACGTTGCTGGTTTAGCTGATTGCGAATGGGAAAACATCAAAGACCAAGTGGATCACGTTATTTTTCCAGACGGCAAGCGCATCATTTTGTTGGCTCAAGGCCGTTTAGTGAATTTGGGTTGTGCCACAGGACACCCGAGCTTTGTAATGTCCGCGTCGTTTACCAACCAAGTGTTGGCTCAAATCGAGCTGTTTACTAAGAACGATGATTACTCAAACGACGTTTACATTTTGCCTAAGCATTTGGACGAAAAAGTAGCACGATTGCATCTTGAAAGAATCGGCGTCAAGTTGACGACTCTGACCCAAGAGCAAGCGGATTACATCAATGTTCCGATGGAAGGTCCGTATAAGCAGGATCATTACCGCTACTAACCTTTAACGCAGGCCTGTTTGGCTAGCAACAATAGTTAGAAGTAATGCCGATACGCGCGCTAATATCTAGCGCGCGTATACTGCCTACCCTGCTCGCAAAGAAGTTGAGTACACATCCTACGTAAACATTACCTAGCGATACGCCTTTCGATGGGACTATATTGGTTCGTGCGTAATATGTTTGTTCGTGCGTCATTAGACGAGCCAAGAATGATCTAACTTGATTCTCTCTTAAATACTCTCACGTGCTGCGTGGATGTTGTATTTAATGGAAAATTGCTTAGATGCTTGTGTTTTCAGCCCCTCGGTCTACAGACAAAGACACCTTTCAAAGAGATACCATGAACACTGTTCAATTGAGTTTTGAATTTTTCCCGCCGCGGTTCGACGGAACCACAGATAATCTTGTTAAACATTACAAGGAATTGGCCAGTCTTAAGCCCAAGTACGTTTCAGTAACATTTGGCGCTGGAGGCAGTACCCAGCTCGGTACTCTTGGCGCCGTTAAAGCTCTACAGGCAGCGGGGGCAAATGCAGCACCTCATTTAACTTGCATCGGTACATCTAAGGCATACGTGAAAGAAATTATGGCTGATTATTTGGCCATAGGTGTAGATCGTGTGGTTGCTCTGCGCGGAGATTACCCGTCGGGTATGGTGTCCAAAGGTGAATTTAACTATGCCGTGGATCTTGTACGATTTTTACGCAGTGAGTATGGTCAGGATTTAACCATTGAAGTGGCGGCCTACCCTGAGTTTCACCCTGAATCCGTTAGTCCATCACAAGAGATAAAACATTTTAAAGAAAAAATCGACGCCGGCGCAAATGCAGCTATCACTCAGTATTTCTTTAACGCCGATAGCTACTTCGCTTACATGGACGATCTAAACAGAGCAGGCGTTATAGCTCCGGTGGTACCAGGAATAATGCCTATTGATAACGTGGCAGGATTACGAAAATTTTCTGGAATGTGTGGCGCCGAAATACCAAAGTGGATTTGTAATCGTTTAAACCAATATGAAAACGATCCAGAGTCGCTGCGTTCTTTTGGGTTAGATGTCGTTAGTCACTTATGTCTAGACCTCATTGAAAATGGCGTAGATGGTTTGCATTTTTATACCCTGAATAAGTCGGCACTGGTTAAACAGATTTGTGCAAATATTTCAGGCAGTCATCAGCAATAAGGTCAGTAGGCTCAAAATCATTTATAAGTGGACGTTAAGCGAGACGACTAAATTTTGTTACACTCTGAGTCTAATTTGATTTTTGAGCTTCGATTCTATGAAACTACCCTTTATTGTTAGTACCGCGCTTTTGTTTGCGGGGGGGCGTCGGCCCTATAAATACGGCTTATGCCGATTTACAAGGCTCCGCCTTAGAGTTGTGCGATCGCGTAAAGGTTTGCGCTAACGATAACCTTAATATCGAGACGTCCGACACTAACAATCAAGCTGTTTTGGAAATTCTGATCGATGGTCTCTGTGCACAGATTGCGACGCCACTGGTAGCGTCTGTAATGGAGTCAGAGCATGAAGAAGCGGCCCAGGTGTGCATGGAAGATGTACTCGATCTCAATTGTTCAGCGTTAATGGCTGGCGATGCTAAGGAGTTGGAATCCTGCAAAACGCTTAAAGAGCTCGCAGAAGAGTCCGGCGCAACTTTCGATTAATAAGGCACGCATCACCAATGAAAATCAGCAATAACCTAGTAGATTTTATGAACTGCGAACGGCTCGATACAGATTTGTATCGGGGCCAAAGTAAGGATCTAAAGACAGGTCAGGTTTATGGTGGCCAAGTTTTAGGGCAAGCCATTAAGGCTGCGCAACATAGTGTAGATGAGGATCGTCATGTGCATTCGGCACACGCTTACTTTTTGCTTAAAGGTGATGTTAATGCGCCTATTATTTACGAAGTTGATCGAAGTTTAGATGGGGGTAGTTTTTCGTCTAGACGTGTGGTTGCCAAACAGCACGGACGTCAAATCTTGGTGTTGTCTGCGTCTTTTCAAAAGCGCGAAGATGGTTTAGATTTCTATACCCCAATCAAGCCGCCCGTTGATGCGTTGGAGAACGCGATTAAAGAGGATCGTTTATCGGTAAACTCTTACCAAGCAGACTATTTGGATATTTACTACTTGCCGGATGAAGAAGTAAGCAAATCTGAATCATTTCAATTTTGGGTTAAATCTAAAACGCCTATACCGGACAATACGGCTGACCATAATTCGGTGTTGGCGTATATCTCTGACGTGGGTCTTTTACACTCAACACTAAAACCCCACTCACTGCACGCACAGGTTCCATCAGAGCAACGTAAAAAATTGATCATGGCATCTATTGACCACGCTATTTGGTTTCATAGGCCATTTAGAGCTGATGAATGGTTTTTTGTTGATTGTGTCGCACAGTCCACCGGAAACGGTCGTGGGTTTAGCCGCGGAAATCTCTACACGCGCGAAGGAGTATTGTTTGCGAGTACCAGCCAAGAAGGTCTGCTCAGAATTAAGCGAGAGTAAAAGTCTCTATCTATTAATAGACTGGACTCTAAACCCATTACAGATTTAAAGAAAGGAGAGGCTTAAAACTCTCTGCTTCTTGCCCAGTAATGCCAGGCTGACTTGCAATACTCGGGCTAATGAGAAGTCTTTTTAGGGCGCTGTTCATTGATAGATATTGGTCGATCGCGGGTCGACGAGGATGATCAATGTAGTCCTTGGGTTTTAAGGTGCTCTCCGGGTACTTCTCTAATAGATTTGTATACACCGACTTGTTATAAGCCACGGCATGAGTGGTGGTTGGTCCCCTACGGCCTTCGGTCACTTCCTTGAGATGTACACAACCCGCTACGTTAGTGTGCTGTGTACCCCAATAGCAACCACCTAAGTGAAGAACATCCCACTCTAGTTCACCTATCTCGCCAATATTGTTGGCAAGGTTTTCGAGAGCATTTACATCGAACATAGCATCGTCTTCCAAAACTAAAATATTTTGGAGCCCTTCTTCCATGGCTTTCTGAATGATACGGCGATGCGAGAGAGCGCACCCTACATGATGATTTTGAGGTGTTTCAACTGCAGAAAACCGAGTAACTCTTTCTTCTATCCCAAGCAACTTGTATTGATTTTTAGCCTGATGCCAGCGGCTCTTAGCTGAATCCAAATTGATACAGAAAATAGCGTCAAAATAATAAAAAGGATTGGCACGTCTATCGCGAATTGCTGTAAGGAGTTCATTGCTTTGCTTAATTCGAAAAGAAATAACGCCTTCTTGAGCCAAGCGAGCGAAAACAGCAAGCACATCAATCTTAATCTCGTTGGCGTAGTCTGGAAATCGCTCAACTAGCGATTTGACTATAGTGTCTACACTATCAAAACCGTTGCATTGCTCTAGAACAAGGCCAGTGGTTGCATTGACATTGAGATTAGCGCCAAGCAATTTGTGCGAGAGACAGATTACGCCGTCAATTTCGATAAACTCCCAACCTTTAACTGTGTGGGGGACTACAAGCGCTGAAGGGGAATGAATCATGGTGTCTTTTTGAGTTAAGCTAGTTGAGTTGATGCTTTTGATTAGTTAGTTGATTAGTTAGTTGATTAGTTAGTTGATTAGTTAGTTGAGCCAAACAAGTCGGGTAAAGCTAATGTGTAGCGTGCATTTTTTTTCTAATAAATGCACTGTCTTTTAGCTCAAGTTTCTGGCTTACCTCTAGAATTTTTTTAAAGTGATTGGCATCCCAAGTATTGGCACCGTTAAAGTGATACACGTAAAGTTCAGGGTAATCAGCTACCGCGAGTTGATCTTGTTCGAACAACCACGCGACTAAGCCTGAGTCTTCGCCCTTCTCATTGACGGAATAGGCGTTCTTGCGCGGTAGAACGTCTTTTCTGCACACAAGACTCCCTTCCCACAATCTCACATTGGAGCAATAAACCTGCTCATCTAAAACATCGTAAATCAACCAACGAGACAAACGGCAACTAGACCTATATTAGCGCCAGCATCTACACTCACACTGTTCGCGGGTAAGGTACTTATTATCGCAAAAATCTTATCTAGCTCTTCCTGTATGTTTGGCTTGCCTGTCTTAATCAAACTCTCTGCTTGAAAGGCACAATGACGATTAACTATAAAAGATCCGTACAATGAATCTATCGTTGTGAAGTTATTTATCTTGATACCGCTCTCCTGTACATAAATATGGAGTAAGTTTTAGCCGTCTACCTACGCTAGCCAGCAGAGAATTGCAACAGCTAGCAGGCCTAACCATCCTGGACGTTTTGCTTTGGTAGCGAAAAGAACCAACGCGCTGATTAACAGCATGGTAACCCTTGCTGTCTGAATCATAAATAATGATGGGTCAGGAGACCTAGCTATTTAAATAAGTATTGCGCCGATGCTAACCGATAGAAACCCTGCAGCCAGCAATAGATTGTTTATCTTCGAATCATTTCCCCAGTAAGCGTCAGGTTATTTGCACGCACGGGGGAACTACTGATCGACATCATGTTCAAAACTTCCGGTATTTAGGTAGCGTATAACCTGAGCGATAACATGTTCATTTTTCATCATAAACGGGTGCGTTACAGCCATTTCTATATGGCCGTTCATGCCTTCGAGCTTGGTGTTTTCCACGGACACCTTGCCATCGTCGGTACTGGGAATAATAGACGACAGGATGAGGTTGATACTCCGTGTGCCAGCAATGATACCTAAATCAAAATTAGCTTCGCCCAGAGAGTTAGGAATACTGAGTTCGCCCGTACCGAGTTGTAAGCCCGCATCGCCGTTCAGAAAATGAAATCCAGGAACATCACCAAGCGTGTCCACTACTTCACTGCCTTTGTTGGGTGGGCCGAGCATGACGACTCTGTTTAGGTTTTCAATCTGGTAGGTGCTTAGATATTGCCGTACTAAAATGCCACCTAGCGAATGTGTAACAAAATTGACCTTATCATCCTCAGGGCATTTCTCAAGAGCGGGTTTTACCGCAAGGGCTGCTAATTCTTCTATGGAGTGTTCTCGAGAAGGATAACCTTCGTTAATGACGATAAAACCTTCTTCGAAAAGCGCTGTTTCGAGAGCCTCCATTGATGCGCTAGTCCTGGCTAAACCATGCAGGAGGATCACACAAGACGCATGCGTGCTCATTGAGAAAAGCAGTAAAAACAAGAAAGTAATAATTTTCATACGGAGCGTATGAGATTAAACGTTAAAGTTTGGAATAAAACTATAGAGCTAGTTACCCTTATTCTTTTCTTCATAATCATCAACCATTTTTTGCGCGACCTCTAAGATCTCGGCCCGCAATTCTTTAGCGTTGGTCGGTGCGTAAATTGGAATACGTGAATAGCCAATGTCGGCCATTGCCTTTCGAAACTCAGCTTTTTCTTTTGAACTCATGCGCGGCATGATTTTCTCCATCAGGTTGGTTGACCCACATGATAACTGGAGTCGCTACAATTAGTTAGACAAACCGATTCTATCGAGTTCTTCCAAGAGTAACTTTGTGTGAGTAGTTACTAAATATGAAAAGAATGGGTATAGACATCTTTACTGATTCTACGGAAATGGTTGCCAATATTGCCGAGAATAGTGTGCACAGGCAACCAAATCACAACTCATGTTGTGCGCCTTTGTATTCCCTGTATCCAACCGCATTCTAGAGCGGTCGGTTAAGTAATACGCCTGGCTCATTGTGGCCAATTACCTATCACAGTGCATCTATAATTGTGTGCAAATAAATAGTACTCTCACCTTCAAGAATCTAAACAAAAATTAGAACCAACGAGGAGTCTATTATCATGAAACGATATTTCACAGCTTTGCACTTCGTATTACTTATTTTTCTGGCTAATAGTACTGCTTTTGCTGCGGATAAAACGCTTCTGCGTTGCGGCAAATTAGTTGATGTTCAAGCTGGTCGAGTTCTGAGCCAAGTTGATGTCTTGATCGAAGGCGGCAAGGTGGCACAGATAGGTAGCGGTATTGTTAGCGATGCTGAGGTCATCGACTTAAGTGACAAGACTTGTCTGCCGGGTCTAATCGATATGCACGTGCACTTTACGCATCAGAGCAATCCCAAGTCTTACATGGAACCCTATGTTCTTAATCCAGCCGACTTTGCATTTAGGGCGGTAGGTTTCGCCGATATAACTTTACGCAAGGGTTTTACGACCGTACGCAGTTTGGGTGACCGAGGAGACGGTACTGTTTCTGTTTCGCTGCGCAACGCGATTGATTCTGGCCTGCTTCAAGGGCCGAGAATATTTACAGCAGGTAAATCTATCGCCACTACAGGGGGGCATGCCGATCCAACTAATGGTGCGAATAAGGTACTGCAGGGGAATCCTGGTCCTAAGCAAGGCGTAATCAATAGTGCAGAAGACGCCATGCAGGCGGTACGCCAACGCTATAAAGATGGAGCCGATCTAATAAAGATTACGGCCACAGGTGGTGTTTTAAGTACGGCTAAGAACGGCCAAAACCCACAATTTACCGAAGCTGAATTAGTGGCCATAATCACAGCCGCTAAAGACTATGGTTTTAAAGTAGCCGCACACGCGCATGGCGCGGAAGGTATGAAGCGAGCGATTCGTGCTGGCGTTAGCAGTATTGAGCACGGCACCTATATGGATGACGAGACGCATCGTTTAATGAAGCAATACGGTACTTATCTAGTCCCTACTATTATGGCCGGTGAGTTTGTAGCAGAGAAAGCCAAAATTGAAGGTTACTTTCCCGAGATAGTCAGGCCGAAAGCCGCTGCAATTGGTCCATTAATTCAGGCTAGTTTTGGTAAGGCTTATAAAGCGGGTGTAAAAATAGCTTTTGGTACGGATACTGGAGTATCTGCTCACGGCGACAATGCTCAGGAGTTTGCGTTAATGGTCGAAGCCGGTATGCCTGCTATGGAAGCAATTAAGGCCGCAACGGTAAATGCAGCAGACTTGCTTGGTGCGAGTGATTCCTTAGGCTCAATTGCAGTCTCAAAACACGCTGATATCATTGCCGTAGATGGTGACCCAATAAGCAACATTCGAGAGCTTGAAAATGTGACGTTCGTAATGAAAGGCGGCAAGGTTGTTGAGCTTTAGAACCTATTAAAGAGCAATAGAGCCCGCACTTGAACGTCATTAAAAACCACTACGACTCAGCGACCATTGCCAAAGAGATATTTGCTGTGCCCGCCTTTGAGGTTCAAAACGAGGCGGCGGAGTATCCCTGTGTGTTGGTGTGCGAGCACGCCAGCAACTACATTCCACCCGCTTATATGCATTTGGGTCTTAGCGAGACAGAAACTCAGACGCACATAGGTTGGGACTTAGGTGCTCGTGATTTGTTGGACCATCTCAGCAAAGAACTAATGTGTACAACGGTATCCTGCAATTACTCGCGCCTCCTGATCGATTGCAATCGCCCGTTAGAAGTTGAGTCGATCATACCCACTGTGAGTGAACATTATAAAGTGCCGGGCAATACTAATATTGGTCATCAAGAGCGCCAGATCCGAAGTGACTCTATCTATAAACCGTTTCATGCCGCGGTCGAGTCACAGGTCCTTCGTTTAACAGAAAAGCACACGCAATTGCCCATTATCGGTATTCATAGTTTTACACCTGTGTTTCATGGCGAGAAACGTCCATGGGAATTCAGCCTTATGTGGAAACAAGAGTCTCCATTTATCAGTGCCTTGATTGAGCATTTTCAGAACCATGAAATCAAGGATGTGGTTGGCTATAACGAGCCTTATTCCGTCGAAGCGATTCGTGCCCACACAACCGAACATTACACAGATGTCCATAAGCTACCTGCGGCTATCTTTGAAGTAAGACAAGATTTGCTGAGCGACCAAGCGGGTATTGAACGCTGGTCGGCCATTATTCAGACTGCTTTGCGTTACGCGTTACGCACGAATTAGTGTTTAACCCCAACGATGAAGAGTGTTTTCTTTAACTCAAATCAAACTAACTTAATTTAACCCAGAAGCATGTTGAATGAGCCACTCGATTTTATGTGAAAGCTTTGGCTGATAGTCGTTTCCAAAGTTATGCAGGTGCCAAAGTACGTCGCCCCACAATAATACGGTAGTCGCTTCTAAAAGCCTTTGCGGGTGGTTATGTTTCGTATCAGGGTTCTTTAGGAAATACTGGTTAAGAAAAAGCTCAGTTGAGTTTTGGTTAAGACCCAGGTAAAAAACGACCGCCGCAAGATCAAACCAAGGGTCGTTGAGCTGTGCGTACTCCCAGTCTATAAATATCGTACTGTCAGTTTCCGGAGATGCGTTTTTGGAGAGGGCTTTCTCAAGGCAAAAAATATTGTCGGCCACTAAATCGTTGTGACAAAAAACGCGTGTTGTGCTTTTTTGAAACTCAATTATGCTGGGCAGAAGTAACTCGTGTTGACGCTTAATTGCATCACTCGCAGTATCCACATAGAGCGAGCAAAATCCGACAATGTCAAAATGACCGAGCGCCTCTATATCGGCGCTAACCTCTAGATTGTGCAAAGTGCTCAGCGAATCGGCGACGCGCAACAATTGCGAATTTGAACGTTCGGTGTTCGGCACTTGTCCAAGAGCAGGAATATTTATAAATTCGCAAACGAGGATTCCTTTTTCGATATTGCTATAAAACACTTTAGGCGAAAGCTCATAGCGACTCGTGATCACTTGAGCTTGAATAGCCTGTCGACTAAGTTGATCTCGCCCTTTAAACGACTTCAATACAAATTCTTTCTCGGTTGAATAAAACAGTGCCGTGTTGTGGCTTAAGCCGTTTTCGAAGACCCGTACTAGCTTGACGTTGGTCGCAATGAAGCCATCGGCACGCGCCACTTTTAATGCTTCAATAAAAACAGGTGGAGTGTGCGTATGCATCAATGCTTATCTAATTAGCGTATTGCAAATTGCTCTTGGGCTTGTTGGCGTTGCCAAATCATAAAGCCAAATACAGCGATAACTGAATAAAGAACAAACAGCACCGCGTACATATACAATTCGCGTTCCCAGTAGATCCAAACTGATACAACATCAATTGCGATCCAGTAAAGCCAATTTTCAAGAATCTTTTTGGCGACCATAAAAGTGGCAATAACCGCGCTGACGGTAGTCGCCGAATCAACATAGGGCCAAGCGGCCGATGTTGAATTATCTAACCAAAAGCCTAGGCTAAGCGACAGTACAATAATTATGCAGCACGCGACGAGATGTTGACTGACCGGCCAGCTTCCAATTTTTAGAGGTGATCCCTGTTCGCCCCCGTATCGCCATTGCCAAAATCCGTACACGGCCATTACCAAGTAAAACCCATTGAGCGCCGAATCCATCAATAGACTTACGTTCCACAATAAAACAACCGAAGCGCCAGTGCCGATAAACGCGGCTGGCCAACACCAAATATTCGAGCGGGCCGCTAAGATCACATAGAGTAATCCAGCAACTACGGCTACCCATTCAAGGGCCGAGACTGTAGCGAAAATGTCAAACATTCTGTCTTACTCGTAGCCCTTTAGCTCGCGAGCATCGCCTTCTAAATACTTAGCGACAAACACGATCTTACCGTAGGTCTGCATAGACTCAAGCATTGCTGCATTGAGCAACTCAGTAACTGCCTTGTATTCGCCAAATAATCGAGTACTCATGTTAGAGCTTTTAATTTCGACGTCTTGCGCTTGTTGATTAATGTCGTCCAAAAACGCCTTAATTTTTTCTTTGTATGCCTCTTGCAAGGGGTACATGCTGATCTCAACAGATAGTTTCATTGTTATGTTCCTATTAGCTTTCCTACATTAAAACGAATAATTACCACGAACACCAATTACTCGAGGAGCGGCAAATTGATTATACGGTTCTGTTTCATAGAACTTACGTGGATCATTGCCAAAGCTACCAAAGCCACGAGTCTTTACCAACTCATCGCTCAAGTTTTTTGCATACAATGCTAGCGACCATTGGTCCCGCGTGTAACGCAGTTCCATGTTAATCAACTCGTAGGCATCGGAGCGTTCTTCGTGTCGGTCCGAAAAATAGAATTCGTCTTTACCTTCTACCGAGCTAAACAGGCTGAGTCGTTCGGTCATCTGCCAGTTGGCACTTAATACAAATTGATAGCTCGGCGCATGCGCTTGTTCGCGGCCGTTCAAATTAAACGGAATGCCTGCATCACGATCGGCTTGTACGTGTTCAAAGCTCAAAAAGTCATCAAAGCTTGTGTCGAGAATACCAAATGTGGCCGACAGTCGCAGAGAATCACTCACCGACAGATCTAATTCTAGTTCTCCCCCACGATTGCGCCCGCTACTCGCATTGTCGGTAAAATCAGTAAAGCTACATGGGCATGCGCCACCGACCTGCCCCGTTGCGATTGAGCTAACAACGGACTGTTTGCTTTGAATCGCGTCACGGTCTTGATAGAACAAAGAAAATTGTATGCGCAGGCGGTTATCTAATAGAGAGGACTTATAACCTAATTCGTAATTGAGCATGGTTTCGGTGTCGAACTCTCTGAGATTTGGGTCAATCGACTCATCAAGATTAAAGCCTCCTGGCTTGTATCCACGCGAAAGCAAGGCGTAAAGAAAATCTCGTTCGTTAGGCTTATATTCAAGAGCTATTCGACCACCCCACAAATTTTCGTCAGGTTGCGCCGTTTGTCCTGAGGTGTCTAAGTAATCGTTGTCACGTTTTTCTACTCTAAGCCCTGTAACGAGAGTTAATGTGTCGTTCAGCGAAAAATTGAATTGCCCATATGCTGCCAGATTCTGGGTGTCTAAGCGGCTGCTAAAATCTCCCTCGTTAAATGTGTATTGGCGAAGAAGATCAATGCTTTGGTCTCTATAATAAATGCCCCCTACCCAGTCGAACTTCTCGGCGGCGTGCAGCCAGCGTAGATCAACGGTAGTGTTAGTGTTTTGTCTTTCGTATGAGTCTTCAGATATATAAAACCAATCAAAACCAAATAGGGCCGAATCGCATGCTGTGCCGTCGCAAATACCGGGGTGACTCCAATCCTCATCAAAGCTATAGGCCATATCGGTGTCGGCGTAACTAACGATGGCTTCAATAGAATCGGTATTGCTCAATAGATAGCGAGCAACAATTGATGCCCCTACAGTCTCCTGAGTATCGCGCCCAGGGCGATCAGAGTAGGTTTGGCGTGTATTGTCTAGGCTGAAGGCGTCGTAGCCGTTATTGATGTCGGCTAAAAAAAGCGTCGTATCAACATTAAGCTTTTCGCTCACTTGCGATACGAGCTTTAACCGCGCGCTGGTTTCACTAATATTGTTAGTGTCTTGTCTGCCTAAAAACACATTGTCTGTAAAACCGTCGCTCTCAAATCGCTTTACGGCCAGTCGATATCCAGTTGAATCATTAAGTGGACCACTCAGTACTCCGCCAAACTCTAAGCCGTTATAGTCTTCAATAGCAAAGTCGACCTTTGCTTCAAATTCTTGGGTGGGAGCATTCGAGACAAGATTAATTAACCCAGCCAAGGCGTTGGCGCCATAGAGCGTTCCTTGAGGCCCACGCAATACTTCCATCTGCTTCAGATCTAAGCTACTAGCTCCCAAGGAGACACCCGTTAAATCAATACCATCGAGCACTACGCCAACTGAATTGATCAATGGCTCTTGGAACTCGCTACGTTCTCCAATGCCGCGAATCTGGATAAAACGTCCCCGAGATGCTCCGCTCGCATAATTCACATTCGGCGCTAGGTTTAATAGGTCTTCAAGTTGGCGAGCGGCTCGTTGCTCGATAGCTAGAGAGTCAATAACAGTAACGCTATTAGGCAACTTTAAGACGTTGGTCTCAATTAATTCGGCGGTAACAACCACTTCTTCAAGCGGTGCGGCAAAGCTGTTGCTGCTTAGCAATATGCATGCGCTAATTAGCACTGGCACTACTAAGCGAACTGGCTTATTCAACAATTGGGTTTTAATTGGTTTCACGTGTTGATCTCTTTTCTAATTGAGACCCGGTGCTGCGGAGGTGGGTGAGCTCTCTAGGTGATATGAGCTCAGAACTCCCATCCCTACGCCGGTGCTAACCGGATCAGGTTCGTGGGGTCTAAGCATTACGCTAATCTCAGGCTCTTATTGTTTGGTATTCTGAATACATGCGTAAACAGAAATCCCATAATAGAGGAGCCGCCCCCTGGGTTTTTAATCTGAGCTGAGTTTAACACAAGCATGTCGAACCGACGTACTGGAAAGTTTTTATGAAGACTAGATTTCGCCGAGACTCTTCTAGCTTAAGTAAATTAGGCTCCGCGCTAGCTATTGACTCGAACGGAGTGAGATAATCCCCCGCTAATATGCAGGCGCCACTATCTCTCTATAAATCACTATGCAAGAATATTCTTTCCTCTTAGCAATTGCCGGAGTCTTAGCCGCTGGCGCTATGAGTCCTGGTCCTAGTTTTTTTGTCGTTGCACAAAACGCACTCTCTCGCTCTAGAGCTGATGGTTTAGCAACCGCTGTTGGAACGGCCTTGGGAGTAGCACTATTTGCCATCCTTGCTGGTTTCGGCGTGGTTGCTCTTTTGGAACAAATGCCAAAGGTATATTTGGTGCTAAAGATTGTAGGTGGAGTTTACCTATTGTGGATCGCGAGCAAGATCTGGCGAGGGGCTACCCAATCTCTAACCGACAGCGAGGGTATTCAGGAAAATCCGGTCACAGGCATGGAGGGCGGTCCTTGGCGCAGCTTTATGCAGGGTTTAATCGTACAGACAAGCAACCCTAAAACAGCGATTGTAATAGCCGGTATCTTCGCAGCGTTTGTACCCGCAACGCCTCCCCCATTCACTGTAAGTTTGGTTACAGTTACCGCGTTTATTATTGATTTTAGCTGGTACGCCATCGTTGCAATCACATTGTCTAACGCACATTCAAGACGAATTTACGATAAAGCAAAACCCACGTTTGATCGAGCCGCTGCGTTATTTTTAGTGTTGGTGGCCCTACGTTTGATTCTCGGTGAGGCTCTTTAAGGCATAATAATTGTGTGTAGGGTTTCGGCATATTTTTATTGGAGAGACATGAATAGGTGTTTTCACGCTTGATCTAAACTCAATACTTGCGATACTCAGTCCAGTATCTGGGGGGATAGTCGAAAGGGTAGACCTTATGAGTACACAGATTAGGGACCAGCAAGCTGAACAGGTATTAACGCAATTTCTGCGCGGAAAGAGCAAGCTGCAATTATTTATAGACGCGGATGAGATTCAGCTTTCAGATTTTATAAAAAATTTTTCAAGAAAACGCCCACGTTTAATTCCCCTTGTTAATGTCAGTGCGATTGGTGATATTGAAGCGGCGGTTAAGCGAGAATTGTTTCGACTAGATTCAGGTAAAACGTTTGACCCGTTAAACAGCGCATTCGAATTATTCGACTTATCTTTATTGCAGCAACCAAAGGGGATTTTGTTCATAAGTGACTTAGAATGTATCAACGCAGAGAGTCTTGTTTTTTTGACAAGTCTTGTCGACGCGGTTGTAGAAGCTGATTCCAAATGGAAAATTATATTCACAGGCATGAACAAAGCTATCCCAGCTTTTTGTTTGCGTCGTTTGGGTTTAAAGACAGCGCAGGTACATACCCATAATAACGAACGACCGCGTTTTACGTCCATAAAAGGTACCGAATTGGCAAACCAACTAGCATCGGTTTTGGGCCAAAAGCCTGCATAGGGATTGGGTCCGAGTGGCCGCGCGTTATTGTTATTGATGTGGAATAGCCGAAAAACCACGTAGCTCCAACTTCTTCCATTCTCTAAATGGTTCCCAATGCTAGTTTTTCAAACTGCAAATAAGCAACCTGTAGTTCCTTTAAGTCATTGAAATATATGCCTTCTATGTGATTTCTTGGCTTGATGCTCTTTGGCTGAAATGAAGAGCTATGCTGGCCCAAGATCCATATTTGCATTAATGCAAATAAAACTACATTTTTATAAATATTATTGCAATAATGCAAAAATGAATTGGGACGACCTTAAGTACTTTTTGGCCATTGCGACTGCAGGTAATTTATATGAGGCTGCACAGCAGTTGAGTGTCAATCACTCTACCGTGTTTAGACGCTTGGAATCCTTTGAGGCGCAATTAGATTTGGAATTGTTTGACCGCAATTCCAAGCCATATTCACTCACCGCAGATGGTGAACGTCTACTCATAATTGCACGTGAGGCGGAAGCAGCCTTACTAAAAATAGACAGTCAGATTCTTGGAGTCCGCGCTACGCCTGCTGGGTCAGTTAAAGTATCTGCTCCAGCCAATATAGCAAGCAACGTTATGCCGATCGTTATGCGATCACTGCGGGTGGAGTTTCCAGATATCTCGATCGACTTGAGTATTAGTGATTCGTATTCGGCGTTGGAGCAGCGAAAAGTTGATATAGCATTTGCGGCGGTTTCCTCACCCCCAGAACATTTGTATGGGTCATATCTGGTGACGCTTGGATGGTGGTTATACGGCGATAAGTCCGCTCACAAGGCGTATAAGAAAAATCCCAAAAGCGTCAATTTGATCGCGCCGAGTACTGGCCTAGCAAACAACGAGGTGAGTAAATGGATTTCCGAGCAAAACAATGAAGTAGTTGCCTATTGTGACAGTTACGCTGTGATAGCGAAAATGGTGAAGTTAGGCATCGGCTGCGCAGTATTGCCAGAGGACCAAACCTTTGAAGAGCTAACGGCAATTGTGAGAATACCGGCCGTGTACGGACAACTCTGGTTGCTCGCTTATTCAGAAATTCAGAAACAACCCCACGTTCTCGTAGTATGGGACGCAATTATCGCTGCGATGGCCGAGGAGTACGGTTAAGTCCTACTCGGTCTTCTTTAGCAAATAATCCTTGTTAGACAATTCCTATTAGGCAACCCCAGCTAGATAAACTCGTGGACTAATGTCTAAAGTGTCGCATTCCAGTAAACACCATCGCCATATTGGCTTCATCTGCTGCCGCGATCACTTCTTCATCTCGCATTGAGCCACCAGGCTGAATTACTGCAGAGATCCCATTTGCAGCGGCGTTGTCGATACCGTCTCTAAAAGGAAAGAACGCGTCCGACGCCATAACCGAACCCTTAACCGACAATCCTGCATGTTCGGCTTTAATTGCAGCTATTCGAGCTGAGTTGACGCGGCTCATTTGGCCTGCCCCAACCCCAATGGTCATTGCTTCATTGGCATATATAATTGCGTTAGACTTTACAAACTTGGCGATTTTCCAAGCAAACAAAAGGTCGGACATTTGCTGTTCGCTCGGCTTCACCTTGCTCACAACCTTAAGCTCGTTCACTAACAATAAATCATTGTTCTGAACCAACATACCGCCGTTAACTCGTTTGTATTCGAGTGTGTTCGCATCTTCGTTTGACCAATACCCACATTCAAGAAGTCTTACGTTCTTTTTGCTTACTAATACGGCTTTGGCTTGCGCGCTTACTTTAGGCGCGATAATTACTTCAACGAATTGTTGTTCTGAAATGGCCTTAGCTGTTGCTTCATCGAGTTCCGTATTAAAAGCAATTATTCCGCCAAACGCTGATTCGGGATCAGTTGAGTAGGCACGTTGGTATGCCTCCAAACAAGATCCTGCTACGGCAACTCCACACGGATTAGCGTGTTTTACAATGACGCAGGCTACACCTTCATCAAACTGCTTAACGCACTCCAACGCGGCATCAGTGTCAGCTATATTATTGTACGAAAGCTCCTTCCCTTGAACTTGTACAGCGCTTGAAATACCAACGCGGCTTTTAGCTTCAACGTAAAACGCGGCGCCTTGATGAGGGTTTTCGCCGTAGCGCATTGTTTGTTTGTGGTGAAATTGAAGATTGAGTGTTCTTGAAAAATCGCCTTTCTCACCGTCACTGTTGAGGCGTCCGAGATGACTTGCTATAGCGCCATCGTATTGTGCAGTGTGCTCGAATGCTCTAACCGCCAAGTCGAAGCGTGTGGCGTAACTAATTCCGTCATCAGCAATTTCCGTGGAAACGCGACCGTAGTCTTCTGCGTTGACGACGATCGCTACGTCATTATGGTTCTTGGCTGCGGACCTAACCATTGCTGGACCCCCGATATCAATATTTTCGATAGCGGTTGGCAAATCACAATCAGGATCAGCAATTGTATTCTGAAACGGATACAGATTGACGACAACAATATCAATGGCCTCAATAGCATGTTCAGCCATTACACCGTCATCGGTACCACGACGCCCCAGTATACCGCCGTGAATTTTAGGGTGAAGCGTCTTCACTCTGCCCGCCATCATCTCGGGGAAACCCGTATGATCGGACACCTCGGTGACATTTAGACCAGCATCTTGTAATAACTTCGCGGTACCACCAGTAGACAGGAGTTCAACATTATGCTGGGCAAGAGTCGTTGCGAATTCAACAATTCCAGATTTATCGGATACGCTTATTAGGGCTCTTTTGGGCTTTAGATTCTGTTTCATGGAGTGTTGTCGACTATGGCAAATTATGAATGGTGTAAGTGAACATGGGTAGCCTAAGACTATTGATGCTCACTTGTGCAAAATTAGAGAAGCTTGTACTGACAAAGCTTTTTCTTAAGTGTGTTGCGGTTAATGCCAAGAATTTCAGCGGCCTGAGTTTGATTACCGCCAGTCTGCTCCATAACGGCTATTAAGAAAGGCCTCTCGACCTCAGCTATAAAAAAAGCATGTAAGTTAGCGGGCTTTTGACCTTTTAGGTCATCAAAATATTGATTTATCGAATCGGTGACACAACGTGTAAGAGATTCGGTTGAGGGGTTCTTCTTGGTCATTTTTGAAATACTATGCTGCTTCTGAAATTGAGTCGTTATTAAACGAATCGCTTAACACCAACTCTAAGAGTTGTAACTGCTCTGAGCAAGACTCAGTCGTGGAAATGGTGAGCCGCAAATCATTTGGGACCGTCCAGTCCCAATGTTGCAAGTACCACTTAATATGTTTACGCGCGAACTTAATACCTAGGCGTTCACCATAAAATAGATGAATGGATGCAATGTGGTCCAAAATCACCACTCGCTTTTGCGATACTGGTAACGCCTCCTCGATAGAACCTGATTCGAGGTAGCTGACAATTTGTGCAAACAACCAAGGTTTACCTTGGGCGGCTCTACCAATCATAACGGCGTCAGCAGATGTAGTGTCTAATACGAACTTGGCTTGTTCGGGCGTACAAATATCGCCGTTAGCGATAACGGGAATACTAACGGCCTTTTTAATTTCGGAGATTGTGTTGTATTCAACCTCGCCAACAAACTTACATTGCCTGGTGCGGCCATGAACAGTAATAGCTGATACGCCGCAGGCTTGCGCTATTTGAGCGATAGCAACACCATTTCGATTCAATGGATCTGAGCCAGTACGAATCTTTACCGTAACCGGTACATCAACTGCCCGTACGACACTTTCGAGAATCTGCTCAACGAGCGGTTCATTGGCTAGTAAGGCGGAGCCAGCTGCTTGTTTGCATACCTTTTTCGCAGGACAACCCATATTAATATCAATAATTTGCGCGCCATTATCAACATTAAACTGCGCGGCTTGAGCTAGTTGTTTGGGGTCGGTGCCGACAATTTGAATAACGCGAACGTCAGGTTCATCATGGTGGTCGAGTCTAAAACGGGTCTTAGTGGTGTGCGCTAGCTCTACATTGCTGGTGACCATCTCACTAACAACCATACCCGCGCCATTTTGCCTACAAACTTGCCTAAAAGGCTTATCGCTTACACCCGCCATAGGGGCCGCAATAACATTGTTGGGCAAACTGTAAGGGCCGATTTGCATGTTGGTGAGAAAGCCTGTCAGGGGTCTAACATAATGTGGAGATTCAGGAACCACAGAAGTTAGACTAAAAAGTTGGATTATATGGCTGCTTAAAAAGTAAGCAGACGCGGATAATACCGACAGCTTAAAAGTGCGTAAAGACGAATAGTTGAAATAGCGTCAAAAATCGTGACAAATACAAAGAAAAAATATGTTTAAGAGACGCTCGTAAGATTATGAGGACATGTTTTTTAGCATTTTAAGCTCAAACCCTGTGGCCGATTTAGGAAATGCGAGCAACTCAATCGTAATTTTTTTAAGTTCGTGAGGTCCAATCCTAGCTTGAGTAGTATTGTTGTACAGATAGTCTTCAGGTTGTAGTGCGCGTCTCGCGACGACCTTACCGCTCTCGTCAGTCAAACTGAGTTCGAGCCAAGGTAGGTTCTGCTCGACAGAAGCCTTGTTTAAAAAGCTAACCTTCATCAAGGTGGTGCTTGATCGGCTTGGGTGTGGCTCGGACTGAGCTGAGATCAAGGCAAGGCCCATCAGATTTTGTGGTCTGGCCAAAAAAATACCCCTATCTTGCAAGTAATCAAGCGCGGGGGTGAATAGAGCATTTAGAGTTGTTAGCGTAGTCTCGTTGTTATTCACAAAAGCAAACTGTTTCAACCACACTTGGTACGCTAATAAGACGATTAGACCGACGACCACAATTCCGGTTAAACCAAATTTAATAATTTTCAGTGCGACACTACGGTTGCTGCCAAGCTTATCCGATGGCTCGACAAATAGATCATCTTCATTTATCCAAGTTACTTCTGAACTGCCTTCAGAGTTGGTATCTAGATTGTCATCAAAATCCGAGGAGTCGACATCATGTGAAACCTCTTCGCTCCAGTCTATTGATCTAACTGAATCACGTACATCCAAACCCGCATATCCAGAGTCGGGTTTCTCAGTTTGAGCGTCGGGGTCAATACTATCTAGACTAGGAACATCCACGCTGCGGTCCCTAGAATTGGAGCCATTGATCAAGCGGTCATCAATAATACGATCAATTTCATTGATTAATTCTTGATTGTCATTGGGGGTTGCGGCGATCGAACCCGCAGCTGAAGGTTCTTGAGAAGCGGGCTCGGAAAAATCCTCAGAAGGGGGTTCTGAAAAATCATTTGAGTCTTGTGTCGACAGACCAGCCTTGGCATCGTCAAAAACGAAATCAAGATCTTTGTTTAAATTATTTGCGTTAAAACTACTTTCTCTTTTAGTACCAAAGGACGGTAGTTCTAACTCAGAATCATCTAGCTCAAAATCAAAAACAGGTTCCTTTCTGTCAATATTCGCCGAATAAATAGAATGCTTGGGTTCATTGAATTCGGTAGGCTCGGGAGATCTTCGTTCAAGTGAAAGATCTTTAATTGGATTCTCAACAACATCAAGCTGGTTAGTTACTTCAATATTCGGAGCGCTACGCGTAAAATCAGCTGCCTCAGGTTTGGTAATATCAACTTTCTTGTCGATATTATCTTTAGATTCGACCGAACGTTGCTTGGTTTCTTGCAAAGTTGCGTCTGCAGAGGGGTTTCTCGTGGTCGGCTCATTTACATCAGCGAACAAATCGTTATTCGGTGCAACCTTGCTACGAGCTAGTTTTATTTCGTCGTCGGATAAAAGCTGTGCTTTAAAACGCTCATGGCAGTTACCGCAACGAACATTGCCCCTTGATTGAGCGAGCTGATCTTCCGAAATCTGATAAATCGTAAAGCAGTGAGGACACTGAGTTTTGTTGCTGATTCGATTGCTTTGCATTATCTAGATATTGTCCTGCATTTTAAGAAGTAAACCTTGTTCACGCCTGTCTCGCCTGTATAGAACCACAAAACGTTGTTGCGCCCTAAAACATTTGGCTATCTATTAGCGTTAGCGCCGACGGCCAATAAGTAAAACCCAATGGTCTTTCTCTTGCACCGTAAAGTCAAATGATTCACTAAAAGCCACCATAATTTTATCGGATTGTTGTTTCAGAATGCCCGTTAATAATAGTGTGCCAGATGGAGCAACATGAGGGATCAGCGTGTCTTTTAGCATAAGGATGACTTCCGCCAAAATATTCGCTATAACCAGATCATATGTTTTTATCGGGTCAGGTAGATCATTTGGAAGATACGCGCGCATAGACTCGGAAATCCTTACGTCTGCAAAAGTGTTTCTTTGTGCATTCAACTCGCACGCCTCAACGGCCAACGGATCTATATCAACAGCATCAGCATGTTCGGCCCCAGACATAATAGACGCAATTGCCAAAATGCCTGAGCCGCTGCCATAGTCTAGAACTGTTTGTGTTTTCAGATGTTGTCTAGAAATCCAATCAAGACACATAAAGGTTGTTGCGTGGGTGCCAGTTCCGAACGCAAGACCTGGATCCAAACGGATGTTTCGAGAATCAATCTCTACAGGGTCGCACCAAGACGGAACAACCCAAAGATCCTTACCTACTTTAATAGGGGAAAAAGAATCAAGCCAGACGCGCTCCCAATCCTGGTCAGCGAGCTTTTCTAACGTATGTGGTATCTCTTCAACGCCAATCTTCTTGAGTGCAGAGAGCGTTAAGTTCTGGATGGCTTTAATGTCGGCATCTTCGTTAAACAAAGCGGTAACCCTAACCGTCTCCCAGCTTGGAGTGCCGGGAAAAGCCACTTCATAGAACTCATCGTCCCCTGCATTCTCGGTCGTTACAGCGGCGGCACCAATAGAGTCCAATAGTTCACTCAGAGGGTCAACTAGCTCAGACTGAACGGTTAGACGAAACTGGTGCCAGTGTGCATTGGCGGTTTTCTTGGTCGTGTCACTCATCATTGATTTGCCGAATTACTACTGATGTTTAGCTAGCCAAGCATCAATATCGCTCTCGCTAATTTGACCATATTTTTGCTCTAGCACCTGACCTTGCGCATCTAGCAGTAAAGAATACGGCAGTAGTCCTTGGGTATTACCAACTACTGACATCAACTCCATACCCGTATTTTCTGCATAAACAATTGGATAGGTGATGCCCATTGAGTTAAGCATAGGTATTGCCTTTTCAACGCTATCAATAGTCACACCAACAATAGTAAAGCCGTCGTTGTTAGACTGAGATCGTTGAAACATAGATTCAAACATAGGCATCTCATGCCTACACGGAGCGCACCACGTTGCCCAAAAGTTGACCAGTGTAAGTTGTTCCAATTTGTCTTTGATGGACGTTGTCTGTGTATCTGCGCCGTCTACCGATGTTGTCTCAAGCAAACGCGCATTCAAAAGTGCTGGATAGCTGACATCTTCGTTAACAGTAGGTGTGTTAAGCGCAAAGCCCAAGCCGAATGCGGCTAGAGCGATAATCAAAACTAAGACTATTGTGTTAGATTTCATAACAACTGGGTGCGGGTAATAAGACTTACAACTGTGTGTTGAATTCTTGGTTAACTAGGAACTTTAGAGATCAGTGAGATAAATTCGTTTTTGTCCATAAATCCGTACTGACGGAGATCGGATACTTCTTGGCCTTGCTTAGAGATAACCAGTGTCGCAGGCGGCCCAAAAACATTGAAATGCTTTTTAACAGCTTGGCTTACTTCAGATGTGTCAGTTACATCAATAACAACTAAACGCCAGCCCTCTAATGCTGCCGCAACTTCAGGCTCCTTAAAGGTGCTTCGTTTCATACGAACACAATCGAAGCACCAATCAGCATAAAAGTCGATAAGTACAGGTTGTTGAGCCTTTTTCGCTGCTTGGAGAATGGTCAGTGTTTGTTCAAGCGTTGTGGTCGTCTCGAAAGGCAGCTCTATTTTAGTTTGAGGTGTCGACCCCAAGCTTAATTCGGATAAAGGCGCCAATATTTCGCGTCCACCCGTAGCGTGTCCAAGCAACGCCAAACAGCCCCATAAAATAGATGCGAATCCGATCGCCTTACCAGTGCTAGCCAATAACCCTGGACGTTGTGTGGCTGAATCGATGTTAGAGATCTGCCAAACGTAAAAGCCAAAGACAAGCAGCAGCAAGGCCCACAACAGCATTACAGGAACCGCAGTTAAGGCCCCTGCTATGTAAATGGCTACACCCAGCACCATGAAGCCAAAAAGGTTTTGAACTTGAACCATCCAAGAGCCGGTTTTTGGTAGCAGCCATCCTGCACCAAAACCAAAGGCGACCAAAAGTACCCCCATTCCCGCAGCCATAGACCCCATGATAGCGGCGCCTAGCACCGGATCACCCTGTGTTATTGCGGCGCCTAAGGCAAGAATAAGAACCGGTGATACGCAAGCACCAACCACCAGCGCGGAAATCAGCCCAAGGCTGAAGCTTTTGGCAGACAGAACTAGGTCGTTACCATGAGCCGATTTAGAATTGGAATGATGATGCACTTTAGTTTGCAAAGACGTAGGCGTCGCCATCTTAAACAATCCAAACAGGGACGCCGCTAGCATCAACAGTAATAGACATATAAAGCCTATGACCCATGGGTTTTGAAAGTAAGCTTGCAGTTGTGTTCCTGTCGCGCCAGCAATCCAGCCAGCAATCAAGTAAGTGACGATGGTGCCTGCGACATAGCAAATGGCCAGCCAGCCTGCAGCTAGACGACTCGGATTTTCTTGTTTTGCGATTATGCCGCTTAAAATAGGAATCATTGGCAAGACGCAGGGTGTGAAGCTTAGCAATAGACCAGCGCCGAACGCTGATAGAACGTAGGTCCAAAACGACTTCTTATCTTGTTTAGTATTTGCGGCTATTTGTGATGGAGGCTTAGTTTGAGCACTTAGCGTAGCTTCGGACCACTGGACGTCGGTCAAACGCTTCATCGGCGGGTAACATATTCCAACAGGCTTATTACATCCTTGACCGCTTAGAGTTAATGCATATACCTGATCAGCTTTCGGAGTAAACGAGGTAGGAAATCGGGCCGTGATGGGCGTGTTAAAAAAGAAAACTTCAACGTCGCCAAACTCTGGGTCGTTCTCGACAACGCCTTGCTCAGGAAATTCTAATATGAGCGGTACACTCTGACCATCTACTTCTACGCTCGCCCCAAATTGGTCGCGGTACATGTAATAGTCATCGGCAATTGACCAATTAATGGTAAGTCCATCGGGTTCTACCGAGTGACTTACTTTAAAGGCTTCGGCTTCCGGTAAAAGCTGAGGAGCCTGATTGTTAAAAAATTGAGCGCTTACTGGACTGCTGAGTACTAAAGTGAGCACCAATGCGGAGGTCCAAAGCAAGCCAATTTGTTTAGAGAGTGTCATCAATATTTCAATGTTTAGTGTTATCGTATCGCCGCATTAACCAATGCCGAGCTCGTTCGTTAAAAAGACCGTGTTGAACACCAATTGCCTTCATGTTGAACAAAAGAGTCGTCAACCCATAAAGAGTCGTCAACCCATAAAGAGTCGTCAACCCATAAAGAGTCGTCAACCCATAAAGAGTCGTCAACCTGTGCAGCACAGATGTACATAACAGCAGTGCCTTGTCTGAACCAGTGACTGTTGCCCTTTTGTTATCATACAAACCAAGCGAGTACATCGATTGTACACACAGCGCCGCGATTATACGCTACCGCAGTGGCTTTAATGTCATGTGCCGTCAACTTTAGAATGACTAACCTGTAATCCAAAAAAACTCATGAGCCTTAACATAAATCCAAATCTCAACCAGCAGCGTATCGTTCCTATTGATGGCGTTATTAACTTTCGCGACCTAGGTGGTTACTCAAACACACAAGGAGATACAGTTCGCTGGGGCAGAGTCTTTAGATCAGCTCAGCTTGACCGTCCTTCGAGCAAGGGATGTGAGCATCTTGTTAAACTTGGAATTAAAGTTGTTGTTGACCTCAGGTTTAGCGAAGAGTCCGATAATTTTCCGACTCTTCCCGCGGCTGTACCGAACGCCAGAATGCTGTCATGGCACGAAGAACAAAACTGTCCTGAACGACTTGCTATGTTCTCGACACAAGCTGATTCGGATAAGCTCATCCGTGGCTGGAGAGACTCACTAGAAAGTGGTGACCCACTTCAGGTAAGAGAAGCAATGCGGCTTAACTACCCGCAAAAGCTATATTCGCACGCGGCAATTTACGAACGCATGCTGCGAGAGCTTATAAATGACACCACACCTTTAGTATTTCATTGCGCAGCGGGTAAAGACCGTACCGGTGTTGCCGCGTCGTTAATCCTCGGCTTGCTGGGCGTAGACAACGCAACAATCAAAGAAGACTATTTAATAACACAAAGCCAAATGGGCTCATTGATGGAGTCCTGGTTAGCGGGTGGTGCGACCAATGCTGATCAATATGAAGATTTTCAAAAGAAATTAATGGAGCACCCCAAAGAGCTGATCCAGCCCGTGTTTGATGCGGATCCCACCTACATAGATACCTTACTAGAGTATGTAGGTAGCAAGTATCAGAACTTTGAAGGGTACGCCCAACAGAAGTTAAAACTCAGCGATGCCGACCTAGATCAGCTTAGAGATAATCTGTTAGATCGCGCATAGCTAGCTATTGAGGGTCGTCATTGCACATTGATTAACTTGTCGAGCGGCATCGTTCAGATAAAACGTCCACCAGCGTTTGCATTTCGTCGTCCGAGCCAATGCTAATCCTTAGAAAGTTATTTATGCGCGGGTGGGCGAAATGACGAACTATGATTTTGTTGCTTCGTAAGAACGTAAAGAGCTCCGACGCCGCTTGAGTCTGATGGCGCGCGAGAATAAAATTAGCTTGGGACGGCAGTACGTTAAATCCTATTGCCTCTAGACTAGAGATCGTTTTAGCACGAGTCTGATTGATACGCTCAATGCACTGAGTAAAATAATTATTGTCTTGCAGGGACGCGGTCGCACCGGCCAATGCCAAGCTGTCTAGCGCATACGGGTGAAAACTGTTTTTCACGCGCTCTAAAGCTTCGATCAAATGAGCTTGTCCGTAGGCCATGCCGACTCGTAATCCAGCTAAACTGCGAGACTTAGAAAAAGTCTGTGTTACCAGAATGTTATCGAATTCGGAAATAAGACTAACGGCACTCTCTCGGGCAAAATCGACGTAGGCCTCGTCTATTACTAAAACTCTATTCGGATGGCGTCTCGCCAGTAATCGAATTTTACTCAAAGGCAAAGCGATCCCAGTAGGAGCATTTGGATTGGCAAATATAATACCGCCACACTCTTGATCGTAGGCGTCGATATCAATTTCAAAATTCTCATCTAGAGGTACTTGCACTGAGTCGATCTCGAACAGTTTGCAGTAAACCGGATAAAAGCTGTAGGTTAAGTCTGGAAACAGAAGTGGCGCGTCCTGTTTTAGTAGCCCTTTAAACACGTGTGCTAACACTTCATCTGAACTGTTTCCAACAAATACTTGGTTTATATCCAGACCTGAGTCGGCTGCAAGAGCCTGTTTTAAATGGCTTGCATTGGGGTCGGGGTACTTGCGTAATGTGTCTGAGTTGGCTGCAGCAATAGCCGCCAGCACTTTGGGCGAGGGACCATAGGGGTTTTCGTTGGTATTGAGTTTAATTAAGCCGTCTATCTGAGGCTGTTCGCCCGGTGTGTAGGGCACTAACTCATGAACTAGTTTGGACCAGAATTGACTCATTTTGACAGTGATAGTGGTAAGGCTCATAAAGCCGGAAACAAAAGAGAGTATGATAACGATTATCGTTCAGCTAGTGTTAATACTAGCATTGATACATTAACGTACAGCATAAAACGATGTGGCTACCCACTCGATAACTAAGCTAAACCAAGACTAGAAAACTATTGAGCCAACAAGTGAGTCAATAAGACTTAATCATTAGAGCCAGTCATTTAGCAACACAAGCCAAGAGGTAAAAACCTATGAACACTAAGCAAACACACACTCACGCGCAAAGCGCAGTTAAGTCAGCTTCACACGCGCCTATTATTCAAAACAGCGTGATTTGGATGGCTTGCTTAATCTTAGCCATCGTTTTATTGACGGTATCGACCGCTCAGGCGCAGAACCGACCCATATCCTCGAGCGACCAACGGTATCAGGCTAACGGTGTCGTCATCTATAGCGAGTGCGGGTTCAGAGGTCAATCTCAAATAGTGGGCGTTGGCGAACACAGCAAGATTGACAACCTGCGTTTTCCAAACGACCAAATGTCGTCTATTCGCGTTCCTGCTGGTTTGGAAGTTATTATTTACGAAGACAGCAAGTTTCGAGGCGCGTACGCACGCTTAAATCAAGATGTTGATTGTTTTGACCGCTCTTGGGATAACACAGTGAGCTCCATGAGAGTGTCAGGATCTCGTGCTGGTTACAACCCAGGCTACCCAACACCAAACGCACCAAACCCATCAATTACTGTTAATAATGTGGGCTATGTAACATTTGCAAATAGTGAGCTACGTAGAGTAAATAGCAATACGTGGGCGTTGGGAACGCGCAATCAAAATAGCGCGATTACCAACTTTAATGTAGCCAACAGAGATCAAACTTCTTTATATCTGCAAAGTACTATGAGCGCAGAAAGCATAAGAATTAATCTGCAAGCAAATACGGTTACCTACTTTACTGCGAACGGTTTGACTCAAAGCTATCCAATTCAGCAAATGCAAGCGGGCGTCAACATGCCGAATAATGCGGTAGCACCAAAGCCTGCACCGCAGAACCCCGTTGTTGGTAATGAGCCTAATCGCAGGATTTCTGGTCAGTGTTTCAATTATCGAGCTTATACACGAGGTGGTAATGGCGGCTTACGTTTTCTAGGTAAAGACGTTGTTGAGCGTTTCTCTACTAACCCAGTTACTGGAAAGGTTTGCCATTCGGGTGCTCTGTCTATGGAAATCACTAAGACTGAGTCACGCACAGACGTTATCGTTGAGATTCAAGGCAGAAGCTTTCGCTTTGCAGCTAACGAAAAAGAAGATCGTCTACTTAACAATTGGTACCGTAAAGATGTGCGTCTAGTTGTTGGCAATTAAGTTTTCTGTGAAGTTGCTCTTTTAAATATCTAATTGAGTGGAGCGGCCGCACTATGATTTTGTAGTGCGGCTTTTTTATGTAGTGTGGCCTCTTCATGATGCTCGCCTACTATCTATAACATTTGTCTACTGTTTATGAAGCTTGTCTACACCAACCAAAACCTTGCTCAAGTCGGCCTTATTCAAAGTTATCTGGCTGAACACGACATCGCCAGCGAAATGCGTAACCAGCATGCTTCTAGCGTAATGGGAGAAGTAGCATTTTTTTCAGTGTGGCCAGAATGCTGGGTAGCTGATGAAGACGCAACCCCAGCAAAAATACTTATCGACGATCTAAACAATACACCAACCACGACCGAGGAATGGATTTGTGGGACTTGTCAAGAAACCTCACCGGCTAACTTTGCTGTGTGCTGGAGCTGTCAAACGCCGTACACTTTAGTCAAGACCTAACAACTAAAACTTAAGACGTATGATGTATAGAGTTAGGATTTTTATAGTTGAGTTAATTACAAACGGCCCCATACAAAAAATATGTTCATAGTACTCGCGCTTTTATTTATCGCTCTTCCAATAGCAGAGATCGCACTCTTACTTAAGGTCGGGTCAGGGTTAGGTTTTGTTGCTACAGTAGCCTTTGTCATTTTCACTGCAGTGCTGGGGGCTTACTTGGTGCGCGAGCAAGGAGTTTCTACACTCACTAAAGTGCGCGAAGAAACCGAAGCTGGCAGGATGCCTGCTACCGAAATGGCTGAAGGAGTTCTACTCCTAATAGCGGGTGCAGTTTTACTCACCCCTGGGTTCATCACCGATGCCATGGGCTTTTCATTATTGGTACCTGCCGTTCGTAGGGCAGTGATTCGTTGGGTGGCCGCCAATAGTTTAAAGGCAAGCAACGGGGCTCAAGCTGGGTTCGTTTTCACCACGACGCGTTCGTCATCACACTCATCTAATCAGACTAGAAAGAGCTCTGGAGCGAGCACTAAGAAAGGAAATTCTGCCAGCAAACCCAAAGATAAGGTGATTATTGAGGGCAGTTATCGAGAATCGGATTAAAAAAAATTCTGTTTCACGGGTTGACTTTATAAAGTTCGTTCCTATTATTAGCACTCCTCGCGGTAGAGTGCTAATAATTTGTATTGCCACCTATCGCGATTTATTTCAAACACATAATCTTAGTTACTTTTTGGAGGACTAAACAATGGCTATTCGTCCACTTCACGACCGTGTATTGGTGCGCCGCAACGAGGAAGAAGCAACTTCCGCCGGTGGCATTATCTTGACTGATTCAGCAAAAGAAAAACCAGCCGAAGGCGAAGTTATCGCATGCGGTAATGGCAAAATTTTAGATAACGGTGATGTTCATGCTCTCGACGTTAAAGTCGGCGACAAAGTACTGTTCGGCAAATACGCTGGAACCGAAGTAAAAGTTAACGGTGAAGAGCTTCTCGTTATGCGCGAAGACGACATTATGGGTGTTGTTGAATAACACGCCCCACCCAGAACAAACATATTAACTTAACGAATTTAGAGGAAATATTATGTCAGCTAAAGACATCAAATTCGGAGATGACGCACGTGCCAAAATTTTGTCCGGCGTTAACATCCTTGCAGATGCAGTAAAAGTAACCTTAGGTCCTAAGGGTCGTAACGTAGTTATTGATAAGTCTTTTGGCGCCCCAACGGTGACTAAAGACGGTGTATCAGTAGCCAAAGAAATTGAGCTTGAAGATAAGTTCGAAAACATGGGCGCTCAACTTGTTAAAGAAGTTGCTTCTAAAACCAATGACGTAGCTGGAGACGGTACAACGACTGCGACAGTTCTTGCGCAAGCTATGGTTCGCGAAGGCCTTAAAGCGGTTGCTGCGGGTATGAACCCAATGGATCTAAAGCGTGGTATCGACAAAGCTGTCGCAGCTTCCGTTGTTGCCTTGCAAGAGCTTTCTAAGCCGTGCGAAGACGCTAAAGAAATCGCTCAAGTAGGCACAGTTTCAGCTAACTCAGACGAGTCTGTTGGCAACATCATTGCTGAAGCAATGGACAAAGTTGGCAAAGAAGGCGTAATTACTGTTGAAGAAGGTCAAAGTTTAGATAACGAGCTTGAAGTTGTAGAAGGTATGCAATTTGATCGCGGTTACCTTTCTCCGTATTTTGCAAACAAGCAAGACACAATGATTGCTGATCTTGAAAACCCTCTTATTCTTTTACACGACAAGAAACTCTCGAACATTCGCGAACTGCTTCCTACATTAGAAGCGGTTGCGAAAGCGGGTCGTCCATTGATGATTATTGCTGAAGACGTCGAAGGCGAAGCATTAGCTACTTTGGTCGTTAACAACATTCGCGGCATTGTAAAAGTATGTGCGGTTAAAGCACCTGGTTTTGGTGATCGTCGCAAAGCAATGCTTGAAGACATCGCTGTGTTGACTGGCGGACGTGTTATTTCTGAAGAAGTAGGCATGAGTCTTGAAGGCGCTACTTTGGAAGATCTTGGTTCTGCTAAGCGTATTCAAGTGTCTAAAGAAAACACTACGATTATTGACGGTGACGGCCAAGCGACTGAAATTGCAGATCGTGTAAACCAAGTTCGCGCACAGATCGAAGAGTCTTCGTCTGATTACGACAAAGAGAAAATGCAAGAACGTGTCGCTAAATTAGCGGGCGGCGTTGCACTGATCAAAGTCGGCGCGGCTACTGAAGTCGAGATGAAAGAAAAGAAAGCTCGCGTGGAAGATGCATTGCACGCAACGCGCGCGGCTGTTGAAGAAGGCGTAGTGCCTGGCGGCGGCGTTGCTTTTATTCGTACATTAGGAGATGTTGCTAAAGTTAAGGGCGACAATGCTGACCAAGATGCGGGAATTAAAGCGATTCTTAAAGCTCTTGAGTCACCTTTGCGTCAAATCGTTTCCAACGGCGGTGACGATGCTTCTGTTGTATTGAACGAAGTTCGCAACAACAAAGGTAACTACGGTTACAACGCAGGAACCGGCGAATACGGCGACATGATTAAGATGGGTATTCTTGACCCAACTAAAGTGACACGCACAGCACTGCAACATGCAGCATCTATCGCAAGCATGATCATCACCACTGAAGCGATGATCACTGACGCGCCACAAGATGACGCTGCTGGCGGCGGTATGCCTGATATGGGTGGTATGGGTGGTATGGGCGGCATGATGTAAATCATTCGCTTCACTTACGCTTTAAAAGGCCTCTCTGGTTCAAACCAGAGGGGCTTTTTAATGTCTACGCTAAGGTGTGTAAATGAATTTCACATTAGCAAATTGGGAATGCACAGACAGCCTGTTATAGTGGCTGCAGTTTTAAAGCGTTATAAAAATTGTTAAACCCGAGGTTCAAATATGAAAATCAATACAACATCACGCCGTTCATTTATTAAATTTGGCGCTGCAATGACTGCCCTACCTTCTTTCTTTGTACTTTCGCAGAAAGGGTTTGCGCAGGAAGCAGAAAAATTAGCTGAAACTGACGGCATGGCTTTAGCTTTAGGATACAAAGAGGATACTACTCAAGTAGATGCCGCCACCTATCCGAATCACAGTAACGAGCAAGTTTGCCTTAACTGCGCTCTATACCAAGGTGAAGACCCTGAATGGGGTGCCTGCGCAGCGGTTGGAAATAAGTTAGTAGCAGGCCAAGGTTGGTGTGTTGCTTATTCTCCTAAACAGGCTAACTCTTAGATTACTGAGGATTTGCGATGTTTTCCTTATTTAAAAAAGACCCACTTAAAAAGCTCAATAAGGAGTATTCCACTCTGCTTGAACAAGCACTGGCTACACAACGTAAAGGCGATATACGTCGGTATTCAGAACTTACAGCCCAAGCCGAAGAGGTAGCGAAAAAGATCGATTCGATTGGATGAGTTACATTGACGCTCCTGAGTAGGAGCATCAAGTTAACCTATTTCTAGTCCGAACGGGTTATTCAACAAAAGCCCCAGCCATAGGTCGCTATCCGACCATGTGACTGGGGCTCTTTAGTCTTGCCATGACTTCTTTGATTTGTCCTTCTATTGCTACTTCCAAAGCGCCAAGTACGTATTGCCAAAACCACTACATAGAAAATTCTACGGTTGCCCCACCCCCTAATGGTATTCCTAACGCGGCCCATGCCATCGTCATAATCAGACCTGTAATTAGCATCCAGATCGAATACGGGATCATAGTTGCGGTTAGGCTGCCTAATCCGAAGTTGCCTTGCCAACGATTAGCAAAGGCGAGAACCAGAGGAAAGTAAAACATCAGTGGTGTAATTATATTAGTTGCACCATCACCTACTCGGTAGGCTGCTGTGGCCATTTCGGGACTAATGCCCGAGAGCATCAGCATTGGCACGACAATAGGAGCCAGGAAGGCCCACTTGGCACTCGCAGAACCCACAAACAGGTTTAGCAAGGCCGAAAATAAAACCATCATCCCGAGTACTGCAAACAAAGGCAGTTGTGATGCTTCGATGGCCGCTGCTCCTTTAATCGCAAAAATCAGACCTAAATTGGACCAGTTAAACAGTGCTACAAAGTGCGCAGCTGCGAAGGCCAATACCATGTAATAACCCATGTCCTTCATGGCTTCGGCCATCATTGCCACTACATCGCGATGATCTTTTACGGTGCCAACGGCTTTACCATATACCCATGCCGTAATGACAAACAAAAAGAAGAAGCCGGCGATCAGAGACTGATAGAACGGAGTCATACGCGCTTGAAACGAACAGTCGCCTGCGGCTAGCTGTGCACTTGGGCAAGCGGCCTCGTTAATGAGTGGTGTGCCGGGACCCAATGCAAGCGCCGCCCACGCTCCGCAGACTAATAGTAGAGCTACGCCAGCTCGTCTAAGCCCTCGTCTTTCGTCTTCACTTATCTCACGCTTAACACCGCCATTGTCTAGCGATGCGGTTGACGAAGAAGCGTCATAAGCGCCGAGCCGAGGTTCAATAATTCGGTCAGTTACATACCAAATAACTGGAACATAGATGCATAGCATGGCAATAATAAAGTACCAATTGCCGGCAATATTAACCGGGTAATCTTGTACCAGAATTGATGCGGCCTCACCGGTTATACCCAGTAACAAGGCATCCAACTGACCCATGACCAGGTTTGCTGAGAACCCGCCTGAGACACCAGCAAAAGCCGTTGCAATACCTGCAATGGGATGACGCCCGGCTGATGCAAACACAATGGCGGCTAATGGAATAAGAACTACATAAGCCGCGTCAGCTGCTAAATTACCCATCATGGCGATAAAGGCAACTAGCGGCGTTAACAAGTAAATGGGCGCGTTGCCTACCGCTGCGCGCATGGCAGTTCCAAATAGGCCTGAGCGTTCTGCAACCCCAGCCCCCAACATTACTGTTAGCACCATTCCGAGTGGGTGGAAGTGAGTAAATGTCTTGGGCATATCAACGAGTAAACGTTGAAGGTTGTCGCCGGACAATAGGTTTTGTGCGCTGACAATTCCGTCCGAACCAATACCAAAACGAGCCTTTTGTGAATCAGGCATTCCAGATAAAATCTGCGGGCTCAGAGTTTCGCCCACGCCTAGCACAGACGCTATAACTGAAACAGCCATCACTATGAGTATTAGGTAAACGAACAAAAACACAGGATCAGGCAGCGCGTTGCCGGTACGTTCAACCCAGCCCAAAAAGCCACGCTGCGTCGAAGAAATAGAATTAGGTGTAGTCATAATCTTATTAGGATGTAGTTTTGGTCTAATTTAGGCGTTGTCACTATTTTACAAAAAAACAACGGTTACAAAATCCAATAGTAAACTAGTATGGTGTTGCTTATCTGAAAGTTAAGCATGTTGGCGGCTATCTGTTGTGTCTTATACGTCATTATCTATCTGTCGATCTCGAATAATCAAATAGAGCGCAAGCCCGACCACGACACCCGGTATAGCCCCCAGTAAAACGCAAATCCAGCCGTGTTTTATATTGTGAGTGCGCGCTTCGTAAATAACCCACAACAACAGAACAATCCAACAAAAAATTACGTCAGTAGAATAACCGCTAGCATAGGGGTTAACGAAACCGCCCATAATGGCTGAAATGACGTCGGGCTCTGCTAATAAAGCCGGACCGATAGTGGCAAAAAAGAACAGGCTAAAGACAATCGATAGACTTATTAATAGCCTATGAAAAATAACTCTCTTCATCTTATATTTGTCCTTCTGTTTTGCGGTTAGGGGGTTTTAATATTTGGGCTGGCGGTATCCATCTAGCCAATAAGCTATACCAGCAAACACGATGAACAGAGTCAAAGGAAGGATCGCAAAACTGGTTACATTGTTGTCGGTAAGCGGCCTAAATACGTTGATTGCGTTTGCAAAGAGCAAAAATATAACAAACCAACCAACTCCATAACGAGCCCTTTTAGTTTTTCGAAGACTCACTTTTGGTTTTGTCGCACTTAGATAAAGCAATAAGCCAGTCAATAACAGTACAGCTTCCAGTAAGTAGGTGGCGTGCGCGTTATTCCACAGACCAAATCAGAGCTTAAGAGAATCATCGCTCCACAATGGCAAGTCCGGGGTATGAACCAGTAAATCGAGAAACCAGTAGGACATAACCCCAATCGCAATGACCAAAGCGATACGACGGGTAGCACTACGTACAGTGCGAAAAAGTAGATAAATTAGGGCAGCCCATAAAAATGTGGCAAGTAAACTATGGGTATACGGCATGTATTCCAGTTCAAAGTGGGTCGACGAAGTGAAGTTTTCGATGATGTTGAGTCGCTCAATCCCCAGCATAACAAAGGGGAAAAACAAGATATCGACAAACTGAACGGCTAAAAATAATGTGCCGAGAGAGGCCTTAGGTTCAACTTTCTTAAGCGCAAGGCTAGCGGCATAATGTCCAACAAACATGGAAGACTCCACAATTTCTATTCACAACGAGTTCAACAGTAAGTCTTAACCAACAATAATGCCAGTCTGCTTACACAGATCAGCTAAACGAAACAGCTTTATGTTGATGTCAAAACTGATTTGAGATGTATTGCTGCGTATAAAACGGTAAAGTACGAGCCGTAAAAATATTATAGCGATGACCAAATGTTCCATCTTTTCCTTCATCTTGCCGTACCCGCATTAGTCGCCCTGTTGTTCTATCGCCGCCGATGGGTGGTTGCGCTTTTTTGGATGATGGCCACAATGATTGTAGATGCGGACCATTTGTTGGCAAACCCAATCTATGATGCAGGTCGATGCAGTATTGGTTTTCATCCACTGCATGAACCGGTTTTGATAGCCATTTACGTTCTATTGTGTTTTTTCCCAAAAACTCGACTCATAGGTCTTGGTCTTTCGATTCACATGGCACTTGACTCTATAGATTGCTATACGACCAACGGAGTTTGGCTCGTGTAGGTAGTGCATGTCTGTGGACCGAATTTTTTAAGAGGAACGTCTAATATCAACAACACCGAGTTTTGCTAAGTCGTTTAGAGTTTTCCAAATACTTTCAGATATATCGGCCGTAGGAATTTCAAAATCGTTAGCGATGAGTTCTGCTATGTTCGCAACGCTTAGCGACCCATCACAATATGAAAGAATTACTCGGGCTGAGTCGTTGAGCTCGACCGAAGCACCATTCGTACTGTGCAACCTAAATACGTTGCTTTCTATTTGCATCGTCCAATTCGATAAGAGTGTGGGATAACAGCCATAAAGCAGGTGCAGTTTGCTACTTTGTGATGTCCAAGAAACATAATTGTCACTTTCTCGCCAAGTCGTTGACCCGTAGTGATGTCGAACAAACTGGTTGTTAAAAGCCTGCTCGTTTAGAAGGCTCAGAGATAACGTATTGTTGTTGTCATGGTGCGCGCGATAGATGTCATGTGCTGAACCAATCGTTGCGCCCGAATAACGCGCTATGGCTTCTGTCCAAATGCCTGGCCCTGTCAAATAATGGGTGAGGTTAGGTCGGCTCAAGTCGGGATCATCCTGCCACCGCGCTACGATCATTTCCAATACTGTAGCGAGCAGAGAGTGCTTGGCGACACTGGCTATACACCACTGACAAAAATGAACTTTGTTTTCTAGCCCAACGACCAACTGGCCTCTAGGTATGCCCCACTCATTTATGGGTATTAAACACTCAGCATCTAGGTCGGCGTACACACCACCCTCTATATAAAGAACGGCATAACGCCACATATCGGCACGCATAACTCCGAGTGGTAAAGCGCGAAATACATCTAGGGTGGCACGGTCAAAGTGGTCGTGAATAAATGTATCAATTTCGTCATCCACCATAAACGAGTAGGAATAATCAGGGTTAAGTGTGCGCCAACTTTCAATGTAAGGCTCTGCGAGGCTTAATGCTGATGTGTCCTTATAGGTTTGCCAAAGTTTTAGCGGGATGGATTGATCTACGTTTGTCATGATTCGTTAAGCAAAGCCTGTGGCCAATCGTTGTTGCTAAGCAGTTGTCTCCGAACAAGACTCTGCTCGGAGTATAAACGCGGATGCGGTACACTGACTCGTATTGGGCCAAAAAATATAAAGGAGCTTCTAATGACTCGCAGTTTAGCCAATCAATTCGGTATCACCAAGCCTCTTCTTCTGCTGCTTCTAGTAAGTATTGTAAGCACTCAGGCAAACGCAGAAACAACATTATTCACCAATGCCGAGGTTATAACACTAGACCCAAAGTACCCATCGGCGAATTCGGTATTGGTGCGTGCTGGCAAAATTGTTCAAGTTGGCGATTTTTCTGAGCTAAGCAAAAGCATTAAAACAAGTGACTCAACAATTAATTTGAATGGCGCAACACTTGCCCCAGGGTTCATCGATGCACACGGGCATTTGAGTTCAACCATACTTGCGCAAGGTTGGATCGATGTGTCTTCACCTCCGGTCGGTTCAGCGAAAAGCGTGGAAGATATCGTTACAATTCTCCAAGCTGCGCAGACAGCTGAAACGCCTTCAACAGGCGATTGGATAATCGGTGCTGGCTATGACGATTCTTTGCTCGTTGAACAACGACATCCGACCAAGCTAGATCTAGATAAGGTTTCAACATCACAACCCGTCGCCGTAATTCACGTGTCAGGTCATTTTTTAGCCTGCAACAGTGTTTGTTTAAAAACTGTAGGAATTACCGCGGAAACCCCAGATCCTAAGGGAGGTATTATTAGACGGCTAGCCGACAACGAACCAGATGGTGTATTAGAAGAAACGGCTTGGTTAATGGCGTATGCCAAGTTTCCCATACTGGATATTGAAACTCGGCAAAAGCATTTAGAAATGGCGCAAAAGTATTATGCTAGCTTTGGTATTACGACTGTTCAAGACGGCGCAATGCAGATGGGTGAACTGGCGTTTATACAAGATGCCGCCGAACGAGATTTACTCTGGTTAGATGTTGTCGCTTACCCATATCTTGCATTTTTTGGTGAAAAGCTTAAGCAGGTTAGGAGTCAACGTAACTACCAAAACCACTTTCGAATTGGCGGTGTAAAGCTTGTTCTAGATGGATCTCCCCAAGGTAAAACAGCCTGGTTGAGTAAGCCTTATTTGCATCCACCCCATGGCCAAGATGAAAACTACTTGGGCTACCCAACGCTAACGGAGCCTGTGCTTGATGACCACCTCCAAGCTGCGTTTGTCAATGGTACACAGGTGCTAGCACACGCTAATGGTGACGCAGCATCTGATCAATTATTGAAGGCTGTTTCTAAAGCAAATGAGTTGCAAGGACAGGCAGATCGCCGGACCGTTATGATTCATGCTCAAACCGTTCGGGAAGATCAAATTGACGCAATGAAAGCGCAAGGCGTTATGCCCTCTTACTTTTCTGCACACACTTTTTATTGGGGAGACTGGCATCGAGATTCTGTGTTTGGTAAGGAACGTGCGTCTCGTATTAGCCCCTTAAAAAGCAGTGTTGATAAGAACCTACCGTTTACCACGCATAACGATACGCCAATCGTTCCGCCCGACATGATGCGCCTGATGTGGGCTTCGGTAAATCGTATAACGCGCAGCGGGCAAGTATTGGGCGCTGACCAAAGGATTACCCCAGAACAGGCTCTTCGATCGATCACGCTTAATGCGGCGCACCAGTATTTTGAAGAGTCTGATAAGGGTTCGATCACGCCGGGTAAACTAGCCGACATGGTGGTGTTGAGTCAAAACCCGTTAACGGTTGACCCTCTAACGATTAAAGATATTCAGGTGCTTGCCACCTATAAAGAAGGCAAAAAAGTGTTTTCTATTGAAGCCGATGCGCCTTAATTGAACGAAGCTATTTAACACGGGTATTTAATATACGCTGGCCTGGGTACACATCGTTAATGGCTTCACCATTTTCAATGACCAACTGGCCGGCAACAATTACGTAATCGATGCCTGTAGATTTTAAGTAGGGTTTTCCGTAGTCGGCATTGGCTTGAACTGTGTCGGGATTAAATAGGGTTAGGTCGGCATCCATGCCCAACTGAATACGCCCTTTCTTGGTAAATGCGGGTGATGCGATTTCCAGCCATTGAGCTTGATTGAGCGTCATGCGCGTTAACGCTTCATTTAAAGTCAAAACATTACGTTCGCGCACAAACTCACCTAGCACTAACGCGAAGGATCCAGACACGTTTGGGTTGCTTGGCGCTGTTCTATCAAACACGGGAAGCGCGTCAGTAGAGACCATCATTTTTGGCCAACGTAAGGCACTGACTAACCACTCATCTTTTACGTAGTGGTGGTTGATCATCCCGGTCGGTTTTTCCTTGGCGTATTTATCCCATGTTTCTTTTGTAAGCCATTCTCCGGTATCAACCCATTGCACATCGCCATAGTCGATATCAAAAATGGTTCTCCAGTCGCGACGACTAAACACGTCGGCCGAGATCATGGTGCCACCGGCTAGATAAGACAATGTCTCGGTGGTTATTCGGGCACCGCGCGCATTGGCCTCGTCCATTAACGTGAGCCACTGCTCTATACCGCCCATGGCGTTATGGGTTATGTGACAAACCATTAGTGGTGCATTTGTCTTTTCGGCTAACTCAATAACCTCAATAAGCCCTGCTGGATCGCCGGCAATGCCACGCCGAACATGCACATAGATGGGTACATCGCGTGCAGCAGCCACCTCAAAAAGCATAGACAGCTCATCTTTGGAAACAGCACTGGTCATGTAATCAAGTAGTACGCCAACACCAAGCCCACCTGCATCTAACCCTTTAAATAACAGCTCGCGCATTTGTTCGATCTGCTCTGGCGTAGCAGGTTGTACAAAGGCGCTGACCTCTGGGGCATTTACTTCAAATCCTTTTAACAAATAGGATTGATCTACTTTTGCTATTACTTTCGTACGGATATAAGCATGCCCAACCGAAGCCCCATAATTAATTTGAGCGCCTTTGGCAAAGTGTTCGCCGTACGCACCAACAGGAAATGCGCCTGCTTCTAGATCAAGCTGAGTCGTTATGCCGTCGGCAAGATTGAGTTCCTGGCCCAATGGTGTAGGGGTGTGAGAATGCACATCAATAAACCCTGGTGCAACGACCAAACCTCTGGCATCAATAGTTTTAGTGCCGTTTAGGGATTCGCGCGTGATTGCCAGAATTTTCCCATCACGAATACCGACGTTGGCGATATCGTCAAACGCGGTTTCCGGATCAATTACTCTACCGTTTTCTATGACCAGATCGAAAGGCCGCTCAGAGCTGCAACTGCTAAAAAACGTGACTGCAATGACAGTGGAGACCAAAATTAGTATAGAGCGCAATGAAGTCATATTCTTAGTGTCCAATAGTAGCGTTAGCAAGTGGCGGAGTTGACAGAGTAACGCGTTTTCAAAAAATGGGCTAGGTCCCTTAATAAGGCTAGGTATCAGGCGTACTTAACCCAGCGAGGTAAAATGAGTTACTCTAATTGACCTAATTCATTAAAATTTCAAAGTGGGTCTGACTCGAACAGACGCGCACATTTTGATAGTGTACTCGCCATGTTAAAAGCAGTTTTTAGTAATAGTTTTACACGAGAGATAGGAGCAGCCGATGCAAAAAATTAGTTGGGGCATTATCGGGCCAGGTCACATTGCCCAGTCGTTTACCCGAGCACTCAAAGAAGTTGAGGGCGCGGTCTGCCATTCTATTCTGAGTCGCTCACCGGATCGAGCCCTACAGTTTTGTACAGAGTACGGGTTTACCCATGCCCATTCAGACATAAAGCAGTTTCTTGGCGACCCTGACTTAGACGCTGTTTATATTGCATCACCTCATAGCGAACACCATGAGCAATCAATCGCAGCGCTTAACGCAGGTAAGGCCGTGTTGTGCGAAAAACCCATGACCGTTAATACTGAGCAAGCGCAACAGGTCGTTGCCAAGTCTAAGGCATCAGGCAGCTTTTTTATGGAAGCCGTATGGACAAGATGTTTGCCCGTATACCAGCACATTTCGCAATGGCTTGCGAACGGCGAGATTGGCAACGTTAAAATGATTCAAGCGAGCTTTGGAATCAATCGAGCTTACGATCCAAACGCACGGCTTTATGACCCAGCTCAAGCAGGCGGCGCATTGCTTGATGTGGGCATATATCCGCTAACCTTGTGCGACATAGTAATGGAGCAACTGCCATCACAAGTACTAGCACTCGCTGCACTGGCCCCTAATAAAGTAGATCAAAATCTTACAGTTGCGCTTAAGTACGACAGCGGCGCGTTGGTTCAATTGGGTGCGGGCATTGGCGTAGAAACACATCATGGTGCTTGGATCTACGGCGACGAAGGACGAATTCTTATCGAGCCACCGTTTTGGAGTAGCCAAAGCGCAAAGGTGTTTGCCAATGGCGCGCATGAGCCGCACATTGTTTGCGACACACCGCACCGCATTAATGGCTACGAATACGAGATCGAAGAAGTGCATCGATGTATGGCATTAGGTCAGCACGAAAGCGAGCTAGTACCCCACGCAGCGAGTCTACGAGTTATGCAAGTAATGGATGAAATACGGCGACAAGTGGGTGTTCGTTATATGGTTGACTAGATATACCACTGAGTCTGGCGATGCATAGATGAGTATTCTCACAGCTGTTCTTCTACTCAGTAGTTTTTATGACCTCAAAGGTTATTGTTTCAGTTCAAGGGGTCGCCTAAAGTAACGAATGAGCAACTAATATTTTTATATTTTGGAGAAATACAATGGCGTTATTTAGAACCTTTTTGATAGTGGCTTTAGTAGTTCTATTAGTTTATACCGGCGTGGTTATGCAAAATCATGGGACTGATCTTTTCTCTGTCTTTTTTGGTGATATGGCCGCGCTGACTTGGGCGGGTCAATTCAATTTGGACTTTATGCTAATGCTCATGATATCGGGGTTGTGGGTGGCTTGGCGTAATCAATTTTCGGTTTCAGGAATGGCACTGGGCTTGCTTGCCTTTGTTGGCGGCGCGATGTTTTTAACACTTTATCTGCTTTACTTGCTGAGCATTACCAAGGGCGATATAAAAGACCTTTTAGTTGGTGACAATTAGCCAGGAGATGAAACTGTTTGGGGTCATTATTTCGAAATACTAAGACCTCGACAATTTTTTAAAAAAAGTGAGCGCAGCTGGGACACCCGCCACAATGGGCCGATGTAACATGAACAGTCGTTAACCAATTTCGCAAAATTTAAGAATATAATAGACGCATGTTAAAAATATTTTTCATTTTAGTCGCTTGGTGTATTCTGTTTGCGCTGAGTTGGCCTTTAGCGATATTAGTAATCGTGTTCACGCCTCTTGCGTGGCTTATTACCCTACCATTCCTAATTCTTGCATTCGTACTGCGTGGAGCATGGGCGCTCATAAAAGGCATACTTTTAGCTCCGGCATACCTGCTAGGCTGGCGACCCAATACGATTTAGGTCGTGTTACTGTCATGATATAAATCACGTATCCAATTATCTAATTCAGGGTAAACAGTATGCAGTGTCCTAAATGCAGTACCGCAATGAGCTCGTTAGAGGGGCTCGCGTTTTCCGCAGACCGTTGTAATGGTTGTGGTGGTGTTTGGTTGAGCGATTCGGATATTGACGTTAAAGATCACGCGGTAGCCATTGATTCTATCGATACCTCTATTCCAAAAGACCAACCTAGTTTCAATGAGTTGCGAGAAATCAATTGCCCCAACTGTGATGTTGCGCTCATGAAAATGGTAGATCTTACACAGCTGAATGTCGAATACGAAACCTGCCCAGATTGCCGTGGCGCATTTTTCGATGCGGGTGAACTAAAAGATTTAAGTGAATTTACGTTGTTGGAGCGTTTAAAGCTTACATGGGAAACGGTAAGAACCAACCTCAAGTAATCCATTAAGAATGACCGATCAGGAACTTAGCTGATTGTGCAATTACAGTAAGGAGAAACACAATGTCGTTAACTAAGAGTTTGAAGTACCATTTTCTATGGGTATTGTATTTTGGCTTTGTCGCCATCGCGGTGGTGCTTCATCAAGGTGAGCCAACATTCACCGCTTCTGGTCCCTACGCTCTTGGTAAACCATTGGTTTGGTTGGTGTACCTCGCTTTTTTAGCGTACTCACTCTGGGTGAGCTCAAAAGAGAATTTCTTTAAAGCGCTGCAACGCATGGCTCCTATTTTGTGGTGCAGGCAAGTGGGTATAGACCTTTACCTAGGTGTCGCGTTCTTTGGCTTTTTGATGTACTTAAACGAAGGTTCTTTAGTGGTGCTATTGCTGTGGGCAGTGCCCATGTTGATCTTTGCTAATCTTGCTACCTTGCTGTATTTAGCGTTGAACTATCAGTCGATAGTGGCGCATTTCGTAAGCTGAAAAAGTGGTTATTAAATTTCAATAAAAAGGGCCTCAATAAAGAGGCCCTTTTTGATGTAGCTAGACGTTGAGCTTTAATCGACTACTAGCGTTTTCTTACTGCTACCGAGCCGCTTACTGTTTCCAGCTCAACATGTCCTTCGCCCTTGCCCACTTTAAACTCCAACATTTCTGACTGTACCCAAGATGTTTCCGGTCGATCGTCAGTTAGTCCGTTTTCTATGTCACCGCCAGGGCCAGTAACGATATCGAAACGTGCATTTACGTCTTTCTGATTAAACACTAAGTCGACATCGCCACTTACCGTAGACGCTTCAATACTGCCGTGTTTATTGAGTTCTAGCTGCAGATCAAGATCGCCTGAGACCGATGTTACTTCCACTCGGTCAGTCTTGCCCATAACCAAATCAATGTCGCCGCTAATTGTAGAAGCTTCAAAACGATCAGAATCAACATTGGCGTCAAGCTCACCACTTACGGTTTCAACATGAATTTCGCCGCTGCACTTATTTAATACGATGTCACCACTACTGCTGTATGCCTCAATGCTTTTAGAGCTATTAGAGATTTCAATATCTCCGCTAACATTTTTAGCTTTAACACCGCCTTTTACGCCGTCAATCTCAAAATCGCCTGACGTGCTTTGCGCAAACAATTGCGAGTTTTCTGGCATAGTGATCTCAAGCTCAGTATTACCACCGCCGTGGTTGTAGCCGTTTTTGCCATAATAGTTATGACCCTTAGATTCCACTTTGATAATGGTGTCGACACCATCGGCTTTGAATATAAGCTCGTCGCTTTTCTTACCTAAGTGGCCTTTAATCTTAACCAGGTCTTTATTCCATGTCTTAAACGACACATCCCCGTCTATTATTTTAAAGCGGACTTGCCCGCCGTCGGCCACAGCCAGTTCTTGTTCGATTTCGCGCTCAGAGTCAGCGTGCGCTGTCATGCTAAGCATAAGTAGTGCTGACGTCCCTGCAGCTGATAATGTTGTTTTTAAGTGTTTCATTAGTTTACTCCGTTAAATTGATAATTCTTGGCTAAGCTTGATCCGTTTTAACAGATCAGTTTCACGTTGATAGGTCTCAACAAGCATTTTTAAGTAGGCCTGCTTGTCGGGCGAGTTTTCAATGGCTCGCTTAATTTGCTCAGAAGCGGCATCAGTCGTATTGAGAATCGAATGTGCTTCGGCTACAAGTGTAGGATTAAGCGCTCCGTTTTCGTTGTTCAACAGCGCCACAAGATTCGTTTTTACTTCTTCGTGCTGTGCTTCAATGGCTCTTATAGTCTCTTGGTGTTGCATTAGAACAGCGGCTTGTAGTTCCATGTATTCGCTGTTTCGGTTCATCGAGTAGTAAGACAATGAGAGTGAACCAATAGCGATCATTAAGCAGGCAGCCATAGCTACGGGCATCCAGCTTGGGTGGGACCGAATGTTATTAACGCTCGGCGTTTGCTCAATATAATCGTTCTTCTCGAAACTATTGCTGTGCTGAAGCTTTGCAGAAATTTCGGGCCAAAGGTCTCTACTGGGTTCCATGTCCCAATCTAGACCGCCGAGTAGATTGTCGTCTTGTTTATTCATTGATCAATCCTGCGTTGTTATCGCCTAGTTTTGCTCTAGCTCTATTTAATAGAGAGTTGCTCGTGCCAATGGGAATACCCGTTAGCTTAGAAATTTCTTGATGCTTGTAGCCCAAATATTCGTACAAAATTAACACTGTGCGTGACCGCTCGGGCAAGGCCATTAGTAGTTTCTCAATATCCATGCTCTCGTGATGATCAAAAACGTGTTGGCTTTGCTCCCAATTAGACTCATCTAAACTGTCTTCGCTCCAACGATGTTTTTGTCTCAGTTTATCAATAACTACGTTACTTGCTATCCGATGTAACCAGCTACTGACTTTGCTCTTACCGTTAAAACCACCTAGATTTTGCCAAGCCTTGATGAACGTCTCCTGAACAAAGTCCTCGGCCCACTCCCGCTGGCCACAGAGTCTGTAGCACAGTGCGAATATTCGACCGGAATTGTTGCGGTAAAGTGCTTCAACGGCTTTCATATCACCTTGTTGCGAACGCTTTACCAGCAGGGTTTCATCTAACACGTCAATTACCCATTGTGGCTTTTACTAGTGTGGCTTTTCATAATAAGACGTAGCGACTTATGGTTTGGTTGCATCAATTTACAAAAAATGCGAAAAAAGGTCCAAATTAAAGCTATAAACGGAGTACCTTACCTTTTTGAACGTACTCTTAAATGCACCCTTCAACTGTAGCAGAATATGATTATGCCTAATAAATTAAGACTTATTGTAGTTAGCTTTGCTTGCGCTCTGCTTGTTGCATGCGCAAACACACCTTCACTGGAAGTCTCATATAACGGTCCAGCAGGCTACGCCATGCCAGACCCGTATGCCGCCGAAACGGTTGATATGATATTGCGCAAAGGCGGCAATGCCGTCGATGCAGCGATCGCGGCGGCCTTTGTTCTTGCTGTTACTTTTCCTGAGGCCGGCAACATAGGCGGTGGCGGCTTTTTGCTGGCACGGATGAACGGCGAATCACATTTCTTGGACTACCGAGAAAAAGCACCTCTTACTGCGTATCGTGATATGTATCTAGATGAAGCGGGTGAGGTTATTCCAAAATTAAGCTTAGTCGGAATTAGAGCGGCTGGTGTTCCTGGAACAGTGGCTGGAATGTGGGAAGCACATCAAAAGTTTGGCACGATGAAATGGGCTGATTTAGTTGCCCCTGCAATCGGCTACGCTAAGAACGGGTTTGAAGTTCATCCTAAAACAGCAAAGGACGTGCGCGACATTATCCCTTGGTTTGGTGACGCGGTAAATTTTGCCGAACATTTTGGGGCTATGCAAAACCCTGGGTTATTCAAGCAAGCTGATTTAGCGGCCACTTTAGAGCGAATTGCTCAACAAGGCCCCGATGATTTTTACGCAGGTCAAACAGCTAAATTATTGGTTGCTCAGGCTGAGCGAGACGGTGGCTTAATTAGCATGAAGGATATGGCGGATTATAAAGTCGTTTGGCGAGCGCCGCTTATTGCACAGTGGCGAGACTACCAAGTGGTTACAGCCCCTCCACCAAGCTCAGGTGGATTTGCCGTAATACAACTTCTAAAAATGAAGGAGTATTTAGATTCTCAATTCAGCGGCTTGGACCACAATTCTGCACAATATATCCACTTGATTGCCGAGATGGAAAAGCGTGTATTTGCAGATAGAGCAGAATATTTTGGTGATCCTGACTTTGTTGATGTTCCGATCGATGAGCTAATTTCTCCAGACTATATAAGAGCTAGAGCTGCAGAAGTTAAAGTAGGCAGTATTAGTGATTTAAAAGACGCTGTGCCGGGTTTAGATTCACCAAGTACAACCCACTATTCCATCATTGACCAATGGGGCAATGCCGTGTCTAACACGTATACCATTAACTGGGGCTTCGGTAGCGGTGTTGTAGTAGAAGGCGCAGGGTATATTTTGAACAACGAGATGGACGACTTTTCGACCAAGTCAGGCGTTGCTAACGTTTATGGAGTGGTGGGTGGAACGGCCAATGAAATTCAAGGCGCAAAGCGAATGTTGTCGTCAATGTCGCCTACTCTTTTAGTAAAAGACGATCAGGTAACTATGGCCGTGGGCACTCCAGGTGGCTCAACTATTTTTACGTCAGTGTTCCAGTCAATTGTAAATGTAGTAGACAACGGTATGAGTGCGCAGGATGCTGTAGGCGCGAGTCGTTTTCATCACCAATTGCTTCCCCCCGAATTAATTACGACTAGCATTTCAATTCCTCTGCCTGAGAAATCTAAAAAGGAACTGCAAGCAAGAGGCTATCGAGTTGAGCCACATGGTTGGGAGTTTGGTGATGTGCAGTTGATCGAACAATCGTATGGCGAAATGAACGCCGCTTCTGATCCCCGCGGTATTGGTAAGTCTGGCGTGATACAGCCTCAATAAGAGCATCTCAATGAGTTTATGAGCCATCTCGTTGGGTTTTGATGTTATAAATTTTCGTTTAGCTTAATAAAGAAGAAATAATTTGGTTTTTACTCTGGTCTCTACAAAGCGTTAACACTAAATCGGTACTATTAGCGACCGAACTAACGTTCTGTAGAAAACTCATGGCTAATTCAAATTCAAGACAGCAAAATGCAAACGTCATTTCTTTGGCTCAGTATGCCCATGCTCGACGCAACGCCTATGGTGAACGGCCGCTAAAGAACGCGCCTGTAGTGAGAGTTAACGAGAATATCGAGGCTATACCTCAACAGTTCTTTCAGGTTGAGCGATCACTTAAAAACGTTGAGTCGATTCTAGCTGACGTAGATTTCAGCGCGGACTATCCCCTTTTTGTTGGGCTCGAAGGTAGTGCGATCTATATTCAGGTAGGCATTATCGGTGCAGAAAACTATCCGGGCTGCAAACGACCGTTGAATAGCCCCAAGATTGTGTATGGACGTAAATGGCTGATCGAAGCTGCTACACCAACGTCTGAAGTTATTCAAACGGCGTTTCTAGCAATTAAAAAAGCGCGTGAACATGAACTTAGAGAGCACATCTATTTTATAAGCGCTGATGAAGAGAAACGCAGTACGCCTTTTAACACCCACATAGATTTACCTTTACTCGCACGGACATTAGCCAATCCAATGAGCAATAAGCTATTGGGTGGCTCAACTAATAGTCGCTCAACTAGTCGCTCAACTAAAAGTCCGATGCCAAACCGGGTTCAACCGGATTGCGCTTCGCTCGATCTAGAGTCACTGTCGGACGCTCGAATAGAGTTAGCGTTAGTACTCAGCCGAGTGCGTTTTGGTTCTTCTATGTTCACACTATCAGGTCTTACGGAACTTGATGACCAGACATTCGCTGCTACACTCAAAGTAGACACGAACAGTCAATTGTTCCCTGAGTTTGCCGGGGCGTCGGTTTCTGTGATGTTTCAAAAAGGTGATTACAATGGCTTTTTGTATTCATTAGTGGATGCTTTGATCCAATATTCAGATCGCTACGTCCAAGAAAATTTCACATTTCAGGGTTTTGCTAGATTCAGTCACGAAGTATCGATTGACCAGGTTGCTGATTTTTCCACTAAAACGCGCAAGTTGGGCCCACAGGCTAATGAGTTCATGCAGAACTTTAGAGCAATGAACGCTAGCGTTGATGCGCGACGGGCACCGAAGCTCAATGGCAATTCTCTTGGGGTAAAGCAGCTCAATAAAATTGGCAGATTTTCCTATCTTGAGGGATATTTGCCCCAATAGTGTGGAATGCTAATCTGTAGTTGGTCTGGTTGGTCTGCGGGCACGTCTGGATTGCGGTAAACTGGTGTTTTAATGACAAGCCTTTTTAAAACCTCAACCTGATCCAACACTGCTATGAAAAACACAATAGACTCCAGAGCTAATGACCTTCGCGAAGATATTGGTGACGACACCATTACTAATCCCAGTGCGACCGCTGGATCGCGTTCCTTTGAAGACGTGCTTGGTGCGAACCTATCCCGTCGGCGATTTGTAGCCTCTTCCTTTGTGCTGGCTTCAGGCGCAGGTAGTTTATTGGCAGGCTGCGCAAGTACGGATACAAAGGGCGATGATCAACGCTTTGCAGAAGGCCCAACAAAAGTTGGTTTCGATTTTCAGGAAATAGAGCACGGGTTCAGCTACAACCATGTTTGCGCCCCAGACCATACCGCTAAAGTATTGGTTAAGTGGGGTGACCCACTTTTTGAAGACGCGCCTGAATTCGATTTTCTAAATCAAACGGTTGAATCACAAATGCAACAGTTTGGTTATAACTGTGATTACGTTGGCTTTTTGGCATTGACCCCAAAGGACGGCGAATCTGATCGTGCTTTATTGTGTGTTAATCACGAGTATCCGTACCCTTGGCTAAGCGTACCTAACTTTGCGGGTTCGCTGGATGACCTAACCAAAGAACAAGTGCAGATCAGCCAGGCGTCTATGGGCAACAGTATTGTTGAGGTGTATCGTCAAGACGGAGAGTGGTATGTAGATCGAGGCTCTAAATACAATCGACGCATTACGGCACTCGAGACTAAAATGGTTTTAACCGGCCCTGCTGCCGGTCATCCCAGAATGCAGACTAACGCCGATCCTTCAGGGAGAGAAGTTATAGGCACGATCAATAACTGCGCGGGGGGTATGACCCCTTGGGGAACCTACCTAACTTGCGAAGAGAATTTTAATTATCATTTTGGCGGAAAGCTTGCTGAGGGTCACCCAGAAACAGCAAACCATGAGCGCTGCAATGTGCCGCAAAACTACATGGGTTGGGCGCAACAAGACCCTCGCTTTGATCTAAGCAATGAACCTCAAGAGCCCAACCGGTTTGGTTGGATGGTAGAGATTGATCCTAAGGACCCCACGTCTACGCCCAAGAAGCGCACCGCGATGGGCCGATTCAAACATGAGGGTGGAGAAAATATTCTTGCTGCAGACAGACGACTAGTCGTATATATGGGCGATGATCAAATATTTGAGTATCTGTACAAATTTGTCTCGCGGGATGCGGTTGATCTTAAACGGCCTGAAAACAATAGTGATTTGCTCGATCATGGTACGCTCTATGTGGCCAAGTTTATGGACGAAGGTCGCATACAGTGGATGCCCCTAGATATTTCTGACCCTCTTCTAAAGGGAGAGTTTGAGTCACAAGGTGAGTTACTCATTGACGTGCGCCGAGCTGCGCAAATTCTTGGTGCAACACCAATGGATAGACCAGAAGATGTGGTTCCAAATCACAAGACTGGCAAGGTCTATGTGATGTTAATCAACAACCGCAAACGTACCGAAGCCAACGTTGCTAACGACCGAGTCAATAATGTCTTTGGCCATATTATCGAGATTGTTGAAGACGATAACGATGCTGCATCGACCGAGGGTAATTGGGAAGTGGTCGTGCGTTGTGGTAATCCCAATGATCCAACACATAAAGCTAAGTGGAATCCAGCGACCACAGAAAACGGCTGGTTTGCTAGCCCAGATAATGCCGCCGTTGATCCGTCAGGTCGGTTGTGGATAGCAACAGACCAAAGCAGTTCGTCAAAAATTAGCGGTACTTTAGATGGCCTATGGGCTTTAGAAACTGAAGGCGAAGGTCGCGGAACAGGCAAGATGTTTTACCGCGCTCCTAAAGGCGCCGAGCTGACGGGACCCTGTTTTAGTGACGACGGTGAATCTTTGTTTATGGCCATACAACATCCTGGCGACTACGACAGGAGTGAAGAAGAAAAAGCACAAGGCGGTATAAACGATTGGCCTGAGTTTAAGGTCGACCAACCACCAAAACCTTCGGTTGTCGTTGTAACTAAAAAAGCTGGCGGGCCAGTTGGCTAGCGAGCTATCAGAACGATAGCTCGCGTTTGTATAGGTGCTGGCTATTTGCTAAACGCGTTGGCGTGAACCTTTAGTGCAGTAACTAGGCTTTGTCTTTGCTCAGGAGTCTCCTGAGTTTTAGAGCTAAGGTGAGTTGTATGCGGAACGCGATCTAGCCAAAACAAGCCAGACGTTTTTGCCACTTCGGTGGCTGCCGCGAGCCAGATAATGGTATCTGCACCCTCTTGAGTGTCGCGCAGTACTCGGCGCATCTTAGTAGCAAACTCCGGCAGGCCTACTTCTAAGCCCGGCGTGAGCGCCCAACCTGGGTGCATATTGTGCACGGTAATACCAAACTCGGCCCAATCTTTTGCCCACTCTTCGCCCATCATCACTAAGCCTCGCTTAGCGCGTGCATAGGCATCTGACCCACTGTATTCGCATTTCGTGCTTTCCAAGTTTGAGGCCGAAATTCGTTTTGCATACATTCCACCCGAAGACACATTAATAATACGAGCGCAACCAGATTTTTTAAGCAAGGGCAGCAAGTCGTTACTTAGCACATAAGGCGAAAGTAGTAATAACGCAAAACTTGCCTCTAAACCTTCTGTGGTGGTTTGTCTTGGGTTGAGCAACGCGCCTGCATTATTGACCAGAACGTCAATCGCCTTGCCTTGACTGTTTAGGCGAGTGGCAAGTGCTTTTACTTCCTTAATTAGTCCTAGGTCAGCGACTTCATAGCTAACTAATGAATTGCCCGATGTTTTTATGATGTCGAGAACCACGTCTTTACATTTAGACTCGTTGCGACCCACAATGCACACCTCGGCGCCCATAGTGGCAAGCTCAGTTGCTGTAGTAAGGCCCAGGCCTGATGTTCCGCCGGTTACCACTACTCGTTTACCATGTATATAGGCAGTGATCGGGCTCCAGTTTTTCTTGGCGCGCTTATATCCAAATTTGGTGAAACCAAACATCCCTGGTAGAACTAACTTGTCAGCGAGTTTTTGTAGCCCGGTCGCATTAGGTGCAGGGTAATTATCTTCTAATGCATCGGCGAGATCCTTAATGGTCTGTGCGCCCGCCTTTTTTACCCGGCCTTCGATCAAACGAACAACTTTCGCAGCAGAGCCTCTAAATTCAAGGCCAGCATGCCAATTTACATGGCAGCCTGTCGCGGTGTCGGTTATGTTCACCGTATCAATTGCAGTAAAAGACGCTGCTTCGCCGGTCATCACCAATTTTTTGCTTGGGACAAATTCAGTCACAGTGTATTGGATCGGTACACTGCGTAGACCGCTTTTATACATCAGGTCGAATTTAGTGCCAACTCCAATGAGGCCATCTGAGGTTTTTTCGGCACTTATAATGGTATGATCCCACTCGTCAATTCTGGCGAAGTCTGCGATGTAACTAAAGATGTCTTCGCTGCGTCTGGATGAGTCAAACTGTTCGTGCATTTCTAAAGCGTGTGTCATGTCTGTGTACCTTAACCTCTCGATCTAAATTCGATGGTGTTCGCCATTCTCTAATTACTGGTTTCGAATTAAACCAAGGTCGGTATTTGTTGTTTAGTTGATTGCGAGACTAACGCATCACCTGTCGTTGACTCGTTAGTGCACCTTAAAAACCACTTAAAATCTTAGCTGTCTATTTCCAAAATCACTAAAGATTCTGAACCTGCCCTTGTCTGAAATTACTAAAAATGAGCAAAGCGCATCGCCGTTGTTGCTCTTAGTGTTAATACTTGCAACCGCTCTTGGCCCGCTGGCCATGTCGTCGTTCTTGCCCGCTATTCCAGCTATCCAACACGAATTTCAGACTTCTTCGTCAGTTGCTCAACTAACGATGTCGCTGTCGATGATCAGTATGGCGATCTTCAGCCTTATCTACGGCTCAATGGCGGATCGCCACGGACGACGACCAGTACTGTTGGTAGGCGTTGGCGCGGCTGTTGTTGGTAGTTTAGCGTCTGCTATTGCGCCGTCAATTGAGTGGGCTATTTTGGGTCGTGCCCTGCAAGCGGCCGGATCGACTTCCGGTCTAATTCTTACTCGCGTTATTGTGCATGACATCTATGGCGACAAACGTACGGCAAGTGTACTGGGCTATATTATTGCGGCTATGACCTTAGCGCCTTTGGTCGGGCCTGTTATAGGCGGAGTACTGATTGAAGAATACAGTTGGCGTTACATTTTTTATGGTATCGCGTTGTTGGCATTTTTGCTTTGGTTGATCATTTTAGTGACCTTGCCCGAAACACGTGCCGAGGGTTATGAGCATAAAGAAAAGCTCATACCCATGGCCGATTATAAAGCGTTGTTAGCGCGACCAGAAACGCGAAATTACTTGTTCTACTTTGCGTTGTCGCAAAGTACGTTTATGGCTTTTTTGGGCGGCATTCCCTTCCTGATCGCTGTGTACTACGATTTCCCAGCAACTTTGTACGCATTATTTGTGGCGCCAGTTGCATTGGGCTATGCGTTAGGTGGATTACTTGCCGGCCGCTATGCAGACCGCATTCCCCACCTGGTGCTGGTTTCTGGATGTTCTTGGGCAAGTACATTTGCGGTATTCGCCGGCATTCTGGTTTTTGCTATGGGGGTCGATTCTATTTGGGCGATTTGCCTGCCTGCCGCATTGGTGTCTGTGGCAATAGGGTTTGCAAGCCCTGCGGCCCAAACCGAAATACTAAAAGCGGCCGGCCGTCATTCGGGTAGTGCGAGTGGTTTCTCGAGCTTTTTTCAGTTGGTGGTCAGTGCCGCCGTTGCGCAATTTGTTGGATGGTCTGCAACATTAGGGCCTTACGGAGTTCTGTTCACAATGCTGGCCTGTTCATTGGCAGCGGCATTGTTAATAAGCCTGACTAACCCCAAGCGGACTAAATCAGCGTACAGGGCTTGATAGCTGGTTATCTCTAAATAGTCTTTCGCCTAGCATATAAAAGCACTGATCTATAAAAGTCTTTGGCCTAAGCCAACCACTAGCAAAGCTGAAATTAGTGCGAATGATGCAGCAAGTAACATCTGGCTTGTATTCGTGTTTGAGTTAGGGTTTGAGTCCGCTAGGCTTACCTCGCAGGTCTTAAGATAGACTTTGTAGATAAGTAGAGCACCAACAGCGTAAACCAGACTCGTTAGAGGCTGAATGAGCTCGGCTGGGGCACTCAATAACTCATTAGAGAAGCTGCCCAGCACACCCTGTAAATCAAAGCCTGTTGCCGGCGCAAACCAATAAGCACTAATCACTAAAAACAGACGCATTGCCCCCTGCTGGTAAGCCTCTATATTCTTTTGTGATATCGCACTCATAGCCTTAATGGCGAGTACAGCAACTAAGCATGCGTGGGCCAAGCTCAGCATGCTAGGCATAAAGCCGCTGCCCGTGACCACCTGCGAAACAGCCAGGAAAAACCCCAATGCGCTGATGCCGAGAGCACTGTTTGTAAAATGTTCGTAACTCCATTCTAGGAACAAAGGCGCACGTTCGTTCACGTTGGGTATTAATTGTGATGGGGCAGCCAACGAAACCATAACAATCAGCCCCAATTGAACAACACCCATCACCTTCATGATAATTGCGCTGGTGTCTGACAAAACAGCGCTTTTCCAGAGCGAAACCGCGCTGACCGCTGTCGCCGGTACCATCTCTGAGCTGGCCATTAGAACAGACACCCATTGGCTTAATACCAACGAAATTAACAATCCATACGCAGCAAAGCGTAAAAGTGAGCGTGGATTGATAGATTGCTGCGAGGTTTTCATCGAATAGTTTCCGTAATCGGATGGTTGAGAAGTAACTTCTTGCGAAGCGACTTGCTGAAAAGAAAAAGGTTGAAATGCTAATTGTTGATAAGCAAAGAGTTTGGTTGTCATTTTTATAGCTCGTCTAAGCAGTTATCTAGATTTCGAACTTGTTGTCGCGGTACCAGATTGCAGCGAAGATAAATCCGGCCGCTACGATGAGCCCCGCGAACATGCGGCGAGCTTCTTCAACAAAGAACATCGAGAACACGCTTTGGCTTGGATCGTCATTCATGTGTCCTAAAACTGCGAATGGCATGTGTGAGAAGAAGAAGCTGATGATTTCGACATTCTCAAACACAACACCCTCTAAGAAAGCCAGAACAACGATTGGTACGATCACTAACAGAAAGGGCGAGCGTTTAGCGGCGGCTGATGCCCACGCAAGATAAGCAAAGACTGGGGCTCCCCAAAACAAGCCGATAATGACCGCTTCAAAAGGGGCAACTACATAGCCGTATAAGCTTGAAGGAGATAGGCCAAAGTAGCCTATGCCACTCAGTCCAAATAAGAACAGTACACCCGTCAAAGCCCAGCCAATCATAATGCTAATGGTGGTGACGACTACGGTACCGAACCCCAGTTTAGTAGCGACATTGAAACGCTCCGATATAGGCAGCGACTTCCAGAACAAAATACTTTTGTCCTTGCGATCGTTGTATAGAGCGCCCAGCAAATAGTAAAAGCTTGCTAGCCATGAAACGCCAATAAACCAATATATATCACCAATACCATTACCTGGTTCGTCGTTGCCTATATTCCAACTAAAATCATCTAGGTCCATCTCAAGTTCTTTCAGGTCTTCGTTAAGCTCTTTGAGTTCGCTTTTAGACAGTTCGCCTGGTGAGTTGGCTTCAACTCTTTCTTGAATAAATGCAGATACGCTATGGTCAGCGATCTTGTCTTGAATTATCTCGACGCCGATTGCAGCGATAAGTGCCATGGTGGCAACAATAAGAGGAAGGCCCACGATAACTGCGCGGTTTTCCCAATATTCTCGTTTTAGTGTAATTAGTAGTTCTTGCATGACTGGTTCCTATTGTGTTTCGGACAGCTTGGCTTATTAGCTCTTGTCGCTCATTTTCGCTACAAACAAATCAGCGACACTAGTGTTGCGGCACGGGCCTAACTCTTTAAGTGTGTCGCGAGGAGTGTTCTCAAACACCATCACCATTCCACCTAACATTCTGGTCTGACTGATTGGGTTAAACGCCAATGCCTTGTCCACCAGATCCGCTTTAACTTCGACTTCGGTATAGCGTTGTGCAACGCTTTCCATGTCGGTGTCTAGAATGATTCGACCTTGCTTAATAAACATTAGATCAGTGAGCAACGGCTCGATCTCTTCTACTTGGTGAGTAGTGATTAACACCGTTCGCTCTTCATCAAAATAGTCGTTTAGTAATTGCTCATAAAAGCGCTTGCGATAAACGATATCCAACCCTAGCGTCGGCTCATCCAGTACCATCAACTTGGCATCAATCGATATCGTTGTGGCTAGATGCAATTGTGTGACCATGCCCTTAGACAGTTCTTGTACACGGCTAGTTGCCCGAATATCTGTTTGGCTAAGAAAGCTCTCGGCTTTTTCACGGCTAAAGTTAGGGTGAATAACGTCTAAATAGTCCAGCAACTGAGTGACCGTAATCCATTTAGGAAGCACGGCAGTATCAGCGATGTAGGCGACCTCTTTCATTAGTTCGATACGCTGTTTATGTGGATTTTTGCCCAACACTTTTAGGTCACCGTCAAAGGTCGCTAAGCCTAATAAGCAGCGTAACGCTGTCGTTTTGCCTGCGCCGTTTGGACCAATAAGGCCGACGATCTTGCCGGTTTCGATTTCGAAACTTGCGTTGTCGAGTGCTTTAAATTGGCCGTAAGACTTACTAAGACCTTTAGCTGAAACTATTGATGTCATTGTGGTTCTCCGTCTTGGGAGTCAGTTACTTTAACCATTGAAATAAAATCATCGATGCTTATGCCTAGCCCTTTAATACGCTCAAGCGTGGCGGGTAATTCTTCGGAGACAAAGGCTTCGCGTTCTTGTTTTAGTAAAGTCTCACGAGCGCCAGCGTTTACAAACATGCCTAGTCCGCGACGCATTTCCAGCACCCCCTCATCGACAAGTTCTTGATACGCCTTGCCGACCGTAAGGTGATTAACCTGCGATTCTGAGGCCACCGCGCGCACCGACGGTATGGCATTGCCGGCCGGAAAAGTACCATCCATAATCAGTCGTGCTACACGATCTCTGATTTGCCGGTATATCGGTAAATTGTCATTCCATTGTTCTGTCATAGTGTTAGTTCCATCTGTAGCAACGCTGTAGGGTTGCTGTAAAAGTCGAGCATCCTTGTTATGGTGTTATACATGACTATATCACTATAATACAAAAACGCAAGTAATCTCTGCCATTTTATTGAGGCTTTACAGCGCATACATTTTTGTCTAAAAAAATGTGTACACTCTGGCGACTGAATATTGTTAGAACATAAGAGGAAAATGCATGTCTAGTTACGAAAATAAAACGGCCATTATTACTGGTGGAGCCGAAGGAATTGGTTTGGCTGTGGCTCGCTCATACGGCGAGCGCGGAATGAACATTGTTGTTGCTGATATCGATGAAGCGCAAATGGCGTTAGGTGTTAAGGAGCTTACCGACCTAGGCATTAAGGCCATTGGTTTACCTTTAGATGTTGTCGAGCCGTCACAATGGCAAGATGTGGTTACTAAAACCCAAAGTGAGTTTGGTGACATCCATTTCTTACTTAATAACGCAGGCGTGTCTGGTATGCCTGGTCCCATCGAAAAAACTAAGCATAACGACTGGCGTTGGGTGTTAGACGTAAACCTTATGGGTGTGGTCTATGGCGCCGAAGCTGTGGTGCCAGCCATTAAGCAACATGGCCAAGGTGGTTGGATGGTTAACGTAGCTTCTATGGCTGGTATGAGCGGTGTGCCCTATGCCAATGCCTATACGGCCACTAAAGTAGCTGTTGTTGGGATGTCTGAGTCATGGCGCGCTGAGCTTAAAAAGGACAATATTCTTGTTTCGGTACTGTGCCCAGCGTTTGTAAAAACTAGAATTCACCTGTCCTATCGCAATCGTCAAGAGCAGTACAGGGGTGCACCAAAGTCCGAAAGACCCGCAAGCGCAAAACCAAGTTCACCAGCTAAAAATCCTGGTGCCGAGTTTGTAGAGAATGGAATTGATCCACGTATTGTGGGAGAGCGGGTAGTAGAAGCTGTAGAAGCTCGCGAGATGTACATCTTCACACATCCTATGAATCGTGAATTGGTGCAAAAACGTTCTAAAGCAATAGACGATGCGTTCGCGCGAGCTCAAGCGAGCCCGCTATTAGCTGATGTAAAAGATGAAGCGCCTATTTCATTTGATATAGGCTAAGCCCAATCAGGCTAAAAGCCGAAAAGCTAGGCTCTGTATTTAGCAGGCCTAGCTTTTTTATGTCCGCGTGAATGTGCAGTTCTATGGCTTGAGCGCCTGTCAGTGGCTAGTCACAGGTCATGCTCAGGGATGTGCTTTTCAATGTAATTCCAGAGAGTTCTAAGGATAGGTCCGAAGCCCTCAGTTCAAACGGCTTAACAATGGATTGCGCTTGCTCTGTGCTCAAATGAAAACAGGTTAACGGAATGTCGATTCGCTGCCATTGATCGTCTAGAGATATAGCGGCCATTTGAGCGGTAATATCAACTTCTTTGCTACAAGATTCGCCACAATCTACGCGCACCGTTACGGGACTGCTGGGGCGCTTAAGCAGATTAACATCTATGACGATTGAACCCTGTTCCGTCATTCCAGTAATATCTAACGGAGCCTTGGCAATAAACCCGTATGAACCTAGTGCACTAAACTCTAATCGTCGTGCGTCTTCCTGCACATCTTTGTCTACCGTTCGGTACGCAACGGCCACGTTCTTAGACGAATTAGCGGACATCAAAGATTGCCCGTCCGCATCACTTATAAATTCGTTAAGGTTGGCGTTTGGTTTGCGAGACAGAATTTCTATTTGGCTTCGAACCGGGGCCACAAGATCATCAAAATCCGTAGGTAGGTTGTCACCCACCGAGCTCTTCTCAGAGGCATTCAAGCCGTAACCGTAAGCGAAGAGAGGATCATAGTCTACATCTCCCTTATTGAGCAGGTATTGGTCCGGCCGCTTTGGCCAAGAAAAAGACAGTTTGCCTGTAAAATCGGTGTTGAGACTACCATCAATATTCTTAAAGAGCAGGTCACTGACAGCGATGCCCTCGCTACCCGGCAACCATGCCGCGACAAATGCATCGGACGCATTAAGCTCGGGGTTTACCCACAAAGGACGTCCTGAGATAAACAGTGAAATGGTAGGAATGCCAGCGTCCTTTAAACTCTTCAGTAAGATCAAGTCGGTTTTATTGCCGTGTTGATAATCTATTGACTCAGTATCGCCTTGCCCTTCTGCATAGGGCTCTTCACCAAAGACAACAATGGCCACATCTGGTTTTGATGAGTAGGTACCATCAACAGACAATACGACGGCGCCGCCAGCGGCCTCAGCCGTTTTTTTGATTCCCGCGAAGATCGAACTGCCTCCAGGAAAATCTGCGTTTTCGTTACGAGTGCCCTGCCATGTAATGCTCCAACCACCTGATTGCTTACCAATGTTATCGGCTGCATCGCCAGCCACCAAAATATTTAGGTTGGGAGAGAGAGGCAGTAGACCATCTTTGTTCTTGAGTAACACTAACGATTCCCTAACCGCTTGCTGAGCAACTCTTCTATGGTCTGGATGACCTATGATGCTTTCGTTTCCAGCCAATGGTCGATCGGCTGGGCTGTTTTTTTCGAACAAGCCAGCGCGAAGTTTAACGCGAAGAATACGACTTACAGCGTCGTCAATTCGCGCCATGGGAATTTCACCGCTGTTAACTTGTTCGATTGTGTTCTCTAGTAGTGGTTTCCATGGGGCTCCGGGTACCATAAACACGTCTAAGCCCGCATTAATGGCTTGGCTGCAGCTTTCGTTGCTACAGCCTGGGATTTGACCGTGCCCGTTCCAGTCTCCAACGACAAAGCCATCAAAGCCCATTCGGTCTTTGAGAACTTCGGTTAGTAGATACCGATTGCCGTGCATCTTCTCGCCGTGCCATGAATTAAATGATGCCATTACGGTCTGCGCACCTTCACTTAAACCGCCGACATAGCCTTGTGCATGAATGTCGAAGAGTTCTTGTTCGCTCGTTAGGGTGTTTCCCTGGTCAATGCCGTGTTCGGTCCCTCCGTCACCCAAAAAATGCTTTACCGTAGAAATAACGTGAGTCTCGCTCAAAAAATCTTCGTCGGTGACACCCTGCAAACCACGCACGATAGCGCGGGAATAGTCATACACAATGTCGGGATCTTCTGAATAGCCTTCGTAGGTTCGTCCCCAGCGGTCATTGCGAACAACAGCTACAGTAGGGGCAAAAACCCAGTCAATACCCGTCGCCACCACTTCTTTAGCGGTAATACGCGCTATCTGTTCAATTAATCCAGGATTGTTCGCTGCGCCTAATCCAATGTTATGCGGAAATATAGTAGCTCCGATTACATTGTTGTGGCCGTGAACGGCATCGGTTCCCCATATTGTCGGAATGTCTGTGCCATCTAGCGATGCATCTATAGATGCTGAATGCATCGCTTGCGCTAACTCCACCCACTCTGAAATCGTTGCGTGTTTATTATCGTTTGGAAAAGCACCGCCGCCATTCAAATAGGAGCCAAAGCCATATCGACGCATATCTTCAACGGTAAAATCGCGAATCTCTGGCTGGATCATCTGTGCAACTTTTTGTTCTAAGCTGAGCTCAGCAAGAATATCTTGCACGCGCTGTTCTATGGTGAGGTCCTTTTTAACGCTTATGCCCAAAACAGGCCAAACGGATAAGTCACCAGAAGTGGGGTCGACTATATCGGCATCCACTCTTTCGCTAACGGTGGGATCAAGGTTGGTTAGCTCTTCCCCAGGTTCGCTCTTGTCTGAGCCTGAACAGGCGCCAAGGAGCGCCGCGATGAGAAGAGTTGCGACCCGCGCAGAATCGGAGTTAATTGTTTTCATTATTATTGTCGTTGGATAGCGAAAGGCGTTGTTGACCTGACCTGAATACTGCAATAGCCCGACAATGCGTGCGACTAAATCATGCTTAAGACCGTAACTTAGTCATAGGCAATGCGTGATTTGGAGCTAATCACGCGATTATTTTCCATTAGCGACTTTACCTTTCTTGAGTGATTTCTTGCGATATTCGGTCGGAGTACATCCAGCAAGTTTCTTAAAAAAGGTGTTGTAGGTTGCTTTACTGTTAAAGCCACATTCACCGGCTATCTCAATCATTGTTTTATCAATTTCACGAGGGTCATCGAGAATAGACTTGGCCTCGTCGATTCGATACGAGTTAACAAATTCGTAAAAATTAGTTTGAAAACTGTGTTTTATTACCGCTGACAGGGCCCGTGGGTTCATCTCTAAACCCGACGATAGCTGATCCAGATTTAATAGATGATGCAAATAAGGCTTCTGTTCGGACATATACGTTTCAATTTTTAACTTCAGCGCAGGGTCGGCCGCAAAGCCTTCAACGGCTTCATTGTCTTTAACGACATGTCCAATCACAAAAGGAGAAGACCGCAAACTGTAGAACATCATCATCGCAACGAGCGCAAAGGACAAGTAGTTGCCCGCTAAACCGAGAGCATCAAAGACAGGGTCGCTAATTTTAGGTAGTCCGATAGAAAGAAAAACTATGAACAAAATCCAAACACGCACAGCCACGAAAGAAATCACAAGCACCGTGAGCCAAGACAAATTGATTTTATCTATGTTTGAAAAACGGTCTCTGATGTTGGTTTGAGCCTTGCGAATGTCAAGGATACACAGAACGCCAAAAAACACTCTTAAGCTTTCTCGTATAGCCTCAATAAAATGTTGCGTGGAGGGCGCATCCATACCCTTTATGGTTTCGATGTGGGCAATCTTATCACCAAAAGAAAGGCTATAAAAAATTATGGAAACGTAGATGATGTAAGCTAGTGAGGGTAGAAAATAAACTGAATAAGAGCGCTTAAACGTGTAGTTTCTATATAACAGCGAGCGGGTGTAGAGAAACAGAAGAGGCCCTTCTAGCCAAAAAGCAATACCAAAGAAATAGAACAGGTCTGGAGATGCTGCTAGTGCGGTGTCTCTGAATGCTGCGCCGTAGTTAATCAACACATGCAGCGAAATGGCGGCTTGAGCTAGAAAGAACCCCGCTAAACTATAGTCACTATAGTGTCTTTCATGGCGAGCAAAGAGAATAAGCACCACGAATAAGCCGCTCAAACAAATGGTGGCGATAAGAATAGTATCGTGGAAATTGAAAAGGGGTTCGGACATAAGTTTGTTCAGAACGCTATATTTGTTGGTTGATCATACCGTTACCGACATAATAGTTTCAGACTTATTTTTGGGTTTATTTTTAGGGTTTAGGGCGTCTAAATAAAACCAATGCACTAACTTGTACGACTAAGTTACGAGTGCTGGCATCACTTAGTCGCCACGCTAATCTTACCGCCATAATATATGATCCGCAAAGCTATACGCAGCTATCTGTGCACTATTCGGCGAAAACCAATAGTCTGTACAAAGATTGTTGGTTAGATGTGTCTACCGCTTTGTTTTCGAATTGCGTGTTCGATGTTTGATGCATGCGCTGATATTTTAAGACAAAACTAGAAGAAGTAAACTCAGAGGAGAAATATGGATACTAATAAAAGATTGGGGCAGCGTACCCGAGTGGCGTCAGCTGTCTCTACCGCGTTAACCCACAACAAGAGCTCTCGATCAACTGTATTAGGCTTGATGATCGGTGGAGCATTAATGGGCCCAGTGGCTCACGCCCAAGAATCGAACACAGCAGTAGATTCTAATTTTCAAATTGAAGAAGTAGTCGTCACAGGCATCCGAGGAAGCTTACAACGTGCGGTTGACCAAAAACGCAATGCCGACGGTGTGGTTGATGCGATTTCTGCGGAAGATATTGGTGTTTTCCCCGACACTAACTTAGCCGAGTCATTACAGCGTATTACCGGTGTTTCAATTGACCGTTCACGTGGCGAAGGTAGTAAAGTCACTGTTCGTGGCTTTGGACCTGAATTTAACTTGGTCACGCTTAACGGCCGCCAAATGCCTACCGCCAATGGTGACAATCGTTCATTCGATTTCGCCGATTTGGCATCTGAGGGTATTGCGGGAGTTCAAGTATTCAAAACTGGCCAAGCCAACGTAGCTTCAGGTGGCATAGGCTCTACAATCAACATTAAAACCACACGTCCGCTCGACTCTCCAGGCCGCAAAGCGGTGGCTCAGCTAAAAGGTGTGTTTGATACGTCTACGGAGAAAGGCAGTGATGTGACGCCTGAGCTATCAGGGGTTTACAGCAATACATTCGCAGATGACACGATCGGCTTCTCGGTAAGCGCGTCGTATCAAGAGCGCGATAATGGCCAGAACAAAGCGACAGTCGGTGACTACAATAACTTCCTAGGAATAGTGGACAACGATTGGGGCAACGCGGCGACTGTTCAGCAGTGGGGCGGTATTCCACGTAATGCAGACCAAGTAAATCGTCCTGGTAACTCTGATGTTTATGCGGTTCCACAGAGCATCGGTTACGAAATCGCCGAATTCTCAAGAGAGCGCTTAAACAGTCAGGTGACTTTCCAATGGCAAGCTACCGATAATGTTTTGGCAACGGTTGACTACACTTATTCTGAAGTTGATTTTGAGCGTACGTTCAACAACTACTCGGGTTGGTTTAACTTTGCTAACCAAATAACCCAGTACACCGATGGCCCTGTAGCTTCTCCACTAGTCTACACAGAAGTTGGCGCAGCCAATGACTTTGGTATGGCGGCTGGTCGTGACGGTACTAAAACAGAGAACGAATCACTTGGTGTTAATATTGAGTGGATGGTTAATGATCGCCTAGATATAGAATTCGATTACCACAACTCAGAAGCTAAAAGTGGAGCGAGTGGCAACAATGGTACGGCTTCACAGCTTGCTCTTGCAAGTTTTACACGCGAAGTAACTACCGGATACTTTGATGGCTATCTTCCAATTTTGGAGCTTCAATTAGCAGGCCCACTAAGCGCTAACGATATTATCGTTACGGGTAGTGTGTTTGATAACAAAAAGACCAAAAACGAGATTGAGCAAACGTCTTTACGCGGTGATTTTCAGATCAACGATACGTCATCAATCGACTTTGGTATCACTCTAACGGACATGGAAAACGTGTCGCAGTTTGCTAATGTGCAACGTGATACTTGGGGCGGAACAACTCAACCGGGCGATATTGCCGATTTGTTGACTCCAGCTAGTGGAGCCGGTGCGTTTGACCAAGTTCCTAACGGCGGCGATCCTCGCTTACAAACTGATTTCTTTACGTTTGACATAGATGCAGTGGCAGCGCGTACTGTTGCACTTGGTGCAACTCAGTCGACCGGTGGTGATTGCGGAAATGGCTTATGTCCTAGCACTGATTTCGACACAGACCGACGTACTACTGAAGAAACAGAGTCGTTTTATGTTCAATACACAGGTGATTTTGAATTGGGATCTATTCCAGTCAATCTAAGAGCCGGTGTGCGCTATGAAGAAACAGATGTCGTGTCACGAGCATTAACACCGACCTACAATGCGGTTACCGTGTCTTGTGTAGACGGCAACGGTAATCCTGTTTTAGCAGGCTGTAATGAGTTTGGCGCCGTGTCATCTGGTGAGCAAGCTTTTACTAATCTAAAAGGCAATTACGACTTTGTTTTACCTAACTTAGATTTGAAATTTGAGCTTACAGACAACTTAGTGGCTCGAGCTTCGTACAGCGAAACTATTACGCGCCCTAGTTATCTGGACATTCAAGGTGGTGTAACAATCAATACGCAGATTCGTATCAGTGGTGGTAACGCAACTGGTGGTAACCCGAACTTGCAACCTCTAGAGGCTCAGAATATTGACCTGTCGTTGGAGTACTACACGGGTGATTCAGACTATATGTCAATTGGTTACTTCACGAAGGATGTCGCTAACTTTATTGGTCGAGGCCGTCTTGAAGATACAGTGCTATTTCCAGACCTGATCCACCCAGCAACGGGTTCAGCGGTTACGTTTGATATAGACGCTCCAGTCAACGAAGAAGACGCTACTATTGATGGGTGGGAATTGGCGATCCAACGTACCTTTGGTGAGAGTGGTTTTGGTGTTCAAGCCAATGCAACACTCGTAGATGCTGATGTTATGTTCAATAACGCGAGTTTGGATACACAGTTCGCGTTAACGGGACTGAGCGATTCGGCTAACTTGATTGGCTTTTTTGAGAATGACAAAATCAAGTTCCGTTTAGCGTACAACTGGCGCGACGACTTCTATAACGGTCTACGTGGTGCGTCTTCGGGTACACCTGGACCAAGTAACGTTGAAGCCTTTGGTCAATGGGACATGAGCGCAAGCTACGCCGTTAACGACAACCTGACGTTCTTCATCGAGGGCATTAACCTTGCTGAAGAAACGTTACGTATACATGGTCGCGATGAGCGACAAGCGGTTGAAGTTGTTCAAACCGGTGCGCGATATAACTTAGGGGTTCGTTACGACTTCTAGAATATTTCTTACCAAGCAGTAAATGGACGAGAGCTGGGTGGTTACAACTGCCCGGCTCTTTTCTTTTTCTTAGCTCTAAAAACCCGTAAACTATTGAACATGAGCGAACAAGTTAAGCGAGTTACTATTGTTGGCGGCGGTTCAGCTGGTTGGCTGGTCGCGGGTGTTTTAGCCAGCCGCTTTAAAGAGCAAGCACAAGGTGGAATTGATATCACCTTGGTTGAGTCCCCTGACGTTAAGGCAATCGGCGTGGGTGAAGGCACTTGGCCGTCAATGCGCACAACGTTGCAATCAATCGGGGTCAGCGAAACTGAGTTTATGCGCGAATGCGACGTGAGCTTTAAACAGGGCTCGTATTTCAAAAATTGGCGTACCGGTGATGATGATTACTATCACCCGTTTTCGCCGCCTGGCGAATTCAGTCAGGTGAATCTAGTGTCTCCGTGGCAACAGATGCACAACGGTAGCAGTTTTGCCGATGCCGTCAGTCCACAAATTGAAATTTGTCGACAAAATAAGGCGCCCAAGCAAATCACTACACCTGAATACGCCTTTATTCTGAATTACGGTTATCACTTAAACGCTGCAAAGTTTGGTGAGTTCTTAAAACGCCATTGTGTCGATAACTTGCAGGTACGTTACATTAGCGACCATGTTGTTGGCATCAACAGTAATGACGATGACAGTATCAAAAGCCTACAGACCAAGCAAAACGGAGACCTAGTCGCCGATATCTTTGTTGACTGCACGGGCTTTGCTTCCATTTTGCTCGGAGAGCATTACAAAATAGGTCTTAATAAAGTTGATCGCATTCTGTTCAACGACACAGCGCTCGCGACTCAAGTTGTTTATAAAGACGACCAGCAGCCGATTAGTTCACAGACCACGGCCACGGCCCAATCTGCTGGGTGGGTGTGGGATATTGCGTTACCACAACGACGAGGTTGCGGGTATGTTTATTCTAGCGCTCATATCGATCACGACATTGCACAGAAAGAATTTATTGATTACCTGAGCCAAACGATACCGGAGGCTCAGGCGCAGGATCTGAGTTTTAGAAAGATTGATATCAATTCAGGTTATCGAAAAAACTTTTGGCACAAAAATTGCCTAGCGATAGGATTGTCAGCGGGCTTTGTTGAGCCTCTAGAGGCGTCAGCTTTAGTAATGGTTGAAATGTCGGCCAAAATGCTGGCCGATGAGTTTCCGGTTACCAAGGAATTAATACCTATCGTAGCTAATAGATTCAATAAAAAATTTACTGAGCACTGGGAACAAATCATCGACTTCCTAAAATTACACTACTGCCTAACGGAGCGTTGTGACAGTGAGTATTGGGTGGATAATGCTAGCCAAAGCTCCTACACCGAATCGATGTTAGAGAACCTAGCGCTTTGGCAATATCGCCCACCGTGGCACATGGATACACCAACAATTGATGCGCTGTTTCCTTCGGCAAGTTATCAGTATGTGCTCTGCGGTATGGGTTATGTGAGTGATGTGACACAACTGCCCACTAGGAGTTATGATCAACAGCTTAATATAGCCCAACAAATATTTAACGACGTACACGCAAAAAAACAAAAAATGATGTCTGCCCTCCCCACTAATCGTGAATTGATTGGTAAAGTGAGAGCCCACGGTTTTAATAAGATCTAAGAAAAAAATAAAGGAGAGTAAGGAAAAAATGGCTAATTTTGTAATGCTGAATCAAGAGCAACACGCAGACATCAAAGTAATAGACGAGCGTTCGCAAGTCTATGGCGACAACGTTATGTACGCAATGACCTTTCCGTTCGAGTTTCGAAACGTACAAGGTAGTTACCCCATATTTTTTCAGAAAAACGCGGAAACAGGCGCTTTTTTTCCAGTTGCGCTATTTGGATTCCAGGAAGCGGAAAACCTATTTTTAGATGACTCAGGCTGGAATGCGGCTTATATCCCGCTCATGATCAGACGTCAGCCTTTTTTAATTGGATTTCAAGAAGACTCCACGGCGAAGGATAAGAAAAAGGCTGTTATCACAATTGATATGGATAGCCCGCGAGTCAATACCGAAAAAGGCAATGCTCTTTTTGAGCACGGTGGAATGACGGAGTACTTAAGCCAGATGAACGCAAATCTCGAAATGATTAATGCGGCACATGAACACAACGAAAAATTTATCAACGCTATTATGGAACTCGAGTTAATTGAACAGTTCACACTCGATGTTCCACTAAAGGATGGCAGCACAAACCAGCTACTTGGGCTTTACACGATCAATGAAGATAAGGTTCAGGAACTCTCTGGTGAGCAAATGCAACAGCTCAATTCGCAAGGATTTCTTATGCCGATTTTTATGGTCATGGCATCACATTCATGTCTTCGCACATTGGTTGACAGAAAGAACGAGCAAACAGTTTAAGCAACTATGCAAACCATTGAGCAATTAGAGGGCGTTGATCCACTTGCGATACCAGCTAGCGTGTTGCAGTCGAGTACCCCCCTATTACTTAAAGGGTTCGTTAAACGGTGGCCAGCAGTACTAAAGGCGCAGGAATCTGACCGCGCTGTAGCAGACTATATCCAAAGCTTCTATCAGGGTGAGCCGCTTACGGTGTATGAAGGTGATGCTTCTATCAATGGGCGAATTTTTTATAATGATGACTTCAGCGGGTTTAATTTTGAACGCACACGGCAAGATCTAAACACTGTTTTAGACAAGCTTTTTGCCTGCGCAGAGCAAACAAACGCTCCAACTTATTACGTTGGTTCGACAATGGTCGACCACTGGTTGCCGGACTTTAGAGGCGAAAACGATATCACCTTAGACACTAACGAAAGTTTAGTTAGTATATGGATAGGCAATCGAAGTCGCATTGCGGCACACTATGATTTCCCAGACAATATTGCCTGTGTTGTGGCTGGGCGGCGGCGTTTTACGTTGTTTCCTCCAGAGCACATTGACAATCTTTATGTCGGCCCGCTTGACCTTACTCCGTCGGGTCAAGCCATTAGCCTGGTGGATACGGCAAACCCTGATTTGGAACGTTTTCCAAAGTACGCGCAGGCTATGCAAGAAGCCGTTGTCTTTAATGTTGAGGCAGGCGATGCGGTTTTTATTCCTAGCATGTGGTGGCATCACGTTGAATCTCTTGAGTCATTCAACGTATTGGTCAATTATTGGTGGCGTACAACTCCTGCGTATTTAGGAGCACCTGCAAATGCATTGCTCAATTCACTTTTGAGTATGCGTGACCTCCCACAAGCTCAAAAACAAATTTGGAAAAACTTGTTTGACTATTATGTGTTTGGCGAACAAGAGACTAAGTTTGACCATATACCTGAGAAAGTAAGGGGTATTTTGGCGACGTTGGATTCCGAAAAGGCTCAAGCTATAAAAACGCAATTACAAAAATTCCTCAAATAATGAGTACCCCTATTGAGTAACCCAGATAATGGGAGCGAGACGATAAATGAATAAACGAATTAATAAAGTAGTGATTGTGGGTGGCGGAACCGCCGGATGGATGGCTGCAGCGTCTCTTGCAAAGTTACTCGGCAAAACGATTAACATTACTCTCATTGAGTCGGATGACATTCCGACTGTTGGTGTGGGTGAAGCCACGATTCCAACGCTCGTTACACACCATGAGTTATTGGGTATTAACGAGCAAGAATTTATGGCAAGAGTTAACGCTACCTTCAAGCTGGGTATTTCGTTTGAGAATTGGCGTGACGTCGATGAAGACTATATTCATTCATTTGGTTTTACTGGACGAGACTGTTGGGCGGCAGGGTTCCAACATTTTTGGCTGAAAGGTCGCAAGTTGGGTATCGCCAAAGAGTTTGGTGATTATTGTTCTGAGTTGGTGGCCGCTAAGGAAGAAAAATTTGCGGTAATGCCTAAGCTTGGCCTTAACTATGCGTACCATATGGACGCTGGTTTATACGCCCAATTTTTACGCGAAATCGCTGAGAAACATGGGGCTATCAGGCAAGAAGGAAAAGTAGTTGAGGTCGGATTAAATGGCGAATCTGGTTACATTGAGAACGTAAAACTAGAGTCGGGCAAGGTAATCGAAGGTGACCTATTTATTGATTGCAGCGGTTTTCAAGGGCTGCTGATCGAGAAAACATTGCATTCTGGCTACGACGATTGGAGCCATTGGTTGCCGTGCGATTCAGCCGTTGCGATGCAAACCGAAGCTGTTGCAGAACCGATCCCCTATACACGCTCGATAGCGCGAGATGCTGGTTGGCAGTGGCGTATCCCTCTACAGTCACGTGTGGGCAATGGCATGGTGTTTTGCAGTCGCTATAAGAGTGATGACGATGCCATACAGATGCTTACAGATAATGTCGAGGGCAAGCCTCTAAATGACCCTCGAGTGATTAAGTTTAGAACGGGCACGCGTCGTAAGCATTGGAATAAGAACTGTATCGCTATGGGACTCTCTAGCGGATTTATTGAGCCGCTAGAATCTACCAGCATCCACTTTATTCAGCGCAGTATCACACGTCTGATGCAGATGTTTCCTTTTGATGGAATTCGCCAACCCGATGTAGAAGAATTTAATACGCAAATGGACAACGAAATGACGCATACGCGAGATTTTATTATCTTGCATTATCACGTCACTAACCGAACGGATACTCCGTTCTGGCGTTTCTGTAAATCGATGGATATTCCCGATTCACTAAAACACAGAATCGAACTGTTTAAACAAACCGGTCGAGTATTTAAAAATCCAACAGAATTGTTTGGCGAAAATTCTTGGACTCAGGTGATGTTAGGTCAGGGTCTAATGCCCGAACAGTATCACCCCATCGTTAACATGATGAGCGACGAAGAGCTTAAAGTCTTTTTAGATACAATCGAAGAACGGGTGGCTAAGCAATTGCAGAACATGCCAAAGCATAACGACTTTATTCAGCACTATTGTCGTTCAGCTTAAATATGAGACCGCTAAAGATGACTTTGACTTACTGAGGGTCGCTAATCTTGGGCGAGCTAGTTTTTGTGCTTAAGTAATCCATAACCTGCTGTTCTTGTTCAGGGCTTAAACTTGTAACAACATCGTGAAGCTCAGCGGGCAAGTGCTCAGTGGGATCCAGCTCTTGTCGAAACACTAAGTAGTCGAAAAAGTCTTTCCATGCTCGCCTTTGCTCTATTGGTAGGTTGCCAATCGACAACATGCTATGCATTAGGCTTTTATTGGCCGCTACCAATGGTTGAACTTGTGCAGACCACCAATAGTTAATAAGCATGTTAAGGGGATCCTTCGACTCGACCGCGTGCCACCAAGGGGTAGGGATAAATATAGCATCTCCAGGTTCTAGATCAGCATAAAGGGCTGCATCAAGCGCGTCTTGAAAGCGCGGATATTTTTCCAAGTCTGGTTTGTTTAAATCAACGATGCTTATCGGCACGCCGCCAGGCGCATTAAGCGTGGGGCCAATATAGAGATTGGCAATCTGCTCTGGGGGAAACAAGGTAAAACGACGTCGACCATGAACAACGCACGCAATGTTATCGTGTAGGTCGAAATGCGCTGCAACCATGCTCTGATTACTTAACCAAAGGGTGGGGTCTATATTGGGAAGTAGTGGGTTGGTGTGAGATTTAGCGATATTAGGCAGCGCAGTTGCAACTCGAGCGGCTTGAACGGCAATCGCATGAGGGCTAGCAGCACTGCTTTGTTGAGCGATATGCGCCAGCGCATCGCTAATAGTGGCATTGGTTTTATTAAAGTTTGTTCCCTGTAGACCGTCACCATAGAAAAACCGACCTTTAATATCAGGGCTACCGACCACCGTATAGAACTTTTCACCTGAGTCTTCTTGTTGAAGACGACGAGAAAAGTCGTCGGCGCTGTCTCGCAAGCTTACCAATTGCCAGTGCTTGACGAATTCACGTAGTACAACAGGTGCGCGCGCAGTGACAATATTCTGACAGAATTCCTCAGGCGTTGTCTCTGCCAGTTCTGGTATTAGGTTCACGCGTTTCAGCCTATCGTTTTCGTTGTTGTTTTCACTGTCGCTTTATTTACCAATTGCTCAGCAACTCTAAGTGACCGCGCCAATTAGAATTAACCACGAACCAAAGAATACCTTTAACCAAAACTGAGGTAAACGGTCAACTAGAAACCTTGCGCTCAGACCTCCGATTACGGCGGCTGGCCCAGCGGCTAAGACTATGTGCATTGCTATCATCGAATCGGCTGAGAACGTCATCGGAGCAATCGACCATACACTTAGAGCGGTAATAACAACGGCACTAGCAATTGCCACGCTGGGGTTAAATCCTCTGGCGATTAAGTAGAAAGCGATAATCTCGCCAACACCGACCGACAACCAGGCGGTTACAATCCCGCCGATGTAGCCAAGTAGTATTAGCAAGACTACATCCAAAGGCGATAAAACCATTAAATGCTGCCCGCGAGTAAAGCGCCAAAGAGTGGCAAGAATGCAAAGGCCAAGTACGATCGAAAACCAAGCAAAAAAGGCATCAAAGCGCGCTGGCGTAGACCATTCTAACAAGTTCACAGAATATAGACCGAGAACACTAGGAATAAAAACTATGGCGCAAACAAGTAGTATGAGGTTGAGCGAGCCTTTGGGTTCTTCGCTCTTGTTCGAAAACTTAACCAGCCAAGCAAGAGCACCCGCGGTCATACCAAAAGTCTGAATACCGAAACTGGTTGCCACAGCAGCGGACTCACTAAGGCCCAGTTGATGAAAAGTAGGTATAAATACTACGCCGCCGCCTGCTCCTGTGGCATTGGCAAAGATTGCGCCTATTAATCCCAAACCAACAAACTCGTATGCGACGCTACTGGCGCTAAACCAGGTTAGCGTAGCGACTAAACCGGCGGCCGTGAATAGAGCGATCTGTGCAATACTAAATCTGCTCGCGCTATTTTGTTTAATCGGTCTTTCCATTAGGCTGTCTGTGGTGATCAAGCGAACAAGCTTGATTCTAATTGCATCAAGAATGTACCTAAACTCAGGTGTAGCTTAGGTATTAATTAGTGTAAATACTGTAACTTGGTCGATTGCGTGTTCTTTCCATTCTACTTTTAGTCTGGCAAAAAGCAGGCCTGTATCGGTCATGCTTTTAACCACGTATACGAAAATTCAGTGGCGTGCCTAAATAGATTTTTAAAACAATAATAATTAGCCAGGGGAGTTTAGATGGACAACGTAAAACAGATCTCAATTGTGAGAATTGCGGCTATAGCTGCGATTGGGGGATTCCTCTTTGGCTACGACACCGGTGTTATCGGTGGCACGCAGCTATTTTTTACCGAACATTTTGCGTTGTCGCCAGGCATGCAAGGTTGGGTCGTAAGTAGCGCTGTCTATGCATGCGGTTTCGGCGCGCTTATGGCAGGCTATCTTACAAAAGCCATTGGTCGTAAAAACACCATGCTTCTATCAGCTGTTCTGTTTTCAGTTTCGGCGTGGGGTTCTGGTATTGCGGTGTCTTATCAGGAGCTGGTCGTTTATCGAATCATCGGTGGGCTAGGCATTGGTTTAGCGTCTATGGCGGCACCCATGTACATTGCCGAGGTGTCACCACCACAACATCGTGGACGCATGGTCTCTCTGTACCAGTTGGCCATTGTACTCGGATTCTTCATGGTTTTTCTAGCTACCTATTTTATTGGTGGCGGTGATTCTGCTGTACTCAGTGAAGCGCAAATAAGCGAGGTGTACCAATACAATTTGAATCAAGGCTGGCGTGTTATGTTTTGGTCGGAGCTACCAGTTGCCGTATTGTTTTTCGTTTTGTTGTTTCTAGTACCCGCCAGCCCACGTTGGTTGATGCTAAAGGGTCGAGATGACGAAGCGCTCAAAGTATTAAAAAGTTTGTCGGGCTCTACCGAGCAGGCAGAAGCAGAAGCGGCGCAGATTAAGCTTTCGTTGCAAGAGAAGCGTATGCCACTTAAAGCGCTACTGATCGGCGGGCTTGGCCTAGCCACGTTTATTGGTGTGATGTTGTCTATTTTTCAGCAAACTTCAGGTATCAACGCAATTCTTTACTACGGAGCAGAAATTTTCAGCAACGCCCTTGGTTATGGCCCTCAGGATGCTTTGAAGCAACAGCTTTGGTTGGGTGCTGTAAATTTAGGGTTTACCTTTGTCGCTATCTACACCGTGGATTTCTGGGGTAGACGACCGCTCTATCTCATGGGTACGGCTGGTATGTTTGTGAGCCTGTGCGTATTGGGCTACACCATTTACGTGCAATCTCTTGGTGTGGTGTCTTTGGTTGCAATCTTAGCTTTTGTTGGCTCATTTGCACTGTCGATGGGACCCATTGTATGGGTAGTACTTTCAGAGATGTTTCCGAACCGCGCTCGAAGCGCGGCGATGGCTGTTGCAGTTGCGGCGCAGTGGTTTATGAATGCGATCGTTTCCAACTCATACCCTGTATTGAACCGTAGTGAATTGAACCAAGATTCATTTAACGGTGCTTTGCCCTATTTCATTTTTGCTGGTTTTTGTGCGATTGCGTTCATTTTTGCGCTTCGTTTCTTACCAGAGACTAAGGGTAAGTCTCTCGAAGAGCTCGAGACTTTATGGGATCGATAGTTTTAGTCCAAGGATAATGGCTCTAGGCAAATTCATACTGTTATTGAGCGTGGAGATTAAGACTGGGTGGAGTTCTAGCGGGTGGAATAGCTGGATGACATCCTATTCGAAACTTATGGCGCTGCATTTGGTAGCACTTTTCTAGTTTTTTTAAACGGTTTTGAGTATCTCAATAAGTTACTTAGACAGGCGAAGGCAGGGTGGCTCTTTCAAGATGCTTATCTTGCTGACAGTGTAGGGAATAGTATTGAATGTTCAATAAACGTTAAGGCTGTCTGAGTTTCTTTAAAATTGCCTCGCCTCCGTCAAGGGGTAGACTCTGCATTGTATGAATCGTGAGCTGGTGTGAATGACCAAGCGTCGATTTCGTTTGATGTAAGCTAATAGACTGTATGATGTTTATAGGCTAGGAAGGATCCTTGTCTATTTCTCTTCGCTTACCTAAGCACCTAACGACAATACCTTTTCTCTCAACAGCTACTAGACCAGACGGCAGCCTCACAGGCGTGTTGCGTCGATACAAGCTATAAAAACGATTACAGCACAACTCAAAACGGAAAAAAAATATCTTATCGTCGTTCAATTGAGTCTACTGACGCCGACACTGTTTTACTTATGGATATTTTAGAGCATGTGGATGACGACCTGAAGCTCTTAAAAGAGTATGTTGATAAATCGCCTCCGAAAACAAACTTTGTAATAAGCGTGCCAGCCTTTATGTTTTTATGGAGTGATCATGATGTTTTTTTAGAACACAAACGCCGCTACACATTAAAACAGCTTGAACAGCTCGTTTTAGCGTCAGGATTACAATTGACTCGCAGTTCATATTACTATGGCCTTCTTTTTCCAATAGTTAGCCTACTTAGAATCGCCAAAAATAAATTTAAAACTTCAAAATTAGCTCAGTCTGAGTTAGCCCAACACAACCCGTTAACCAATTGGACTTTAAGAAAAATATGCCTGTTGGAATTACGCTTCATGCGATGGAATAAGTTAGCTGGATTAACTGCCTTTTGTCTCGCTGTGAAGAAATGAAGTCACAAGTACAAGGGGCTTGCCATTTTTATATTCCGAACTGCGTCATGGAAAGCGACCATTCAGCATTTGGCGACTTACTTTCTATTTCTTAGTGCAGTTCCCTTGTTGTCCTCACAGGGTTCGCATTATCTATACGCTACCTCTGCAGTCTTGAGTTTAGCTATCTATTCATTGACTCTAAATAACAAAAGTGATCGATTTTCAAAAACATTTGGAGGCATTGCGATAGCTTTACTCCTTATTAATTCTGCCAGCTTTCAATAGAAAATATACCAAGACGGCGCTTGTAAGGATCGTTTGGGGAATTCGGCAGAATCAATTTATCTATCAAACCACAATCCTTCTAAAATAGAGTTTAGTTACGGACAGAATTTAAACAGAGCTCATGTACTGTATCGGTTAGCCGCTGGCGGAGACCAAATAGGTAAGTATTATCCTATTTCGATGAAAGTCTCAAAAGTCAGTGACCCAGCTGACCCAGATTATTTTCCGGCGCAGGTCACCTCGGATTGCATAGCATTTAAGCGTTAAATCCCAAGTAATACCAATCTTATGAGGTGATTTTAAGGCTCACAAATTAGTTTTTCTAACGCTTTTAGCAGCTCACAGCTTATTTAAACGATTCTTATTGAAAGACTTCGAAATATCCTACGCAGATGACTCTAAGGCGACCGTCTTCGTTAATCCTCACTGGTATCTTGGAGAACCGCGTAAAGCTTGTCAGAATGAAGCGCCTTGATGTACTGACCATGCTCTTTTACAAAATCGTATACTGCAATGTCTTTAGCAAGGTACTGACGAAGCTTTTCTTCAACATCGCTATCTAGAGATATGGGTATTCTTGGAGAAGTGTTTTTTAATGTGATTTCAATTTCGTGGCCGAATTTTTCAGAGAAAAACTGATTGAGCAACTTGAAGTTATCGAAAGGTATTATGCGATCTAAGCCAATACGACCGCTAGCCAAGCTCAGGAAATTATATTGCGTCCTCAGTTGAGCAAAGGGCTTTCTTTTACCTTTGGACATATATTCAAGTAAGAATTCGTTGTAGCTAACATTGCCGGTATATTTTGCATGTTGCGGACTTTTTGGACTCATCAGTTGGTTTCTACTTCGATAGCGATACCAACTTTCTATCCAATCTAAGGGGTCTCTGATCATACAAACTGATTCAATATGTGAAGAACGAACCAATTTCTTATGAGCAGCAAGTATATGATCGTTAAAAACTTGAGCATTGATGTGTTTGATGGACGTGCGCCCTGAAAATTTTATATTGCAATAGTCTGTTATTGCCGACTCAATTGCGGTCGAAGCACATTTTGCCATGCACAAAAATGCAAGCCCATGTTCTGTCGAGATTTGCATATCACGTCACCGTCTTCATGTTGAGTTAATAACTAATCAGGGACAGGCGTAGGTGCGCGTGTTCTTGACGCTTTGGCTAGTAAGGAGCCTTCCTCGTTGTGCAGAATCTTGACCATTTGATTATTAAAGGAGGGTATTACGCTGTCAGGTTGTCTGCTGGAAACTATATATAACAGGAGTGAGGCTGTAGGATTTAGATTAGCACATAGGGGGCAGGTTATAGAATGCTATATATATCGCACAATAGCCTAATTTCAAAGAGAGCGTGTTCTGGAGACTATTGATCGGTAACGAATGATGCATTAAAGAACGGAAGAGGCGCTCTACGCACGAGGCTGTAGAAAAACAACTCTGCGCACTACAGTCTATGGTGAGAAACACGCTTTAGGCGGGGTTCGTCTTCAAATTATTAGAGTTCGGAAATATGAGGTAATG
>DKML01000018.1 GCA_002470515.1 Proteobacteria bacterium UBA7415 | reverse complement strand
GCTAATCTGTACAGCTTGATTGAAACGGCTAAGGCTAATGGTATTGAGCCTTACGGGTATCTGAAACGAGTATTCACTGAGCTGCCGCAGGCGACTTGTGTTGAAGACGTTGAGGCGTTGTTGCCTTATACTATTGAGGCGTCGGCTGAGACGGCCGCTTAATAATCACTAACTACGCGCTTACCCTTTACACCGAGAACTACATCGATATAATTGAGAAAACGATAGAGTTTTATTCAGAAGAAGGTAAGCCTGTTGAGTCTGATACTCCTATAGAGATGCTGCTACTGTTTGGTTTGGAGAATACTTTCCCGTGCGAGTAATGCGTCAGATTAACTTTGCCATTCCGTGCACAGCGTTGTTCTTGAGAGGTTGTAGTGAATATATCTAAATTAGCATTTTTTGTTGTGCTTTCATTGTTTGTCAATCGCGCAGATGCGATGAACATTTCAGATTATCAATCTCTCAAGGAAGACGATCGAGACGTCCTTGAAATATATATTAGGGGCGTTGGTGCAGGTGTTCTGTGGACTCAAGCTGTGTCCGAGGAATTCCATAATGTAAAAATATACTGTCCTCCGGCAGGCCTTAAGCTTAATCCACAGAACCACATTAATATAATTGATAACATGCTGGAGTCTAGAAAACCCGCTGCAGGTCCTTTTGATCCTGATACTCCTGTAGAGATGCTTCTTGTCTTGGGCTTAAAGAAAACATTTCCGTGCGAGTAAGGGACACTGAGCAGAGATTTATAGGTCAAACCCTGCGCTTTGTCGCTCTAAGCGCATCCTCTCTAATACTGTATATCTTTTCTGTAATACGCTGATCACTGTGGCCAAGCGTGTCTGATATCTCTTTGATGTCTTCACCATCACCCAATGCCATCGATGCGCCAGTATGTCTTATCCAGTGAGTGCTTGCTCTTCTTAAGGTGTCGATATCTTCTTTAAATTCTTTCATGGGTATTTCTTTTAGCAACCCAGCGTCCTTTTGCTTCTGTACATAATCTGCCGTCTTATCAAAAATAAGCTGAATTTGCTCCCATGTGCCCGCATGCCCTGATAACGTCTGATCAGGGCAATATTGCGCCAAATGACCGGCTGTGGAATACTTCCTAATCCCAGACCGAGAGGATTCTAGTATGAAATATCTATTGAGATCTTTAACAGTATTTTGTTTCTTGTTTGTATTTGTGAATACGGCAACTGCAAAGGATGTTTGTAACTGCAAAGGATATGCAGGCGTCGGTGGCCCATGTTATGCAGGAGTTGGCGGTCCTGCTTATGCCGGAGTTGGTGGCGCATGTTATGCAGGTGTGGGTGGTCCTGAGTACAGTGGAGTCGGCGGCCCTAGGTATGACGGTGTGGGTGGTCCAGCCTACGATGGGGTGGGTGGTCCAGCATACGATGGGGTTGGTGGTCCATGTTATGCAGGAGTTGGGGGCCCATGTTACTCTGGTGTTGGTGGTGCTGGGGAGAATTGTCCATCTGTTTGCAAATAGGCATTCGTGAATAACAAGCGGAGACTGGCTATGTTTCAATATGTTAATTTTGGGTCAATATAGCGTTAGCTGAATGGTTGAACTCACAACTCAAACCTGCCGCTGAGGATGTTCAAGACTTCAAGTATTCTAAGGAGTTCGATCTCCGCAATGCTTCTTATCCGTATTATTGTTATTGTTGGGTAAACAATAAGTGCGAAACAATATTGTAAATGATTGCTATTGGCGACACCGCTTTGACGCCATTTTTCACCTTGGAGCGAAAATGTTTAATACTAAAAAAATACACTTGTTACTAACTTTGGTATTAAGTGTATCTGCAGCAAATGCTTCTTACACCGTAGAGGATTTTCAAAAAGCATGTGACAGCGATCAGGACATGACCGCTTGCTTTTTAGCAGGAGTCGCATACGACTATGGCGAAGGAGTTAAACAGGATTATCAGAAAGCCATCTCGTGGTACCAAAAAGCATGTGACGGAGAACATATGGACGCTTGTTTTAATTTAGCGTTCTCATACAAAAATGGCGAAGGAGTTAAACAGGATTATCAGAAAGCCAACTCGTTGTACCAAAAAGCATGTGGCGGAGAAGATATGGACGCTTGTTATAACTTAGCGCTCTCATACGGAAATGGCGAAGGAGTTAAACAGGATTATCAGAAAGCCAACTCGTTGTACCAAAAAGCATGTGACGGAGAATCTATGAAGGCTTGTTTGAATTTAGGGAACTCATACGCCAACGGCCAAGGCGTTAAACAGGATTATCAGAAAGCCAACTCGTTGTACCAAAAAGCATGTGGCGGAGAAGATATGGACGCTTGTTTTAATTTAGGGGTCTTATACAACAATGGCGTAGGAGTGAGGCAAGATAAAAGCAAAGCTAAACATTATGTTGGCTTGGCGTGTGACGGAGGGATGCAGCGTGGCTGTGACGCTTACCGCGAATTAAACGAGTCGGGTATTCAATAATGAGTTTCATTCAAAAGCTAACGATGATCATTTGCTTGTCGTTACTGTTACAGCAACTTTCTTGGGCGCGCGAAATAACAGTGAAATACCGTGATACTCCCGTCGATGTCTCAACTGGGTTTATTGAATACAATTTGATTGAGTCCTCGTTAGTTAACGAACTATTTTACAACTCTAGCCACATGTATGCCTTGGTGCGACTCAAAGATACTTTCTACCACTATTGCGGTATTCCGAATAAAGTCGTTGATGAATGGTCGAACTCCAATTCACTTGTCAGTTTTATCAGCGTAATGTAAAAGGGTGCTAGTTAACTATTTTCTGCAAGAAGCGTGGGGATGTTGGATGAGCTCTACCTGCCTGGTAAAGACAGTGTGGGATAATGCAGTTCGTTTCATGATATTTCGGTCTTGCTTGCGAGAGGTTTTCTCAAGCATTTAAGTTAACTTATCAGTACCATAAAAAGATAATAGATCGCATGCGGTTACCAATAAGCAGCCACAGAGGGGCTCCAAACGTGAGAGTAGTAACAACCACAACCATAAAAAGTACGCCCCATCCTGATTTATCGAACAGAGGCGGCACTAAGCAAATTACCAAAAGGGCCATTACTACACGAAAGAAAAATCTAATTTCTGCTATCGATGTATCGTAAAGCTCTTGACGGGTTCTACATCCATTTTCAAACCCCCAATAAGCTCCGCACCCAGCACACACATAAGCGTCTAAAGGGACTGAGGTTTTACAATGTCCGCAAGAGCCGTCATGCGGCTCAGTTTTTATCGTATCCATTGGTAATCCATAAAGTTTAATAACTTATCCTTGCGCCGTGCAGTTACGCAGCCCCGCAAAAAAGTCATCGTTCACAGGGTAGCCTTCCTCTTCAGCCCATCGTTCAACCGCATACACTGTGCTTACTCCATCGTCATCTCGCATAACCTCGTTCACCGGCTTACCGTCAACAACTTCATTGACAGATCGATAAAACAACGGCCCTGATTGATCAAAACCTACTGTTAGTTCTAAAACTTGATCATTGTGTGTGAACTCAATCGTAAGTCCGTTAGTAATTTTTGCTTTTGGTGTGGTGTCCATATAAAAAGGTCCTATAGTGGTGTGTTCGCTGAAACTAAAAATCGAATGCAGAGCACCCTGACTTCTTTCTCGTTAGTTAAATTCTCTTGGAAGCAGGATAAGATTGTCTTATCAACACCGATAAATCCGCTTGGTGGGGTGTATCGCAACATTGCTTTGGGTGCTAAGGCGATCGTGCCGGAGCCGCGCACCAACAACCGATCCACTTTAACCTGGCTCGGTCTGACGTCCAAAAGCTTGGGCAATGAGAAAATATGTGTTTTATTTTTCGTGACTCCGACCTGCAGTTCTGTAATTAATGTGCTCTCTTCGCGATATAGAACCCCATCCTCTATCACATATTCTGGCTCATCAAGTCCACTTGAATCAAAGCAATTTGGGCAGGCAATTTCACCGTTGTTTTGCGTAAGCAACAAAGATGACCCTTCCCATCCACACAAAGAGCAGCTCGCATCTGGTGTGCGCAATGATGAAATAGGTCCCAAGATAGGATGAATTTCATCTTCCTTTGGGGGCATCAATGCCTGAAAGACTAATCGTGTTGTGTCGATAGGTTGAACCATGGTCATACAGTTTATCGATCCTGTTTGCGCAGTATACGCATTATGCGTACCTTTCTCGTTTTCATAAACTCACTGTGCCTATGACAGCACAAAAATTCAATTGCTTAAAACTCTATTAAGTTTCTCAAATTGACTGAGTCGTTCGATCGCGTAGCGGACAGCAAACCTATAACAAGCTGTAAAAAGTTTGGCCATCCATGGCCATGCTTAGTTTCCCAAGCGGCATCCACGCCTTAAAATTGAGCTTCCTGCTCTCCTAAGTCCTCACCGGGGATCGGTCTTTTTGACTCGATTCCGTTATTGGTAGCTCCCGATGAATCTCAAGCGCTACTTGTGGGTCGGACTTTAGGTACTCCCTGACGGCATCCTTACCGTTACCAAGCTTTGTGCCACCAAAGCTATACCATGAGCCTGATTTCTCAAGCACTCCATGTTCTAATCCAAAGGTAATCAATTCATCTTCGTAACTGACACCTTCGTTGTACATAAGGATGAACTCGGCCTGTTTGAAAGGCGGAGCAACCTTGTTTTTTACCACTTTTACTCGTGTCTCGCTTCCAACTATATCGGCACCATTTTTAATAACACCAATCCTGCGGATATCGAGCCTAACTGACGCATAGAACTTTAAAGCGTTTCCGCCGCTAGTCGTCTCGGGGTTGCCCCATACCACACCAATTTTCATCCTTATTTGGTTGATAAAGATCACCAGCGTTTTTGTTCTGGCAACAGTACCACTGAGCTTTCTCATAGCTTGAGACATAAGCCGACTTTGGAGTCCGACATGTAACGACCCAATATCGCCTTCTATTTCCGCTTTTGGTGTTAGCGCAGCCACGGAATCAACGACGATGACATCTACCGCTCCAGAGCTCGCCATCGTATCGACGATCTCAAGTGCTTGTTCGCCGCTGTCTGGCTGTGAAAGGTAGAGATGATCCATGTCAACGCCGAGTCGCTCAGCGTACTTTACGTCCAGCGCATGTTCCGCATCAACGAAGACGACTGTGCCGCCAGCTTCTTGCGCTTTTGCAAGAACCAACAAAGAAAGGCTTGTCTTGCCTGATGATTCTGGTCCGTAAATCTCCACAATACGTCCGCGCGGTAATCCTTGTATTCCTAACGCACTATCAAGACCGATAGAGCCTGTACTGATAGCCTCGATATCGACAAACCCTTCATCACCCATCCGCATTACGGATTTAGCGCCACACTTTTTGTTGATCTGTTTCAACGCTTCGGTTAACGCTTTAAGTTTGTTGTCTTCCATGGTCACCCCTGTTTCAATGAATCCAATCCTGAGGGTCTAACCGTCCTGACCAAAGCTTTTCCGTAAAATTATTTACGTTAGCAGTGTATAAATTTGAGAAACCTTGGTATTTTGAGGTTTACGAAACCCCTGTTTTCACTATGAACCAATTCGACGACTCCTTTTTCCTGTTCGACGGTGCTCAGATGAACATTCATCAGCTTGCGTTCAACGCCTGTTTATCAGTAGAGCATGTACGCTTAAGGCTAGCGGCGTACGAACACAAAGCCGGCGATGATGTGACCCAATCCCTTAAGAGTCATTTTCCATGGGAGTACTATGGGGTTTTTGGTCAAGAGCACCTGGTTGAAGATATTGCATCGATGGTGAACCTCACTACAAATTCGCTACGCCTGCGGCTCAGTTATAGAGGTTATTCGGTGGGTGACGATATTTCACTTTTAGTGGAGCAATCCGATCATCAACCAGCGCTTTACCGAAGTAATGGCCGCGGAATTACTGTCGAAGAGATTTCAAGACAGTTCAAGGTCTGTAGAGCCACCACGCGCAACCGCTTAAAATCTCAGGGGTTCGAGCCTGGCGATGATGTAACTAGCTTTATTAAAACTTGTTTGGCCGCCCAACCACTGAATTAAGCCTGCCGTTTTACGCTAGCGTAACCAACCCCACCGCTGGAGACTCATTATCTATCCTCACTTTTAACTTTTAGGCGAGGACAGCAATGCAAGAATTAACAGTTAAGGCTCCCGAAGATCCCATAGAATCCAGTCAACAAATAGTAGTCCGCCTTTTGCCTGGCGCTTACGGGTTGTGGATTGGGGTAGACGGGTATACCGACAGCTGCTCAGAAGATAATGGACACTTCATGCTGTTAGAAAAATGGGAAGGAAGGCTCTCTTTAAAGGTTTGGGCTAATCTAAAGTGTGAGGACCCAACTCACGTTATTGATCTTGAAGGGTGCAATATGGCGTCACTGCCGTTGGGAACGGTAGTAGGTGAATGTTCTAAATGATGAGTGAGGCCGCCCTTAAGGGGGCGGCCAACATCGAGGCGGTAACTCTAAGTGATTTCAAAGGCCTGTATCTGGGACGTGTTCGTCGAGTACGGCTCATTAGGAAGCACATTGTTTTCATCAGGCCAAAGCATTACGAGAGCCTGGAAGGGCTCTTTGTAATGCTGTCGTGCAACGGCTAAGTACTCGACTTTGATGGGGTGAATGACAGGAAGAAACATAACGTCGAGACCTCGACTTAAAATGCCACTCAGCCTGCGGTTAGGCTCAAGACTTTCACCCGCCTGCAGCTTCTCTTTGATGCTCCAGAGTATTTGCGATCCGACTTCCTTGCTAAGCCCAAAAATAAGAATCTCTGGCTGGGCAAAACTTTGTTGAAACCCTATTGTGTAGTGAAAGCTATGCCGTGTCTCGCTCTCAGGAAAAACGTAAACACTGCCGAATGAGTGTTCTTTGATACTGCTCTTTAGATCATTCATCGAATGTACCTCATGCTCATTAAAGACGTGAATAGAGCCGTCAGTGTTGTTCAGTAACGAGATCGCCGTTAGTTAAAAGCGTAAAAAACAAGTCTCTAGTCAGGCCGTCAAGGTTATTAAGCCCTCAAAGAGGCTTCGTCGGCCACATAGTGCTCTGAGTCGTTTTTCTCTTCGTGGTAGTTACACTTTACCAAGAGCTCGGCCATGGCCGGCGGTACGGAGTTACCTACCATCGCTACTTGCTTTGATTTCGATAATGGGCGACCAGATTTATCTTTAGTGAAGATGTAATCTGTCGGAAAACCGTGAGCTCGGTATAGCTCGTGTGGCTGAAGCATTCGCATTCCAATATCTACGACCTCATACAAACTGCCATAAACAGCGACTAAGCCAAACCGTTCTTTAGATGTGACCGTGTCAAGCGGCTCGCTAAGCTTGCAACCATCCTTTTTTGACCCGTAGTACTTAACCAGGAAAGCGCTAACCTGTTGGCTGTTCTGCTCTAGTGTCTTGATCCCTGGCTTTATGCGTATTCGACGAAGATCAACTGTGTGGAGTGCTAATGACTGCGCCGCCCCGCTGGGGCGCTTACTGCCGCATCCTGCAGTAATCGTTGGGATGGGAAGTGTAATGTCTTGGCCCGCGTTCATGAACTTATGCCGCCCGATAAAAGCTGATTTTAAGTGCTCGGCCTTTTCTTTGCCCCTAAGAATGAACGGCTCTGGATTGTTTAATACAAATCTTTCTAAGCCTAGGGATATTCGTTTGAGGGTATTTTCGACCAACGGCTTCTTGCGGGTGAAAATGCTAGGGCAGGGCAGGCTCCAATCAATAATGGAGCTAGCCGGAATGAATGCCTTGAGTCCGCTCCCGGCAGGACCGTGTGTCTTGTTAGGCCAAACAATCTTCGCGCCATCTCTTCTGGCAATTAGAAAAAAACGCCTACGGCTAGTGGGTATGCCGTAGTCACTACAGCGTAACACCCTGTATTCTACGACGTAGCCCGCTCTTTCTAGGCGCGCGATGAACTTATTGAAAGTTTGGCCGAGTTTGCGTTTGTCTGGTCTGCCGCGTTTTGTTAAAGGACCCCATGTCAGCAGCTCCTCTACGTTCTCAAGCATAATCAAGCGTGGCTTCACTTGTACGGCCCACTTAAGCGCATACCACGCCAACCCGCGAATTGTCTTGCTGACAGGTTTGCCGCCCTTGGCTCGACTGTGGTGAGTACAGTCTGGGCTGGCCCAAACAAGCCCTACCGGCCTGTCCTTACTCACGTCTCGTGGTTCTACATTCCAAACCGACTCGTTAAAGTGAAACGTCTGTGGGTGATTCACCTGGTGCATACTAATGGCATCGGGGCTATGGTTAATTGCGTAGTCTACCGATCGACCTAAAGCCCTCTCAATACCTGTGCTGACGCCACCGCCACCGCAAAAGCTGTCAACCAAAAGCTCATCTAAAGACCAACGCAGTTGTGGCGATCCCCGATAGTTAGAAAACGGGATTATGTTGTTGCTCATTGGTCACTCCACGCGAATAGTTAGTTGTTGGAGTTCTATGGTCTACCCTCAACCAATATCAGGTTAGTGAGCGCGTAAATTTCAACTACAAACTGCGTTGTTGAAAGGTTTTTTAGTCCCTGACGTAACATTTTTTTAGAACATTACGTATTATGAGTATCGAATCGTTGCCGCTTCAGAGTCCGTTTCGAGGCAAAAACGCGCACGACCAACTTAGATTAATTTGGTCACCCTATCTGTTCGAGGAGGACAGCATGAATTTATTATCTTGGATTTTCACTGTATTGTTTGCGATGGCTGGCTTAGGCGCGTTTACCACAAGCGTTGCGGCGGGCATTTTATTTTTTGTAGTAGCGGCGATAGCGGCACCACCAGTCAATCATTACCTGAAAGATAATCACAATATCTCGCTCTCGACCGGCATGAAGGTTGTTGTTTGTTTAGTGCTTCTTGTTATGGCCACCACTGCTCAAAATAATCAGCAAGCGGCGGATCAGGCCGCGAAAATGGCCGAAGCAGGGCGAAAAGCAGCCGAGGATCGCCAACAAGCTATTGACGAAAGCTCGGAGTATTTTTCGAACAATAAACAAGCTGTCTTAGACAGCATTACTGCCAAATCTGTATCTGGTGATTACTCCGCTGCTCTGGCTGAGGGAATTAAGTACGTTTCAACAAAGGACGTGGATCTTGCAGAGTTATTGGCCAGTGTAAGAACAAAAGAATTCGAAAAGCGTCGGGACGAAGAAGCACCCACTATCCTTGCTCAATTGAAGGCTCTACCCGCAAGTGACTTTTCTGGTAATGCCGCTCTCTATAAAAAACTCATGGAATTTTTCCCTGATGATGAGACTTACGCAGAAAAGTTTGCGAGCTATACCGCGAAGGCCAACGCGAAGGTGGCTGCAGACAAGGCCGAGATCGCTGCCTTCGTGGCGCGTCACGGACAACCGCCGACAGCGAGTGCTTGGGATGGCTCATATCGTCCCGTTGAGGCCTACCTTAAGCGCAATGCGAATGACCCGAGCAGCATTGATATTGAGAGCTGTACTCGGGTTAGTAGGGCTGCTGATGGTTATCTCGTTGGTTGTGAATACCGGGGCAAAAACGCCTTTGGCGCTCTAATTAAGAACTCAGGGTGGTTCATTATTAGCAACGATCAAGTGATTGGCGTGCGTTAATGGCCGAAGCCAGGAAGGGCAGGCTTTTCTGTGTGTACGCTTAAATAACGATCAGCATGGCTTTAAAGGGGCTTGTCAGTCAGCGTTTGGTTAACTCAAACGGTAGATTGCGGCCTTTTTAAAGAAAACCGTGTAAAAACATCTCCAGTCTCGCTCTCATGGTGGTCTGCCGCTTTGCTCGGCAACCATATTCTCTTTAAGTTCTAACTGCCTGAAGCGGTTTGCTTATTGTTGAGAACTCTCCTAAATGCCGCATCTCACGCTGACGGCCATTGAATGTTCGTTAGTGTGTTGCGACCTTTTCTGTCGCGCTATCGGCTTCATCCTCACGCGCTAACCACCTTGTTGTTTTACGACTCATAATTTTGCGCTATGACTAACGTGAAATCCGTAGCGACAAGATACTTGTTGTCTCTAACAACAAACGCCGCAGTAGGAGGCCAAAATGAGAGCCGAAAAATTAAATGACCAAGAGCACCAGTTCTGGGTCGGAAGCGACGGATTGACTCTTGAGGCATGGCGAAATACCAATGTCCCTGGTTGGGCCGGTGAATTTAAAAGAGTCTTTAATGGCGAGTTTAAGTCTTTTAGAACCTGGGGCGGGCTTAAAAACGACATTGCACGTCTTGTTGAGAAGTTCGACATGGTTGCGGCCAATGAAGATTTCTCGCCTTTGTCATAAGTAGTCGCCTGATCGCTAGGGATATACAAAAACACCTTAGTTAACTCAATCCCAACATGGTTTTAATCATTATGAGCAACGCTGAAAGTAACCTTGTATTGAAGAGGGATCGTGAAAACCACATTTGCGCCCTCCTAAATGTCTGTGGCGTCGAGTTCAAGTTCTACCCTGAGTGGTTCGATAATGAGGGAGAGCACTGGAATTTTTGTTGCATCGTCGTCGCAGGCCACAAGGATTACGATGGATTAAACGGCAGTCGGCCGCAGCCGAGCCAAATCGCTGACATGTTCGATTGGTTTGTCCAAGAGGGTGTGATTGACAGCGTGCCAAACAACGAGATCATGATGATTGTGGAGTCTATTCGCGACGTGGCGACAAGTACGTACCCCTCGTGCTCAGCGAGCGAATCGTATTTTGGTGTTTAGGGTAGCCGTTAAACATCGGCTTACCTGCGCTTTTGTTAAATGTTATACACAATGACCCCCTTTTGGCAAAGAGGCTGTTCGTCGACTCAAAACCATCCGAAGAAAGCCCATTAAGCATTAAAGCCCACTCAAGTCGAACGTTAAGGTGACGTCCATTGGTCGTTGTTGATTCAGTACAGTTGAACTGTGTTTTTTAATGTAGTGGTCCTCTCGATCGAGGGCTTCAATTTATGAGAGTTCAGACTCGAGGATCTCAACGACGAAATCTCCAATCTTTTTAACGTGAGCGTGCCAGGAGGGTTGGCGATCTTGGCTCCATGCTCGGTTCTCCGTACCTTTGCCGATATAAAACACCTGTCCATCCGATGCGCTGATATGGGCATAAACATAGAAGTCCTTTCTGACTGTATTTGCAGACTGTTCACGTACCCATGCAAATGTTTCTTTAATGGCCCTGATTACAGAATCATATTGTTTCCCGTAAGTATCGTCACTAAAGACGACATCTTCGGCGGCACTGAGCGTGTCCTTTAATAAAAACTCTAGATCGAGAAAATCGGTGTTGCTGATACGATTCTTGAGCCAGTTATCGATAGCTTCATCCATGTCTTCCATTAAAGATTCGAGCTCGCTTAGAAAAAATTCAACTCCATCGGTATCTTCTTCCCCTGGCTCGCCTTGTACCGGGAATTTTGGATCTGTTAAATCATCGTCACTGAGACAGAGTCGCAGCATCAGAGTTTGGATCAGCTCTTGCGTTTTTTCTATTGGTCGTTCCGTCATAAGACTCAAGGCTAGAAGGGTCAAATAAGCACGCTTTTCAGTATGTCAGAGCCTTTTGACCCAATCAAGATATCTGGGCGTTGGCCCAAAAGTAACTCCTTAGTAATTACTCGTAGGTTTCCGAGCCACACAAGTTTTGCTCATAGACTTCAATCCCAAGTTCTTCTAGCTTGTCGAGCAGCTCATTGATCGTTTTCTGGCAGACCTCTGGCTTGAACGTTGATGCGATAACCATACCAAAGCCGCCTTCAGATCCACCACCTGCGTCTTTAATGGCTTTTAGTGCTTGTTTCCTTCGAGGATCACCTTCAGCAATCTCCCCAAATGAGCATTTGGTCGTGCGGTGGCCACTCCGAGATACAATCTTTGTGATTTGCAGTGCGCCATTGGCATTGGGGTGAGCCTCAACAACATCCATATAGTTGAGCTGACTGCTGATAATTGGGATATTAGCGAGTTCGTACTGGTCGGAGCCCAATGGAATTGCAAACAGGTTTTCGCTGGCAAAGGGTTCTGAATCTTTTGGTGACGTGCGTAACTTTACAAAGCTTTCTTTTGGCATTTCGTTTCTCCCTCAATTTTGATGAAAGTCCATTATTGAGGGTGCGCCGGATTGGAGGTTACGTTAGCGCAAATTTGTGTGACTATTGAGAAAATGGCAGGTATGGACTATTGTTGATCGAGTCTCCCGTACTACTGTAAAGAGTCCACCATGCAAGCATCTCCCCTAAATTCATTTATTGAGGCGGTTACTCAATTTTTTGGCTCCCCCATTCCTCTTTTTTGGCCCGTTGCCATTACCTGCGTAACGAGTGTCTTAGTTTTTTGGCTTTATCGGCGTTACTCAAGGGTAAGTGGTCTTTTAGAAACCGCCCAGCTCTTAACAGATCAATTAAAAGCGGAGGTCGGTGACCTGGCCGAGCGCCAAGAACGAGACCGGCTTGATTTTGACTCGACGCGCCACAAGCTCACCTCTGCTCAAACATCTGTCGATCTATTGAACCGCACAGCTTTGGAGGCTCAAAAAGAAAATGCTGAATTGCGTGAAAAACTAAGCACAGCCGAATCTGAGCGCAAACGTACTGAGGCGTTCTTACAGTCCGAGCGACAGCGGCTTGAAGATCAATCCACGGCTTTCAAGGAGCTTGTGGCAACATCAGAGAAGAATTTCAGATCCCTCTCAGAATCTATTCTTAATGAACGCGTTGAGTCGCTTTCAAAGCACAGTAAAGAAGGCGTTGAGTCACTGTTAAGACCGCTCAAGATCCAACTTGGGGAATTTCAATCGCGTGTCAACACGGTCCACTCAGAAGCCACGCAGGGCAATCAACAGTTGAGATCTGAGTTGGAGTTCGTTAAAAAAATGGGCTTAGAGTTGCAGCACGAAGCTTCGAGTTTAACCAATGCTCTGCGAGGTGATTCTCAAAAGCGGGGCGCCTGGGGAGAAGCACAGCTGTTGCGCACTCTCCAATTATGCGGGTTAGTAGAAACCGACCATTTTGAGCGGCAGACAACGTTCGTTGAAGACGACGGGAAACGAAAAATAACAGACTTTATCGTCAAGCTGCCTGACGACAAATGTATCATTATTGATTCTAAGGTGTCCTTAAACGCCTACGAAGCAGCGGCCAATGCTGCACCCGAAGATTTTGAAAGGCTAATAAAGGTTCATATTCAGGTTATAAGAAATCACATCAAGGATCTATCTTCAAAACAGTACACGAATGCCACGACCATGCACTCACCTGATTTCGTGCTGATGTTCATGCCCATAGAGCCCGCATATATTGATGCAGTCAGCCATGACCCGAGCCTTCACGAGTTCGGGTTGGAGAGAAACGTTGTGTTAGTCACTCATGGTACGCTGCTGCCAGTTTTGCGTGTCGTTTCAAACTTATGGATGATGGACCGATCGAATAAGGAGACGAGGGCGTTAGGTGAGTTAGCTAACGATATCTATAATTCAGTCGCTTTAGTTTCGGAACGGTTTGCAAAAGTCGGAAACTCACTCAAGACTGTAACAAACCATTACAACGACACGGTGACGTCACTGACTGGTACACAAGGCCTTCAAAAGAAAGTGGAGCGGTTTGGCACTATGTCGGCAAAGGCAAACAAGACCATGATTGAGCCACCTGAACACCAGATCGAGGTGGATTCAAACAAGTTGGCTTTAAAAGCCCTTCCTCTTGATGAGGAAGAACCTGGCGAATGAGTTTATCTTTAAGTGTTGCGCGCGCTCGATTTATGCACACCGTTGTTGGTCAACATTGCGCATAAATGAACTGAATAAAGTGGGAATGTTTGGGTTTTTTTAACCCTAGCCATTTTGTAGATATTGTTGAATGCTATAGCAATATTTAACTTAACTTACTTTATCCAAAACCATGAAGAATGTTCAACATCTGCTTATACTGGCTTTCGCCGCCTCTCTCGTTGCTTGCAGCAGCGGCACGACCACATCACCCACGCCAAGCAACTATACGGGAGTCTTTTCAGGGTCTTTCACGAATACTCCAGATACTCAAAGCGGCTCGATGACATTGAATATCGCTGAGAACATAGATGGCACAGCGGTTAACGGCAACATGATTTTCGATTCCGAACGCGAGAACTGTTTGGTCAACGCGACAATCAGTGAATCAACTATCAACGGATTCTCGATCACTATCATCGCGGACCAATCAACCTCGAGCCGGTCTGGCAGCTCCACCACCGATGGCAGCATTAACATCCAGTTGACGCAGTCAAACAGCGGAAACAACCTCGATGGCACTTACGTAACTACTGGCAATCAGTGCAGTAATTCAACGGGAAGTGGGGTATTGAGCTTGGTTCGCGGCTAATCTCTCACCCGAGGCGGTTCTTAGCTGTGGTGCTTTGGGGCGTCTACATAGTGAAGAAGAGCCTCTGCGTGGATTTTGGCAATGTTTTTAATCTCATCATCGACATTATTTTTGCGGTTCAGCATCTCCAAATAGAGAGGCTTGAAACCTGAAAACGTTCCACTGCTATTATCAAAAGTACGGCATTCTCGGTTAGTTAGCTTATTTGCCGCATCCTTCGTTTCGTCCTTCACCCACGTTACGAAGGTGTCCTCATCGGTGTCAATGCTAATAGTTTGAACACCAACAATGTCTACTCGGTTCTCGCTGAGACTTGGTGGCACATATTCCTCATTCTCATCAGAGGACTGTCTTGACTCCCATCCCTCAAAGACGAAAGCAACGGCAAGTATCTTCTGTTCAACCGCTAATGCAAAAGTGGTCGCGCAAATTTGAACCATTTTTTCTCTAACTCCTGCTGTGTCACCAATGATCACTGAGCTGGCTAATTGACCATCTTCAAATAAAACGGTTAGAAAAGGGTTATCAAAATCCTTCCCCATACTGATGTTGGTTACCGCTAAGTCTTCAGCACAGCCTTTTAGCACTGCGTGTGCATTATTCTTCGTCACATTCTTAAAAGTAGATCTCATGGCTTTATTCCTCTGTTTGTTAGAAGAATCTAGTATTGGCCGTGAGCCTGAATTTGGTGAGTTGTAGCGTAAAAATATTTTAGGGGTTACTCACTGCTTGAACGACAATCGAACAACGTCTTGGCGGCAGACTTGAATTGTTTTGGGGTCGCCGTTAGAGCCTTTGGTAGGCTTTGCTGTATCGCGATTTACCGGCCCCGATTACGAAGGATTGTAAATTGCTGATGAGCAAGTGCCTGATGAATAAGGTGAACTTTTGCTGACAAAAGGTGAACTTTTTCTGTCAAAGACTCATTTCTTTTGACCGAAGGTGAATTCTTTCTGTCAGGCTCTGGAGGGCTTGAGAGAACTCAATCTCATCTAAAGATCTTGAAGGTTGCTCTGATTGTTCTCGAGCTAGGTCTCCATGCGAGTGAACGCGACTATCGATACTGGGTGCAGAAATATTTTCTATTCCTTTGTTGTGAGCAGGGTGTTCTTTTTTTTTGTCTTTCATCTTCATCTCCGGGGTTAGCGTGTAGCTGGTTGAAATTCGTTGTTTCGAGTTAATGAGCGTTTCTATCAATCCCAGCTGGATGAAGTGAGTGAACTTCTGGTTAGGATCGACGGTCGATATCAAGGGAAACATTGATAGCAGGTTCATCATTCCATACCCATTATTTACATCGAAACTGAAAGGGCAATGGTTAAAAAAATAGAAATATTCCCAAAATCGTGAAACGCCTTTGCGAAGAATCCAAAAAAAATGAGTATTTTTACGCTACAAGATCCGCGTCACTGGTTAGAACCAAATACTGAGTACTCAATAGGGGTTGCTGAGCTGCCTCTCTTTGTAATAACAAACTCAACTAACAAACGGAGTACTACCAATGACAATTCAACGAATAACAAGTCAGGCCGACATCGAGCAATCGTCAGTGAGTGAGCTGGTCGACTGGCTTAAAGAGGCGAACCAGTCATACCGTGTGGGCGGTCAAAGCCCCGCAGACGCACTGTATGACGCTGCACGGCAACATCTGAGCTATATAGACCCTATGAATGAGTTGCTTGCAGGTGTTGAGCCAGAGCCTACTTTTGGAAGCGGCAAAGTCGTCCACTCAAAGCCAATGCTGAGTTTAGAAAAGGTCTACAGCACCGCTGACATTAACAAATTCATTGCTCGTGTTGCCAAGTCCGCGAAAGAACTTGGAATCGACCCAGAAACACTAGAATTCAAGCTCATGTCAAAACTTGACGGTATCGCCGCCAAGCGTGAGAACGGTGTTTGGGCAACACGCGGGGACGGGTTGGTAGGTAACGTGATCTCGGACTCCTTTGATAAAGGCATTAAGGTGTTAGCCGATCAACCCGATACGATTGGTGAGATCGTAATGCTCAAAAGCTATGCCGCGTCAGTGGGTGTCGAGGATGATGTGGCTCGCAATATCGTGTCGGGCATACTCAGCTCGGACAACGTGAAAGACTTTGGTCAAAAAGCTCTGGATGCTGGCGCTATTCATTTCGTTGCTTTCGACCAGTTGCAGTCGCATATCATTCAAGGAGCTGATTGGGCAGAGCAAGTTAGTGCAATCGAATATGCGCTGCAAGAGGGCGAACTGTACCCTACAGACGGCATAGTCATTACTGTCTTGAACCCTCAGCTTTGCGAACACATGGGCGAGAATAGTCGTGAGCCTCGATACTCGGTCGCTAAGAAAACGCAGGGTGAGGCCGTTACGGCCACGGTAACTGAAGTTGTCTGGCAGGTTGGACGAACGGGCGTGTTGACGCCCGTTGTATGCTACGAGCCGATCAAGGTGGGTGGTGTTATGAACACAAAGGCAACAGGACACAATGCGGCCGCGTTGGTAAACAATAAAATTGGTGTTGGCGCGCAGATCCTCATTGTTCGTTCAGGCTCGGTTATTCCAACAGTGATCGAGACCATCACACCTGCCGATGTTGTTATTGTCCCAGAAGTTTGTCCAAGCTGTTCTAGTCCCGCTGAATGGTCTGAGAACCGCTCTGGTGAGCGCGTTACGGTCAACTGCACCAACACCATCGACTGCCCTGATCAATTGCGAGAGCGCCTGGTGTACTTCTTTAAAACGATCGACGCTAAAAACTTTGGCGGAAGTGCGTGCGCAAAGCTAGTGGCCGCGGGGCTGGATACGCCTCGCAAAGTGTACGACTCCACTAACACGCAGCTGATTAGTGCTGGTTTTGGCCCAGGGCAAGCGAGGAACTTAAGTGACGAGCTTGACGAGCCCCTTGCTCGACCTCTACAGGACTTCAAACTGTTGGCCGCCTTTGGAGTTCACCATTTAGGGCGCGCAGACAGCAAAAAGATATTGATCGAGCATGATATTTATAGGCTTTTTGCACTGACTGCTTCAGACCTACAAGCCATTGATGGGTTTGCTGAGGTCACGTCACACAGCATTACACGCGAGTTGATGGCCCGCATGGGTGAAATACTCAACGTTCTGTCCTTAAAGTTCAATCTAATCCATTCCTCAGCCGTAAGCACACCCACGGGCGAAGCCAAAGAGGGGCATGGTAAGCGGGTGGTTTTCACAGGTAAGCTGTCGCAAACTCGTGGTGAGATGTGCGCTGAAGCAGAGTCATTCGGACTTGTGGCTCAATCCTCGCTTGGTAAGTCATCAGACTGGCTTGTGGTGGGTGAAAAGGCTGGCGCATCAAAGATGGCCAAAGCAGAGCAATATGGCGCTAGAGTGTTAACTGAGGCCGAGTACCGGGCTAAAGTGAGCTAACCGTAAGGCTAATACGGAGGGTGGTCAGGTGTTGTGGCCATCCTCTGCATTTCACGTCACCGGTTAGTTCGTCCATCTACCACATCCCTCCCTCCTTTGTTTATTAAGTTCTTGTCTCGGTTTGCCCCCACATATTGAGTATGGAATACTTGTCTTTGGATTTCTGAGATCAAGTCTGGCGAAGACGTTACACACCTAATCAAAATGAAGGGGAAGGGCCCAAGAAGAAAATCCAAAAGAACACAGCGACAAGCGTTGCTCGACACGCCGCTGTCAATTCAAGCAAAAGAAACGCTCGTGACAGCGAAGCAGTTTGTGTATGAAGGTCAAAGAGCCACTATTGTCGAACTCGAAGCGCTTTGCGAATATCCCACGATCGCAATCTTTCACATTCTCAACGGATGGCAAGAAGATCAATGCTGCAAGCGCAGAATCGCAAAATACAAGCGGGGGCGGGCCAAGATGTGGGTATATAAAGGGCAGAAGCTCACTTTTAAAGAGATAGCCACGTGGGTAGACAAAACTCCAGATCATTTGGTTAGACGCGCCTGGCATCAAAACCTTCAAGAAGGATCTGATGTGACAGATCTAGCGGATATGCCACCAAAGAGCAGACGAATGTATCGTTACAAGGGTCGCCTTGAGTCCGCCCTCTCCATAGCAACCCTTGCGGGCCTGGGTTATGGCCATGTTCGAGACAAACTATGAGAGAACGACATTGAAGACGGTATGGATGCGACATCTATAGTCTCAACCCTAGGCAGAACTAAGCAATGAGAGCGCTGGCTGCTGCCTAATCATACGCTTTGTAATCTAGTCCTTCACGATTGCGCAGCACCGGTCTTTTAGCTACGCTGTGCGCAATACGGCTAATACAAACACAACGGGAACATGAGCTCCTCACAAGACCCCACCAGTAAAGAGAAGCGATTGTTCCAGGGTTTCGATCAAATTCTGTTCGGGAAGGGGTCTCTCGACCGGTTTGATCAAGAGCTTAAAACGGTTCTCGACCAGTACGAGTACAAACCTGACTCATACCAAAACACGTTCAAACTTGTAAATGAAATCGGCTCCAAGCGACTGGACGACAAAGGATTGGAAGCCTTGCAAAATTTAAGGTTGAGCGAACAAGAGCTGGCGGCCGCGACCAACCTTTTTATGCATTTGCTCGCTAAGCCAGACGAGTTAGAAGTCTATTTAACTACGCCCAGTAGTTATATCTATACCGCGCCAGGTGAACCGCTGTTTGACGATGGTTTACCAGTTGAATTCTACGTTGGTGAGGTTCGTTTCGAAAAGCTGGTTACGTGGAATGACTTGAATTCAGAGACTTTGAGCATGCAACATGCGATAAAAGACCTTTCGAACAAGTTTACTGCAGGAGAGTGGGTGGGTTTTAAGATGAGTGGCCCGGGGAATGATAGATCTACCGTTGCTTTTGATTTGAAAGAGGGTGAAGCCGTGAGCGTGAACACCCACACAGCGATTGCTAATGCTGAACCCTCCCCGCTACATACTGCGTGCGCTGAACAAGCAATAACCGACCTTGAAACAGCTTGTTCAACCACCGCCCGGATCTAGCCTCCAACTATTTTCGCCCACCGAGTGGGAAAAACACTCTTTTTTTCACAATTGAAAATTGTAGGTTGCCTTCGTAGACTTTGTTGATCACTTCTCGAGAGAGCTAAAGGGCCCTGTACCACATGAAAATATCAACTGAATATGGCGTTGTTGAGTTTGGCGTGAAAAATGACTTGAACGAAGAGGAGGGCGCAGCTTATCTGCCAGGTTATTATCAAAATTGCGTTGTCGAACTTTCATTTATTAAATCAAACGGAAACATGGGCGGCCACCAACTAATGAAGGCCTTCCTCAACCATGAGATCGTTCAAAGCGCGAAGCTTGTTTTTCTTGACTGCTCGCCGCTGTACATGGGGGGAGGGGAAACGAAAGTGATGCAGACATTGCATGACTTCTACGCTCAATATGGATTTATAGGCAAAAGTAGCAATGGATATTCAAGAATGTGGCGAGTGCAGGCGATACCAGAGAGTATAGACAATATTTTTGAGCTTGGATTTGAGCAAGATAACGATTTACATTCAGTTCTTCTTGATTCATTCCAGTCTCGAAAAACCTTAAGAATGGCCACATAACTGGGAAATAGAAAATGGATTTAGCATTAACCGCAAAAGGCAAAGAGCTCGGGTTCGACATACAAACCGATCCGTACTCTGAGCGACGACTGATCATGTTAAACGGCGTAAACATTGAAGACTTAGATGAACCATTGTGCATAGGAGATCTGCAAGAACAAAAGGTTATAGCCGTTCAATGCGAATCTTCTATGGAGTCTCCGCCTGTGATGGGCTTCAGGTAGGCTTATATCCTGGTAATAATAGGGCTCGCCTACGTAACCAACCTGCTTTTTAGAAAATTTTCGTTACCTCTCTCATGAATTCAGCAGCGCACTTATTCTTAGTGTAGTTGAAGGGCTCAACTAGCCCAGCCTCGAGCACCAGAGGCATTGATGAGGTCGCAAATGCGGCAGGAGACATAACGTGGCTGAACACAGAACAACGTATCAATTACTGGCCGATATCTACGGCTACCAACCTTCTCATCCATGGTTTTATCGCCGCTCTGGCAGGGTCATGCCCCTGCGAACGATTCTAGAGCATACAAAGGAAACTGGATATTTGGGCTATCGCGCTGAGGACATTCGAAAAGCATCAGCTGGTGGCAACAGAGAAGCTAAATTGCTCGAGCTACGCGACGCTGTGTGCGTGGAGCTAAAACGGGATATTTTAAGGTTCCGAGAAATTAGACGAAAGTTCATGGGGCTGTCTAGGGCAGGGGAGACAGATTCTGATCGTTACATAGACTTGTGCACCGACATGTCACTCAAACATAACCACATATATAACGGGTTCGCTCACCTTATCTCTATTGACGGTCTTTCGTTTCAGCCTTCGTTGTTTTAGGCGGGTCGATTGATTCTGTTAAGACAGTCGGGAGCTATTACAGGGAACGGCAACGATAAGCGAGCGAAGCTAAACCAGGTTGCTGCCAGAAGACGCTCACCGCACTGGTCACAATTCATTTTTTTCCCGAAAACATATCCGCGGGTAACGAAATTTTAGGCTCGTAAACACCGATGTACTACAAGCTGGAGTTGAAAAATAGGCTACGATTACTTTTCACCCGAGTTCTACAATTATAATTTTCAAAGCGAACTAGCTTTCTTCAGATTGTGCGATCAGATCCTTAATCTCTGTTATTCGACCTTTGCATACTATATAGGCTTCTTTCGCGATTTTAAATTTTGATTCTATCTCATCCAAGGACATATTTTCTGCGCTCTTGAACTCGCTAGCTATTTTCTTTAGTTGTTCAAAACTAGTCTGGAAATGCGCTTTTTCACTCATTAATAAAACCCCACAATATCAGAATAATAATCATTAGAATGACCACGACCAGGCCGGCTGTGATCAATTGTGCTCGATGTTTTTTTTGTTGCGCTAACAAAGCTTCCCTGTTGAGTCGTTCGCGCTCTTCATTGTCTTTTAGGTCGCGCTGCGTTTGATTTATTGATGTCTCTAACAGGTCCATGGCTGATTGGATTTCACCCTCCATCAATTCGGTGCGCCGCAATCCTTGACGTTGACAATCCTGCCAAGACTGGTTTGCGGCAATTTCGATGTGACTGACGGCGCGGTTAACCCCTTGAGTTAGTGATGAGTTGATCGATAGCAACTCGTTTTCTGTTTTGTGGACATACGCGCTACTAAGGCGCATTGTATCGTGATAGTGCGCTTGTAATCGAGACTCTCGTTCATTGCTCAACTCTGTCACGCTCGCGCACAGGCTTGCCCATCCATCCCGGTATTGGCCTTCCTTGTCTTTAAGGCGAGTCATCGCTTCGCGAGATATATCGAGCCAAAATGATTCCATGTCCTGGGCGCGCTGGCAGATGTGTTCACTGATGAAGTTCGCAACCATACTTGGGGTAGAGAATGAACGGTTTGCCACTTCATCTAGAATTGTGCGATCGGTCTCATGTCCGATTCCGACGTAAACAGGGGTCCGAGACAGACAGATTTGTCGGGCGAGACGTTCGTGGTTTAAGTAGTTGAGGTCTGACTTTCCACCGCCGCCACGAATGACAAGGATTGCGTCAAATGAAGTGGTGCTCTTGTTCATATTTTCAATCAGGACGGCAATGGCATCGCCGGCTTTGTCTGATTGGAATACGCAGTGCGAAATGCGTTTTTGACACACGGTGTCCGGAATGTTCTCCAATTTCTTGTTAAAATCTTCTAAACCAGCGGAGACTGAAGGAGCAATGATTCCAATACCGTAATAGTCAAAGGGTTGTGGGCGAGACTTGTTTCTATTATAGATTCCTTCAGCTACGAGCTTTTCCCGAATTTCCGTTACGAGCGCCGCCATGTCACCCATGGTGTATTTGTGATCAATTCCAACGATGTTGACGCTCATCCCCCAGATTTCTTGGTAAGTCGTTTGGATCTCGATAAGCACCTTCATTCCTGCCGCAAGTTTTTCGCCCGCATGTTTTTCAAACTCGGTCAGAATGCGTCGGTTAGAGCGCATGACTGTAGCGCTTACTTTGGCGATCAATCGCCGTTCATTGGTTTCTCCAGCGTATTCTGCAAGTTCAATATAGACATTTCCATTTGCGTGATTCTTGATGCTGGAAATTTCGGAGATGATTTTCTCAGGACCTGAATAGGTGCGAGATATTGCTTGCTTGGCGCGCAACAAATATTGGGAAAGGGTAGTGTGGCCGGTTTCCATGTCACCTACCACGCTTGTTTGCTCGGCCTTATCTTGCACGGGTCAGTCTAACCATTGTTGCCTCAGATCTCACTTTACCACGAGTTGATCTTAATAGTTTGTACTCAATCACCCTCTGGCTTGGGTCTCTACAAATCTTGGTGGCTCTGGGGAGGGTGGTGCCTTGAGAATTTGGGCGACTTTCACCCATTGGGTTCATCCCAACAATGATCTTAACGTGGTTTTCCGTTCCGTTGCACCTTAGACCCCAGTATCAACATCTTATTACATCGGACTCGGCGGCTGAATTCCGTTTTCGCTAACACGGCTATTCGATGCGATAGACTGGAAGTTATCAGTCAGCATATTCGCAGTCGCGATGAGTCTAGTTTGATATGCGCTATTAATGCCCAAACCTCGAGCGATTTCGTTAAATGAGTTTGGATCCTCTCTTACGTCCTCCAACGCCACCCGGAGAGCCCTTGTAATTACATCAGGGCCATAGGTTTCAGATGCGGCTGCCATAGCTAGTTTTGAGAGAGTCCCCCAGTGTTCGCACATGGCCAAAATATCTATGATGTCCTTTCTTGATGTGCGCGAATACCGATCGGCATTAGCTAAGAGCTTGGTATAAAAACAGGTGGCCCGACCGAGCGCGGGGATCGGGAATAGGTCTCGATCAATATCAGTTGAGAGAAAAGGATCGTTAAAACGAATGAACTCAAGCTTGATGGGCTCTCCATCCTCCAAGACCGCTGTTCTGACAGCGTCTCTATCTGATCTAATTTCGCGAGCTAGATCCAATTTAGATGTTACGAGCGAACCAAGCGAAGATTGGGTTACCTGCTCTCGTACTACTCGATAGCTCTCAGCAGTGGGGCATACAATGTCTATATCCGTCGACACTCGAAACTCACCTAACTCAAGCGCTATGCGAGTGCCACCACCAAAGAGAAGCCCGCTGTTATGGAATAGTTCTGAGTTGAATTTATGTAAGACGTTAGAGATGCGCCTATGATGCTCACGCGTATAGTTCATTTCGGATATATTTTATGAAGCAACCAAAAGAATGTTATTGCCTTCGTCTCGCGTGAGCTGCTCAATTAGAGCCTGTTCTTCCTCGGTGAGCCGATTTTTATCAATATGTGCCCACCTGCGTTCATATGTGTCAAAGGCATGCGCAGGGGTAACCATCTGCTGGGTGTAGTCCCATAGAAGGTAGTTGAGCTCTGGATAATTGTTTCTATTAATCAACATAAAAAATAGTCTAGCACACGCGTTGCTTGGATTTCATCCGTGATTAAGCAATATTAAGGGCGTTATGCCAAAATCGGGTCTGTACGTAAACGTGTAATTTGTTGTCACTTCCCCTCGATACACACTTAGGCGACTGGCTCTAGTTAGCAAACTAGAGCCAGTCATTTGCCCTTAACGTAGGCTAACTTACTAATTCCCTTCTACCCCTAGGAGTGCTTTTGGCTTAGCTGTACATTGCCCAAGCAGACGTTTCAAATACTAGAATACTCTTTTTATCGATTTGCTAAGACTATCGCAATATAAGAAGGCTAATTGGACCAACCAACAATCCTATTTGGTTTCCAAATATCTCGGTAGCTTACAATTTTAGCTCCGCAGGCCAATTCTTCGGGACGATACGTTTTTTCGTAAGCGCGTAGTTAAGGACG
>DKML01000011.1:194-4078 GCA_002470515.1 Proteobacteria bacterium UBA7415 | reverse complement strand
TAGGTATTAAGGATAGATGTGATATGAATCAGGTTATCAAACTGTTGAAAAATCATCGTTCAATTCGGGAGTTCGCTCCGGAACCTGTTAGCGATGACATGGTGTCGGCAATTATTGAAGCGGCTGGTTGTGCGGCGACATCAAATTTTGTTCAGGCATACTCGGTTATTCGGGTGAGGAACACGACAACACGCAAGCAGATTGCTGAACTGGCCGGTTCCCAACGTTGGGTAGAGAGCAGTCCGGTATTTCTTGTCTTTTGTGCAGACCTGAAAAGAGCTGAGATGGCTTGCTCTTATGAAAACAGTGAGATGGTCTCAGGTACCATGGAACAATTTATTGTCGCCACAGTGGATGTCAGCCTGTTCGCGCAGAATGCGATGATTGCTGCGGAATCACTGGGGTTGGGTGGCGTATTCATTGGTGGTATCCGAAATGACCCGGAACAAGTTTGTGACTTGCTAAAAATACCTAACCACGTTTATCCGGTATTCGGTATGTGTTTTGGATATCCGCTAGGAGAGCAGGAGCAGAAGCCGAGACTGCCGGTAGATATGGTTCTGAAAGAGGAGGCGTATCAGGCAGATGAAGCGGGCCTGGTAAAGTACAACGCAATCTGTAGCGACTACTATCGCAATCGCTCTCGTGGTTCCAGAGAGGAGACCTGGACTTCTAATATCTCAGCGATGATGGCTAAGCCCCTCCGTACTCATATGAAAGCGTTTTTAGAGAAAAAAGGATTCAAGTGTCAGTGAATTTACGACGACCAACGTTTAGTAATATTTTATTCCCAAATTTAGCAGGTTAAAAAATAAATATGAATAAAGATATCCTATCATTTTTACCAGTCGTAACGCTCCTTATAGCAGCGTTATTTGTGTTCCTGTCATACGACACGCCAGCCGATGATGTCTCTTTAGTACCCATCTATGCTGGTTTTGTTGCGTTAATGTTAATGCCCATATCAGGTCTCCTTATATACTTTGGAATTGGTAAGAAAAAACATAGGTTAATGTTTCGCATAAATCAGGCAATATTGTTGGGTGGCTGTTTGCTAAGTATCTATTTGTGGCGTTCGTTAAAATGAAACCGGAATAATAAGCTCTAGAGCTATCGCAAAGGGAACCATTAGCTCACCTTGATCCCAACGCGTACAACTGGCCATAACCCTTTCCTGCCTAAACGCAAAGGGCGTCTTCTTCTTATAACCAATACCCGCAACAAGTTCAAGCATCTGTACAAATAAGGAGATAAGGTCCAAAGTATAAATTTTTATCTCTATGAGCCTTGGTATAAATAGCTATGACAGACCGACACCCCGAGAAAACCGCCTCAACAATCTCAACACTCAGCGATCTTGCGAAGTTGGCAAACTATTCCCTCATGGACACGCTCAACGCTGATCCTGATGCGCGGGATGATGGTGCCGACCACGCGCCGCGACAAGTCTTCACGGGTCATTACGTCCCTGTCAGCCCTACGGCCATCAAAGATCCAGAGTATGTAGCCCACAGCAAAGGCTTTTTTTCCGAGCTCGGCTTCGCTGACAGCATGGCAAAGACCACTGACTTCATTCGCCTGTTCTCCGGCGATATCGCTCAGGTTCCAGAGCCAATGCGCAAGGTCGGCTGGGCCACTGGATATGCACTGTCGATCTACGGCACTGAATACACCCAGCAGTGCCCGTTCCAAACCGGTAACGGATATGGAGATGGTCGTGCCATTTCGGTACTCGAGGCCGTCATCAAGGGGCAACGCTGGGAAATGCAGCTCAAAGGTGGCGGTCGTACGCCCTACTGCCGCGGCGCGGACGGTCGTGCTGTGTTGCGCTCTAGTATCCGCGAGTTCTTGGCTCAGGAGCATATGCACGCATTGGGTGTGCCCACATCTCGGTCACTGAGCTTGGTCGCGTCAAAAACGGAGCAGGTACAGCGACCCTGGTACTCAGAGAATTCGCGCTCGGAGAATCCTGACCAGCTTATACTCGAAGCCGTCGCCATCTCGACGCGTGTCGCACCGTCATTCATTCGCGTCGGTCAACTCGAACTGTTCGCGCGCCGAAGCCGTAATTACGCACATCGGAACGCGATGGCAGAACTCGAACAACTGGTGTTGCACCTGATTGACCGTGAGTATGCCGAGGTGATCGATAGCCAGCTCACCACTCCAGAAAAAGTGGTGTCGCTGGCGCGTGAGTTTCGTAGTCGGCTCATGGCGCTGGTGGCGAACTGGATTCGTGTCGGCTTCTGCCAGGGCAACTTCAACAGCGATAACTGCGCTGCCGGTGGCTTTACCCTTGATTATGGCCCGTTCGGTTTTTGCGATATGTTTAACCCCAATTATCAGCCCTGGACCGGTGGCGGTCATCACTTCTCGTTCATGAACCAACCCAACGCAGCGCAGCAGAATTTTGGTATGTTTTGTTTGGCGTTAAAGCCGTTACTGGCGTCGCATCAGAACAGTTTGCTAGCACTCGACGAGATTCAACGTGAATTTCCGCGACTCATGCAAACGCAAATGGACAATATCTGGGCCGCCAAGTTGGGTCTGAGCACCTTGAGCACACCCGATCAAAAGGCTCTTTGCAAGGTTCTGCTCAGTGACCTTGAAACCCTGATGATACAAACGCCGGTCGATTACACTATTTTCTACCGCGAGCTCTCGTCCCTACCCAACGACATTCGCTCTCTCAAGAAAAGCTTCTACCCTAACTCGGCGCTTGATGCAGACGCCGAAGCGCTCGATCAACGCTGGACCGAGTGGCTCGAAAATTGGAAAACGCTGCTCAATTACGGCATTAACGCGAATGATAGTTCGCACCGATCCAGTGATGAGATTTCTAGGCAGATGAAGCTCGTTAACCCAAAATACATTCTGCGAGAGTGGTTCGTCGTGCCGGCTTATCAACAAGCAGCAGCGGGTAATTATGCTCTAATTCGAGAACTGCAGGATGTGATGACACAGCCCTATGCGGAGCAGTCACAGGATGTGGAAGATAAATACTATAGGTTGAAACCGACCGAGTTTTTCGCGGTGGGGGGCTTGTCTCATCTTAGTTGCTCGTCGTGATGTTAGGGGTCTAAAAAAGTAATGCTCAAACAACTTAAGGCCTGTTTAGTCAATCCATTTTTCTGTAATTAAGGGGTGTAGTATGTCGTTTGATCTTGAAGCGTTGGTATCAGCCTGCAAAGTGGCGTTAGGGGAAGAAAAACCGCAAGAGCACATTTCTAAGATTGTGGATAAGTTACTGTCTGACCCGGATTCCCTTAGTCAGGCTTTGGGGCATCAAACGATAGCCGGGATTGAAAAGCTCTATGTTTCCGACGAGCTGACAATCATCAATGTCGTTTGGGCACCAAAAATGACATTGAATGCGCATAACCATAATGTGTGGGCTGTTATCGGCGTGTATGCCGGTAGAGAAGATAATATCTTTTGGCGTAGAGTGAAAAACGATCCCAATGGTAAAATTGAAGCGGCGGGTGCCATATCGATTGCCGCAGGGGAATCGGCCTCCCTTGGTAAGAACCTGATACATTCAGTAACGAATCCGACGGACACCTTTACGCGCGCTATTCATATCTACGGCGGTAACTTTTTTGAAATTGACCGTAGCGAGTGGGAACCCATGTCCCTCGAAGAGGCTCCCTATAGTGTTGAAAAAACCCTAGCTGTTTTTCAATCTGAGAATGCGATCATGGATGCGCTGAAAGTTACCGGGGGCAATGCTTAACCAGCTTAATTAGCTTAACGTTAGATTACGTTTTATGGTGAGCTTTATTGTTAGTGATAATTCCATGGCAACGTTATCAATATTATCCTGCCAAAGCTACATTCTTAAATTACTTTAAAGTATATTAAAAATATTTTTAATTTCTTGATTT
>DKML01000011.1:0-160 GCA_002470515.1 Proteobacteria bacterium UBA7415 | reverse complement strand
AGCTTGGTTAGTTTGTTCTATAAAGTGCGCGCTGTTATCGGTCGTATTATTCTTCGACGTAAGAAGATACATAAAATTGATTTTCCCCATCTCAATGAGCATATGCGGCGCGATCTAGGTTATTACAATGGCGATGGCGCACACAGGGTCCACGACCGGG
>DKML01000014.1 GCA_002470515.1 Proteobacteria bacterium UBA7415 | reverse complement strand
TTTAGCCTACTAGTTCCTCAAGAGTCACGTAACGCCACTCGCCTTCTGGCAGATGACCTAGTTTCAAACGCCCTACTCTAACGCGCTTAAGCCCGTGAACACTAAAACCGACCATTTCACACATCCGCCGTATCTGCCGTTTCTTGCCTTCGTTTAATACGATCTTTAACTGCTCGTCATTCATCTGCGAAACTTTTGCACGCTTCAATGCTTTGCCATCAAGCTCTAAGCCAAAACGTAGTTGTTCTAACTGCTCCTCAGTTGCTAGCTCGTTTACCCGCACCAAATATTCTTTATCAAGCTTAGTATGCTCACCAATAATGGCCTTGGCAACACGTCCATCTTGAGTAAGAACCAGGAGTCCTTGTGAATCAATATCTAAACGACCCGCAGGAGCCATACCATCAAGCTGGCTGCCATTAAACTTTATTCCGGAGTTGTCGATTTCTGATTGGTTGTCGGCTGTAAAGAGTCTCACCGCTGGTGTATATCCATCTTCTGCCTGTCCAGACACTACGCCCACTGGTTTATTGATCATTATGGACACAAGTCTCTGCTGCTGCTCTTGACCTCGTTTAGCCAAACGAACCTCTGCATCCTCACTCACTTTGGTGCCTAGAGTGTCAATTTTCTTGCCATCGACCAACACAAGACCTTGCTCGATCAAACGATCAGCTTCGCGGCGCGAACTAATGCCACGTTGTGACATCAATTTAGAAAGCCGAATGAGTTCAGACATAAATAATCCTTAGTAATTTAACTAGAATTTATCTAGCACTTAGCTTTTGGCTAGTGTGTTTGCGAGGCCTATATAATTACTCGGTGTCATCGCCTTGAGCTCAGTCTTCACGCTGTCATCCAGCTCTAAGCCATCGATAAATACAGAAAGACTCTCTTTGCTGATACCGTCTTGACCGCGCGTCAGCGCTTTTAGTTTTTCATAAGGCTCTGGAATGTCGTAGCGACGCATCACCGTTTGAATTGCTTCACCTAAAACGGCCCAGTTGTTATTAAGGTCTCGCTCAATAACCGCCACATTTACGTCAAGCTTGCTAATACCTTTGAGTGCAGATGAGCACGCAAGAAGCGTATAGCCAAAGCCAACGCCCATATTGCGCAACACTGTTGAGTCGGTTAAATCGCGCTGCCAGCGGCTGATTGGCAATTTGTTAGCCAAATGGTCGAGCATTGCATTAGCAAGCCCGAGGTTGCCTTCTGAGTTTTCAAAGTCGATAGGGTTAACCTTATGCGGCATAGTCGATGAGCCCACCTCACCAGCTATGGTTCTTTGCTTAAAGAAACCTATGCTGATATAGGCCCAAACATCACGATTGAAGTCGATAAGAATCGTATTGAAACGCATGAGCGCGTGAAACATCTCGGCCATGTAGTCGTGTGGTTCAATCTGCGTGGTTAACGGGTTCCATGAGAGGCCGAGCCCCTCAACAAAACCTTTAGACATAGTTGGCCAATCAACATCAGGGTATGCAGCCACGTGCGCATTATAGTTACCTGTAGCGCCATTAATCTTGCCGAGAATAGGCGTGCTCTCTAATTGGCTTATTTGCCGATTGAGCCTAGCAACAACATTACGCATCTCTTTGCCTAGAGTGGTCGGCGATGCTGGTTGACCATGCGTACGAGCTAACATCACGGTATCGGCGTGCTCAGTAGCAATAGCTTCTATGGTCGCACTCACTTGCTTAAACGCCGGCAGCATTACTTTATGCAACGCATCCGACAGCATTAAGGCGTGGGAAAGATTATTGATGTCTTCAGACGTGCACGCAAAATGATAGAACTCGCTCACCGCTGCAACTTCTTCTAACTCAGCCGAGCGATCTTTTAAAAAGTACTCAACCGCTTTAACGTCATGATTCGTTGTACTTTCAATAGACTTAACGGCCTCAGCATCTTGGATCGAGAAGTCGTCGATAATAGCGTCTAATGCCGCATGAGTAGCCTTAGAAAAACTCGGCACTTCTGGAATCTGCGGATGGTTAGCAAGAGCCTGCAGCCATTTAACCTCTACAAGAGAGCGGTATTTGATTAAAGCAAACTCACTAAAGTATGCGCGTAGATCTGCGACTTTACTGCCATAACGGCCGTCGAGTGGCGTTAACGCTGTGGTGGCTGACAAAGGTAATTCAGTCATGGTGTCTCGCTAAATGTTGTAGAAATTCTATGGATCTAATCTTAATGCACTGTTTCAGCGCACTCTTCGTTAAGTGCTTCTTCTTGCAACGCATGGCTGCTTCGAATTACTGCAAGGTATAACCACCAAGGTGCTCCGATTGGTCACCAACCTAGCTATCTCCAGACTGACCGCAAATCGCTTTGCATTACTCTTTGCGTGAATGGGTCCGAAATTAGTCGGCAGCATCAAACCCATTACAGCACGGATTTAGAAGGTTTTACAGGCGCAAGATGTTACCATATTTGCCTTGCTACACCGATGCCCAGCACACCAACTTTTATACAATTGATGATCTCAGTCATGCCCATAGATTGGACCCAATACTCTCTAGCCGAGCTAAGACGACACAGTACTACCGTGTTTCGGCAAGGTGGTGGCTCCAGACCCGACGTAATGCTGATCGAGATCAATGGTGAAAAGGCAGTTCTGAAGGATCAGAGCGGCGCTGACAGGGTATTTGCGGCTTTGATAGGTCCTATACTGAATTGGCGCGAAACATCAGCACTACGCAAACTAACAGCAAGCGATGCAGTTCCCAACTTGTTGGCCGTACCAAACAAGCGCGCATTTTTGATGAGCTATCACGAATCGCGTCAGATCACCAAGCTCGTTGATCAAGCAATTGATTGGAAAGATTTTTTCGATTTACTCGAAAAACGCATTCGAGAAATTCATAAGTTAGGCATTGCTCACAATGACTTACGCAACCCAACAAACACCTTAGTGACGCCTCAGGGTCAGCCAGTACTTGTTGACCTAGTGGCTTACTTCTCGCGTGGTGCGCGCTGGAATTTCGTGAAGCACTGGCTATTCAACAAATTCTGTCAGGTTGATTTGTCAGCAATCACTAAAATGAAAATGCGCTTCGCGCCAGAATTGGTCACAGAACAAGACGTGCATCCAGAAGCGATAGCTGGACGTAGCGGAATGGCTGCACGAAGCGTCGGACAATGGATTAGAAAGATATCTAAATCTTTACTGACGTCCAGAAAGACTAGAGAGAAAGATTAAAAAGAAAGACTAGCGCTTTATAAGCTACCCACCAAAGTCCTTTCCTAAGCTACCCACCACAGCACTAGGCGGTCCCACAGGTAGTGATCTATTAACATAAGACCAAACAAGTACATTAAATACATAATTGAGTAGTAAAACGTCTTCCTTGCTAAGGCGTCCGAGTAGGTGTGGTAAAGGCTATAGACGTAATAGAAGAATCGCGCGTTTAGGTACAAAGCCCCTACAAGATAGATGCCGCCAAACATATGAATCGTGAAGGGCAATAAAGTAACGGCTACCAGTATGTAGGTATAGAGCAGAATTTGTAGGCGGGTGAATTCCTCACCATGCGTTACCGGCAACATAGGCACGCCAGCTGCGGCATATTCGTCACGGCGATACAAAGCCAAAGCCCAGAAATGCGGTGGTGTCCACGCGAAAATAATTAGAAACAATAAACACGCTTCAGGACTGACCGTATTGGTCATAGCGACCCAACCCAACAAAGGGGGTGCCGCACCAGCCGCGCCACCTATGACAATATTTTGAGGCGTTGCGGGCTTTAGAAACACCGTATAAATAACGCCGTAACCGACCATAGACAACAAGGTAAGCACAGCTGTTAAGGGGTTCACCCAGCGAACCAGTATCACGGCAGCGAACACACAAAGCACAACCGCAAAAATAATTGCCTGCCACATTTGCAAGCCGCCCGTCGCCAGAGGCCTATTCTGAGTCCGCGCCATGATGGCGTCGGCACGCATATCAATAATCTGGTTCATTACTGCGCCAGCACTTGCCGCTAAACCAATACCAAAAGATGCGATCAGCACCAATTTTAAATCAGGAATCCCTTGAACCGCTAGTAGCATTCCGACAATGGCCGTAAATACGATCAACATCACCACACGAGGTTTCGTTAAATCATAGTACTGACGAAATGCACTGCTTAGTGTTTGAGTCTCAGACATAGTTGTTGTTATCCGACCTAGTTATTCAGGGGTACGTATCGCTAGCCTACCTGCGATGTTTTAAGCAACCGCTTGATGTCTTTCTTCATCAAACTCGGATCAGAACCTGCCGGGTAACTCATCATGAGGTTGCCGGTAGGGTCAATGATATAAATACGATCTTTATTAGCCGCTTCAGGTGCATCCTCTAGCTCAAGCACTTGCTTCCACTGAGAAAGTGCGCCCTCTTCGACAGCGTAGACTTCCATGGGACGATACTTGGCTTCGAGGTCAGTGGCGACATCATCTGACAACCCAGAATAAACAAACAGTGTACGAATACGCTGCATATCATTGTTTTGCATAAATCTAAGCTGCCGGATCTTTAAAATATTTTCCTCACAAACTTCATCACATGTATTCTGCGCGACTACTAAAAATACCCACTGACGTCTAAGCGACTCCAGCTCAACAACATCTTCGGCTGTTTGTAGCTCCAAATTGTCTACAGGGCGGACCGGCACATATAGATCACCGTAATTTACATAGCCCGTGGGCTGGTATAAAAAAGCGCCTACAATGGGCGCGGCAAAAACCACCAAAACCATAATAAGTTGAACTCTGTTCCAGAAAACGGAAGCAGGTTTTGATTGAGGGTTAGCTGTAGAAGTCATAATTTCAAAACTCTTGTTTGCAGAAAAAGCCGAGAGGCTAAATATCCGCTTTGTCTAAATCTAATCGTTAGGTCGCTTAATGCTTTTTATAAGCAACACTAAACAGGCGATCACAAAGGCTAGGGCCATGCTGAACCACTGAAAAGCATAGCCCTTGTGCATGGCAACACCTGAGTCGTCAGCGGCAGTCCATTGAATAGACAGGCCAGACGCTTCTAATTCGGGCGCTAATTCTACCACCATAGGCACTAAGTTCTGTCCATATTGCGCAGTTAAATCTTCGGTTGGAAAATACTGCCAAACACTACCCGTTTGCGCAGGATACCGCTCATTCCACATTGGCGGCGCTGGGGCCAATACGTTTAACCGGCCATACATCTTAGTTGCCAGGCTTGGCTCTGGAACATAGGGTAATACTTCTCGACTCGATCCAGCGTAAACCCAGCCACGATTTAGCAAAACAAGGTGACCAGCGTTGGTTTCAAAAACGCTATAAACGTCGTACCCAACTCGATTATTCTGAACCCGTCCGTCGATAAACAAGGGGCCCTCGCTGATGTAACGTCCCTCTAAAAACACGGACCGGTAGCGCTGATTCGCAAGCGCAGAAACACTCAGTTCTGAAATAAGCTGATCAAGGTCAACCTGCTTGTCGCTGGCAAGAGCATTGCGCTGCTCTACCAACAGGTCCTTTTCCTGAGCACGGTCTAACTGCCAGACTCCTAAGCGCAGCATTGCTAGCGTTATGAGCACCGCGAGAATCAGCAATACTGGCCGTGTAAGAGCATTTTTTCGCTTGGGAGTAGTCATGCGTAATGGTTCACTCGTAAATGGTTGCTATTTACCTGGCGGCTACTCTTGGCAAGGTCCGTAAGGCAAACTATCGCTATTTGTAACTTAATGTAATTCTCTCGCAGGCGAATCGCACTTTACAGCGATGCTACATACTGTAGACTCTTGCGACCCCTGCTTGTAGCCTATGTTGAGTATTTAATATATCTACTGCTTGATTGCTATGACACCAACTACCTAATGAGGGGGTACTATATGACATTCAATCAAACATACTGTAACTAAACCCTCACCACTATGACTAAACTAATAATCGCAGCTCTTCTCATAGCCATGATCGCCAGTTTGGGCGTTGGCCTTTACCACCTACTAAGCGCTCCAAAAGCAGGTGAGTCTAGCGACTCGCTCTACAAATCTCTGCGTTTACGTATTGGGATTTGGGTGGTCTTGTTTGCCTTCCTTCTTTTGGCTCTGAAGATGGAGTGGATTAAACCGAGTAATTCGGTACATCCTGCCAATTTTAATGCAGAGCAGCAAAAGCGTATAGAAAAAGCAGAATCTGAAAACTGAGCTAGGCCAATCGCGATCGCATAAGATAAAAAGGCGCTGAATGATCAGCGCCTTTTTAATGGCCAGCACTCATGCGCTAGCTGATTAGTGCTTGAATATCTAAAGCACGTAAACAAAGATAAATAATCCTACCCAAACTGTATCAACAAAGTGCCAATACCAAGCACCCGCCTCAAACGCAAAATGGCGCTCTGCAGTAAAGTGCCCCTTCATACATCTAAATAAAACCACAAGCAATATAACGGCTCCAAGAGTTACGTGGAATCCGTGAAAACCCGTAAGCATAAAGAACGTCGAACCGTAAACACCGGTACCTAATGTAAGGCCAAGGTGTTGATAAGCTTCAACATACTCAACAGCTTGGAAATACAGAAACCAGAAGCCAAGCGCCACGGTAATCGCCAACCAAATAATCAATTGCAAACGGTTGTTCGCTCTCAATGCATGGTGTGCAATAGTAAGTGTCACACTAGAGGTAAGTAGAATAAGCGTGTTGTAGAGCGGCAAATGCCAAGGGTCTACTAAAGCGAACTTAGTGCCTTCGGCAATATCAGTAGCTGTTGGTATAGTGCCCGCTAGAAGTTCAGCGCCTACAGGGCCGGTTGATGGCCAAACTGATTCAAAACCAGGCCATAAAAGCTCAGTGTCCGCTAACCACGGAACCGCAAGAACGCGTAAATAATAAAGTGCACCAAAGAACGCCGCAAAAAACATAACTTCAGAAAAGATAAACCATGCCATGCCCATACGGAAGGACTTGTCTACTTCCATGTTGTAAGCCGGGCTCTCCATAATGACTTTGCGAAACCAAATAAACAGCAAAGCAGCCATGCCAGCCAGACCGGCGGTCATCAATTTAGGCCCAAATGCGTAGCCGTTAAGGTAACTTGCGCCGCCCATGGCGATGCAGAACAACGCAATTGAGGCAACAAACGGGTAATAGCTTTCGCTAGGGAGATAATAACTATCAGGAGAATGTGAAGCCATGGCTTTTCCTCGGAGGTACTTTTCTGGTGTTCTTTGAACTACTCTTTCGCGTACGTTAGAGTAAATATTTTATTTCTTATGACTCATTGCCGACGGCGAACAATGAAAAACCTACTCAAACAGCGAGGCCGTCTCTACCCGCTTATTATAGTTAGATTACTACTGTCCCGCATACTTTTCATTGTCGAAAAACGTGTATGACAGTGTCAATTCGTACACATCGTCCGGCATTTCAGTATCCAACATAAATCTGACTAACATTTCCTGCTCTTCACCAGGTTGTAAAACCTGCTTAGTAAAACAGAAACATTCAGTCTTCTTAAAATGAAAACCAGCACGAGGTGGCGATACATTAAACGTTGCCATCCCGGTAATGGGTCGGTCGGAGTAGTTCTTAACGTAAAAGACTGCGTCTTGTACTTGACCTAACTTTATATCGACCATTGGCGTAACTGGCCGAAACTCCCAAGGAAGCGCCGTATGACTGTGCGAGGTAAACGTAACATTAACCTCACGATCAGACAATGGAACCGCACTAGCCGCTGCCTCGTCAATCACAGTGGTTTTACCGCCAAAACCGGTAACACGACAAAATGCGTCATAGAGCGGTACTAATGCATAACCAAAACCAAACATTAAAAGCGCGATGACAACTAACTTAACAACAATACCTTGTTGGTTATTTGCGGTACTTTTTTCCACGTTTCTAACTCTTCCCTAATCGTTTTCAATCCATCAAAAAGGCGCTGAAAGCGCCCTTTTGAAACTACTTACGAGGCATCAGCCATTTACATTTTTATGAAAAAAGCCAATACAAACAATACGATAGGAATAACTGCAATAAGTAACGCAAAACGCGCGTTACTTATTCGTTGCTTATCATTCCTGTCGTTTTTCATAACCTTATGTTCGAAACTTGTGTCCGAAACTTTTGTAGTTAAGTAATTATTCTATTACTACTTAACTGTAGGAGGTGTTTCAAAGGTATGGAAAGGTGCTGGTGAAGGCACTGTCCATTCTAGACCTTCTGGGTTATCCCACACTTCAGCTGTTGCTTTCTTACCACCACGAACAGTCGCAATCACAATATAGATGAACAGCAATTGTGACAAACCAAGACCGAATGCGCCCACTGACGAAATCATATTGAACTCAGTAAACTGAACAGGGTAGTCGGCATAACGACGTGGCATACCGGCTAGACCTAAGAAGTGTTGTGGGAAGAACGTAATATTAAAGAATATTGCGGTCAACCAGAAGTGGATCTTACCCAAGGTCTCGTTGTACATGTGACCTGTCCATTTTGGTAGCCAGAAAAAGGCTCCACCAAACATCGCCATAACCGCACCAGAGAACAGCACATAGTGAAAGTGAGCCACTACAAAATACGTATCATGGTACTGAAAGTCAGCTGGAGTAATCGCTAGCATCAATCCAGACAAACCGCCTAGAGTGAATAAGAAAACCACACCAATTGCGTACAACATCGGTGTTTCAAACGTCATAGAACCGCGCCACATGGTGGTAACCCAGTTAAAGACTTTGACGCCGGTCGGCACCGATATCAGCATCGTTGCGTACATAAAGAACAGCTCGCCCTCGAGCGGCATTCCCACGGTAAACATGTGGTGCGCCCATACAATGAACGACAAGAATGCGATAGCACCCGTGGCAAAGACCATTGAGCTGTAACCAAACAACGGCTTACGCGCAAATGTTGGAATAATGTGCGAGATGATGCCAAACGCTGGCAAGATCATGATGTACACCTCTGGATGTCCGAAGAACCAGAAAATGTGTTGATACAAAACAGGGTCACCGCCGCCTGCTGGGTTGAAGAATGCCGTACCAAAATGACGATCAGTCAACAACATCGTTACTGCGCCAGCAAATACCGGCATTACCGCAATTAACAAGAATGCGGTAATCAACCAAGTCCAAACAAACATAGGCATTTTCATCAACGTCATGCCCGGTGCGCGCATATTCAGCACCGTAACAATTACGTTAATTGCGCCCATAATGGACGAAATACCCATCATGTGAATCGCCACAATACCCATGTCGACGCTCATACCACCCTGAATAGTCAGGGGTGCATAAAGAGTCCACCCGGCAGCGGGCGCGCCGCCAGGGACAAAGAAGCTCAACAACAAAATGGAGAATGCAAATGGAAGAATCCAGAAACTCCAGTTATTCATACGCGGCAGCGCCATATCTGGAGCACCCACCATGAGTGGGATCATCCAGTTGGCAAAACCAACGAAACCAGGCATAACCGCGCCAAACACCATTATAAGGGCGTGCATGGTGGTCATTTGGTTGAAAAAATGCGGATCTACAAACTGCAACCCAGGTTGAAATAATTCCGCACGAATAACCAGTGCCATCGCGCCACCAAGCATAAGCATGGTGAGCGAAAAAATTAGATAAAGCGTACCAATATCCTTATGATTGGTAGACATGCACCAACGCTTAAAGCCGGTTGGCATGTGGTGATCATGATCGTCGTGATGATCGTGTTCTGCGGCTACATTTGCCATGATTTATCTCCTAAACTCTCTACTGTCTTTTCGCTTTAATGTCAGACGGCAAAACCACGTCACCCGTGTCGTTGCCATATGAATTACGTTGGTATGTGATTACTGCAGCTATGTCTTCATCGCTCAGCTGTCCTGCAAACGCGGCCATAGCTGTGCCCGCTTTGCCGAACATTACAATGTCGATATGGTCCTCAATTGGGCCAGTAGCAATAGCACTGCCCGCAACCGCAGGAAACACACCTGGGATACCTTTGCCATCTGCGCCGTGACAAGCTAGGCAATTGGATGCAACTTCCGCACCTTTTGCGATTAACTCTTCCTTAGTGTAGGTTTTTGCTGATACGGGCTCAGCCGCTTCAACCGCAGGAACGACAGCATCAACAACATCAGTTGCTACTTCCGCCATCACTTCACCTGCATCCTGCGCACTGGCTTCTTCTGCCATGCCTTCTACACCATCAAACGATCCACCCGCAGCGACCCAGGCGTCAAACTCATCGCCAGTCACCACTTCGACCACAATCGGCATAAAGGCATGGTCTTTGCCACACAACTCAGCGCATTGTCCTCGGTAAATTCCCTCTTTGCCTTCGTCTACGCGAAACCAAAGTTCATTAATATAGCCAGGGATCGCATCTTTCTTAGAGCCAAACGCGGGTATCCACCAAGCGTGAATTACATCGTTAGCAGTAATCAATGCACGCACCTTACGGCCTGACGGCACAACAAGATGGTTGTCTGTCTCTAATAGATAATTCTCACCTTGAGGCTCGGCATTTTCGACATCAAACTGGTCGATCTGCGAACGAGGTGTTGCAAGCGTAGCGAAAAAGTTAATATCACTACCATCCATATACTCATAACCCCATTTCCACTGGTAACCAGTGATCTTAATAGTGAGGTCGGATTTGGTCGTATCTTCCATTTTAATAAGCACTTGCGTGGCGGGTATAGCCATAGCAATAAGAATCAAGAATGGGATTACCGTCCATACAATCTCAACAGACGTACTGTGACTGAATTTAGCAGGCTCGTAATTCTTGCTCTTACGGTGTTTAAAGATTGAATAGAACATGACTGAGAACACGGCGACAAAAATAGCCACACAAATCCAGAAGATCAGCATGTGCAGTGAATAAATATCACGTGCCACCTCTGTTACTGGATCTTGGAAGTTCAATCGGTATTCGGCCATTGCGATGGCGCTGACTGACCACAATGCAATCATTGCAAGGCCGCGTCGAACGCTACTGCTAACAGATTTTGTAAGCATAGATATAGACATCATAGATAAAGACATAGTTTTAGAGTCTCCAATGTAAACATTATTTCGACCCCGCTTATTATTAACGCGTTAATACCATCTACAGAATTAACACACTATTCCAAACAAACTGCTGCTCACTGTTTGGGCAGTAATTTGCTCAACTTATCAGTGCAATTGCAGAGCTGGTATCTTAACACCGACCGTCACAAAAAAGTTCACCGATGTGAATTGAAGCGCCGTTATTTAAAGCCAGCTTTGGGGCGGTGAGAAGGTATCACATGGGCAATGCTACAGCAACCAAATACTCTCTTTTAACGCGTCGAGAAAGAGATTCTTCAAGTCCAAACAATAGCGCGCAAATGACCAACTGCCACAATATATTTCAGTCTCGCACATTGTCGTGGCGTGAGTAACAATGCAACCTTCATTACAGAGTAGAGATACTTGCACAGCATATAGCCTGTACACAAGGCCAATTTATGTTCAAAATGCCCCTCAACAGCACCCTTGATGTCCTTTTTCCGCAATTCTGTCGTTGCTGCGAAGACCCTCTAACGGTATGGGCTTTGCTTTGTCAACAGTGCCAAAACGAACTACCGAGAGTAGGTTTTTCGTGTCGTCGCTGCGGGCAAGCGCTTGGGGTTGTAACAGATACGTGTGGTGCGTGCTTAACTGCCCCATGTCCACAAAACCAAACCATCGCACCATTTTGGTTTAATGGAACGATTGCTGAAACAGTAAAAGCCATTAAATACGGCCTTAAACCTCAGTTGGCTCGCCCTCTCACCGACATTCTGCTGCAGGAACTAGAGGAGGGTTTCAGCATTTCTAGTGAACAAGGGTATACAGGAATCGTACCGATACCAAGTGAACGCGGAAAACTGAAACACCGCGGCTTTAATCCCGCCGCTCTATTAGCGAAGCACTTAGGATCAGCGCTCTGTATTCCTGTTTACTACACAGCCTTGTACAAAAGAGACAAGTCACCCAGCCAAGTGGGCAGCAGCCGGTCTGCGCGTTTGCGACAGGCTAACGGGCAATTTAAGGTGAATCATTCAATACTTGAGAACGCAGCCAGGTATAGAAACGACGACATGAAACCTAAAATACTCCTCATCGACGATGTTTTAACTACCGGAGCTACTCTTCGAAGCGCCGCTAAACTGTTGAAGCAAAACAATGTTGAAAGCATCACAGCAGTGTGCGTCGCCCTGAGTCCTTAGCTTGGTTCCCTTACAGAATACGCCGATCAATACACCAAAATCGACCGTAATTGAAATCACTACTGCCTAACAGGCTAGTTCAGTTTTAGTAACACAAGACCCTTCCAAAGGGTTAACATCGATCAGTAAGGGCCATACGCTTAATACTAATGCAGAACTGAACATCCAAACCCAACTACTTGCGGCTGCCATCTTTATGCTAGCCTTACCATAATTGGGTTAATGTCTTCGAATTCAGCGCAAGGTGTCGGCCACAAGAACACCTTTACGATATTTCAATACACATAAAACCCAATGCTAATTTCCTCTTAAATGTGCGTTATTGGCCAATAAGAAATGTCCAATAAGAAATTGCTTAACCGCGTAAAACCAACTTAGAATGCTATTTATAACGATATCTAGAATCGGCTAAAGAAACATATACAGAGTGCTAAAAATTTTGCTAAGAAACGTCCACCATCACCCATGAATCGCCCCCAACACGATTTAGTGTCCATTGCCAATCCTCGTTTAGCCAGTGAGCTAAAAGTGAAGGCTGCAAAGCAGTTTGAAGAGCGCCACTCAGAAGAGTCTCTCGATACCCTCCTGCTGGATCACAAGGAGCTGCGCGAACAGACTTGGCGAGCCATTCTTGTTCTTAACATAGTGCGATACGCTTTCGCCATCTTCCTACTTGTTGATATCGCGATTGACTTAAACATTACTGCCGCACACACAGACCTATCTGAACACGTGCCGCGAGTGTTTCTCCCAGCAACGTTGACCTTGTTAATGTCAGCGATTGTTTTTAGCTATTTATCAAGAACCCAGAAATATGAGATCGAGCGGATCCTTGCAACCCAATTTGTGATCGACCTGATTCTGACAACCACGTTAATCCATATTAGCGGAGCGAGTAGCAACGACTGGTTCTTTGTCTACTTTGTGATAGTGACAACGGGCAGTGTCGCATTAACCAGACGCCACGCACTAGCCTTAGCATCTGCTGCATTCCTGCTAATCGCTATCGAACAAATCGATGTATTACTCGTACACGACGGTGGCAGCAACTTATCACTCGAAGCTCTTTCAGGCAGCGGCGCCATTTTGCTAATTAGCGCACTTTTGATTTCTTGGATGGCGTACTTGATTCGTAAAAACCAAATCCAAGGATACGTGCCTGGAGATGAGTCGCTTGAAGCTTATTTGATACGCGAAGAAATAAAAGCAATCGAAACCACCCTACACAAAACAAACGGCAATAAAACTAACGCCGCAGCCCTTCTCGGACTCTCATTTAGGTCCTTTCGATACAAATCATCTAAATATGGTCTAGAGTGACAAAAATTGTCACCTGTTTTTCGCTCTCGAAAAAAGGTATTTTTCCGATAAAATTCAAGGAGTTAAGAAAAAAACTCAACACTTATTGAAAAATGTGTACTTTTTGTCACTATCTTTTGATATGAATACTAGGTGATATAAATACTAGGCTTTTGTAAAAAGAGATCAATTAGGGGGGGGGGGNNGGGGGGGGGGGGGGGGGGGGGCTTCAGTAGGACCCTCAAAAATATCCAAACAAACGCAGGCTAGCATTGTTTAGCACTGAGCAATTGAAACGCCCTATGTATCTACCTAACCAGGTCGTCTCTACTTATCTTAAAACTTCAACTACCTAGGAAAATATAAATGAAAAATTTACCTTCTAAATATAACAACGCTAAGGGTTTTACTCTTATCGAACTAATGATCGTTGTTGCCATTATTGGTATTTTGGCAGCAGTTGCATTACCGGCCTACCAGAACTACACATATAAAGCTCGTGTGTCTGAAGTCATCCTTGCAGCTTCTGCGTGCCGTACGGCCGTAAGTGAAGTTGTTGCTTCGACTGGCGCTTTTCCTACAGTAGACGTTTGTGGAACAATCGCTAGTCAGTTTGTTGCGAGCGTTGCGAATGCCGACACAGGTGTAATCACTGCAACGGCTGCGACAGATGCAGGGAATCTAGGCGGAGCGTCTGCCGGAACTATTACTCTGACTCCTGATGCTATTGCGAACAACTCTGTACCAGGTTGGACATGTGCTGGCACCATACCTGCAAACCTTCGCCCAGGATCTTGCCAAGGCTAAGCTGCAAAGACTTCTGTTCGCAGTTAGATTAGAAATTGCAATAGAAGCTATGTTGCCTATGAAAGACCCCTTTGATAGGGGTCTTTTTTTGGCTCTAGAGTCTGCAAGTAATGTGCAGGTAATACCCCAAAAAACATCTTGTGCGTATGAACACGCAAGAATCACTAGAGGTTACAAAACAGATTGTGGTAACTTAGCAGGGTTATCACCCTCACCAGACGATTGCAGCATATCTTCGTAATGAACAAACAGACCGAACAACCCAAGCTTGTTAGAGCACTTGTTAATCTTGGAATAATCACCGCTGAAGGCGCTTTAAAGGTCAGCGAAAGCGGAAACAGCCCACAAAAACTATTTGAAGAGTTACATACAAAGGGGATAGCATCACCGCGCAAGATCGCGCGCGAGTTTTCCAACACATTTGGAAGTCCACGAGTCGACCTAAGTGCTTTTGATGCCACGCTATTTCCCACATCGACAATTAATGCAAAACTGCTCGAAAGTCACTTTGTACTACCATTAGCGCAAAAAGGGCAAAAGTTGTATGTAGCTATTGCCAACCCAACCAATAACACCGCTCTTTCAGAAATACAGTTTGCAACTGGACTACAAGTTGTCCCAATCATCACAGATTGGCAAAACTTGGCGGCTGGAACAGCGGCTTACCATGATGCTCAAGGTGGTACCCTAGAAGAATATTTGGGCGACACAGACATCGAGCTTGACCTTGCTGAAGACGATGAGGAAGAAGCTAACGATCCAATAGGTTTTGATCCAAATGAAGCGCCTATTGTTAAGTATGTTAACAAAGTATTGGTTGACGCGATCAATAGAGGCGCGTCAGATATCCATATCGAACCGTTTGAACACGAGTTAAGAATCCGTTTTCGAATTGACGGCATCTTGCACATTATTACTTCACAGCCAATTAACCTTGCGCCAAGAATAATTGCCAGAATCAAGATTATTTCCAAACTTGATATTGCCGAACGAAGAGCCCCACAAGACGGTCGGGTAAAACTGAAAATATCCAAGAGCAAGTCTTTCGACTTTCGAGTAAACACCCTGCCTACTGTCTATGGTGAAAAAGTAGTTATGCGGATTCTAGATTCCAGTTCTGCAAACCTCGACCTAAACATCCTCGGCTTCACTAAAGAGCAATTAGAGCAGTACACCAACGTAATAAATCAACCCTATGGAATGGTATTAATTACGGGCCCTACGGGGAGTGGTAAGACTGTTACCCTTTATTCAGCTCTCAATAAGATCAACGACCCTACTAAAAACATCTGTACGGTTGAAGACCCAGTTGAAATTCAGTTAGCGGGCATTACGCAAGTCAACATCAACGAACGAGCTAACTTAAACTTTGCCAGCGCACTGCGCGCATTTCTTCGCCAGGATCCGGATATAATTATGCTTGGCGAAATTCGAGATTTAGAAACGGCGGAGATTGCGATTAAGGCATCTCAAACTGGCCATATGGTGTTTTCGACATTACACACAAACGACGCACCCGCCACGCTAACCCGATTACTCAATATGGGCGTACCCGCCTTTAACGTAGCATCTGCGGTGAGCCTGATTGTAGCTCAGCGACTTGCTCGTACTCTGTGTAAGAGTTGCAAAGTTGAAACCGAAATCACAGAGCCTGCCCTTATCGATTTTGGATTTACTCCCGAACAAATCAAAGAGCATAAAATCTACGACCCCAATTTTGATGGTTGCCCAAAGTGCACACTTGGCTACAAGGGAAGAGCTGGACTATTCCAGGTCATGGAACTCAGTAAAAAGATGAAACGACTGATCATGGAAGGCTGCACAGAAAGAGACATCGAACAGGCTGCGATAGAAGACGGGGTCATGGATCTTCGTCATGCAGGAATGCAAAAAATACTGGACGGAATAACCTCGGTTGCGGAAATTGAACGCGTCACCAATGTCTAGAGTAGACCGTTTATCGACGGGCGTTTGTCGAAGTGGGCTTAACGGTGGTTTTTACCCTCTAAATAATCAAATTAAGGCTGTATATTTATTGGTGACAAATTAGAATCTACTCATGGCTACTAAAAAACAACAAAAAGTCTTCGAGTTCGCTTGGGAAGGTGTTAACCAAAAGCGCGCCACGATTGGCGGTGATATCGAAGCTCCCACACTGTCTCAAGCAAAAGCCATTTTACGCCAACGCGGGGTAAGAGTTACCAAACTAAAACGCAAACCCCAGCCTCTCTTTTCAATGGGGCAAGGCATAAAAACGGTTGATATCAGTTTCGCGTCTCGCCAAATGGCCACAATGATCGGTGCGGGCATTCCAATTGCGCAAACAGTTAGAGCTATCGGCAAGGGGCACGAAAGCGCCGCCATGTCGAAACTAATGATGGAAATCAGCAGAGAGGTTGAGTCTGGGTCTTCACTGAGCATTGCTCTGTCAAAGCATCCACAATACTTCAACCGCTTGTTCGTTAGTTTGACTGAGGCGGGCGAAGAGTCAGGTAAATTGGATACAATGCTCGATAGAGTAGCGACATATAACGAGAAACTAGAAGCCCTAAAGAGCAAGGTCAAGGGTGCCTTGATGTATCCGATTGTGGTTTTAGTCATTGCGCTTGTTGTCTCGGTCCTGCTTCTCTTGTTCGTAATACCGACTTTTGAAAACCTGTTCCAAGGTGTGGGGGCGGATCTACCTACACTAACTCGAATCATCGTAGATATGTCACATTGGCTGCAGGCCAACTGGTACATATTTTTCGGCATAATATTAGCCGCAGGAATGACCTTCAGTTACTTTTATAAGAGATCTAGTAAGATGCAATTTGCGATGGACCGGATCCTTTTACGGGTACCAGTGTTCGGTGTTATCGTAAAAAAATCTGCACTAGCGCGATTTTCGCGAACGCTTGGGATTATTTTTGATGCGGGTGTTCCACTAGTTGATGGCATGAATACCGTTGGTTCAGCTACCGGCAATCGGGTTTATCAAAAAGCTGTTAATGATGTTAAAAATGAAATCAGCACTGGCCGAAGTCTTGAAAATGCCATGGCTAACACACGCGTTTTCCCAAACATGATGTTACAGATGGTTTCGAGTGGTGAAGAATCTGGCGAACTAGAAGTCATGCTGGACAAAGTCGCCGATTTTTACGAGAGGGAAGTCGATGACGCCGTCGACTCAATGAGTAGCTTGATCGAACCTTTTATGATTGTACTCTTGGGTACGATCATCGGAACAATGGTTTTAGCAATGTACCTCCCAATTTTTAAAATGGCATCCGTATTCTAAAGGCCTTATGAGCGAATCCCTAGCGTTGTTAGCTGCGCTGCCAGCCTCTGCCCATACGTCCTTAGCGTTTATTCTAGGTTTATTGACCGGCAGTTTTCTGAACGTCGTAATCTTTCGCATGCCATTACGTATGCAATACGAATGGACGGCACAATATCATGAGTGGCTAAATAAAACCGAATACCCTGAACCGGCGCCTGCTGGCTTGGTCTTTCCTGCATCACACTGTATGAGTTGCAAAACGGCGTTAAAGCCGTGGCATAACATTCCAGTCATTAGCTTTTTGATTTTACGAGCACGCTGCGCTACCTGTAAAACACCTATCTCTTGGCGTTACCCTCTAGTTGAGTTACTCACAGCCATTTTGAGCGCTGTGGTAATCCATCATTTTGGCTTATCTTGGCAAGGTGGCGCGGTACTGCTTTTAACGTGGGCACTGATCGCGTTAAGTTTTATTGACCTTGATCACCAACTTCTTCCTGACGATATTGTTTTACCTATGATGTGGATGGGGCTTGGCTTAAGTCTAGTCCCTTTATTTGCATCTCCATCAGACGCTATTTTTGGCACCATTTTTGGCTACTTAGCATTTTGGAGTGTGTTTCACATTTTCAAAATCCTGACAGGCAAACAAGGTATGGGACATGGCGATTTTAAGCTTATGGCCGTATTTGGCGCTTGGATAGGCTGGCAATACCTACCGCAAATTATTCTAATATCAACTCTGCTTGGCAGCATAGTTGGTATTAGCTTGATGCTCTTTAAGAAAGCTCGTGGCGAAATGGCGATTCCATTTGGCCCTTATATCGCCATAGCTGGATGGTGTGCGATTCTGTGGGGCGCCGAAATCAATGAGGCTTATTTCCGCTTTGCGGGGCTATAAAGATTAATGACTACGATTGACTCTAAAGAGACGACAAGGCAAACGGCAAGCCCGACGGTAAGCCCCACTCCATCGTACAACCCAAGCATTATTATTGGGCTCACCGGTGGGATAGGGAGCGGTAAAACGGTTGCTTCAGACCATTTTGGAGCGCTAGGTGTACCGATTATTGATACTGATATAATCGCTCGTTTAGTAGTTGAACCTGGTCAAGCGGCACTCGCTCAGCTGGTTGAAGTATTTGGAAGTTCGATTCTTAAGGATGACGGTTATCTTAATCGCGATGCCCTTAGAGAGCTCGCCTTCTCCAATACTGAGAATAAAGCGAAACTCGATGAAATAACACACCCAGCTATTCGCAACGAAACAATGCGTCAGCTTGCGAACGTTACTTTTCCGTACTGCATAGTGGTAGTACCACTATTAACTAAAGACTCGCCTTTTCAAGGCTTTATGCAACGCATCATTGCAGTCACTTGCTCAGAAGAAACTCGCGTTACCAGAGTAATGCAGCGTTCTAAGTTAAGCCGAGAAGCCGTAATCAAGATTATATCTACTCAGCTAACCGACCAGCAACGTCTTGAGTTTGCTGATGATGTGATTGCAAACGACGGCACGATTGACGACGTGAAAAAAGCCGTTGAGGAATTACACGAGAAGTACTTACTGCTTGGCGAACCGCCTCAAACGTAACTGCCCTCTGACCTCTTAGACCAGAGACTCTAGGCTAGGTATTAAACCGATCTCTAGCTCAGGTTTTGAAGTGTTCAATGAGCCGCTCGATAATTACTTGGTTACCTGCTAAAAAATCCATTTCAGCAATTTCCTCTAAGCTAACCCATTTAAGCGCCTGCCCTTCTCTCGAAGTAGCCTTGCCAATGAAGGCGTCTATTATCCGCACAAAGAGTTTTACATCACGGTCTGGATAACTGTGTTCCCATACCATGAATTCTCTGGACTCACTAATATCAATACCAACCTCTTCAAGAAACTCGCGCTTAAGCGCATCCACCACCGATTCGCCTTGCTCAAGTTTGCCACCAGGGAACTCCCATTTTTGAAAATAGGCATCGGGTTTAACACGTTGGCCCACCAAGACCTTACCCGAGTCATCGAGAACGATTCCAACAGCAACCTGTAAAACGGGCTTCGTCATTTTATTGATAGGGTCGGTAAAGGTTGAGCAACTTAGTCACAAGCCACAAACCTAGGCGCATAAGCTGGTTAGGGGGCTTATTTAGAGAAAGCTAACTTCGATAGTCCGCATTTATACGCACATATTCGTGTGAAAGATCGCTTGTCCAAACCGTGTAGCTCTCACCGCCTAAGTTGAGATCAACACTAATGGTAATTTCTTCTTTCTGAAATTCGCGTTGACCCTGCTCTTCAGAATAGTCCGGATGCGGTTGGCCTCGTTCTATCAGCGCCAGTCCATTGATAGCCAAGTTCAGCACATCAATATCAAAATATTTTGTCGGCGCTTTACCGATTGCCATCAGCAACCTTCCCCAGTTAGGATCGCTTGCGTTCATCGCGGTCTTAACCAACGGCGAGTGCGCTATGCTGTATGCAATTTCCTCGCAATCGCTTTGTAACTTGCCTCCTTTTACTTCAACAGTTACAAACTTAGTCGCACCTTCGCCATCTCGAATAATCGCTTGCGCTAGATCTAGCAAAACATCATGTACTGCTACATAAAAAGCTTTTGCGTCGTCACTCGAAGAATCATAAAGGAGCGCATGCCCTGCCTTGCCCGTAGCGCTGAGAACCACGGCATCGTTGGTGGATGTATCGCCGTCGACCGTAATACGGTTAAAACTAGCGTCTGTGGCTCGTTTTAAGCAGTCATCTAACACGGTTTGGCTCACTACAGCATCAGTTGCCACAAAGGCCAACATAGTAGCCATGTTAGGGCAAATCATGCCTGAGCCTTTTGCTATGCCCGACACCGTTACAAACTGCCCGTCTATAATCAGTGTACGGCTGGATGCTTTGGCCACCGTGTCGGTGGTCATAATGGCTTTAGCAGCATCGACCCAACTGCTGTTGTAGGCCGCATCACCAAATGACGTTATGCCACTAGACAAAGCCTGCATTTCCATCTGCTCGCCAATAACGCCAGTAGAAAATGGTAAGACTGCTTGCGGATCGCAGTCAAGCACTTGAGATAGGCTTTGACAACTACTATTGCAGTTATCCAAACCTTGTTGCCCAGTACCTGCATTGGCATTGCCCGCATTGATCAGTAACGCTCTTGCGGACGCTTGCTTAAGGTGTTCCTTAGCAACCAACACTGGCGCAGCGCAAAATTTATTCTGAGTGAATAATGCTGACGAAACGGTGCCTTCACAGAAATGCATCAACAACAAATCATCGCGGTCGCGGTAACGCATACCGCTTGCGATGGTCTGAAGTTGCACTCCTGCTACTGGGGCTATATCAGTTGGTTCGGTTAAATTTACCGGCATGAGAAACTTTTAGCGTTATGGCTGGGGTAGAAAAAAAGAGGTAGAAAATTGAACTAGATTTCTAGTTCAATTTACCGTGGCACTGCTTAAACTTTTTACCAGAACCACATGGGCATGGCTCGTTACGACCAACCTTTGGAGCCTCTCGCACAAACGTGCTGCTAGATGCTTCGCTACTCTGGGCTGAACTGTCAGCTGAGCCACTAGCACTATCATGCTTAAGTTCCATGCCTTCACGAGCCGCTTCGCGACGACGCGCTTCTAGAGCATCAAGATCGCTGTCTTCGCGCACTTGAACACGCGCCAAAATAGTAACCACCTCAGTTTTTACACGATCTAGCATCGTGGTAAACATTTCGAATGCTTCGCGTTTATATTCTTGTTTAGGGTTCTTTTGAGCGTAGCCTCGTAAGCCGATACCACGACGCAAATAATCCATTTCGGCCAAATGCTCTTTCCATTGGTTATCCAAGGTTTGGAGCATAATCACTTTTTCAAGATGACGGATTACTTCAGTACCGTATTTCTCTTCTTTTGACTCATAAGACTTTTCGATTTCATCGTAGATACGATCGCGCAGAGTGTCTTCGTATAAACCCTTATCTTCTTCTAACCAACGAGCGACGGGGAGCGCAAGGCCAAACTCTAGGCGAATATCATCTTCAAGTTGATCAATATCCCATTGCTCAGGCATACTTTGCGGCGGAATAGTTCGGTCTATAACCAAATCTACTACTTCTTCGCGCATGGCTAATACATTGTCAGAAACGTCGTCGGACGACATCAAAGAATTACGTTCGCTATACACCAACTTACGTTGCTCATTGGCAACATCATCGTATTCTAGTAGTTGCTTACGCATGTCGAAGTTGTGACCTTCAACTTTGCGTTGAGCGTTCTCGATCACTCTCGACACAAGGCGACTTTCGATCGCTTCACCTTCTTCCATGCCAACCCGTTGCATCATCCCGGAGATCCGGTCTGAGCCGAATATGCGCATCAATGAGTCGTCCATAGAAAGAAAAAATCGAGTTTCACCCGGGTCGCCCTGACGACCAGAACGACCACGTAACTGGTTATCGATACGGCGAGACTCATGCCGCTCCGTACCAACAACGTAAAGACCACCCGACTCAAGAACAGCTTCTTGGTCACGTTTCCATTCTGCTCTTATCTGGTCGTGCTCGGCATCACTCTTGGCTTCGCTCAAGCGCATATCTAAGTTGCCACCCAACACGATATCGGTACCACGACCCGCCATATTTGTGGCGATTGTTACAGCACCAGGACGGCCCGCCTTAGCAATCACCAACGCTTCGCGCTCATGCTGCTTAGCGTTTAATACTTCGTGCGGTAGCTTGTGTTTTTTGAATTCTTTAGCCAACAGTTCAGAGACTTCAATCGAAGCTGTACCCAATAACACTGGCTGCCCCTCGGCATGGCGCTCACGCACGTCTTCTACGATTGCGTCGAACTTCTCGCCCATAGTGCGAAAAATAACGTCTGATTGATCAACCCTGATCATGTCTCTGTGAGTAGGCACCACAACCACTTCTAGGCCATAAATTTCCTGAAATTCGACCGCTTCAGTATCGGCGGTACCGGTCATACCCGAGAGCGTGTCGTACAGGCGGAAGTAGTTCTGAAAGGTAATAGATGCTAGCGTTTGGTTCTCGCGCTGGATCTCAACTTTCTCTTTGGCCTCAATCGCCTGATGTAATCCATCAGACCAACGACGACCCGGCATCATACGTCCGGTAAATTCGTCGACAATAATAATTTGATTATCTTGTACTACGTATTCCACATCCTTCTGGAACAATGTATGCGCGCGTATTGCGGCGTACAAATGATGTAACAACGCGATACTGCCAACATCGTACAAACTAGCGTCGGCTGGCAATATGCCAAACTCAACCATCAACTGCTCGGCTTTTTCATGACCCGCTTCAGTTAAGTACGCTTGTTTGGACTTTTCGTCGACCGTGTAGTCGCCTTCACCATCTTCTTCCTCTTGCTTAACTAGCTTAGGGACAATGCCATCCATCTTTGCGTAGACGTCACCTGTGGTGTCTGCAGGGCCAGAAATAATCAATGGTGTTCTGGCTTCGTCGATTAGAATCGAATCCACCTCGTCCACAATCGCAAGATTTAATGCACTCTGGGCTTTTTGGTCAGTAGTAAAGGCCATGTTATCGCGCAGATAATCAAAACCAAATTCATTGTTAGTTCCATAAGTAATATCACAAGCATAAGCTGCTTGCTTACTGGCATGATCTTGGCCCGACGATATAACGCCAACGGATAAGCCCATAAACGTATACAGCTTGCCCATCCACTGCGCATCGCGAGCGGCCAAGTAATCATTAACGGTTACAACATGTACAGAACCAGCTAAACCATTGAGGTACGCGGTTAGGGTACTCATCAGAGTTTTACCCTCACCCGTACGCATCTCTGATATCTTACCTTGATGTAACACCATGGCGCCTACCAGCTGAACATCAAAATGGCGCATACCTAATGAGCGCACCGAACCCTCTCTAACCGCCGCAAAGGCCTCAGGCATAATAGAGTCAAGAGTTTCGCCTTGTTCTAAACGCTGACGAAACTCGGCGGTTTTTGCAGTGAGCTCTTCGTCTGACAACGCCTGAAACTCAGGCTCTAAGTCATTAATAGCTTTGACTTTCTTGTTGAGGCCTTTGACGATTCGGTCGTTACGACTGCCAAATATTTTTTTTAACACAGAAATATCCTGAATTGTTTTAAGTGTAGGCTTGCCACTGATTAATAATGAAGGCAAACCTAATAATCGAACTAGTTCGTACTAGCCACATAGGCATAGTAATTGGCGTTCTTGTTACTGATAGGGTTAGAACTACTATTCACATCCGAAACAGCGTGAACGCTTAGCGGAGTACCTCTTGTTCTTAAGCTAAGTACTGTCTGTTTGTGTTTGACCTAGATGGCTAGATTATAGGGCTTAAAATGCAAAAACCAAGCTTAAGAGCTTGGTTTCGACTGTCTTAACGATCTGGTTTGTTAAGACTCTGTTTTTTAGATAAATGAAGTAAGAGTTAGAACAACGATAATGCTCCAGAGACTTAACTCTTTTTGTATAAATAACGCACGGGATTAATGTTTTGATTGTCCTTTTTAACCTCAAAATGAACGTGTGGTCCTGTAGAACGTCCCGTCGATCCTACCTCAGCTACAGCTTGGCCTTTCTGAACTGTTTCGCCAACGGCCACCAAATTCTTACTGTTGTGGCTATATAACGTAGAAATCGTATCGCCATGAACAATTTCGACTAACCAGCCATAGTTACCGCTGTTTTCTGATCTAACAACAACACCGTCTGCAACCGCTAAAACCGCGGCGCCCTTTTTGCCTGGGATATCAACACCACGATGAAACTGCTTTTTACCTGTCATCGGATGCATGCGAGAACCAAAGCTAGACGACACCCAGCCACCTTTTACGGGCCAACCAGCAGGCGTTTGTTGGTTTTCTAAGTTACGCGTTGATAAAACGAAATCCATTGCCGCGATTGCCGATTCTTGAATAGATAGTTCTTGTTCGATTGACGTGATTGCGTTTTCGATGTCAACCTGTTCAGAATCTTGATTGTCTTGTTGAGCCACTCCACCGACCGGTAGCGCTTCTTCAAATTGAAAGTCCGCTAGGTCAATTCCTGCCACTTCGGAGATGCGTTTCTCAACGGCAGAGATGCGAGAGACTTGTGCCTGCAGACCGCCGATTTGTCGGCCCAATACATCCATGTGCCGGCGAACATATTCGCGGGTCTTTTTAATTTCTTCTTGTTGATCGTTTACTCTAGCTTCAACGGCAATTCTGTACTCAGGATCAACAAACGGGTTGAGTGAACGATCGATTGAAGCTACCGCCCAGTAGGACAAGCCACCAACCAATAAAGGCAGAACGACTAAAGCACAAATACCTGCCCACATAAGCTTGTGCCCAGACAACGTCTGCACCCCTTTTTGCGAACTACGATCTCTCAACAACAATATTTTCAAAATTGTCTATCCTCGTTTACCCGAACTGCCGAACAGTACCGAACAATGTATTTCTGTTATTCTTTGTCGGCGACAATGCATAATCAGATATTAAGCTAGTCTGCCAATGTACTACTAATAAACTCAGCCATGCCTTATTCAAAAAAGCCCAAATCACGAAAAACCACGCTCTGGTCTTTATTGAGCACGCTGCCCGTTTACACCTCGGTAAAAGCCAATCTTTTATTTACCGAAAAACTATCCCCAATCATCCTTCGCCAGCTGCTGAGCAGCACTAACGCAAAGACCAAATCAGGCGCTAATACTAATAACGCTTCACTCATCGAATCAATCAGTCTAGACGCCAACTTAAATAAAACGACACTAAACATCAACTGCAAAAACTCTGCTGTTGTTACACAGCTAAGACATTCACAAGACTCATTGCTCGAGAACATCAATCAAGCGATAAACGCTGACACCGAATTATCGGCACTCATAAATAACGTTTCTGCACTGCAATTTAAGATATCCGCTCATTCTGCACCACCAAAAGATCCTGATGCAAAAACCTTAAACAGCGAAACACCTTACAACAAAGTAAACGCCGACTCGCATTTTGATGCTAACCGTAAGGTTCGTCAATCAAATGAAACACGGAAATCAGCTGAAATTATCGGCAATTTTTCCGAGCAAATAAACGATCCAGTGTTGGCAGAGTCACTTAAACGTCTTGCAAACACACTCAAAGAGTCGACATCTGGCTCGTCGTCAAAATAACTCAGCATTGAGTTAAAAGATAAATTTTGAGTGAGGTTTGGTTATTAACTTAGGGCGTAACCAGACATAACTAAGCGTTAGCCAGGTGCATGAACGGGATAGGTGCGTCGGCTGGATCGTCAAACGTCACCAGCTCCCATGAATCTTTCTGATTGACCATTGCACGTAACAGTCGATTATTCAAAGAGTGTCCAGATTTATGTGCACTGAACGCACCAATTAGCGGATGACCTAATAAGTACAGATCACCAATTGCATCAAGTATTTTGTGTTTTACGAATTCGTCTTCGTATCGTAATCCGTCATCGTTTAGAATTGAGTACGAATCCATAACAATCGCATTATCATGACTTCCGCCGCGGGCTAGTCCAGCTTCGCGCAGTGCTTCGACCTCATGCATAAAACCAAATGTACGAGCACGGCTCACTTCTTTAACAAATGAAGTGGTCGAAAAATCCACTGTCGCTTGCTGTGGTGATTTAGCAAAAATCGGATGATCGAAGTCGATAGAGAATGACACTTTAAAGCCTTCAAACGGGTCAAACTTTGCCCATTTGTCGCCGTCTTCAATAATGACAGGCTTGATGATTCTAATGAATTTTTTTGGAGCTGCTTGCTCTACAACACCGGCAGACTGAATCAGAAAAACAAATGGCGCTGCACTTCCGTCCATAATCGGTACTTCTGGACAGGTTAATTCAACATAAATATTGTCTATGCCTAACCCAGCAAGGGCCGACATTAAATGCTCAACAGTAGATACGGTTACGTCGCCTTCTTGAAGTGCGGTAGATAAACGAGTATCTCCAACACGTTCAGGCGTGGCTGATAGTTCCACAACGGGATCCAAATCCACGCGGCGAAATACAATGCCCGTATCGACCGGAGCCGGTCTTAACGTCAAATAGACTTTTTCACCGGTGTGTAAACCCACACCGGTTGCTCGAATAACGTTCTTGAGTGTTCGCTGATGTATCATCGATCGCAAATTCCTTAATAGTCGATATAAATATCATGCCTTTAGTTAGCACCGTCTAAACACATAGAGTCCAGTCTCTAAAGATTCTCCCAATAGGGGTTAATCTAGAGAGTTAGCACTAATGGGAAGCCGATAAAGCTAACCAGCACAACACGTATAACAAATTGCTCACACTTCTTCTTTTTATAGTTTTATCTCGTTCTATATTATGTCGTTTTCGCTCCAACCTATCTTGATCGGTTTTAAAAACGACAAGCGTAAAACTATAGCATTAAAAACAACGACTTAAAATGCTCTTCGAGTGTGTTTTATTTAATGAAAAACACACCAATCTTGGCAAGAATGTCGATCAATAACGCCAAATCTTTATTTCGACTGTCTATTTTTTAACAGAAAGTAGACAAAGTGTCTGGTCGAAGCGCGGAATCCTACACGAAACGGGAGGAATTGTGTAGCCTTCAGGCAACGCTTCTTGGTACAGACATTCTTTGTCATAACATTCAGATCAGACGTTTTCTACCGCCAATACTTACTAATCGGCTTGTATCAGCCACTTGCAAAATCTCTGCTGCCATCCTAATTCATTTGCTTATTAGTACGGAGGTCAATCATTGCTAACAACTACTTACCATTTTAGTCGGCTTGTCTGCGTAGAAATGTTGGCACGTCAAGATTGTTATTTAAGTCCGAATCGTATAGCGGTAGATTCTCTAACTCAGACGCTCTGCGAGGCTGAACCAATGTTGGTTCAGCCTGCATGTTTTCGACCGGTAGAGACTCATACGAACTTCCCACCGCACGAGCCACTGTCTTTACAACCGCATATGGTTTTGCGGCCGCTTCGGCGTTCGCTTCTTGAATACCTGTTGCGACCATTGTCACTCTGAGCATGTCCTTCATAGCGGGATCAATTGAAGTACCAATTACCACCGTTGCGTCATCTGAAGCCATGTCTCTAATCATCATACCCACTTCGCCGAACTCGCCAATGCTCAAATCAGGACCCGCTGTAACGTTAACTAAAATACCCTTCGCTCCGCGAATATTGGTATCTTCTAGTAATGGACTGCTCAGCGCATTTCGAGCCGCTTCGCTAGCGCGTGTAGCACCAGAAGCCGAAGCAGAGCCCATCATGGCTTGACCCATTTCTGACATTACGGTTTTAACATCCGCAAAATCCACATTGATTAAACCGGGACTAGTGATCAACTCTGAAATTCCTTGTACTGCGTTACGCAAAACGTTGTTCGCCATCGCGAACGCGTCTTGTAATGACGCTTCTTTACCCATAACTTCGAGTAACTTTTCATTAGGAATGGTAATCAACGAATCAACTGAATTCTTAAGCAGTTTAAGTCCTTGCTCTGCGAGTTTGTCGCGACGAGCCCCTTCAAATTGAAACGGACGTGTTACAACCGCAACGGTTAATGCGCCCAAGTCACGAGCGATTTCAGCAATTACTGGCGCCGCGCCTGTCCCTGTTCCACCGCCCATGCCGGCTGTAATGAATACCATATCTGCACCGCTCAACGCTTCTGCAATGCGTTCGCGGTCTTCAATTGCCGCTTGTCGACCAACATCAGGATCAGCGCCTGCGCCGAGTCCTTTGGTTAAGTTAGCACCGAGCTGTAAAATAGTTCCACAGTCTGATGTTTGCAACGCTTGCACGTCTGTATTCGCGTTAATAAACTCAACGCCTTCAATAGTTGATTGCTGCATATAGTTGACTGCGTTACCGCCGCCTCCACCTACGCCGACAACCTTAATGACCGCTTGTTGGTCAACTGTGTCTAATAATTCAAACATAATATTTCTCCCGTTAATTTAAAAGTTACCCTGGAACCAGTGCTTTACGTGTTGCCACATTGCGCTGATCCGAGATTCTGATGTTCCACTGCTACGAGAGCTGCTTTGGTACTCATGACCAAATTGCACTAGCCCTACTCCAGTGGAATAGATTGGATTTTTGACAACCTCACTTAAGCCGCCAAGATACTTCGGAGTGCCGAGTCGTACCGGGAGATGAAAAATCTCCTCGGCCAATTCAATCATTCCTTGTGTTTTCGAACTGCCACCGGTCAACACTACGCCAGAGCGAATTAGGTGCTCATATCCATTGCGACGAAGATCGGCTTTAATTAGTTCAAACAGCTCTTCGACTCTTGGTTCAATTACTTCCGCCAAAGTCTGTTTTGACAATTTGCGCGGCGGCCGATCGCCAACTGTTTTCACTTCGATGCTTTCTTCTGCTGGAGCCAACTGACGCAAGGCACAGCCATAGCGTTTTTTAAGCTCTTCGGCTGACTTCGTTGGCGTGCGGAGCGCTATCGCGATGTCGTTGGTTATTTGGTCGCCCGCGACAGGTATAACGGCTGTATGCCTTACTGCCCCTTCTGAATAAACGGCTATATCCGTTGTACCGCCACCGATATCCACTAGGCACACGCCAAGTTCTTTTTCGTCCATAGTGAGCACAGACTCACAAGATGCGAGTTGCTCTAAAATAATGTCGTCTACTTCTAAACCGCAACGACGAATACACTTTTCAATATTTTTCTCGGCGCTTACCGATGCTGTCACCATATGCAGATTGGCTTCTAAACGGATGCCATTCATACCTATTGGATGACGAATGCCTTCTTGGCCATCAATAATAAATTCTTGTGGTAGCACATGCAGGATCGACTGATCATTAGGGATTGCGACTGCTTTTGCAGACTCAATTACGCGCTCAACATCGCTTTCGTCAACTTCTCCATCGCGCACAGCGACTACGCCGTGAGAGTTAAAACTATTAATGTGTGCGCCTGCTATGCCGGCGTACACCGAATAAATTTGGCAACCTGCCATTAACTCGGCTTCTTCAACAGCTCGTTGAATAGCGTTTACAGTCTGTTCAATATTGGCAACCACACCTTTGCGCATTCCTGTTGCAGGGTGATGCCCATAACCAATTATTTCGACCTCGTTATTCTCGTTGACCTCACCAACAATGGCCAAAACCTTAGAGGTGCCTATATCCAATCCAACAATTAACTTATTTTCGTCTTTTTTACTCATGGTCAGTTCCATCAGGTTGACGTTGCCGCTCGAAAGCGAGCAATAGAATTAATGTTCGAAAGATCAAATGAGCGGGGTGAGTTAACGTCGGCCCATTCAATCCAATGTGTTTTTTCGATTGATCCAGTCGTCTCGGATACTCCATCCACCACTGTTCTAGTTTTTACTGCTATACCATCTGGGTACCGCGCGTCTGCTCTAATTAGGCGCTCTTGGCTAAATCGAAAACGGCGATCAAACAATTGTTCAAACCGAGTTAAACGTTGTTCGATAGCATCGTCACCAAGTAACAACGTAAATTCATCTGGCTTCGCATCAATGTCGTCTAAATAACGCACGCGTAGTGACCACGCTCCACTCTTGCTCAAGCTCACTTCTGTTACCGACAAACTATGCTCTTCAAAACGTTTAGACCACTGCAAGGCTTTCACCATCATGCCTTTGGCCTGGTCAGCCTCGCCATTAAGCTTGATAACGGGTTTTTGGCTACTGTACTCAGGCAAATCTACAACCTGACCGCGAATATTCACCCAAGCGTTATCGTTCATTTGCATTACAGGCTTGTGCTCTACGACCGATACGGTCAGCGTGTTGGGCCACTCCCTGCGAACTTCGGCTTTATCAACCCAACGCATTAGCTCTACGTGTTTTTGAATCTCTTCAAGGTTTACTGAAAAGAAATTGCCCGTTCTATAGCGCATTACGGTTTTCTCAACATCTTGGGGTTTTAAGTGTGCAAAACGGCCTTTGATCTTTAGTTGATCGATTACGAAGGAATCTGGACGCAACATTTGATCAGCTAGCAATAGACCAATGGCAGACGCAGAGAGCAAGATGGCAACCATCAGCATCAAAATTCTAGACATTTTGCGCGTGCGCAACGTTTGCGCCGCTTGATCTTGTTGAGCTAGGGCACGCTTATTCATCTATGCCCTCTTTGTCAGGTACAGCTTTGTCTTGTGTTGTTCCGTCTTGTTTTTCAACCAGAGTGCTCGCAAGAATCTCAACGCACAGTTTTGAGAATGAAAGACCCACTTGTGCTGCTGCCATCGGCACCAAACTGTGATCCGTCATTCCTGGCACTGTGTTGACTTCTAAGAGCAGAGGTTGACCATCGGAGTCGAGCATTAAATCTACTCGACCCCAACCACTGCAACCTAGAGACTTAAACGCCCGCACTGCCAGATCTTGAACTCTCTCAGTTAATTCCTCTGAAAGATCAGCCGGGCATTCATAAATCGTTTCGTTTGACTCGTACTTTGCTTCGTAGTCATAAAACTCATTCGCCGTAGACATACGAATAATCGGCAGAGCACGGCCTTCTAACACCGCCACTGTTAACTCATCGCCAGATATGAATTGTTCAGCAATCACGTCGTCACCAAAGGCGGCTGTTTTAGCCCAGGTTTCTTCAAGCTTGGCAACTTCGGTTACTTTGCCCACGCCGACACTAGAGCCTTCTCTAGCTGGCTTCATAAACAACGGTAAACCAAGATCATTGGCTACATGAATCAGCTGTTTGGATTCAGTCACTACGCGAAAATCAGCTGTCGGCAAACCAATCGCTTGCCAAACTTGCTTGCTTCTCACTTTATCCATCGCAAGCGCACAACCCAGCACATTGCTTCCTGTGTAGGGTATTTGTAGAGAATCGAGCAAGCCTTGCACAGCACCGTCTTCGCCCCAACGTCCGTGTAAAACCACGAACGCTCGATCAAAGCTCTTATCAAGCTGAGCGAGGGAAGCTGGAGAAAGATCTAGTCCGTGTGCGTCAACACCCTCGGCGATTAACCCTTGTAGAACAGCAATGCCACTTTTTAGTGACACATCGCGCTCAGCCGATATTCCGCCCATCAACACGGCAACCTTGCCGAATTGCTTCGGCTCGTGAGTTGTCCACTGAGCATGCTTAACGAATCGGTTCATCGTCGTCGCGTTCATGCGTCACCCTTTTGTTGCGTCTGACCTGGCAAACCAGCCGACACCTGATACGCGGCATATACGTCTTTTACTGCTTTACCAATGCTGCCCGCGCCCATACACAAAACGATATCGCCTTCTAATACATACGGTGTAAGCACACTGCCTAAATCTTCTATTTCAGCTAGATAAACTGGCTGGCTCGCGCCTCTTACTCGAATCGCTTGGCACAACGCTTTACCCGTAGCGCCCGCAATTGCTTGCTCACCCGCTGGGTAAACCTCGCTTATAACCAACGCTTGCTGGTCAGCCAGTGACTGGATAAAGTCTTCAAATAAATCAGATGTGCGGCTATAACGATGAGGTTGAAACACCGCCACAATGCGACGATCGGGCCAACTGCCTCGAGCGGCATCTAAAGTCGCCGAGATTTCAACGGGGTGATGCGCGTAGTCATCAACCATCATTACACGCTTACCTTCAAAGATTGCATCGCCCAATATTTGAAAGCGTCGGCCTATACCACCAAACTCCGCTAGACCCTGAATGATAGAAGCATCGTCAACGCCTAGGTGAGTGGCGATCGCGATCGCGGCAAGCGCGTTTTGTACGTTATGGCGACCTGGCAAAGCCAGATCTAACGCTATATCTTTTTTGGTATTAGGACGGCGCACTTTAAACTGCATGCGTGTACCTGTTTGCTTTAAGTCGTACGCATAAATCTCTGCATCTTCACGCAGACCGTAAGTCAGTACAGGCTTGTGTACGTCTTTAAGAATTGAGCGTACATTGGCGTCGTCAATGCACAGAACGGCAAGACCGTAAAACGGCAAGTTTTGCAAGAAGGCAACGAAGGTCTTTTTAAGAGTTGCTAAATCACCTTCGTAGGTAATCATGTGGTCTTCATCAATATTGGTGACTACCGCCATCTCAGGCTTTAAGTTCAAGAACGACGCATCGCTCTCATCCGCTTCAGCAACCAAGTATTCGCCCTGCCCCAACTTTGCGTTAACGCCCGCACTGTTAATAAGTCCACCAACGACGAACGTAGGATCTAATCCACCGTTAATTAGAATGGCCGACACCAAACTTGTTGTTGTAGTTTTACCGTGTGTTCCTGCTACCGCAATACCCTGTTGAAAACGCATCAACTCACCCAGCATCTCCGCGCGCGGAATAACCGGAATGCGAGCCGTTAGAGCGCCTGCCACTTCTGGATTAGTGCGGTCGATTGCTGACGAAACAACAACAACATCGGCGTTAGAGATATGCGCAACGTCATGACCAATGTTAACGGTCACTCCGGCTTCTTCAAGGCGGCGCGTAACAGGACCAGCCGCGATATCAGAACCGCTAACGCGATAGTCTAAGTTGACGAGCACTTCTGCGATACCAGACATGCCACTTCCACCAACACCAACGAAATGAATATTCTTTACTCTTTTACGCATGAATGTACTCCTCACACACGGCCACAACATCTTGTAAGGCGTTAGGCTTGTGCAGCTTATGTGCGTTGTTCGCCATTTGCTTAAAGGTCTCAGGAGCCTGTGTTAGCTCCATAAAAACATTGAGCAGTTGGTCGCTATCAAGTTGTTTGTTACTAAGCAACCTTGCCGCGCCGGCTTTAACCAAAAAGTCAGCATTTTTATCTTGATGGTCGCCTGCAGAAAATGGGTATGGCACTAGCACGCTTGGCTTAGCGGCTGCACAAAGTTCAGCGATGGTCATTGCGCCTGCGCGACAAACCACCACATCAGCCCAATGCAAGGCTTGCGCCATGTCTTCAATAAACTCAGATACTTTAAAGCTGAAATCTTTGCTCGATGTGTCAGCAGAATTCGCGGCATAGGCTTCCTTTACTTGGATGTCGCGTTTGCGCCCAGATTGATGCCAAACATCAAGGCTTATACGTTTGTCCGAGTTCAACTGTGTTGCCAGCTTCGCAAACAAACTAGGCAGAAGTGTGTTGAAAGAATGCGCTCCTTGACTTCCGCCAATAACCAGAACACGTAATTCTGAAGCGTTATTTGAGTTTGAACTTGAACTTGCTGTTGAATTGGTCGTGCCAATGGATTCACGTACTGGGTTACCTACCCAAACACTACTCTTGGGTAGGCCCTCAACATCTGGAAAACCAGTTAAGACGCTACTTGCCACTTTTGCTAAATAACAATTAGTCAGACCAGCAACAGCGTTTTGCTCATGGATAACAAGAGGGCGACCTAAAAGTCGCGCTGTTATACCACCAGGGCCTGCAACAAAACCGCCCATGCCAAGCACAAGATCAGGCTTGTGCCGTACAATCAATCTACCCGCCTGCCACATAGCTCGAACGAGTTTAAACGGCGCAAGGAAAAGACTGAGCCGTCCTTTGCCGCGCAATCCTTCGATAGTAATCCAGTCGATTGGAATATCCGCCGCTGGCACAACCCGCGACTCAAGGCCACGTTTAGTACCCATCCAGCGCACAACCACACCTTTACCTTGTAATTCCTTAGCCACCGCTAAGGCCGGAAAAACATGTCCACCAGTACCACCGGCCACAATCATTAGCCCTCCTTTACTCATGCTCTCGTCCTCCTTGACGCTTTCTTTGGTAGTGCACTCACCATAGCTCTTTGCTTCGTTTGCCGATCCACAGCAAACAATAGGCCTAGCGCAAAACACGTTACTAACATGCTACTACCGCCATAACTTATAAATGGCAAAGTTAAACCTTTGGTAGGTAAAGCGCCCAAGTTGACACCCATATTAATCAGCGCCTGAAATACAATCAGAAAAGTTACGCCTTGCGCTAAACGAGCAGCATATACGCGCCCCACCAACTCAGCCGCTCTTGAAATAACCAGCGCACGGTGCATAAAAAGGGCAAACAGCATGATGACCAACACTAGCCCAACGAGACCTAGCTCTTCGCCAATAACGGCAAATATGAAGTCATTGTTGGCGTGCGGTAAGTAATAAAGTTTTTGAATACTTGCGCCCAAGCCAACACCAAATATTTCGCCTCGGCCTACTGCAATTAACGCTTGAATGAGCTGGAATCCAGAATCAAACGGATCGGCCCACGGGTTTCTAAAACTGATCAATCGGTCCATTCGATATTCTGAAGTACCGATCATCAAGAACATTGCAATGGCCGCCACAGCGATACAAAGCAAGGTGTGTGAGATACGGATACCACCCAGAAACATCATTAAACCTACAGTGCAGGTAATTACAAAAAATGTTCCAAAGTCCGGCTGAGTCAGCAACAAGCCCGCAAACACCACCAAAACCAAGCCAATATTAACAATGCCTTTAGAAAACTTTTTTAGCTCGCCTTGACGTCGAGTCAAGTAACTAGCCACGTAAACGATTACTGCAATTTTCGCATACTCAGCAGGCTGAAACGAAAACCCGCCCAAGACAATCCAGCGGCGACTGCCGTTCAGTTCTGCGCCAACCATCAACACTGCACTGAGTGCCAGTATTGCAAGTAGCAAAATTGGCATACTCAATTTATTCCAGAGTTCAACAGGAATATGCATTACGACAAAGGCAATCATTAATCCTGCGACAACATGTAACGCTTGCCGCCAAAACATGTCTGTGTTGACTGAGCTAGTGTCGCCAATAGCAATAGATGCTGAATACACCATAACCAAACCAAGCATTAACAATGCTGTGACCGTACCTAACAAAATAGGGTCTAATTGACTTTGCTGCCCGCCGCTATCGTTGCGTGTTGCCTGAAGAGTAGCTGTACTCATTACGCCCCCTTCCTTAACTTAGCACTAGTAAGCGCAGTGACACATTCAACAAATTGTTCGCCGCGTTCGACGTAATTTGCAAACATGTCAAAACTCGCGCACGCAGGGCTCAACAATACCAAGTCGCCCTTAACCGCAAGCTCTGCGGCAAGAAGAACCGCTTCATTTAGAGTCTTTACGCTATTGATCGGCAAGCGCTTTGCAAACACCTTTGCAATTTGATCACCATCACGACCAAGCGTAATTAGGTGCTTAATCTGGGTGCTATCTAGCTCGGCCAGCTCGTTAAAATCTGCACCTTTGCCTTCGCCACCCGCTATCCAAATAATGGGCTGCTCCAAACTCTTTAATGCTGAGGCAGTAGCACCAATATTGGTCGCCTTAGAATCGTTTACCCATACAACGCCATTCGTCTGAGCAACGGTTTGCATACGATGCGACAAACCCTTAAAGTTTTTAACCGCGCGCACCATAGGCGCGATGTCTAGTTTGAAATCGGCTAACAGCGCAAAAGCGGCCAATACATTACTAATATTGTGTGTTCCTACTAATGGAACGTCGCGCAGCTGCATTATTTTTCTACTGCCGCTCAACAACCAGCGCTTGCCCTGCGTCCGGTGCAATCCAAAATCGCACTCAGCTTGCGGCTCTTGTAACGAAAAACGCACTATGTCGTTACTCGTTGTAATTTGAGAAACGCCGCTATCGTGGCTGGGCAGAACGGCGATTTTACTGCCCTTGAGCACACGCGCCTTAGCCAACACATAGTCGCCAAATGAAGCGTAACGATCCATGTGGTCCGCGCTTATATTGAGAATCGTCGCCGTGCGCGCGCCAATGGTATTGGTTGTTTCCAATTGGAAACTTGATAACTCTAGAACAGCAAGGTCGTATTCAACGTCGTCAGTAATCGCGTCTAACACTGGTAGGCCGATATTGCCTGCAACCAACGGTTTTTTGCCTGCAGCAGCAGCCATTTCGCCAACAAGCGTTGTAACAGTACTTTTTCCGTTCGAGCCTGTAATCGCAATTAGGTCTGCTTCATTTTCTTGAATGAAAAGCTCGATATCACCAACTAAAATCGCACCACGTTTTTTGGCCTCAAGCAATTCCGGGGTACTTAGAGCGACGCCAGGACTCACAATAAGAAGGTCAGCACAATCGATTATTTTTTGCGCTTCCGGCGAAGCAAAGCTGCCGAAACTGCTGTTAACTTCTGGAAAGTCTTTAAATAGCTGTGTCGCTATTGGTGGCTTAGACCGCGAATCAACCACCGATACAGCAAGGCCTTTTGACCTCAGATATCGAACCACACTGAACCCCGTCGCACCAAGACCCACGACGACAGCTCGATCAAACTGATCGATAAGGCGGCGTTGAGGGTTAGACGAAAGAGTCATTTTATTAGCGCACCTTTAGGGTTGCTAGACCAATAAGAACAAGGATCAAACTTATAATCCAAAAGCGCACGATTACGCGCGGCTCTGGCCAGCCTTTGAGTTCGAAGTGATGATGAATAGGCGCCATACGAAAAATGCGTTTGCCGGTTAGCTTAAAAGACGCCACTTGCAAAATTACCGATACAGTCTCTAGTACAAAAATACCGCCCATAATGAACAGCACTAATTCTTGTCGGGCGATCACCGCAATTACGCCCAGTGATGCACCCAACGAAAGCGAACCAATGTCGCCCATAAACACTTGCGCTGGGTAAGTGTTAAACCAAAGAAAGCCAAGGCCTGCTCCCACCATGGCGGAGCAGAAAACAACAACCTCGCCCGCGCCTTGAATCTTCGGAATTGCCAAGTAATCAGAGAACACCGCGTGTCCTGATAAGTAACAAAAAATACCTAGGCCTGCTGCCACCATTGCGGTTGGCACGATAGCCAAACCGTCAAGGCCATCAGTCAGGTTAACGGCGTTACTCGTTCCAACAATCACAAAGTAAACCAGCGGCACAAACATAATGCCCAGCGGAATAGCGATGTCTTTAAAGAACGGAATGATCAGTGTTGTTTCCACCGGGGTAGCCGCAGTCTGATATAGCCAGACTGCAGTCACCAAAGCCACCACGCTTTGAGACAAAAACTTGTTTCGTGATCCCATACCACGCGGGTCTTTGTTGATCAGCTTTTGGTAGTCGTCCCACCATCCAATCACCCCAAAGAAAAAACAAGTGAATAGAGTTACTTGTACAAAGCGGTTATCTAGATCCGCCCACAACAATGTTGAGAAAATGACCGACACCAAAATAAGCAGGCCGCCCATGGTTGGCGTTCCAACTTTATCGAAATGGGTTGGCGGTCCGTCCTGACGCACTGTTTGGCCAATTTGATGAAAACTCAATCGGCGAATCATGAACGGCCCAAACACCAACGACATGATCAGAGCTGTTATTACGGCACAGATCGCTCGCAGCGTAATGTATTGAAATACGTTAAAGCCGCTGTGAGTTTCGGCTAGCCAGGCGAATAGTTGGACTAACATGCAGCGTCTCCAGAAAGTTGGTTAGGTTGGCTAGCATTTAGCTCAAAGTGTTTGAGCAGTGCAGCCGAAATATTTTCCATTTTGGCCGATCTAGACCCTTTAACTAAAATCGCCTTTGCGAGCTGCAAACGCTCGCTTTGTGTTTCTACAAAATCAAGCAAGCCTTCTTGGCTAGCAAATGCCTTGCCATCTTGGCCGTCAGCTGACTCAAAGCCACTAATGTAGTCGTGAGCAAACTGCCCACAACACCATAGGCTTGCGATTTTTTGCTCTGCGGCAAACTGACCAACTTCGTGATGCAAATCTGAGCTAGCAACGCCCAGTTCACCCATGTCACCCAGAATGGCAATCGCAGAATCAAAATCCGCAACTACGTTGAGAGCGGCCTTCGTGGAAACCGGATTTGCGTTGTACGTATCGTCAAAAACAGTGGTCGAAGCCATGACATGTGCCTTGAGGCGGCCACCTACTGCTTGATACGCCGCAAGGCCTTTAGCAATATTCACTGACGTTGCGCCTGCAGCGAACGCTGTCGTTGCAGCGGCTAAAGCGTTCAGAACGTTATGACGGCCACGACCGGACAAACTAAACTCTACGGTTGTCTTCGCCAAAGATAAGGTGACTTGTTGCTGATCGTCTTTTTGAATATAACTAGCACTCACATCAGCTGGCGTATCTAAGCCAAACGTCAGCACCCGCTTATCGGCAACTAGAGTTTTCCAGTAGCCTGCAAATTTGTCGTCTGCGTTGATAACTGCCACGCCGTCAGAACTTAGACCTTGAAAGATTTCGCCTTTGGCTGCTGCGATCGCCTCTAAAGAACCTAAGCCCTCTAAATGCGCTTCTCCAGCATTGTTGACTAAAGCCACCCCAGGCCTGCCCAGACGAGTCAATCGACTAATTTCACCGGCTTGATTCATGCCCATTTCAACAACCGCAAAACGGTGCTCATCGCGCAATCGCAACAATGTTAATGGGACACCGATCTCGTTATTCAGGTTTCCCAACGTACTTAGCGTTGGTGCTTGCTGCTCTAGGATTGAGGCCAGCATCTCTTTAACCGACGTTTTACCCACCGAACCCGTTACGGCAATCATCATAGGGTCGCACTGTGCTCGCCACCAAGCGGCTAAGGCAGTTAAAGCAGCATAAGTGTCTGCCACCACTACCTGAGGGCAATCAACAGCCACATAGCGCCCGGTAATGACGGCCAGAGCGCCCTGATGTAAAGCTTGATCAAGATAATCGTGAGCATCAAAGCTTGGACCTTTCAAAGCCACGAACAAGGCGTCATTCATAGGCTTACGCGTATCAATGCTCACGCCATTCAACACAGGATTAATGTCGCCGCCCTTTTGAGCTGCTGGATCAATAGCGTCGCCATTCGCGGAGTACAATTGTCCGTTCAAGGCTGCACACACAGAAAGTAATCGCATCATGCGTTACCTCCTTCATTAGCTGCCACATTTGAAACCAACTCCGCTGCGTAATCCCGATCTGAGAATTCCAGAACACGATCACCCACGGTTTGAGTTGTTTCGTGACCTTTACCCGCAACTAATATCCAGTCGTTCGGCTGTGCTTTTTCAAATGCCATTTTGATAGCAGCTGCTCGGTTTAATTCAACCAAAGCCGAATCTGGTTTGGCAAAGCCCGCCAATATTTCGTCAGCAATTGCTTGAGGATCTTCAGAACGTGGGTTGTCGTTGGTGATGATGACGCGCTGTGCCGCTGCTTCAGCTGCCTGACCCATAACCGCTCGTTTAGCGCGGTCGCGATCGCCACCACAACCGAAAACGCACCATAGGTCACCTTCGCAATGATGGCGAACAGAATCTAGCGCCTTGCTTAATGCGTCGGGCGTATGAGCGTAATCAACAACCAGTTGCGGCATATCGGCAGCTGTAAAAAGCTCCATCCGTCCAGGGGCTGCTTTAAGCTGCTTAAACACACTCTGCACCTGCTCAACAGGCGTACTGAGAGCCAATAAAGTGGCCGACACCAACAGTAAATTGGGCACATTGACTTTGCCAACCATAGGGCTTAAGAGTTCAAAGTCGATACCATCGCCCTGTAGGGCAAATTCGATACCGTCAGTAGAAAGCACCACGTCTTCTGGGTACAAGTCGCCGGATGTTTCTCCGTAGCTCACTATAAATTCAGCGACGCTGCGGTTGATTAAGCTTTTACCAAAATCATCATCAGCGTTAATCACCGCTAACGTACTTTCAAATTCAGTAAACAACTTGGCTTTCGCTGCGCCATAATCGTCCATACTGGAATGGTAATCCAAGTGGTCTTGCGTGAGGTTAGTAAACAACACACAGTAAAAGTTCAAACCAGCAACTCTAGATTGATGAAGTGCGTGAGACGACACTTCCATGCAGACCTGAGTTATTTCTTGCTCAACCATTTCGGCGAGCGTGCGCTGTAATGAAATTGGGTCTGGCGTAGTGTGCGTAGCAGGTTTGATGTCGCTCACTGGCCCAATGCCAATAGTGCCGATAAAGGCACTCTTCATACCCATCAATTCAAACGCTTGCGCCAGAAGATAGGCACAGGTTGTTTTACCGTTAGTACCCGTCACACCAAACACTTGCAATGACTCGCTTGGGTGATCAAAGAAAGCACTCGCCAATAAGCCAATTTTTCGTTGCAGGCCAGGCACGCCAAAAGCTGGAATAGAAAGTCCGCTTAAATCGTCATAGCCTAAAGACTCATAAACAACCGCTACTGCGCCGTTTTCTAGGGCCGCACGAATAAAATCTCGGCCATCATTAGCTACACCAGGGTAGGCCAAAAACAGACTGCCGGGAGTAACCTTGCGACTGTCGATACAAATATCTTCAATCATTAAGTCGGCGTTACTTTGAACGTTAACCAATTGCAGCAAATCACTGAGCGGCTTTACATAACTCATAAACCACCTCTCGTAACCGTGCTAGAAAGATCAACGGAGCTTGGTCGAGAAATCATTAGTTCTGGCTTTGGCTCATCGCGCTGAATGGCATCGGGAACAACACCACGCATACGAAGAGCGCCACTCATTACCGCTGAGAAAACTGGGGCGGCAACCAAGCCACCGTAATAATCGATGCCTCTCGGGTCGTTAACCGCAACAACGATAATAAGATCTGGGTCACTCGCGGGCGCAAAACCTGCAAACAAGCTCATGTAACTGTCGTCTTGATACTGACCGTTTACGACTAGATGTGCTGTGCCGGTTTTTCCAGCAACTCTATATTCCTCTACGCGAGCCTTAGGCGCCGTTCCTTCGTCAGAAACAGCGTTTTCGAGCATTCTATTAATGCTGGCGACCGTACTAGGGTCAAACACGCGCTTAGCGCGCGGCGCTTCCTCAAGGGGCGTAAGGCTTACAGGCAGTAATGCTCCATCATTGGTAAGGCTCGTATAAGCACGGGCCAGCTGCAGTGTATTCGCAGACAAGCCATAGCCGTAGGAAAGCGTAGCCTGCTCAATTGGCCGCCACTGCTTGCGGTTAGCCAATATGCCTTTCTGTTCGCCTGGAACAGGTAACTTATTGGTTTCACCAAAACCCAGTTCGCGATAGGTATTGTATAAAGCGCGAGGCTTTAGCAGCATGGCTATTTTGGCAGCGCCGATATTACTCGATTTGCTGATAACCTCAGAAACAGTAATCTCATCCAGCTTTTTAGTGTCGGTAACCGTACTTCCGCCAATTGCGTAGCGGCCATGCTCGGCGTCTATCAATGTAGTTGAGTCAACCGCTCCGGCCTCAATAGCCATTGCCACACTAAATGGCTTCATGGTAGAGCCAGGCTCAAACGCATCAGCAATCGCGCGGTTGCGAAATCGCGCACTCTTTAACTCGCTGCGATCATTGGGATTAAAATCCGGCGCGCTTACCATTGCAAGAACTTCGCCCGTTTTAGCATCCAGCACTACAATCGAAGCGTTTGCTGCTCCATGCTGCTCGGCAGCCGACTGCAGTTGACGATACGCAAGATATTGAATTCGAGCATCTATACTCAGCGCAACAGACTCGCCGTGCTGAACTTGTTCTAGCTGTTCAACATATTCGACAACCTGGCCTGCGTTATTGCGCAAGACAACTGTTCTCCCTTCCTTGCCTTTAAGAACTTTATCGAACGCGAGCTCAACACCTTCTTGGCCTTTGTTATCGATATTAGTAAATCCAAGCAAATGGCCAACTACTGGGCCTGCAGGGTAAAAACGTTTGTATTCGCGCAGGCTGTTAATGCCGTTAATATCCAGCGCTTCGATTTGCGCAGCAACAGCTGGGGGAATATGCCGCTTTAAGTATACAAACTGCTTTGACGCTCTAGCATTGGCTCGCTCAATAATTGACTGCTTTGACGTACCTAACAATTTGGCCAAGGCATTTAAATCCGCGGTGCCCTGCCCTTTTAGTAGTGACGCAGGATGCATCCAAATAGAATCTACGGGCGTACTTATCGCTAACGGTTGGCCGTTGCGATCAACAACCATGCCACGGGCAGGCATTTCTTTTTGTACACGCAGGTATCGAGCATTGCCCTGCTCCTGCAAGTACTCTGTATCAATCACCTGCAAATAAATTGCACGCACGATCAAGCCTGCGAACCCACAAAAGAAGATAAAACCAATAGACTTGTAACGCCACGTAGATACTGGAATTACAACATCCGCGGACGATCGGCGCGAAGCAGTGGCTTTTGAGCTTGATTGCGCCTTATTTGGTTTAGACGTAGATACAATTTTTGATGTTGACTTAACGTCTTTACGAGCAACCATTATTGCCCCTCCTGCAACGCTAGGGGGTTCTCAGCAGACTCTACGGGGCTGTCTAAGTCCAAATAGACTATATCCTCGGAGCCTGGCTTCTTCATAGCAAGCTGAGCGCGCGCATCTTTCTCGATCCGATGAGGGAACGACCAAAGATTCTCTTCTGTCAGCAACTGACCCCACTCATCAACCAAGAAATCATGCTGCTTCTTCTGGGCTTGAAAATCCACATAAGCCAACCGATGTTGGTGACGAACCTTTACCACGGTGATCGCAGTAAGAAACAAGCATGCAGCCAGGACATAAACGGCATTAATGCGCATCTTTACCTTCCCACGCCACCATGCGTTCGGCATCCATGTCTGTGCGTTCTGCTATGCGAATAACTGAACTGCGTGAACGTGGATTGCCTGAAATTTCTTCTTGCGAAGGCTTGGCGGCCTTCCCTATAAGAGTAAGAGGCGTTGAATAGTCTAAATCTGTTGTGGGCACGTACTTAGGCGGCAACTTAGGTTGCGAATAAGCACGCATAAAACGCTTAACGATACGATCTTCCAAAGAGTGAAAACTGATCACCACCAATCGGCCGCCGGGCGCGAGCAAACGTACTGCTTCAGGAAGCGCCAAATTAAGCTGAATAAGCTCTTGATTTATATATAAGCGAATCGCTTGAAACGCACGCGTTGCAGGGTGTTTATGCTTATCTTTCTTAGGCGTTGCAGCAGCAATAATATGTGCTAGCTGTAGCGTGCTGTTTAATTCTGTCTCATTGCGAGTTTCAATAATCGCTCTGGATATGCGTCGTGCAAATTTTTCTTCGCCGAGCTCAAACAACACTTTTACTAGATCGGCTTCTTCGACCCTTGCCAACCACTGAGCAGCCGTCTCACCCACAGAACTGTCCATACGCATGTCTAACTCGCCGTCGCGCATAAAGCTAAAGCCTCTTTCGGCCTCGTCTAGCTGAGGTGAGGACACACCAAGATCCATAAGAATGCCGTTGACCGAAGCATCTTTACCAACCACCCTACGCATTTGATCAAACGGTGTATGCACTACTTTTACGCGCACATCATCAGCAAATCTTTGCTCAGCAAGCGCTATTGCGGTTGGGTCGCGATCGAGCGCAAAAAGCACGCCGTCAGAACCTAGAAGCTTGAGAATCTCTGCGGTATGACCACCACGACCAAACGTTGCGTCAACAAAGACACCTCGCCCTTGTATATTCAACGCGTCGACTGCCTCTCGCATTAAGACAGGAATGTGTTGTGCTTGAGTGCTCATAATATTAAAACGACAGCGAAGCTAATTCAGGCGGAACATCCGTCTCGTTGGAACCGGCAGACAATAGTGATTCTTGGTGAGCAGCCCACTTATCGGCATCCCAAACTTCAAATTTGTCGCCTTGGCCAACTAAAGCAATTTTTTTGCTCAACTGGGCAAATTCACGAAGGTTTGCTGGTAACAATATGCGTCCACTGCCATCCATGTCGCAGTCGTCGGCTGAGCCAATCAATACCTGTTTAATCCGGCGGGTATGTGCATTAAGCGTAGGAAGGTCGATAACCTTTTTCTCAACGCTTTCCCATGTGTTCAACTTGTACAGCCACAAACATCGATCGTTTGTCGACATCGTAACCACAAGGCGACCGCCACACTCCTTGATGAGGTCGTCACGATGCTTAGTAGGGATTGCTACCCTACCTTTTGCATCCATATTGAGCTGACTGGTTCCTCTAATCACGGAATTTTCGACACACTTAAAGAAAAATTAAGATGAATTGAAAGGAATTTGGGACAAACAAACACAAATTCCCACAATTCACCACATTTCGCCACTATCTATGAGCACGCATGGGGTGTCAAGCCTTTATCCAGAAAGAAAGTTGTTTTTTTTCAGTAGCTTAGCGCACTTTTTGCTTCATCTTGAAGCGCATAGTTAATGTGTTACTTTAACTTTAATCTGCAAAAATATAATTTCATTGAAACTTATTTATTTGCAAAGTGGCACTAAATCCCAAAAAACCCTTGATGGGTGGCTAGATGGGCTATAAATGCGTATATCAACTTACGTTAAGCCAAGTGATACATCTATAAATAGGGTTAGCGCACAGATGATAGCGTTATTCACATGAAATATCCGATTAGTCGTCGTTAAAACCACCATGAAGGACGATATTCAAACCGCTATGGGAAACAAACTGCACTCCTCAAATACGGAGACTGATATCCACACAGTAGACGAGCGGTCTTCTGTGTTAGAGAATGGGGGGCAATCAATCTTGCCGAGACCCAAGCACTATGAAACTTTTAGCCCCCTGCCAAGAAATCGATTTTCGCACTGAAGACGTGTTCGGTGAACCATTCCAATTAAGTGAGTTATTGGGGAGGCGAGTTGTTCTTTCGTTTTTCAGAGACGCTGCATGCCCTTTCTGCAACTACCGTTTATACGAGCTAACGCAGCAGCACAAAGTGCTTCAAGCCTCGGGCGTGGAGATAGTTACAGTGTTTAGCGACACAGCCGATCAAGTTAAAAAATACGTTGCTAAACGACCTCGCCCATTTACCATGATTTGCGACCCTAACCTAGAGCTGTACAATCAATATGGCGTTCAAAAATCATCATCGGCTTTGGTAAAAGCTTTCCTGTTTGATTTACCAGAAATCGTTCGTGGATTTTTAAAAGGTGCAAGGCCCACCAATAACCCTCATATGACGCTGGTTCCCGCCGACTTTCTAATTGATACCGACGGCCGTGTTGTTCAGGTGTATTACGGCAAAACAACCGCTGACCACATCCCTCTGGATAATCTAAAAGCGTTTGCGAAGAGCAATCAGAAGAACAATGCCGTTCGGCTTGAAAACGAAGTAAAGCGTCTAACCGAAGAAAATGCCCGCCTACGCTCAAACTCGCCAGACACGAAGCCAGATTAAACTTAAGACCCAAGCCCGAAGAAACTGTGCTCAAAAAAGGTGGGTGAAGGGCTTTTGCTCTAGATAGAGTAGAGAGGCATAACCCAAAAGAGCGGCGAACGGAGTAACCGTAAGCCGCCCTAGTGGAAAAGCGTGACGTGATACTTACTTGACCAAGTTAATGTCTTGTAAGCGAAATAAAAGCAGCCAACCTGTAAGCCGGGTTCTGTCGTGGACAGTCATTCATCTAGGGTTTACATTGCTATAAACCTCAAGCAACCTACCCGTGTTCAGCGCGAGCCGCGCCTATAGAACACCTATTTGGTTTTGCTCCGAGTGGGGTTTACCATGCCACACGTGTTACCACGTGCGCGGTGCGCTCTTACCGCACCATTTCACCCTTACTTATAAGGTAGCCCCTAAAGGCTTTCGAACAAGCGGTTTATTTTCTGTTGCACTGGCCGTCGGCTTTCGCCGCCCAGACGTTATCTGGCACTCTGCCCTATGGAGCCCGGACTTTCCTCTCCTCGCTATGCTAAACGCAAAGCAAGCAGCGACTGTCCAGTTGGCATGCGCGCAGTCTAGCCACTGTTATGAGCGCTTGCAACAACCTTCGTCGCCTTACGCCCAAAAAGATTAGCCGCGCGCTTGCTCAAGTGCCTCAGCAAGAGTCTCGCAGTTTAGATTTCGCACCTTCTCAGCCAAGCCCGCCACTATGTCTCGTACTACTATTGGCCCAAGGTAGATAAACATCGTATATATCTGCAAATAGTCCGCGCCCGCCACTAACTTGTCCCATGCATCATCCGCACTCGCAATTCCACCCACACCAATAATGCTTACCTCGCCTTTTAGATGTCTATAGAACCTAGCAATGACCTCAGTAGATGCGTCCCGCACAGGAGCTCCAGACAAGCCTCCTATCTCGTGTGCATTCTTAGATTTTAATCCGCCTGGCCTAGCTATAGTGGTATTGGTTGCGATAACCGCATCAAAGCGATGCGACAACACCAATTCAGAAATCGTTTCTATCTCTGATTCCTCCAAGTCAGGCGCCACTTTAAGTGCTATTGGCACTTTACGTTTGTGTACTTTTACGCACTTGTCCTGAGCTTGCTTTATGTGATGCAGAAAACCGTCGAGATAACTGGCGTTTTGCAATTCTCGTAAAGACTTGGTATTCGGTGACGAGATATTTACCGTTATATAACCGGCTTTTGAGTACACCCTTTGCAATGCAGCCACGTAATCATAATGTGCGTCGTCTATCGACGTAGCAGCATTCTTGCCAATATTGATCCCTGCAATTGTATGCTCCATCGTCTTTGCGTCTGCTCGCGCGAAATTTTCCAAAAAAGCATCGAGGCCACCGCTATTAAAGCCCATACGGTTAATCAGCGCCTGGTCTTCAACCAATCGAAACAATCTAGGTTTGTCATTGCCTGGCTGAGGCTTAGGTGTAACCGTACCCATTTCGACACCACTAAAGCCTAGAGCCGAAAAGCTATTAAAAGCCTTGGCCTCTTTATCTAAGCCAGCCGCTAGACCAATGGGGTGCTTAAAATCAAGGCCCATACAGCGTATAGGCAGAGCCTCGACCTTATTCTCATAAAGCTTCGCGAGCGCACTACAAGCAAACGAAGAATTGGCAATGGTAGCCAAATTGGATAACGTAATATCATGAGCACGCTCTCCGTCCATTGCGAACAATGCGGGTTTGGCAATTTGGTAAAGTAGTCGATCAAACATTATTTTTTCCGGGTTAACTGTGCTTATGCATAAAAAGAGTGCGCGAAAAAACGGTCAAATGGTAGGTCTTAGCGAGCAACTTGTAAATATTAAAACCATTCCGAGTCTATTTAATGAGCGAGCTAAGTCTGTCACATTCTTGAGTTTCAATACCTACCAACTCATTTATTGAAGTTTTTGTTGTTGAGAGCCGTTCTGTAGCGACCATAAATGTGCGTATTCACCGTTTAGATTAAGCAGCTGCTGATGAGTACCTTTCTCAACTATAACGCCATCTCTAAGCACTAAGATTTGATCTGCATCAACAATCGTTGACAATCGGTGCGCAATAACAAGGCTTGTGTAGTCCCCTCTTACTCGCTCCATGGCACTGAGTATCCGCTTCTCGGCATCACTGTCTAGCGATGACGTTGCTTCATCAAACACCAATATTTTGGGTTTTTTTAGTATTGCCCGTGCGATGGCGACCCTCTGCTTCTCGCCACCCGACAACTTTAGTCCGCGCTCGCCGACTTGCGTCTCATGGCCATTGGGCAGTTGAGCAATAAACGAATCAAGGTATGCCATTTCAATGGCTTGTTGGACTTCTGAGTCGCTAGCCAACACGTTGCCGTAACGAATATTCTCCCAAATACTGGTGTTGAATAAGACCGTGTCTTGGGGCACCACGCTAATCGCTTGGCGTAGGCTTTGTTGAGTAACTTCCCTAATATCTTGACCATCAATCAGCACCACGCCAGAGGTTACGTCGTAAAAGCGAAACAACAACTTCATGATAGTTGATTTGCCACCACCGCTGCTGCCAACAATGGCAACCTTTTGTTTTGGCTCAACACTAAAGCTCACGCCTTTAAGAATGGCGCGTTCTTGCTCATAATAAAAACCAACTTCTTTAAAGTCGATTCGACCAGCTTGGACATTTAAGGCCAGCGCATCAGGCAAATCTTCAACACTCGGCTTCACATCTAACAATGCAAACATAGCATCGATATTGGCTAAGGAGCCTTTCATTTCTCGATAGACAAAGCCTAAGAAATTGAGCGGTACAAAAATCTGCATCATCAGCGCATTGATTAACACAAAGTCACCAATGGTCATATCGCCATTAGCAACACCATACGCCGCGAGCAACATTGCAGACGTGCCGCCACCCGCAATAATGAATGACTGACCCGCATTAAGAGTGAACAGCGTTAAGCGGTTACGCCGCCGCGCATCTTCCCATTCTGCCAAGTTTTGGTCATAGAGATCGGCTTCATGTCGCTCGTTATTAAAGTACTTAACGGTTTCAAAGTTCAGCAGACTATCAACCGATCGAGTACTGGACTTACTCTCGGCGCGGTTCATATCCCTAATGGTTTGAGTACGCCACTCAGTAGCAACCACGCTGAACCACACGTAGGTAACTACAGATACGACAACAATCAGGGCAAACCAAGCGGAGTATTGCCAAAACAGCAGAACAACGATTAACGCTATTTCGATAAACGTGGGAACAATATTGAACACCATAAAGCGCAGCAGAAAGCTTATGCCCGCAACGCCGCGCTCTATGTCGCGCGATACGCCACCCGTACGCCTATTTAGATGGAACGCCAGGTCGAGCGAGTGCAAATGCTCAAACACCTTATGGCCCACACGGCGCATCGCTCGTTCGGTAACGCGGCCAAATAATGTGTCGCGTATTTCACCAAACAACACATTGGCCAAACGAACCGCTCCGTAGGCGATTAACAGCGCGAGTGGCACTATGACTAATTGAGCAGCCTGGTTTGGCGTATTTAATTGGTCAACAATATTTTTAAGAAGAAAAGGCAGGCCAACACTTGCGACCTTAGCGCCAATCAAACACATCAGAGCCAAGCCAACACGACCCTTAAATTCCATTAAATACGGGAACAGGGTTTTAAGACTTTGCCAATTAACGGCCTGATCGCCGTCTATTTCATGGGGTTTGTGTCCGCGCATATCAGCCAAGGCTCCTGGTACTATGCCTATTGGAATTGCCTAAACCACGCCATTCAGCCCTATACCCGAATGAGGATACGACTACGTTCAACAAAACTGTATTCATAAGGGCGTTCGCGCTAGCTGTTTAACCAATGCGTGCAATGTAGTCTCGCGATGTTTCCACGGCACAGACCTATTAAAAAAATAACTGAACTTATAAGCCTTGGTGCTAACCTTGGTGCCCATCTTAGTGTCAACGTGGATATACCCAGCGAGTGAGCGAACATTATTCAACGTGCCTGTTTTGGCAAATACTTTTGCATCAAACTCTGGAAACTCTTTAAGCGGCAGCAGTTCTTGCTGGTTACTAAATAGAGAAAGAACTTCACTCATTTGCGCGGCACTTATGCGGTTGTCTGCAGACAAGCCTGAGCCATCTTGAATGGAACAATCGGACCAATCGAATATCTTATCTATCCAGTGGGTAACCGTATTGCTAGCACCAGAAAAACTTTTGACTTGAGATTTGTCTAGCGACAGAAAAACCTGATTGGTAATAAAATTATTGGAATACTTTAATGCACCTACCAATACTTGGCTTAGCGGCATTGTGTTGACATGAATGTATTCAGTTCCATCCATATTGGTCTGTGTGCGAGTTGATTCTGTAGCATCAAAATCATCAATCAAAACGTTGTCTTCCAACAACTGCCTGTCGGTCGAACCGTTATCAAGCTGCTTTAAGAACTCAATCAGCAATTCCGCGAACTGACGTTGGGAATTATCCGCCGTGACCAAGTTGACACGTTTTGTGGCTCCAACAGACCATGATTCCTGACTGGCCGCGCGCATACCCAATTTTAGCGCAATAGGTGTAAGCGGTGTTTGTGCTTCTCCACTAACGAAGCCGTTAGCTGTACGGCGCAATTGCACCGTATTAAAATTAGCCGCCAATGCCGACATGGGCGCATTATAGGGGTCGTTAACCCGACTTCGCCCAGGCACCAGTTCGTCGGCGAACGCACTGGAATCGATAATTATTTTACTAATCGGTTGCTTGATGTGCTGCGCCAAGCCCTGCGCAACCAACAACAACTCTTCTGATACCAAGTAAGGATCACCGCTACCGACCACCGTCAATACGGGTCCATTTACAATAAAGCGAGTGCGCCAGTGGTATTCGCCGCCCCAACGATCTAGCGCGATTTGCGCAGTTAATATCTTGAGCGTAGACGCCGGTATCATTGGAGCGTCAGAATTGAGTGCTGCAATGGATTGTCCGCTTGATGTTTCAACCAGAACGGCATCATTGCCTTCAAAATGTTCTGCTTGCCACGACGCAAGCTCTGGCGCCACATGGTCACGACTCAATTGCGAATCAGCGTACGCCAAACCGACGCAAACTAGCATAAGCACACCGCCAACAGCTAGACTCTTGGCCAGCAAGTTTCGAATTACCCTAACAAAGTGATTTAAGAACTCGTTCATTTTTTAAGTGTTAAACCAAGTGCGTACAAATCGTTTTTCTTCTCACCCGTCAATTCCGCAGCCAGCTTGGCAGACTGTTTTAGGCTAAGCTCGGCCGACAATATTTCTAAAACACGCTTAGAACTTAAACCGTGTGTTGTAGACGTCGCTTCAGTTGAGCCGCTAATTAACACAACAAACTCGCCTTTTAACTGATTACTGTCTTCTTCTAATTGCGCAATCACACCAGAAATTGAGCCGAACAATACCGTCTCGAATTTTTTTGTCAGTTCTCGAGCAACAGCGATCGATCGATCATCGCCCACAACTTTTTGTAAATCTTTTAGCGAGCTCGCAATGCGATGAGATGATTCAAGCACTACTATTGTTCTAGAATCCTGCGTCAAGTCAAGATAGCGCTCGCGTCGCGCGGTTGATTTAGAAGGCATAAAACCTTCGTAGACGAATCGATCTGTAGGTAAACCGGCGATCGACAACGCCGCTATGATTGAACTGGGGCCCGGAATGGCGACAACCTCATAGCCTGCCTGTCTTACGGCACGAACCAGCACAAACCCAGGGTCGCTGATCAACGGCGTGCCGGCATCACTAATAAGCGCTACAGACTTACCTTCTTCTAAAGACTCAATAACGCCTGCCACCACACTACTTTCGTTGTGTTCATGGCATGACTTTAATCGCGTCGAAATATCGTAATAATCGAGCAAAGGTCGACTATGTCGAGTGTCCTCAGCCAAAATTAAATCGACTTGAGATAACACTTTTACGGCCCGATATGTGATGTCATCCCGGTTGCCAATGGGAGTCGCAACGATGTATAGACTTCCTTTATTAAAATTTGTCATATTCGTTGATCTATTGTCCGATGGCTTTGCTTTAAAGAAGGGCTAGTCGCTATACTTATGTAGACGACGAATACTGCCTTGTTGAAAAACATTAAGGTGAGGGCTGAGAGCTTATTTTAATACGCGTAGAGCAATCGAATTGGTTAAATAGACAATTCATTTAAACAAAACACTTTCTCTGCACAGATATCTACCCTACTCACCGCCTACCTAGTGTCTCAATTCGGCCAAAGGAATACCTTAAACGGACTAATTCAAAAATGCACTTATTATTGCCAAAGCTTAGTCTTCTAAGCGCAAAAAACATTCTTCATTGTAGCCGCTTCATACTGATTGCCTGTGGCGCATTAGCGCTCAGTGCGTGCGCTAGCGGTGGCGGTCAATACAACCCAGCCAGTGTTGAATCCAGAGACCTTATCGACGGTGGAGCTGGCGGCAATGGCTGCATTGGTCGTCAGTGTCCAGATCAAGGCGACGTAGCGACTAGTTTACCTAGAGAAAATATTGCCCTAGAGCGCGCCCGCTACTTTGAAGCCGAAGCAGAGCGACGTAGTAATTCTAATGCACAAATTGATGCCACTCTCAACGCTGCCGAGTATTATGTACAAGCCGAGAAATCCTCACAAGCTGTTGGCTTGCTGAGCGATCTTAGACAAAGCACTTCGCTGGCTGGCTTGACTGATGTTCAACGCGACCGTATCGACGTGGTCTACGCGTATCACGCCTATTCCAATCGAGATTATCGTCGCGCACTAAGCATACTTGATCGATTAAGGCCTATTGAGCAGACTGTTGAATTTGTTGACCCTAGAACACTACCTGAATTTCAGGAGCGCCTTGAACAGCAAGAGCAACTTAGACTCGAACAGCAAGAACAGGCAGCGCAATCGCAAGAGTATTCATATCAGGAGAGCCGAGACCCAGCGAACGCCTATCCAGGACCTGCTGCGCAAGAGCGCATGGTTATAGAGCAGCCTCGGCTGTCCGAATCTCTTCCCTTGAGTTCTCAGCAAGTTGATGCACTGCTACTTAGCTCGTTTTGCTACAGAGAAATGGGGCAGTACGATCAACAGATCAATGCGCTAATTTTACGCGAAAGGGGTTTAAGCGGCGAAGCACGAGCACAAAGCACCCGCTATACGTGGCAAGTGATCAATGCTTTAACAGAGTTTGACCGCGAACAAATTATTGAGCAATCAGGCCTAAGCAGTATTAAACCACGTTTAGAACAAAGCCTAATGGGCAGAACCGGCGTACAGATCGACCGAGTAAAACAATTTACGAGCTTACCAAGAGACCTGAACAACCCCGAAATCACCCAGCGACAACCGATCGAATGGACGAGCAACTCCATTGGTCAAATCGCGGTACTGTTACCTCTCTCGTCTAAATTCAATAAAGCAGCCACCGCATTATTAGATGGCATTAAGTTTGAACACGAATTACAGCGCGGCGCTTATTCACCTGAATTGCTCGTGTATGACATTGGCGAAAACGCCTACCAAACGGCGCAGTATTATCAAGCCGCCGTTAATCAAGGAGCTGAATTCATAATTGGTCCATTGGGTAAAGACTTTGCCGATCAGTTATTACTAGCTCGTAGCCAATACAATCTGCGCAGCACCCCAGCTTTGTTGCTCGGCGGCAGTGCTGCGCTAGGCGGTGACACGTTTAGATTTGAATTCTCCCCAGAACGCCAAGGCATTATGGCCGCTCGTAAAGCCTACGCTGATGGGCATTTGAGCGCTGGGCTTATCGTAGCGAACGACCCGAAGAGCGCCCGTATTAAGCAAGCATTTGAGCAGGAATGGCTAAATCTTGGTGGCCGTATTACCGCCCAAACTCAATATTCAGCCGCGCAGTTCGACCACACTGTTGAACTTCAGTTATTGTTTAGAGTAGGAGCAAGCGAGAACCGAGCAAAACAGTTAGAGACAACGCTTGGTTACAAACCCAAGCATGCGGCATACCAAAGGGCAGACATAGATTTTATTTTTATGATTTCCGACGCCCAAACAGGACGTTTACTACGCCCCCAAATCAATTACTTTAGTGCATCAAGAATACCGGTGTATGCCGGTCTTGATGTCTATACTGGGGTTGCCGACGCGATTAATGATATGGACTTGGAAGAAACCAACTTTCCAGTTATGCCCTGGATTTTACGTTCCGAGCAAGTCTCGCAATACGCGGGGCAGTTTAATCAATTGTTTGCCTTGGGCGCCGACGCCTATCGCGTTGCGAGCCAGTACGATAAATACACACAACACCTCAACCTTAGCAGCAACCAAGTGATTGAAGGCTACACAGGACTATTACGCCTGCACAGCAACGGTAATATTGAAAGCGAGCCTTTGTGGGCAAGGTTTAACGAAGGTTTAGCGCAAGTCGATGATAGTCGGGGCTTTGACCTAACGCCCATCGGAGCTGCTGAGGATGTAGACGAAGACCTGTTACAAAGTCGTTTAGATGGCACACAACGCTCAGGCGTCAACCAACAAGATCAACGCCTATCAACTCCTGAGTCTACAGACGAGCCCACGTCGCGTAATGAGTTTGAACGATCACGTTAGTTTTAAGTAGCTGTCGCTAGAACAGCTATGGCGTAAACTAGTATCAACAAAATGGTTTGACAATCTAGCAAAAAAACCAGCCAGTTAATTTTATTCAAACACAAGAGGAATGGCATGGATGCCAACCAGAATCACCGCGCAGCAGGCGCGATCGTAGAAGACATCGCCCTCGCCTATTTAGAACAGCACGACTACAAGCTACTCGCACGCAACTTCTTCTCGCGCCATGGCGAGATCGACCTAATAATGTCGCGTCAACAATGTATAGTTTTTGTCGAGGTAAGACATCGACTATCGACCCAGTATGGCGGCGCACTTGAAAGCATAACGTGGCACAAGCAACAAAGGCTTCGTAAAACAGCATTGAGCTTTATGACCAGATATAAGGCCCACAGCTCTGCCTGTAGATTTGACGTACTGTGCTATTCCGGCGCACTAAAACTATTGAACCAAGATACCGAACCCTTGTGGCTAAAAAATGCGTTTTAGCGTTAATTACTTTGCTCATTCGTTACGCATTCTTGAAACAACCCTGCTCTGAATAATAGTTAATCAACTGTGGTTAGACGCAAAAGTCAGCTACCCTAAGCGTTATAGAAATAATGAGTCGTTTTGCCGAGCGAATTTAGAATCTTGCCCCAATCTAGCCATACTAAGCTGTTAGCTCGCGTATAATCATATTTTTTAGCGCCTGTTAAATTAGTTAAATAGAGCACAAATAACTATGCAAAAGTCTTTTCGTTCAAGTTTATTACCGCTCGTAGTCGCGTTCGGCTACTTAATCGCTCTTTCGGGTTGCGCGACGCTCTTAGTTGCTGGCGCGGTTGTGACTACCGTCGACGTAATACATGACCGTCGAACTGTCGGTGAGTACATAGATGATTCTTCAATTGAACTCACCGCTCGCAATTACCTAATCTCGAGTAAAGAGATTCGCATGGGCGCTAATGTAAAAGCTGTATCGTGGAACGGTATCTTATTGCTAAGCGGCGAAATAGAATCAGACGAAGCAAAGGAAAGAATCGTGCAACGTCTGGCAAGCATCCAAGGTGTCCGACAAGTCGTTGACGAAACGACTATAGACGGAAAATCTGCATTATTGTCTCGCAGTAACGACGGATGGATCACCACTAAACTTAAAAGCAAACTATTAGTTAAGACTGGCGGAGATGCCAATCGGATAAAGGTTGTTACTACTCGAAGCACAGTCTACTTGATGGGTATTGTGACCCAAGCTGAAGCGTTGAGTGCTACAGAAATTGCGCGCTCGGTGCGCGGTGTATCTCGCGTAGTAAAGGTCTTTGAGTATCTGTAGATACACTCGTCTTTGATCAACGCTTACACCAATACGCTTTATTCAAGAACGATTAGACACAGACTCATACGCTATGAATATTAGAAACGCGAGTGACAAAATCATTAGCCGTACAGATGCGTTTGCCGAACGCCTAGCGAACCACGCCAACTTCAAAACGCCAACGGTATTTACTAACGGCTGTTTCGACATACTGCACCGTGGGCACGTAACGTACTTAGAACAAGCTCGAAAGCTCGGTGCCTGCCTGATGGTGGCGGTGAACACTGACGCTTCGGTAAAGCGTCAAGGTAAAGGCGACGACCGACCGATTAATGGCGTTGATGATCGAATGGCGGTATTGGCCGCATTAGAGTCTGTGGATTTTGTGATTGCCTTTGATGACGATACGCCTCTAGCTTTAATTAACGCGGTCAAGCCAGACGTTTTAGTTAAAGGCGGAGACTGGCCCGTTGAGTCAATAGTAGGAGCTAAAGAAGTAATGGCATTAGGCGGGCAAGTTCATTCGATCGCCTTTGAGTTCGACCGTTCAACAACACGGATTGTTGAGACTATTCGAAAATAGGCATATAGAAACAACCACTCCCGCTTATTGCCCCTACCCTATTCAACTCAATAATCAAACAAAAAAGTAGATAGAACTACTTAGCGCTAAGCTGCATCGCTTCGTCTTGAAGCTCTTGCTGCTGTGTATAAAAGTGATAGATAAACTGGCGCGCAACATAAGCGCTACGTACCGTCCATTTTTCTTTGTTAACGATTAGTGACGCAAACACGATGTCTCGGCCGCCTTTACTCGCGTAGCCAACAAACCAATCATGTCGGCCTTTTGGGGAGTCGCCTGTTAACGATCCGGTTTTTCCACCAATCTCAAGATCGCGATAAACACGGTAGCGAGACAAGTTAGAGAAGCTCCCGCGCGCAGATCCAGACTTAACCGTTGCTCTTAACAATTGCTTCAGCTCAGCGGCCGTACTTGGCTCAAACACACTCGGCCCGAAGACAGCCGGCGTTGACGAATACAATACGTCACCATTCGCCTGAGTTACGTCATTTACAAAATAAGGCCTAACCATGCGGCCTTCGTTAAACAAGGACGACATCATTTGCGCCGCATGAACAGGACTCATACGAATACCACGCGTATAACCCGATGCGGCTTCTACCACTTCCCACTCGTCTTGCAGTGTTAGGCTGATCTTACTGGGAGGCAGGTTTATATCGCTCACCATTACTTCGCCAAAACCAAACCGGCTCGCATAGTCGCTAAGCATTTCTTGACCCAACACTCGCGCACCCACTCGCCCAAACACAGGGTTAACTGACTTAGCAAATGCTTGGATCAATGTAGGACGACGGGTCCACTTATTGTCTTTGTGGGCAAAAACTTGTGACTTATAAAGTGAGGTAGATTTACCGTTATAAGGAATAACTGAAGACGGTGACAATTTGTTCGAATCTAAGGCCGCTGCCGCCGTAACAAATTTAAATACTGAGGCTGCTGGATAATTTGCTCGTAGCACTAAATTATCGATTGGCTCGCGCTCCTTTAAGAAGCTTGTTAAATTGATGATCTCGCCGGTTTTGGCATCCATCGCCACAAAACAGGCGTAATCGGGCTGGTAGCGAAGGTACACATCCGCCATTTTACGATGCAAGTCTTGGTCGAACGTATAGTCAAATTGAACTTCACCGTGAACATCACCTGCGCTCAACTTAATAGGGAATTTATTATTTAGTGCATAGGGGGTTAATATGTCTGCCACATTCTGGCGCGAAAGCTCCGCTGCAAAGAGTGAGGTCGAAAACACAACACTAATAATCAACGCTATGCACGTGCTATGCATACAACCTCTAAACGAAATACGATCACGGATATCACTTGAAATAGATTTGCGCGTAACAGCAGTTAACTTGGTGAATAAAGACATTCGAAAATTCATTCTAGGTTTTTTCGTCAAGGCGGTAATTAGTGATTTTGATTGGTATAGCTAGGACCAGACTGAATTGAACCAAGCTGCATGCTAGTTTATGTAACTCTCGGCAAGTTTACGTAACTCTAGGCTGTATTCGGCAAGAAGGGCTTGAGTTCGTCGAGTGCCTTTTGATAAACGCCGCGCTTAAAATCAACAATATTTTCTACGGCAAAGTCAGCCTCAACCCATTTCCAATCATCAAACTCTGGTTTCTCTGATCCTGATTTTAGATTTACTACAGAATCGTCTTCGCGCAAGTGCAATAAAAACCACACCTGCTTCTGACCACGGAAGGACACTTGATTGCGTTGCTTAGAGCGCATGTAACGGCGCTTTTGGTTGCGCAACAAACTGCCCGGGAGGTCGTAGTGCAACCAAGTTTGAGTATGAGCAACAAGGTCTACATGCGATTCCAGTATGCCGGTTTCTTCTTCTAGTTCTCGGTACATCGCGGTGAGAAGATTTTCATCTCGTGCCACACCACCTTGCGGAAACTGCCAGCCGTCGTGATTTACTCGACGCGCCCAGAACACTCCGCCATCGTCATTGCAGACAATAATCCCAACATTTGGTCGATAACCGTCATTGGCAAATATTGGTTCAAATTTCTGCATTGGTTGAATTGTCATTTTCTTTAGATCGACTGTCATTATAATCAAGCATTAGCTTCAGTCCACCTGAATCTCATAACACCGTAATTATTAATTGCGCTATAAAGCCTAATTTTAAAACTAGGCCCTGAACAAGACACCCACAATATTATGAATTTAGCTCTATTTGATTTAGACAACACCCTACTCAATGGTGATAGCGATCATGGTTGGGGGATGTATCTCGCCGAAATTGGTGTGGTTGATGCGCATGAACAACAGCTTAAACAAGACATGTTTTATCAGCAGTACCTTAATGGAACTCTAGACATATTTGAGTTTTGTGAGTACCAGTTTGAAGTGCTGCACAACAATTCTATGCAACAGTTATTAAAATGGCGAGCTGACTTTGTCGAGCAAATCATTGAACCAATGATTGCTTCAGGCAAAACCGATCTTATTGAAAAACACCAGGCCGCAGGAGACGAGTTAGTTATCGTTACGGCGACCAACGATTTTGTGACCCAACCCATTGCGGATCGACTCGGCATACCCACCCTGATTGCAACGCGAGCAGAACTTGTCGATGGGGCGTATACAGGCAAAGTATGTGGCATTCCCTGTTTCAAAGAAGGCAAGATTGATCGAGTTAAAGAGTGGTTATTAAGCACTGACCAATCGTTTGAGCACACTACCTTTTATAGCGACTCCTATAACGACTTACCGTTAATGGAGTATGCGGACACTGCCATAGCGGTTACACCGGATGACCGCCTAAGAGCCCATGCAGAACGGCTTCACTGGCCAGTGATCGACTGATCTATATACTGGAACAAACTACTCAGCAGCGACTTTTTACTTAAACGCAGCGATACAGAACAAGCAACGGAGATTATTACAATGAGCATTCAAATCGGCGATACCCTTCCCGACTTAAACGTAGCAACCACGAATAACGGCGAAGTAAACCTCAAAAGCTACGCTGGAAAAATTCTAGTGCTGTACTTTTATCCAAAAGACAACACTCCAGGATGTACTACTCAAGGGCAAGACTTACGCGACCACTATTCGGAATTACAAAAACTGAATGCGGAGGTCGTTGGCGTATCGCGAGAAAGTGTTCGTTCGCATCAGAACTTTATTAACAAACACGAATTCCCGTTCGATCTAATCTCAGACCCAGATGAAACGTTGTGCAATGCGTTCGATGTAATAAAACAAAAAAGCATGTACGGCAAAACCTATATGGGCATCGAACGCAGCACTTTTATCTTTGACGCGAAAGGCACGTTAGTTGATGAGATTCGTAAAGTGAAGGTTAAAACTCATATAGAAGATGTCATGGCGCGAGTAAAAACGTTGTAGCTGTTTTGATCAGCGATATCTAAGATCACAGCTAGGGCAACCCTCGGCTAAAAGCGTTATGCTCAGTTTCGCCAATAGCTCGAAGCTTATCCAAAAGTGTGTTGCGATCTTCATAAGTGAGGCCTGTTGTGGAAATAGCTGGCAAATAACGCACTAGGATATTGCCCGGTCGGATCTTCCACTCACCCACGGGAAGGCACTCTCTACTCCCTGACATATAGAGCGGAAGAATCGGCGCCTGTGACTCAATTGCCAATACGATTGGACCTTTTTTGTACGGGCTTAAACTCCCATCCAGACTTCTTTGCCCTTCGGCCGACAAGTAAACCAACCCACCTGATGCTGCGTATTCAGCGGCTTTTCGAAGCTGGCGTTTAGCTTGCTCAGGTCTTTGGCGAATGATGATCCAGCCGAGCAGAACCGTTACCCAACCGAAAAACGGAATTAGGGCATACTCGATGTTCCAGATGCTCATTACTCGTTTATCCCAAGCCGCATAGCCTGCAGTTGGATCTAAGAGGCTTTGTTGAGTAAGCCCTACTAAGATACCGCCTCCATCTAGCTCAGAAGGGTCGCCCGCGAATTCCACCTGGACTGTAACACCAAATACCCATAGAGCGACTCGGTTCCAACTTCGAACAATACGCCAACCGGTGCTGCTGGAAAATGGCGCTACGATCAACGCCATACTGAGCATGGGCACCATCAAACTAACAACGAGAAAATATTTTAGAATTTGTGAAACTGGATTCATAACACCTCCTAACACCGACGCTCTAACCTATCAAGGTAATGGATTTATGCTCTTATGTGGACTTGCTTGGCTCGACTATCGTTGGACGAAGCATCAAACATTTACCCGATCGCCGTGGCTTTTTGGCTGAGAAGCAACAAGAAACCTAAGAGGCTCTGTCCCACAGTTACGGAGTTGGTGTGGTACTTTCGCGGGAATATGGAAACCGTGACCAGAATTTAAAACGCGCTCTTTGCCTGCGACTTCCAAACTGGCTTGCCCAGACAGAACATAGAGAAATTGCTGCGCTTTCTCATGATAATGCCGTTGCTCTTGCTCGCCCGCAGGCACTAATTCTTCGATGACGCTTAAGTCATCCGACTTTAGTAAGTGCCATCCGTCAGAGGACTCACCCCATTTATAGTGTTCTGAATTTTCAGTACTAATAATGCTCATCGCCTAAAACACCTTACGTACTTTGAAGATCAAAAAACGAATTCATTGGTAGCGTGTGCAACAAGCTTACCGGAATTTACCAAAGTAACTTTGGTCTCGGCATAAGCAATCACTTTTCCAAATTTCAGAACGTTCACATCAATGAGAAGATCTTCTCCAATCGCTGGGCTAAGAAATTGTGTGTTTTGACTCGCAGTACCTTTTGAGAACTTATCAGTCGTTAACATTGCCATAGCGACTACAGTATCAATCGCGGCCATGATTGCCTGCCCACAAATTGCGCCATTCGCCCATTGCAAACTTATACTTTGAGGTAGAACAGCCGAAGCCTTGCCCTTATTTATTTGTATGTCGCGTAGCCCCATGCTCTTTATCCAAGGAGCAAATATTTCATCATAGGCTTGCTCTACGTTTTCGTTAGTCAGAGGAAGCTTTACTGTTATATCAGCCATAGAATTAATTCCTGATTAGGTTGTGGAAAACGTCTTTAATACACAGGCTAAGCTAAAACTAAAACTAAAACTAAAACGAGCGTTCACTTATTACTCGATCCAACGACAAGAGAATCTTGATGCTCGACGTTTGATTCCAGAATTTCTCGAACTGAATCATCCAACAATGCATTGCCTCCTTGCTCTTTTTGCCAGAATTGACCGCCTGGTGAATTTAAAATTGAGTGAAGCGAGCCAAGGTGAATGTTACCCACTTATGAGAATACTGCAAATCTCAGACCTACGAAGACCAAGCAAGTCAACTAGCCGGACACATGCTTCTAAGAGAGATTTTTAGCGCAAGTGGCAAGCAATCACCTATAAGCTTGCACAACATTTTCGGCTAACTGGTCTGGTAAAAAAATTAGGCTAATCTAACGCTAAAACCCTTTTAGCTTTAACGCCAAATCAGTAACACTTGAAGCGTTATCTAAGGCTACTTCGTGACTAATAATTTCTTCGCGCACTAGGTGCTCTAAGTAGTCATCAAAGTACAAATTTCCCGAGCCCTGATCGCCACTCTTAATTAGGTCCTTTAAGTCTTGAATACGCTCTGGGTCAATGATTAAGTCGCGTGCAAAGGCGCTTATTTGCAGAACCTCACAGGCTACCGCTCGGCCCGTTCCACTGAGTCTAGGTAGAAGTTTCTGAGTTACGATAGAACGTAAATTTTGAGCTAATTTGGTGCGAATCGTTTTTTGTTCAGCACCTTCAAACGTTGAAACTATCCTATTGATAGCATCTGCAGAGTTTGGCGCGTGCAGTGTTGATAACACAAGATGGCCCGTCTCTGCGGCTGTAAGCGCTATGTCTATACTCTCGGCATCACGCATCTCGCCCATTAAGATTACGTCTGGGTCTTCGCGTAAAGCAGATTTCATAGCAAGCGAATACGACGGTACGTCTATACCAATTTGGCGTTGAGAGATAATTGCCCTCTGTTCTTCAAACTTGTATTCGATGGGGTCTTCAATCGTTAATATATGCACGTATCGCTCAGCGTTAATCTTATTGAGAAGCGACGCCATAGAGGTAGACTTACCACTGCCGGTAGCACCTGAAAAAATCACCAAACCCTGACGCATCTTGCTAATAATGCTCACTTCTTCGGGTAAACCCAAATCGCTTGGCGACGGGATTGTGTTATTAATTACCCGCATGACCATAGCGAGGTGGCCCATCTGCCTGTATAGGTTTACACGCACTCTGTTCTCTACATTATCGGTCAACGCAAAGTCCACTTGTTTCTCTTGCTCAAACACGTTGAGGTGGTACTCCTCGACTAGTGGAAAGATAAGACGCTGGATCATATCGTCGGTCATCTCTGGCGAGCCTTTTACGTGTCGTACACGGCCGTCCAAGCGCATCATTATTTGATGACCAGCGCGTATATGAATATCTGACGCTCCGAACTGGCAAGCTGACGACAAAATGCTGGTAAGAAACTCCATCGCTTCCTTTTTACTATGTTGTTCGGCCATCAGTGCTCGTGGAAATTTCCGGTAGGTAGATAGGTATAAGACTTGTAAATATTAAGACTGGCAATTAAACATGCAAATAGAGACTCAAAATTGGCAGCAATAACGCTAAAGCTCTAAGGCTTCAGTGCCGCATTGAAATACTCTAACGCTGAGCCATTATCAATCTCTAAGCGCGCTTTTTCAACCGCTTGTGCATAGTCTAGACCACTAACAACCGACGACAATATATTCGCACAGCTCGCCAACAAAGCATCTCGACCAGGCCCTTCTAGCCCTCCTAGAGTATCTACACCTTGTTGATAGCACAAGCGCGCTTGTTCACCGACACTCAAGGTTGAATCCAGTTTACGCAGCGGCGATGCGTGCTCGTCTACGCCATGTTGCTGTTTAATCAAACGAACGTCTTTATTGCGAAGATCTGCAGAGTATCGAGCGAACGGCTTGTGCGCAGCAATCATCAAGCCGCCCTCTACGCCTTTATGTAAATGAATAAAGTCAAATCCGGCTTGTTGTGCGATGCCTGCGTATATTTCTGGGTAGGCTTTATGCACGTAGCCCAGCGCAAGGTGATTACTGCCTGTGGTTACAATTGGTGCCAAAACCCGCTCAAAGGTTGTAAGTGCCGTGCGCTTAATAATTCGGTTTCGCAGTGGTATGAGATTATGTAGTTCAGGCAGATAGTCACTCTGGTCTAAATAGGCCCAACCATGGGATTCTATCTGTTTGGCCGCTTCCTCAAAATCAACCTCAAATTTGGGATTCGAGCTTAAGACCTGGCGCACGGTTACGCCAAACTTAGGCCCTACTGACTCTACGCCGTGGATAACGCTGGGATAGCCGCACGCGGCGAGTAGTGCAGGAATAAAGGCCGAAACACTCAAAGTACGTGAATAGCCATCAAAAGGGTCTACTAGGGTTATCAGATGGCTTGTGTTGACTGTTTGCGTCTTCACTCGCAACTGTGCCGCCTTTGTAAGCCCGCGCATCTCTTGTTCGCTCTCGCGTTTCATACGTAACGCAATGAGCAGTACTGCTGCTTGCACGGGATCAACGGCATCATCTAATATTCCCTGCATAACCAATGCCGCATGATCCATCGAAATATTGCGCCCGCGATCAGGACCAACCGCCACATCTTGAATGGCCGAGTGAATGGCACTGTCTATCGTTGCGAATTCACTGCTTGATGATTTAGGCTGGGTCATTACTCATTTCTCATAATACTATTGCGGCTCTTTTATCAGCCATGTGAGTGACCAGTAAATGCCTATGGTTGTTTTTGTCGCTTTATGGTTTCATGCTAACAAAGCAATGATCATAGCGATGTTGTACTGAGTAAACTAATTCGCCGTACTAAAACACTACACTTGTAATTATGCAGAACTATCCAATATTTATGGACATACAAGGTCAGCCTTGTTTAGTTGTGGGGGCTGGTCCAGTCGCTTTACGAAAAATCCGACTGCAAGCCTCGGCCGGCGCAAACATTACCGTAGTCGCGCCAGATATCTGCAAAGAAATACGCGATGAATTTGGTCAGAAGGTTAATTTAATTGAGCGCGAATTCCAAGATACTGACATTAAGGGGTATCGCCTAGTAACGGCTGCAACAAGTGAATCGTTAGTGAATAGACGCGTTTCAGAACTCGCAAACCAGATCAATGTTCCGGTAAATGTCGTAGACCAACCCGAGCTGTGTAGCTTTATTACGCCGTCAATAGTTGATAGATCACCCGTCTTAGTCGCTATATCCACAGGCGGAGGCGCGCCGGTTCTTGCCCGTATACTCAGAGCCAAGCTCGAGGCAATTATACCCGCAAGCTACGGCAAGCTGGCCGACACAATGCGCCGCTACCGCGCTAGGTTAAGCGACATAACAGATTCTGAAACTACCCGTAAGCGGTTTTGGGAACGGGTTGTTTCAGGCCCTATTGCAGAGCTGTTCTTTAGCGGTAGACACGTCGAGGGGGAGCAGCAATTAGAGCTTTCGTTAGACCAGCTGAGCCAAGGAATAGAGTCAGACGTTGGCGGAGAAGTCTGGTTAGTTGGTGCGGGTCCTGGCGACCCAGACCTTTTAACGTTTCGCGCATTAAGGTTGATGCAAAGCGCTGATGTAGTGCTCTATGACCGTCTTGTGAGTCCCGAAATTCTCAATCTTACCCGGCGTGACGCTGATCGCATCTATGTAGGCAAACGAAGAGCTGAGCACGCTATACCGCAACCGCAAATAAACGATCTTTTAGTCGAACTCGCGCAAGAAGGTAAAAAAGTTGTACGACTAAAAGGCGGAGATCCTTTTATTTTTGGTCGCGGGGGAGAAGAGCTAGAAAAACTAAGTACCGCGGGCATTCCGTTTCAAATTGTACCGGGAATTAGCGCTGCTAATGGATGTGCTAGCTATGCAGGCATTCCGTTAACTCACAGAGACCACGCTCAATCCTGCGTGTTTGTTACGGGTCATTTAAAAAACGGCAGCATCGATTTAAATTGGCAACAACTAGTTCAACCGTCGCAGACTATAGTTGTTTATATGGGGCTTGTAGGTTTGAGTCACCTCTGCGCGAAATTGGTAGAACATGGACTGGACGCCTCAACGCCTATTGCACTTATTGAGCAGGGCACAACACAGTCTCAACGAGTGTTTACGGGTACGTTGTCGACTCTACCGGTAACAGTTGAATCTGAGGACATACAAGCGCCCACGTTAATCATTATTGGCTCGGTCGTAAGCTTGCGGTCGGAGTTAAAGTGGTTTGAGCCTTGACAGGGCTAAACAGCGCCATAGTAGTAGCGGTTTGGTTTTAGCTGCTGAAGCCAAAAAAAACCTCGCAAGAAGCGAGGTTTTTTTATTCTTCAAATGAAGGGCTAACTTACGCAGCAGCAACAATAGTTACGTGCTTACGATTTTTTGGGCCTTTCACTTCAAACTTAACAGTACCGGTCTCTAATGCGAACAACGTGAAGTCACGTCCCATTCCGACATTAGGGCCTGCATGAAAAGTGCTGCCGCGTTGACGAACAATAATGCTGCCCGCGTTTACAAGTTGACCAGCGTAACGTTTTACGCCTAATCGTTTTGAATTGGAATCGCGACCGTTTCGCGAACTACCACCAGCTTTTTTATGTGCCATGAGATTGTCTCCTTTCTACAATTAGTTTGGAATGAATTACTTAGCGGCTAAAAGTTCTTTAGCTTGCTTAACCCATTCTTCGCGTTCGATACGCCCTTTAAAGTTTAACTCTCCATCAACTCGCTCAATTTCTTCAGCGCTGAAGTCTGCAACTTGTTGCAGTGAAGTAATACCAAGAGCTTCTAATTTACCAACAAGAACCGGACCAACACCAGAAATCTGACTCAAGTCATCTTTCGCAGCTACTTTCTTAGTCGCTTTCTTCTTTGTCGTCTTAGTTTCTGCTTTCGCGTCTACTTTAGGAGCATCGACTGTCTTAGCGGCGGCTTTTTTAGGTGCTGCTTTCTTAGCTGCGCCTTTACCACCGATAGAAATAATTTCTAGTTCAGTGAAGTTCTGTCTATGGCCCGTACGTGTACGAGAGTTTTGACGTCGACGAAACTTAACAATTCTAAGTTTTTTCCCACGTCCGTGCGAAAGCACTTTCGCTTCCACCGCAGAATCAAGGGTAGGAGTCCCAACTTCAACTTTGTCGCCATCACCAATCATTAGTACGTGATCTAGGCTAATCGTGTCGCCCTCTTCAACTTTAAGAGTTTCGACTTTCAGTTTGTCGCCAACGACGACGCGGTACTGCTTACCGCCGGTTTTAATTACCGCATACATAATACTTTTCTCCAAGTGGCGTTATGATGGGGTGTTGTACGTCAATGGTGACGAGTTAACACTTACTTCCGAGGCAACGGACCCAGCAAACAGGCGCGCATTGTATTGTTTTAGCCCAACAGCGTCAACCGCATAGGCCATCTATTTTAAAGTCTTCTTTTGCGCCATTTGTAATCGATTAAATAGTAACGATTAAGCAAGTTTACTCATCAAACAAGCCTTATAATTAGACCATGTCGTTTACAGCTGCAAACTCAATGGAAGATAATCCTCTAAACCACCGAAACAGTCCTCTAGATTCTGCCCTCGCACTCGTCAAAAATGAATTGCGTGCGGTAGACCAGACCATTAATTCCAATCTTAAGAGTGACGTTGCCCTAATTAATCAATTGGGACAATACATCATTCAAGCTGGTGGTAAACGTTTGCGACCTGTTGCCTTATTGCTGGCGGCAAAAGCGCTTTCCGTCAGTGAATCAAGTGGTAGCGAACGCGACAAACTAGAAGTACCAGAACATGCGATCACGCTCGCGGCTATTATTGAGTTCATTCATACGGCAACGTTATTGCATGACGACGTTGTCGACGAATCGGAACTCCGTAGAGGGCGCGAGACAGCCAACGAAGTATTTGGCAACGCGGCCAGCGTACTCGTAGGCGACTATTTGTATTCTCGGTCCTTTCAGATGATGGTCAAAGTTAAAAACATCGACGTTATGGCGTTGTTGTCTAAAACCACCAATTTGATCGCTGAAGGCGAAGTTATGCAGCTATTGAACTGTGGGTCAGCTGATACTACTGAAGCGCAGTATCTTGAGACCATTCAGTCTAAAACAGCCATTCTATTTGCAGCCGCGACTCAATTAAGCGCGCTGATAACCGAACAACCTGATAAAGTTCAAGCCCAAATGTACCAATACGGGCTCCATCTAGGTACGGCGTTTCAGTTAGTAGACGATGTGCTCGACTACACGGCTGAAGCGACCACTATGGGTAAAAACGTTGGAGATGACCTAGCCGAAGGCAAGCCTACACTGCCCTTGATTCACTCTATTAGTTACAGCTCAAAAGCCGATCAAACCACCCTAATAGATGCTATCGAAAATGGTAACCGAGACAACCTAGAGGCCGTTCTTAGTATTATAAAAAGCACGGGTTCTCTTGATTACACAAGCCAAGCGGCTATCGAGCAAAGCCGCCTAGCCAAACTCTGCTTAACTGAACTTCCTGAGTCTGAAGCAAAAACGGCGCTAATGACGATAGCCGATTTTTCGGTTAACCGCGTTTTCTAATTTGTTGATCTAACGCTAATTCTTTGCTGTACTTGGGTATAACTCGTCTAGCGTTACCGACTTACCAAACTGTACAACCATTCTCGCGTGTTGACGCGTTAAATCCCGTGGTCGTTTAACGCCGCAGGAGTTCGAAAGAATTCTTAACTCTTTCTCTAAGTTCTTTATGTAGTGGGCCACCTTTACTTGCTTGTCTTCTACGACCAAACCCTTTTGTCGATCCTTATCATGCGTTGCAATACCGGTTGGGCATGTGTTCTTGTTGCATTGCAGTGCTTGAATACACCCTAAGGCAAACATGGGCCCTCGGGCTGTCGAAACAAAATCGGTACCCAGACACAGGGCCCATGCGACTTCTGTTGGGTTAATCAATTTACCCGACGCATTAACTTTGATGCGGTCCCTTAAGCCATGCTCAACAAGCTTATCAATTAACATTGGTAAGCTCTCTTTGATTGGTAAACCCATATCATCCATTAATGACATTGGCGCTGCGCCTGTACCACCGTCACTGGAGTCAACCGTAATAAAGTCAGGCGCGTACTCTAACCCGCGCTCATTGATTAAACCGAACAACTGGTCCAACCAGTCTGATGACGAAATTACCGCTTTAAATCCAGTAGGCTTATTAGTAACGTGTCGAACACGGTAAATCATATCCAACAAGTCGCCATTATCGTTACGTTCGTGATGACGATTTGGACTTATAGCATCCTCACCTATTTTGAGTCCTCTGATATTAGCAATCTCGGCGGTTACTTTCTCGCCAGGCAGCATTCCGCCTTTTCCCGGCTTAGCGCCTTGGCTAAGCTTAATCTCGAACATTTTCACTTGGTCCAAAGCAGCTAAGTTACTTAGCTTGTCTTCAGACAATCCGCCCTTGCCGTCGCGCACTCCGAACTTACCCGTGCCAATCTGAAAAACGATGTCGGCACCTCCTTCGAGATGATATTCCGATAATCCGCCTTCACCCGTATTCATCCAGCATCCGGCAGCTTTAGCGCCATGCGACAGTGCCAAAACTGCAGGCTTGGATATAGCTCCGAAACTCATCCCAGGGATATTAACGATTGAGGACGTGGTGTAGGGCTGATCACAATACCCTTCACCGAGACTAATGCTCTTAGGCGGCAGAGACTCTTCAGTCAGTGGTAGGAACGGAGCATTTACAAACATGATCGTCCCTTCTGGCCGTAAGTCTCTGGTAGAACCAAACGGGACAGTGCTGTCTTTGTCAGCCGCCGCTCTATAAACCCACTGACGTTGAGCACGATTAAACGGCATCTCTTCGCGGTCCATTGCGAAAAAGTATTGGCGGAAGAATTCGCCCAAATGATTAAACAGGTCTCGAAAATGTCCGATCACAGGGTAATTACGAAGAATAGAGGAACTCTGTTGAGTGCGGTCCATTATGTAAATAACAATCACGCTGGCAACGCCCAACCCTATAAAGAAGATAAACACCAAAACTGAGTAGGTAATAAAGTTCGAAACAAATTGAGCGACGGCATCCATGATTGATCCTTTGATAGTTCTACTGTTTATGACTGGCGTAGTATTTGAGAAAGCTAACGCCCAACTCGTCCAGTTCTTATTCTGTGCGATAACCCAAACATATAATAGAAAGCCGCACTACAGGTATAGAGACAGGAATTGCCCCTATTACCTTACAAATATGTTGTGGATTACCTTATACGTTACTGTCCCTGCACTTCAAGCTGCGTTTACACAATTATTCAACTGTTGCTCACACCATTTGGCATTTAGGCAGGCACAAAAAAGCCCGCAATCGCGGGCTTCTTAGTTGGCTGGCCAAGGAAGTGTCTTCTTTGCGCTAACCGATACTCTAAACTACTTAAGTTTGCACTAAGCTAAACTTAGGCTTGTGCTTCTTCTAGAAACTCATCGTCGGCACCTTCAAAAAGAGCTGCGTGAGCATCCAAATCGAAATCTACTAATTGAACATAAGCCATTGGAGCATTGTCGCCTGCACGATTACCGCATTTAAGTATGCGAGTGTAACCGCCTGGTCGATCTTTCATGCGTACAGCGATCTCGTCGAACAACTTAGCAACGATGTCGCGGTTGCCTAACTTAGCAATTGCTATTCTTTTGTTTGCCAAAGTTGGCTCTTTAGCCAAAGTGATCAGAGGCTCAGTGAGCATTCTTAATTCTTTAGCCTTTGGAACTGTCGTCTTAATCTGCTCGTGTTCGAACAACGACACTGCCATGTTTTTGAACATGGCTTGACGATGGCTCGAATTTCTATTGAGTTGACGACCTGATTTTCTATGTCTCATGAGAAAAAACCCTTAACTTTTATGTTCTTATCGACCGTTATCAACGCGCAAAGCGGCTGGTGGCCAGTTCTGTAATTGCATACCCAAAGACAATCCGCGCTGCGCGAGTACGTCTTTGATTTCGGTTAGCGACTTTTTGCCCAAGTTAGGAGTCTTCATCAACTCAACTTCGGAGCGTAGAACCAAATCACCAATATAATAAATGCTTTCTGCTTTCAAGCAGTTGGCTGAACGAACAGTCAACTCAAGCTCATCAACTGGACGTAACAAGACAGGATCCACTTCTGGTTCTTTATCTTCTTGCGCAACAGCGGCAATCTCTTCAAGGTTAACAAACACTTGAATCTGTTGGCTCAACGCAGTCGCCGCTTTACGAATAGCGTCTTCTGGATCGATAGTGCCGTTAGTTTCAATGTTTAAAGTTAGCTTATCTAAGTCAGTACGCTGTTCTACACGAGCATCATCAACTGAGTAAGACACTTTAAGAACAGGGCTGTATGTTGCATCTAACTGCATCAAGCCAATTTCTTTATCTTCCGTTTCAGACTTACGCGCTTCAGAAACTTGGTAACCACGACCGCTTCGAACCGTTAGCTCGGCGTGAAACTTAGCGTCTTTAGAAAGATGCGCAATAACATGGTCTGGGTTAGCAATTTCGATATCTTGTACAGTCTGGATATCACCAGCAGTAAGTACGCCAGCGCCATTGGCGCTTAGCGTAAGTGTTACCGACTCATCAAATTCTTTCTTAATCGCTACGCCTTTTAAGTTTAAAAGGATATCGATTACATCTTCCTGAACGCCTTCTATTGAAGAATACTCATGCAGTACACCATCAATTTTTACATCAGTAATAGCTGATCCAGGAATACAAGACAAAAGGATGCGACGTAACGCATTACCTAATGTGTACCCAAAACCACGCTCAAGTGGTTCAATAACGACTTTAGAGCGAACACCGTCTTCAGTGTTAACGTCTACAAAGCGAGGGGTTAACAATTGTTCAATAGTTTCCGACATTTGAGGTTGTCTCCATTTTTACGCCCAATGAATGAGGGCGTTACAAATAATATGACTTGATAATTGGCTTCAAAAACCAACTACTGCCTTGCGAGAATGACTATTTCTTTACACCCTCGCTGGGCGCGCTTGTTACAAATACAAAGTAAAACTTAGCAGTGTTTACTTAGAGTAAAGTGCAACAACAAGTGATTCTTGGATATCAGCTGAAAGTTCGCTGCGCTCAGGATAGGCCTTAAATACGCCTTTCTTAGAACCGCGATCAACATTGATCCAATCAGGGAAACCGATTTGCTCTGCAATTTCTAGAGCTGCACCAATTCGAAGTTGCTTTTTAGCTTTGTCGCGAATCTCGATCTCATCACCAGGCGAAACGTGAAACGAAGGAACGTTTACAATCTTGCCGTTAACTTTAATCGACTTGTGACTTACAAGCTGTCTAGCTTCTGCACGAGTAACAGCGAAACCCATACGATAAACAACGTTATCTAGGCGCGACTCAAGTAGCGTAAGAAGAGTTTCACCAGTCGCACTTTTACCGCGAGCTGCTTGTGCGTAATACGCACGGAATTTCTTCTCTAATACGCCGTACATACGACGAAGCTTTTGCTTTTCGCGTAACTGAGTACCATAAACGGTGGTACGTGGTCGACGACCTTGGGCGTTTTGTCCAGGAACCTTATCGATCTTACATTTAGATTCTAATGAACGAGCCGGGCTCTTCAAAAACAGATCTGTACCTTCGCGACGTGCGAGTTTACAGGTGGGGCCAATATATCTTGCCATGATTAATCTCTAGTCTTTTATTGTTGCTCTCGAGGCGATGTAGACTACATCCCCTCGAACGGGCTATACGCGAGACTTCTTAGAAAGGATGCGTTTAAACGCGACGCTTCTTAGAAGGGCGACAACCATTATGAGGGATAGGAGTTACATCAGTAATCTGAGTAACATCGAATCCGCAGTTGTTTAATGCTCTTACAGCAGACTCACGACCAGGGCCAGGACCCTTTACGCGAACCTCCAAATTTTTCATGCCGAACTCTTGCGCCATTTTGCCGCAACGATCAGCTGCAACCTGTGCAGCGAACGGAGTGCTTTTACGCGAGCCACGGAAACCAGATCCGCCAGCTGTTGTCCAACACAAAGCATTACCATGGCGATCACTGATCGTCACAATAGTGTTATTGAAGGACGCTTGGATATGTGCGATCCCATCAACAATATGCTTTTTAACTTTCTTCTTAGCTTTGCTAGGAGTTTTAGCCATCTCAAATACTCTTTTATTTACGTTATCAGCTTCTTAAGTCTGTGCAGACTATAAGTGCTTATTTGCGAATAGGTTTGCGAGGACCTTTACGAGTTCGCGCATTTGTTTTAGTACGTTGACCACGCAATGGCAGTCCGCGACGATGACGTAAACCGCGGAAACAACCGAGATCCATCAAACGTTTAATGTTCATCGAGACTTCTCGACGTAAATCGCCCTCTACCAAAAACTTAGCGACTTCTTGACGAAGCTTCTCTGCGTCCGGCTCAGTCAATGCGCTCACTTTAACAGTGCGCTCAATGCCAGCCGCGTCACAGATTGCTTGTGAGCGTGTCTTACCGATACCGTAAATCGACGTTAAGGCGATTTCGATGTGTTTTTGTGTGGGTAAGTTAATACCTGCAATACGTGCCACGTGGTGTCTCCGAATGCGTTCTCTATTCTTCTATTAACTGGAAAGCTAACAAGTGTTTATTTTCAATTCAACGCTTTATCTGTCACGTCAAAAGGCGCGCTAGGATAATAGCTAAACCGCAATAAATCAACCGATTAGCACTACTATTTCTGTATTAAAAACTCTATGGAAATTAGCCTTGGCGCTGCTTATGGCGCGGCTCAGTACAAATGATGCGCACTACGCCCTTACGACGAACTACCTTACAGTTTCTGCAGATTTTCTTTACTGAAGCTCTTACTTTCATGATATTCCTCTACACGCATAATTAATTGTTGCGTGAACTTCTTACGTGAACTTAACGACGACGCTTACGCCCCGTTGATTTACCGGTCAAATTGGTTTTCTTCATCAAGCTATCGTATTGCTGTGACATCAAGTGCGACTGAACTTGTCCCATAAGATCCATAATCACAACCACGATAATGAGCAAAGAAGTACCACCGAAATAGAAGGGTACGTTGTAATTGACGATCAATAACTCTGGCAGCAAACAAACAACGGCCAAGTAGATCGCACCAACCAAAGTCAGTTTAGATACAACCCCATCAATATAACGAGCCGTTTGTTGACCAGGTCTAATACCAGGCACAAAGGCTCCTTGCTTCTTCAAGTTTTCAGCAATTTCTTTTGGATCAAAAGTAAGCGCAGTGTAGAAGAAAGCGAAAAACAAAATCATGCCTATATAGACAAACGTATACACCAACTCACCAGGCTGCATCTTCGTTGAAATATCGCGAAGGAAACCAGCAACGCCACCAGCAGACTCACTTCCAAAGAAGCCAACAAGACTCGCTGGGAACAAAATAATACTAGAAGCAAATATGGGTGGGATTACGCCAGCCATATTCATTTTGAGCGGGAAGTAACTTGCAGGCGCTTGCATAACCTGATTACCACGCTGTTGACGAGCATAGTTAACGGTTAATCGACGTTGTCCGCGTTCTACAAACACTACAAAAAACGTTACGACGATTACCGCGACCATTAGAAGAAAGACAAACAAGGGCGAAAACTCACCGCTTGACGCTAGCTCGAATGTGCCCGCGACCGCGCTAGGTAATCCAGCAACGATACCTGCGAAAATGATCAGTGACATACCGTTACCGATTCCACGATCGGTAATCTGCTCGCCTAACCATACCAAAAACATTGTTCCAGCAACTAAGGCGAGTACACAAACAATGGTGAACTGAAATCCAGAGATCAAGACAACCGGCGCGCCGTTTACAGACTGAGCCTGTACCGCGCTGGCAATACCCAAGCCTTGGAATGTTGCTAATACAACAGCAGCGTAACGAGTCCACTTTTGGATCTTACGACGTCCTGATTCGCCTTCAGCTTTAATCTGCTTAAGACGAGGCTCAACAGCCGTTAACATCTGCATAATAATAGAGGCAGATATATAAGGCATTACGCCCAAGGCCATTACCGACAAACGCGACAACGCTCCACCAGAGAACATATTCAACACATCAAGAATAGAACCCCGAGTTTGCTCAAAAAGAGCAGCAACTTGGATAGGATCCACTCCTGGAACAGGAATGTGACTGCCGATTCGGAAAACAATAAAAGCACCCAGCACGAAACCTATTCGTAACCAGAGTTCTTTTAGTTTTCCAGACCCTGCTAGGGCCATTGCTTGTTCGCGTGCCATGTTGTTTTAGCCGTGTGGTTCTTTAATGGTCAATTGCTAGTAAGAGAGTATTCAGTAAAGATCAATACTTAACTTTCAATCTTGCCGCCAGCCGCTTCAATAGCCGCTTGAGCACCTTTAGTCACTCCAACGCCACTAACCGTAACCGCCTTAGTGATTTCACCAGACAACATGATCTTCGCACGTGTGTGAACTGTCTTCATAAGACCGGCTTCACGTAGAGTTAACAAATCAACAACGTTGCCTTCAACTAGATCTAGTTCGTGCAAACGAACTTGAACTGTAGCGCGACCAATGTTTGAGCTAAAGCCACGCTTCGGCAAACGCATTTGGAAAGGCATTTGTCCACCTTCAAAACCGATACGGATCTTACCGCCAGTACGAGATTTTTGACCTTTATGGCCACGACCAGCAGTTTTGCCAGTACCAGAACCGATTCCTCGACCTACGCGCTTACGAGCGTGTTTCGAGCCTTCTGCTGGTTTAATCGTATTTAATCGCATTTTTAACCTCTAAATCTTTTAATAAGTCGTCTTAAAGACAACTCAATTTAGACTTCTTCCCACTTTAGGAGATAAGCCACTTTGTTTACCATCCCACGATTCTCGGGGGTGTCGATTACTTCAACAGTATGGTGCATACGACGCAAGCCTAAGCCTTTAACACAAGCCATGTGCTTCTTGCCGCGGCCGAACATACTTTTTACCAAAGTAACTCTCAACATTTTTTCTTTAGCCATTTTTTTATACCCGTTTCAACGAACGATCTAACTTTAACTAACTGGGAGCCAATAACTCGAATGTAATAACTTGGAACTAACTAGTGATGTCGCTTACCGACTTACCACGCTTAGCTGCAACAGATTCTGGGCTATTTATTGAACGCAAGCCTTTGATCGTTGCTCTAACCACGTTTACTGGGTTAGTAGAACCAATACATTTCGCTAGTACGTCTGTGACACCAGCGGCTTCGAAAACAGCGCGCATTGTACCACCAGCGATAATTCCAGTACCTTCAGAAGCAGGACGCATTACAACAGTAGAGCCGGCATGTGTCGCCACTACAGGGTATTGCAAAGTGCCGTTTACCAAATGAATCTTCTTCATTTCACGACGACCTGAATCCATAGCTTTAGAAACAGCTAGAGGGACTTCCTTAGACTTACCACGACCTATACCAATCGTACCTTTGCCGTCGCCGACAACTGTTAAGGCACTGAAGCCAAATATACGTCCGCCTTTTACTACTTTAGCTACACGTCGAACATTAATTAACTGCTCTAATCTTTCATCGACTGGCTCGCGCTCAGCTCGTTGATTACGTTTAGGACCTGCCATAATTTATCTCCGACGCTTCTTATATTTTGAGACCCGCTTCACGAGCGGCATCTGCTAAGGCTTTTACACGTCCATGGTAACGAAAACCAGAACGATCGAACGCAACTTGCTCAATACCAGCCTGCTTAGCAAGTTCGGCAATTTCTTTACCTACCTTGGCAGCTGCATCGCAGTTACTTGTGCTTTTAAGATCCTTGCGTAGTGCAGGCTTTAAAGTAGACGTCGCCGCCAATACTTTGGCGCCCGTTTCGTCAATGATCTGCGCATAGATGTGTTGTGACGTTCTATGTACAGAAAGACGACTTACGCCTTGTCTAGTGATCTTTGCTCTGAGCTTTTTAGCTCGGCGCATACGCGCTTGCTTTTTATCTTTCATCTTAGTGCTACCGATTATTTCTTCTTAGCTTGCTTACGAACAACATGTTCATCAGAATACCGAACGCCCTTACCTTTATAAGGTTCAGGTTTACGATACGCTCTAATCTCAGCTGCGACTTGACCAACGCTTTGCTTGTCGATGCCAGTAACAATAATTTCTGTGTTACTTGGAGTCTCGACCTTAATGCCTTCAGGAACGTTGTAATTGACAGGGTGTGAGAAACCCAAAGTTAGATTTAAGACCTGACCTTGAGCTTGTGCACGATAACCAACACCTACGATGTTCAAGCGGCGCTCGAAACCATCGGTTACACCAGTAACCATGTTGTTAACCAAAGCACGAGTAGTACCGGCTAAAGCTATGGCTTGTTGGTTGGTTACGTTAGCTGATACTTTAAGTTCAGCGTCTTCCTGTTTAACCGAAACAAGCTCGTGGACGTTCCACACTAGCTCGCCTTTGGCGCCTTTAACTTTGACCTCTTGGTCATTAATCGCGACCTCTACTCCACTTGGCAGAGCAATAGGTGCGTTTGCTATTCTAGACATACAATTCTCTCTATTAATGCAGCGTGTTGATGTATCTAGTTAGATACGTCGCAGCTTACTTAATTTATATTCAGTAACGAATACCGTTTAGCTTACGCTACACAATATTTCGCCACCGACTCCTGCTGAGCGTGCAGCTCGGTCGGTCATGATTCCTTTACTTGTGGAAACAATCGCAATACCTAGGCCGCCATTTACGCTTGGCAATTCTTCAGCACTTTTGTATACCCGGAGGCCAGGCTTACTGATGCGCTTTATGTTTTCGATTACCGGCGATCCTTCGTAATACTTAAGCTGGATAGTGATGGCTGGTTTGCCGTCAAGTTCATCCAGGTCAAAGCCTTCGATATAGCCTTCATCTTGCAACACTTTCGCAATTGCGTGCTTAATCTTTGAACCAGGCATGGTCAAAGACAATTTCTCTGCGTGGTGTGCGTTACGAATTCTAGTCAATAAATCCGCTATTGGATCTGTCATCATGGTGGTGTACCGTTCTTTCTAACTACTTGTTAATTGTTAAACATCGCTTAAGTTCTAAAACTACCAGCTCGACTTAACAACACCGGGCGCTTGGCCCTTTAAAATAACTTCTCTTAGCTTATTACGACTCAAGCCAAACTTGCGATAGAAACCATGTGGACGTCCAGTTAACGCGCAACGATTACGTTGACGAGTTTTACCCGAGTCCCTTGGCAACTTTTGTAACGCCATCATTGCTTCCCATTTGCCATCGTACTCAGCTTCTGGGTCAGCGATCACCGCGCGTAATTCGTCGCGACGAGCTTGAAAACGCTTGTTTAGTTTGTCTCGCTTAACTTCGCGAGCTACCATCGATTTTTTAGCCATAACGTATGCTTTCTCTATTAAATGGTTAAGAACGAACTATTTAGTTCTCAACGGGAAATTGAATGCTCGTAGTAACGCTTCTGCTTCGGCGTTAGTCTTAGCACTTGTGGTAATGGTCACATCCATACCACGTAGAGTGTCAACCTTATCAAAGTCGATCTCTGGGAATACAATTTGCTCTTTCAGACCAAAAGTGTAGTTTCCACGACCATCAAATGACTTCAAATTCAAGCCACGAAAGTCTCTAATTCGTGGGATCGCCACACTAATTAATCGGTCCAAAAATTCGTACATACGAGTGCGACGCATATTTACTTTTGCACCAATCGGCCAACCGTCACGAATCTTAAAACCCGCGATTGATTTACGCGCAAGGGTAACAACCGGCTTCTGACCAGTTAGCGCCTCAAGATCGATAACAGCAGAATCAATAATCTTCTTGTTACCAGTCGCTTCGCCAAGCCCCATATTCACAGAAATCATAGTGATTTTTGGAATTTCCATAGAGCTTTTAAAATTGAACTCTTCTTGCAATTTAGGAATTACATTCTTTACGTAATGTTCTTGCAATCTAGTCATGTCTTTAACCTTTAATGTGTAGTCAGTTTCGTTTGAAAGGGGATCAACGATTGATTCTATTAAGAATCAACCTTTGCGCCGTCGGATTTGAAGACGCGATGTTTGTCAGCGCCTTCACCTTCAATGCGAACCTTGTCGGCTTTTTGAGTCTTTGGATTCAAAATAGCCAAGTTAGATAGTTGTATAGGTGCTTCCTTCTTAAGGATACCACCCGTCACACCCGCCATTGGATTAGGCTTAGTGTGTTTTTTTACTAAATTAATATCATTCACGAGAGCGCGTCCATCATCCTGGATCTTTAAGATCTGACCTGATTTGCCTTTGTCTCGTCCTGAAATAACGATGACTTGATCGCCTTTTTTAATCTTGTTCATTTTTCAACCGTGCTTGTCTTTGACTTTTAGTCTTTAACTATTGCGATTCGTGCCTTACAACACTTCTGGAGCTAGAGAGATAATTTTCATGAAATTATCACCACGAAGCTCGCGTGTCACTGGGCCAAAAATACGTGTGCCCATTGGCTGCTTCGAAGCATTCAAAATTACCGCAGCGTTACGATCAAAGCGGATCAACGATCCATCTTTTCTACGAACACCTTTACGAGTACGAACAATAACCGCATCGTAAACTGCGCCTTTCTTAACGCGTGAGTTTGGCAACGCTTCTTTTACGCTGACTTTGATTACGTCACCGATTCCAGCGTAACGACGTTTTGATCCGCCTAATACTTTGATACACATAACTTTACGTGCACCACTGTTATCAGCCACATCTAAAATACTTTGCATTTGGATCATCGGTTTACTCCAACTCTATCCTGCTAATTGTTTCTGGTTAATGCGCTTGGGCTCTAAACGACAACGGCCTTTTGGACCACTTTCACTAGACGCCAAGACTTATTCTTTGACAAAGGGCGACATTCTTCAATTACTACGGTGTCGCCTTCGCTACATACATTGTCTTCGTCGTGCGCTAAGAACTTCGTAGATTTACGGATATATTTTCCGTAAAGAGGGTGCTTCTCACGTCGTTCAACTAAAACTGAAATAGATTTTTCAGCTTTGTTGCTCACAACTTTGCCCTCAACGGTACGGGCAGTATTGGTAACTTCAGTCATTTCTATAAACCTGGTTATCGGTTAAAAGCTCGAGCCTTACGCCGACGCTTTAGATTTCTTTGTTTCGTTCAAAACGGTTTTGATTCGAGCAGCTTCACGACGAATCTGCTTGAAACGTGCAGTGTTGGCCAGTTGTCCTGTGCCACGCTGCATACGCATTTTAAACTCTTCTTTACGCAACTCTACGAGTTCGTCAGCAAGCTCTGTTACTGATTTACTACGGAGTAGCGCCGCTTTTGATTCATTAGCCATCTTTATTCTCTGCTGTATCAGACTTGCGTTTAGCCGAACTGGCGTTTAACAAACTTACACTTGAATGGGAGCTTAGCCGCACACAATGTAAATGCTTCACGAGCCAACTCTTCAGTAACACCCTGCAATTCGTACATCATTTGGCCAGGTTTAATTTCCATGACCCAAAATTCAGGATTACCTTTACCCTTACCCATTCGAACCTCAAGAGGCTTCTTAGATACTGGCTTGTCAGGGAAAACCCTAATCCAAACACGACCTCCCCTCTTAATGTGGCGAGTAATCGTTCTACGTCCGGCTTCGATTTGACGCGAAGTCATACGACCGCGAGTCGTCGCTTGAAGGCCAAAATCACCGAAGCTAACTCGGTTTCCCGTAGTGGCTAAGCCGCGGTTACGCCCTTTGTGCGCTTTGCGAAATTTGGTACGTTTAGGTAATAACATTATTAATATCCTCTAGTGTTCTGCTAATCGCTTACAACGATAGATCTAATTAGCCTTCGTTGCTTCATCAGCAGCAACACTATTTACTGTCTCATATATTTCGCCTTTGAAGATCCAAACCTTTACGCCAATGATGCCGTAAGTAGTCAAAGCTTCGCAGGTTGCATAATCGATATCGGCGCGTAAAGTGTGCAAAGGCACTCGACCTTCGCGATACCACTCAGAACGCGCAATCTCAGCACCGTTCAATCGGCCAGAGATCATTACTTTTACGCCTTGGGCGCCAGCACGCATCGCTGATTGAACCGAGCGCTTCATAGCGCGGCGGAACATTACGCGTTTTTCTAGCTGTTGGCAAATGCCATCGGCAACTAGTTGCGAATCAATTTCAGGTTTACGAATCTCTTCAACAGCAACTGTTGTAGGCAACCCTGTCATTGCAGCAATTTGCTTACGCATACGATCGATGTCTTCGCCTTTTTTACCAATAACGATACCCGGCCGAGCCGTGTGAATCGTTACATTGATATTCTGCGCTGGACGCTCGATTGTAATGTTACTTACAGCCGCTGTTTTCAATTTTTTATTAAGGAACTCTCGAATCTTAATGTCTTGAATCAGATACTTCGCGTAGGTACCGCGTTCGGCATACCACTTTGCATGGAAATCTTTGACGATGCCCAGGCGCATTCCATTTGGATGTACTTTTTGGCCCATTTTAAACTCCTGCTTGCTCGTCGCTGACGGCAACGGTGATGTGACTAGTCCGCTTTAAGATACCGAATGCTCGGCCCTTCGCGCGTGGTCTAATTCGTTTCATAGTTGGCCCAGCGTCAACAAAGCAGCTGGCAACAAACAACTCGTCGATATCCGCGCTTTCGTTGTGCTCAGCGTTAGCAATCGCAGACTCAAGCGTCTTCAACACTAAGTTTGATGCCTTAGTTTCGCCAAATGTGAGAATCTCGATCGCTCTAGCTACCGACTTCCCTCTTATTTGATCGACCACTAGACGCGCCTTTTGAGGCGAGATGCGGATATTTTTCGCAACAGCTCTAACTTGCATAACTAATTCCTCTAGCGTCCTTTCTTGTCTGCGATGTGACCTTTAAAAGTACGAGTCGGTGAAAACTCGCCCAATTTGTGGCCAACCATATTTTCTGAAACCAACACTGGTATGTGTTGGCGACCGTTATGAACCGCAATGGTCAAACCTACAAACTCAGGCATGATCATGCTACGACGAGACCAAGTCTTAATTGGCTTACGATCGCTGGCAGCAACGGCTTTCTCTACTTTTGCCCACAGGTGATGATCAACAAATGGGCCCTTCTTAACTGAACGTGGCATTATGCTTTCCTAACCTCTATTTCTTGCGGCGTCGAATAATCAACGAATCACTGCGTTTATTACTACGGGTACGATAACCCTTCGTAGGTACACCAGTTGGAGACACTGGGTGACGTCCACCGGAAGTACGACCTTCACCACCACCATGCGGGTGATCAACAGGGTTCATAGCTACACCACGAACCGTAGGTCGAATACCGCGCCAACGTTTTGCACCAGCTTTACCAAGCTTGCGTAGCGAATGCTCTGAGTTTCCAACTTCACCCAAAGTCGCACGACACTCTAATAGTACTTTACGCATTTCGCCAGATCGCATACGTATCTGCGCGTATTTTCCTTCGCGGCCAACGTACTGAATCGAAGTTCCAGCTGAGCGAGCCAATTGACCGCCTTTCTGTGGTTTCAATTCAACGTTGTGTATAACTGAACCAATTGGAATATTACGTAGCGGGAGAGCATTACCCACCGCGATTGGAGCGTCATCACCAGAGATAACTTCGCTACCAGCCTTTAATCCTTTTGGTGCAATGATGTAACGTCGCTCTCCGTCTGCGTAACACAATAATGCTAAGTGTGCGGTACGGTTAGGATCGTACTCAAGACGTTCAACCTTCGCAGGTATGCTGTCTTTGTTACGACGAAAATCAATAACACGATATTTACGCTTATGACCGCCACCTCGGTGACGAACAGTGATGCGACCCGCATTGTTTCTTCCGTTGGTAGCACGCTTGGACTCCATCAACGGTTTGAAACCGTCACCTTTATGGAGATCCGGCGATACAACGCGGACGGTACCGCGACGACCTGGGGAGGTGGGTTTTAGCTTTATCAATGCCATTTCAAATACCTAATCTAGATTGTTTTCTAGTTATTTAGTTCTTTACGTACGCTCAGTGAGCGCTTATCGATGTCGGAATGCTTACGCTTGGAATTCAGCGAAATCAATGTCGCTTCCTTCTTTCAAACGGATATAAGCTTTCTTACGATCACTTCGTTTGCCAAGGGCACGACCAAAACGCTTGCTCTTACCTTTAACATTCATAATTCGAACAGTTTCAACTTCAACATCAAAAGCTTGCTCAATAGCTGCTTTAACGTCTTGACGGTTGGCGCTCTGTAGTACGTTAAATACTACTTGGCCACCCTGCTCTGCTGCACGAGTACTCTTTTCAGTAACTACAGGTGCAAGCAAAACTTGAAACAACTCGTCTTTGCCTAATTTACTCATGCTAATTTATCCTCAATTTGCTTAACAGCCGCAGGTGTCATCACTACAGCGTTAAAACCAATAAGGCTTAATGGATTAATCTCCTCTGCCTCAATGATGCCAACGTGATACAAATTGCGTGAAGCCAAAACTAGGTTGTCGTCTACCTGATCAGTAACAAACAACACTTCCTTAAGGTTCATATCTTGCATCTTCTTAACTAGCAACTTCGTTTTTGGTTCAGCAACCGTAAAGTCATCTGAAACCACTAAACGATCTTGTCTTACAAGCTCAGACAAAATTGAACGCATAGCGACTCTATAAGCCTTACGATTCATCTTTTGCGAGAAATCTTGCGGAGACGCTGGAAAAATCTTACCACCGCTGCGCCATAGTGGGCTTCGTGAAGTACCTGCACGAGCTCGGCCTGTACCTTTTTGTCTAAAAGGCTTTGCACCGCCACCAGAAACCGCAGAGCGGTTCTTTTGAGCGCGTGTGCCTTGACGGGCACCGGCTTGATACGCTACAACCGCTTGGTGAATAAGGGCTTCATTGTAATCGGCGCCAAAGACTGCGTCAGAGACTTTTAGGGCCGAACCATTGTTTTGCTTTAGTTCCATCTCTAATTACCTACGCTTTCTTAGCTTTGATCGAAGGCTTGATGATTACGCTGCCGCCTTTTGATCCAGGAACTGATCCCTTCACCAAAAGAACGTTACGCTCTACATCAACTCTCACAACTTCAAGGCCTTGTTGGGTACGCTTACGAGCACCCATGTGGCCGCCCATTTTTTTACCTTTAAAAACCTTACCAGGATCTTGACACTGACCGGTTGAGCCAAGTGAACGGTGAGATACAGACACACCGTGAGTTGCGCGCAAACCGCCGAAACCCCAACGCTTAATACCACCTTGAAAGCCTTTACCGATTGTTACGCCCTGGACATCAACTTTCTGACCAGCTTCAAACAAATCGACATTAACTTCAGAACCAATTTCTAACTCAGCATCGCTAGCAGAAACGCGAAACTCAGCGAGTCGCGTCCCTGGCGCAACATTCGCTTTCGCGTAATGCCCTGCCAAAGCCTTAGTTACTCGGTTAGCGCGTCGCTCACCAGAAGCAACTTGCACCGCTTCGTAACCGTCAGTTTGTGTGGTTTTAACTTGTGTTACGCGGTTAGTCGGAACACCAACTACCGTAACTGGAACCGACGTACCGTCTTCTTGAAAGACGCGCGTCATGCCCATTTTTTGTCCAATTAATCCAAGTGACATCTTCTTATCAACTCTTATTTAGTTTTGGGTTAATGAAAGATCATTATCAATAATTAGCTAGAAACTAGCTTCTTATTAATTGATCGGCTAGTTAACCTTAATTTCTACGTCTACACCGGCAGCAAGATCAAGGCGCATCAAGGCGTCTACTGTCTTATCCGTTGGCTCAACAATGTCAACAATTCGCTTATGTGTACGAATCTCAAACTGATCACGCGCCTTTTTATTGACGTGTGGAGATTTCAACATAGTTAGTTTCTCAATTCGTGTTGGCAAAGGAATTGGCCCACAAACTAATGCGCCTGTGCGCTTAGCTGTTTCTACAATCTCCTGGGCTGAACGATCAATCATGCGATGATCGAAAGCTTTAAGCCGAATGCGAATTTTTTGATTTTCGACGCTCATAGTTAACCTTCTTATTAACCTTACTACTTATTTGTACTTTAAAACTTAAAGCACTTATTGAACCGCGGCGAAACGATTAAAGTACGCCGCGACTCGTTTTACATGTTGATTAGTCAGTAATCTTGGCAACAACACCGGCGCCAACAGTACGACCACCTTCACGGATAGCGAAGCGTAAACCTTCTTCCATCGCGATCGGTGCAATCAACTCAACATCCATCTTAATATTGTCACCAGGCATTACCATCTCAACGCCTTCAGGTAGCTCGCAAGCACCCGTAACGTCTGTTGTTCTGAAATAGAACTGTGGGCGGTAACCTTTAAAGAATGGCGTATGACGCCCACCCTCTTCTTTTGACAATACATATACTTCGGCTTCGAACTTCGTGTGTGGCGTAATTGAACCAGGCTTAGCCAATACTTGACCACGCTCGATGTCTTCACGCTTTGTGCCACGTAGTAAAATACCTACGTTGTCACCTGCACGACCTTCGTCCAACAAACGACGGAACATCTCAACACCA
>DKML01000008.1 GCA_002470515.1 Proteobacteria bacterium UBA7415 | reverse complement strand
GTGCAAGCTGCGCAGCTTCGTCTAGCGCAAGCGAATAACCTCGCTGATATTGAGTGGTCAGCCGGGCTTCGCAGAATGCAAGGTATTGATGAAACCGCACTAGTTGCCGGAATAAGCGTTTCATTGTTTCAAAAAGAACGAAACCTTGGTGAATACGAAGCGCATAGGGCACGCCTTGACGCAATAGAGCTGCAAAAACAAAGCAACCTTCGCAGTCTATTACATTCAGTTAATCAAGCGTTAGGCGAACATACACGTGCATTGCTAGAGGTTGAAACTATTCAGCTCAACGTAATTCCCCCCTTAAAGGAAGCGTTAGATTTAGTAGAGAGCGCATATTTAGAGGGCCGTTTCAGCTACTTGGAATGGGTAACTACTCGACAAGAATTTCTGACAACCCGCCTGACATTAATAGAGGCTGCTTCTCAAGTTCATTTAAGCAAAACAGAAATTGAAACACTCACAGGTCTCGCGCTGAAGACTGAACACAATGATGACTCAATGCACTCAAGTCACCAAGACAATTTGCAGCAGTCATCTAACATTTCGATAAGAAGTCATGATTATGAATAAATTCACACTACAAAAAGTACTTATTTCCATCTTCACCCTTAGCCTTTATAGCTTCACCGCAATCGCAGGTGATAAACAAATTGATGCAAATTCCAACGATAGAGACAATCACGCAAGTGAAGTCGTAAGGATGAGCAATGAAATAGCAATTCAGAACGATATTTCCGCCACTCCCGTGCTCGCTAGTGAGATTGCGGTAAAAACTACACTTTATGGGCGAATTAGTGCAGACCCCGCCTCATTAAGTCATATAAGAGTACGGTTTGACGGTGTTATTAAGGATGTAAAAGTCAACATTGGAGACCCCGTTAATAAAGGCGATATTTTAGCGATTGTGGAGTCCAATGAGAGTTTGAAAAGTTATCCCATCACGTCACCTTTTGATGGCAATGTGATTGCGCGACATGCAAATAATGGTGAGCTATCAAACGGACAAGTACTCTTTTCGTTAGCTAATTATAAAAACGTATGGGCACAACTGACTGTATTTTCGCAGGTGCTTAGCAGCATCAAGGTTGGACAGTCAGTTGAACTAAGCCACGCAGGTTTCAATCAAACCTCCAAAATTGCCTACATTACGCCTTCTGCTGATGGCAATCCGCACTCTCTTGCCAATGTAAGTATCGACAATAGTACTGGATATTGGCCACTCGGTACGCTGGTCAAAGCACAGGTTACGACATCAACTAAGTCAGTCAATCATGCTGTTCCTCTATCTGCTGTGCAAGAGTATGAAGCCAAGCAAGTTGTGTTTGTGGTTGAGGGTGAAGAGTATAGGCCCAGAGCGGTCGAGCTTGGGGTCTCAGATGGTCGCTATATCGAGGTCATCAGTGGTCTTGAAACAGGCGAACGTGTCGTGGCTTCCAATAGTTACATGATTAAAGCAGATTTGGAAAAGTCGGAGGCAGGTCATGATCATTAACGCCTCACCCAATCAAATGTTTCCATGTCAATTGGCGTGCAGTTTTAAGGGAGGCTTAAGATGCTAGCTTCCATTATTCGCACCGCAATCGAAAAGCGCGGCATTTTTCTTATGCTTTGTTTTTTGATAATTGGCTTTGGCCTATTCAGCTATCAAAAGCTGCCTATTGATGCCGTACCCGATATCACTAATGTTCAGGTACAAATCAACACACAAGCAAAAGGCTATTCACCGCTTGAAACCGAACAGCGCATCACCTTTTTGGTAGAAAACGTCTTGGCAGGTTTACCAAACTTGGACTACACACGTTCACTATCGCGCTATGGCTTGTCACAAGTGACGGCCGTTTTTGAAGAAGGCACGGATCTCTTTTTTGCCAGAAATCTCATAAACGAACGGCTAGGCATTATCAAAAGCCAATTACCCGATGGTATTGAGCCTGAAATGGGGCCGATTGCCACAGGTTTGGGTGAAATTTACATGTACACGCTTAGCGCGAAGCCCGGCACAGTAACTGCCGATGGCAGAAAATTTGATGCGATGGCGCTTCGTGAGTTACACGATTGGGTGGTGAAACCTCAACTGGCCTTGGTGAAAGGGGTAACAGAGGTTAATGCTATTGGCGGTTTTACCAAACAATATCATGTAAAGCCTAACCCTCAACTCATGCTTAATTATGGCGTTAGTACTGACGATTTATTGCGGGCATTGGAGCGAAATAACGCTAATCAGGGCGCTGGGTACATTGAACGCAACGGCCAACAAATACTAGTACGTTCACAAGCGAGACTATCAAGCGTTGAGGACATCGGTAACGTGGTGGTAACGCTTACAAACCAATCTCCCGTTACGGTAAATGATATTGCAGAGGTCGCCATCGGTAAGGAGCTTAGAACGGGCGCTGCAACACTTGAAGGACAAGAGACTGTGCTTGGCACAGCGATGATGCTAATAGGCGAAAATAGCCGAGCTGTTGCGCTAGACGTGGCTGATAAAGTGGATGAAATCCAAGCAAGCTTGCCAGAGGGCGTGCTTATTCAAAGTGTTTATGATCGCACTGCGCTGGTAGATAAAGCCATCAACACAGTACGAAAAAACCTTATTGAAGGCGCATTGCTGGTTATTGTCGTCCTATTTTTACTATTGGGCAACATACGAGCTGCCATCATCACCGCTGCTGTCATCCCTCTTGCTATGCTTGCCACGATAACAGGTATGGTAAGAACGGGCGTAAGCGCGAACCTAATGAGCTTAGGCGCGTTAGACTTTGGACTGATTGTCGATGGTGCAGTTATTATTGTGGAGAACTGTATTAGGCGGTTAAGTGAATCGCAGCGGCGAACGGGTGCAATACTGCCTCTTAAAGAACGGCTGGAAGTTGTATTTGAGGCAACGAATGAAGTGATAGGCCCAAGTCTTTTTGGCGTGATGATAATCACGATTGTGTACATTCCTATCTTTAGCTTAACAGGTGTCGAAGGGAAGATGTTTCACCCAATGGCGGCTACCGTAATATTGGCATTGTTAGCGGCAATGGTATTTTCAATCACCATCGTGCCCGCAGCCGTTGCTATGTTCATGTCAGGCAAGGTTAGTGAAAAAGAGAGTCCAATAATAACAGGGGCTAAATCAGTTTACCGCCCTGTATTGGAGTGGGCATTAAAATTACGATGGTTAGTCGTAGGTGCTGCGACATTGCTTGTTATCATCAGTGTTTGGTTTGGGATGCGTCTAGGCTCTGAATTCGTGCCGCAACTTGATGAGGGTGACATCGCCCTTCATGCAATGAGAGTGCCCGGCACGGGAATTGAGCAGGCTGTCGATATGCAAAAACGGCTTGAACAGGTCATTATGCAATACCCACAGGTAAGCACCGTGTTTGCTAAAACGGGTACTGCTGAGGTGGCTACTGATGCTATGCCACCCAATGTCACCGACACTTTTGTCATGTTAAAACCAATTGATCAATGGCCAAACCCTGCATTATCGAAAGCGAAGTTTGTCGAGCAATTAGAACGGGATCTTCAAAATGTGCCCGGCAATAACTATGAGTTTACGCAACCCATACAGATGCGCTTTAACGAATTGATTAGTGGCGTTAGAGCAGATTTAGGGATCAAAATTTATGGTGATGATCTGGATAAGCTGCGGGATTCAGCTGGTGATGTCTTAGCCGTATTACAAGGTATTCCGGGCGCTGCTGACGCACGAGTAGAACAAGTAGATGAGATCCCCATCTTCAAGGTGAACCCGAAACCTTATGCGCTGGCGCGTTACAACTTAGACGTAACTGACTTGCAAACATGGTTAAGTGCATCCGTTGGCGGCAAAGTAGCAGGCTTAGTATTTGAAGGTGACAGACGTTTTGAGATTGTTGTTCGTTATTCTGAAGATATTCGCAATAACTTAGAAGCACTGGGAAATATACCCATCATGACCAATGATGGTGAGTATGTGCCAATCGCCGAGGTGGCTGAGCTTGAATATACCAATATACCCAGTCAAATAAGTCGAGAAAACGCAAAGCGCCGTATCGTAGTCACAGCAAATGTGAGAGATCGTGATTTAGGCTCTTTTGTGAATGATGCTAAAGAGCAGATCGCAGCCAATGTGGTACTGCCAAGTGGCTACTGGATAAGTTATGGCGGTACGTTTGAGCAATTGGAAAGCGCAAGTCAGCGACTGAGTTTGGTTGTGCCCGCAACGCTTTTTCTGATCCTTACATTACTTGTGATTGCATTCGGCTCAGTCAAAGACGCCTTGATAATTTTTACAGGCGTCCCTTTGGCATTAACTGGCGGCATCTTTGCGCTTTGGATCAGAGATATGCCTCTTTCAATATCCGCAGGGATTGGTTTTATCGCGCTCTCTGGTATAGCTGTATTGAATGGTCTGGTGATGCTGTCTTTTATCAGGCAGAGGATGGAAGAAACTGGCGAGTTAGTAAACTCGATTATTGATGGTGCAATGACACGTTTGCGGCCAGTGCTGATGACCGCGTTAGTGGCGAGTCTTGGTTTCGTGCCCATGGCGCTTAACGTAGGTACTGGCGCAGAGGTGCAGCGACCTCTGGCAACGGTGGTCATTGGTGGGATCATATCCTCTACCTTATTAACTCTGGTTGTACTACCTGTACTCTACAGACTCGTTCACAGCAAAACTGCGATCTAATGTTAAGGGCTTTCTGATTAATGACGAAAGCCCTTATTTCGAGCATCTACAAACTCATCTTCGTTCTGGTTAATTCGAAATAAGGGCT
>DKML01000007.1 GCA_002470515.1 Proteobacteria bacterium UBA7415 | reverse complement strand
GGCAAAGCAGGCGAATCAGGAACTTAGCGATTTTTTGGTCAGCCATTTAACCAAGGATTAGAACTGACTCCGTGACCTCGGAGTGTGGATGCTTCATTCAAACTGACTGCGAAATTCTTCGGTTTTGCGCAATAGATCGCATAGTCTGCAATTGTTGGTCTATTTCTAATAGTTCATTCGCAAAACTTCTCTGCGCCAAGCTCAGTTGTTCTGGGGTTTGATTGCCATCCATTAAGCCCAGATTCTTAGCAAGCTTTATGCCATTACTAAACATCATTGTGCCAATTGATTCCTTATGTTTGATCCGTTGTTGCAGGTGCAATTGAAGACCTATATCAAGGCATTGTTTTTGAAATGACTTAGGTTCAAAATTTTTAGCCCCTTGTTGTTGGCTAAGTGCACGCGCTACAACACGATAAGCTTCAATATACGGCGCAAAAGAGCCAACCGCGAGCATCGGCTTGATTGCAGCCACTCCTCGACGCAGGTCTCCGTGGCCATTTCTGATTGCGTCCATCCAGCCTGGAAATCTAAAGTCAAGATCCGCTTGCATTTGCAACATGAAATCAGATTTTTTGGGGTAAAAGAATTCAAACTTCAAATAGTTCTTAACTCGATCAACTTCTTCCCAAAACAATTGTAAACGATCTTGCTCTACACTTTTATCAACGATTTTTGCTAACGCTATTTCAGCTATTGCTCCGGGAACAAAGAAATGAATGGCGTTATTCCGATAATAAGATAGATAGAGTTCTTTATCTTTATTGACGGTATACACTGGTTCAAAGCCACCATCATAACAAGTGATGATGCCTGTGCTGATTAGCGAATCCAGAGTCTCTTTAAGCTGTGAATTAATATTTTCTTCAAGATCGAAAATAGCGGGTCGATTGAAGTGTCGGAGATAATCCACCAACTCCTGAACTTCGCGCTGCAATTCACTAAGCGACAGTGAATCGGGCACTGCCCGTAACACAGCCATCGCCACCAGCGAAGTTCGGGTAACTGGCGTGCAGTCATTTATCCGAACGCTGGTTTCAAAAGCAATCCGTTCCAGAATCAGGCTCTTATTACTGTCTTTCGCACTATCCAATGTTTTTGCATCTTGTATTAATTCATTTAGCGATAACGGTTCTCCGAACCGCACAAAAATTTGCCCTAGAGATGTTTTAAAGCTACTTATGTAACGCAAAAACCACTGTAGATCCTCTGGCTTTTTAGTACCCCCCAATTGCTCATAGGTGTAAGCAGACACATCAGAAATTTGCTCAAAGGCGATGGCAACAGGCACAAAATATAAGTCTTTCTTTGATACCCTGGTATGAGCGTCAACTACCCAATTCAACAACCCCAGACGTGGTTTGAGTAATTTACCCGACCGAGATCGACCACCTTCGATTGACCAAAATAAACTCTGACCCGTTCGCACATACCAATCAATCAAACGCTGTAGGGTATTCTTATAGACTGGGTTGTCATTGAACGACCTTCGGATAAACGTTAAACCGGCACCCTTTAAGGCATTGCCCATCCCGAACATATTCATATTGATGCCACCGAATCCATAGGGATGCGGAACACCACTATCATAAAAACCGCTATAGATTGAAAAGGAATCAACCTGTGAGCGATGGTTCATCAAATAAGCAATGGGGTGCTGGCTTGCAACATCTTTCACCATTTGCACTTGGGAGCCAATGGTATCGATCTCACGCTTATAGCCGCGCGTATAAACGAAACGACTAAAACGAATCAAGAACTTTAATCCACGCTCGCTAAAGCTTGGCACTAATTCTTTTAAATAGCGTTTACTATCAGAGCTTACTTTCTCCTCTGACATACCGGTTTCCACCGCCAGCGCTTGAACGTCGCTGACAAAGCTTTCGGCTTGCATAATCTCGCCAGTAATGAATTCTGGTGTGATCGTTTCCAGTGGTTCTCTCAATGAGTTTGATTGCTTAGTCATGTGCCCTCACTATTTAGTTCGCGATTGCGGTTAAGCAGTAGCGGGAAGTTTGTTGTTCAACCAACCAGCCAGGTCACTCACCACTTTTGCACGTTGTTTTTCATTAAACATCTCATGTCGCCCTTCGGGGTAAATGGTCAGCGTAATATCCTGAAGGCCAGCAGACTTATACTGTTCTACAAGAGTCTCAAGACCGGTTTGGTTGAGATGCACTGGGTCCTTCTCTCCGCTGAAAATATAAAATGGAAAAGCGCTATCAATGTTGGATAAGGAGTGAACATCGGTGGTCACTTCAGAGGCTATTACAATGTCCAACCACACGCCATTCGGGTAGGCAAAATCACACAAAGGGTCAGCTTTGTATCTGTCTACCTCAGTCTCCTCAGTGCTAATCCAGTCTGCATCGGTTCTTGGGTTTTCAAAGGCGCTATTGAAATTACTAATTAATTCAGCCTGTAAATTATCGTCTACTGCCTGTCTGCCATTGGCGTCAATAAGTGCATTCAACACCGGCTTTAGGGCGGCAAACGTTTCCAGCGACGGAGAGCCTGATAGTATTGCACCGCAAAATAGACTTGAGTGTTCAATGAGTAC
>DKML01000006.1 GCA_002470515.1 Proteobacteria bacterium UBA7415 | reverse complement strand
GTCTAGGAAACCCAGTCCTTATCATTGTATGCTTTGAGAGATGAGTACCTTGCGGATCTTATGATATTACTCACTGGTAACGGTTATTCTTTCTGCGGGTTAGCCTCTGGTATTGGTGTTAGCGAAGATACAGCTTTTGCAGTAGCATCAGAAACGTGCGCTACGGGTTATTACAGTTTCGGTCACGAAATAGGACACTTGTTTGGTGCTCGCCATATCATTACTCAAGATCCCACGCCGACGCCTTTTAGCTATGGTCACGGTTATTGCAACACGACCGCTTCCACTTGGCGTACGGTAATGGCGTACAACTGCCCATCGAATACTGGAGGTAATCGTATTCAACAATGGTCCAATCCCTACGTTAGCCTCGGCGAAGACCCAACTGGGTCAATTGCCTTAGAACATAACGCTCGAGTGCTTAATGAGCGTGCGGGCGCTATCGCAAACTTCAGAACTCAAGAAGACGACTTTTTACTAATGATAGTGCCAACGATTATCTCCGCAAGTAATAAAAAACAATGATGATCATAGGGTTCTGCGATGGGAACTCATAAGGTGGTATAAGGTAAGTGTGTTGCAGGCTATTTTTGTAGTCATTTTTAAGTTTGCGAGAGATTGCAATAAAGTCCTCTGGGTCACCCATGATTCTTGCGATTTCTTTGTTTGATAACCCACGTGTAACTTCTATTACTTCATGTTCTTTGTCGGTTAATCCTCACCAGTGAGTTGCCGAAGATATTTTTCTCCGCTCATTCTTAGTTATTCGGATTACTTCTTCCAGAAACTCACTTAGAAACTTGTTTTCTGCTTCTTTTGAGTGAAACGCTAAAGCATTGTTGTAGAGCTGAACTCCTGTTTTAATCCCCGTACATAACCCAGAGCCGTTTACTGTCAATCGAGAATAAGATGATTCCTGAAATTAAAAGCATTATGAGTCGCGATCTGGAGTATGGGGCACTTCCTGAAGAACCTGATGACTGCGAGGTTTTAATTGAGGTTGAGATTGGCCCCAAAGGTGAAACAGGTGTCGATGTTTTTTACCTTACGGCAATCACGCCTAAAGCAATTATGCGCAAGGCTGATACAAGATGGGGTCGTGGATATCTTATCACTCCAACGTTTTCTTGGTCCGACGTTGAAAAGACTCTACGTAGTCTTCTATTGCGTTGCATCGGAGATGACTGGACCGAAATTTCAGATAAACTGAACAGGGTGTTAAATAGGGAGCATGAGAACAATCTTCCCATTTGATACATCAGCGGGGATAGTCCTTGTTACGGCTCGTACACCTATACTCTTTTTATTTATTAAAAATCAACTAACGAAGGTGTTCCAATGCCCTACATAGATGGATTCGTAATCGCTGTTCCTAATAAAACCAAATCAAGATATATCAAACATGCGGAGAAGTCGGCCGCTATATTTAAAAGCAATGGTGCTTTGTCTGTTGTTGAGAATTGGGCGGACGATGTGTCCGAGGGTAAAATTACCTCATTCCCGATGGCCGTTAAATGTGAGGAAGACGAGGTTGTTGTTTTCTCTTGGATCGTTTGGCCATCTCGAGAAGCTCGCGATGTTGGCAACAAAGCCGCGATGGAAGATCCGATATTCAAGGATTGGGATCCAACGTTAATGCCGTTCGACGGAAAGCGCATGATATTTGGCGGTTTTACTACGATTGTTGATCTGTAAAGTAATAAATATGGAGAACCAACAATGCAAAGATTTACAATAATCATCGGTATTCTAGTTGCGTCATTGAGCGCGCATGCTGAGTACTACCCGATATTGGATTTTCAAGTTTACGGGTCGCCTGCTTCAACTGCGGATGAGGCGAGTATTAACGCTACGATGAATAGCTTTTGGACTGCGTGGGCCGAGCATGATGCGGCTGGTGTGGCTAGTGCACATACTAGCGATGCAGAGTGGACTAATGCATTTGGACGAACCTTTAGAGGTGCCAAAACACTCGAAGAGTTTTTGGCAGATAATTTATTTCCTGATTTTGATATAGCTATTTCAAAAGGCGAAGCTGAGTCATTTATACCTATTTCTAGACGGTATATCGGTAGTGAAGCGGCCGTAATAACGGGTCGGTTGGAAAGCAATAGAGGTTCGTCAACAGGCTCGTCGAATAGAAAAATTGGGTTTACGTTTGTGCTAGCTAAGGTTGGGGATGAATGGAAAATCTCAAATCAAGTAATAACAGACCTTAGGGAAAGGCGCGGATAGATTCGCGTAACGCACCGTTAAACGGCTTAAAACCTTTATCTAGTCGCGTTATATTCAATGGAGATCTAAGATGAAACGTAGAAACGTTGTTCTGGGCATTTTAGGGAGCGGGGTAATTGCTGGAACCGGCGGTGCGTTATGGCTGGCTGATAGCTCTAATGAACGCCCGCTTACGATAGATGCAGCTCTCGTGACGCTCGATAGATTGATGGAGCAAGAACCTATAACATTGGGTGATTGGAACCTTTATCAAATACTGACGCATTGCGCGCAAAGTGTTGAGTATTCAATGTCTGGCTTTCCTGAGCATAAGCCAGCGATATTTAAGAATACGGTGGGCGCGTTAGCGTTTTCAGTTTTTTCTCAAAAAGGAGAAATGACCCACGGTTTAAACGAGATTATTCCTGGCGCGCCTTCGATCCCAAAGATAGAGGAGACTTCGTCTGCTTACGCACGATTCAAGGATTCGATGATCAGTTTTCAGAGTTATAGCGGAACACTGGCACAACACTTTGCCTATGGGGAACTGGCCAAGCTAGAGTATGAAAGGGCGCACGCAATGCACTTTTATAACCACCTTCTAGAAATCCAGTTAACGAGTTAATTAATCTCGCATCTAAACGAGCCACGCCCTGCTCTTAGGTGTCAGCGGAAGTATGGTTACGTCAACGTTTAACCGCTTTCGGCTGGGTCGCTGCTTATTGAATCTAAGTGTCTCGTTGTGAGAAATCATGCTTGGGTCTATACATTCTGTACCACTGTTTTGCATTACACTTGCTCGCCTAGAGGGTCAGATTGATGTTTTCGTAACCCCCTAGTTTCCCAACCTACTTTTTATAAGAATATGCGCATACTAAAACTCCTACTTGGCCTGATAGTTCTGGTGGCCTTTGCCGCCGCTATTTACTTATACGATCCGCTGCCGGCCAATCCAAGTGCCGCAGAATTGTCTGCTGCGTCGCAATTGTATTCCGCCGAAGTGGTACGCGATGAATGGGGTATACCGCACATAAAGGGTAAGCGCGATGCCGATACTAGTTTTGGTTTAGCTTATGTTCATGCAGAAGATGATTTTGAGACGATTCAGGAAGTTGTGGCGGCTACCCGCGGATTATCGGCGCGATATAAGGGCGCTGGCGCCGCTCCTACCGATTACGTTGTTGGCTTGCTGGATGTTTGGAATATCGTTGAAGCCAAGTACGATTCCGATGTGGTTAATGACGTTAAAGAATTAGCCGAGGCATATACGGCGGGCATTAACTTGTACGCGGCTGAGAACCCAGATAAAACATGGCCTGGGCTAGCACCATTTAAGCCCGAAGATGTTATTGCAGGCTTTATTTTCAAAACACCATTTTTCTACGGTTTGGATCAAACCCTTACTGACTTGTTTGACGAGACGCGTGAATCAGAAATCGCGTTGGATCCATCAGGAGGCGTGAGTGCCTTTGAAATGCGTAAGCGTTCGGGCGCTGAGCTTGGCTCTAATGCTATGGCAATTTCGGCGGCTCGCTCTGGCGAAGACACAACGCGTTTGCTCATTAATTCGCACCAACCTATGACTGGACCAGTGGCTTGGTATGAAGCACATTTACAGTCTGACGAAGGACTGGACATTCAAGGCGGCATATTCCCAGGTACGCCCGTTATTCTGCATGGCTTTAATAAGCACCTCGGTTGGGCAAACACCGTAAACCACATTGACCTTGCGGATGTGTATCAAATCACCCGTAATCCTGATAATGAATACCAATATAAGTTAGATGGCGAGTGGCGTGATTTTGAACGCGACGAAGTCCAGATTAAAGTTAAGCTGTGGGGGCCTTTTGTTTACACAGCCAAACGCGAGTTACTCAAGACCGAGCATGGTCCTGTGATTGAATCGGGGGGTAATACTTACGCGCTCCGTTACGCGGGTCGCGGTGAGATACGTCAACTAGAACAGTACTATCGCCTAAATCAAGCGACTGACTTCGACTCTTTCACCGCCGCTATGGCAATGAATGCCTTGCCGAGCATTAACTACGTATACGCTGATAAAGAAGACAACATCGCGTTTGTACACAACGGCCAATACCCTAACCGAATTGAAGGCTGGGACTGGTCTTTAGATCTTCCGGGTGATCGTAGCGATCTTATATGGGATGGGTACAGACCTTATGACTCAATACCGAAGTTGGTTAACCCTGAGTCAGGCCTTTTGTTTAATGCCAATAACACGCCATACATTGCCACTGATGGACCGGATAATATGCGCCCTGAGGACTTTCCGTCCTCTATGGGGTTAGCGACTAATCAAACTAATAGAGCGCATCGCTTGGTTGATCTTAACGATGGCGTGTCACCCATCACTAAAGAACAACTGCTTAAGCAAAAGTTTGATCTTGAGTATTCAACGTCTTCCAATCAATACAAGATTGTTCAGACGTTGATCAATGGTGAGTGGGAAGACGAAAATCTTGCCGCAGCAGCCGAGCACTTAAAGGGCTGGGACTTGCGTACTGATATGGCCAATCGCCATGCCGCTCTGCCGGCTACCGTATTTATGCGATTGCGCCAATCGAGCAACCCCGATGACTATGAGCTAGAAAACTTGGTAGAACCGTTTGCCAATGCCGTTAGTCTGTTAGAGCGAAAGTTCGGTCGAATTGATCCTGAGTGGGGCGAAGTGAATCGTTTACAACGCGGAGATGTTGATCTTCCTATGAATGGTGGTCCAGACATTTTGCGCGCGATTTACTCAGTTGGTTTAGACAATGACCAGACTTACGCCACGCATGGTGATACATGGATGGCGATTGTTGAGTGGCAAGATGGAGAGTTTGTTAATGCAGATGTTATGCATCAGTTTGGTAGTGCTACACTGGACGAAACTTCACCGCATTACGCGGATCAAGCTCCATTGTTTGCGGCGCAAGAGTGGCGCAAAGCTGAGTTTGATATCGAAAAACTAAGAGCAAGCGCGACACGCATCTATACGCTCGGCAAGAGTGAGGAATAAACGATGAGTAAACTGTCTAATGAAAAAGCCTTGCTCAAAAAGGCACTAGCGTTAGGCATGCGCTATGGCGAAAGCAAAGGCGTGGTTAAGTTTGAAGCAACCGATTCTGCTGAAGACAAAACCGAATATGTCTATAGATTGCTGGTGCACGATAAAATCATCACGCCGTTGCCTCGTGAGCAAGAGTCTTTGCCAAATATGCGTCATAAGTTAGCTTTGTGGGTGAATAAATTGCAAGAAAAGGTCGACGCTGCATAGCGGTTCCTCGTTGTCTGTGTCGGCGTTAAAGCACTCGGAACAGGTGAATATAGGCCGAGTTTGGGGTAGGCTATTCGCGAGGTTGGGCAAAAGTAGTCGAGAGTGATTACGTTTTGTCCGCTCTATAAGAATTGTTCATCAATCCCATTAGGAGGAATATCATGGAGTTATCAGCACCTACTCAAATCATTTTCGTTATCTCTTTGGTACTCGCAGTTCTCGGACTACTTTCAGGTTTCGGAATAATCACTGCCACGGCAGGTAATAGTTTTTACATCATGACTGCAGCGTGGGCCGTATTGACCGGTGGCGTGATGCTTAAAGGGATGTGACCTACAACGTCAGGCTAAATGAGATAGTTGACGAATTCGTCAAGCCCCATTTTTTCTGACATGTTTGAAAAATAGGCCCTCATGATATTGTTTATGTCATGGGTGCTTTTTTGTGCTTTTTACTTGGCTTGGTTGTACGTCGTAAATAATATAAGAGCTTAGTCGATCAAAGTTTTGGTAATACACGCTAAGCCTTGATAACACTTGACGCGTTTAAGCTATTTCGGCGTGGAAAACACTCATATAATGAATAAATACTCTTGGGCGGCTTTGCTTCCTAAAAGCAGCTGAACTGCAGCATAGACAACACAAATACAATTATGAGCACTGAAACTATTGAGGCTATCGTAGATCGCCTTAGCCACAAAGAAGGCCCGCTACTACCGATCTTGCATGCTATTCAAGCACAGCAGGGGTTTATACCCAGTGATGCGGTGGGCTTGATTGGCAAGAAACTCAATCTGTCTCGAGCCGAAGTGCACGGTGTAGTAAGCTTTTATCACGACTTTAAGACCGAATCGGGCGGCGTCAATACAGTACAGATTTGTCGTGCCGAAGCCTGCCAGTCGGTGGGGTCAGAGCTTTTAGAGGAGCATGCCAAAGCCAGCTTGAAGTTGGATTGGGGTGAAACGTCTGATGATGGGCAAATAACCTTAGAGCCAGTTTATTGTTTGGGCAATTGTGCGTGCTCTCCGTCGGTGCGAATTAACGACGATATATACGCGAAGGTTGATGCGGCGCGATTTGACGAACTCGTTACCCAAATTAGAAAGAACAACTGAGGAATTGAAATGACCAAAATATATATTCCTCAAGACACAGTGTCCTGCGCCTTAGGTGCTGATGCTATTGCGGTCGCTTTAGCGGACGCTAATAAATCAGTTGATGTCGAAATAGTACGCAATGGATCACGCGGGCTCTTTTGGCTGGAACCGCTTGTTGAGGTCGAACACAATGGCAAACGAATTGCGATTGGCGAGTTTAGCGGTTCAGACGTTACGTCTTTGCTCGACGCGGTATCAACAGGTAAATTCGAATCATTAAAAGGATACTTAGGCGACATAGAACAACACGACTACATGCGTGACCAAGATCGACTCACGTTTGCGCGTGCCGGTATTGCCGACCCGCTGTGTATTGATAGCTATCGCGCATTAAATGGCTTTAAAGGTTTAGAGCGGGCATTGGCGCTTTCGCCTCAAGCGATTGTAGATGAGGTTCGCGAGGCAGGTTTGCGCGGTCGTGGAGGTGCAGCTTTTCCTACAGGCATTAAATGGCAAACTGTTTTAGATACTTCTTTGGAGGCGCCAGAAATACAGAAATACATTGTATGTAATGCCGACGAAGGAGACTCGGGTACATTTGCTGACCGTCTGGTCATGGAAGCTGATCCGTATCAACTGATTGAAGGTATGGTAATTGCAGGTTTAGCGGTAGGCGCTACGCGCGGCTATATTTATCTGCGTTCTGAATACCCTAAAGCTCATCGTTTATTAGATGCGGCGATCGAACGTGCCGAGCAAGCAAATTACTTGGGTGCTGATATTTTAGGATCAGGTAAATGCTTTGATCTGGAAGTGCGCTTGGGCGCTGGCGCCTATATTTGTGGTGAAGAAACATCGTTGCTCAATAGCCTAGAAGGTAAGCGGGGAGTAGTAAGAGCTAAACCACCTTTACCTGCGATCGAAGGGTTTTTAGGTAAGCCGACTGTCGTTAACAACGTACTTACTCTTGCCGCAGTTTCCAGTATTTTGTGTGACGGAGCAGATGCCTACAAGAATTTCGGCATGGGCCGCTCTCGTGGCACCTTGGCGTTTCAGTTAGCAGGCAATATTAAACGCGGCGGATTGGTCGAACTTGCTTTCGGTACTACCTTACGCGAACTAGTCGAAGGCTATGGCGGCGGAACGCACTCGGGTAAGCCTATGCGCGCAATCCAAGTGGGCGGACCATTGGGCGCCTACTTGCCTGAATCGCAATGGGATACACCGCTTGATTACGAATCCTTTGCAGCGATTAAAGCGATGGTTGGGCACGGTGGCATTGTAGTATTCGACGACACTGTTGATATGAGTAAACAAGCACGTTTCGCCATGGAGTTCTGCGCAGTTGAGTCGTGCGGTAAATGCACGCCATGTCGCATAGGCTCTGTTCGTGGAGTGGAAGTGATCGACAAGATTCGCACGGGTACAGAGCCCGACAATAATATGGTTTTGCTAAAAGACTTATGCGACACCATGGAGTTTGGTTCGCTGTGTGCAATGGGTGGTATGACGCCATTTCCCGTACGCAGCGCAATAGAACATTTCGCTGATGACTTTTCTAAAAAGTAAGTTTGGTCATAACAGTTTCAGTTTCGACAGGTAAATCACAATGAAATTTTACGAACCACAAGCAGACCGAGGAACGCCTGCCAGTAAGGCGGTAGAGACGGTAGACCTGCAGATAGATGGCGTGACCGTAAGCGTGCCTAAAGGCACATCGGTGATGCGTGCAGCCAGCGAGGCGGGCACTAAGATTCCAAAATTGTGTGCAACCGACTCTCTAGAAGCGTTTGGGTCGTGCCGTATTTGTTTAGTCGAAATTGAAGGTCGTCGAGGTTTTCCAGCATCATGTACTACCCCCGCCGAAGCAGGCATGGTTGTGCGCACTCAAACCGATGCCATTGCCAAGCTGCGTCGCAATACGATGGAGCTCTACATATCTGACCATCCACTAGATTGCTTAACGTGTGCCGTCAACGGGGATTGCGAATTACAAGACGCCGCAGGCGAAGTTGGCCTGCGCGCTGTGCGTTACGGTTACGAAGGTGCTAACCATTTAGATTCTGAGAAAGATGAATCGAACCCATACTTCACATTCGACCCAGCTAAATGCATTGTTTGTTCGCGTTGCGTTAGAGCTTGTGAAGAAACTCAAGGAACGTTTGCCTTAACAATTGATGGTCGAGGATTTGCGTCGAAAGTGGCAGCGGGTCAAGATGAGTCATTCTTTGATTCTGAATGCGTTTCTTGCGGTGCTTGCGTAGACGCATGCCCCACGGCGACCTTGAGCGAAAACAGTATTATTGAAAAAGGCATTCCGGAACACAGCGTAACAACCACTTGCGCGTATTGCGGAGTAGGGTGTGGCTTTAAAGCCGAAATGAAAGGCAATGAAGTGGTACGCATGACTCCGTGGAAAGACGGTGCTGCGAACGAAGGCCATGCCTGCGTTAAAGGCCGTTTCGCTTTTGGCTATGCTACCCATAAGGATCGTATCACCACGCCAATGGTTCGTGACTCGATTGATGATGCATGGAAAGAAGTCAGCATGGAAGAAGCGGTTGAGTTTGCCGCTAAACGGTTACGGGACATTCAAGATAAACATGGACGCAAGAGTATTGGCGCGATTTCATCATCGCGTTGTACTAACGAAGAAGTTTGGCTTGTTCAAAAGATGGTGCGAACCGCCTTTGGCAACAACAATATAGATACCTGCGCTAGGGTGTGCCATTCACCAACAGGTTATGGCTTAAAGGTAACGCTAGGCGAATCGGCAGGCACGCAAACTTTTAGATCTGTGGCGCAAGCGGATGTGGTTATCGTGATGGGCGCAAATCCCACAGACGCACATCCTGTATTTGGTTCGCGTTTGAAGCGGCGTTTACGTGAAGGCGCAAAGCTCATTGTGATAGATCCGCGTCAAATCGAGCTAGTGAGCGCACCGCACATTAAGGCGGACTATCACTTACCCGTTCGACCTGGTGGGAACGTGGCGATTCTAAATTCTTTAGCGCACACGATTATTGGCGAAGGTCTTCAAGACCAAGCGTTTGTTGATGCACGCTGCGAAGAGCCTGCGTTTAAAAAATGGCTAGAGTTTATTCAACGCGAGGAAAACTCTCCTGAATCAACGATGGCGCACACAGGTGTTAACGCTGACGACTTACGCGCATCCGCACGTCTTTATGCGACTGGCGGCAATGCCGCTATTTATTACGGCTTAGGCGTCACTGAGCACAGCCAAGGTTCAACGGCCGTAATGGCAATCGCCAATTTAGCGATGCTGACGGGCAACATAGGTCGTGAAGGCGTGGGTGTTAACCCATTACGAGGCCAGAACAATGTTCAAGGTTCTTGTGATATGGGGTCATTCCCACACGAGTTGCCGGGTTACCGACCGGTAGGCAACGACGACGTTCGAGCCACTTTTGAAGACTATTGGGGCACTAAGTTAGACGCGGAACCAGGTCTACGTATTCCGCATATGTTCGATAGTGCGCTCGATGGTACCTATCGCGGTTTGTACTGTCAGGGTGAGGACATCGCGCAATCTGATCCGAACACTCAACATGTTGAAGCGGCTCTAAAAGCGATGGAGTGCGTCATCGTTCAAGATATCTTCTTAAACGAAACCGCTAAATTTGCACATGTGTTCTTACCAGGCTCTTCGTTTCTAGAAAAGAACGGCACGTTTACCAATGCAGAACGCCGTATTTCGCGCGTGACTAAAGCAATGCCAGCGCTCAGTGGTTATGAAGATTGGCAGTCTACCCAAATGCTGGCGAATGCCATGGGGTGTAGTTGGACGTATACCCATCCTGAACAAATAATGCAGGAGATTGCCGCGCTCACGCCAAGTTTTACCAACGTTACTTACAAGCGCATTGCAGAGCAGGGCAGTGTGCAGTGGCCTTGTAATGATGAGTCTGAGAACGGTACGCCAATCATGCATGTAGATGAATTCGTGCGCGGCAAAGGGTTCTTTGAAGTAACCGAATTTGTGCCTACCGACGAAAAAGTAAATCGCCGTTTTCCTTTGTTATTAACCACTGGCCGAATCTTGTCGCAATACAACGTAGGTGCGCAAACACGCCGAACTAATAATTCAGATTGGCACGAAGAAGATGTTATCGAGATTCATCCAGCTGACGCAGACCACAGAGGTATTAAGAGTGGTGACTGGGTTGGTATTCGCTCTAGGATGGGCGAGACAGTACTGCATGCAAAAATATCAACCCGCGTGCAACCTGGTGTTGTTTATACGACGTTTCATCATCCCATATCAGGGGCCAATGTGATTACTACAGACAATGCTGATTGGGCGACCGATTGCCCAGAATACAAGGTTACCGCTGTAGAGCTTTCTTTGGTTAATGAGCCGTCTGCATGGCAGGCAAGGCAGGTTAAGTTTGATAAGAAACAAAAATCTTTGCTCGCGCAGTCTCGTCGGCAATAGTTGCGGCGGTGATAGCCATTGACCAAAACAGTTCATGAGCGCAATTGATGATCTCAGATAAAGAATCTAAACATCTTGCCGGGATAGTGAGCGTCTCCAAATCTGTTTGGGAAGATCAAAAGCTAACCACCACACAAGATTGGGCCGCCCAAGAAACGCCCATAGCGTTTGAATACAACTGTGTGTCGCACGCAGTAATGATGGCCACGCCCGCTGATTTGGAAGACTTTGCCGTTGGCTTTAGCTTAAGCGAAGGTATTGTGAATTCCCTTGACGAGATTTTGGATATCGAAATAGCCGATGCCGAACATGGCAAGGTTGTGTCGATGATTATTGGCGCAGAACAGCTAGACGCTCTTAAGGAACGTAGACGTAATTTAGTAGGGCGAACAGGTTGTGGCATTTGCGGTGCGGAGACTATTGATGAGGCTTTGCAGATTCCTACAGGCCGCATTACAACATCGACAAGTATTAAACACAGTGCTATTCAAACGGCTTTAACTCGATTTTCTGAGCGTCAAGAGCTGAACAAGGAGGCCGGTGCTATCCACGCTGCTGCGTGGTGTAGCGAACAAGGCGAGATAGAACTTTTGCGTGAAGATGTCGGTCGACATAACGCTTTAGATAAACTGGTTGGTGCGCTAGCGAAACAAAAACTTTCTGGTGCGGGCTCATTAGAGCGAGGCTTTGTATTAATCTCGTCGCGAGCTAGTTATGAAATGGTGAGTAAAGCGGCAGTTCTAGGGGCGGCTGTATTAGTCGCCGTATCGGGTGTTACGCATCTTGCGGTAGAAATTGCTGATAAAGCGAACATGACCTTGGTTGGGTTTTCGCGGCCGGGCAAGCATTCTGTGTATACCTGCCCGGAGCGATTGGTCTGACTCTTCGGTTACTTTACCTACATTCTGGAAGATCCAGACCTAGATATAGATGCCTAGCTATTAACTGAGCTAAACAACTAGTTACGTAATAGTTCGATGTCTAAGCGTGCTTCCAAAATAAAGTCCATTGCGCATGGCGTACCATCACAAACCGCTGGCTTAAATTCAGTTGCCGCTAGTGCGGTAGAAATCAAACGAGTCATGTTATTACTTGTAGTGTTATAAACGGCAACTTCTCTGACAATGCCGTCTTTATCTACTGAAGCAACAACAACTACGTCGCCGACTTGGTTTGAAGTATGACGCTGATCAGTGACTGCTTCCCAAATTGGAGCTAAACCCGCTTTTGGGAAAGGTGGTTCGTCAGCTGCAGGCATGCTATCGTAATTTGCTCGAATTTTGGCTTTTTCAGCTTCGCTCAATTCTTGGTAAGTCACGTTGACGGGAACCGGAGAAGTAACCACTTTAGGGGCAATACGCGAACCTGTGCGTGCTTCGCCATACATGACGTACGTAGGGTCGTCTTTAGCGGCCGCTGCCGTGCTTGCAAGTACAGATAAAATTAGAGCAGAAGCTAATGCGATTAATGGCGATTTTTTTGTTGTTTTTGAATGTTTCATAATTTTTATTGAATGTAAGTGAGTGAATTAACTATATGTACTTTCTTAGACGAGTGTCGAAAGGTGAATGGATGCACATATTACAGATAGTTAACGAAACTAATGTGTTTCTGCGTACCATTGTTTGTTGTTTATCATCTAATTAAACGTCGTTAGGGCTTTATCTGCTTAGCTTTCAGAGGTTTTTTGTGTGCCATTCTTGGCGATTGAGAATGTGCAAATTATTTTTGGCGTAAGCGATGTATGGCGTATAAATTGCTCTCAGAGTCGCTAGAAATTGAAGTTGCAGCAATAATTACCCACTGACACACTTTCAGTTGACACGTTTGGCACGCACTCTGTTTGAAGGGTGAGGGTCGCGACCTAATCTCGAGTGGGGGTTGTAGACGCAAGTTTCATACTGGCTAATAGATATGGAAGTTTAGTGAGCTGTTCTTGCCACTCAATCACATAAGAGTTTTTTGCTTGGTCATTCAAAAGTCTTTCAGCGCTTATTTGCTTGTTGGTGAGGTCATTAAACCAGCCATGTCTCTAAACGATCCCGCTAAATGTGTGCGATTGCTGTCTTTTATGCTACCGGTAAATACAATATTGTCTTGATCGCACAGCAGTGAAGACTAGGTTATCTCTATCGTGCCGATAGCACTAAAAAAGATAATCACATTTGAGGCTTCTTCAGGGCTGCCTAAGTTTTTACCGAGTAGTTGTATCTGGTAATGACCAGCGTCATTGTAACTCGCTGAAGCATTGAGTCCGCCCCACGTGACGAGTGTTATGCCCTAGGCGCCAAGTGTTCTGCGGCCAATCTGCTCAAGCGAATTGGGGTCCAGGGTTGGATTGTCGCTTGGTTTTGTGGGCGTAACCAGCTGAGGTGCTGTAATCAATCATTGTTGTAACCAGCAGCCCTGCGAAAAGAATACCTATGGCTTTTTTTAGCGTGTATGCGGATAAGTTCATAGGTTGGCCCAAGCACAGATGTAGCGCTTATTCATTCCGGTGTTTGATAGAAAAAAGAGCTTAAAGTTGGTCTTAGGGCTAAACCAGCACGTAACGTAACGTTGTAAGTGGTCTGCTAAGATACGCAGAGTTTAAATAAACACCCAGCCAACCTACCCAACCATTCTAACTGTCTAATCAAAGGAGTAGTTGGTTTGATAACAACTGGGGTCGGTTAATACGAACAACCTTAAGAGGTCATCATGAAAATCAGAACAAACTTTTGCACCATTGGCGTAGCGTTAATCGGCTTTTTCTTTTTGGTGTCGGGGACAGCTGTTTCGCAAGACGATTTTGAATATAAAGTCACGCCCATCAAAGATGGAATTACCATGTTGCATGGCGGAGGAGGCAATATCGCCGTCCTCGAATCAGAGCGAGGTTTGCTGGTGGTAGACAATGGTTATGAACAGAACAGCAAGGTGCTCGAAGCAGCCCTGGAACAATTTTCTGCTGAAACCCAATACGTTCTCAATACGCACTGGCATGGCGACCATACGGGCGGTAATGCCGAGCTTGCCAATGACGCGACTATATTTGCTCATACCAATGTTCGAGTGCGGATGGCAACGGGCAGTGAAGCGGCCGACCCAATGGCGCTACCAGTTGTCACATACGAAGATGGCGTTACGCTAAATTTCGCTGAACAAACTGTTAAAGCTCGGCACCTTCCAGCTGGACATACCGACGGGGATACCGCGGTATATTTTGAACAAGCCAACGTTATGCATACGGGTGATCATATGTTTAAAGATTGGTTCCCTTATATAGATAAGGACTCAGGCGGAACGGTTGATGGATATATCAATAACGTTCAAGCAATTATGGACATGATAGATGTCGACACGATTGTTATTCCAGGTCATGGCCCTATTGCGAACTTGGAAGATATGCAGAGATTTAAAGACATGATCGTTGCAACAAGAGCAGAAGTAGCCGCTCTTAAGGCTTCAGGTTTAGATCTTGCTGCGGCTCAGGCACAAGGATTGGATGGCAAGTGGGAAAGCTGGGGAACCTTCTTCATCAAGGAAGATCGATGGATCGCTACGCTTTGGGATGACGTTTAAAGCCACCGTGTAATTGCTTGTTTTTGCGCTAAGCAAGTAAATTTGCATGTTTTGGTGGTTAGAGTGACTCACTTTGCACATTTTTTAGGTAATTTGTGTACTAAGCAAGAGTCCTTATATCGTGTAGGATCTGGTTTCTCAGAGAAGCCAGAGCTTTGGCTCGCCCAACAAGCACATAATTATTACAAACGGACTCAATGATCGAATTTACGTTGAATGGACAAGTAGTCCAAACCGACGATACGCCAGACACACCGCTTTTGTGGGTGGTTCGCGACACGTTTAAGCTCAAAGGCTCAAAGTTTGGTTGCGGTGCTGCGCTATGTGGCGCTTGCACTATGCACATAGAGGGTGCGGCTGTAAAAACCTGCGTATTGCCAGTCAGCGCTGTAGCCGGAAAAAGCATCACGACGATCGAGGGTATTGGTACTCCCGATACTATGAGTGCAATGCAAGCCGCGTGGGCTGAACAAGGTGTGCCGCAATGTGGTTACTGCCAGTCAGGGCAGATAATGGCCGCAACGGCATTGTTGAGTAATAATCCAAACCCGTCTGACGGTGACATAGAGCAAGCAATGTCCGGTAATATTTGCCGGTGTGGCTGTTACCCGCGCATTATGCAAGCGATTAAGTCTGTAGCGGTTCAGTCGCAAAAAGATGCCGCTGAAGTTGCATCAATCTCTAAAGCGACCGAGGTATTTCTATGAGCCAGCCTGTAAAAACTAGAGGCCCCGAAGGCAGTATTGAGAAAGCTCATAACTCTATTGATACAGCCAACGGATCGATTGCTCTTTCTCGCCGTAATTTCCTTAAAGCCGCAGGTGTAACCGGCGGCGGTCTAGTGTTGGGTGTCTCGCTTACTGGGTGTTTAAGTCGGCCTGCATTGCAAACTCGTGCAGATACATTGAGTCCTAACGCGTTCTTGCAAATCACATCGGATAACGTAGTTCGGTTTTATTGTCCGCGCGACGAAATGGGGCAGGGCATAACGACAGGTTTAGCGACGATAATTGCTGAAGAACTAGACATTCACCCGCAATTGATCGAGGTCAAATTAGCGGGTGTGCACGCGGACTATGTCAATCCGGGTATGGGGATTCAAGGCACGGGTGCCAGTAAGTCGGTACGTGAACACTACACTCAGTTGCGTCAAGCGGGCGCAGATACTCGAGCCCTGCTTATACATGCTGCTGCTCAAGAGAAAGGCGTCAACCCCAAGGATATAACCACAGATAATGGTGCAATTATCGTTGACGGCGCTCGATTCCAGTTTGGCGAATTCGCTGAAAAAGCCGCTAAGCTGAGCTTAGATCAACAGGTGTTATTAAAACCAAGCGACCAATTTAAATACATAGGAACTGATTTCGGCCGCGTTGACGCGGTAGAAAAATCAACCGGCACGGCGATGTACGGTATAGATGCCGAACTGCCAGGAATGCGTTATGCAGTTGTTAAGCATATCCCCGTTGCCGGAGCTAGTATCAAATCAGTCAACGAAGACAGCATTAAGAACATGCCAGGTGTGTTGCACATAAAGACCTTGCCTACAGGTGTTGGCGTGGTCGCAGAACGGTATTGGCAAGCTAAGAAAGCAGCTGCTGCGTTAGAGGTGGAATGGGAATTACCTGAATTGGCCAACGTTAATTCTGCACAAATTAAATCCGACTACCAAGCCGCACTGTCTGAAGGTGGTGAAGTAGGTGTTGAGCAGGGCGATCTAGGTCAAGGCTTTGCTGCGGCAACAACCGTAGTCGAGAGCGAATATTGGGCACCCTATTTAGCCCACGCACCAATGGAACCTATGAATGCCTTGGTGCGAGTTGGCAAAGACGACGCTGAAGTTTGGTCTGGCACACAAATGCCACAACCTATGCGAGGTCTAGTGGCACGTCACGCGGGGCTTTCTGCAGACAAGGTTACGGTGCACCCTGTTTATATGGGCGGTGCATTTGGACGTCGCAGCTTTATGTCCCACGTTATCGAAGCCACGATTCTTGCTAAGGAAACTGGCGAACCGATTAAAGTAGTTTGGTCACGCGAGAGCGATATGCAAAATGGTGTCTATCGACCAGCATCGTTGATGACCCTAAAAGCCGGAGTTGACGAGAACGGAAAAATCAGTGCGTGGGCTGCTAAGCGCGTTGGCGGTAATATAAATCCTGACATGATGCGTACGATGTTGCCTGCTGTATTGCCTGGCCTAGTGCCTGAAGGTGCTACCAATTTCGTTGCAGACATAATCGAATCCTTTAATGAGTCCTGGAGTATTGATTCAGCCAGTATTGAAGGTTTATGCGAGAACTATGATTTCCCTAACCGTGAAGCGCGTCATGTAACCGTTAATCACGGATTACCATTAATGTTTTGGCGCGCAGTGGGGCACTCGTTTACGGCGTTCGCTAAAGAAGTAATGATCGATGAATTAGCTGAGCAAGCAAAGCTTGATCCCGTTGATTTTCGAATAGCGAATACTGAGACTAACCCACGTTTGCAAAATGTTATTCGTCTTGCCGGTGAACGTATGAAGCACCTCGAAGTACCCGCTGGTCATTCACTCGGCTTTGCAGCGCATGGATCGTTTGAGAGTGATGTTGCACAAGTTGCGCAGGTGTCAGTGGATAGCGGTAAAATCAGAGTCCATAAAGTGGTTTGCGTAATCGACTGTGGTCGGGCGATTAATCCGGATATTGTTAAGGGTCAGATCGAAGGCTCTATTATGTTTGGTTTAACGGCCGCGTTGTACGGCGACATCCAGTTAGAAAATGGCGCAGTTAAGGAATCCAACTTCCATAATTATCCAATTTTGCGAATGAACGAATCGCCTGAAGTAGAGGTTATTATTGTAAAAAACGACGACGCGCCAACAGGAGCCGGCGAGCCTGGATTGCCGCCAATTGCCCCTGCGGTTGCGAACGCTGTTTATCAGGCAACAGGGCAACGCTTGAGGTCATTACCTTTGACCTTAGCGTAGTAGAAAAATATCTGGCTACCCAGTAGCTTTAATTATTCAACGATCGAAGTGGCGTGTTATTTCGATCGGCTTTTTCACACAAGCGGAACAGGTTTTGTTTGCCGTTTGTTAAATTCCTTGCCCTAGACGTTTGGGCAGATAAGTAGAGAACAACTATGTCAACCATTGTAAACCGACGAGATATTGATTTCGTTATGTATGAAACCCTTGAACTAGATCGGATCTTGTCCGCCGAACGCTATGCAGATTATGATCGAGAAGCAATTAATGCCATTTTAGATCTCGCTCAGTCCGTTGCCGAGGATCAGTTTCTACCAAGTGCGGGTCATCTGGACGCGAATGAGCCGAAATTTATTGACGGCAAAGCATTAACCGATCCAGCGACGAAGAAAGGGCTCGACGCCTATAACGAGTCGGGCTTATCTCTTACCGGCTACGCGACCGATATTGGAGGCATGCAATTACCTGTTATGGCTCACCAGTCAGTTAACGCTATGTTTACGTGTGCAAATCCTGGAATCGCCAGTTACTCGTTCTTGACTCAGGGTGCGGCCAATATGCTCTACGAGACTGGTTCACAAGAGCTTAAAGATAAGTACCTGCCCAATATGGTTAGTGGCACATGGTGTGGAACCATGTGCTTGTCTGAGCCGCATGCGGGATCGTCCTTAGCGGATATTCGCACAAAAGCTGAGCCAGTAGGCGATGGTACATATAAGCTCAGCGGAACTAAGATGTGGATCTCAGGAGGGGATCAAGATTTAACCGAGAACATCATCCACATGGTTTTAGCTAAAGTTCCTGGCAGCCCAGCAGGCGTTAAGGGAATTTCATTATTTTTAGTTCCCAAGATGCGTGTTGATGACGATGGCCAGATTACAGCCAGCAATAACATCGCGTTAGCCGGCCTAAATCACAAAATGGGACATCGCGGCACAACCAATTGCTTGCTTAATTTTGGCGAGGGTGGAGACACTATCGGCTATTTGATGGGCGGTGAAAACCAAGGCCTCGCAAACATGTTCATAATGATGAACGAGGCGCGTATTGCTGTTGGTATGGGCGCAGTGCAAAGCGCGTTAGCCGGTTACTTATATTCGTTGGATTACGCACGCCAAAGACCTCAAGGTCGACCAGTGGGTAATAAAGATCCAGAGTCTCCGCAAATCATGATTAGCGAACATGCGGATATTAAACGTATGCTAATGTCGCAAAAAGCGTCTGTTGAAGGAGCCTATACGCTAATGCACTACTGTGCCCAGTTGATTGACGATATAAAACTAAGCGATAACAAAGAAGAACAAGACAGGCTCAATCTATTGCTAGAGTTGCTTACGCCTATTTGTAAGTCTTGGCCGTCGGAATATTGTTTAGAGGCGAACAAGCTCGCAATTCAAATTCTTGGTGGCTACGGGTATACGCGTGAGTACCCAGTAGAACGCTTCTATCGTGACAATCGTTTGAACCATATCCATGAAGGAACGTGGGCGATACACGGCATCGATATTCTAGGTCGAAAAGTACGAATAGCGGGTGGCGGAGCGGTGAAAATATTGGCCGAAGAAATTAAAGCGACCATCGCGGCAGCGAGTGAATTTGAGTCTTTGAGTGCTTATGGTGCGAAACTCATCAATGCGATGAAGTTAGTCGAAGATACATTAGCCGCGGTGGGTAAATCTAATGATCACGAGCTTGCGCTAGCCAACGCCACGCTCTTCTTGAATGCTGTAGGGCATATTGTGATAGCGTGGATGTGGCTAAAGCAAGCTGTTGCGGCAAGCAAAGGCCTGCAATCAGGTAATGCCGCTGACAAAGCGTTTTATGAAGGTAAGATCGCAGCGAACCGATACTTCTTTAAGTACGAGTTGCCGCGCATTCGAGCCGACCTTGATATTGTTGCGAGCCTAGACGATACCTGTCTTGGACTCACAGCGGAACAATTTGTGGGTGTCTAAGATAGTATTCAAATACTCAATTATTAATTCAAAAATACATTATTGGTAGCACATCACAACGTTACCGCATTTAGGAGAATTTTATGAAAGACGCAGTTATCGTATCCACCGCAAGAACTCCCATTGGTCGTGCATTTAAAGGCGCGTTCAACAACACTAAGTCACCTACATTATCAGCACACGCTATATCGCACGCGGTAAGCCGTGCCGGTATCGACCCTGCAGAGATTGATGATGTGATCATGGGCTCAGTGCTTAACGCCGGTAGTGCCGCAGGCAATGTTGCCCGTACAGGCCTATTAGCCGCAGGAATTCCTGAATCAGTTGCAGGCCAAACAGTAGACCGACAATGTTCTTCGGGTCTTATGGCTATCTCAATGGCCGCCAAGCAAATTATGGTTGATGGCATGGACGTTGTTGTTGGCGGTGGCCAGGACAATATTTCTGAAATTCAACAAAAGTATTTTGAGTGGAGCTCAAAGTGTTTAGACGAGAATGTTATTGCTAAGTCGGAGCACGCGTACATGCCGATGCTGATGACCGCAGAGCACGTTGCTAAAAAGTACAACATTTCACGTGATTCGCAAGACGAATACGCGTTTGAATCACAGCAACGCACAGCGGCCGGTCAAGCAGAAGGCAAGTTTGACGACGAGATTGTGGCAATGTCTACGACTAAAGCCGTTTTCAATAAAGAGACTAAGGAAATTACTTTTGAAGACGTAACGCTTAGCAAGGACGAAGGCAATCGCCCGCAGACTAAATTAGAAGATCTGAAGAACCTTGGTCCAGTAATCGAAGGTGGTTGCATAACAGCGGGTAACGCTAGCCAACTATCAGACGGTGCTTCGGCCTGTGTATTAATGGATAGCAGCTTGGCTGAAAAACGTAATATTGAGCCTTTGGGTATCTATCGCGGTATGTCTGTAGCCGGTTGTGCTCCAGAAGAAATGGGCATCGGTCCTATTTATGCGATTCCTAAGTTGTTGAAAGCCAATGGCTTAACGGTTAATGATATTGGTTTGTGGGAACTGAACGAAGCCTTCGCGTGTCAGGTGATGTACTGCCGTGACCACCTAGGTATCGACCCATCAATCTATAACGTTAATGGCGGAAGTATTTCCATTGGGCATCCTTACGGAATGACAGGCGCTAGAACAGTAGGTCACGCATTGATCGAAGGTAAGCGTCGCGGTGTTAAATATGTGGTTATCAGCATGTGTGTTGGTGGCGGCATGGGCGCAGCAGGCTTGTTTGAGGTCGCTTAATGCTCGCTTGCAGCTTTAGTCACTTATTGCTATTGAACGAACGAGAAGAATTACTCTAGTTTTTTCAAGGCGAACAGCTCTAAAAGAAAAGGCAGCCATTTGGCTGCCTTTTCTATTTCATATGTTCCGAGTACTTCGTCCCGAACACGAATATCTATTTAACTCGGGTGCGTAGCACTACGGTTTCGGATATTTTGTCGTGTATCGCTTGGCGATTATCATCCCAATATACCTGTGCAAAGCCTAACAAGCCGGTTGCCAATCCAGCACCATAGCCACCATAACGTTCAAAGCTGGCCCATAGGTCTAAGTTCTTGCCGTCGATTCCAACCACTCGTAACCCAAATAATTTCTTACCCACGGTCTGACCGTTCCACCACGCGGTTAAGATACTGAAATAGACCGCAGCCCAGCCTAAGCTCAATCCTAGATCATTTAGTGCGTCAGTCACCCATTCAACAATATTAACCGTGTGTTTGTTATCTGCTTCACCCGTGTCTAGAAATCGTAATAGATACAAGCGTTCAGAAAAACTAACGCTGCGCACTTTAGGGTCGAGCAAGTCTTTTTGATTAAGGTAATCAGCGACACCATTCATTACCGTAATGGCTTCATCGTGGTCGTAAGGCGTGTCTATTAACTCGTCTAGCAGCGCGTCAAAAAATTGGTTGTTACATTTTATATCCTCCGAACAAAGGCGGTCGCCATCCTTATCTTCTAGTTCGGAAAGTTTGCTTGAGAATGGTGGTGACACGGACTTAAGTTCATAGAGTAGGGGGTCTCTTTCATCATCGTTATCCCCTAGGCCTTGCATGTCTACAGTCACCCCACCGAGTTGAAAAACAGAGCTCTCGTCATCATCTGCATTCCCAGAATACATATTGCCCAAGAGTATCAGAGCTGAAAGCAGCGTAACTACACCTAGAAAAATACTCGCACCTCTGCGGTCCGTACGTTTACGCCAGCGAAAGATGGCCGTGGGCGCAACGCAGAGCATCACTAATGCTAGAAAGACCCAATCAAACGTTGCGAGTAACAGTACAACCAAAAAGTCGACAAGTATCGCGAACAGTCGAGGAAGTGGTTTGCCTAAGGGTTTGCCTAGTAATTCATCAGCAACCCCAAAAGCGTAGGGTGTGACGACGCTTTTTATCTTTTCGCGAGCGGTTTGAGTGTCTGTAGTCATAGCTTGATATGGTCTATTGAAGATATGCCGTCACCTTAAAACGCATGCTTGTTTGATGCAAACGTAATTCAATTTCGTGTTGTAAGCGCAGGTTTTTAACACTTGTTGAATAGCCTATACCTAGCGCAAAGTATGTGGCTCATGGTTTTGCTGGCTTGAAGCAAAGAGTCGTATTACTTATGGTGTGTATGTGTTGTGTATGTACTGTCTATGTCCAGCAACGACATCACTTGAATTGAGAGAAAATAATGCGAACAAGTCAGCAAGGAAATCTCATTAGAAAACAGATTATGCTTTCAGCCAATAATGTTGAAAAGTTGGAAGCTATTGCGAGCGATAAAGGAACGTCGGTCGCTGAAGTGGTGCGCTTAGCGGTGGACTCTTATGATCCATCAGATAAATCTGAAGAAGAGCAGTTGCTAGCAGAGCTCATTGATGTGGTTAACTATTCGACGGGGAAAGCTGAGGCTGCGTTATCGAAAGGGCTAGCAGATGTGGAATTATTATTTAGGGAGCTCAACGATGGGCGCGATTAAGGATGCCGTAGAAGCGATGCAGAAAGTTATTCTGTTGAACGATAAAGTAGAACGGGCGGGAGAATCACTCTCAAAAATAGCAGATGAGCTCCGCTCACATGAAGGCCGATTGACTAGACTTGAGACTATTGTGGAGATCGCTATAGTACAGCAGGTGCGGATTTCTAAAGACGTGTGAATCATGAAAACAAAAAAAACGCCTCACTAGGAGGCGTTTTTCATTAAGAGCTCAAATACTCTCAAACAACTGAATTTAAGTCTTAGGCATTTCTATACCAAAATGTTGCATTGCTTTGGCAACGAACTTATTGGTTTGTTCAAAACCAGCAGTAATTTTCTTCTCGCCAGCCCGATCCATAACCTTATCCATCTGCGCTCGCACGTTTTCTGGAGATTGATCTTCAGGTGCTAAGTAAATACCGTCAGTTTCAAAAATTTGTGTAGTCGCATATCCGCCCGCACCTGCACATAAAATAGTGCGGTTTGGTGCTTCGCTATCACATAACGTTAAGAGACCTGCTGTGACTGATTCAACAGACATAAGCTCTAACACATCTGGCGGAATCAAGCCCTCTAACATGCGAGTGCCCGCCGTTGGTGATAAGGCATTAACATGAATGTTGTGCTTTTTGCCTTCGATCACCAAGGTGTTCATAAAACCAACGACCGCCATTTTTGCGGCGCCATAGTTAGTTTGACCAAAGTTTCCGTACATGCCGCTTGATGACGTTGTCATAACAACACGGCCGTAGTTTTGCTCTTGCATGATTGGCCACACCGCTTTGGTACAGTTAACACTGCCCATAAGATGTACGTCGACTACAAGCTTGAAATCGTCAATGCTGACTTTTGCAAATGACTTGTCACGCAGGATGCCTGCATTGTTTACTAAAATGTCTACTCGGCCCCATTTGTCCATGGCGTCTTTAACCATTGCTTCTACTTCAGCCAGGTTAGTGACGTTGGCGCCATTGGCCATTGCTTCGCCACCGGCGGCTTCAATTTCTTGAACCACTTGTTGCGCGGCGGTTACCGAACCACCAGTACCGTCTACGGCACCACCAAGATCATTAACAACTACTTTCGCGCCACGTGCCGCCAGTGCTAGTGCGTGACTTTTACCTAGGCCGTTGCCGGCGCCTGTAACGATGGCCACTTGGCCGTCATATCGTATACTCATTTTAACTCCTATTGCGTAATGCTTTTATTGTTGCTTCTAGCCACATGCTTCGTAGTTAGAAATAAATGTTGTGAATTAGAGTTCTGCTGATTTAGACCATCGCCATAGTCAGCCATTCTGCCATTAGAGCTGGTTTCTCAACACCTTCAATCTCGACAGTCACAGAGGCCTTCATAAGGAATTGACCAGGATTTTTTTCTTCCATGGATGCCAAGGTGCTTCGACCACGAATCTTTGAGCCAACGCGAACGGGTTGAATGAAGCGCACTTTATCAAAGCCATAGTTAACGCCCATCTTAGTGCCTTCTAGTCCAACTGACATACCGCTTTCGGCAAAATGAGACAACATAGACAGGGTCAAGAAGCCATGAGCGATTGTGCCGCCAAATGGAGTCTGAGCCGCTTTATCTTCATCAAGATGTATAAATTGATGGTCGATGGTGACATCGGCAAACAAGTTTACATTTTCTTGAGTTACTTCGAACCACGGTGAAACACCGATCTCGTTGCCGACTTGAGCCATAAGCTCTGCTGGGGCCATTACCTTCATAAATACTCCGTTCTGGGTGTTTAGATATTGTTCTTACAATGGCGTGAATTGAGCCTTTCGAGGTGATAGCTAGCGAATAGCTAACTAACAACAATCTTCGCCAATTGCTCTTTAATTGATGCTGGTATCGTCACTGACTGTCCTGATGCACGATTTACAAAGACGTGCGTGAAGTTTCCGCTAGCGCTCGCTTGTATTTCATCATTGCGAAAAATGCCGAGTCCGTATTCTACCGATTTTGAGCCTAATTTGTTGACTCGAAGCCCAACCTTAATGGTATCCGGGTATTCGATCGGTGAATGGTACTGGCAGGATGACGCGACCACAAAGCCTACATCCTCGGCCGTGTGAATGTCTAAGCCTGCCTGAGTAATCAAAAAATGATTAGCGGTCGTGTCGAAGTAACTGTAATAGACGACATTGTTTACATGACCGTAAACGTCATTGTCCATCCAGCGCGTCTCGATGGTATGAAAATAGCGATAGTCATCAAGTGTGTCAGTTTGGGTATCGGTCATAGTGATATAGCGGGGCTGTTGTTAATACGCGGCTTGGTATATTGCTTTCGCCTCGGTCACATTCACGGACCGTGGATTGTTTATTAGCAAACGCTCTTGCAGCATAGACTGGTCAGCGAGTTGCTGCAGGCCAGACTCCTTGATTTTCATTTCGCGCAAAGTCGTAGGCAAGCCTAGTTCTTTTGCGAGGTTCAAAAAGTAGTCGGCCAATTGTTCTGTTACGTCACCAGCATCAGTTGAGCGTTCTTGGTCAAAGAGTATTACCTCGGCAAGCTGTTGATAGAGATGCTTAGCGTCGGGCTTATTGAAGCGAATGACATGCGGCAAAACCAAGGAGTTACTCAAACCATGCGGTATGTGGTAAATACCGCCTAAAGGATAAGCGAGTGCATGAACCGCAGCGACTGGTGCGTTTGCAAAGGCCTGTCCTGCAAGCATAGCGCCGAGCAACATGTCAGACCGTGCTTGGAGATCACTGCCATCTTTAACGGCGGTGTGGATAGACTTTGCCATTAGGTCCAACGCTTTCAGAGCGACCATGTCCGATAAGGCGTTTTTTAATCGCTTACTCGTAAATGCTTCAATCGCATGCACCATCGCGTCGATGCCAGTGGCCGCCGTAACGAGGGCCGGCAAGCCTAAGGTTAGTTCAGGGTCTAGAATCACTCCATCAGCAAATAGTACTGGGCTAACCACCCCCGCTTTAGTGAATTCACCAGTCGTTACAATAGCAACGGCCGTCACTTCGCTGCCTGTACCGGCTGTGGTGGGTATCTGCAGTAATGGGGCACGACTGCTGGTAATGTTCTCAACGCCGTATAGCTCGCTCAGTGGTTGCTCATCGCGTATTAACACCGCAATCAGCTTGGCAACATCCATAGAACTGCCGCCGCCATATCCTATAACGCCGTCGCAGCCTGCTTTGCGCGCAGCGTCTGCCGCATCAAGCACAATCTGCGCTGGCGGGTCGGCGACGACATCACTAAACAGTTCGGGTTCCAAACCTGCTTCGCGTAGGCTGTCTAAACAAACATCGAGTAGGCCAGCGTCAACGATGCCAGTATCAGTTACGACAAAAGGACGCTGAATTTTGTACTGTTTGGCAAGAGCGCCTAAACCTGCAATCTTGCCAGCACCTAGACTGATGTTGGGCACTGTTCTAAATACTAATTCGCTCATAATCTTATGGGTCTTTATTTATCAGTTTAGCTTTCGGCTTCACGTAACTCACGGCGCAGAACTTTTCCCGCAGGTGATTTTGGAAGGTCTTGCATGAATACAATGGATTTAGGTACTTTATAGCCTGCCAACTCCTGACGGCAGTATTCCATTATATCCTTTTCTGTAAGCTGACCGCTTTTAGAAACGACAAACAATTTAATAGCTTCGCCAGTTTTCTCACTCGGAATTCCAATCGCGCCGCATTCAAGTACATCGGGGTGGCTGTAAACCACGCCCTCAACTTCGTTCGGGTAAACGTTAAATCCAGAAACCAGAATCATGTCCTTAATTCGATCAACAATTTTCAAATGGCCGCGCTCATTAAAAATGCCAATGTCCCCCGTGTGCAGCCAGCCTTGCTCATCAATGGTTTCGGCAGTCGCTTCGGGGCGTTGCCAATAGCCTTGCATTATATGAGGCCCGCGTAGGCAGACTTCGCCTCGTTCGCCTGTGGGCATAGACTCACCGTTTTCTCCCATAATCATGGCTTCACTGTGCTCAAGCGCTACGCCAACCGTTCCAAGTTCATTGCTTTCGGGGCGATTACAAAATCCCGAGCCAGTACTTTCGGACAATCCGTAGCCTTCATAAATTGCGCCGCCCGTTCGGGCAATCCATTCTTCCGCAATTTCTTTAACTAAGGTCGTGCCGCCTGCAATAGCGCCTACAAAGTGACTAAAATCGATTTTGTCAAAATCGGGATGTGCCATCATCCCCGACAACAAGGTGTTTACACCATTGAGCGTTGATAAAGGGTAAGAACGCATCGTTTTAATCATGTAGTCCATGTCACGAGGATTAGGAATTAATAACGCTAACGCACCGTACATGTACCCGCCGATAATATGCTGCTGGAACCCAAAAATGTGATACAACGGCAGCGGTGCTAAAGCAATTTCTGGATCTTCGTCGCGGCGTAGGATCACACTAGCCCGACCCATTTTCATACAAGTATAAACATTGCCATGAGACAGCATAACGCCTTTAGAAGGGCCCGTTGTGCCACCGGTATATTGTAATACCGCTAAGTCGTCCCATGTTGCTTCGACCACGCATGGCGGTAGTTCCGCGCCTTGTTGCAATGTCTCCAAAAACCCAAATGATTGAACGTTTTTGAATTCTTGCGCTTTCGCGGGAGTAGCGCTTAGATCGGTCAGGTCAGTCATTGACGCAATAATCACTGTCTCAATTTTAGTCTCGGGAAGCACCTGTTCGGTGGTCGCAAGTAAACTGTCCAAAACCACAAGTGCAGTAGCGCCTGAGTCATTGAACTGATGGATCTGCTCGCGTTTGGTATACAAGGGGTTGGTGTTTACAACTCTGATGCCTGCGTGCATTGCGCCCCAAAACGCTACAGGGTATTGAGTGATGTTGGGTAGCTGTATTGCGATCGCGTCGCCTCTCTTAAGGCCGCAGTTTTGACTCAAAAAAGCAGCGAAGTGTTGCGCGAGAGTCTGTATCTCGGCGTAGGTTTTGTTATCGCCTAGGCAGTGATAAGCGACTTGGTCCTTAAATTTTTCGCTGGCCTCATTAAACGCATCTACTAAGTTCTTATGGTTGTTGGGGTTAAACTTGGTCAGCACATCGCTCACGGTGGATCTCCTTTAGTTGTTAAGCCAATACGCATTCTTGCGTCTAGCTGATCATTATTGCGAGTCTTAATACAATAAGCGCGTCAGCGCCAACAACTCGTCTTTTAAATTATCCGCAACCATTCTAGCCTAATGCAGGCACCAATTCTCATGCGTATGTGTACGGCTGCATTTGTGTCAAACGGAGTTGCGCGGCATTGGCTTTCACACAGGTGACTTGCGCGAATATTCTTCTCAAGTAAACTCTATCGACTGACCTTTATAGAAAACTAAAAAAGCATCATGACAATAGACTTTGACAGCACCCGATTGCCCAACCCTCATTTAAGCGAAGAACACATAGAATGGCGCAATTCTATTCGCCGTTTTTTCGATAAGGAGGTTATTCCCTACGCTGATGAATGGGATGAAGCGTGTGAAATACCAGATGATCTTTGGATTAAAGCGTCTGCTGTAGGTTTGTTGGGGCTTGGGTATTCCGAGGAATATGGAGGGATCAATGATGGCATTGATATCTGGCACAAGAATATTGTTGGTGAAGAACTGGCGAGGGTTGGTGTTGGTGGCGTAGGTGCTACCCTGATGGTGCACAACATTGGCTTGCCTCCCGTCGTTAATTTTGCAAGCGATGAGCTAAAGAACATAGTCGCGCCGCAAGTAATAGCGGGCACGAAGCGAATATCACTAGCCATTACAGAGCCCAGCGGAGGTTCCGATGTCGCGCAGTTGCTAACCAGCGCAAAACTCGATGGTGATCATTATGTGGTAAATGGTTCAAAGACCTACATTACTGGCGGTATGAAGGCTAATTGGTTTACCACCGCCGTTAGAACAGGTGGACCGGGTGCCGCAGGCGTTTCGACTTTATTGATTCCCGCTGATACGCCAGGCGTCTCGCGGACCATTCTAGACAAGAAGCAGGGCTGGTGGTGTTCGGACACAGCGACAATATATTTTGACGATGTAAGGGTTCCCAAAGAAAACCTACTTGGCCAAGAAAACCAAGGCTTTAAAGTGATCATGAATAACTTTAATAGCGAGCGCATGGCTATGGCTGCCTCTATGGATGCGTCAGCGCGGGTTTGCTTAGAAGACGCTGTGGCGTGGGCGCGCGAGCGCAAAACCTTTGGGCAGCGTTTGGCGGATCATCAGGTGATCCGACATAAGATCGCTGAAATGATGCAGAAAATTTACGCAACTAACGCGTATCTGCAAGTGGTGTCTCATCAGGTTAGTATGGGCAAAGAAGATGCGAGTGCGATTGCGCTCTTGAAAGTGCAATGCAGCCAGACTATGGAGTTCTGCGCGCGCGAGGCTATGCAAATAATGGGTGGCATGAGTTATATGCGTGGCAATAGAGTAGAACGGATTTATCGAGAGGTTCGCGTCAACGCCATCGGTGGCGGCTCAGAAGAGATAATGCGCGACTTAGCGACACGCCAAATTGGGCTTTAGCCAGACGTGGTGAGAGCAAACTAACGAGGATATAAAATGAAATCAGACCCACAAATTAAACTTTGGCATTGCGACAATGCTCGCTCGCTCAGGCCTCTCTGGGCAATGGAAGAAATGGGCATTCCTTATGAGCTAGAAGTACTGCCGTTTCCCCCACGCTTCTTTCAAAAGGAGTTTCTTGAGGTTAACCCATTGGGTACGGTTCCCTACTTTACGGATGGCGACGCTCGGATGACAGAGTCGAGTGGTATTTGTCATTATTTAGTTGAGCGCTATGGCAAGTCTGAGTTTGGCATAGCGGCTGATCACGCTGAATATGCTGATTATTTAAATTGGATGTATCACAGTGACGCGACATTAACGTTTCCACAAACACTGTATATCCGCTACATGTTCTTGGAACCCGATGAACGTAAGAATCCGGGTGTAGCTGAGGATTATGCAAAGTGGTTTATAGCGAGAACTAAATTACTCACACAACACTTAGAGGGCCGCGAGTTTTTGTGTGATGGTCGATTCACCATCGCCGATATAGCCGTCGGCTACGCGTTGTACTTAGGTAAAGTCAATGGATTTGCTGAGCGTTACAGCGGTAATATAACAAGATACCTTAGTAGCTTAGAGGCTCGGCCTGCGTTTAAACGCTCGCTTGCTCTAACTGCGAATAGAAACGTTAAAAGCCTACTTTAAAAAACCATCTTAAACGAAAGTACCAACCCCTATGATTTATACCGAAGAACACATCGCAATTGCGCAAACAACTGCCAAGCTAATAGAAAACGAAATTAACCCCTACTGTGATCAATGGGAAGAAGAGGGCATTTTCCCAGCCAAAGAGCTCTTCAAGAAAATGGGCAGTCTAGGCTTACTAGGCATCCACAAGCCAGCTGAATACGGCGGCATGGGCTTAGATTACAGCTATCACTGCGCATTTACGGAAGAGTTAGGCATGATTGACAGCGGTGGCGTATCAATGGGTATTGGTGTGCAAACCGATATGGCGACACCTGCCATTGCTAAGCACGGCAGCGATTATGTAAAACGTGAGTTTCTAGCGCCTGCGATTGCTGGCGATGCGGTATTTTCTATCGCAGTTAGTGAGCCGAGTGCCGGCTCTGACGTGGCGCAGATCAAGACCAATGCCCGCAAAGATGGCGACGACTATGTGATTAACGGCACGAAGATGTGGATTACCAATTCCACCCAAAGTGACTACCTATGTCTGCTCGCAAATACCAGCGATGACAGCAGACATAAAAATAAGAGCTTAATCGTTATTCCATCCGACACACCAGGCGTTAGTTTCTCAGAGCGTTTAAACAAATTAGGCATGCGCAGTTCTGACACAGCACAAATCTTTTTGGACGATGTACGCGTCCCGCAACGCAATCGAGTAGGCGAAGAAGGGTTTGGCTTTATTTATCAAATGGAGCAGTTTCAAGAAGAGCGCTTACATGTCGGTATGGTTAATTTAAAAGGCCTGGAAAAAATCATTCAGCACACTATTGAATATACGTCTGAGCGCAACATTTTCGGTCAGCGAGTTATCGACCATCAAGTGGTGCGGTTTCGCCTTGCCGAACTACAAACTGAAATTGAAGCGTTACGAGCGCTTACTTATGCCACCATTACCCGTTATATAGCGGGCGAAGACATGACGCGCATGGCATCAATGGTCAAGTTGAAAAGTGGCCGACTCACCCGCGAAGTGACAGATTCATGCCTGCAGTATTTTGGCGGCATGGGCTACATGTGGGACAACCCAGTAGCGCGTTCCTTTCGCGATGGTCGTCTAGGATCTATCGGCGGTGGCGCTGATGAAGTGATGCTCGAGATTATTTGTCAGCGTATGGGTATTGCTCCTCAAGTTCGTTAATTAATACAGAAAATTATGGCGATTATACAAACACAGATCGACACTAATTCTGCTGAGTACCAGCAAAACAGTGAAGCAATGAGTGTGGCGGTTGACGAAGCGCGCACTATTGAGCGCCGAGTTATTGAGTTAGCTCGCAGCAAAGAGGAGCGTTATAAACAACGTGGTCTTTTAGTGCCACGCGAACGTCTAACGCACCTTTTAGACCGCGGAGCACCATTCTTAGAAATGTCTACGCTTTGTGGCTATTTGCAAGAAGGCGATAAAGATGGTTCTGCTGCCGGCGGCAGCTGTTTGACGGGTTTAGGCTACGTGCAAGGAACTTTATGCGCGATACTCGTTGACGACTATTTGACCAAAGGCGGAAGCATTACTCAGTTGGGTAGCGGAAAGCGACGTCGCATGTATGAACTAGCTATGGCGCATAAGTTACCGGTTATAGCATTAGCCCAAAGTGGTGGCGGCAACCTGACTACATTAGGCGATTGGTTTGGCTTTTCTGGTCAAGGCTTCGCGCAGCAGTGCCGATTGTCAGCTAAGGGTATTCCGCAGATAACGGTTGTACATGGTTCAGCGACCGCAGGTGGCGCGTATCAACCAGGCTTGTCAGATTATGTAATTATGATTCGCAAGCAATCAACTGTGTACTTAGCTGGCCCTCCGTTACTAAAAGCGGCGACGGGTGAGATTGCAACGGACGAAGAGATTGGTGGAGCAGAAATGCACGCTAGTACGGCGGGTACCGCTGACTATTTAGCTGAAAACGATGAAGATGGTATTCGTATTGCGAGAGAGGTTACCGCAAAACTGGGCTGGGACAAAAATGCCGATGTTCGCGCTACACCTGAATACCAAGAACCTCTTTATGCCACGCAGGAGTTAATTGGCATGGTACCCGTAGACCCCAAAACACCCTTTGATATGCGCGAAGTTATTGCGCGCATTGCTGACGCGTCTGATTTTGTAGAATTTAAAGCCGAATACGACGCTGGAACGGTATGCGGACATATCAGCATTCAAGGAATAGAGTGCGGCGTGATCGCCAATAACGCGCCCATTACAGCTAATGGTGCCGCTAAGGCGGGTCAGTTTGTGCAATTGTGTGAACAGTCTGAAACGCCATTATTGTTTCTGCATAACACTACAGGCTTTATGGTGGGTACGGCCGCTGAGCAAGCGGGTATTATTAAACACGGCGCTAAAATGATCCAAGCGGTTACTAATGCCACAGTTGCCAAAATTAGTGTCATCGTCGGAGGCTCATACGGCGCGGGCAATTATGCTATGTGCGGTAAGAGTATTGACCCTGATTTTATTTTCGCATGGCCCAAAAGCATTGTGTCAGTGATGGGCGCGGAACAAGCAGGCAGTGTAATTCGAACCGTTGCACAAGCGAAAATGAAACGAATGGGCGCGGTTGACGAAGCCATGCTCGACAGTGTTGAACAAGATACCGTGGATGCTATGGAAGCTCGCTCCGGAGCACTCGCCAATACTGCACGACTATGGGACGACGCTTTGATCGACCCGCGAGATACCCGCAGTATTGTGGGGTTTGCCTTAAGAGTATGTCGCGAAGGTCGCGGCCGTACTCCTAAACTAAATACCTTTGGCATAGCGAGATTGTAGATGTCTGAACTCCCACACTGTAAAGAGCAGTTGCTCGAAGACGCCGGCGGTGTTCTAACGGTAACGTTGAACCGACCGCATAAACGTAACGCTATGAATTCGCAATTGGTTGACGAGTTGATAGCGGTGATCGATACCATTGCGGATAAACGTGATTGTCGTGTTTTAGTTTTGCGCGGCGCCGAAGGCAATTTTTGCGCTGGTGGTGATATTTCAGGCATGAATGAAAGCCAGCCTGTTACTGAACAAGACGGTCGTGATGCGAGCTGGCATTTTAATCGTTCTTTCGGGACGCTGATCAGCAAATTGAACCGCGCGCCACAGCTCGTTATTTGTTTGCTAGACGGCGCCGTTCTTGGTGGCGGCTTTGGTTTGGCGTGTGTCGCTGATTTTGGTATCGCTGATCAACGTGCGATGTTTGCTATGCCTGAAACTGGCTTAGGGATTATTCCTGCGCAAATAGCGCCGTTTGTCGTAAGCCGTATTGGCCTTACTCAAGCACGCCGACTGGCATTGTTTGGCATGCGCGTTGACGGCACTGAGGCGTTGCGAATCGGTTTAGTTCATCAAGTGGTTGACGGCCCAGAGCAAATGCAAGAGGCTCTGGCTATGGCCCTTAAGCTCGCGATGAAGACGGCACCTCATGCCACTGCAGTGACAAAGCAACTGCTACTCGATGCGCATGAGACCCCTGTAATCGAAAGCCTATTAGATCGAGCCGCTGATGACTTCAGCACAGCGCTTACCAGTGCGGAAGGCCAAGAAGGTACAAAAGCCTTTGTTCAAAAGCGAAAACCATCATGGATGCAGAATTAAAACACTCAAGGACGTAAGTGATAAGGAAACTAGAGCCTAAGCATGAATAGATTTCAAAAAATATTAATAGCCAACCGCGGCGAAATTGCAGTGCGAGTAATGCGTACCGCCAAGCAGATGGGTTATTCTACCGTGGCGGTCTACAGCGATGCTGACGTTCAAGCGCCACATACTCTGATGGCTGATGAGGCTGTTCATATTGGCGAATCTGCGGCGAGTAAATCCTACTTAGTCATGGATAAAATCATAGAGGCGGCTAAATCATCAGGCGCAGGCGCTATTCATCCGGGATACGGATTTTTATCTGAGAACGCTGAGTTCTCACAAAGATGCGCTCAAGAGGGAATAACCTTTATTGGCCCTTCTGCCGACGCCATAAAATTGATGGGTTCGAAGCGGCTATCTAAACTGGCCATGCTTGAAGCGGGCGTTCCGTGTATACCTGGGTATCAAGGAGCGGATCAAGATGATCAGACTCTGCTTAAGGAAGCTGAGGCCGTTGGTTTACCGCTGATGATCAAAGCGTCTGCTGGCGGTGGTGGTCGTGGTATGCGCATTGTGCATGAGCTCCAAGATATTCAAAGCGGTATAGACGCAGCGCGCGCCGAAGCGCGTTCGTCATTTGGCAGCGACGAGCTGATCTTAGAGCGAGCCGTTATTGAGCCAAGGCATATCGAGATTCAAGTGTTCGGCGACGAATACGGCAACGTGGTTCACCTTGGTGAACGCGACTGTTCTATTCAGCGCCGCCATCAAAAGGTGGTTGAGGAATCGCCATCGCCTTTTGTCGATGAACACCTACGTCAACGTATGGGCGCCGCCGCTATCAGTGCAGCACAATCTTGCGGTTATGTAGGAGCGGGCACCGTAGAGTTCTTGGTGGACGCAAACCGCGATTTCTTTTTTCTAGAAATGAATACGCGATTACAGGTAGAGCACCCAGTGACCGAACTGGTGACAGGATTGGATTTAGTTGAATGGCAGTTACAAGTTGCCGACGGTGATGCACTGCCACTTAACCAAGATCAGATTAGTTTTGACGGGCACGCGATCGAAGTTCGTTTGTGTGCAGAAGATCCGCGTGCTGACTTTATGCCACAAACGGGCGAAGTCGCTCATTGGGTATGGCCGAGTAATAGACAATTAAGAACCGATTCGGGGATTGTTCAGGGGCAAATAATTTCGCCTTATTACGACTCTATGCTGGCTAAGGTGATTGGTTCAGGGCCAGATAGAAAAACTGCCATTAATGCCCTACGATCTGGGTTGTCGGAGTTGAGTTTATTGGGCGTTCACAACAATAAGCACTTCTTACATAACATATTAGAAAAGTCGCGTTTTGCAGAGGGTCAGGCGACAACTGCTTTTCTTGCGCAAGAGTTTAGTGATGCTCAATATCAAATCAAAGAAGTTGCACCAGAGTCTATTGCCATAGCGGCAGCACTATTTTACTTAGATGCGAAAGCACAGTTTAAATACCCGTCTGCGGCTTGGAGTGTTGCAGAACCGCTAGAGTACACATTTAGATTAAATTTAGAAGGAAGCGAGATATTAGGCAGCGCACAACCGACGGTAAAGCTTTCAGCTATTGGCTCTAACTCGTTTGTGGCAAAGATAGGAGAAGAGAGTATCGAATTTTCTGCTTCGATTATGGGTGTTGCGCGTAAGTCTAACCAAGTTAAAGTAAACATCGGCAAGGTTGCTAAAACGCTTAACTATGCGTTTTCGAAATGTGCCGAAGGCTATGAGCAACGTCTCTATTTAGACGACGGCAACGCACACCTGAGCATTACTGACATGACCTACCAGCCTGCCGTCAGTGCGTCGAGCGGCGGTGATGCAGAAGTTAAAGCGGCGATGGACGGTGCTATTGTTGATGTAAAAGTTAAAGTTGGCGACACAGTTGAACGTGGTGATGTAATTGCCGTACTCGAAGCAATGAAAATGGCACACCAGCTCAAAGCGGGTGTTTCTGGCGTAGTCCAAGACGTGTTTGCAACGGTAGGCCAGCAAGTGAAGACCAAACAAATAATCGCTGTGATTAAAGCACCCAATGAGGAATCTTAGTGATGGGCGAAAAGCGAATTCGAATCGGTGGCGCGTCGGCATTTTATGGTGACAGCCAATTAGCCGCTAGGCAGCTAGTTGATCGTGGTTCGGTCGACTATCTGATATTCGATTACCTAGCCGAGGCGACGATGGCTATTCTAGCCCGCGCTAAAATGAAAAGCCCAGACATGGGCTACGCCGTTGATTTTGTGAGCGTCGCTATGCGTGACGTTTTAAGTGACTGTTCGAAGCAGGGCATTAAGGTGGTCGCCAATGCAGGCGGCACCAATGTGCCCGCTTGCGTTGCCGCTTTAGAAGCATTGTGTGCTGAGCTAAAGCTCGATCTTAAAATAGCAGGCGTTTATGGTGATGATCTAAGCGATAGACTCGATTCGTTAGACCGCGACGCACTCGTAGAAATGCAGTCTGGGGCGCCATTGCCGAGTAAGCTGGCTAGCATTAATGCGTACTTTGGTGCAGCGCCTATCGCTGATGCACTAGCGGCTGGCGCCGATATTGTGGTGACGGGCAGAGTCGTTGATAGTGCCGTTGTATTGGGGCCGCTCATGTACGAATTTGGCTGGTCGCGGTCTGACTACGACCAATTGGCCCAAGGAAGTTTGGCTGGTCACATCATTGAGTGCGGCGCTCAGTGTACTGGCGGCAACTACACCGATTGGCACACAGTGCCTGACTTCGATGACATCGGGTATCCGATTGCGGAAGTTGTCGCCGATGGTTCGTTTACCATTGGGCTACCCACTGATAGCGGTGGCGTAGTGACTATTGGTTCAGTTGCCGAGCAGCTGGTTTATGAGATTGGCGATCCGAGTAATTATTTGTTACCTGACGTGGCGTGTGACTTTTCCAATGTTCAGCTCGAACAAGTAGCAGAAGATTTAGTAAAAGTATCTAACGCGCAAGGTCGTGCGCCTGGCCCTGATTACAAAGTATGCGCAACCTGGGTAGACGGCTATCGCTTAATGAATAGCTTTTTCATGGCGGGTCCTCGTTCGGCAGATAAAGCTCGAACAGCGCTTGATGCCTGGATAAAACGTACCCGACGATATTTTAAGCAACAAGGTTGGGAGGACTATCGTCAGGTCAGTATAGAAATAGCCGGCGCAGAAGACACCTATGGCAAACACTCAAAGGCGCAAGACTCGCGCGAGGTCATGGGTAAGTACGGTGTTCATCATAATGACCCACAAGCGCTCATGTTTGCGTCCAGAGAAATGGCGTATCTTGCCACCTCTGGCCCCCCAGCAATGAGCGGTTTTGGCGCGGGTCGAGTCAGACCACAGCCGTTAATGCGAGTGCATTCCACCTTAATGCCTAAACGCGATGTGGAGGTTAAGGTGGTGCTTGGGCAAGCCTTAGTCACTCTAGCCGTATACGACAATGAGAGCTCACCGGTTAATCAGCGAATGGATTACGACGGCGAACTACCTCAGTCAGATCCTTTGGGTAGAGTGAGCGTTGAGCTGGAGCAACTAGTATTTGCACGCAGTGGAGACAAAGGAGACAACGCCAATATTGGTTTGATCTGCCGCAAGCCGGATTATTTACCTTATATAGCCGAGCAACTTACTGAAGCCGTGGTAAAAGACTATTTCTCTCATTTAGTGGATGGCGATGTTGTGCGGTATTTTGTACTAGGGTTGAATGCATTCAACTTTCTTCTCACCTCAGCGTTAGGCGGCGGCGGTACTGCGTCTCTACGATTAGACTCACAAGCTAAGACTTTTGCACAAATGTTATTGTCGATGCCAATTGAGATAGATGCTGATGTGTTGACTTAACGAAGCTAGTAGTTGGCTAGGTGTTTTTCCATTTGAACTCTTTTGCGCTCCAAGTTAAGTATTCCCATCTAAAATAATAAAAGGAAACAATGTATGAGTAATGCACCTGAACTAGATGCCTCGCAACAATTACCAAATCCGGTACATCGAGCGGGGTGGGTACTTAGCCTTTTAGTCTTTCTCAACGTTTTAAATATTGTCGATCGAAACTTACTTGCCAGTTTCGCCCCTCAATTAACCGCTGATCTAAATCTTTCAGATTTCGAGTTTGGATTGTTGAACGGCGTGGTGTTTGTGTTCTTTTACGCTGTTATGGGGCTGTTTGTAGGCCGTTTGGCCGATCGGCACCATAGGCCGCGTTTGATTGCCGCTGGTCTAGTGCTTTGGAGTGCCTTAACCATGGTTTCAGGCGCAGCAAAGAACTTTGTCCAGCTTGCTATAGCCCGTATGTTTATTGGCGTGGGTGAGTCGGCGCTGACCCCGTCTTCTATGTCGATGCTTGCCGATTTATACCCGCAACATAAGCGTGGTGCGGTCACTGGGTTGTATTACTTGGGTGTTCCTCTTGGCGCAGGTGCGAGCTTTGTAATTGCCGGCGTTATAGGGCCGATGATTGGCTGGCGTAACTGTTTCTATGTTTTAGGTGGATTGGGACTGTTGTTGACACCTTTACTGCTTCTTACTCGTGATCCAAAACGTGGGCACTTTGATGTGGTTAAGCCCGACCCCTTGGCGGATATGGGGCTTATTGTTGCTTTACGTCAGGTCTACACTTTATGTAGAGAGCGGCCAGCACTCGGCTTTGCCATGATCGGGTCTGTGTTTATGCATATACCGATTGGAGCCGCAAGCTTTGCATTGTTATGGTTGGTACGTGAACGAGGCTTTGGCGAGTCTGAAATACAAATACTGTATGGCAGCCTGCTATTCGTTTTTGGCTTCGTCGGAACGTTTCTTGGCGGTTACTTGAGCGATTGGTATCAGGCTCGTTTTGCGGGCGGTCGTCTGCGCTTTTTAGCATGGTTTTTAATAGTGCTCACACCGTTATTGCTGGGCTATCGATTCGTGTCCCCAGAGTCCCCCTTTTTCTATGTCGCTATGAGTGCAGGGCTCGTTAGTTTTATGGCTTTTTATGCACCTGTATTTTCAACTGTTCAAGATCTTTCTCCGCCCGATATGAGAGGTGTGAGCACCGCAGTATTGCTGTTTATGTCGAATATTTTGGGTATCGGTTTAGGCGCAGTAACCGTTGGTGCATTGAGTGCCGGCTACACAGCAATAGACATTGCGCAGCCTCTCACTTGGTCGCTCATAACCGTGGACTTGCTTAGCATATTCACCGTTGTAAGTTTCTGGATTGGTTCAGTTTATTACGAGCGTGACAAACACTTGATCATTAAGTGACATACTCCTGATCCTGATTCTCCCACCCTATAAGATTTTTATTAAAAAATGAATAAAACTGTAATCGTCGTCGGCGCCACGGGCTTGATCGGTAAAGAGCTAGTTCGCTTTTTGGCTGATGAGCCCTCTATCGCGCGCGTTGTAACGCTCACGCGAAGACCTATCACCTATGCGGGCAGCAAAGTGACCAATCATGTAGTCGACTTTGACAACCTTCAGGACTCAGCCAAATTATTTAAGGGAGATGTTTTGTTTTCTTGCTTAGGCACTACTGCTAAGCAGGCTGGGTCAATCAGAGCGCAGCGAATTGTCGATTTGGATTACCAATTAGACGCAGCGCGCTTAGCGGCGGAACAGGGTGTAAGCCATTATGTGTTGGTGTCGTCTAGCGGCGCAAACGCCAAAAGCTTTAGCCCTTATCTTAAGATGAAAGGGCAATTAGAAGATGATGTGATAAAACTTGGTTTTGAGCACACTAGCATTATTCAGCCATCTCTCTTGCTTGGCGAGCGTGCTGACGCACGTATGGGCGAACAGCTGGCAAGTAAGATTATGCCAGCCTTGTGTAAGTTGCCCGGCCTTGGTCGCTACCAGCCTATAAGTGGGCGCGATGTTGCGCTAAGAATGATCGAAGTGGTTAACAGCCCGCAACCAGGCGTTGAGCGTTTAAGCTTAGATGAAGTGTTTCCGCTTGCTTCTAAAACGTCTTCAGCTTAGCTCACACATGAAGTTGTTTACTCATGTCGCTGTTAAAGCAAAACGCTTTTAAGGAGAGTCTATGCACTACCAAGTTCTAATCATTGGCTCAGGTTTCTCAGGAATCTGTCTGGGGATAAAATTACTCGAAGCCGGAATCACACAATTTAAGATTCTAGAGAAAGCCGATGACCTCGGCGGTACTTGGCGCGAAAACACTTACCCTGGTGCGGAGTGTGATGTTCCTAGTGCTTTGTACAGCTATTCGTTTGAGCACAACGCGGATTGGAATTACAAATGGTCTGGGCAAGAGCAAATTCTCAAATACCAAAAAGACACTGCGCATAAGTATGGTCTTGATGACTTTTTTGAGTTTTCACGTACCGTTGAGAAAATGAATTTTGACGAGAGCGCAGGGCTCTGGAGTGTAGAGACTGCTCAAGGCCAAACGTATAAAGCCCAGCATGTCGTGAGTGCTGTAGGTCAGTTACACGTGCCAAACACCCCAAGAATAAAAGGATCATTTGACGGTGTGACTTTTCATTCTGCACGCTGGAACCATAACTTTGATGTTAAAGGTAAGCGCATCGCTGTGGTTGGCAATGCGGCGAGTGCGCTGCAGTTTATTCCCGAGATTGCCAAAAGCGCTGCAGATGTTTATGTATTGCAACGAAGTCCCAATTGGGTTCTGCCCAAGGTCGACCGGCCTTATGCTAAATGGGAACAATGGTTGTCTGACAAAGTTCCGGCCGTTACAAAATTGTATCGGTTTTCATTGTGGCTACGTGGCGAAGGCGCTATGTTTTTAGCGATTCGCGGTAACCGCTTTATGCAGTGGGTGCTGCGATTGTGGAATCAGTCGTATATGAAAAAGTCCATTGCGTCACCTGAGCTGCGCGCAAAGTTGACGCCCGACTACCCAGTAGGCGCAAAGCGCATTTTGTTCTCCGATCATTATTACCAAGCCATAGCACGCGACAACGTACACCTTATTACAGATCGCTTGGATAGCCTTTATGCGAATGGGATCACTTTGGTAAGTGATAACGCTGACTCACAGCAGCAGATCGAAGTAGATGCGATAATTTATGGCACAGGGTTTGTAACCAATCCATTTTTAAGTGAGATTGAGGTCCGTGGTCGCAAAGACCAATTGCTTGCCGAGCACTGGAAAGGCGGAGCACATGCCTATTTAGGGTTGTCGACCCATGGTTTTCCAAACTTACACTTTATGTATGGCCCCAACACTAACCTTGGCCACAACTCTATAATTATAATGATTGAAGCACAGGCTAAAGCAATCACGAAACTTGTAAAGCTTGAGCGTGTTGAAATTGATGCGGGCGTTGAAAAAGCTTTTAACGACGAGATGCAGGACCGCCTAGCTAATTTGGCGTTTTCGACTGTCGAAGACAGCTGGTACTTGGTGGAAGGGCGAGTGACAAACAATTGGGCGGGTCGCACCACGGAATATCGTCGACGCGTAAACAAGCTAGATATTGGCCTATACCGTACATAACAACGGCGCTTTGCTTGTCAGATTCGGTTAAAATCGCCCACTGATTCAAAGGCACAGGTGTAGGTGGCTGCACGGTGTTAGCGCTACAACCACGTTTACTGTCTGAATAAACCGTCTATTAGACGAATACAGCTTTCTAGTACCCGACAACTTTCCCACACTAAAACATAACAATGCCATTCATTTCAAAATACGAAAACATCGTTTTTAAGCGGCCATTTATAGTCATTGCGCTATTTGCCCTTATTACGATCCTGCTTTCGCCCTATGCGTCAAATTTCCGTCTTGATGCTTCTTCGGACTCTTTGGTTTTAGAAAATGATGCATCCTTACGCTACTTCCGTGAAGAAGTAAGTAAGTATTCAACGGCGGATTTGCTGGTGCTGACCTATGCGCCAGCGGGTGATCTGTTCAGCGATGCGTCATTGAATAAACTCAATAGCTTACGAGACAAATTGATTGCGCTCGACGGTGTAGACAGCATCGTATCGATTCTAGACGTGCCATTGGTACAAAGTCCTCCGGTAAATTTGGCTGAACTAACTGCGTCGCCCCAATACTTATTGGATGAGCGTACAGATAGAGAGCTAGCAAAAGAAGAGCTGCGCAATAGTGAACTGTATCGAGACTTCTTAGTTAGTGACGATTACTCCACGACGGCTCTAGCCGTTTCGTTGGTTGCTGACGATGAGTTACAAGCGTTGCATACCGAGCGCGAATCTTTGCGTCAATCCCGAGCAACGGCCGAGTTTACACCCGAACAAGCCCAGCGTTTAAAGTCCGTTACACTTGAATACCAAGCTAAGCTGCAGGTGTTTCAAGATAAGCAAGCCGCCATGATTAACACGGTAAGGGGCTATGCAGACGAATATCGTGACGATGCCAAACTGTTCCTAGGTGGCCTACCGATGATCGTTGCAGACTCAATCGCCTTTATCAATGCTGATGTCGCAGTTTTTGGTGGCTCAGCGCTGCTCGTTATTTTAATTATCTTAGTCGTTGCGTTTAGGCAGTTTGGCTGGGTGATGATGCCGCTGATCAGTTGTTTTGTTACCGGCTATCTAGTGGTCTGTATGTTAGGGCTACTGAATTGGCCGATATCGGTAGTCTCGTCAAATTTTCTCTCGTTACTCCTGATTATCACGCTCAGTTTGAATATTCACTTAATCGTGCGTTTTCGAGAGCTAGTAGAGCATGGAGACCAACCTGACCAAATAGAATTATTGAGTGAAACCGTACGGTCTAAGTTTGTACCCTGTGCCTACACTGCGTTAACCACAATGGTGGCGTTCGCATCACTAATAGTGAGCGGTATCAGACCGGTAATCGATTTTGGTTGGATTATGTGTTTGGGTATTGCGATCTCTTTACTCACAACCTTTACTCTGTTTCCTGCATTAGCAACGTTTATTAAACCTCGCGCGAAGCAAAACGAACAAGATGTGGCGAGTAAGGCGGTACTAAAGTATGCAAGTGTTTGGCAGGATCAGATAAAGGGTTCCACATTGGTATTTAGTGCAATCGGCTTAGCCGCTTTATATGGCGTGGCCAACCTCACTGTCGAAAACCGCTTTATCGATTACTTTAAGCCTGAGACTGAGATCTATCAGGGGATGTACGAGATTGATACCAAGCTCGGTGGAACGACACCGTTGGATATTATTTTGGATGCGCCCGCGAGCTTTCTCGCGTCTAGTGCTGTTGCAGGTTCTGCGGCAGAGCCGGCAGGTTACGACGGTATTGATGCTGATTTTCTTGAAGAGTTTGACAATCTAAGTGGCACCCCTGCAGACAGCAATAATGTTGATGCGGATTTTTTGGCGGAATTTGATGATGAGTTTAGCGGCGGTGTAGATGATGATTTTGCAGCAGAGTTTGAGGATGATGATTTCTTTGTTGAAGACCAGCCATCAGAGCAAGCTAAATTATCTTTATCCAGCTATTGGTATAACCAAGCGGGCTTACAAAGGTTGAAAGCTATACAGGCTGACCTTGAGGCAATGGCCGAAACCGGGAAAGTACTATCACTTGCCAGCACCATGAGCGTGTTCGAAAATTTACGAGATGCTAAACCGCTTGATGATATCGATATGGGCTTTTTGGTCAATGTCGTCCCTGATGAGCTTCAGCAAACACTGTTCAAGCCTTATATCTCGCCTGACGGTAACCAAGTGCACATTAATATACGAGTCTTTGAGAGCGCCAAGGGTTTAGATCGAAATAAGCTGATAGACGTTATCCGTTCTATGCTCATTGGTGATCATGGACTAGAAGACGAGCAGGTCAATATTTCCGGAATGTTGGTGTTGTACAACAACATGCTCAACTCTCTGTTTCAATCACAGATTTTGACGCTTGGAACTGTGTTCATTGTTATTTTCTTGATGTTTATCGTGCTTTTCCAAAGCATGAAACTGGCACTCATTACTATTGTGCCCAATGTGTTTTCCGCAGCCGTAGTGCTGGGAGTTATGGGCGTGTTTCGCATACCGTTAGACTTAATGACCATTACTATCGCGGCTATATCTGTGGGTATCGCCGTGGATAACTCCATTCACTTTGTTGCACGTTTTAAAGACGAATTGAGTGCGAGTAAAGATTATGAGCGGGCAACCGATGTGGCGACGCAAAATGTGGGTCAGGCGATGTTTTATACAACAGTGGTGATTACCGCCGGATTCCTAATTATGGTGCTATCCAATTTTGTACCCACAATGTATTTTGGGTTTTTGACTGCGATGGCCATGGTTACAGCTTTGTTTGCCAATTTGGTTATGCTGCCGATCCTAATAAAGTATTTCAAACCATAAACTCAATAAATCACTAGATAGATAAAGACTATGACTCGAGACTCTCTGCTGCATATCCTAACCGTTGTGTGTATTTTGAGTTTGATCACTATTAGTTCGTATCTAAAGGCAGAACCTCAACATCATAATCAAGCTAACACGATGCAATTAAAAACGATCAACGATATTTCTAGAATCGAACTTCAATCGGGTGAGGGTACCCCAGAGCACGCCATCATCTGGCTGCATGGCTTGGGCGCCACAGCGGATGATTTTGTGCCAATTATTCCGCACCTTGGGTTGGCGGCAGATCGTCCTATTAAGTTTGTGTTTCCGCAAGCGGCTGACCGGCCTATTACCGTTAATGGCGGGATGAGGATGCCTGGCTGGTACGACATTAAGGGCTTGAGTATTCAAGACAAGCAAGACGCCCAAGGTATGGCCGAGAGCGCCGCGATAGTAGCAAAGCTCATTGACGAACTCATAGATCAAGGCATCCCGAGCACAAACATTTTGTTGTTTGGTTTTTCTCAAGGTGGAGCCGTTGTGTATCACCAAGGTCTGCGTCACCCTCAACAACTTGCAGGTCTAGCGTGTTTGTCGACCTATTTGCCCTTTGCCGAAGATGTGGCGACGCAAGCGAGTGACGCGAATAAGAGTATTCCAATTCTTGTAAATCACGGCAGTTTTGATGCGGTGGTGCCTGTGAGTATGGGTGAAGCGAGCGTCGCGACTCTAAAAGCGCTAGGCTACTCTGTAGAATGGCAGCAGTATCCAATGGAGCATCAGGTGATGATGGAGCAGATAGAAGCGTTGGGTAAATGGATAGATTCGATCTATCAGTAGACTCTTTGTAATGTTGCAGAGCTGATTACTATTCAGTAAAACAATGCTTCACAAACTCAAAGGGACTGTGGTTATACTGTAGCTTCAAAGGAAAAATATCGGTAGTTGGGCAGCATAAGCTTGGCACCGAAGACCACCAACTGAGGACTGCATGACAAATCCAAATTTGCCGAGTAAAGGCTATCGTTCGTTCGTACTCGTCTTACTGACGATCGTGTACGGTTTTAATTTTATTGACCGACAGATCGTAGGAATTCTAGCCCCTTTTATTCAAGAAGATTTGGGGCTTACTAGCACTCAATTGGGTCTCTTGATTGGATTGGCGTTTGCTACTTTTTATACGGTAGTTGCGATTCCTATCGCCTGGCTCGCCGATCGCTATAATCGCGTCAATATTCTTTCTTTAGCTTTGGCTACGTGGAGCGGGTTTACGGCCTTAACAGGACTAGCAACCAACTTTACTCAAATAGGATTAGCGAGAATGGGCGTTGGCATTGGTGAAGCGGGCGGCAGTCCACCCTCTCATTCGATAATTTCCGACTTATACCCTAAAGAAGAACGTGCTGGCGCATTAGGCGTTTACTCAATGGGTATTCCGCTTGGGATAATGGCCGCCTATTTTGCCACAGCAGCGCTTATGGGTTCGGACGGGGGCGATGTTAATTGGCGCAGAATATTTGTTTTCTTGGGTGTTACTGGGGTAGTGCTCGCCATTTTTCTACGCTTAGTACTCAGGGAGCCAAAACGTGGCGCAATGGAGTTTGATAATCACGACGAAATTATTCAGCCGCCCTTTAAAGACTCTTTAAAGACTCTGTTGGGGATACCTGCTTGGTGGGCAATGTGTTTGGGCATCGCATTTGGCTCCTTTGTGTCGTATGCATTTTCGGCTTTTCAAACATCCTATTTAAGGGCTTTGGACCCTTCTTTTGATTTTCAGACATTGGTCTTTATTCTCGGGGTGATCAACGGCACTACTTATGCAGGTGGCGCCTTCTTTGGCGCTAAAGTCGCCGATAAGTGGGGCGCTAGCGACCTCAGAGCCTACGGATGGTTACCTGCAATATCTATCGGTATCTGTATTCCGATCGCAGTTGGCGCTTTTTGGGTCGATTCTGTTGCTATACATCTAGTATTTACTACGTTCTTATTGTTCTTTTTAGGGGTCTATTTAGGCCCTAGTTTTGCGATTGCGCAGACTTTAGCGCCCATAAATATGCGTGCAATGTCGACCGCTTTGTTCTTCTTCATCTTAAATATGATCGCACTTGGCGGCGGACCTACATTTGCGGGTTGGATGATTGATGTTTTTAAGGCAAATAATGCTGATTTAGAAGCGATGCGTTTAGCGATGACGGTAACATGCGCGTTTTTTATACCGTCGGTTTTGGCGTTTCTCGTTGTTGCCAAAGTGTTACCGCGAGATTGGGCAGCAGCAGACAAACGCAACGCTGATCTAGCTAAACAAGGTTCCTGAATATGATTAGCTAGGCTTTAACACACTGTTTTTTTGGAAGGTAGTCAGATAGGCCAGAATCGTCGTGCCACGATTCTGGCTTTTTTGTGCCTTGTGCTCTACTGATCAAACTGCTTTTAGCCCAATAGACGCATAACTCGCTCTCAATACAACTTTCAGCACGCAGGCTTGGAGCTCCTTAGTTGTGTTGATGCCAACAAAACATTACGAGTGAGTAGAAATATCTGACTTTTTTGCTCAAAAAGTGAATCCGAATCTCAGTTAACAGCGTCTTAAGTGCATAGATCGATTGTTTTGCGCCTTAAAAAGAAGTTACTGCGAGCATTAAGGTCTTGCTAAAGAGCGAGACGAAGCAAATCACTCACACAATAAAACCAGATGGGCAGCGCGATAAACGCAAAGCTCAACAGATGATCAGAGTACGTAATGAAACTTAAACTAAAGTCATTTATCCCACTATTCGTAATTCTAGGTGGTGTTGCAGCCATCTTCGTTCTAGGCGCGTTAAAACCAACGCCGCCGGAGGAAGAAACTAAAGCTCCTGTGCTGACGGTTAACGTTGTGCCCGCTGAATATCTGGAACAGCAGGTTTCCAGCAATTTCCAAGGCGAGGTGAGAGCTAAAACGGACATTGAATTGGTTACTCAAGTCACCGGTAAAGTGGTTGAAGTGAGTGACAGGTTTGTTGAAGGCGGCGAGTTTAAAGCGGGCGAAACAATACTTAGAATAGACGATGCTGACTATCGAGTAGCTCTTAAGTCGGCGGAAGCTGCAGTAGCATCGGCAAAAGTTGACGTTGAACTTGAACTGGGTACAGCAGCAACTAACGCCAAACAATGGGAAGAGCTGCAAGGACGGCCTGTTTCAGAAGCTAGCCCACTGACGCTTAACAAGCCGCAGGTTGATCGAGCAAAAGCGCGATTGGATGCGGCTAATGCAGAATTGTCGCAGGCTCGACTCAATTACCAACGGACGTTTATTAGCGCACCGTTCGACGGGCGCATAATCAGTAAATCTGCTGAACTGGGTCAGTTTATGGCACGCGGTTCAAGCATCGGACGAGTGTTTGCAACCCGTTCCATGGAGATTCGTATTCCTATGACCGATATACAGGTTGCGGAGTTAGGCTTGCGTTTAGGTTATTCAGCGTCAAGCGAAGGGTCGGCAGTTGATGCTCGAATCCCTGCGAATGTGTCGGCGGTATTTGGTGTTGACCGACAAGAGTGGTCGGGCTACCTAAGAAGTGTTGACGCGAGCATCGACCAGCAAACGCGTTTAGTTTATGCAACGGTTTTGGTCGAAGAACCATTTACTAATACAAGTCAGCATAGAGTGCCTTTGGTGCCCGGTTTGTTTGTAGATATCGAACTAGACGGTGCTGAAAAAGTGGCCGGTGTTCAGATTCCACGCATGGCAATACGCCACGGTAACGAAGTTTACGTTGAAGAAGAGGGGGTGTTGCGTAAGAAGGCAGTGACGGTGATTTATACGTCGGCGGACTTTGCAGTGGCCGATCCTGTTAAATCTGACGTTAAAGGTGGCGACTTAGTAATTACTTCACCAGTGCCAGGCGCGTTTAACGGCATGACTGTTCAAACACAGTTAACTGTGGATACGCAGTCTTTAGCGGTGCCAGAAGCAGACGAAGACAAAGAAAGCCTTACTGACAATGACAGCAGTAGCGTATCCAACGAAAACACAATTGAGACAGGCGCTTAAGCGCACTGCAGCAATTTCTTAAAGGATTTTCCTTTACAGGGCCTCGCTTCAAAGGGCCTTGCTTCAAAGGGCAAGAGGACATAGATATGAAAGGTTTAATTTCATGGTGGGCAGATAACCACGTTGCCGCAAATTTACTCATGGTCGGTATCATCTTGGGTGGCATAATTGGGTACGGCAAAATGGAACGCGAAATGTTTCCGACAATACCGTTTCCAGGAATGCAAATTGGTGTTGGCTGGCCAGGCGCTAGTCCTGCCGATGTTGAGGAGCAAATTGTTAATCGAATTGAAGAGTCACTCAAAGACTTAGAGAATCTAGATTGGATTCGTTCTGAGTCAAGAGAAGGTTTTGGCGGCGTTTACATTCTTGCCGACAATGATTCTGATTTTGCTCGTATCATGGACGAAGTAAGTTCTCGTGTTGAGTCGATCACAAATTTTCCTCCAGACATAGAACAACCTAGAATTCAGCAGTGGCAAACGCGCAACGAGAGTATTCGAGTTGCTGTACACGGCACCGTTGGAGAGAAGAAGCTTACGAATCTCGCACGAGATATGCGTAGAGAGGTGGCCTCTTTACGCGGAGTGTCTGTTGTTGAGTTGTTTGGTGTTAGGAACGAAGAAGTATCGATCGAGGTGAGTGAATCCGCTTTACGTCGCTATGGCATAGGTTTTGATGAGATAGCGCGAGCAATTCGTAGTAGTTCTCTGAATTTGTCGGCGGGTAATCTACGCACCGATGCAGGTGAGTACACGTTACGAACAAGAAATCTTGCGTATCAGCAATCTGACTTTGAGAACATTATCGTTCGCCAGCTTCCTGAAGGCGGAACTATCAAAATAAGAGACCTAGCGAAGGTTAACGACGGATTTGATGAAAATGAGATTCTAGCGACACTCAATGGAGAGCCTGCTGTATTAGTTCAGGTTATGTCCAGCGAATACATGGACGTCGTATTGATGTCTGAGTCAATCAATGCATGGGTCGATGAGCGGCGTAAAACGCTGCCTGAGGGTGTCTCGTTGACCGTTTGGGTTGATGCGGCTGTCGATTTTAACTCTCGTATGAGCACTATTGGTTCAGCTGCCTTTTCAGGCCTGATCCTAGTATTTATAGTGCTGTTCCTTACCTTGAGACCCATTATTGCAACCTGGGTCGCGATTGGTATTGGTACCGCATTCGCAGGTGCATTCGTGTTTCTGCCTGCTGTTGGAGTATCCCTCAATATGCTCTCGACCTTCGCCTTCTTGCTGGTTTTGGGTATTGTGGTGGATGACGCCATCATTGTGGGTGAGAGTGTCCATACTGAATTTGAGAAAGGAAATATGGGGTTGAAAGGCGTGCGCGATGGCGCCTACAGAGTCTCTAAGCCCGTCATTTTTGGCGTGGTAACCACTATTATCGCCTTCCTCCCTTGGATATTCTTGAGCGGTACAACACAAGAGTTTACTCGTCAGATATCATGGGTCGTAATGTTGGCATTGGGCTTCTCTTTGGTTGAAGCGCTGCTAATTTTACCTGCGCATTTATCCAATGTTAAAGCCCGCTCTGAGGGCGGTAAGTTGATGCAGTTGCAGCATCGAATCTCTGAAAGTATTGTGAGCTTTGGACACAACACTTACGGACCGTGGTTGAAGAAAGCGGCCACAGTTCCGGGCACCACATTCTCTATTTTCTTGGCTATCTTTCTGATCGTTATCTTCGGCTTGATGGGGAATGGCTACGTTAAGTCGTCTTTTAATCCTGATATAGAATCTGAGCAGGTCGTCGTCAACATTGATCTTCGCGATGGCACAACGTATGAACGTGCCTTAGACATTCTGGCCGATGTGCAGCATGCGCAAGAGCAGTTAGTAGAGCAAGTTGCGGGCGAAGCGGAAGACGGTGAGGGCAAGGTTGTTGAGAACTGGTATACGCGCTCACGTAAGAACAGTGTGATTGCTATTTTGAGAATGGCTGCACCAGATGTTCGTAGTATCAGCCCAAAAGAAGCAGCTTTGCGTTTACGAGAGCTTATTGGTGATGTTGCTGAAGCGAAGCAAGTTTCGGTTCAGTACACGGATGACAACAATGGCCCAGATCTAGATATATCTGTCCGCCATCCTGATTTGGATATATTACGTGTTGCCGTCGGTGAGCTGACTGACAGAGTTCGACAATTCACATCTCTGACAGACGTTACACACAGTCTCGAGTCAGCCAACGAAGAACTTCGTTTTGAACTGAAGCCTGGTGCTGAAAAACTAGGTTTGACGCTTGGGCAGGTAATGCTACAGGTACGCCAAGCTTATTATGGTGAGGAAGTACAGCGCCTTCCACGAGATGGCCAAGATGTTCGAGTGATGTTGCGGTATCCATTAGAAAGTAGAAAGTCTTTGGAAAGCCTCAAGGACTTTAGAATCCGTATGAACGATGGTCGAGAAGTGCCACTAACATCAGTTGCTGACGTAACTTATGGCCCAAGTCTTAAGCAAATTGATCATTGGGATGGTTTGCGTTCGGCTCGTGTGAGAGGCTATTTGAAGGAGCCTGTACTCAATGAAATTATTGAAGAGCTTAACGAGAACTTTTACCCGCAATGGGAAGCGAAGTACCCTGGGCTAACGCGCGCCAATATTGGTCAAAGTGCAGCTGAAGAAGAGTTTATGGCAGAGCTAATGGTTCTGTTAACGTTAGCGCTGTTTGCAATGTACTGCATGCTTGCTATCGCTTTTAAGAGCTACTCGCAACCCGGCGTTATTTTGATTGCCATTCCGTTTGCGGTCGTTGGCGCCGCTCTTGGGCACATGATTTCGGGCATGTCGTTTTCGATCTATAGCTACTTTGGAACCATTGCAGCATGTGGTGTTGTTATTAACGATAATCTCGTCTTGATTGATGCCTACAACAGTCAGCGCAAAGAGGGAGAAAGCGTTTCAGATGCAATTCAAAATGCCGCAAAATCAAGGTTTCGACCTATTTTGATCACGTCAGTTACGACGTTCGTTGGTTTGATACCCATGATGCTAGAACAGTCTAGCCAGGCTATGTGGTTGAAGCCAGTGGTTATATCGTTGTCGTACGGTCTACTAGTGGCCTTCTTTGTGACGCTCTTCTTAGTTCCTGCGTTGCTGATTCTAGGAGAGCGCTGGAGGCTCCGAAAAGCAATAATCAAAAAATCTATTATGTCCCGTTTTAAGCGCGAGAAAACGCTCTTGTCAGATACTGGTCGGTAGTTTTATGACGATAGAAAAGATAGACAAAGAATGAGAGAGATTTAGCGCCCCTTTATGGGGCGTTTTTTTTGGACTAATAAAGTTCCGAGCATGATTAATGTTCTTTGATGCTTTTCTTTGGAAAAACGACATATTGGATAAAGCTTCGATGTCGAAATTCATCTTATCAATCATCGAGCATTTACGCTTTTTGGTTTAAACTGCGCGCTCATAAAAAATAATACGACGTTGGGTATTACTACCTGGGAGCACCGCACCATGACTGATTATGTTTTCGATTTCTCAAACCGCGACGCACAGAACAATGCTGATTCTTTGTTTGTACAACGTTGGTCTCCAAGAGCCTTTGAGAAAACCTCGATTGACGATGCCACGCTTGAACGAATTATGCAGGCGGCTCGCTTGTCTCCAAGTTGTTTCAATGCCCAGCCTTGGCGCATTTATACGTCGACTGACGCAACGTTTGATGATTATTTGAACCTGCTCGTAGAGGGCAACCAGGGGTGGGCGAAAGACACATCTGTTCTGGGTTTTATGGTCGCCACTCTAAACTTTGAGCACAATGGCAAACCCAATGCATGGGCCGAGTTCGATTGCGGTGCTGCTTGGATGAGTTTATCGCTACAGGCTCGCATGGAAGGACTCTATTCACACGGCATGGGTGGTTTTAAAGCCGACGAAGCGGCGAAGTATCTGGGACTTGATCCTGAAGATCAAAAGCTGGTCATGGCGTTTTCACTGGGTAAAGTTGTAGATCCGAACAGTATGGATGAAGAAACGAGTAAAAATGAGACGCCTAATGAGCGAAAGCCTCTGAGTGAGATATGGCTCAATAAATAGCCGTTATTCACCCATCGCTGTTTACAATTGTGTAAACTAAACTCCGTTTAACCCAAGGTCTGCTTGGTTCTATTGATGAATTGAGCTAGATCCAGATATCAACCAAATTATTACATAAGGTAGCTTCATGGACATTTCCTTTTCTGCCCAAGACCTTGAATTTCAGAAAGAAGTTCGAGAGTTCTTTGCAACGTCATTTACCGACGAAATCAAGCAACGTTACGCCAGTGGCAAAGAAACCAAAGCTGTTTCTATCGAATGGCAAAAAATCTTAAACGATAAAGGCTGGGTCGCACCAGATTGGCCACAAGAATATGGTGGTACTGGTTGGACTGACGTTCAGAAATTTATTTATGAGACTGAGCGATGCGCCGCTGGAGCACCGGATATCGTGCCGTTCGGACTACGCATGGTTGGGCCAGTAATCTTTGGTTTTGGTAACGAGGAACAGAAAAAACGTTTCTTGCCGCGTATCTTATCTAGCGATGATTGGTGGTGCCAAGGATATTCAGAGCCTGGTGCAGGTTCAGACTTAGCCAATTTGCAAACTAAAGCCGTATTAGACGGTGATGATTACGTCGTCAATGGTGCGAAAATTTGGACGACTTACGCTCAATTTTCAGACTGGATATTCTGTCTAGTTCGCACAGGAACCTTTGATAAGCGCCAGCAAGGCATTAGCTTTATCTTGATTGATATGAAGTCCGAAGGCATTACGGTTAATCACATTCCTACCATCGACAATCACCACAGTCTTAATGAAGTGGTTTTCGATAATGTTCGCGTACCTAAAGAAAATCTGATTGGTGGTGAAAATCAAGGTTGGACCTATGCTAAAGCGCTACTTGCACACGAACGTACTTCGATTGCAGGCGTGGGCGATAGCAAACGTTGGTTGGCCGATATTAAAGAAATTGCCAAACAGCAAACCAATTACAAAGGCGTATTAATGGATGATCCAATCTTCCAACGCAAAGTTTCGAACATTGAAATAGAACTTATGGCGCTCCAATATATGGAGCTGCGGGTTCTTGCGTCACTGAGTGCAGGTGATACACCTGGTCCAGAATCGAGTTTGCTAAAGATTAAGGGCACGGAGATTCAGCAAGCCTTGCAAGAACTGCGCATGGAAACTATTGGCGCCTATTCAGGTTCGCTAGATGCGGATTTTGTAAACGACTTACATCGCGCTGGCTCAACGGCACGTCGAGCCTATATGTATGGACGAGCAGCGACAATCTATGGTGGCTCGAACGAAGTACAACGCAACGTAATTTCTAAGGCCGTGCTCGGTCTGTAAGCGGGAGAATAAGAATGAATTTTGAATACAGTGAAGAGCAGCAGCTTCTAAAAGAAAGTATCCAGCGATGGGCGCAAGACAATTATAGTTTCGATCAACGTAACGTCGCAGCATCAATGGATGCTGGATTTAGTGACAAGAATTGGGAAACCTTCGCCGAGCTTGGCTGGTTATCAGTTCCTTTTGCAGAAGAAGACGGTGGTTTTGGTGGTGGCATTGTCGATCTTGCTGCCATTATGGAAGAGTTTGGTAAGGCTTTAACGGTAGAGCCTTTGTTTAGCACTCTCGTTTTGTTTGGTGGTTTAGTTAGCGAAGCGGGTACGGCGGATCAAAAAGCCGCGGTCCTTGAAACATTGATTGGAGGCGGCTTAAAAGGCGCGGCGGCTTTATATGAGCCACAAGCTCGGTTCGATCTCAGCAATGTTAAAACGTCAGCGAAGATCGATGGTGACGTCTATATATTGAGCGGCAGCAAGTCGGTTGTCTTAGATGCACCTAGTGCAGACAAGTTAGTTGTTCTAGCACGCACATCTGGCGAACAAACCGATGAGAAAGGATTGAGTCTATTTTTAGTAGACGCGGATGCAAAAGGCTTATGTCGCCACGACTATGTATTAATGGATGCTCATAGAGCGTCAGATATTGTGTTAGACGGTGTTGTAGGGCAGTTGATGGGCGAAGCCGACGCGGCGTATCCAATCGTTGAATCTGTTATGCAAAAAGCCCATGTTGCGTTGTCTGCAGAAGCATTAGGCATTATGGAAAAGCTCAATGCTACGACGGTCGAATACAGTAAAACGCGTAAGCAGTTTGGCGTAACTATTAGTTCTTTCCAAGCTTTGCAACATCGAATGGTTGATACGTTTATGGCGTTTGAACAAACTAAGTCCCTATTGGTCGGTACTCTGTGCGAACTGGAAAACCCAGAGAACAGTGAAGCTACCAAGGCGACTATGGTGGCGGCATTACGCACTATGGTGGCGAAGAGCGGTAAGCACGTGGGCGACGAAGCGATTCAGATTCACGGTGGAATGGGAATAACTGATGAGTTAGATGTAGGGCATTACGTTAAGCGCCTGCTTATGATTAACCTGCTGTTTGGTAGTGGCGATTTCTTCCAAGACCAATTTAATCAACTCGCGTACGCTTAGTGCCGGTTCGTTACACTCTTTATGGCGCCGAAATGTCGCTGTATTCTGGCAAGGTAAGGTCTTATTTGCGTAAGAAGGGCCTTGCTTTTAATGAGGTCGCGGCGAGTGTTAAAACTTACCGCGACGTCATAATCCCAGAAACTGGGGTTAAGTTTATTCCTGTTGTTCGTACGCCCGAAGGCAAATTTTTGCAAGACACTTCGGTTATTATCAAAGAGATTGATTCGCAGCATCCGGATCATTCAGCTCTACCCGCAACACCTCGTCAGCGATTGGTTGCAGAGCTATTAGAAGTGTACGCAGACGAGTGGCTAATATTACCCGCGATGCATTATCGCTGGAACTTTCCTGAAAAAAACCAACCCTTTATTTATCGGGAGTTTGGTCGTTTCGTTTTACCATGGGCACCCGCATTTATTCGTGGTTGGGTAGGTAAAAAAGCCGGTGCGCGTTTTAAAGGTGCCGTCACTAGCTTGGGGATTACAGCAAAAACTATTCCCGCTATTGAAGCTTCTTACGGAGCGCTACTAGACGACCTACAAGCGCATTTCCTTAAGCATCAGTTTCTATTGGGTTCTAAGCCCTGTATCGCAGATTTCGGCTTTATAGGTCCGCTTTATGCACACCTTTATCGAGATCCCTATCCTAGTGCGCTAATGCGCAAGCGAGCTCCAGCCGTTGCCCGCTGGGTTGAGCGGATGATGGATACCAACGCATATTTACAACAAGGCTCATTACTAGCTAATGACGAAATCCCGAAAACGATTGAACCGATTCTAAAGAGAATGGGCGCTGAACAGTACCCTGTACTCAAAGCAAGTAATAAGGCGTTAAACGAGTGGCGCCGCGACACCCCTCACGCGCTGGGCAAAGACATAGAAGTAGCTCGAAGAATAGGTACACATAAATTCACATTGGATGGTGTTAAGGACAAGCGAGTTATATTGCCCTACAGTTTGTGGATGCTGCAGCGAGTTTTAGAAAGCCGATACGTATTTGAATTGATCAATGATTACGAGTTTGATGATTGGCTGGAAAAGGTCGGGCTCGGTGGTATTTTGAACTTCACGTTCGATCAGCCGATGCATAGAATCGATAATAAGTTGTATTTTCGCAAAGTGATGGCATAACCCAAGATCCGCTATTTAAGCGCGGAATAATTAGGAATAAATAAAATAGTTGTAACTACGTTCCACTGGAGGACACATATATGAGCCCAGAAGAAAAAGATCTACGTATCCAGCTTGCTGCCTGCTATCGAATTTTCGATCACATGGGGTGGAGCGAGATGATCTACAACCACATTACGGTAAAAGTGCCGGGCAGTGACGGTCACTTTTTAATAAACCCATACGGCCTTCACTACACTGAGGTCACGGCTTCGAATCTAGTTAAAGTAGATATAGCAGGCAACATTGTCGAAGAGTCTGAATATCCAGTAAACCCAGCTGGGATGTTGATCCACTCTACGATTCACAGCGTACGCGATGATGCGCATTGCATTGGGCATATTCACTCAACGGCCGGTATGACGGTGGCATGCCAGCAAGAAGGCTTGCGGATTGATAACTTTTACTCCGTCCTGCTGCATAACCAAGTCGCTTACCATGATTTCCATGGCATCACTGTCGATAATAGCGAGAAAGACGAACTGTTAGAGAGTCTTGGTACTAAGAACCTGCTTATATTGAAAAGCCATGGTTTACTGACCTGCGGACGGACTATTCCTGAAATGTTTTTTAACATGGTCGCACTTCAGCGGTCGTGTGAGATTCAAGTTTCTGTTGATCAAACCGGCAAGCCTGTTAATCCCGTCGGTATAGATATTGCTGAACGCACTGAAGAACTACTCACTTTGCAGATGAAAGGTATGGGTGGCGCAGCGATGGGTGATATGGAATTTGCCGCGATGCAGCGTTTAGTCGACAAGAAAGATGACTCGTATCGTGATCTCTAAGACCGATTGAGTTTTGAATCCCGCGAGAAGCATATTGGTTGTTGTCGCGGGGCACATTCTATAACCCGATCTATACAGGTTTAGCTGTCTCAGACAGACCTTAGCTTTCTTTAAACACTTTTAAATAACACTAGCAGCCGGCCATTATGACCATTAAAGTTCACCACCTTAATAATTCCAAATCACAACGTATTCTATGGGCTCTTGAAGAGCTAGGCCTCGATTACGAAATTGTTTTCTACAAGCGTCAACCTAGTTTTGCTGCGCCAGACGACATTAAGAACATTCATCCCTTAGGTAAAGCGCCTGTAGTGGAAATTGACGATTTTGTTATGGCTGAGTCTGGTGCCGTCGTTCAGTATTTAATTGAGCGCTATGGCGAAGGTAAATTTATGCCGGATCGCAGTTCGTCGTCTTATGCAAAATATATTGAGCTAATGCACTACCCAGAAGGATCGCTGAGCCCACCTTTGTTGGATCAATTGTTTATTCGTATGTTGCCAGTGGAAGACGAGACTTTTAAGGGGTTCACTCAGCAGCGTGTAATGAACCATTTGAGTTATGTCGATGGGCTACTCGAAGGTCAAGACTATCTTATTGATAATGAATTTAGTGGTGCTGATCTGCAGCTTACTTTTAATTTGCAGGGCGCTAATGCTGGCGGCGGATTGCGTCACTATAAAAACCTTGAAGCATTTGTGCAGCGTATGGAAGCGCGTCAAGCCTATCAACGATCTATAGACAAGGGGGGGGAGTTTAGTCTTGGGTTTAAAAAATAGTCTAACGGTCTATTCTTGAATTCCAATTCTTTAGTTCCGTTTCTTTAGTTCCGAAAGCGGCTAGTTGCGGATTGGTCATGCGTTAGAATAGGCGCATGACTACTCCTTCAAGCAGCTCTTTATTAAACACAGATAGCAATCAGACGATTGCATTCAATTCTCAAGAGTGCGCTAGAGCTAGGCGCGCTCGCGATGCTCGCTTTGACGGACTTTTCTTTGTCGCTGTCAAAACTACCGGTATCTACTGCCGTCCGATTTGCCCAGCCACACCGGCATTAGAAAAGAATGTCAACTACTACGAATCCGCCATTGGCGCGGCACAAGCGGGCTTTCGTCCCTGCATGCGTTGCCGCCCAGACAGTTCGCCTAATTCTAGTGCCTGGAGAGGTAACGAAACAACGCTAACGAGGGCGATCAGCTTAATACAGCAAGGAGACCTAAGTGATTCAAGCCTACAAGCACTTGCAGAGCGACTTGGAGTCAGCGACCGTTACGTGCGAAAGTTATTTAGTGATAACTTAGGAGTATCGCCAAAGCAATTTGCGCTCTATCAGCAATGTTTGTTTGCTAAGAAGCTTCTGCAAGAAACTCAATTACCTGTCGGCGATGTAGCTTTTGCTGCAGGCTTTAATAGCGTTCGTCGTTTTAACGACGCTATTAAGCAGCAGTTATCGCTCACGCCACGCGAGCTTCGCAAGCAAGCGTTGAATGCTGGTTCAGACATATCGTTGCAACTGAGTTATCGTCCGCCGTATGACACAGCTTCATTAATGAGTTTTTTGCAAACACGTTGTATAGCGGGATTAGAGAGCTCCGATGGAGTAACTTACCGACGAACGTTTGTATACGACGGGGGTAAGACGCAGGTCAAAGGTCAATTTTGTATTTCGCCTAGCCTAGATACGCCCGCGTTTGATGTAACTATTCAACTTGAGCAAGTTGAAGTCCTCTACCCAGTTGTTCAGCGTATTAAAGCTCTTTTTGATGTGGACGCGCCCATCGCCGAAATCTCTGGGCATCTGCAATCTGTGCTTGGTGATTATTTTGAGGTTAATCCTGGGTTACGCGTTCCTGGCGTTTGGGGGCTGTTCGAGACTGGCGTGCGCGCGGTTTTAGGTCAACAGGTAACTGTGACGTCGGCAAAGAAGTTAGTGACACAGATGGTTCATGAGCTAGGCGAAAAAACGACCTGGTTTACTCACAAGGTTGATAAAGGCTTTGGTGAAGAATTAAGCAACGAGCTGAACTATTTCTTTCCCACACCAGAGGCAGTGCTTGGCAGTGACTTAAGCTTTCTGAAGATGCCGGGCAGCCGCAAAGAGACGTTGCACAGGCTTGCAAACCATATGCTAAATGATGCAGACCCAAGCGATATTGATCGGTGGGTAGACGTAAAAGGCATTGGCCCTTGGACGGTTAACTACGTGAAACTACGAGCCCTAAAAGACCCAGACGTTTGGTTAGCCGGTGATTCGGGTATTAAAAATGCGCTTAAGAAAACCAGCGACGATTCATCAAGACCATTGGAAGCAGACGACCTTAAGCCATGGAGAAGTTACGCCACTCTGCAGCTTTGGAACCAGTTGTAATTCGTTAGTAGATCAAGGCCGCGAGAGTAAATAGAGTTGCTCGGATCAAAACAGAGCAACTGCATTAGAACAACTACATGAGGGCAACGACATGAGGGCAACTACATGAGCGCAACAAGATGGGAGCAGAAATATGAAAGTTAAAACCGAAGACGCGAGCTATGTAGACTATTTTAGTTCTCCAATAGGTCTGCTCGAAGTGCTGGCCGATGACAACGGGGTTACTGCTCTGCGTTTTGTTGATCAACAACAAGCACCACGTGATAGTGACTTTACTAAGACGGTTCTCCGCCAATTGAGCGAGTATTTCGATGGCAATCGAAATAAGTTTGATTTACCCCTAGCAGCGCAAGGCACGGCATTTCAAAAACGCGTATGGGCAGCCTTAATGGAGATACCGTCTGGCACAACGGCGAGCTATGCTGATATTGCCCAAAAAGTTGAAAGTCCAAAGGCCGTACGAGCCGTAGGCGCAGCGAATGGGCAAAACCCGATTGGGATCATAGTGCCGTGCCATCGAATAATTGGCAGCAACGGCAAGCTGACGGGTTATGCTTTTGGTTTAGAAAAGAAAGCGTGGTTACTTCAACATGAAGGCGCCATTCTTCTCTAAACCATAACTGCTTCTATTGGTACTGATACATTTATAGCTGTACCTAGACCAATAACGCAGCACGGCTATTTGAGTTGTTTAGGAATCTCGAGTTTCACTCGTTCAATCAATTCTGCCCAATCGCCTGATTTAGACTGTCGCATGATCTTGGTGTTTGGATACCAAGTGCTTTGGTCATCATCCATCCAGCGCCAGTCTGCGTGAGGAGATAACAATGTAATGCTCTTCTTATTTAACGCGCCAGAGAGATGCACAACTGACGTACAGACCGAAATAACTAAGTCCATCTGTTCGATAAACGCACCTGTATGCGCATAGCTGACGAGTTCGCTTTCGAGGTCATGTACGCCACTTTTTTCTAGCTGTTCTTTGTGCTCAGAAGTGAGTGGTATCTGTAGACTATAAAAATCGTAATCAGTGTTCTTAGCATCACCCTTTTTCGTTAGCTCGAGCATGGCCTCGATTGGGCATGAGCGGTGGTGGTTTATTTGTTGCGTAGGGCTGCCGGCCCAAATCAAGCCAATTTTTGGCTTTGTTGATTTACTGTCTCCTAATGTCTCAAGTGGGTCAACCACCACAGAGCTTGGTATTTCCAAATAAGGTGTTTGCGTTGGGAGGTTCTCAAGCGTGATATCAAGTATGCCAGGTAGGCTCATGATCGGCGCATAGACATCAAATAGGTCAGCCGGCAGGCTGCCTGGCAAACGAACTTCGTCTATACAGTCCATACCTTTAAACAATAGGCGCAGAGGTTCGGTGCAAACGAACACGAGCTTTTTACAACGCGCTCTTACTTGCGGCAGAAATCGTGCAAATTGGATAGCGTCGCCGTTGCCTTGTTCCGTGTGTATTAACAAGGTTTTATCGCTTATGTCTTCGCCTTTCCACATTGGTTGTGGGCAATTGAAAGGGTGGAAAGTAGGCATTTTCCAGCGCCATTCATATTCAGGCCAACCCTCTTTAAAGTCACCCATTTTTAGCTTGAGGCAACCGCGATTGAAATGAGCCGTAGCGTATTGTTGATCTGCTTTGAGTGCAGATTCGTAGCAACTCACGGCTTTTTCAAACTCAAGTTTGCCAGCATGGGCATGGCCCAAGCTATTCCATGCCTCGGCATGATTTGTTTGTGTTCTGACTAAACTTTCCAATGTTGTTATGGCTTTGTCCCATTCTTCCTGATCGGAATAGGCAACACCAAGGTGGTAGCGAAGGAATGTACTTTTTGGGTCATCCTGCAAGCACTCTTCGTACAAAGCGATAGCTTTGTCAAACTCTTTACGGCGATGGTGGCCAACCGCTTGATCCATTTTTACCTGTTTTGGATCGGGTGCGACAAACTGAGCAATTGCGTCGTCTGGAATTGAGAAGCTGGTATGCAGTAGGGGATCGTTCATGTCCAAAAGAGCAGGGTACTTCCAGGGAAGGAGCTGTATGGAAAATATTTCTTGAACGCCTTCTGAGAAAGATAAAAACGCAACGGTTTGCCCCGTATTGATGTCTACAATCCAAACACCACATTTACGCTCTTGCTCACGTTCGGTTAACGGTAGCCCAGCGAATACGGCAGTCTCTCGGATTTGCGATAGCCCTATAATCGCGAAGTTTTGAATGAAGTCCAAGCCTCGACAAAACCCAGGAACTTCAGCGATGACATTTTTGGCGCCTGTTTTCTCATCGATAACGACGAGCTAGCCAGCGCCTGACTCGAGAACCCATAATTTGTTTTGATACCAGCGGGGAGAGTGTGGCATAGACAATCCTTCGATAATCATACGATCATCTTCAATGTCCATCAGCATGCCACCAAAGGCTTTGTTGTCTCTCCAACCACCGGCTGTGTCGGTTGTGCCTAGCGCCGTAACATAACGAGGTTTACCGTCGCGCATTGCCAAACCATTAAGATGGCATCGGTCGGTTAGATCGTAGCCAGTAATAAAAGGCGGTTTCCACTTAGGAACGATGCTGTAATTTATGTCGAGCGTGCATAGGCAAGACATCTTAGTGTTGATGATCCAAAGCTCATTCTCTGAGTCAAAACCCATTTCATGAATATCAATGTCGCCGGTAAAGTGAGTGCGGCGTGGCAGCATGGCACCATCGTGGGTGTTAATCGGTTCAACTTTTGGGCCTACATTGCCCATATTGAAATAGTCGATAACCTGCGCTCCAGATCCTACACTCATGCGACCATTCTGAAAGGCAATCCCCATTGGCTTTGGAAGACTCACAAAGTGTGTGTTGACTGAGTCAGTAGCGCTTCTCAATAAAATCAGTTTGCCCGCTTGATACGTGGAAACAGCGATACTAGCCTTCGCCTGATTTAGGAATTCAAGGAATGTGTTAGTGTGTTGACTGTGTAGGGCTTGGGCCATGATTCTTGTTATGAGTAATCGTTTGACCAGCGATGATACCCTAAACTAACCTTAGTCTGCAGTGCCTAGAAGGGCTATGCGAGACTACTACCCAATTAATGAAAGGCGCAAATAACTGACTCGTCATTCAGCATGAGAATTTAAGAGATAAGATGAACACAGTAGAAATCAGAGCGTTTCCAATAGAGATGTATAAGGTATTACAAATTGCGGGTTGGCTGGGCAGTGGCGGAGGAGCTAAAGCGGTGATCGCAGAAGGTCAAGTAACGCGCAATGGCGAAGAAGAGCTGCGTAAGCGTTGTAAGTGCACCATGGGAGACGTCATCGCATTTGCTGGTCAAGAAGTTACTTTGGTGTTAGAAGAGTCTGAGTAAGACCTAAATTACTAAGATTATTAAAAAGGGCATAGTAAAAAGCGCTCACAGCTTGGGGCTAATAATAAAGCCGCTCTACTGATTGTTACGGTTTTGTCTGTAGTTATTGGACTGTCTGCTTGTTCAACTGTTCAGTTCTATTCCCAGGCTGTTGTGGGGCATTCGCGTCTGATGATGGCCCGTATACCACTTGATAAAGCGATTGAGCAAAGTGGTCAGACCGAAAGAGAGATGTTAGAAAAAGTTAGGCCTATTTTGGATTTCGCCGCAACCGAAATTGGTTTGCCTGTAAAGGGTAGCTACCACAGCTATGTGTCTTTAGAAAGAGATTATCCAGTATACGTGGTTACGGCTGCACCCGAGTTTTCATTGGACGCCAAGCTCTGGTGTTATTTGGTCATAGGCTGCGCGAGCTATCGAGGTTACTTTGATTATAGCAAAGCATTGCAATACGCTAAAAACCTTCAGCAAGTAGAGTCTGTAGACGTATATGTACGCGGTGCTAACGCCTACTCAACACTAGGCTGGTTCGATGACCCAATTTTGCCGTCGATGTTGCGCTACGGCGAAGTATATTTGGCTGAGTTGTTGTTTCATGAGTTAACTCATCAAAAAATTTATTTGAATGGCGATACAGATTTCAATGAAGCATTGGCATCAGCTGTCGCAGAAATTGCCACAGGGCAATGGCTAGAGCAGCAAAACGAAAACCAAAATCTACAAAACGCGGACATTGGGAATTACCAACAGTCACTGCAAATGCGTGAGGACTTTGATGCGCTTATTGCGGTGCATAAAAGCCGACTGCTGACTCTTTATAACGCGGTCTCGGCTGTTGAATTAGACTCAGATGCACTAGTTGAGAATCGAGCCGCTAAGCAAGCCCTGAGCGAGCAGTTGATGACGGACTATCAGGCACTTAAGAGTTCTAAATGGAAGGGCGATGACCGATACGACAATTGGTTTAACGAGCCAGTGAACAACGCAAGACTATCTGGCATTAGTAGTTATCGGGAGAATGTAGCAATGTTTAAGGCGATGTACGCCGACTGTGGCAATGACTTCGCTCGATTTTTTGAATCTCTTAAAGACAAACAGGTTGATGAAGCTCTAGCAGCAAGTTGTCATTAAGTCTCCCTTTTTAACAAGGCTATAACACGTTTATATCAAGATCTTAAACAACGCTAGCAGGTGACCTGAGATGTATTATCCGTAAGTGGCTAGGCATGATGGTGGGTCGCGCCTAGGTCTCTAATAAATACTTGACTGATCAAGCATTTATCAATATAGTTGATCAATCAAGTATTTATCAATGAATAATAAGATGCTTTTACGCATTAGGAGCCGTCAAAAGACGGATAGAAAGAATCATGAAGACCAGTAATCAAACGCTCTTTGATAATATTTTGAGCACTCATTCGCACATTCTAAAACGTGTGGAAGGAGCCTTAGGTTCAGTGCACGGGTTGGGTCTGAGCGAATACTTAGTACTGCACCGTTTAAGCGCTGCGCCGACCAAAATGATGAGTCGGGTGGAGCTGGCTGATCAAGTTGGCTTAACGGCGTCGGGCGTTACACGGCTTTTGCAACCCATGGAAAAGATAGGATTGGTACAGAGAAAGATTAATGAACGCGATGCGCGCAAGAGCATGGTTGAGTTAAGTTCTACAGGTGCGCGTAAGTTCACTGAAGCTCAGGTGAGCTTTGAGGAGTCCCTTGAAACGATTTTTGATACGCTTTCCAATCAAGAGAGACAATCGCTCTCGTCATCTCTGAAGTTAATAGCGTAACGCTTGCTACTCACATTTGTAATGGATCAATATTTCGCGGCGAGACGGATACGTTCAGACGGTGTTACCTGGACCTGTCAATGGTAGCGCCACCTAAGCAATATCGGTCTTCATATAGAACTAACGCTTGCCCCGGTGTTACCGCACGTTGTGGTTGATCAAACTCCACCGTGATTTGTTTGTCATTAATCGCTGTAATCTGACAGTGCTGGTCTGGTTGACGGTATCGAGTTTTAGCGGTCAACGTTACATTCATGGGAGGGTGGCTAGCGCTCACCCAGTCAGGGGTGGTAGCCGCTACCGTTTGCGTAAACAGGGCAGGGTGATCGTGCCCTTGAACAACCAATAATTCGTTGCGTTCAAGATCCTTACCCGCCACATACCATGCCTCTCCTGGACCTCCGATATCTAAGCCCTGACGTTGTCCCAATGTGTAATACATGAGTCCGTCATGCTGATTTACTGTTTTGCCCTTCTCGTCCACCATATTGCCAGGATTTGGTTTCAAATATTCACTCAAAAAGTCTTTGAAGCGGCGTTCTCCTATAAAGCAGATACCTGTTGAATCTTTCTTGTTATGCGTTACAAATCCTTGTTTATCGGCAATTGCACGTACTTCGGGCTTGGATATCTCTCCGAGCGGGAACAGGCTTTTCTCAAGTTGATGCTGCTGAAGTGTATACAGGAAGTAGCTTTGATCTTTATTGCCGTCTAAACCTTTGAGTAATGCCTGCTCGGTCACGCCGTTAACGCCACGCTCGCCCTTGGCAACGTAGTGTCCAGTCGCAATAAAATCAGCGCCTAGAGTTTGGGCTTGCAACAAGAACTCTTTGAATTTAATTTCCTTGTTGCAAAGAATGTCTGGGTTGGGCGTACGCCCGGCTTTGTAGTCCGCGAGAAAGTATTCGAATACGTTTTCCCAATACTCATGCGCAAAATTTACCTCATGCAGCTCTATACCAAGTCGGTCACATACTTGTGCAGCGTCTTTTAGATCTGTTGCTGCAGCGCAGTATTCTTCGGTATCGTCTTCCTCCCAGTTTTTCATGAACAAGCCACTCACGCGATAGCCTTGCTCAAGAAGCAAATGCGCTGCTACCGACGAATCAACGCCGCCAGACATTCCAACAATAACGTGAGGTTTCATTACAAAAAGCTATTTAGGTGGGTGGTCTTTAATAGGGAGAATGGTCTTTAAGGAGATCCAACGGATAAGTGGAGCCGTTTTCATAATCTTCAACACACTGCAAAACTAAGTGGCTACGCAAGGCTTGATGATTTTTGAGCTCCTCACGGCTAAACCAATGAGTAGCGATTATGTCTTTATCGCGTTCAGCTTTGACGTCGACATCGCTGATATCCCCAAAGAATGTATACCTCAAGTATGTTTTTTGATCGTTAAGCGCAAGTCGATAAAAGCCGACAAGCCCTTTAGGTGTAAAGTGACGGCAGGTCTCTTCTAAGGTCTCGCGTATCACAGCTTCAATAATGCTCTCGCCAGATTCTAAGTGCCCTGCGGGTTGATTAAACACGATTTCGCCTGTTGATTTGGATCGTTCCTCAACTAATAAGTAACGGTCATTATGCTTGCAAATTGCCGCGACGGACACGTCAGGCTGCCATCTTGGCGTAATTATATTCATTGTTCTGCTATTGTTTGGGCTCTTTTTTAAGCCATGTTAGCGGCTCTTTTAAAGAATTACAGTGTGCGTCTAAACCAGAAGTTTTAAAAACAGTGACGTTAAAAAAAGACGACAGGAGTTATGATATTATGCGACTCCGATTGAGGGTCTATTGTAAGCCTTAGAGCAATCTCTTGATAGTGTGTTTGTGGTGCCATTGTGTTCACCCCCAAAGCGCGAATCCATCTAGAACCAACTAGGACTTTGCGTTACATACTTCGAGATACTTGAACAAACGCGAAATTACCGCGTATGTGATCTCTTTATGCAATAGCTGTTTTAAAGATACAGAGATTGGTGGGACGTCTGACTTGTTATACGGCGCCTAAGCTTACACATTTGGAATACACTGCCCATCTGCGAACGAATATAGAGTAAAAAACTCCACATACCTAGGTACAAGAAAAATATGAGCTCACAACAGCCAACCATTTATTACACTCTTACTGATGAAGCGCCTGCACTTGCCACGCGCTCTCTGTTACCCATTTTTCAAGCATTTGCAGCAAGCTGTGGCGTTGATATTAAGACTAAGGATATCTCGTTGGCAGCGCGCATTCTGTCGCTGTTTGAAGAATACATTAAGGAAGAACAACGAGTTCCAAATGCGCTTGCGGAGCTAGGCGCTTTGGTTTTAAAGCCAGAAGCCAATGTCATTAAAACGCCGAATATCAGTGCTTCGATTCCACAAATCAAAGCGGCTGTTAAAGAGCTTCAGGCAAAGGGTTACGACTTACCCAACTTTCCAGACGACCCACAGTCTGACGAAGAGAAAAAAGTACGCGACCTCTACGAACAGGCCAAAGGCAGTAATGTTAATCCGGTAATCCGCGAAGGTAACTCAGATCGCCGTGCACCAGCTGCCGTAAAAAACTACGCGCGTAAGCATCCGCACAGCATGGGCGAATGGTTGCCTACGTCTAAAGCCCACGTTGCCACAATGAATGGTGGAGACTTCCGCACAAGTGAGCGCTCGAGAACTATGCTCGAAGACAGCCGCGTACGTATTGAGTTCACTGATAAGTACGGTAATAAGGAAAATTTTCAAGAAAATGTAGAGCTCTTGGCAGGCGAAGTTATCGATGCCATGTTTATGAGCAAGAAAGCTTTGCGTAAGTTCTATCAAGAGCAGATTGATGATGCGAAGGAACGCGATATTCTATTTAGCTTGCACGTTAAAGCTACGATGATGAAAGTGTCGCACCCTATTGTATTTGGGCATGCGGTGACGGTCTACTACAGCTATGTCTACGAAAAATATGCCACGTTGTTCAAGGAGCTGAATGTGCAACCTAATAATGGTTTAGGTAACCTTTACAGCGTTATTGAACAAATTTCTGGCGACCTAAAAGACAAAATTGAAGCTGACATTATGAAGTGCTACGAGGATCGGCCTGCAATTGCGATGGTGGATTCGGACAAGGGCATTTCTAATTTGCACGTACCAAGTGACGTGATTGTTGATGCGTCTATGCCTGCAATGATCCGTAATTCAGGCAAGATGTGGGATATGAAGGGTAATCTTCGTGATGCGAAGGCGGTTATCCCTGAGAGTACATACGCCTACGTTTACGAAGAAGTGATTAATTTCTGTAAGGAAAATGGCGCCTTAGATCCAACCACCATTGGTAGTGTTTCAAACGTTGGCCTGATGGCTCAAAAAGCCGAAGAGTATGGCTCGCATGACAAGACTTACGAAATGGAATACGACGGTTACATGCGTATTATTGACGAAGACACTGAGAAAGTGTTGTTTGAGCATGCGGTAGAAGAAGGTGATATCTGGCGTATGTGCCAGGTTAAGGATGCGCCTATTCAAGATTGGGTTAAATTGGCAGTGCGCCGAGCGCGCAAGACCGGCGACCCCGCTATTTTCTGGTTGGATAAGAATCGACCACATGAAGCTCAACTAATTATTAAGGTTGTTCAGTATTTGCAAGACCATGATACTGACGGTTTAGATATTCGCATTATGTCTCCAGCTGAAGCAACGCGTTTCTCGCTAGAGACTATTTGTGAAGGCAAAGACGTTATATCAGTGTCGGGTAACGTTTTGCGCGACTACCTAACCGATTTGTTTCCAATTTTAGAAGTAGGCACTAGTGCCAAAATGTTGTCGATCGTACCGCTAATGAATGGTGGCGGCTTGTTTGAGACAGGCGCGGGTGGTTCGGCGCCAAAGCATGTAACTCAATTTACCAACGAAGGTCACTTGCGGTGGGATTCACTCGGTGAGTTTTTGGCAACCGCTGCCAGCTTTGAACATTTAGCCGATGTAACTAATAACTCCAGTGCGCAAGTTTTGGCCGATACATTAGATTTAGCGACGTCTAAGCTACTGGATAGCGATAAATCGCCTTCTAGAAAAGTAGGGGAGTTAGATAACCGCGGAAGCCACTTCTATCTTGCTCTGTATTGGGCAGAGGAGGTCGTAGCTCAAGATAAGGATGCAGAGCTGGCTAATCGCTTTAAGCCGTTTGTGGAGGCACTAAAAGCCAACGAAGCTAAGATTATTGATGAGCTCAATGCGGCACAAGGTGCACCGGTTGATATTAATGGTTATTACTATCCTGATGAAGACAAAGCCATTGCAGCTATGCGACCGAGCAAAACGTTTAACGAATTGTTAGATGCGATGCGCTAGGTGGCTTTTCGTTAGCTATAAGCATCTAGGCATCTGCTAATCAAAAAAGCCCCTCATTTTGAGGGGCTTTTTTGATTCTCGCGAGCTAGTGTCGCACTTCGATTATTCTTTTGATTCAATAAAATCAATGAGTGATGATAAAACCCGATCAAAATACGCGCAACGCTCTTAACGTAAGTTTACGTAATTAAACGTCAAACTGCTTCGCGTATTTTAGCCGCTTTAGGCCCTTTCTCTCCATCTTCCAAGTCAAACTCCACTTCTTGACCTTCTTTTAGTGTTTTGTAACCTTCCATCTCGATCTCTGAAAAGTGTGCGAACACATCAGTGTCGTCTTCGCCCGTTTCAATAAAGCCGAACCCTTTTGATGCATTAAACCACTTTACTGTTCCCTTTGAAGCCATGTTATCTACCCTCTATAACGTGCGTTATAGTTCTATAATTATTATCTGCAATGCTCAGCCACCCATATTGGTTGTTTGTGTTCACATGCAGGAACAAAGTATCTGTGATACTTGTGCTTCGAGTAAACAGCCTATGTATTCAATGGTCAAGGTGCATAAAGAGATCTCCGACTACGGTCTGATTAGTTACCAGCCAAGCTGTTTGTTATCTCATTGTTTATTTTGGCGGTTAGGATTGTCGATTGTGTTAGGTTGCCGGAAAAGCTCTATTTGAGTTCTAGCGGTTTTCGAATTACACGTTCAATTTCATCCTAGTTAGGGTGTTCTAGAGTGAATAGGGCTTGAAAAATCCGAAAAGGTGCGCAAAATTAGAATCTAAGAACGTATCTGTATATTCCTTGCCAACGGACCAAAGCCGCCTTTAGAGAACATGGATTGATGAAGTGCCATTAATTGTGGATATGCAGAGTATTAGCCGGTTGATACGGCAGTTACCTTTTATAAACAAATATGACGTTTACCCCGTCACGTCGAAACGAGAGCAGATTCTAGAACATGAGTGATTTTCCAGAACCTTTACATGACACTGATATTGCCTTAGAGGTCGCTAAGCCAAAGCTAAAGCGTCCTCCGTTGTATAAAGTGCTGTTACTAAATGATGACTACACTACGATGGAGTTTGTTATTAAGGTGCTGTGTGAAATCTTTAATCACAGCCAAGACGACGCCATGACCATTATGTTACACGTACACCAGAAAGGCGCTGGCGTGTGCGGCGTTTATACCAGAGAGATAGCTGAGAGTAAGGTGGATCAAGTAATGCGTTATGCTCAGGAAGAGAAACATCCACTACAGTGCACGCTAGAACCCGATTCAGACGACGATTAAGAGACAGCGTTGAGTTAACAAATTTTGCCAACGTGTTTTATGTGCGCTGCAAATACCGATATACCCAATGCATTAATCTAATAATACGTTAGATTAAAAAGTACGATAGGCAACAACCAAGGCAACCTTGAGAGCATTATGATTTCCAAAGATTTAGAAAAAACCTTAAATTTTGCAGTGCAGGTTGCACACGATGCGCGGCATGAGTTTGTAACCACCGAGCACCTGTTACTGGCATTACTGGACAATGCATCCGCGATGGCTGTTCTGCAGGCTTGTGGTGCAGATATAGATGCTTTGCGCAAAAATTTAAGTCAGCATCTTGCCGACAATGTGCCGCAGATCGATGGTGAAACTGATTTAAAAACTCAACCTACGGTTGGCTTCCAACGAGTGTTGCAGCGGGCAATTGTGCATGTGCAAAATGCCAGCAAACAAGAAGTAGAAGGCGAAAACCTGATTGTTGCAATTTTTTCTGAGCACGACTCATTTTCGGCGTATTTTTTAGATCAGCAAAACGTTACTCGTTTTGATGCTGTCAGTTACATTTCTCATGGCGTTAGCAAGTTTGGAGACGAGCCTGCGGGTTTAGAATATGACGGCGGCGAAATGGAACAAGACGTTGAGGAAAAACAAGGTCCGCTTGAGTCGTTTACCGTTAACTTAAACGAACGAGCTATTGCCGGCTTCATTGATCCTTTGATAGGGCGCGAAAAAGAAGTAGAGCGCACTATTCAGATTTTGTCGCGACGTCGAAAAAATAATCCGCTGTATGTGGGTGAAGCGGGTGTTGGTAAAACGGCAATCGCAGAGGGTTTAGCAAAGCGGATTGTTGAAGAAGAAGTGCCTGCAGTCCTTGATGGTGCAGTAGTTTATTCTCTAGATATGGGCGCGTTGCTAGCAGGTACTAAATATCGAGGTGACTTTGAGAAACGCTTAAAAGCAGTGCTAAAGGCATTAGACAAAGAGCTGCACGCTATTCTGTTTATTGACGAGATTCACACAATTATCGGCGCAGGCGCAGCATCAGGCGGTGCAATGGATGCTTCTAACCTGTTGAAACCAGCGTTGTCGAGTGGCGAGCTCAAGTGTATTGGCTCAACTACTTACCAAGAGTATCGCGGTATCTTTGAGAAGGACCGAGCATTGGCTCGTCGTTTCCAAAAGATTGATGTAGAAGAACCTTCGGTAGACGAAACAGTGCAAATTCTACGTGGCCTAAAGAGCCGCTTTGAAGAGCACCATGAAGTTACCTATACGCCTGAAGCGCTTACTTTGGCCGCTGAGTTAGCGGAACGTTATATAAACGAACGCTTTTTACCCGACAAAGCAATTGACGTAATTGATGAAGCGGGGGCTAGAACACGTTTGTTTGACCGTGTAGAAGGTGAGGTTCCTGTTATAGATACTGAGCAAATTGAAGAAGTTGTCTCGTTTATCGCACGTATACCACCTAAGACAGTATCTGCATCTGACGTAGATGCACTTAAGAACCTAGAACGCGACCTAAAGCTTGTGGTGTTTGGTCAAGACAAAGCAATTACAAGTTTGTCTTCGGCGATTAAAATGTCGCGTTCAGGGTTGGGTAAGCCAGACAAGCCGATTGGCTCGTTCTTATTTTCAGGCCCAACCGGTGTAGGTAAAACAGAAGTTACACGCCAGTTGGCGATGACTCTGGGCGTGGAACTTATTCGCTTTGATATGTCGGAGTATATGGAACGGCACACAGTGTCACGTCTAATCGGTGCCCCTCCAGGCTATGTAGGCTTTGACCAAGGTGGTTTGCTCACGGATTCAATCAATAAGCACCCGCATGCGGTTTTGCTGTTAGACGAGATCGAGAAAGCTCACCCCGATGTTTTTAATCTGCTTTTACAGGTTATGGACCATGGAAAGCTAACCGATAATAATGGGCGCAAAGCAGATTTTCGCAATGTGATCATAGTGATGACCACCAACGCGGGCGCGACAGATATGTCACGTAACTCGATGGGTTTCACTAAGCAAGACCATGCGAGCGATGACATGAAGGCAATTAAAAAGCTTTTCACGCCGGAATTTAGAAACCGTTTAGATTCAATTGTGCGCTTTAGCTCATTGTCTAAAGAGGTTATTTCTAAGATTGTTGATAAGGAGCTGCTCGAAGTAGAACGCCAGCTTCTGGATAAGAATGTTCAACTATCAGTAAGCGGCGATGCAAAGCAATGGATCGCAGACAACGGTTACGATGAGAAAATGGGCGCGCGTCCATTAGCAAGGTTGATTCAAGATGAGATCAAGCGAGGCTTAGCAGACGAGCTCTTGTTTGGTAAGTTGCAGTCGGGCGGCTTAGTCGAAATCGACGTGGCAGACGATTCGTTATCATTTGATATTGTGTCGCAACAAAAGCATTAGATATATGACTGTTCAAGAGCTTGCCTAATTCCAAGACCAAGACTAAGACTAAAGAACAGGTCCGTTTTGTACAGAATGACGGTCCTACTATGTTCGCCGTGGTCACTCGAGGTAATGGTGGCTTTGAGCAATTAGACTACTGTTCTGTCCCGATACCAAAGCCAGGGAGTGGCGAGGTTCTATTACGCGTTCTTGCGGCCGGCATTAACAATACCGAAATTAACACTCGGCTTGGCTGGTACTCATCGAGTGTGAGAAGCAGCACTGATGAGTTTGCCAGCAGTGATGGCGAATTCGCCGAGAGTGACGGTGGCTGGAATGAGGAAACTCCGTTTCCATTAATCCAAGGAACGGATTGTTGTGCTGAGGTCGTAGAGGTTGTGGATCAAAACGACTCTCATCTTGTTGGCAAGCGCGTGTTGGTCAGATCTTGTATGCGCAAAAACGATTTTTCGTCGCTCGATAATGTATGGTTGGCGTCCGATTTTGACGGAGCATTTGCGCAGTACGTAGTCGTTCCAAGTGGTGAAGTTTTCGTTATTGATTGTGACTGGACCAATGCAGAACTGGCGACTATTCCCTGTGCGTACGGAACGGCAGAAAATATGCTGCACCGTAGCGGTGTTACCGCTAACGATCGTGTGCTGATAATGGGGGCTTCTGGTGGTGTTGGTTCGGCGGTTGTACAGCTTGCTAAACGCCGTGGTGCAGAAGTGTTTGCAGTCACTTCGAAGGCTAAGGCAAAACAAGTTGCGGGATTAGGCGCAGACCACGTGATTGATCGTGATAGCGACCTAATTAACGTTCTTGGTGAGCAGTCAGTATCTGTGGTGGTAGACAATGTAGGGGGCGCGGGGTTTAAAGATCGCGTCAAGTTGCTTAAACGCGGTGGGCGTTTTGTCTCTTCGGGTGCTATTGCCGGTGCTATAGTCGAATTTGATATGCGCGATTTCTATTTGCGTGACCTAACTTTTATTGGTTGCACAGCGTGGGACGAACCCGTGTTTCAGAATTTGATTGGCTATATAGCGTGCGGAGAGATAAAACCGCTTGTGGCTGAGGTGTTTAAACTAAAGGATATTGTGGCTGCGCAAACGGAATTTCTAAGAAAACAGCATTTTGGCAACTTCGTTCTTATTCCGCCTGATTGACCAAGTGGCCAGCAAGCATGCGGTATCGATAGAGAGATGGTCATTAATGCGTTAACCAAATTAGTTAATTAAGGCCGTTAACTTAAGCTTCTGTTTTGCCTTAACGAGTCTTTCTACGTTTATAACTAACCGTCTGTTGAAAATTCGCTCACGAACATGGTGGTGATTCTGTCTTCACGGCGCTCTTGCATTTTTACCGGTAGAAAATAATGCTTCTTAGATAGCCACAAAGTAAGCGTTTTCTCAGATTTCAGATCTCTCTCAAAAACAATTTTCACGGTATCCAACGATCCAATTTTTGTATTGAGCATTTCCCGTGATTTGGATTTGAGGCGATAGCCTCTAATCCGTGTTTTCTTACCATCAACAATGTAAACGGTTTCGGTAATCTCATTGTCTTTAAGTAGTGCCAAGGCAAATGGCATATTACAATTATTGATCAAGTAGCCCTGCGGCATGTCTAACGTTTCTTCTCCGTTAAACTTAATTTTTCGTTCTTCCCAATTAAAATCCACAAAGTATTCGGTTTTAGAGGGTCGACCTCCTGAGTAAGTCTGGCTTTGTGCACGTCCATCGACAATATTAAAGTCGCAGGTTTCCGTTAGGTTGCCCAGTAATATCGCGGCCAAGCCTTCTGCTTTGGTGTGCGACGCAACCGAAAATCGGCCGTCATTTTCAGATAGTTGGGTTTCAACTCGTCCCAAAGTTGCTTTGCCAAGCCGGTCGCTGTCTAACTCAACTTGATAAACAATGGTTGAAGGCTCAAGCGAATAAGCACTTGCACTGACCACCAGACTAAGCAATGTAGTTAAAATAAGCGGTAGGCTTTTGGTAAATATCGTTTTGGAAGGTGTTTGCATTAGGGTTCGCTTTTAATTGACGGATTGTCTAAGTCTTTTCACAACGCTATGTGGATAGTTTTTCTAAGCGCTCAGTGTATACAAACGATTAACAACAGATGGCATAAAGCGTTATTTTGTAAGACAGAGTCTCTTGACTGTTTGAATAGCGTACTCAAAGTTTGCTGAACGTTGGCTGAATGTTTACTCGAAACACCGCGAGCCAACTTAGCTTACACGTTATAGGTTTGCAACTGCTCAGGCGATTCTTCACCATCCAGTAACACCTGGCCATTTGAAAGACTCAGCCGATTCTCGGCAAACCATTTAGCGGCGAGAGGGTATATCTGATGCTCGATCTTTAAAACTCTGTGCTGTAATTCTTGCGAGCATTGAGTATCGCCAATGCGCAATCTTCCTTGCACTATGACTGGGCCTGCATCCACTTCAGGGACTACATAATGAACGCTAGCACCGTGCCATTCTTCGTCTGCCTCAATGGCTCGTTTATGAGTGCGAGTGCCGGGATACTTTGGCAGAAGGGAGGGATGGATGTTAATTAAGCGGCCAGAGTATTTGTGAACGAACTCGGCCGTTAGAATGCGCATGAAGCCCGCTAGAATTATTAGATCAGGTTTCTCAGTCTCTATGCGCTCTGCCAATGCGTGGTCAAAGGTTGTGCGATCTGCATAAGTCGTATGTTCAATAACGTCGGTGGCAATGCTAGCTTTTTGTGCCCGCTCTAAGCCACCTACATCGGCAACGTTGCTGATGACCAAGGTGATATCTAAAGGTAGCTCGCCCGCCTCGACTTGATCGATGAACGCTTGAAGATTGCTTCCTCCACCGGAAATTAACACTACTGCGCGTGGATTAGGGGAGCTAGACATATCTATTTGAAATAAACCGTGTGTTTTTGGGCGGGAGTATTTGGTACGTTCTTACGCCACAATCGTTACGAAGGCTTCGCGAGTTTCGCTCGAGTGCTCTATTACACCCAGTTCGAATGCTGTTTCACCAGAGGCATTTAAAAATTCTAGAGCTGCGTCACAATCTTCTTCAGCGACCACGACCACCATACCGACTCCGCAATTAAACGTTCGATACATCTCGTCGCGCGCGATATTGCCGGTAGTTTGCAGCCATTTGAACAGCTCTGGCCACTCCCAGCTAGACTCATGTACTACTGCATTGCTGTGTTCAGGCAATACTCTGTTTAAATTGCCCGGCAAACCGCCACCGGTAATGTGCGCTAGTGCATGCACATCAATTTTTTCAATTAGATCGAGAACCGTGCGAACATAAATGCGAGTAGGCTCTAATACCGCATCGGCAAGAGTTTTGCCGAACTCGCCCATTGGCATATCGAGTGATGCCTTGTGCGTGTCGATGACCTTACGAATAAGCGAATACCCGTTGGAATGAGCTCCACTTGATGCAAGACCTATAAGTTTGTCACCCGGCTTAACTTTGGTGCCATCAATGATTTTTGCTTTTTCAACGGCACCAACGCAAAATCCAGCTAAGTCGTACTCGCCATCTTTATACATGCCTGGCATCTCAGCGGTTTCGCCACCGATGAGCGCCGCATTGGCTCGAACGCAGCCTTCGCCGATTCCCGTGACAACATGTGCGGCTTTTTCGGGACTTAATTTGCCTGTCGCAAAGTAATCTAAGAAAAACAATGGCTCGGCGCCTTGCACGATAACGTCGTTGACGCACATCGCAACTAGATCAATACCGATGGTGTCGTGTTTGTCTAAGTCGAACGCAAGCTTAAGCTTTGTGCCGACTCCGTCAGTGCCAGATACTAATATAGGTTCTTCATACCTCTTTGGTACTTCAAACAATGCTCCGAAGCCACCAAGGCCACTCATGCAACCTTCGCGCATGGTTCTTTTGGCCACGGGTTTAATGGCGTCGATAAATGCATCGCCGGCTTCAATATCTACTCCCGCGTCTTTGTAACTCAGAGAGGGGGCTGGCGTATTTTTATGTTCTGACACAATAATTTCCTAAAGAGGCTAATAGCTTGAGCAATTCTGCGATTCTATATAGATTGCAGTAAGTTGATATTAGCGGTTGGATAAATGACGGTTTTACGTTACTGAATCTGCAGGCGGTATTGTATCTGTTTCGATTATCATTGTGTATCGAAGAAAAGCTAGAGATAATCACTTCACTCTAATAATGGAGATAAAAAAGCGATCGTCAGTGTCGACGATGGTTAAACCGCTTATGTTCTACGTTCCGAATTTACTTACTCTAGCTCGTATTGCCATGGTTCCGTGGCTAATCGTGTTACTCCAGCGCGAAGAGTACACCTTGTCTTTGTTGGTGTTTATTACAGCAGGCATTACCGACGCTTTAGATGGGTACATCGCGAAGCGGTTTAATGCATCAACGAATTTAGGTGCAATTCTAGACCCGCTTGCCGATAAAGCCCTATTAGTCAGCTCGTATCTAATGCTCTCTTTACTGGAAATCATTCCGTTTTGGTTAATGATTGTGGTCGTCTTCAGAGACATCGTCATCATTGGCGGCTACTTGATCATGTTCTTGTTGTACGGCGCTATCAAAATGGAGCCGTTAAAAATAAGCAAAGTGAACACTGTTAGCCAAATACTTTTCATTATAGTTGCACTAGCTTCGGCGGCCTTTGCATTTAATATTGATCTAATCTTGCAATTGCTTGGCTATGGAGTGCTTGTGACAAGTGTTTGGAGCGGTTCTGCTTACGTATTTATTTGGTCGTTAAGGACTATGGATAATCCGGACCAGTTCAAGGCCGATAAAGAATAGAACGCATCAATATAAATGTGCTTGGGCTTATTGGCCTATCCTTGCGTAAATCATTACTCTAATGTCTGATCAAAAATCACCACAATTAAGCTTACCGATATTAGCGAGGGTTCAGCTGACTTTTGCTAATTTCGTTAGTGGCGGAAGCGAAAACTTACCGCTTGTTACGTCTTTGTTGGATCTTGTTGCTCTGCATAAGCTCAGCAACACCGCAAGCAGCGTGTATTTCGCGGGGCCAGCAGGCAGCGGTAAAACCCACTTGTTGTTCGCGGTCTTAAATTCATTGAGCCAAGATAATAGCCGTACCGATTGTCAGTACTTAGACTGCGCCAGAATAAAAGGTCACGCTGGGCTAATGCACGACTTTACACCTAAGAAGGTGACGTTGTTAGATAACGTTGATAGCTTGCAGGGTCGTCGTGATGACGAAACGGCTTTGTTTGGTTTAGTTGAACGAATTAGGCAAGCTAATTCTGTATTTGTGGCAACGGGTTCGCAAACCATCGAAGATGCTGATTGGAATCTAGCTGACGTGGAAAGTCGCCTGAGTGCTGGTTTAATATTCGCTTTAAGAGAGCTAGACGATGAGGGCACGTTGGACGCTTTGCGCTTGCGTTTTCAAGCGGCTGGCTTGGTTGTGTCTGATCGTGTTTTGGATTACATACTGACGCATTTTTCCAGAGATAAACACGTCCTGTTTGGAGCCATAGATGACCTTGATCAATCGGCATTGCGTGAACAACGAAAAATCACCATTCCTTTTCTTAAAGAATTTCTAAATCTCGATTAGTAGAATGAAGTCATTTGCCTAATTTTTGGGCGAGTGACGCGATTCGGGCGCCTAACGCTTTACACAATGTTTTTTCTTCATCGGTGAACTCGTTGGTATTTTGCGGTCCTGCAACATGACTCGCTCCATAGGGCGTTCCGCCACTCACTGTTTTTTTTACCGCGTCTAAGGTGAACGGCAGTCCGACTATTAACATACCGTGATGCAGCAAGGGAACGTGCATCGACAGCAACGTTGACTCTTGGCCACCGTGCATTGATGAGCTAGAGGTGAATACGGCTGCGGGTTTGCCTACTAGCGTTCCAGATAGCCATAGCGAAGAAGTGCTATCCACAAAAGCCTTGAGTCTGTGTGACATATTGCCAAAGCGGGTAGGGCTTCCCAAAATCAGTCCATCACATTCAGTCAAGTCTTCTAGGCTGGCAAACGGGTCGCCACTGTCAGACAGGTTGGTGTCGCCTAAATCAGGGACGCGTCGAACAACCGCCTCACAGTCTCCTTGGCTAGCGACACCACGAGCAATGAGGCGTGCCATTTTCTCAACGGCTCCTAGACGACTGTCGTAAATAATAAGTATTTTCATTTTTATAAGTACTAGCGCTCGTTAAAAGGCAAATAGCATCCGTTTGCGGAAAAAGACAATAGTCTGGAGATCAACTAAATAATCTCCAAAACAGATTCTGGTGGGCGTCCAATACGAGCGCTTTTTGGTGTAACCAAAATAGGGCGCTCGATTAATTTTGGACTGTTATGCATTGCTTCGATCAGTTGTTCTTGCGAAAGCGCTGTGTTAGAGAGGTTTTGCACTTTGTATTCCTCTTCGCCCTTGCGTATTAATTCTCGAGGCTCCAGTTCTAAAAGTTTCAGAATTTGTGTTATCTCAGCGATGCTTGGCGGCGTTTTGAGGTACTCAACTACAGTAAGGTCAACATTGTGCTGTGTCAGCAACTCTAATGTTTGACGAGACTTGGAACACCTTGGGTTATGATAAAGAGTATAGGCCATATTGTTTTTCAGGTTTTAGTGAGCGCGCATTAGCATGTATTGATTGCTATTTATGAACGCTCGAAAATGATTTTAATTGGGTAACAAAATGTTCAGTGATTATTCGCTAAAGGAAATGGCGATGCAAATACTCTATTTCCCCCGTGATGTAGCTAACCGCATGAGAGCTGATCGACTCACTCGCCACGCGGCGGCTTTATCGTTCAGCAGTCTACTGGCTTTGGCGCCAATGATGGCAATTGCCTTGGCCATGATTTCGATGTTCGCGTCATTTGAACAAATGGGGCCACAGCTTGAGGAATTCATCTATCAATTTCTTGCGCCGACGGCTGGCGTTGAGCTAAAAGTATATCTCGCACAGTTTGCCGATCAAGCCGGTAAACTAACGGTGTTTGGTCTAGCCTTCTTTCTGCTTACCGCCTTGCTGTTGTTGTTTAATATTGAAGAGTCTTTCAACGACATTTGGAGAGTTAAGCGGGGTCGTTCTATCGTTTCTAGATTGACCATATATTGGGCGCTAATAACGTTGGGTCCGCTTTTAATGGGTGCAAGCTTAACGGTATCGACTTATATATTGTCTGTTAAGTTGCTGCCAAGTCTTAATGTTTTAGAAGGCGTACGCTCTATGGGTTTGTCGGTTTTGCCATTCGTATTGGAAACGGTAGCGTTTGGCTTACTGTACCTAATTATGCCGCACGCACGCGTTAGAATCAGACATGCGATGGTTGGCGCACTAGTCGCTGCTGTATTGTTTTCGTTCGCAAAGAAGGGTTTTAGTTTATATGTCTCAAACTTCGCCAACTACGAAGTCGTTTATGGCGCGTTGTCTACGCTCCCGATATTTTTGATTTGGATATACGTATCTTGGGTTGTCGCTCTAGTGGGGGCCGCTGTCGTGGCAATTTTGCACGAAAGAGCTGATCAGGAAGAAGGTGAGGGTGATCACAAAGAGGATCTGCGTTTAGAGTCTTGAGGTAAAAACAAGACCAAGTGTCAGCCGATTACTGGCCAGCTTGGCTCCCGTAAAAGGAAGTCTCTACCATAAGGTTATCCGCGACTTTTAAAGACTCGGAGGCTTCTGAACTTTTTGCATTATGTTCCACGACAATCGGCGCTGGGCGGAATGTTAACGCTATCTGGTTGGCTGGCAACGTTAATATACCTAATGAATCGTTTTTAGCTGTCTCGTAATCTATCGATGGTTTGGTGTTCGCACCTAGGCTTAGAGAATCTTCCTGATCTGACCAATAGCGCCATGTACCGTGGTAGCGTTGGGTAATTCGATCTGGATAGATAGAGGAGCCAACTGAACCGTTATAGGCTGCTAATGCGTTACGAACGTTATCGTAACGATCCATGTAATGACGAAGTATCTTGCAGCCGAAACGCAAGCTGACTAAGGGGTTGCTGAGATCCGCTTCCGGTTTGTCAAACACGTCCAGCCAGAACGGCATTACTTGCATAAGACCAGCGGCGCCAGACTTAGAAACCGCGTCACGTTGGAAGCTGCTTTCAACATCAATAAGAGCTAAAACTAATTGTGGGTCAAGGCCATTAGCTCTTGACTCGTTTAGCACTGTTTTGAGTAAGCGTATTCTGTATAGAGGATCAGGAACGCGTTTTACGAGTCGCTCAGACATGTTCGCGAGCCAAACAAGATCGTCTAGATTGAGATTCTCACCGGTCTTGCCAACATCATCTCCAGCTAGGCGATTATTTGTCGCTGCACGTCTCAATGCTTGCTCTAACGCAATGTCTTGAGATTTTTTATTAAAGAAGTGTATATCCACCCGCTCTGACGCAAATGAAACGCCCGCCAAAACATTCCATGACGCGCAGATAGCAGCCGTGCAACATGCTCGCACCAATGTGCTGCGGAGCGTCTTGCTGGATGTTTTAGTGCAAGAGTGCATCGTTTGAAAGCCTAAGAGTGTTCAACCTAGTTAAGGTGGCTTTAGGCGAGTTTAAGCATCAGTTCGGCCAATGCTTTCTCTAAAGGTAGTGCCTGATTCTCTGAATCACGACGACCTTTATATTCTACTTCACCTCTTTCAAGGCTTTTTTCGCCAATAACAACTCTGTGCGGAATACCGATTAAGTCGGAGTCGGCAAACATGATGCCTGGCCTTTCTTTACGGTCGTCCAATAACGCGTCTATCCCTGCAGCGCGCAGATCATCATAAAGCTTGTCAGCAGTAGCTTGTACCAGCTCTGACTTGTTGTAGCCAATCGTCGTGATGACTATTTCGAAAGGTGCGATGCTCTGCGGCCAAATAATGCCGTTGTCGTCAAAGTTCTGTTCGATAGCGGCCGCTACAATTCTTGAAATGCCTATGCCATAGGTGCCCATTGTCATCGTTACGGCTTTACCTTGCGAATCTAAGCAGTTAGCGCCCAAAGGTTCTGAGTACTTCTGGCCGAGTTGAAAAATATGTCCGACCTCGATGCCACGAGTAATGCTCAAGCGATCATCTTCTTCGCTTGTAGTGGCGCGAGAGCAAACGTCACCGTCAACCACTGTGCGTAGGTCAAACTCTTCTGGCTCACTGCAATCGCGGCCCCAGTTAACGCCTTGTAGATGCACATCATCTGTATTTGCGCCGCACACAAAATCACTAATATTGACGGCTGAACGGTCTGCGATAACAGGCACTTTAAGATCAACCACACCAATAGAGCCAGGAGCACAGCCAACCGATGCCTTAACTTCGTCTTCGTCGGCCCAGGTTAATGGCGATGCAACTAAAGGATGCTTCTCAGCTTTGAGTTCGTTAAGTTCATGGTCACCTCGTAAAACTAGCGCGACTACAGGATCTTCGCTGCCTTTTACCACTAGTGTTTTGATGGTGCGCTCAATAGGAATACCTAAAAAGTCTACAACCGCTGCAATCGTATGTTGACCGGGTGTATCGACGCGCGAGACTTCTTGTGTCGGGTCTTGTCGCTTGCCTCCCACTTGTAATGCTTCGGCCAGTTCGACGTTCGCTGCGTAGTCATGCTTGTCGCAAACCGCAATAGCATCTTCGCCTGAGTCGGCGAGTACTTGGAATTCGTGTGAACTGCTGCCGCCAATCGAACCTGTGTCAGCATCGACCGGGCGATACGCCAAACCAATGCGATCGAACACTTTGCAATAAGCGCTAAACATATTGTCGTATTCGGCTTGCAAGCTTTCTTGGTCAACATGAAAGGAGTAACCATCTTTCATAAGAAATTCGCGTGCACGCATTACGCCAAAGCGAGGGCGGCGTTCGTCGCGAAACTTATTTTGTATTTGGTAAAAGTTCGCAGGTAGCTGCTTGTAGCTGCGAATTTCGTTGGCGATTAGGGCAGTAATGACTTCTTCGCTAGTAGGCCCGTAACAAAAGTCACGATTGTGCCGGTCCTTAAGACGCATTAATTCTCCACCATATTGTTCCCAGCGCCCAGATTGCTGCCACAATTCGGCTGGCTGCACAGTCGGCATAAGGACTTCTTGCGCACCCGCGTTGTCCATTTCTTCGCGAACGATACGTTCCACTTTACGCAGTACTCGTAAGCCTAGAGGCAGCCACGTATAAACTCCTGCGGCGACCTTGCGGATCATTCCGGCGCGCAGCATTAGCTGATGACTGACGATTTCGGCATCAGAAGGTGTTTCTTTAACAGTGGCTAGTAAGTATTTTGAAGTGCGCATTAGGTCTTATTTGAGTTTATGGCGGCAAAGGAGGCTGATTTTAGCTCAAAACAAGACTAAAAACAGCGTTTGCGAACCTGCGAGGTGCTTTAGGCAGATTGCTCTTTGAGTATTTGCTAAACTCTCCCCATACAAATACTCTTTCCTACGCTAAAACTTCTATGCCAGCTATTAAACAAGACGACCTAATCGCCAGCGTTGCCGACGCTCTACAGTTTATTTCTTACTACCATCCTAAGGATTTTGTAGACGCGATGCACTCGGCCTACTTGCTCGAAGAGTCCCGCGCTGCCAAAGACGCGATGGCACAGATTTTGATTAACTCTCGCATGTGTGCAGAAGGCCGGCGGCCGATATGCCAAGACACGGGTATCGTGACGATATTTGTCCGAGTAGGCATGGACGTTACATGGGATGCTGAGATGACGCTCACAGATATGATCAATGAGGGTGTGCGCCGTGCTTACTTAAACCCAGACAACATTCTGCGTGCATCAATATTGTCAGATCCTTTGGGCGCACGAAAGAATACAGGTGATAATACCCCTGCTGTAATTCACTACGATATCGTTGAAGGCGATACAGTCGACATTGAAGTGGCCGCGAAAGGCGGCGGTTCAGAAAATAAATCCAAAATGGCAATGCTCAATCCGAGCGATTCACTTGTTGACTGGGTGCTTAAAACCGTCCCGACGATGGGCGCTGGTTGGTGTCCACCTGGAATGCTCGGTATAGGAGTAGGTGGTACTGCCGAGAAATCGGCTGTATTGGCCAAAGAAGTTTTGATGGAGCCTGTTGATATACAAGAGCTTATAAAACGAGGTCCTAATAGCAGGCTAGAAGAGTTGCGTATCGAATTGTTTGAGAAGGTCAACCAACTGGGTATTGGCGCACAAGGTCTAGGTGGCTTAACAACTGTATTGGACGTTAAAATTAAAGATTTTCCAACGCATGCTGCGTCTTTGCCGGTAACGATGATCCCCAATTGTGCGGCTACTCGTCACGCTCATTTTGTACTAGACGGTACTGGTCCATCACTACAAACTACCCCATCATTAAGTGATTGGCCTGAGATATCTTGGGATGTTGGGCCTAGTGCGCGTAGAGTTAATCTCGACACATTGAACAAATCTGACATGCTTGAGTGGCAACCGGGCGAGACCGTGTTGCTCTCAGGTAAATTGCTAACGGGTCGAGATGCAGCCCACAAACGCATCCACTCCCTATTAGAAAGCGGTGAAGGCTTGCCTGAGGGCGTAGACTTTACTAATCGCTTTATATACTACGTAGGTCCGGTTGACGCTGTACGTGATGAGGCCGTAGGTCCTGCTGGACCCACAACAGCGACTCGCATGGATAAGTTTACCGACATGATGTTGGAGCAAACAGGCTTAATCGGCATGGTGGGTAAAGCGGAGCGCGGACCTGCCACGATAAAATCGATAGAAAAACACAAGGCTGTGTATTTAATGGCAGTGGGTGGGGCGGCATATTTGGTGTCCAAGGCAATTACGAATTCACGAGTCGTCGCCTTCCCAGAACTGGGTATGGAAGCGATTCATGAGTTTGAGGTTAAGGACATGCCGGTGACTGTCGCGGTCGATACCAAGGGCGAATCAGTTCACACAACGGGTCCGAATAAGTGGAAGTCGTTAATTGCGCAAAAGATCGAAATCGCTTAGCTCTTTCGGTTAAGCGCTTCTCCTAGTAATATTTTTTTTAGCACTTCGACTTGTTTGCTGTCTAGCTGGTCGTTCTGCTCAGCCATCGTAATAGCGTGTTGTCCCAAAGACGAATACAAGTCTATGAAACTAGCATCAAGCTCTGAGGCGTGCAAAGCGCTCAGGTGCGCGCTTACGTTGTTGACATCACCTCTGGCAATTGGGCCGCTTAGCGAAGCCAGAGTGCCGTGCTGTTCTATATTGGTCAATGTAGTGCGCAGTATCGGCATTAGCGCTTGGATAAATACAGTCTCGTCTATGCCTGCGGTCGCCGCAATCTTCCCGCTGGCATTGATTACTGCCGTTGAGTAATTGCAGGCCATGACGCACGCTGCGTGATACAACACTTTGCTGCCCGTATCGAGTACATGGCAGTTGAATCCAAGGCGTTCAAAAAATGGTGTTAGGATGTCAAGCGCAGTATCTTCGCCTTCACAAAACATCGCGGTGTTGTGATCGCTATTTTGTAATACGGCTAATGCTGCTTCCAAGTTAGGGAAGGTATTTAATGGGTGGGTTGACGCTACTTGAGCGCCAGCCTTTTTGGCGCTTGCAAGCACTTGGGAGTCTAACGCCCCAGCAAAATGAGTGACAATAGTGTGTCTGTCGAGATCGGCTGATATTTGTTTACAGACATCACTAATGTCTGTGTCAGCAACAGCAAGAATAATAATTGATGAACCGCGGACGACCTCTTTCAGATTGTCATTCAAGCTTAGTTGGCTTGCTTTTGATCTAAGAGCTTCTTTCGTTTTTGCAAAGTCACGACAAGCAACAACAACATTAAGACCACGGTCGTGGCAGAGTAGGGCGAAACTTAGGCCGACTTTGCCTGCGCCAATAATACCGATCTGTTGCTGAGAGTTGTCTTTATCCACGTTCACTAGCGCTCACCGTCTAAGAATAAGATCGTGAAACTGTTGAGCTGACCAATCGCGTTTTTTGGTGCCACTTTCGACCTCTTTTACTAAGGCGATCAGCGCATCATTTGCGGGCGTCGGAATGCCTAGCTCTTTTCCAAGACGGCTGACTGCGCCGTTGATAAAGTCAATTTCGGTTTTGACCCCGTTATCAAGATCCCACCACATCGAAGTGCGCGCGGTTGGGTCAATTGCCAGTGTCGATTGTGCTATCGCTAGATAAATAGGATCAGGCAATGTCATCAATGTCGGCATCCAACGGCCAGGAATTGCAGCGATCTTAGGCAGTTTAATCTGTTGCTGCTTCACCAAAGCGAGTAATTCGCGCATGATCGCCGCTATGACTCGACGATAAGCGCGATCTTCTAACATCGTTTTGACGGGAACATCTGCCAGTGCATTCACTGCATTTGCGAGATTGAGTTGCAGCTTAGCCCAGCGTGATGCAAGCATGTCTTCGCTAACATGCAGTGGCATGAGGTCAGAGCCAAAGTTTAAATTATAGGATTCAGCCAGTTCCTTGCTAATAACAAAATCGCCTTCTGTGGCTCTGCGTAAATGCGCAAGGTTCACAACTGCGACGTTAAATCCGACAATCGCGTTCTCGACGTGGTTATTCGGAAAAGCATCACGAACGATGGCGTCACTGCCAAAACCATTCTGGCAACACACGATTGTCGTGTTTGCTCCCACGAAGGCTCTTAGGTCTTCAATAATGTTTGCAGTAGCAGTGCACTTAACAGAAAGCCAAATTAGATCAAACTCTTTAGCGTCTGCTGGGGTCACGCGATCAGGTTTAGGCAACACCACGTTGTGGTCGAGGTAATCAGATAGCTCTAAGCCTTGGTTCCAGCATTCTTGATTGCTGGGTCGCGCGACAGCGAAAACTTGAGCGCCGGAATGCATTAGCGCACCTAACAGGTAGCCACCCGTTAAACCGGTACCAAAGACTAAATGTGATGTTGGTTTTAGGCTTTCTAGCATATTGATTTTGCCGTGATCGTTTTTTAGAAGAGCGTTGAGGTAAAGCTAGTTGCTCACGTTACCCCATTGATTGATGTTGTTCAATTTCTTCCTGAACTGCAAACCACTCTTCTTCCACTTGATCGAGCTCTTTTTGAATATAGGCTTGGTCGGTAAGCAATTGTTTTAATAGCTCACGCTGGCCATCTTCATATAATTCGTTGTCGGCTAGGCGCGTTTCGATCTCTGCTTTTTTGATATTGAGTTTTTCCATTTCACGATCACAACGCTTGAGCCGATTGGTGAGCGGCTGCATTGCCATTCGACGTTCAGCTTCAATCCGTTTACGTTCTTTTTTCGCTTGAGCGGAATTGTCTTCAGGATCAGGTGTTGCATCTACGTCTCGGGAGCTAATTGCGGTGGTGTCATCGATTACCTCACCGCGATGATGCGCTGCTAGCCATTTGGGATAGTCATCTACGCTACCCGAGAACTCTTGTGCTCGGCCATTAGCGACCAATAACAGTGAATCTGAATTTACTTTTAGTAGATGCCTGTCATGCGATACCAAGACAACTGCGCCCGAGTAATCTTGCAGCGCTACGGCCAAGGCTTGGCGCATGTCGATGTCGAGATGATTGGTTGGCTCGTCTAACAAGAGAAGGTTAGGGCGTTCGTAGCACAGTAGTGCCAGAGCGAGACGAGACTTCTCCCCACCCGAGAAAGGCCCTACCTTACTGGTAGCCTTGTTGCCGGTAAAGCCAAAGCTGCCGAGGTATCGGCGTAACTGGTTTTCAGTTGCGAGTCCGTTGTTGGTGTCGTCATCCAGAATCCGCATGTGCTCTAAAGGCGAATGCTCTAACTGCAATCGTTCGATCTGATGTTGCGCAAAGTAGCCAATCTTGAGTTCGCTCGATTGATGGTAATTGCCGCTTTGCCGCTTTAACTCACCTGCAAGTAGTTTAATAACGGTGGATTTGCCCGCGCCATTGGGACCAATAAGACCAATTCGGTCACCGGGTGACATCGCAAACTCGATGTTTTCGACAATGGCTTTGCCACCATAACCAACACTTGCGTCATGCACACTAATGAGCGGACTCGGCGATTTGTCTGGTTCAGGAATCGAGAAATGAAAGGGCGAGTCAACGTGTGCTGGGGCAATGAGCTCCATTCGTTCTAACGCTTTTAAGCGGCTTTGCGCTTGCGTTGCCTTAGTGGCCTTTGCTCTAAAGCGTCGAACGAAATCTTGCATATGGGCAATTTCGCGCTGCTGCTTCTCGTAGGAGCTTTGTTGATTGGCCAGTTGCTCGGCTCTGATTTTCTCAAACGCACTGTAATTGCCTTTGAACAATCGCGCTTTCTGGTTTTCAATGTGCAGGGTTTGAGTGGTGAGCTGATCTAAAAAATCCCGATCATGCGCGATTAAAATTAGTGTGCCCTGATAATGTTTAAGCCAGCGCTCTAACCACAGGACGGCATCTAGGTCTAAGTGATTGGTAGGCTCATCGAGCAATAATAGGTCTGATCGACACATTAAGGCTCGAGCGACGTTTAAGCGAACGCGCCAACCCCCAGAGAATTCAACTGCGGGTTTTTCAATGTCTTCAGGTTTGAAACCCAAACCGTCAAGCAGTTGTGCCGCACGGCTGCGTGCAGAATAGCCGTCGATCTCTTCGAAGCGACTTTGGTGTTTTAAGAAACGTGGGTGTTCTGTATCAAGCAGCTTGGCCTCTAAATCTCGCCATTCTTTATCGCCATCCAATACGTGATCGATGGCGCCGCGTTTGTCTGCGGGGGCTTCTTGTGCGACATGAGCCATAACCCAGTCGGCGGGTATTTGCACATCCCCCGTGTCTAGTAATAACTCGTTTCTCAGCAATGCGAAAATGCTCGATTTGCCACTGCCATTGGACCCCGTCAGGCCAACTTTTTGGCCAGGATGGATTTGGAAGCTCGCGGAATCAAAGAGTAGATTCTCGCCGCGCCGCAAAGAAACATTTTGAAATTGAATCATGGCCGCGAGTGTAAACGCTTTGAGGGCCTTACCTCAAATAATTATGCGTCTAATCGAGGTGGGGTAGCAAGATAATAACAATCACCCTGTTCCATAGTGTTTGGGATGGCTTTAGATAGAACGCTACTTCCATATAGAAAGTAGCGAAATTGTTATCCTAGATAATGCCAGTGATGACCGATTTAGCCAAAGTAACGAACAAGCCATAGTAACGATCGTGCATGCCCGCAAACAATATGGTGGCGATCATGAATGGCGCTACGTATCTAACCATAACCAGAAGAAAGCGTCCTAATGCTTGTTCACCATCATTGAGCTGGTCTGCCAAAATAGCTTTATCTAAACGCCAGCCTACAAAAAGAACAATAATTAATGCGCTCATAGGCAGCATGATGGTGGCTGTTACGTCGACATCCAAAAAATCCAAGAACTTGATGCTGAACAAGCAGACGGTACCCATCGCCATAATGGCCAAGCCGCCATAGAGAGCGCCTTGTTTTTTAGTGATGCCTGTACGTTCTTTAAGGTATTCAGCTGTGGGCTCCAACAATGCTAATGCGGTTGTGAGCGCTGCAAAAAAGGCCAGGCAGAAGAACGCAGCGCCTACCAAATTACCGCCAGGTGTTGAGACCAAAGCGATTGGAAGGGTCTGGAAGAAAAGACCGGCGCCCGCATTAAAATCTAAACCAAAGTGAAATACGATAGGGAAGATCGCTAATCCGGCCATGAGTGCCACACCTGTGTCCGCAAGGCCAATGATCACAGCGCTTTGTGGAACGTTGATGCTGCGAGGTAAATAGCTTCCGTAGGCAATCATCATAGCCATACCTAGGCCTATAGAGAAAAATGCTTGGCCCAATGCGCGTACCGCAACGTTAACTGATAGCTTGCTCCAATCTGGTGCAAACATAAACGAAACCGCCTCGCTTGTGCCGCCCGATTCCCAGCCAAGACTCAAGCTATAGATGGTTAAGCAGAACAATAAAATAAAGAATGCGGGCATCAAAAGCCGAGCTGCGATTTCTAGACCTTGGTTAACGCCTCGGCTAACCAGCCAAATTGCTAGGCCAAGGAATATTAAAAACCATGGGGCGAGTGCTAGGGGCGAATCCTTTAAAGTTTCGAACTCAGCGGCGATTTGTATTGCGTCCATGCCGTCGAACGTTCCAAATAAGAACTTAGGTATATACGCCATTACCCACGCAGCAACCACCGCGTAAAAGCTCAAAATCAGAAACGAGCTCCCCATCCCAACCCACGCGCCTAAACTCCAGTGAGTTGACACATTAGAGCGTTCGGCTAGGTCTTGCATGCTATTCACAACACTAGACGCTTTACCGGCTCGACCGATCAAAAACTCTGCCATTAAGGTTGGAATACCGATTAGGATCACACAGGCAAGATAGAGGGCGATAAACGCTCCACCGCCGTTATTGCCGGCTTCGGCCGAAAAGCGCCACAGATTGCCTAAACCAACAGAGCTGCCGATTGCGGTTAGAGTGAATGCAAAGCGTGATGACCATTGAGCGGTATTACTTGAAGCGACTGCCATAGTTTCTCCTTATTCCTTTGTGGTGTCAGTGCATGCCCTTTAACGGCAGCGTTTGGATCATTGTCTAAACGCGACGCGGCCTACACCACGCGGTGAGGTCAGGGCTTTATTTTGTATGGGCAATTTATAGCCTGTACGCGAACCACAGGCAAGCACCGTTTACAGAATACGCTCCATAGTGAGGGAAAAGTGGTAGCGAGTAGGGAGAGACGTAACACTGTGAGGCAAAGAAGACGAGCGTAAAGCGCTGTTGCAGTGAACTGATATCTAAATCCGTTTAGAGGCACAGAGAAGTAAAATCTAGAGAGAGGTTAAATCAAGCCCTCTCTCAATATGTTGAGTTCCAAAAATTAGCTTTCAACAAATGCTCGCTCAATAACGTACTCACCCAACACGCCTCGGCGAGTTTCTTTGAAGCCTCGTTCGTCGAGTATTTGCGTGAAGTCCTTCAGCATTGAAGGGCTACCGCAGATCATGAACCGATCATCTTCAAGGTTAAACGCAGGCAAACCGAATTTATCTGAAATCTTGCCTTCAACTAAAGCATCCGTTAGTCGACCTTGAGTGTGAAAGCCTTCACGGGTTACTGACGGATAGTAAAGCAACTTGTCGCCGACCATTTCGCCAAAAAATTCGTTATGCGGAAGATCTGCGATTGTGTCGGCATAAGCCAGTTCGGATGTCTCACGGACGCCATGCGTAACAATCACCTTTTCGAATCGCTCGTACACTGCTGGGTCTTTGATTACGCTCAAAAATGGTGCAAGTCCAGTACCTGTGGCAAGTAAGTATAGATTCTTGCCCGGCAGTAAATCATCAACTAACAAAGTACCTGTAGGCTTAGTGCTGCAAAGTAATTTGTCGCCTGGTTTAATTTTTTGCAAAATCGACGTTAAAGGACCGTCTTGAACCTTAATGCTAAAGAACTCCATGTGTTCCTCATAATTGGCGCTTGCGATACTATAGGCGCGCATTAAGGGTTTGCCATCGACCATTAAGCCAATCATGATGAACTGGCCGTTGTCAAAGCGAAAGCCGGGATCGCGAGTAGTCGTAAAACTAAATAGTGTGTCATTCCAGTGATGTACGGTTAACACTTCTTCTTCGCGGATATTGGCAGCCATAATGTGGTCTCTTCTTCAGTCTGATTAGCGGATTGGAGGGCATCTTTAAATTCCCGCGAGAAGGGTAGTGTCGAATACTCTATTTGTAAATAAAATAGGCTCCAAATTTGAGAATAAATTACGATAAGTAAAGATCATTAGCTTATAACCACAGATAGGTTGGCCTAAACGGCCATTGTTAACGGAGCATGTCGATCTCTATGTGAGGCCGATCAAAGGTGACAACAGATGCTTGGTTGAGCTAATGTCGACCTCAACCTACTGCTATAATCTGTTTTTATCCAACATACGATCCAGTAGATCTGGCAAAGCAGCCGAGCATGAACGACTTTACTCATTTAGATAAAAAGGGACAGGCGCACATGGTTGACGTGTCGGCCAAACCTGAAACAGCGCGCACGGCTCAAGCAGAAGCTTTCGTCGTATTAAACGCGCAAGTGTTAGAAAAAATCAGGGATGGCGCTATTGCCAAAGGCGACTTGTTGGCAACGGCGCGTATTGCTGGTATTCAAGGTGCAAAGCGCTGTTCTGAGTTGATTCCGCTGTGTCACCCATTGCCGCTCAATAAAGTGTCCATAGACATCCAAGAGTTTGTTAAAAAGGACTCCTGCGGTTTACATGTGGTATCGGTTTGCTCTACCACGGGTAGAACCGGAGTAGAGATGGAAGCCTTAACCGCCGCATCGATAGCGGCGTTAACGATCTACGATATGTGTAAGGCTATTGATAAGGGGTTTAGTATTAATACTATTCGCTTACTTGAAAAAACCGGCGGAAAATCTGGCGATTGGACGGCTGTCGAAAAATAGCAACTCACTTAGGCTCAAGACTGAGTAAATTAGGAATACAGAGAAAATGATTACAGTTTTATTTTTTGCTCAACTAAGCGAGTCAGCGGGTTTGCGAGAAGTTCGCTTGGATGCAAGCGAGACGCAAATGTCCGTACGAGACTTAGCCGACAAAGTTGTGGTCGAACTGCCTAAGCAGCTTGCGCTCGATCTTTTTGATGGAACTGTATTAGTTGCTGTTAATAAAAAGCGTGCTGATTGGGACACTCGAGTGCACGCAGGCGACGAAGTCGCGTTTCTGCCTCCTGTATCGGGTGGTTGATGAGCGTTATCATTCAAAACCAAGATTTTGACGTCGGTCTGGAGTACCAGCGCTTATGCGACGCAAACCCTAAAGCGGGTGCCGTTGTATTCTTTGTAGGCTTAGTACGTGATTTTTATAGCGAACCTGAACAAGCCAGTGAAGACAGTGATAGCTCGCCGAACATCGACTATTTGGAATTAGAGCACTACGCTGGAATGACTGAAAGTTTGTGCCAAGAAACGATAACGCAAGCCATCGCACGCTTTGGTGTAGCAGATGCACGTGTCATTCATCGAGTTGGAAAGTTGTCTGCTCGCGCGCAAATTGTGTTCGTCGCAGTGGCGGGCCAACACCGATCAGAGGCGTTTCAGGCTGCAGAATTCATTATGGATTACCTTAAGTCGACCGCAACTATTTGGAAAAAAGAAGTTGGATCTAATGGTGCTCACTGGCTCGGAATGAAAGATAAAGACGCACAGGCAGCAAAGCGTTGGAAATCATCCGAACGCTGATTTATCGAACGATTGAACTAATCAAAAGTGATTCGAATTAATTCGAACAAATTGAAGGGACCTAAAAAATGTCGAGTAGTATTTCTCAATTTCTCCCAATGAATGTTGCTGTATTAACGGTATCGGACACGCGTGACGAAGCAAGCGATAGCTCTGGCTCATACTTGTGTGAACAGCTCACTGCCAAAGGGCACGTCGTATACGAACGCAAAATAGTGATCGACGATGTGTATTTGATGCGTGCAAGCGTATCGCAATGGATTGCGGATCCTAAAGTACACTGCGTAGTGTCTACAGGCGGCACGGGCTTTACGGGTAGAGACAGCACTCCAGAAGCCTTAAGACCTTTATTCGATAAGCAAATTGATGGTTTTGGAGAACTTTTTCGGTATTTATCACTAAGTGATATAGGTACCTCTACGGTTCAGTCGCGCGCCTTCGCGGGTGTTGCGAATAAGACGGTGGTTTTTTGTCTGCCGGGTTCTACGGGTGCGTGTAAAACGGCGTGGGAAGGTATTTTGGACGAGCAATTGGATTCTAGACACAAACCCTGTAATTTTGTTTCGCATACCAACGCCAAAGATAATGCATAGCGCGGCACTCAGCTATCTACAGCAAACTAAGATCACCTTTTCAAAAAAGACAGTGGATCAATGAAAACGGTTGCAGAAACACAAGACTTTTTGTCGGCGCTATCTTGCTGTTGCAATGATGTTGAGATAGTAGCGCTTGAGCAGGCGTGCGGTCGTGTAGCGGCGACATTAACGCTTGCTCCGCTAAATATTCCGCCAGAAGATAATAGCGCTATGGATGGCATAGCGATTAACTGTTCAGATTTTAAGACCGCTCCAAGTTCGATGATGATTAGTCAGCGAATTCCCGCTGGTCTTGCACCGCGGCCATTAGCGGCAGGCACCGCAGCGCGTATTTTCACGGGTGGCGTTATTCCTGAAAACGCGGACTGTGTCGTCATTCAAGAAAATTGTGAGTTTGTGGGGGATGACCGTGTTGTTATAAATAGTTCGCCTAAGCCCGGCGACAATATTCGACCCCACGGGCAAGATATACGCAAGGGCGCACAGGTTATTAGCGCTGGGCAAATTCTGACCCCAATTGATGTGTCGTTATTGAGCTCTATTGGCGTCGCTGAGTTGGCTGTAAGACAACGCTTACGTGTCGCTATTTTTTCAACAGGGGATGAGCTAGTCGAACCTGGCACACCTCTCAAAAGTGGTCAGATTTACAATTCGAATAGAATATTGCTTAAGCTGTTATGTCGACAATTTGAAGTAGACGTAATTGATGTTGGTCTGGTTGAAGATACTCTTGAAGCCACAAAAGTGGCGCTTGCTGATGCGGCGCAACGTGCAGACTTAATTATTTCCAGTGGCGGAGTCTCTGTGGGTGAAGAGGATCATGTAAAGCCCGCCGTCGAACAATTAGGCCGTCTTGATTTGTGGAAGGTGCAAATGAAGCCTGGTAAACCAGTCGCCTTTGGTCGGATCGGAGATAGTGCTTTTATTGGGTTGCCGGGTAACCCTGTCTCATCCTTTGTGGTGTTTCAATTGCTGGGTGTTCCTTTAATAAGAGCCTTACAGGGCGCTAAGATCGAGCGTCCCCGGGTAATACCGATACGGGCTAGTTTTAATAAGCCTCACGTGACAAGAGAAGAATACATACGCGTTCGCATATCATTGAACGATGGGGGCGAAACCAGTGTTGAGCGTTTCGGTAATTTAAGCAGTGGCGTGCTCTCGTCCTTATCATGGGCAGACGGTTTGGTAAAACAGGGCGCTAACAACGCCATTTGTGCAGGAGATTTGGTAGACTTCCTCCCGTTACGTAATAGTAGTCTTTGGTAGCCACAGTAATTACGGCTCAGCTAAACCCCAATAAGGTCATCTAACCCTAAAATTATGTCAGAACAAATAGCGTCTAATCATTTGATCGACCAGTTTCAGAGAACAATCCGCTATTTGCGGCTGTCGGTCACTGATCGTTGCAACCTTCGTTGCACCTATTGTATGGCTGAGGACATGGTGTTTCTGCCAAAAGCAAAAGTGCTGTCGCTTGAAGAGATGGCTCTGGTTGGTAAAACATTTGTAGGCTTGGGCGTCGAAAAAATACGTCTGACCGGCGGTGAGCCTCTAGTTCGTAAGGGTGTTATGCAGTTGGCAAGAAGTTTAGGTGAGCTACCAGGCTTGCGCGAACTGGTTATGACTACCAACGGTGTGTTGTTAGACCAATACGCTACGGAGCTTAAGTCTGTCGGCATGAGCCGAATTAATATTAGTTTGGACACGTTAGACTCAGACCGATTTAAGGCGATGACGCGTTTTGGTGATATACAGGATGTGATGCGCGGAATAAAAGCAGCAAAAGCCGCTGGGTTTGCGCGGATTAAGCTTAACGCAGTGGTTCTTAAAGGTGTTAACGATCATGAGGTTTTGGACCTTACTCGTTTTGCCGTTAATGAAGGTTTGGATATTAGTTTTATCGAAGAGATGCCTTTAGGTGATATCGACAGTCATGCCCGTTCGAAAACCAGTCTCTCGAGTCAGAGTATTAGTGATCAACTTGATGCTGAGTTTGGCTTGGACGATTACCACTTTAATGACCTGGCTGCAGGGCCATCTCGATATCAAGCGGTAAAGGGTACTGATACTAGAGTAGGTTTTATTTCGCCAATGACCAACAACTTTTGCTCAACCTGTAACCGAGTTAGAGTAACAACCGAAGGACAGTTGCTGTTGTGTTTAGGAAACGAAGATGCGGTGGATCTAAAGGGCATCATACGAGAAGGGCAAAAAGCCGGTCAATCTGATGCGCAAATCGAAGAATTTTTGGCAGTTGCAATTAGAGATTCTATGCAAAGGAAGCCAGAAAAGCACGAGTTTGACCCTAATGAAATTAAGATTCAGCGATTCATGAGCGCTACCGGCGGATAGACGCAAAACGCAATGATTCCAATCGTTAATCATCAACACCGTTATATCTTTTTTTATTCGGCGAAAGCAGCCTGTACTCATTTGCGTGAACTCTACTTAGATTTGCATCAGGATGAGATGAGCCTTGATGAGCTAGAGCGGTTGGATGGTTATCACAATCTTAATGAGGTATTCCCTCTGGATTGGAGTCACGATCATTCTGGCTACAATAGATTTCTGTTTACCCGAAATCCCTTTTCACGAATTGTTAGTGCGTTTCTAGATCAGTATGTGTACCAACGCTCAGAGGGTGTTAGCGAAATGCTGGGAGGCGCTCAGCCAAATACATTCTTAGATTTTCTTACACTGCTGCACCAAGTACCCGACGGGCAAAGAGATACTCATTTTCAGAGCCAGTCGTACATTAATTCAGAAGTTCAGCTGATCACGCAGCACAACCTTAGATATCGCTGGTTGCGTCGTTTGCGCAGCGACGAGTATCCAATTAGGCATTGTTATGACGTGAGCCAGATAGGCCAATTTTTACCTAAGTTCTATCGAAAAGTGTTTGCGGAGAAGGCTGATGCATATGCCTTGGTTACACACCTCCATAACCATAAACCAAAGCGTAACTCCTTGCTGTATTCTGAAACCCATATTGAAGGCGCGGCTACCTTGTCGACGCAAGAAATAGACGATATGGTGTTTGCGCCAAGGCCGGAATCTTTCTTCGCGGACTCGAACGTTCGAGAACTTGTTAGTGATATTTATAGAAAAGATTTTGAGCACTTTGCTTATTCGTCTAAAGCGATTCCTAAGACGACTCGTTTCGGGGCAATAGCAATGTTGCCAGAAGGTTTTGATTGGCAATTATATATTGAGATGAATCCAGACGTTGAGGCAGACCCGTTGGTGTATAACGAGCGTTCTGCTATTAGACATTATCTGGAATTTAGCCCTCTTGATGATTACCAGCGTGCGTATAATCTGATTGCTCCGGCTGGTTTTGATTGGCAGCGTTATGTTGAATTGAATCCAGACCTATCGGTCGCAGGTATTGCGAGTCAAGCTGAAGCAGTTCGTCACTATCAAATGTTTGGCCGACGCGAGAAAAGAAGTTTCAAGTAGCATTATTCGTTCTGCGAGTTTTGTAATCTACCTCTTTGGTTGAAATCGCAGGATAATGCCTCATTTACAATGACCGTCTGTTATTGCAAAGATCGACATCAATTGATGACTTTATCTTGTAAGGGACAGGTCGTTTTGACTATCCAGTAAACGTTCCATTTTGGTGGTTCGCTACTTGCTTATAAGATTTTAAATATTCATTGGAGACTTTATGTCAGTTTACAATTTTTCGGCCACAGACATTCGTGGCCAAGAGCTCAGCTTAGAAACATTTAAAGACAAAGTAATATTGATCGTTAACACCGCTAGTAAGTGTGGCTTTACGCCCCAGTTTAAAGGGCTCGAAACTCTTTATGAAGAGCTTAAGGACGATGGTCTTGTGGTGCTCGGTTTTCCGTGTAACCAGTTTGGTAGTCAAGACCCCGGTTCAGATGGAGATATCGAGGAGTTTTGCCAATTGAATTATGGTGTCTCATTTCCAATGTTCTCTAAAGTTGACGTTAATGGCGCAGACACGCACCCGCTATTTAAATACCTAAAGAAAGAAGCGAAGGGGTTGCTAGGCTCAGAAGCCATTAAGTGGAACTTCACTAAGTTCTTAGTCAACAGAGAAGGTGATGTTGTTGCTCGATTTGGTTCCGCAGAGACTCCAGAGAGCATTGCCAAGAAGGTCAAGAAGCATCTGTAGCGTTATCCAATCCCCAGTTTATAACGTAACGTATTACCCATAGCATTGCCCTTAACTTTGCCGTTGGCTTAGATGTGTCAGTCGATTGCAATCTGATTAAACTGCTAGACTGTTCAATCGTTGCTATCTCAGAGAGAATATTATGATGTCTAGTGTTATCGATTTATCGGCAGTACTCATTACGATATCGGCTTTGTTTGCCTATATTAATCATCGTTTTATAGGCCTACCGACGACGATAGGCGTGATGATGGTGGCCTTGATTGCGTCCGTTTTGGTTTATGTGGCTGGGCTCTTGGGCTGGGCAGATGTCCAGAACCAGGCAACGTCCATGCTGGGAGAAATAGACTTCAATCAGACCTTGCTGCATGGCATGCTGAGTTTTCTCCTATTTGCGGGAGCGCTGCACGTTAACCTCACTGACTTGAAGAAACAGGGGTGGGTGATTCTTAGCTTGGCAACCGTTGGTGTGGTTATGTCGACCTTTTTGGTTGGCACTGCGGCTTATTATCTTCTAGCAGCATTAAGTTATCACTTACCCTATTTGTACTGCCTTTTGTTTGGTGCTTTGATTTCCCCTACAGACCCAATCGCTGTTATGGCAACGGTAAAGCGTTTGGGTGTAAGCAAAGAATTGGAAACCACCATCGCCGGCGAGTCCTTATTTAACGATGGCGTTGGTGTCGTTGTTTTTATGGTTTTGCTCATTCTTTTACAGCAACCTGAAAGCATTACTCCTAGCCACGTAGCCATTTTGTTTGTGGAGGAAGCTGTTGGCGGACTGTTGCTTGGCACCGCCTTAGGACTGCTCGGGTATTACTTAATGCGGTCAATCGATAACTACAAAGTTGAGGTTCTGCTGTCGCTTGCTATTGTGATGGGCGGGTATTCCTTGGCCGTTGCGCTGCATACATCGGGCCCAATCGCTATTGTTGTCGCAGGGTTGATTACAGGCCAAGTGCTGCGGTCTGAAGTGTTGTCGGATCAAACACGCCGAAGTCTCAATGAATTTTGGGAGCTTGTAGACGAAATATTAAACGTTGTCTTGTTTGCACTGATCGGATTGGAAGTGTTAATAATTCCGTTCGAAGGCCAGTGGTTCTTAGCCAGTTTGTTTCTGATCGTGATAGTAATCGCGATACGCTTCTTTAGTGTTGGCTTGCCGATCAGGTTGATTGATTGGGTTACTACCCGTAAATTAGCACCGCATTTAGTCAAAATTCTAACCTGGGGTGGTTTGCGCGGTGGGATATCTGTTGCACTGGCGCTCAGTTTACCGAGCGGTGAATATAGGGATCTGATTCTATTCTTAACCTATGTGATCGTTGTGTTTTCGATCGTCGTTCAGGGATTGACCATAGGCCCACTGATAAAACGCTTAAGCTAACGGCCTGAAATAACTTCTGGTATGGCCTGTGGAAAAGTTTACGCAGTGTATTAAATGCTCAGTCGTTAAATTCGTTTAAAACGTAGTTAATTCGTTCTTCGACAGTTCTGGGTCTGCGGTGTTGCAAACTCTCTATCTGTTGTAGGCGAGGGAGTAGACCACGCTTGTTTGCAATTTGAATTGATAGCCCGGGACGTGCGTTTAGTTCAAGAACTAGCGGTCCTCGGTTTTTATCTAGGACTAGATCTACGCCTAAATACCCCAGTCCAGACATTTCGTAACAGCTTGATGCGAGCTTCAGCAAGTCAGGCCAGCCTCCGATACTTAAGTTCTCTAATGACCTTTGAGTATCAGGGTGATGGGTGATGGGTTGGTTGTGTTGGACAGCTGCGCAAGCAAAGCCTGTTTTAATGTCGATACCTACGCCGACAGCCCCTTGATGCAGATTCGCCTTGCCATCACTCGCATGTGTCGCCAAACGCGCCATGGCCATGACTGGGTAGCCCTTGAACACAATGATACGAATATCAGGAACGCCCTCGTGACTAAGCCCCTCAAAAATTGGGTCAAATTCAATCAATTCTTCGATAATGGCAAAGTCGGTAACGCCACCTAAGCTAAAAAGCCCTGCTAATGTGTTAGATAAATGCCTAATGACATAGTCTTTGGAAACATGCTCGCCGCTCGCTTTGCGGTAACCATCTTGATCGGTATCAACGATGACTAAGATTCCCTTACCACCACTACCGTTAGCAGGCTTTATGCAAAAGCTCGGGTGTTTGTCTAAGGTCTCAAAAACAAAGTTCACGTCGTGTTGATAAATGACTGTGTCTATCAGAGCGGGAACCGCGATCCCGTCTTCTAACGCAAGTTCTTTGGTTTTTAGCTTATTGTCAACGTTGGGGTAACATCGGCGATCATTATAGCGAGCCACATAGGCAACATTACGCTGATTCATTCCCATTATCCCACGAGAGTGCAAAAGCCTGGGGTCAGCGTAATTTAGAGATTGCTCAATCGCTGATTTGATAGACAGACGTATGTTTTTCATCGACATTTTTGGTACTTGCACGCTAATGCTGATCCGCTAGTGGACGAAAACGCTTTAATTCGGATAGCCGATATCCAGTATATTGGCCCATGGCTAAAACGCCCGCCATAATAAATGCATGAACGCCGAGGAAGTTAAAAGCCCAGTGCCGGATAAAATCATTATCCATACACAGGTAAGCGAGTACTGCGACAAAGAGGCTTCCGAAGCCCTGTACAAACACTTCTTTGCTTCCTTCTTCTTCCCAAAGGATAGACATTCTCTCGATCGTCCAAGCCATAATAATCATGGGGAAAAATGTGATCTTAAGGGTGTCGCTGATGCCTAGCTGGAAAGCGATCATTGTGAGTAAGACAATTAATCCAATGACCACCATCACCCCCGCCGATATTCGCGCTACCAGGAGCAGGTTAAGCTTCGACAAATAGGAACGTATTGCTAGACCTATAGAGACTATTGAAATAAAGCCGATTAAGCCATTTAGCAGTTCAGTCTGTATAAACGATGTGGCAATTAGAATCGGCATAAATGTGCCGCTAGTTCGTAGCCCAACGATAATACGCATAAACACAACGACAAGCGCACCAATGGGAATGAGTAGAATTCCTTTGAACAGGTTCTGCTCAGTAATGGGTAAATGGTAAAGGCCAAAGTCCCATTTCTCGCCCACGCCTGAGCGATTGGCTTGGGTTAGGGCGCTACTCGTGCGTTTGCCAATAGAAAACCGAATTCTAGAATTTTCACCCCCCGTTACGTCGAGCAATGAAGGTCTGTCTTCAAGCCAAACCAAAATGGGTTTATCAGCGTCCAGTTCGCCCGATTCGATATTTTTAAGATCCCACTTGCCGTCTACATAAACTTTTACGAGCGGGACAAGTCGCTGGTTGCGACGACCATCTTCTAATAATAAGCCGCGCGCCATTTTAGACGAAACTTTGGCGATATCCATTAGATAGATAAATGCCTCAGTGCGCGAAAACTCTGACAGTAATAAAGCCGCATTTTGATCTTCTGAGCTGAGTGTCAGAAGGATTTGGGCAACTAAAGATCGCTGATTCCCAGAACGTTCGTATGCGCCTTTTAGAATGGCTTGGGCAGAACTTTCGTAGGGCTCGGGAAGCGGTTCTCGAGCCTCCGGTCGCGTTGGAGTAGCGCCGGAATCAACGCTCGTCTTTTCGGTGAAAGCGGCTTGATAATAAAGCGTTTGAGGTCCAGCGACTTCACGTTTACTCCAAAGGGCTTCAGCATGCGTATCGTCTCGAATCACATTGACGCCAAATGCCGGTGATGCCGTAAATTCCTCGATTAATTCGAATTGACCGCTGCGAGGAAGAGCCAAAGAAGCAGTTGCTGGGCCGCCGTTTCCATCAAACGAGATTTCCGCTTCAATTTGCCAGACATCAACTCTCTCGCCTGGCGTCAGAGGAATACCAACTTCCACATGTCGGTAATATACGTTCGAAAATCCAAGCACTAAGAGGCCAGCAATAATAACTAGAAATGGGGTCCGATTATGCAAGTTTCACCTTGAGGTTTTTTTGTTTTTAAGTTTAAACTACTTGCCTGAACGCTTTCGCTTTAGTTGATGCTCTACGCTAACGTCTACAATGGCTACATCGCGTAAGAAACTTCTGCCGAGCAAAGCTTGGTAATCAAAGTTTTTACGATTGGCCAAATTAAACACTTGGCGACGATACACCTTGCTGCCAACTTTAATGTCCATTCTGATTTCGTACCGTTCGTCTGTAAAACCTTCGACTCGAGACTTGATGCGTACATCGTCACGGATGCGGTGTTCCAGCCAAGGCGCTTTTTTAAGGTTGACCAATTTATAACGCACCCAGCCTTTACCATCTCGTTCGAACTGAGTTAATGCATAAACCCCAACTGATGAAGTTTCCGCACCCGAGTCGATCCGGGCTTCTAGCGTAATTTCTTCGTCAATGAATGTCACATCTTCCACTGCGCCAAGCAATAATTTATCGTCAAGTGTTTCTGTATTACATTGTGCGCGTAAATCTTTTAGGTCACGCTTTACACGCGAGGCCGCTTTTTCGGCCTCGGCAAGCTTCTTGGTTAAATCCACTTTTAGGCGCGTACTTAAATCTCTTTCGATCTGAGCAAGGTTGTTACTGCATACAGACTCAAAACGCTCAGCCAGGCTTATCTCAAGCCCACCTATTTTTGTGTCTAGGCGAGCAAGCTCGTCTTCAACTAATAGAGTATTTTGTGGGGTTGCGCATGCGCCAAGTAAAATTGATGCGCTTATGAGGATGACGTGTTTTTGAAACATAAAGGCTGATTTAACTTGAGATTGATTATTAACTTGCGATCTTAACACAGCCGTGCCGAACATCTATTGTCATATAAGACTGAACAAAAGCCATGAACCCGTTCGTCTGCTAAGCGTTTGGGTCATTAGTAATTCACATAAAAAAGCCAAGAAGAGAGCTCTTCTTGGCCAGATATAAACAGCGCGTGCTTTCTTTTTGAGAGCGCTTCCCGCTACATATTAGAGTAACTTGGCCCGCCACCGCCTTCAGGCGAAATCCACACAATGTTCTGTGTTGGATCCTTAATATCGCAAGTTTTGCAATGAATGCAGTTTTGACCATTTATTTGTAGTGCCGGTTTGCCTTCAGCTTCGCCAACTATTTCGTAAACACCTGCTGGGCAATAACGTTGTTCAGGTGCGTCGTACTCGGCGAGGTTAACCTCGATTGGTACGCTGGTGTCTTTTAAAGTCAGGTGGCAAAAAATGCCTTCCTCATGGTACGTGTTTGACAAAAAGACTGATGAAGGTTTGTCGAAACTAAGCTTGCCATCGGGTTTGGGATAGTCGATCTTTTCGCATTCGGAGGCTTTTTTCATTTGAGTATGGTCGGCTTTATTGTCTCTAATGGTAGGAACAAAGCCACCAAGAATTTGTTCAATGTAACCGTATGTGCCGCCTAGCCATGCACCGAATTTATGCAGTGCAGGGCTGAATGACCGGGTTTTCTTTAATTCTTTGCCTGCCCAAGACGACCTGAACGCGGTGTCGAATTGGCTTAGGGTTAAGCCAGCAGCGCCATCCGTACTCAAGTGGTCAAAGAGTGTTTGTGCAGCGACCATGCCGGATTTCATTGCAGTATGGGTACCCTTGATTTTTGCAGAGTTCAGAGTGCCTGCATCGCAACCGACCAGTAGTCCACCAGGGAAACTCATTTTGCCTAGGGAATTCCATCCGCCTTTAGACAAAGCGCGCGCGCCATAACCAAGGCGCTTACCACCTTCTAAGACTTTAGCAAACTCAGGGTGGTGTTTCATTTTTTGGAATTCATCAAAAGGACTGACGTGTGGATTAGCGTAGTTAAGGTCGATAATTAACCCGAGCGTTACCATGTTGTCTTTTAAGTGATACATGAAACAACCGCCGCTTAAGCCGTTGGTCAGAGGCCAGCCTGAGCCATGCAATACAAGACCTTCTTCATGTTGGCTGGGGTCTATCTCCCATAATTCCTTAAAACCAATACCGTAATGTTGAACATCAGCGTCATCATTTAGGTTGAATTTAGCCATAAGCTCTTTACCGAGCTGTCCTCTGCACCCTTCTGCGAAGACTGTGTACTTGGCATGCAGTTCCATTCCAGGCTCAAAACTTGGCTTGTGAGAGCCGTCTGGATTAACCCCGTTGTTTGGTGTTGCTACGCCTTTAACACTACCGTCTTCATTAAATAGTAATTCAGCGCCGGCGAAACCAGGGTAAATCTCTATTCCAAGCGCTTCGGCTTGTTCACCGAGCCAGCGAACTATGTTCGACAAGCTAACGATGTAATTGCCTTTGTTGTGCATTGCTGGTGGGATCATGAAGCCAGGAAATTTGGTTGATCCTGTTTCGTTGTACATGTGCATTTCATCACGCTTAACTGGCGTGTGGAGCGGTGCTCCACGTTCCTTCCAGTCGGGGAATAGTTCGTTCAAAGCGCGTGGTTCTACTACCGCGCCTGAAAGAATATGGGCGCCAACTTCAGCACTTTTCTCTAAAAGGCAGATGCTAAGCTCGTTTCCAGCTTCGTCAGCTAGTTGTTTAAGCTTGATGGCCGTAGACATGCCCGCAGGACCGCCGCCAACAATAACGACGTCGTATTCCATGCTCTCTCGTTGGATTGCTTCGCTCATAGTGTGCTCCAGATAATTGTTCGGTTTGTTTCGTATGTTTATGTTTAGGACGAGCTCTACGTCCCGTTAAACTTTCTCTCGATCCGCTCTCGCGCCTGTGCGATATGTCGGCGGACGGTAACTTCAGCGAGCACTGGGTCTCGTTGCTCGATCGCGTAAGCGATTTGTCTGTGTACTATTAATGCATTACTCGAGCTGTTATTTACAAAGCTATTTTGGTATCTGAACATTTTGATCAAATTGTATAACTCTAGTAACAAGGCTCGCTCGATCACCTTGTTACGACTGCCTTTTATAAGTGTTTCATGAAAAGCATAGTCTGTTTCGGCTGGAAAAAACGCGCCGGATGTTTCTTTCATTTGCCTGGTGGCTGTGTCATTTAGTCGATGCATTTCATCGATTTCACGAGAGGACATATTGATCGCTGCTAATGCAGCTGCTTTGCTTTCTAAAGCCTCTCTAGCATCATAAATCTGCAATACCGTGTCTGGGCGGAGTACCACTACTCTAGATCCTTGTTGAGGTACGCTGTGCACAAGGTTCATGCCTTCGAGATTGCGTAAGGCTTCGCGCAATGGGCCTCGGCTAACATCGAGTTCAGTGGCTAGCTTGGTTTCACTAAGCTTGGCTCCCTGTTCTATCTCACCCGTTATAATCGCGTCTCTTAGCGTTATGGTTAGCTCACTGCTTAAAGTGATGCCCACATGCCCAGCCGCCGCATAACTCGTCGTATGACTTGCTGTATTACTAGCCGTTTGGTTGGATGGGTTGTTTCGGGGGTTAGATTCCATGGAGTACTAAATGACAGTGATTTTGGTGTGTGTTGATACTAAGGTGGGCGAGATTAAAGCCTTAAACGCCGGGCAATGTCAACATTTTGACGACAAAACGTCGCCTTTCATCGGTTTTGCGATGGTTTTTCGCGTAATTGTCAACATAAGTTGCGTAAATGAGTCGATTCGCCTAAACTCGGCGCTCGACGCCAAGCTGGACATTTAATCTGATGGTTTGTGATCTTTTGTTTGGCGCACGCGCTCCATACGTTGGAAACGCAGCTGTAGGTATTTTCTACAGCCGCGGGTCAGTATAGGAGTACCGTAATTAAGTTGAAAGAACGAATAGAAAAGGAGCCTTTCATGAAAGTCTTAGTTCCAGTAAAACGTGTTGTTGATGCCTACGTTAGCATCCGCGTTAAAAGCGATGGTTCAGGCGTGGATACCGACAATGTAAAAATGTCGTTAAATCCATTCTGCGAAATCGCACTTGAAGAAGCCATGCGCTTAAAGGAAGCCGGTACGGCCTCTGAAGTAATTTTGGTTAGCGTGGGTAGTCCCGAGATCGAAACTGTAATGCGTTCAGGTTTGGCAATGGGTGCAGATCGAGCTATTCGAGTTGATACCACGAATGACTTAGAGCCTTTGGCAATTGCCAAGATTCTTAAGTACGTGGTTGAGCAAGAAGAACCCGGTTTGGTCATTACAGGCAAACAATCTATTGACGGCGATAATAATCAGACAGGTCAAATGTTGTCTGCTCTATTAGGTTGGCCTCAAGCAACGTTCGCGTCAGAGCTAAAAGTTGATGGCGATAACACACAAGTAACCCGCGAGATTGATGGTGGTCTTGAGACCATAGCCGTGGCGTTGCCAGCAGTAATCACCACCGACCTGCGCTTGAATGAGCCTCGTTATCCTACCTTACCTAACATTATGAAGGCTAAGAAGAAGCCTCTTGATGTTATTGCGGTAGGCGATACCGGTGTTGATCCAACCCGACGCACGACTATTACTAACGTAAGTCCTCCGCCAGAACGAGCAGCAGGAATTATGGTTGGTTCGGTAGCCGAGTTGATCGATAAACTTAAGAACGAAGCAAAAGTCATTTAGTGAGGTAAATCATGAGTACATTAGTCATAGCACAACACGACAATGCCGATCTAAACATAGCGACATTGAATTCAGTTACAGCAGCCACAGAAATCGGTGGAGATGTTCACGTATTAGTTGCTGGGAGCGGCGCCGATGGCGTGGCAGAGCAGGCATCTAAGATTTCGGGTGTAAGCAAGGTTTTGCACGCGGACGCTGATCATTATAAAGATGCGGTATCGGTCGAACTTTCAGACCTAATATTATCGATTGCGGGCGATTACAGCCACATTGTAGTTGCGTCGACAACATCAGGTAAAGATTTGATGCCACGCGTAGCCGCATTGCTCGATGTTGCACAAATCTCAGACATCATTGCGGTCGACTCTGCCAATACGTTCAAGCGTCCAATTTACGCCGGTAACGCTATCGCTACAGTTCAAAGTAGTGACACAACTAAAGTGTTGACGGTTAGACCTACTGGGTTTGATGCAGCAGCAACCGAAGGAACAGCTGAAATCGCTAAAATAGATGCCGCCGATGCCAGAGGAACTACTTCTGTAGTTGGTCGCGAATTAACGGTATCAGAACGTCCTGAATTAGCGTCAGCAGAAATCGTTGTTTCTGGTGGACGTGGGGTAGGAAGCGCTGAGAACTTCAAAATCATCGAAAGCTTAGCCGATAAGCTAGGTGCTGCAGTAGGTGCTTCGCGAGCGGCAGTCGATGCGGGTTATGTGCCTAACGATTATCAAGTTGGCCAAACAGGTAAGGTGGTTGCACCCGCTCTGTATGTGGCTGTTGGTATTTCTGGCGCAATTCAGCATTTAGCTGGAATGAAAGACAGTAAAGTTATCGTGGCAATAAACAAAGATGAAGAAGCACCTATCTTTCAAGTTGCAGATTACGGTTTAGTCGCGGACTTGTTTGAGGCCGTACCAGAAATGGTATCGTCATTGTAATAAGCAGGTCTTAAGCTAATAGCTTCACGAAAAGCCTCAAGGTTTAGACCTTGGGGCTTTGTTGTTGTTGGGTCATGCATTGTATAACTCATTTACCTAGATAGTATTTTGAGTATCCATGAATATGATAGTTAAGCGTGCGCCCAGCAATACACTGTGGAGCACAAAATGCGTATAATCTCGCGCAATCACTCGAAGCACCATGCGCTTAGATCGTCAGTGTATGATGCTCATTTAAATCGAAAAAAATAATATCAGAGGACAACGCCATGGGTCGCCAAGTCAGTCAGCAGCACTTAGACAGCTGGAATCATAAACAAGCAATCGCCGAAAAAATGATCCCTCTATTGGGCTCTTTGTATCGCGGTCCTAGTGTGGTCATACGTGTTTTTGGCCAAAAAATCATGAACGCTTCAACGATATCTATTATCAAAGCGCACCAGCATGGCGAGCTAGTGGTTGGATCGGCTTTGGATATGGATGAAAGCTTTAAGATGCTGATGTTGATTGAGAAGATGCACCTTAAGCAGTGTCGATTAGATTTAGGCAAGCTTTGTCACGAATACTTAAGCAAGCATTCCGATAAGACACAGCAAGAGTACTTAGAGCACCGCCTAGCCGATCTTCTGAAAGAGAGTTCATCGAATTCAGATGATTCACACGATGTGGTTCTTTATGGCTTTGGTCGAATTGGCCGTATCTTGGCGCGTTTAATGATCGATCGTACAGGCACAGGCGCCAAGCTACGCTTGCGAGGTGTTGTGGTGCGTTCTAAGGGCGACATAGAGCAAGACCTTATGAAACGTGCTGAGCTATTGCGCCGCGATTCAGTCCATGGCGAATTCGATGGCGATATATCGGTTGATGTTGAGCGCCGCGCTATACTGGCCAACGGTAACTTTATTCAGTTTATTTATTCTGAGTCGCCAGCGACTATTGATTACACAGAGTATGGAATCAAGGATGCTTTGGTTGTCGATAACACCGGTATCTGGAAAGATGAAGAAGGTCTTGGTCAACACACTTCTTGTAACGGGGTTTCCAAAGTATTGCTGACCGCGCCAGCCAAAGGCGACAACATTAAGAATATTGTTTACGGCATTAATGACAGTTTAATTGAAGCAAGCGACACGATCTTGTGTGCTGCTTCGTGCACGACTAATGCGATAGTCCCTCCATTGAAAGTGGTGCATGATAAATACGGTATCGTTAGTGGCCACGTCGAAACGATTCACTCTTACACTAACGACCAAAACCTAATTGATAACTATCATAAAGCGGAGCGTCGTGGTCGGAGCGCGCCATTGAATATGGTGATCACATCGACTGGTGCGGCTAAAGCAGTAGCCAAAGTATTGCCAGAACTTAGCGGAGTGCTTACGGGTAATGCGATTCGTGTACCTACGCCTAATGTTTCCATGGCGGTTATGAACCTTAACCTCGCAACGGAAGTTACAGCTGAGGAAATGAACGCGACGTTTCGTGCTATCTCTTACCATTCGCCACTGCAAGAACAAATTGGCTTTACCTATTCAACGGAAGTCGTTTCTTCAGACTTGGTTGGGTCAACGCATGCAGGCGTTGTCGATGGTGGAGCAACCATTGCCGACGGCTCTCGTGTTGTTTTGTATGTGTGGTATGACAACGAAGCAGGCTATAGCAATCAAGTTATCCGAATGATGCAAAAAGTGGTTGGCCTGTCTATGGAGTCTTTGGAAGCTTAGTTATGCAAGCGACAGATATGCAAACCAGCACTTTAAAGCTACGTAGTCTGAACACCCGTATCACTCAATGGGGTGACTCTTCTAAACCTCTTTTAGTGCTGTTGCACGGCTGGATGGATTGCGGTGGTAGTTTTCAATTCATCGCCCCTAAGTTGGCCGAGCATTTTTATGTTGTTGCGCCAGACCTTAGAGGCTTTGGTGATACTGATCATGCACCGGGGTATTGGTTTCCAGACTATTTGGCTGATCTAGAGGCGTTATTGAATGTTTATGCGCCGAATAAGCCAGTGGATTTGGCCGGTCACAGCATGGGCGGCAATATAGCCATGATGTACGCTGGGATCAGCCCTCATCGAGTAAAGCGCGTTCTTAGTCTTGAATCCGCTGGCCTGTTGCCGACAGTGCCAAAAGAGGCGCCAGAAAAGTATCGGCGCTGGATGATGGAAGTATTAAGCGAGCAACCTGCGCGTTTGTATCCGAGTCGTCAAGCATTACTAATGTCAATTCATAAGAGCAACCCGCAGCTGGCGCCTGACATAGTAGAAACGCTGTTCGATTTATGGGCAGAGCCGGCTGGGCCAGAAGGGGGCTTTAGGCTGAAACACGATCACGCACATCGATACACCAATCCTTATCGATATAACTACGACGACATCCAAGCGATTTGGTCTGAGATTAGCGCGAAGGTCGGTTTAGCAATGGCGACTCACTCACCCATGTACTCGCGCTTAGAGTCAGCCGACAGAATAAACGACATTCGATCAAGCTTAAATATTTCTGAAGAGAATTATTATTTGCTCGAAGGCGCAGGCCATATGATTCACTTGGAGCGACCAGAAGAGACAACGAAGTTAATGCTGCACTTTTTCGGCTAGATTTCACTCACTTTAGATCTTTGAGCGATTGCTGATTTAAGACAACTGAAATCAATCATCAAAAGTCAGGATTCAATTCTATAGCTTTTCCAGCTCGCGAATCTCTTCTACGATATCGACGGCTCGAGCATTCAGCCTTGCGGTCTCATATGCAGAATCACTAAGATCAAGCGCCATTTTTATTTGACGCAACGCAAATTCATAGTTGCCTTGTAGGTAGTGATATTCAGCGCGCGATTGGTAAGAACGCATGCGGTCGCCTGTTTCGTAGTACGCTCGCGACAGCAAGATATGCAAGTAAGGCTCGCTTTTTTCGTTGGCGATGGCTGAGCGAACAATTGGGATCGCTTCCTCGTTTCGGTCGGTCAGTACCAAGGAGTTGGCGTAGTAAATATCTATAAGATGGTTGCCTTTCGCGCGCTCTTGAGTGAATAGAATCTCAAGTAAGTCTAGGCCTTTGTCTATATTTTTATCCTCTAGCTCGTTATTGGCGTTAGAAAGCGCGATCGTTACGTTTTCTGGATACTCATGCAATAACGGTTTGAATTCTTGTCTAGCCAAGTCAAATTCATTATTTTCTGACAACGCCAATGCATAGCCATAGCGTGTCGCAATAGAGTTGTCGCCAAGTTTTATTTTGCTGCGATACATGTCCCTAATTAGTGACGGGTTTTCGGCATACCCCGCCATTGCTTTGGCTTGCATAAGTTTAAAGTGACTTTCGTCGCGATCTTCAACCACAGGATAAAGTTTTACGCGTTCTGACGATTCAGCAATCCGGTTAATGGTCAGAGGATGCGAGCGCATAAATTCAGGCGCACTGGATTCGTTGATGCGGTTTTCATCCAATAAGCGTTTGAAAAAGACGGGCATGGCCGCAGGGTTGTAACCCGCCTTGCTCATCAACCGTATTCCCAATGAGTCTGCCTCAGCTTCATATGAGCGGCTATAACGAAGCTGTCGGTCAATGATGGTGGCTTGACTTAAACCAAACGCGGCTTGGGCTGCTTCCCCGCCTCCAGCCGCCGCCGCCGCGAGTAGAGCGCCCAATGCGATGATGCTGTCGAACCGAGAGCCTTCGATCTTACGGGCTATGTGCTGTTGAGTAACGTGGGAGATCTCGTGGCCAACAACGGATGCTAATTCACTCTCAGTTTCTGATTTTACAAGAATCGCCTTATGCAAAGCGATGTGGCCACCAGGCACGGCAAATGCGTTGATCACGTCGTTGTCGATCAAATAAAAGTGATAGTCCTTATCCGCGTCGGTGCTGTGTTTGAGTAAGGAGTCTCCCAGATCATTTACATACTGAACCAGTTCTGGATCATATATATACGGCATTCTGTACCGAGATTGGCGGATGAATGCTGCTCCAAGTAAGCCAGCATCATGGTCACTGAGATAATTGGCAGCCGTTGAGCCGAGATCTGGCAATTGGTCGTAATGGTCTTCGCGCGCTGCCTTGGACGTATTTACAAAAGGTGTGCAGATCAGTAAAGCCACAAAGAATAGAGCCGGCTTTGTTAGCGTGTCGATATATTTGTCTGTAATAGCCATATTAAATAACATTGGTTTAATCAATGGATATGAGTTCATGCATGTTAGGTGTCGTGAAACACACAGTCTTTAGTTGCAGAAGTAGACCGCACGTTATCTTGCAAGTTGCTATAATCATCGCCATATACTAACTACCGATCGTTTTGAGGCTAAGGCTAAGATGCAGAAGGCGCGACTCGGGTGCAGCATCTTCAGGTATTGACCCACATTCAAGAGTTTAGCTTACTCTACAGCGAGAAATTGTTAAAGAAATGCAAGAACTACAAAATCCAGATATTTATGAATCGGTGGTGCCGACCTCGGTGGTAGACACCAGTGGTACACGGTGTCCGATCCCGCTATTAAAAGCTAAGCAAGCGCTAAAGGTTCTGGCGGTAGGTGAGTCACTAAAGTTGATTTCTACGGATCCGAGCTCGGTGGGTGATTTCGACGCTATGCTCAAGCATCTCCCGCATTCGTTACTTGCGACTAAAGTTGATGTGATTGATAGCGGCAAGAAAAGTTATATCTTTTTAATCCAAAAGGGTTGAGTAGGAGCCTGATAAATACAATGAACGATGTCTCTAATAAATCACCGGCGTTAGCCACAGACGAAATGCAGTGTTTCGTCTACAAAGGTTCATTAAAAGATGATCATTTTCTGTTCCTCCCTTGTTTAATGGAGGAGTTGTATGCCGCAGGCAATACTGATGCAGAAAACGATTCAGATACGGAACTCAAACTTGTGCCAGCGGCCTTGTTGAACAGGTTGGGGGATTTGAGTTTTGTGACAGAATTTACATTGCATGCGCAGCGATACATGCCTCAAGCAGACCCTGTAAATGTAATGGCTGATATATCAAAACAAGGCTTTTATTTGCAGATGCCCAAAACTACGGTCGACGAGCTTGAAGACAGCTTCTTCAAATAATTTTATTTACCTCACGTATATGTGTTTTTAATCTTCAGGCTAACTAGATAATGAAGCATTCGAGCATTCAGCAAGAGTCGTTTACGATTTTAGTCACGGGCAGCGTTCTTGGTTCGCAGGCTAATGAGTCGGCGTTGCGCTTCGCGATCGCGGCCTTAGAGCAAGGTAAGAGCGTTAAGCAGGTGTTCTTTTATTCAGAAGGAGCGAGTGTTGCGAATTCGAAGTTGCTGCCCTTAGCGGACGAACTCCATGCAACTAAGCTATGGCAAGGTCTTCAGAGGGACTATGGCTTAGATCTTAGCGTCTGTATCGCAAGTGCAGAAAGGCGAGGTGTGGTTGGAGCCCAAAGCGCTGACGACCATCAAATCGACGGACAAAATCTCGCTGACGGTTTTTCTGTGGTAGGTCTGGCTCAGTTTCATAATGCAATGCTGTCTTCCAGTCACCTGATGCGATTCGCATGAATGCGTTGAGATAAGCGAATGAGTAAAACAACAATTCTTTATGTCTTTCGAAGCAGTGCATGGCATGGCCGAAGTGCCGCTGATGGCCTAGATGCGTTGATGGCAAGTTGTGCAATGGAGCTAAATGTGAGCGCTTTATTTTTGCATGATGGTGTTTTTATTGTTAAACGTGGACAGGGTCAAGAACAATCCAATACGCCGTCTAGCCAATTACGCGGCAGTACTATAAGACCGAAACTATTGAGCAAGCCGTTTGCCGCTCTATACGATTTTGGGTGTGAGCACGTATATGTTTGCCATAAAAGTCTTAATGCGCGAGGACTATGCACTGATGATTTAACGGTTGAGCATGAACTAGTGTCGCGTGACCAAATTGCTACGTTGATTGATCAGCACGACGAAGTGCTGGTGTTTTAGGATGTGTTTTACGGCCCTTTATAACCAAAAGTAATTGAATTTAAATAGCTCATGAAAAACTTGATTGTTATTAAGGACTCTCTCCACAATTCTGTGTGGTTATACGAAGCCCTTGGTTATGCCTCTGAAGGGGACTCTATTCTGCTCGTCGAAGACGCTGTGGGGGCACTTAACAACAAGCTGTCTTTAGCGAGTTTTATGGCAAAGTGTGAGGCTCAAACAAGTACCGTCTACGCGCTGATCGAGGATATTCAGATACGCGGTATTGATGTTGGCTACGACTCGGTTACGCTTATCAGAGCAGATCAGCTGCCTGATCTTGTTCCGATGCACCAAAAGCAAGTTGCGTGGTAGTGCGAGCTATGGCTGATCGACATTCAATAGACGTTAACGGACGGCCTTTGTTCACGGATCATCAGGGTTTCTTGAAGGATCGGTTGGCATGGAATCCTACGGTTGCTCAGACTATTGCTGAATCCGATAACATTGTGCTGACAGAAGAGCATTGGGAAATTATTCACTATTTTAGGGAATATTATGAGGACTATAATATCCCACCACCGATGCGCATGATTATGCGCGTCTTCAAAAAGGCATTTGGTGATGAGAATGCAAGCAGTCGCTACCTTCATCAACTATTTCCTGAAGGCCCCACAAAGACAGCTAGCAAATACGCTGGGCTTCCAAAACCAAAAAATTGTAAGTAGATCTAAACCTTAGAGTTCTTAAAAGCGTTAGAAGTGGAACTTTAGTTCGATTTGTAGCAGTCTTTAGAGCCAACCTGTAAGCGAACGCTTATACTCTCGATATGAAATTTGTAGACGAAGCAGAAATAACAGTTAGAGCGGGTAACGGAGGGCACGGTGCTCTTAGTTTTCGCCGAGAGAAATACATACCACGTGGCGGCCCTGATGGTGGCGACGGCGGTGATGGCGGAAGTGTTTACCTTGAAGCAACTGATGGGCTAAATACACTAGCCGACTTTCGGTTTGTTCGCAGTTACTCCGCGAGCGGCGGTAAAACCGGTGCGGGTAAAGTCAAAAGCGGGCCTGGTGGCGACGACCTTTTTGTGAAGGTACCTATAGGCACTTTGGTTTATGACGCGCAGACTGATGAGCTCATTGTTGATTTCACTGAAGAAGGACAACGTCAAATCGTTGCGCGCGGTGGTGAAGGCGGTTTAGGTAATCACACATTTAAGTCGAGTACTAATCAAGCGCCGCGCAAGATCACTAAGGGTAAGCCTGGTGATGCTCGGACTTTAAGACTAGAACTTAAGGTGCTCGCCGATGTTGGTTTGCTTGGCTTACCCAATGCGGGTAAATCAACCTTGCTCAGAGCAATCTCACAAGCAACCCCCAAAGTGGCGAATTACCCGTTTACAACTCTGCATCCTGAACTTGGCGTTGTGAGTCTTGGTATGGGAAGTAGCTTTGTAGTCGCTGATATTCCGGGTTTGATCGAAGGCGCTTCACAAGGTGCCGGGCTGGGTATTCAGTTCTTACGGCACTTAGCACGCACTAAACTATTGCTGCACGTGGTGGATATTGCACCCTATGGCGATGAAGACGCGGACCTCTTCAACGATGTAACCTCCATCGCAGGAGAGTTAGATCAATACAGTGAAGAGTACGACACTCACCTGAATCTATTGGACCGATGGTTGGTTATTAATAAAACCGACACGGTCTTAGATGAAGACCGTGAAGATATTGTTAAAGCACTTTTAAAGAAATTGGATTGGACGGGGCCTGTGTTCGAGATATCGGCTATTGGCCGCGAAGGCACTCAAGAATTGGTTAATGCAATTATGCGCCATATCGAAGAAGTAGAGAGAGCCAGCGAACCTGAAGTACTACAATCAATACCGAGCGACCCTGAACCAAAGACATGATTGTACGTAAAGAATTAGCTACCGCGCGTCGAGTGGTGGTTAAGGTTGGATCAGCGTTAGTTACTGAAGATGGAAAGGGTTTAGATCCAGGTTTTATTGCATCGCTGGCAGCACAGATATCAACACTTAGAGCGCGCGACATGGATGTTGTCTTGGTCAGCTCTGGTTCTATTGTGGCAGGACTTGCGGCTTTGGATATTCAAGAACGTCCTACTAAAATTAATATGTTGCAAGCGGCTGCCGCAGTAGGGCAGGCGGCCCTAGTTCGTGCGTACGATGATGCGTTCTCTGCGTTTAAAGTGCAGAGCGCACAAGTCTTATTAACCCACGCTGATATTGCCAATCGAGATAGATATCTAAACGCCAGAGCCACGCTCACCAGTTTGATTAGTTTGGGCGTTGTTAGTATTGTTAATGAAAACGATACGGTGGCAACCGAAGAGATTTGTTTTGGCGACAACGACAGCTTGGGTGCCTTGGTTGCTAATCTTGTGGATGCCGACGCCCTTATTATTTTGACCGACCAAGAAGGCCTGTATACCGCGGACCCCAGAACGGACACTTCAGCAAAGTTGTTGTCTGAGGTTTCGGTCAATGATTCAACCATTTTTGATATGGCCACAGGCGGTTCGCGCTTGGGGCGCGGAGGAATGGTCACTAAATTACAGGCAGCAAAGGTCGCTGCTCGATCAGGAGCGGCTACTTTTATTGCAAGTGGCCGACAACCCGATGTGTTGGTTAGGTTGGTCGATGGCGAAGAGCTCGGTACTTTTCTAATTCCTTCGCAACGCGTGTCATCTAAGAAGCAATGGATGGCCAATCAGTTAAAAATATCAGGTCAGTTTATTTTGGATGCTGGTGCCGTGCGGGTGTTGAGCGAATCTGGCCGCAGTCTACTTCCGGTAGGACTGCGCTCCGTGGAAGGCCAGTTTGAGCGTGGCTCATTAGTATCTTTGTGTGGCCCAGACGGCAACCAATTTGGTCGAGGGTTGACCAATTACTCGTCAAATGACGCAGAGCGCATTAAGGGCTTATCGAGCGAGTCGGTTCGTTCAATGTTAGGCGAACTTGCTGACGCTGAACTTGTTCATCGAGACCACTTGGTTTTATTCTAATCTGTTTTCTCGTTCTGAGGCTGTACAGAAAATAATCTCTCAGTAATAACGTCCTAGAATTAACAAGCAGACACAAAAAAAGACCCCAAAAGGGTCTTTTTTGTACTGACCTGCGCGGCGTCAGTTAAGACAACCAATGCAAGCCATACCGCTAATGATCGTTCTGGATCTGCTTATGCAGCCATCTCTTTCACGCGCTTGTTCAGTCTGCTTTTCAAACGAGAAGCTCTGTTCTTGTGATGAAGCCCTTTTACGGTTGCCTTATCAATCATAGACACAGAAACTTTGTATGCCTCTTGAGCAGCTGCTTGATCGCCCGCAGTGATTGCAGTTTCTAGCTTTTTAATCGCTGTGCGAACAGTTGAACGTTGCGAATGTTTAAGCAATCGACGAACGGTGTTTTGTTTTGCACGTTTACGTGCTTGTGGAGAATTTGCCACTGTATTAGCCCTCAAAAAATCGAAGGCGAAATATGCAGATTTTGGAAATTGAAGTCAAGCGAATATGGCCAAGGATTGCTTTTTTTCCACATTATCGACCTTTTACGCTGTGACATGTCTGTTTTACCCTCAAGACAGGCCAAATCCCGAAAAATTAGATCATGAATCCAATTGACCAATAAACTCACGAGCTTGGTTGATAGATGCTTCCATTTCATCAATAAGTTCGTTTACATCGTTCTCAATTGCTACACTTTGCGCTTGTGCAGAGCCTATCGCTTGCATGTTGAGGTTGTGTTTTAGAAATAATACTTGGTCTTTAAAGGCGGCTAGAACAGGAACAGTTTTCGACTCTGTTTTACGCATTGAGGCAATGAGTCTTTCGGCTTGTAATCTTGTTTGGTCGAATTGGTCTTCTGCCTTTCGCTTAATAGCAGGATCGTGATATTGCTTCAGCTCATCACTCCAACCATCAAGTAAGCGATTTGTCGCGCTGACAACGCGGCTAATTCTTGAACTCACCTGTGCAGCAGCATCTTCGCTGTCGTGAAAGGCTGTGCTCAATTTTGTGAATTTGATTTCTAGTTCACCGCCGTCAAAGTCAGTCACATCTTTGAATTGTTGCAATGCTGAGCGAAACTCTTCTACACCATTTTTCTGTGCATCACTGGCGGCCTCTACTCTTGAAATAAGGATGTCGCGAGGCTCCTTGTAAAACGTGTCGTAACTTGGCACTCCCCACTCAGCGCCAATACCGTTGGGACTCAATAATTGATAGGCCGACAGTAGACTAAGCAGAACAGCGAGCCAACGTTTTTTGCCTTTAACGGATTGCGAGCTAATAATTTGAGGGAGTAGGCGTAAGAATGCGTTCATTTTTGTTTAGGCTGAGTATTTAACCCACAAAATTTAACACGTTTTAACTCGGCAATAGATCCAGTTTTGTTAAGATTGGTTTCTAAGCTAACTATTTGGTTATTATCAATGAAACCGTTTCTAACTCTATTACTCATCGTGTCCCTCACGGCGTGCGGAACTGCACAGAAAGTCCAATACTCGGCGTTGGAAAGCGTAGGGATCCATAAACGCGAGATACTTGTCGATCGTATTGAGAAAACCTCCTTAACTCAAGAGCAGGCAAAAGAGCAGTTTCAGAGCGCTTATGAAGAATTAGCCAGTCTTATAAAGGTCGATGACAATAGAGGGCTCGAGAAGAAGTACAAAAGGATGGCAAACGCCGTTGCACTAAGTGAAGACAGAGCTAATGAACTAGATAGTCGGATTGATGCAGTTGATCGAGTGGCTCAAGCATTGTTTGAAGAGTGGCACGCAGAGATAAAGGAATATCAAAGCGCAAAATTAAAGAGCATTAGCGCTCGAAACCTAGAGACTACAAAGAAGCGGTACGGTGTTATCTATAAGCAGATGCGTGAGTCGCATGCCCGAGTAATGCCGGTGCTGCAGGTGCTGCAGGATAATACTTTGTTTCTGAAGCACAACTTGAATGCACGAGCGGTCAATAGTTTGTCTTCAGAATCGCTAATAATAGAGTCTAAGGTCAAAGAACTTGTTCGTCAGATGGAAGCATCGATCGATGAATCGACCGCGTTCATTAAAGATATGCAGAGTTCGTCATAGTTAGTCTCAAAGGTCCTGGTCTCAATGACGTTGAAGTAGCAATTCCAAAAGTCGACGATTGCCGCGAGAGTAGTTATAGGGTGGTTGCATTTGACTATTTTCGAGCGATTGCTATTTTAATAATCATTGCGGGCCACTCAAACGTTCCTTGGCACATAAACACGCTTGCAGAGAAGATGCTGGTTATTATGGTCAAAGGAGGAACGTCTTTGTTTGTATTCGTGTCAGGTTTTTTTCTGTGTTATCGATACGCGAAAGATTTCAGTTTGTCGACTTTTATGGCGGCAAAGACTAAGTTCGTGCTTCTGCCATACGTAATAATAACGACGCTAGGGTATGCGTTTTACTTATGGTCTGACGCCGATTTGCCCTTTTATCAGCTGTCAGGTTCTGGCCTGCCGAATATTTTATGGGACCATGTATGGGACCATGTATGGGACCATGTATGGGACCATGCCCAATTGTTAGGAACATACCTTCTCTACGGTAAGATTTCTGGTGCATATTGGTATATCCCATTTATTTTTTGTGTTTTTCTTCTATCGCCACTCTACTTAAGTTATAGCCGTGCCAATACTAGGTTGCGAGTGGTTCTATTGTTATTCGCTTTTTTAGTTTCGAGCGCCGTGCACCGACCTGAGTCCAACTTGAACGTCATTCATTCAATTGTTTATTTTACGCCATTGTATTTTCTAGGCATAAATGTCGGGCTGCAATGGCAAAATCTTAAGCAGCCTATTGAAAGATTCTGTCTTGTGTTTGGGGCAATCGCATTGGTTCTTGCAGGTTTGCAGGCAAGCTTCTCTGATGTGGTTGATAACTTACATAAGCAGAACATGTTTACTCTCACCAGTTTCGATTACATGATTTGGCAGAAAGCAAGTTTGTCTCTGTTCTTTCTTGGGCTTTGCTTGCGCCTGCAGAGGTTTCGACTACCAGCACTTAAGACAGTCGCATCGGCGAGTTTCGCTTTATACTTTTTGCATGAATGGGTGCTGATGGCAATGTCCAATAGCGCGGTTATCACAGAGTTTCGTCCCAGTATTGAGCTACTCTCTTGGTTTTATACTATAGCTATTGCGTTAGGTATTAGTCTCGTCATAGCGACTTCGATAAAGTTTGTTCTGGGCTTAAAAAGCCGCTATGTAATAGGTTGGTAGGTCTAGTCATTAAGCGAGGTGTCTAGCTACGGCAGGCGGATAAATAAGCGTTTATCAAGTCATGGTTTCCACCTGTTTTTGCAAGATTTTGATGATCAGATCGCAGCGCCTTTAAATATGTGTCTGACTTTAACTCGCTGAAAGACGCCAGACTGTTTAGAATAGGGCAACTCAATTGCCACGAGATAGCCTCAGTGTCGTCTAAACTCTTAAAGTCCACAGCCATTGTTAGTCTGATGACCTTAGTGTCGCGGATTTCAGGATTGGTGCGCGACATCATTATGGCCAATGTTTTGGGTTCTTCAGCGCTGGCCGATGCATTTTTTGTGGCGTTTAGAATTCCAAATTTTTTACGCCGGATCTTTGCTGAAGGCGCATTTTCGCAAGCTTTTGTGCCGGTTTTTTCGGAGTTGAGTGAACGTAACACAACCGAGGCTAAGCAGTTTGTCGCAGCAAGTTTTGGTTTGCTTGGAGTTGTCACCTTAGGTTTATCTGCGCTGGGGGTCTTATATGCCGATGCTTTAGTGACCTTATTGGCACCGGGCTTCGTCGATGATCCAAACAAATACGCAGCAACTGTTGGTGCGCTGCAGATCATGTTTCCTTACCTCTTTTGCATCTCGATTGTTGCGATGTCGGCGGGTGTGTTGAACACCATGAACCGCTTTGCTGTTCCGGCGGTTACCCCAGTCATGCTCAATATCTGCTTGATCCTGGCGATGTGGCAACTCATGCCCGTTATGGAACCCAGCTCTAAAGCGCTCGCGGTTGGGGTCATGATTGCAGGAGTTTTACAGCTTCTCATCCAATTACCTGCTTTAAAGACTGAAGGCTTTTTAGTCATGCCTACATTGGATTTTCGCAATAGCGCTGTGATGCGAGTCGCGAGGCTAATGGGACCTGCCGTGTTCAGCGTATCGGTTGCGCAAATTAACTTATTAGTGAATACGTTTTTGGCGTCCTTTCTGGTCACAGGTAGTGTGACGTGGTTGTATTATTCTGACCGACTTATGGAGTTTCCTGTTGGTGTGTTTGGGATTGCGCTTGCCACGGTTGTATTGCCAAACCTCTCGAAAGAACATACATCGGGGAGCCCACAAAGTTTTAGTGACATGCTGGATTGGGCGTTACGGTGGGTGGTGGTGATCGCAGTACCCTCGACCTTTGCATTGATCATGTTAGCGGTTCCATTGTTGACCACACTGTTTAACTACAATCAATTTACGGTAGCTGACGTACAACAGTCAGCATTTGCGCTACAAGCCTTTTCCATTGGGATTTGTGGGTTCATTTTTGTAAAGGTGTTGGCACCCGGTTTTTTTGCGCGCCAAGACACTCGCACGCCCATGAAAGTGGCCGTAGTTTCGGTATTCGTTAATATTGTGATGAGTATTGCTTTAGTAGGTCCTTTAGCCCACACAGGTTTGGCTTTGGCGATTTCGATTGCTGCTTGGGTCAATACGTTATTGCTCGCGGGAATATTAATTAAGAGTAAAATCTTTATGCCAAAACCAGGTTGGCTTTGGTTTATGTTACGCGTTGGTATTGCCGTTGGGGCGATGTGCACAGTCTTATGGTATTTTACGGCGGCAGATCAAGTCTGGTTTGAGCGTAATTTGGCCGAACGCGTATGGAATGTTGTGGGTGTGGTTATAGCCGCGGTTATTACCTATTTTGGCTTATTACATGTCTTAGGTTTACGGCCACAAGCATTATTACTAAAGCCTAGTGTTTGAACATCATCTACCAATAATACGACCATTCGCTCGCTCATGCCGATTAGAGACATAGGGTCTAACCCAAAGATATTTTCTCTGGATGAGGCGTGCGAGTTGCTCGATCTTATTAAGCGTATTACTAAACGTCATCGCCAAGAACTAGTGCCGATTCGTTACCGCCTGGACCGAATGCTTTCAAATGATCCGCGTCGCGCGGCTATCGAGAATGATTTTGAGGTCGTGGTAGAACGCTGGAAAGTTAAGATGGAGCAACTAGGTACACTACCCAGTAGCTTATGGGTTGTGGAGTTTGATGTTGGTGACGGCTATTTGAGTTGGCGATATCCAGAATTGGGTATTAGCTACGTTAGAGGCTATGATTCGCTTTTTTCAGCGAGACGCAAATTGGTCGAGTATATCGAAGAGCAGGATCCAGACTGGGCGGTATAATGCCAAGCAGAACACTAAACCCTCAGTGCATTTATTAATATCTTCTTTTTTTAACAAAACTTAAACTTATAAAATTAATCATGTCGCTGATACAAGGGATCTCCTCACTAAGGCATCAAAATCGACCATCGGTTGTCTCGATCGGTAACTTTGATGGCGTGCACAAAGGCCATCAGCATGTCGTTCAAACGTTGCTTAACCAAGCCGAAGAGCTGTCGCTAAAGTCTACTATTGTGACTTTTGAGCCTCTGGCGCGAGAATTCTTTGCGCCTGGGTCTATCGCTCGTCTTTCGACATTGGAAGAAAAAGCCGAGATATTGTTTGAGCTAGGTGTGGACCAAGTGTTGAGCATTGAATTTGACGATGCGTTTTCGCATTACAGTCCTGAGCGTTTTATTCAAGAAGTTTTGTTAGATGGTTTGGGGACACAGTTCTTGAGCGTCGGCGACGACTTTCGGTTCGGACACCAACGTGAAGGAGATTTCGATACGTTGCGCAAAGCCGGAGATGAGCGTGGTTTTAGAGTGCAGAAACACGACACTATCTTGCTTAGGCAAGAACGGGTTAGTAGTGGCCGAATTCGTAAGGCTCTGGAGGAACATGAGCTAAGTCTTGCAGCTGAATTGTTAGGTCAACCGTATTCTATAAGCGGCATCGTCAGCGAAGGCCAAAAGCTCGGTAGGACGTTGTCGTTTCCCACAGCCAATGTTGTTTTGGGAGACAGGCGTGTTCCCGTCGCTGGAGTTTATGCAGTTAGGGTGGCGGTAGACCCTATAAGTGGGGCGAGCAATGATTCCCGAGCACTCATTCCTGGCGTGGTTAATGTTGGGGTTCGACCAACAGTGGATGGAAAAGAGCAGCGGTTAGAAGCACATCTATTTGATTTTGAGAAAGATATTTACGGTATGAAAATACGTGTTGATTTTATAAAGCAGATTCGTTGTGAGAAGAAATTCGAATCTTTAGAGGCCCTGAAGACACAAATAAAAAGAGACGCGGACGAGGCTCGAAGAATTCTAATGGCTTGCCGCTAGGCTAAAGAATCAGCTTTTGAGACCTGTTTTTCAATTTGAGTTGTCTTTATTAGCTGTGGATTAGCACTGAGTGTAAAGAATCCACAAAGATTGACCCTTAAGCTACTAATTGCGTTGGTTATAACGCATAAGTCCACTAAAATACGCCGTTCACAAAATCGATACTAATTCCACACCAAACACCCTAGCTTACGATTGTGTAAGTTATTAAATTAAATAGAAAAAGATGAGTAAGGATAAGCCAGGAAGCCAATACAAGGATTCAATTAACCTGCCGAAAACGGATTTCGCGATGAAAGCAGGCTTGGTTAATAAGGAACCAAGAATATTGGAGAAGTGGGCGTCACTTGACGCATATCACTCCTTGCTCGAGCAACGCAGAGATGCCCCGCTATTTACCCTGCACGATGGTCCCCCCTATGCGAATGGCAACATTCACACTGGCCATGCTATGCAAAAAATTCTTAAAGATATTGTGGTTAAGTCTAAGAACTTAGCGGGCTTTCGAGCGCCGTTTATTCCTGGTTGGGATTGCCACGGATTGCCTATTGAAATACAGGTAGAGAAAAAACACGGCAAAGCAGGGCAGAAGATTGACAAGAAAACGTTTCGTCAGAAGTGCCGAGAATATGCTGCAACTCAGGTTGAGCTGCAAAAAAAGGATTTCAAGAGGTTAGGGATTCAGGGCGACTGGGAGTCACCTTATCTCACCATGGATTTTAATACCGAAGCAGATACGGTACGAAGTCTCGCAAAAATTGTTGAATCAGGACATCTTTATCATGGCTTAATGCCCGTGTACTGGTGCCCAGCTTGCGCATCCGCGCTTGCCGAAGCCGAAGTTGAATATCAAGACAAGGTGTCGCCTGCCATTGATGTAAAATTTGTCGTGTCGGACGAAAAGGATTTCGCGCAAAGAGTTGGTGTGTCAGAGCAGGATTTACGAAGTCCGTCATTGGTTATTTGGACAACGACACCTTGGACGCTCCCAGCGAACGAAGCCGTAGCGCTTCATGCTGAGTTGGATTACGTATTAGTAAACGCAGGCGAACATCAATTGGTGTTGGCTCAGGACCTTGTTTCCAGCGCTCTGGAACGATATGAACTGGACGAAGACAGTGCAATTGTTGCAAGTTTTAAGGGCGAAGCGCTTGAGCACCTTCAACTTCGACACCCGTTCTATGCCAAGAAAGTGCCGGTAATTCTTGGAGATCATGTCACCACAGATGCAGGTACAGGAGCTGTTCATACGGCACCTGCGCATGGCGCAGAAGATTTCGCCGTCGGTAAACTTTACGACCTACCCGTGAATAACCCGGTGGGTGCTACGGGTACTTATTTAGACTCTACCGAGATATTCGCGGGGCAGTTTGTCTTTAAAGCAAATGCAGAAGTTGTCAAAGAGCTTGATGCACGTGGAGTTTTACTAAAACACGAAGATTATCAGCACAGTTACCCACATTGTTGGCGCCACAAAACGCCAATGATCTATCGCGCCACTGCACAGTGGTTTATTGGTATGGAGCGAAAGCCAGGTAAACAAGGCTTACGAGCGCTCGCACTAGAAGCGATTAAGACCGTTAACTGGGAGCCAAAGTGGGGCGAAGCTCGAATTAATACTATGGTTGAGGGTCGACCTGATTGGTGTATTTCACGACAACGAAACTGGGGTGTACCGATTGCCGTTTTTTTACATAAGGAATCAGGTGAGTTGCATCCGGATACTCCAGCGTTGATGGAAAAAGTTGCAATTATGATTGAGGCGCAAGGCATACAAGCTTGGTATGACCTCGAGACATCGGAAATGTTGGGAGACGATGCAGAGCATTACGACAAAGTACTCGATACGCTTGATGTTTGGTTTGACTCTGGGGTTACTCATAACAGTGTCGTAAATGCGCGCAGTGAATTACGCTTCCCTTCAGACCTTTATTTAGAGGGTTCTGACCAACATCGAGGCTGGTTCCAGTCTAGTTTGCTGTCGAGTGTTGCAATGAATAATGGTCAAGCACCCTATAAAACTGTATTAACCCACGGTTTTGTGGTCGATAAAGACGGACGTAAGATGTCTAAATCGCTGGGTAACGTAATAGCGCCTCAAGAAGTGATTAACTCATTAGGCGCAGATATTTTGCGTTTGTGGGTTGCAGGTACTGATTACAAGGCGGAGGTAACGCTTTCGCAAGAAGTTTTACAGCGCACTGGTGACACATATCGACGTATTCGAAACACTATTCGTTATCTTTTGGGTAACTTGCATGGCTTTGACGCGCGCCAACATAGCTTGCCGTTTGAGGAAATGCTGTCATTGGATCAATGGGCGGTAAGGCTAGTCAAGCAATTACAGATAGACATAGAAAACGCATATGAGACCTATCAGTTTCACAATGTGTATCAGAAGTTGCACCAGTTTTGCGTTGTCGAGATGGGCGGCTTTTATCTTGATGTAATAAAGGATCGCCTCTACACAATGCCCGCTGAGTCTCGCGGTAGGCTTTCGGCACAAACGGCAATGAATCATATTTTGGAGACATTGGTTCGCGTTATTACTCCGGTCTTGAGTTTTACAGCTGAAGAAGTTTGGGAGCACATGCAAGATCGTGATTTGGATAGTGTCTTGTTTGCAACGCGCTACGAAGAACTCGACCAAATTCCCGCGAACGCGCAGGCTGATGAAGTGTGGGAAATCGTATTAACGGTCAGAGAGCAGGTGGCAAAGCAAATTGAAGAACTCCGAACCGCAGGCAAGATCGGTGCCGCGCTTGATGCGACCGTCGTTCTATATGCAGATGGCGACATACATGCTGCGCTATCGTCGATTGAATCCGAACTCAAGTTTGCTTTCATTAGTTCGGCAGCACGTCTAGAGCCTTTGGCTGCAGCTGCTGAGGATGCTAAGTCTACCGATATAAACGGATTACAACTCGCAGTAGTGCGCGTCGATGATGAAAAGTGCGTACGCTGCTGGCATCGTCAGCCCGAAGTGGGCTCTATCGAGGCTCATCCTGAGTTATGTAGTCGTTGTGTAGAAAATATTGATGGTGACGGTGAGTCACGACTGTATATCTAATTTAGGCAAACTGACTAAAGTTTCAATCATCCTTAAACGTATTAACCAGAGCAACTATGACTAGATCACGAGGCCTTTTGTTAATAGGCGTTTTCGTCTTATTAGCAGATCAACTCACTAAGTATTGGGCCGAGCATGTTTTAGGGCGGTTTGGTATTGTCGAGATATTGCCAGTTTTTGATTTCTCGTTAGCGCACAACTACGGTGCGGCGTTTGGTTTTTTAAATGACGCGGGTGGTTGGCAAACGATTTTCTTTACTAGCTTGGCGGTAGCCGTAAGCGCTGTCCTTGCGTTTATGATTCGGTCACTGCAAGCGCATGAGCGCCACCTTGCTTTGGCTTACACACTCATTATCGCAGGGGCAATGGGCAACGCGATTGATCGTGTTATTTACGGATATGTGGTCGATTTTATTCATTTTTTCTACGGTGCTTGGCACTATCCACACTTTAATGTAGCCGACTCGGCTATATTCGTAGGTGCAGGGCTTCTGATTGCCGAGGCCTTTGGGGCACCTTTTTTAAACACAGGCAATACAAGTTTAAATACTGTTAATAAAAGCTCAGACAGCGACCATTCGGATCGCAAAAAGTCGAACTGAAATAATTAGAGAAAAGATAAATAATTATGAAGATTTTACTCGCAAACCCACGCGGATTTTGTGCCGGTGTAGACCGAGCCATTGAAATTGTTGAGCGGGCTATCGAATTGTTTGGCGCACCTATCTATGTGCGCCACGAGGTCGTACATAATCGCTTTGTGGTAGATGACCTTAAAGCCAAGGGTGCGATTTTTGTAGATGAGTTAGAAGAAGTTCCAGATGATTCGACTGTTATCTTTAGCGCTCACGGCGTATCAAGAGAAGTACAAAATGAAGCTTCTGGGCGGCGTTTAAAAGTGTTTGACGCCACGTGTCCATTAGTGACGAAAGTTCACATGGAAGTTAAACGCTATAGAGATCGTGGTACTGAAGTAGTTTTGATCGGACATGCAGGGCACCCCGAGGTTGAGGGCACCATGGGACAAGCTGATTCTGGCATGTATTTGGTCGAAGAGGCTAATGATGTTGCTGGTTTAGTGGTAAGCCATCCTGAGGATTTAGCGTATGTTACCCAAACCACTTTGTCAGTTGATGATACAAGGGTTGTAATCGATAACCTCAAACAGAAATTCCCCAAGATCCAAGGGCCACGTAAAGACGATATTTGTTACGCGACACAGAATCGGCAGGACGCCGTGCGTGCTTTAGCTAGAGACTCTGATGTTCTGTTAGTTGTTGGTTCCCCAGCAAGTTCCAATTCTAATCGCTTACGCGAATTAGCCGAAACCATGGGAGTCCCTAGTTATTTGGTGGACGAACCGGGGCAAATTCGCCGAAGTTGGTTGAATGATGTAAAAGTCGTAGGAATAACCGCTGGTGCCTCTGCTCCAGATATTTTGGTGAAACAAGTTATTGATCAGGTTAAACACTGGGGTGGTACAGTGGTTAACGAAGCGGATGGTCCTGTTGAAAACATCTCGTTCTCACTGCCTATCGAATTACGCTTCGACCGACCGTAACATCTCTCTTTCTGCAAAATTTAACGGATAGTTGAGGCTAGCTTTCTTTAAAACCATTAGCTCCAACTCTATGAGCTTTTGTTCTCGTCGCGCTGTGATCGCCCACTCGTCCTAGATACATCTCCGCTTATCTCAAAAGGATCTTTTAACATAGGAGGATTACTAGCAAAGCGATCTATCCTAAGTGCACAGGGTGAGTTCGAAAGGGTTTCTATTCGTTTGGCGAGCATGGTTGCTTTTGCAGGTTATAGCCTCGTTTAAAGACCTAAACGCCCTTAAAATCAGCTCTAACGAAGCTTAGGGGAAACTGCCGTTCCTGCGAAACATCTCCAAATTGAGAGCACTTCCAAAATGTAACCGGTCAAGGGTCGGGTTTGAATCGAATAGTTTTGCTAATAACCATAACAAAATCTCAACACAATTTTCGACGCGGGCGGAGAAAACAGGCCGGGAGTAGCTTGCTTGAGGCATTGGTTTCACTTCTCGTGTTTTCAGTGGGGGCTCTTGGTATTGCAGCTTTGCAAGTAACCACTGTGTTAAGAGTGGATGATTCTCGGCAGCGGAGTGTCGCGGTTTGGAAAGCTCAAGAATTTGTTGAGCGGATTAGAGCGTCTCATTCAAGCAAACATTTAGTTGATTCAGACGCGCCAAATCAAAACGAAACAGCACAAGACAAATTAACTCATTATCTAGGCTCTTTCAGTGGGTCCTCATTGTCTCAGATGTCGAACTACAGCAGTCAGCCCAATTTCATCTGCGCACCGCAACCTGCTAAACAATGTTCGGTGACGGCCGGTGCTTCAGCCAGCTACTGCTCTGCTCAGGAAATAGCGGGTTTTGATGTTTGGAGTACATTTTGTGACCCGTTGTTGGGAGTGGGGTCATCGGCGCTGGGAGCGCCTGAAAGCCTTAGCGATGGCGCCGTTTCACTTAAAGGGTTTGATGTTGCATTGCTAAAAGCAGAACAAGGATACAATTTATACATTCGTTGGATCGCTCGGGATGCCGAGCAAAATCAATCATTTAGCAGTGCTGGGTCTATGAATGCGCCCACACGCCCAAGCTCGCAGTGTGCCGAAGATATTGAGCTAGATGTTCGGCTTGGTATGTATTGCACCAAAATACACTGATGGAGCGATGATGAACCCAGTGAATAACCAATTGAAAAAACACGCAAGCGCTAGAGGGTATACCCTAGTTGAGCTCATGGTTGGATTGTTGCTCAGTGTTTTCATCGTCATGATGACGATTGCTTATTTGGTCACGTCAGCAAAGACATTTTCGGTGCAAACTAATGAAGCGCTCATACAAGAAAATGCGCGCTTTACTTTAGATGCCTTATCTCGATTAATTCGAGAAGCAGGCAGTGATCCAAGTAATTCACTGCCGACAGAGTTAAGTCCTCTCTTTGCGCAGGGTCGTTGTGCATTAGATGCTAACCGCTCCAACGTGGCTAGTGATTCAAACGCTTGTACTTTTGATGAGTTGTCTACTGGTTCTGATCGATTGTCGATCACTAAGGCAATCAGTTCACGAGCAACAGCATGCGATGGTAGTGACATTCTGGTAGAAGCCGGAAAAAGTGTGTTGGTCGCGACAATTCTATGGTCTGGGGATATTGATCAAGATGGCATCAGATCTTTGTACTGCCAATCGTATAACATCGATACCCATACGTTTATTGGGCGAGCGGCTCCGTTGATAGAGGGGGTCGATTTAGTACAGTTTCAGTATGGCTTGGATACCGATATGGATGGTGTTATTGATCAATATCAAAACCAAGAATTTAGGAGGTCGCAGATACTCCAAACAAAATCAAACTCGAATCTAACATCGAAGCTGAGACCACATCTCAAGGCTATTCGCTTTGCTGTTTTGATCAGCCCGGGAAGCGGCTTACGCCGAGATCAGGTTGTTGAGAGTTCAGGTGCGAGGTCTTACCAATTGCTCGACGGGGATGCTGTTGAATTCAACGACAGATTGCCGCGCAGTGTCTATTCAAGCACCGTAATGCTGCCGAGCTCAAACTGATGGAGATCGGAAGACAGAATGGAGCAGCGCTGCTCGTAACAGTAATCATCATTCTTGTGCTGAGCGTTATTGCAGTAACTGCAACCAATACAAACCAGATGCAACAGTTGTTGGTGCGCAACAATCAACAACAGTTGCTAGTATTTAATGCCAGTTACGATGAGTTAAGAAGTCAAATTGACGTATTCGAGCGCTTTAGTCAGCAAGGAATAGATTCCGATGTTATCGAAGCATTAGTTGCAAAGGGCAGTGGAGCATCGATCGAAGCCACGGGGTTTAGCCAAACTGATCAAAAATTTTCGTTACGTTTAGAAAGCTACGTTCCCGATCTAAATAAGAGCCTTCAACTTACGTTTAGACGCATGTTGGGGCGCTACCGTATCCAATCACTCTCCCCAGAAAGCGAAGGTCAAGGTGGTTCATTGAAGGCAAGCGAACATGACGCATTCTGTTATGAATTTGAGTTGCTGGCCGATACTACCCTCAATGAATCTACCGTTCGCTCGAGACAGCATAGAGTGTTTGAGTGGGTGGTAATAGCACCTGACACCGAAATCTCAGATGGCGGCACTGACGTTGCATTTACGGATCAAAATACTCTACTTAATGTAGCAAACGACATGTCTTCGTTAGCTGATGTTGGCGCACTTACATCGCTTCATGCAGACGAGAAAGCCGCTTCAGAATGTGACGCTTCATTTACGTGTCGATGCTTTACCTATGGCGATATTGTTGTAATCGACAATGGTAAAAGATTTTTTAAGAAGTCTTGGTGGGAGGCCGCACCTTATTAGAAAGAGGAATCACCTTATTAGAAAGAGGCATCACCTTGTTAGAAAGAGGCATCACCCTGTTAAAATGAGCCATCAGGTTTTCTATAAATAACAACAGATAAGATCAAGGATTTGATCACCAGCCAATAATGGCTGCATACAAAATGGAGGTGGATGGATCGTGTTAGAATTTGTTCAAAGGAATAAGCAATGTTTACCTTTCAGAAAATTACAAAATGGTTTCTCGCTTTTAGAGATCATGCTCGTCGTCTTTATTATTGGCGTGTTGCTGCTCGTTGCTCTACCAACGTATCAATCTTACGTTGCAAAAGGAAACCGGTCTGACGCGATGAAAATACTGAGTGAAATAATGTTCGAACAAGAACGACACCAATTGCGTAAGAGAACCTACACTACCGACTTAAGTCATTTGGGCTACGGTCTAGTCAAAGGTGGGGTTGAATCTGATCTTGGGTTTTATCGAGTGACGGCGCATCCGTGTTCGGCCCAACTCACTCTACGACAGTGTGTTGAACTGAGTGCCGAGCCCATCCCTACGCGCATGCCTGCATGGGAGAAAGCTCTGAGTTTGAATTCCCGAGACCAGAGAAAAGGCGAATGGTGAACTTAAAAACAAACCTCAATCTCCCTAATTTTTGTAGCAATTACGCATTGTTGCTTAGCTTGCTCGTTGGACAGATTGTAGCCACGTGTATGTGGTTATTGGGAGTGAGTGAGCATTCTGTTGCGTCGTATGGGCTCTGGACGTTATACGTTCAGTCTCTAGTGTTACTCAATTGCGCTCTTTTGTGCTGGACTCGTGCACGACTACAGCGCCTCAATCTCGTAATAGGGTCTTTGACGCTTATTGCTCTGGGGGCCTCGTCGATCCTGGTATTAGAGTATCTGGCCAACCTGGTCTTACCGCTACGGTACGATCAATCTATTCTTAACGCTCAAACAGGCGAACGGATGATAGTAATGGCGCTTGTTTACGTGTTGTTGCTCCGGCTGTTTAGTTTGCTGGAGATTCTAGAGCTGCGCAGCAAGGCAGAAGCACAATCAAGGATTCATGCATTACAGTCAAAAATCCAGCCGCACTTTTTGTTTAATAGTCTCAATACTATCAGTGAGTTGGCGGCGACTGACTCAGAACAAGCCGAAAATGCAATTCAGGCCTTATCCATGCTTTTTCGGGTGAGCCTTGAAGAAAGTGATGATTTACACAGTTTAGAAAAAGAGCTGCGCTTGTGCGACCGTTACCTCGAGCTTGAGTCGTGGCGGTTCGATCCACCCCCTCGTTTATCTAAAGAAATCGATATTAAAAGCCCTGAAAATTGCTTGATTCCTAAATTGCTCCTTCAGCCTTTGTTTGAAAATGCACTGAAGTATGGAATTGCATCAGGACTGGCGCCAGCTAAGGCTTATATCGATTTGAGCATAAAGGAAACCGCATCTGATATTTCCATAAAACTCAGCAATTCCTTTAAAACAGGAAAGGGAGCTAGCACGAGCCATGGTCTAGCGATTGAAAATACCAAGGAACGACTTAATGTACTATTCGGGGAGCGGCAGTCGTTCAGAGTGAATGCCAAAGACGACGTGTTTCATGTGATTATTAAGATACCGAAGTCTACAAAGCCTAAAGGTCGTAAGACCTAAGTGAGTGTTCTATGTATAAAGTACTCGTAGTTGACGATGAACCATTAACTCGTGCACGTTTGAGGCGGCTGCTCAAGCGCGTCACTGATGCCGAAGTAGTTGGCGAGGCTAGTGATGGCCTACAGGCTGTTGAGCAAGCAACAAGCCTTCATCCTGATGTGATTCTTATGGATATCCAAATGCCTCATCGTACTGGTCTTGATGCGGCGACTCTTATTATGGGACAACAAAACCCCGCACCAGCTATCATTTTTTGTACCGCTTATGATCAATTCGCACTAGACGCGATTAAGTCTAGTGCTGTTGCCTACTTGATGAAACCTGTTGCGGCCGAAGAGTTACGTGACGCGTTCGCAAAGCTGACGCGAATAACAAGGCCGCAAATTGAACACCTGCGTGCCCGCATCATGTCTGCCCCCAAAACATTTAAACAAGAGTCGAGCGTGGTATCTCGTCTTAAAGGTGGTTTGCTCAAAACCCCTATCGGTGACATATTGTTTTTTAGAAGTGCGGACAAGTTGGTTTATGCAATGACCCGTACTGGAAAAGAAATCATCGTAGGTGTCGCCCTAAAGGAATTGGTAAAACAGTTTCCAGGGGAACTCGTACGAGAGCATCGCAACTCTATTGCCAATATTGGCCAATTAGAAAGTCTGTATAAAGACGAGAGCGGTAAAGATCGGGTTAAGCTTAGAGACACAGATGAAACACTTGAAGTGAGTCGCAGGCAGTTAACTGAAGTTAAAAAGGCGTTTGCAGGAAAGTAAATGGTGAAGCTTTGAATTACATGCTCGCAATAAAACACATCGGTCACGAGGTTAATCGGGTTTAATTAAGATTCGATAAAGATTTCATCATGCGAAGGACAGAAAGTTTACGCTAGAACCCAAAAGTGCATGTGGCATTCAAGACAGAACGAACACATCAAATATAAAGTTGATATGAAAAGAACGGCGATTTACCTATTGCTTTGCAGTCTCCTCGCAGCGTGTGCTACGACACCGCCGAGTAATCGCGACGATATTTGTTCAATTTTTTCGCAAAAACCAAAATGGTATAAGAGTGCGGTTAAGAGCGCTGAAAAATGGGGTGGGCCGATTCATGTGCCAATGGCCATCATTTACCAAGAGTCTTCGTTTCAGCACAATGCTCGACCTGCAATGCAATATTTTTTATGGGTGATACCGCGGGGCCGGCCTAGCAACGCGTATGGATACTCGCAAGCGCTAGATAGTACTTGGGCGCGTTATCAAAAAGAAACGGGGTCGCGTTTTAAAGATCGCGACAATTTTGCTAACTCCTATGATTTCGTTCAGTGGTACATGCATACGACCTATACGACCAATAACGTGTCTAAATGGGACGCCGAAGCTCAGTACCTAAATTACCACGAAGGGCAAGGTGGCTATGCTCGCGGGACCCATCGCAGTAAGCAGTGGTTGTTGACAACGGCCGAAAGAGTAGCCGCGCGTGCATCGCGGTATCACACACAATTAGCAAAGTGCAAAGATCGCTTGGATAGCGCCAGCTCAAGCTGGTTCTAACAGGACAAGGCTCTGGCAGCAGGGAGGGTGATTTCGCTGCTGCCCTAGAGGTCTCGTTGTTGTCTGCCTTATGAAGCCTATTCGTAATCCGCCATCGGTGGACAACTGCATATCAAGTTTTTATCCCCATAAACATTATCGATACGACCTACTGGTGGCCAGTACTTATTGTTATGGCGCATATCAGGGTCAGGATAAACAGCTTCAAGACGAGAATAGGCTCGGTCAAAATTCTCGGTAGTCAAAACGTCCAGAGTATGAGGCGCATGATGCAGGGCGCTGTCTTGGGCGTTGATCTTTCCTTCTTTAATAGCTAAGTATTCGTCAAAAATGAGTGTCATTGCAGTACAAAAGCGATTAAGTTCTTCTAAGGACTCGCTCTCTGTAGGTTCAATCATTAACGTGCCAGCGACAGGAAAGCTCATCGTCGGGGCGTGAAAGCCAAAATCGATGAGTCTTTTAGCTATATCGTCTACCGATACGCCAAAATCTTTCATGCCGCGAGTGTCAATAATGCACTCATGTGCTACAAGTTCAGACTTACCTGTGAATAAAATTGGGTAGTTCGAAGATAGTCTCTTGGCAATATAGTTTGCACTGAGAATTGCGCACTGGGTTGCGCGACGTAGACCACCGGGTCCCATCATTCGAATGTACATCCACGATATCGGTAAGATACCGGCACTGCCGAATGCCGCACCACTCACTGCATCGCCTTGTCGTATTTCGTTGTGGCTGTCTTTGGGTAAGAACGGTTCAAGATGTTTTCCAACACCTATGGGGCCAACGCCAGGGCCGCCGCCACCATGTGGAATGCAAAATGTTTTATGTAAGTTTAAATGCGAAACGTCGCCGCCAAACTTACCTGGTTGTGCAACACCAACGAGTGCATTCAGATTGGCACCATCTATATACACTTGCCCACCGGCGGCATGAACGGCATCACTCACTTCGGTAACATGCTCTTCGAATACACCATGGGTCGAAGGGTAGGTGATCATGATTGCTGCTATTCGACCTTTGTTTGCATCAATCTTGGCATTTAGGTCTTGTAGATCAACATTGCCGTTGTCATCACAGCGAACAACAACAACCTGCATGTTTGCCATTTGAGCGCTTGCAGGATTAGTGCCGTGTGCTGAACTAGGGATTAGACAAACATCGCGGTCGGTATCACCATTTGCTTCATGAAAGCCTTTAATGGCTAATAGGCCGGCGTACTCACCTTGTGATCCAGCGTTAGGTTGTAGTGACATAGCGTCGTAGCCCGTTGATGCGCAGAGCATTTTTTCGAGCTGAGCAATCATCTCAAGATAGCCTTGGACTTGGTCAGCTGGACTAAGAGGGTGAATCTGTGCAAATTCAGGCCAAGTGACGGGCGTCATTTCGCTTGCAGCATTAAGTTTCATTGTGCATGAACCCAACGGGATCATCGATCGGTCAAGTGCGATATCTCTGTCTGCAAGTTTGCGCAAGTAACGCATCATTTCGGTTTCGCTGCGATAACAATGATATTCGCGCTGCTGCATAAATGTATCTTTGCGCTGCGCTGTATCAGACAACTCAATGTCTTGGCTTGCAGAGATGTCTTTATTATCAACTCCAAAGCATTCGAGTAGTATTGCTAGTTCAGATTCCGTGGATGTTTCATCAAAAGAAACCAGTACTTGATTGCCTCCCTGCGAACTAAGGTTAAAGCCCTTGCCGCGTGCGTTTTTGATGATTTCTTGGGCATCTACCCCGTCAGCAGCTACCGTGTCGAACAGCGTATCACTGCTCGCTAAGGTTGATATGCCAGCAGCGCGAAGAGCGGTATTAAACCTAGACGCTAATGAGTTAACTCGCGTCGCAATCTTCGTTAGCCCATCTGGGCCGTGGTACATGGCATAAAGTGTCGCCATTATTGCCAACAATGCTTGTGCGGTGCATATGTTTGATGTGGCTTTCTCGCGGCGTATATGTTGCTCACGAGTCTGTAGAGCAAGTCGATAAGCGGGATTGCCCTGAACATCAATTGATTGTCCTACGAGGCGACCCGGTAGCGAACGTTTGTGTGAATCAGTAACGGCCATAAACGCTGCATGCGGTCCGCCAAAACCTAGCGGTACACCGAATCTTTGCGAATTTCCAACGGCTATGTCAGCGCCGAGTTCCGCAGGCGTCTTTAATAGAGTTAGTGCCAAAAGGTCGGTGGCCATGATAGTAAGCGTGCCATGATCTTTAGCCTGCGCAGTAATTGGCGCTAAGTCGACTACTTGGCCGCATGTGTTGGGGTATTGCAGTAGAATCGCGAACGCATCGTCCCAACCATCTATGTCTTTGGTTTCGTCGATAAATTGGATATTAAAACCAAGAGGCGCTGCGCGAGTTTTAAGTACTTGAATTGTTTGCGGATGACAGAATTTTGAGACTAAGAATGTATTCCTTTTGCCCTTAAGTGCGCGATGCGCAAGAGTCATTGCTTCAGCAGCCGCTGTTGCTTCGTCAAGCAAAGAAGCGTTAGCAATATCGAGTCCAGTGAGTTCTGTAATGAGCGTTTGGAAGAAAAACAGCACTTCCAATCGTCCTTGTGAAATCTCGGGCTGGTATGGGGTGTAAGCGGTATACCAGGCTGGGTTTTCTAGCATATTTCGTTGGATTACTTTAGGTGTGAACGTGCTGTAGTAGCCGCGACCTATACGAGCCTTAAGTACTTTGTTCTTGCTGGCTAGCTCCCATAACTCGGCCAGCGCTTCTTCTTCAGATGCGGCCGCCGCAAGGTCTAATCTATTGTTATCGGCAATTCGTTTAGGCACGACGGCCGATGTAAGGTCGTCGAGTGAGGCATAACCAAGCTCTTTTAACATTAACTCAATTTCGTCGTTACTTAGTCCAATGTGGCGATTTGCGAATGCTGTGCTGCTCATAATTTGATCTCTCGGGTCAAAACTAATGTCTGGTATTAATTGGTGTGGTTGAAGGTCAGTTGCTCAAAGCGGCTGACTTAACCTTTTTTAAGAAAAGGTGGCTTGGTAATTGAAACGGATAAAAACTTATTGCGCACTGCTACAGTCAATCGACCTAGCTTACTAGGATCTAGGTCGGCATTGACTCGAGCCATGGCGATTGACCGTTCAAGACTAGGTGAATAGCTTCCGCTGGTGATTTCGCCAACGGATTGCTCGTCGATGTGCAACGTTTGATGGGATCTAAGAACGCCTTTATCCTCTAAAATTAATCCGATGCTTTGCCACTTCGGCGGGGTGTTCTGCAATGTGGCTCGGCCGATGAAGTTGCGTTCAGAACGTGTGTCGACGCTCCATTTAAGGCCCGATTCATAAGGCGTGTGCTCCTCGTCTAAATCATTGCCATAGAGAGCCATGCCGGCTTCTAATCGCAAAGTGTCGCGAGCGCCGAGTCCGCATGGTTGTACGCCATTAGTCAATAAGTCCTGCCATAGGCTAACAATGTCGGCGGCTGTGCTAACCAGTTCATAACCATCTTCACCCGTGTAGCCAGTTCGGCCTACAAATGCTCTTGGGGTCTGTGCTGCTTGGAAACGTTTAAGCGAACTAATTTTCTCAAGGTCGTCAGAAGGCATAAATTTTGAAAGAACTTCAAAAGCATTGGGACCTTGAACAGCCAACAGTGCCATTTCTGGGCGTTCGCTAATAACGACGTCAAATTCAGCGGCCACTTCAATCAGCCATGGAATAACCTTGTCTCGTGTGCCAGCGTTACTAATTATTCGATAATGCTGAGGTGTTAGATGGTAGACAATTAGATCATCGATAACGCCGGCATCTTTGTTAAGCATGCAGCTATAAATGGCTTTACCAGCCACATCATCAGTCTTGGAAACATCATTGGCTAATAGCTTCTGCAGAAATGCACGCGCATTGGCTCCATTAACGTCGCTGACTGTCATGTGTGAAACATCAAACATTCCACAGGCGGTTCTTACAGCAACATGCTCTTCTATTTGTGATCCGTAATTAACTGGCAGCGCCCAGCCTCCAAAGTCAACGATTTTGCCGCCAGCATCAATGTGCTGTTGATATAATGGGGTTTGCTTTGGTGTAGTCATGTCGTCTCGGGCGTTGTCGAATCTTTAGCTTGCATGATCAGCATGAAAATTACTTTACTGCACTCATCATAAGTTTTCTGAGAGTTGTGTAACGCACATTCGCATACAAAATAGAAAGTCTGTTTCGAAACCAATTGTCCACACGCGCGTCAATAACTTCGATTAACGCTATGCGAATACATTTCGCTTGTCTGAGAAACAATAAGTTTGTGATCTTCAGCAAGCGTAGAATGTAGCAGCACTGCATGTCCCTAAAATAGGGTACAGTTGCCGCTACGGCTTGCTCCTCTGTCCGGTGACCTGAAAGATTACCCCTTCGGTGGCGATTTAGAGTCTTCGATCATTCAAATTTTATAAATAATTTAAACAACGAAGCAGCACTAAATATGCGCTCTCCAGAGACGATGTGATCAGCTTTAGCGGTTCGTTGTACCTGAGCGGTTACGAGCACGTTGCGTCTTCGGTGGGCTTGTTACTAAATAAGCCTCTCTTCCACCAAGCATTCATCGCGGAGCTAGTTTAACAAAAGAAAAATACTATCACCAGCGACTCTCTCATTTTGTCTCAACGGTGTAGAATGTGCATCATTGTAGACACCGTTGATGTTGCTATAGCTTGCTAGAGGTATAAACACTTTGGCTTTGCGCGAGCAGAGACTTGATAACAGCTTTATGAATGATTTAGACAATAAGACGAATAACAAGGTTGGGAACAAGGCAGAGAGCAAAGCTAGTATTGCTGGTAGCGCTGTGATCTTGTTAATGCAGGTTCGTTCGACCGTTGGTTTCATTCCCGCATTTGGGCAGCATTGCGCCCAAACAGGTATTGATATCACTAGCTTTGAAGAATGCCGTGTAAACGACACTTTGTACCTTAGGGTTGAGGTTTCGCTATCTGAACTGATTTCCAGTTCACATGTGCTAAAAGAATCATTGAGCAAATTTCTAGAGCCGTTTGACGTGTCGTTAGACATTATTGCTGAACAACGACTGCAGCGCTTAGCGCTGGTCCTCGGAACGCATACTCCAGTGATCGAGGACATTATTGCGAGGGTGAAGGAACGCCGATTAGTGCCATTGGACATCGCTTTTATAGCTGCGATGGATGTTGATATCGAGAACACAGCGAACCGTTACGGAATACCGTTTTTCGCTCTTCCAAAAGCAAATGGATTAGAGTTGGAGAATAAATGTACTGAACTAAATAAACGTTATCGTCCAGATTTGCTCGGCATAGCGGGTATTGACCATGTTTTTAGCGCGCCTTTTCATTCGAAAACCAAAGCGCCACTATTTGGGGTGCAAAGTGGCTTTGTGCCGGCAGTATCTGGAAGCCCTAAAGTTCAGTTTGATTTTGAATGGGCGCGCCAGTTCGGTGCTCGCATTATGTTGGGTAGTAGTTTCTTTTATTCAGCCAAAGTTGAAGGCCATGCAATTATTGAACAGCAAGCAATTGATCTTTCATCGCAAGTGAATAGCAGTGAGCTGAAGCTCAAACAGGCTCAGATCGAATCCAGCTTGTTTCTCACTAGTTTAACCAAAATTGCTGATCACCGTGTGTTGAGGACAGCAAATCGTTGCATCGTATTTTGAGGCGTTTTGAGTGGTTGCGGCTTTTGTTTGGATAGGGTTATCGCATCGCTTCATCAACTACCGAAACCAATAACCAATACCAACTAACAAAGACAGTGAGCGCCGATGACGTGCTCACTCTAGACTATGAATAATTCAAAAATCGGTGGGGCCGTTCCGTCCCAGCAGCTCGAGCGTTTAGTAGCCCTAGGGGTTATCAAAACTGATGTGCCGCTGGATACGAATCAAATACAGCCCGCGAGTATTGATCTGCGTTTGGGTAGAAAAGCGTATAGAGTGCGGTCGTCTTTTTTACCAGGTCGGGACCGTACAGTTTCCGACTGCTTGCGCTCGCAAATAATGCATGAAGTAGATCTTCAGTCTGGTGCAGTCTTGGAAAAGTCCTGTGTCTACATTGTTCCGCTTTTAGAGTCGCTAGCGTTGCCTCAAGATTTAAGCGCAGCAGGTAACCCAAAGAGTTCGACAGGTAGGCTTGATGTGTTTACTCGGCTTATCACAGATCATGGCGTTGAGTTTGAACAAGTGGCGCCAGGCTACAAAGGGCCTTTGTACGCTGAAATTGCCCCACTGACGTTTAGCGTGCTAGTGCGAACGGGCTCACGACTATCACAATTGCGATTGCGCCAAGGGGATTCTAATTTAACGGATCAAGAGCACTTAGATTTACAAGCGGATGCTCGTCTGGTTGATCGTGATCTACGTGCTAGTGATGTTAAAGGAGGAGTGCCAATAAGCGTAGATCTATCCGGTCAGAACGACAATCATCTGATTGGCTATCGCGCTAAGAGACACTCTGGGGTTGTGGACATGGATCGGCCTGGCGTTCATGCTGTCGCGGATTATTGGGAACCGTTGTATTCAAAAGACAAACAGTTAATCCTTGATCCGGGAGAATTCTATATTCTTGTTTCAAAAGAAGCTGTACATGTACCGTCGCATTGCGCGGCTGAAATGGTGGCGTACGATACGCTAGTAGGGGAGTTTCGTGTGCATTACGCAGGCTTCTTTGATCCAGGTTTTGGAGCTCCGGAAGAGGGAGGGCTTAATTCCAAGGCAGTACTTGAAGTTCGCTCTTTCGACGTACCGTTTTTGCTTGAAGACGGGCAAAACGTAGGACGATTGGTTTATGAGCGAATGTTGGAAACACCCGCTAGTGTGTACGGTCAAAATCTATCGTCTAATTATCAGTCTCAAGGTTTAAAGCTGAGCAAGCACTTCGTAGAGCAATTTTAAACAGCTAACTTAAGGCTCGCTTGTGGCCTAAACATACCCGTTGAGCGCAGTAGGTAATACTCTTGCGTTGCTAACGCGGTCAAAGTGCGGTACTTCTTTCAGAAAGTTTTAAGAGGTGCATCACGAGTTAGCGTTGCGTATGATTCTTCACACGTTATCCATGGACTGGAATATTTGCTTTGGTAGAAGTTAGTTAGCGACTAGTGTTCAATCGAGCTATTGGTCAGTCAGTGGCATCGTCCAAACCTTGTTTAACGTAAGTAAAGCCGACACCGAGATGACTCGAGACGGCTGTCTATATTGCAACTAGAGATACGGAGGTTTCTATGCAAAATTTTTCATACGGTTTAACTGCGTCTAATCCCATTAACTTAAATTCAACCAGCTCAGCTACAGCACCATCGTGTACAAACATAGTCAAGCTTCTAGGCGGCGATAATTCAGCAGTCAAGCGCCAGCGATCATTGAGCAAATTGCGAGCTCGCGGTGTTAAAGGCGTCTTGCTGGTAGCAGGTGTTATGTCCAGTGGTCTATTCAGTGGTGCGGCTTATGCGACGGAGTGCAAGGGTCAAAGCGAAGCTCAGTGCGCGACGAGCGAGTCCTGTAGTTGGGTAGACAGCTATACACGTAAAGACAATAGGACGGTTAATGGTTTTTGCCGAGCAAAATCAAAGGGTAACAAAGCAGCATTCAGTAAGTCGAAACCGACTAAAGAAAAACAGAAATAGCCTTAACCTATTTCTAGGTTATATTTTTTAGTTTATTACTTGGTTTCTTGTCAAGGCTGGAGTTTCAAGGCGAACTACTTGAAGCTCCATTTTTGTGCCTTGGGTTTCAACAGAACATATTTCAAATGTGTTGGCTGTATTTAGACGGCGGGCTTATCCGCTAAAAATATCCCTCGCTTAGGAGCAGGGTGGCCCTCGATAGTGAGCGAATGGTCCAGAGGATCTAGAAACTGCTCCAGGGAATGAAAGGACATCCATTGGGTTTGCCTTTGTTCGTCCGTTGACGTGATATTGATGTCCACACAACGAGCGTTTCGAAAACCTGCTTGCTCTAACAGTTCAAGCGTTTTTTCGATGGTCGTTATACTCCAAACATTACGCATTTGCGCGTAACGGCCTGAAGGCGTGAACACTCCGCTCGGAACGTTGTCGGAATCGATTATTAATGTTTCTAAGACCACTTCGCCGCCCGCTTGTAGCAGTCCGAATAACTCCTCAACATGTCCTAATGGGTCTTTACGATGATAAAGAACGCCCATCGAAAATACTGTGTCGAATATGGGCAGGTCTGAGGGCATGTCTTCAATGCCTAGTGGCAATAGGTCGAATTTAGGAGAACCCGCAAATTTTTGCAGGGCTCTGTGTTGGATTTGAAAACGCATTGAAGGGTCGATCCCTAAAACGTATTTCGCGCCACCGCCGAGCATTCGCCAGCAGTGATAACCAGATCCACAGCCCACATCTAAAATAGTTCTGTCCTCTAAGTTGGCAATGTGAGGAATCAATCGTTGCCACTTCCAATCAGAGCGCCACTCGGTATCAATCTCAGTGCCAAATACACTAAAAGGCCCTTTTCTCCACGGCGCGAGAGCCAACAAGCCCGCATGAATGGCTTGAGCTTGCTCATCGTTTATTTCATCGCGCTCTCCAATTAGCACGAGGTCGCGATCCAATTTAATGTTTTGGGCAGAGACTTCTGGTAGAGCGTTGAGTATTGAAAGCCAGTTTGGCAAGTCGCCATGTCGTGCTGGATCACTGCGCTTGGCTATAGCGTTTTTGAAATGGTCTTGGTGGCCAGAAAACGCTTCTTGTTGATAAAAATTGTTGAAGTTCATTAGAAAGCTGTTGAAGTCCATTACTTGATTGCTAGAAATGAAATAAATTGAAGGTTCTGCAGCCATGGCGTAACGACGCTAAAGCCTGCCGACTCTAATCTATGCACATGAGCGCCAATTGATTCTGGTATTAAAACGTTTTCAATGGCATCACGTTTCTGGCTAATTTCAAGTTCGGTATACCCTTGGTCGGCTTTGAATTGATGATGGATGTCTATTAAAGCGCTGTTTACACGTGAATCGTCAAAACGTATTTTCTCGGAGAGAACCAAGCATCCACCTGGCTGCAGTGAGCTATAAATTTGGCCGATGAGACTTGCGCGTTTGCTCAGTTCGATAAACTGAAGGGTGAAGTTCATGAGCACCAAATCCGAAGGCCGAATTTCTAAACTGAGTATGTCTTGGGTTAGCAGTTCAAGCGATAGACCGTTTAGTTGAAACCATGGGCGCAGATTTTCGTTGGCTTGGGCAATCATCGGTTGCGATGAATCAATGCCAATAAAGGAATGCTCTTTCAATTTTGAATGAGAATGTTCTACTCCGTGCGCGAGAGACAAAAGTCCGGCCCCCAACGAACATCCCAAATCATAGAAGCGGTAGCTGCGACCAGTCGCGTGCATTTGGACTGAAAGGTTTCTCACGACAGTTGGCAAAAACTCGATGATTTGCGCATAGCCAGGCACGGAGCGACGAATCATGTCATCAAAAACTCGAGTGACACTGTCGTTAAACTCAAAGGGCTTGAGCTCATTTTGCTTTGCGCGGTATATATCGTCGGAGTTTGTCATGTTTTCGAGTGAGGCAGAGAGCATGCCTGTATTTAGTGAGTCTTAACGCCAGTGTTCAATTATAATCGCCGCTCAACTGTACTCAACGGTCATTTTGCATGCTAAGCCAAGTTTTTGAAATTGTAGCCCCACTCTTAATAATAGCGAGCGTGGGTTATGTCTATGGCGTACGTGTCAAGCCCGAGATGCAGTTCACCAATCGTTTGGTGATGGACGTGTTTATGCCCGCGTTGATTCTACAGGTTATGCTGACCGAAGGTTTTAATGTTGCCGACTACTCAGGGCTTATTTTTGCCGGCGTTCTGTTAATGCTGGTCTCAGGGATGGTCGCCTATGCGTTTTCTAAGGTTATGGGCTTCGATTGGCGGGCTGTTACTCCGGCGGGAATGTTTTCAAATTGGGCGAACCTCGGCTTGCCACTTTATGTTTTTGCGCTTGGTTCAGAAGCCTTGAATGGTGGGGTTATGCTGGTGGTGGCTGGAAATATTCTTTGTTTTACTATAGGCGTTGCTATTTACTCAGGCACCATCAAAGTTTTAGATGTGTTGAAGACGCCGATTGTTATCGCCGTAATCGTTGGTCTATCAGTTAGTTCTTCAGGTCTTAACATCCCTACATTTGTAACCACTCCGATAGGTATGCTGGGCCAAGCAGTCATCCCTCTTATGCTTTTTTCTTTGGGTGTGCGCTTAACTAAAGTAAGTCTTAACGATTCGGCCATTGGTATAGCGGTTGGGCTCTTTTGTCCAATCGTTGGTGTTGGTCTAGCTCTTTTACTCTGTCTGGTGATTGATTTAAGTGAGATTCATCGGGCAACGCTAATTCTGTTTGGTGTGTTACCTCCAGCAGTTGTTAACTTTATGTTGGCAGAGCAGTACAATCGCAATCCAGATCAAGTGGCGTCAATTGTTATGATTGGTAACCTAATTGGCCTAATCACGATACCTCTCGTTCTCGTTGGGTTGATCCTCTAAACGCTTCTTAGGCGTCGATTTGATTAACTAAATGAGAGGAGGGTTGAGTGTATTTCTGTCTTGAGGCGTTAATCTGCTTGCATTTTGCATGTTTGGCGTTACGCTTGAGGATCACTTGAAACCTCTTATTAACCACAAAGTGATCATTCACTTTATTTCGATATGAAACAGCAAAGCAGCTACTCCTACGAAGATCTAATCGCGCACGGCAACGGTGAGTTGCCAGATCAAGATATTTCCAGACTTCCTCTTCCACCTATGTTGATGTTTGATCGAATTACCGAGATCAATGCCGACGGTGGTCAGTACGGTAAAGGCTTAGTTGTCGCAGAACTAGACGTTAACCCAGACTTGTGGTTCTTTGCGTGTCACTTTAAAGGTGACCCAGTAATGCCAGGATGTTTGGGCCTAGATGCCGTATGGCAGTTAGTTGGTTTTTATTTGTCATGGCTGGGAGGTCCCGGTAAAGGGCGAGCTCTGGGCGTTGGCGAAGTTAAATTCACAGGGCAAGTTGAACCTACAGCAAAGTTGGTTCGCTACGAAATAGAAATGAAGCGCGTTATATCACGCCGCTTATTTATGGGTATTGGCGATGCAAAAGTGACCGTGGATGGCGAGCTTATCTACGAAATGGAAGACCTCAAGGTCGGCCTCTTTGGCGCCAAGGGTTAGTCTTAAATATTTTTCTAAGCATTAATTTCACAAGTCACATTTTTAGCTACGGAGCTAGTTTATGCGCAGAGTCGTAATTTCAGGATTGGGTATTGTGTCGAGTCTTGGCAATAGCGCTCAAGAGGTTAGTGATAACCTTTTAGCGGGAAAGTCGGGCATTCAGTTTTGTGAAGATTATGCCGAGATCGGCATGCGTAGCCATGTGGCTGGCCGAGTGCACATCGACGCAAAAGAATTAATTGATCGAAAAGCATATCGTTTCATGGGCGACGCAGCTGCGTTTAGTTACATCGCGATGCAACAAGCGATAGAAGATGCTGGCCTAGATCCTGAAGAAATAAAGAACCCTAAAGTGGGTCTGATAACAGGCTCTGGTGGTGGTTCACCTGCAAACAATATTTTGGCTGCAGAAATAGCCAAAGAGCGAGGAGTCAAACGTATTGGCCCTTATGCTGTACCCAAAACAATGGGAAGTACTACATCCGCCTGTCTGTCGACGCTGTTTGGTATTCAAGGTACTAGTTACTCCATCAGTTCAGCATGCTCTACCAGTGCACACTGTATTGGCCATGCAGCTGATTTGATACGAAGCGGTCGTCATCACACTGTGTTTGCAGGCGGTGGTGAAGAGGAACACTGGACGATGTCTATTTTGTTCGACGCTATGGGAGCCATGTCCAGCAAGTACAACGACACACCCACTAAAGCCTCTCGCACCTATGATGCCAATCGCGATGGTTTTGTGATTGCTGGTGGCGGTGGAATCCTGGTTTTAGAGGACATGGAGCACGCGATTGCTCGCGGCGCTAAGATTTATGCTGAGGTGGTTGGTTTTGGCGCGACTTCTGATGGCTACGACATGGTAGCTCCATCAGGTGAGGGCGCGGTCCGCTGCATGCAACAAGCTATGGAGTACGTAGATGGACCAATTGACTATATTAATACGCACGGAACGAGTACTCCTGTTGGCGATGTTAAAGAGTTGGAAGCACTGAAAACTGTATTTGGCGATAAAATGCCATACATAACGGCAACTAAGTCTTTGTCTGGACACGCCCTAGGCGCGGCCGGCGTACATGAAGCGATTTATTCATTACTGATGATGCAAGCTGGAGAGATAGCGGCTTCTGCCAACATAGAAGATTTAGACGAGGTTGCGCAAGGTCTACCCATACTAAGGGAGAACCTGAAAACTAATATTAAAACTATAATGTCTAACAGTTTTGGCTTTGGCGGCACAAACGCAACATTAGTATTTCAGGCCTTAGATTAGGCCGTTTTAAACGCTGCAGATGAATTTTGGATAGGTTGTTGAAGGCTCCAAACAGAGTATTCATCAACCTTTTCCATGCCACCTCAAGGCGCACTTTCAATAAGTCCTCCAAAGCCGTTTAAAGACTGGATGTTCTTTGTTGGTATGTTTCACGCTAACTAGAAGTTCACCGCGATAAAATTCGCAAAGCGGTGTTTTAGTTGGTGAAGCATGTTTGTCCAATAAATCAACGAAACCTTTGTGTCGGGCTTTACCTCAAAACGCAACGTTTTTAAGAAATCAATACTGCTATGCGTTGAGATAGTAACGAACTCAGGCTTTAACTTAGGAAATCTTCATGCAGGAAAATCGAATAGTCGGCTACTGGCTACTTGCTTGTGCAGCTGTTGTGTACTTTATGATTGTGGTTGGTGGGATGACCCGTTTAACTCAGTCTGGCCTTTCGATGGTGGAGTGGGAGCCCATCATGGGCATAATCCCTCCAATGACTGAAGCTGCTTGGACTAGAGTGTTTGAGCTGTATCGGTTGTCACCTGAGTACCTCAAAGTGAATGCAGGGATGTCTTTGGCTGAGTTCAAAGGTATTTTTTGGTGGGAGTACGGTCATAGAGTTTTAGGTCGTGTCATAGGAATGGTCTATTTGATCCCGCTACTGTTTTTTGTAATTAAGGGATGGATTCCTAAACAATGGTGGAAACGACTCGCTGCACTGTTTATATTGGGTGGTTTACAGGGCTTGATGGGCTGGTACATGGTACAAAGTGGTCTTGTAGATATGCCACGTGTTAGTCAGTATCGGCTTACTGCGCACCTAGGTTTGGCGGTCATTATCTTTACGTTCATGCTGTGGTTTGCGCTTGATATCTTACGTGGTGAATATGGGCATGGTCGTGCAACTAAAGCCTATCTGACACTTACTTGGCTCAGTGTTTTTGTGGTCTTTATGATGATGCTAAGCGGCGGATTTGTGGCTGGTACTCGAGCTGGCTTTATTATGAATACATTTCCAACCATGAATGGCGAATGGATTCCGGCAGGCGTAATGGCTATGCAGCCTTGGTGGAAGAACTTATTTGAAAACGCTGTCACTGTACAGTTTGTACATCGCCTAATGGCACTCTTCGTTATTGCCGTGCTGGTGACAAGCTACTGGTATTCGAGAAGGCAAAAATTTGGTACGGCTAGTTGGGCAATTCTAGTGGTATTAGCCTTACAGGTCTGTTTAGGCATTGCCGCATTGGTGTATCGAGTGCCGCTGATCCTGGGGGCAGGGCACCAAGCTGGAGCGGTTGCGCTCTTGTCAGCCACAATCTATGTTGCTCACAGAGCGAGAAAGAGTCGCGGTTAAATTGGTGTTTGTGAGGCTAGGCTGGGATTTAGTATTCACACGCCGTGGAAAGCAGTGTTCTAAATCTTTTCAGAAATCCCTGTCATTACGCGGGCGCTCATTTTCATGGTTTGCTTTATCCATGATGGCAGGGCGGCAGCGCCGCTTTCTTCGGCCATTAAAGCGTGAGACTCTTCGTCAATAACCATTTGTTCAACAATCTTACGGCTGTCTGAGTCGTTCTCTGGGAGTCTGTCTAAGTGGCTCTTTAAATGGTCTACAACTTGTCGTTCAGTTTCCGCAAGGAAGCCAAGGCTCCATTTGTCACCCGCAATACCTGCACCAACACCTAGTGTAAAGGCGCCAGCATACCAAAGCGGATTAAAGATACTGACGCTACCGCCAAGCTCTTCAATGCGTTCTGCACACCAGTCAAGATGGTCAATCTCTTCATCGGCAGCGTGCTTCATCTTTTCACGAACAGCTTGAGACCGCGAAGTGAGTGCTTGACCTTGATATAAAGCTTGCGCGCAAACTTCGCCAACGTGATTTACACGCATAAGAGAGGCGGCTAGATCCTTACTTTGAGGATCGAGTTCTGAGTTGTAATGCTGTATTTTTGAAGTATTGTTTTTGCTTGTTGCGGTAGGTGATGGACGCTGTCCATTTGGTTTAGCAAACACGACACGGAGCCCGTTATCGATAACTCCGATTATATTATCAACGATGTCTTTCTCTCTTACGCCCATAGGGTCCCCGCTCTATTGCCTGTCTAACAACAGCGCATAGCTGTCTTTTCCGAATAAGTATAGTCGTAGTTGAGGTTGGTCAGGTCAATGAAATGGGCCAAAACCGTTGTTTTAGGCCTCGAAACAGCATGAAGAATAGTTATGACATCAATAAACTGGAATCATATGTCTTTAAAATCAAACAGATATAACTGTGGTTCTGTATTTTGGTGGCTGTAATGAATTTGACGAATATCGCTAGACTGTTAAAATAACATCATTGAAAAAAGCATTACTTTTTCGATCAGATTTAAAGCTTAGTCCAACGACTTGGCTTTTCACCATCCTCCATCCTCCTTTGGTGGTTTGGGCGCGACAAATGTCGCGCCTTTTTTTTGCCTACAGGATGTAGGTATGGCGCGGTCGCATGGATGCGAAAGAGCGTCATGGTGAAATTATCAAATAGAGATAATCAGCATAATCCATTTTGCTAAAACACATGACAGGTATGGCGCGGTCGCATGCGACTGCATGGATGCGGGAGGTAGAGCAATGCATGGAGCAATTGCCAAGATGCGAAAGAGCGTCATGGTGAAATTAGCAAATAGTGATACTAAGCAAAAGCCATGGTCTAAATACCAATGAAGGGTACATCGGGATCGCTGCGACTGCATGGGTGCAGAAGGTAGAGCCTCGCCCGGAGCGAAGGCCGAGATGCGAAAGAGCGATGTGCTGAAATTACTAAATAGAGATAAAGTGTTGCGTTAATCGTTGAACTCAGCTCAAGTTTGCGCCAAATGACCGTCTCTGTAATACGGTGATTTCGGACCATCGGATAACTCCCAAAATAAGCCCACCACATGCGGCCACAATTACACAAACAACCAACAATATAATCAACTCGAATCAGCCCACAAACCAGTAAAACCATTACTAAAACCCCCAAGTTTTCGTCCTACAGCCTCTTGCGTACCACACTAGACTTGTATACTATCTCGCGTCCCTTGTAATACGCGCACTTGCGTCTGTTCGAGGGTTGTCTTCTGAGGCCTTCGTCTCAGGGTGATATTCGAAGTCGGTCATTGGTTATTGAGCTTTGGCGACATGTAAAAAATACTTAAATAGAGATATCTATCATGAAAACTTTTTCTGCAAAGCCCGCAGAAGTCACGCGCGATTGGTTCGTTGTAGACGTAGCCGACAAAGTGCTTGGCCGTGTGGCTACCGAAATTGCATTACGCCTTCGTGGCAAGCATAAACCTGAATTCACACCGCACGTAGATACCGGTGATCATATTGTTGTGATCAACGCTGAGAAAATCGCGGTTACAGGTAAAAAAGAAACAGACAAAATTTACTATCATCACACCGGTTTTCCGGGTGGTATTAAGGACGTTAACGTACGTGAACTACGTGAAAAAGCGCCTACTCGTATTTTGGAGAATGCCGTTAAAGGTATGCTTCCAAAAAATTCTCTTGGTCGAGCCATGATGAAAAAACTTCACATCTATGCAGGTGAAGAACATAAGCATCAAGCGCAATCGCCTAAACCTTTAGAACTTTAAGAGAAGAGTAAATAAAAATGGCAAATTCAGAAATTTATTTGGGAACGGGTCGCCGTAAATCTTCAACTGCACGCGTACGCTTGCAGTCAGGTTCAGGCTCTATCACTGTTAACACCAAGCCTCTTGATGAGTACTTCGGTCGTGAGACAGCTCGTATGATTGTTCGCCAACCTCTAGTATTACTAGAAATGGAAGGCACTTTCGACATCAACGTTAATGTTCAAGGCGGCGGTGGAAGCGGCCAGGCTGGTGCAATTCGTCACGGTATTACGCGTGCGTTATTGTCGTATGACGAAGAACTTCGACCAATGTTGCGTCAAGCGGGTTTTGTTACTCGTGATGCACGTGAAGTTGAACGTAAGAAAGTGGGCCTAAAAGGTGCACGTCGTCGTCCTCAGTTCTCGAAACGTTAAGTTTGGACGCAGCTCTTTCAGAGCGCATCAAAAAAGGCCGACACTGCGTCGGCCTTTTTTTTGCTCAAATGAAACTGTCATGTTCAGTGGCCTTAACTGAGCAGAGTGTCGGTAGCTTAGTTTATGAACGCGTGACCAACATTATAAAAGAGTAAGTATCAGAGTCGTACGGATTTGGTGTAAACTTGCAAGTTCGCATAAAGCCTTTAGTATCCGCTCAAGGCTAATTTCAAAGCGTAGAACCTTTTCAAAATTGATAACGGTAGCATGTCAAATTCAACAATTAGCGTCGGCATTATTGGTGGAACCGGTTATACCGGAGTTGAGCTATTGCGCCTGCTTGCGGCGCACCCAAATACAGATGTAAAAATAATAACATCGCGCAGCGAAGCGGGTCGCCGCGTTGCTGACTTTTTTCCGAGTCTTAGGGATAGTTATGATTTAGAGTTTCAGGCGCCCGAAGTTGGAATTTTTTCAGATTGTGATGTTGTGTTCAGCGCAACTCCCAATGGGGTAGCAATGCAACATGCTCCTGAGGTGATAAATTCAGGCGCAGTGTTTATTGACCTTGCTGCGGACTTTAGATTGAAGGATCCAGAACAATGGCAGCATTGGTATCAAATGCACCATACTTGTCCAGAGTTACTGCGCGACGCTGTGTATGGTTTGCCGGAATTATTTTTTGACGAAATTACCAATTGCCGATTAGTTAGTAACCCAGGGTGTTACCCAACGGCAACAATACTCGGGTTAGCTCCGTTGCTACGCGAAAACGTTATTGATGCTGGTAGTATTATTGTTGACGCAAAATCTGGAGTGACTGGGGCAGGGCGAGCGGCTAATATTGCTACTCTATTTAGTGAGGTGAGCGACAGCTTTAAGGCGTATGGAGCGTCAGGTCATAGACACCATCCCGAGATTGCACAAATATTGCAGACGCTGACGGCTGATGCGAAGCAACATGTCGGTCTTACTTTTATTCCGCATTTGGTGCCAATGTTAAGAGGGATACATGCCACTATTTACGCTGATCAAGTCGATCAAAGCAGATCACTGGAATCAATTCATGCGAGTTTCGATGGGTTCTACGCCGATAAACCTTTTGTAGATGTTCTGCCCTTAGGGAGCCACCCAGAAACTCGCACGGTTAAGGGCAGTAACTTCTGTCGTATTGGTTTACATCGAGCAGCGGGATCTAATAAGTTGGTTGTGCTTTCAGTTATCGACAACCTGGTAAAGGGAGCTGCAGGGCAGGCCATACAAAATATGAATATTGCATTAGGGGAAGATCAAACTACCGGCTTGTTGTCAGCGCCGGTGCTCCCATAATGAGCATGCTTTTACGGCTCAAAGATGAAATGGATACCGATTAGATGATACGTAGATCGACAAACGAGTTGAGCATTAAGCCAAAAATGGCGCGTACTACACAGGTTCAGCTCTATCTAGTGGGACTAGTTCTAATAGCGTCCGCACTGTATGGTGCGTTTTGGTATGGCGGTTACTCTAGTGATTCAGGTTTTAAAGCCGACAAGCTTTCGTTAGAAAGTTTGCGAGAAGAGATAAGCGATCTTGAGCAAAAATTGAAGACGGCCGAAGATGATTTGATTTTCGCAGAACGGCAAAAACAAATTCAAGAAGAAGCCTACAAGCAGATTAGTGCTGCTTATGCTAACTCAGAGCGGAAAAACAGAGAGCTTGTCAGTAATTTAGATTTCTATCGCAGTATTATTTCGCCCGAAAATAATCAAAGTGGTGCCGCGATTCAAAAGCTCGAGCATTCACTTAGTCAAGGGCAAATAAATTTTGATGTTACCTTGGTACAAGCTATTAAGCATAAATCGCAAATACGGGGTCAATTGCGGGTTCAAGCCTACTTAGCTGATGAATTGGTTGGGCAATGGCCTTCAGCATCAGGCCGCAGTGTTAGCTACCAATATTTTACAAGAGTGTCTGGAACAATAGATTCGCCTAGAATGTTGTCTGAGTCAGAAGATAAAATACGCCTGTTAGTCACTTTAGACAGGGCGGATGGTGAACCGTTGACTCGTTGGTTTGACTTAAACGCTGAACCAGAAGATTGAAAATCGATCTGAGTGAAACACGTTTCAAGTATATAATCACGCATCAGCCCGACAGTTTAGAACACATTGCTATCGAGATAGTAAAATAGACAACTAAGCCAAAATCACTTTTAATTGGTGGCAAACGCTGCGTGAATTTTGCTGTTCCACCGGTTTCGAATTATTATATTTCCATAGACTCAAAACTAAATAATTAATGAGCTCCTGCAGCACTAAGTTTGTCAAAGTACAGCGAGCTTCAACCAGGTAACCTACATGTTTAATCGAAATAAAGAAAAACCCAGTAAGTCAGTAGACACTATCGACACACTGGTTGGTGCAGGATCCATCCTCAAGGGCGACTTTGAGTTCACCGGCGGTTTAAGGGTGGATGGATTAATCAAAGGACATGTTTCAGCTCAAGATAGTAGCCACGGAACGCTTGTGTTGAGTGAGTCTGGGGTTATCGAGGGCGACATAAATGTTCCTCACGTGATAATTAATGGCACGGTAAAGGGCAATGTTGTTTCGGCAGGACACGTTGAGCTGCAGTCCAACGCGCGAGTTAATGGAGACATTCATTATAAAGGTGTTGAGATGGAATTAGGGGCAGTACTGAATGGTAGCCTTGTATCTGATACGAGCACCCCAAAGTTTGATGCGGCTAAAGTAGAGAAAGTTAAAGCGCCAGAAGATAAGATATAACTGAGGGTTTTGTCTTTGAACTCTTTGGACTCAAGCTTGTTCTCGATCCAAAGATGAATTCCCCTCAAGGCTGGGGCTGATTATCACGTTGCTACGCTTTTTGGGCGTCAATTTAGTGCTTGAGTTCTTTAGTTTAAACGCTACATAATAAAAATTGTTGTTTTAATGGCGAGAACGCCATGGCACGGAGATTAAAATGATCGAAACAGAAGTTGGCGCTATTGCTGCGACCCCCCTAGATTTTACCGTAGATGCGGCTCATAAGGTTGCTGAGCTGATCGAGGAAGAAGAAAACGAAAACCTAAAGCTGCGTGTCTATGTGCAAGGCGGAGGCTGTTCTGGATTTCAATATGGTTTTACGTTTGACGAGGACCAGCAGGATGATGATACCGCGGTAGACCGAGATGGTGTGAGGCTGTTAGTTGATCCTATGAGTTTTCAATACTTGATAGGCGCTAAGATTGATTACAAGGATGATTTGGATGGCGCTCGATTTATTATCAACAACCCCAATGCCAGTACTACATGTGGTTGCGGGTCGTCTTTTTCGGCTTAGTTTTAGTGAAGCGCTGAACCTTTTTCCGCAGAGGATATCTGCTTTTCGCAGAATAGACACACGTAATTTGACCTGTAAATCCCACAATAAGCCGGCCTGTTAAGAGTCCGGCTCCCCGTTCACTCCTCATATCTTAGCCGACTCGCTAAGGCATTCAGCGGCTGGAAAGCTTTCGCCCAAAACTACCTTTTTTTGGGCGCCCGTAACGCTGGGAAGGTTGCTGGGTATTTTTTCATCGAAGCAATATCCCAACCAAGCGAAACCCAGCGCTTCTACCCAGTCAGCAGGCACCCCAAGTTCTTCAGTCACCGCCAAGCGAATGCCTGAGTCAGAAAAGATGTCAATCATGCGATTCATCAAATGGGTGTTGTGAGCACCACCGCCACAGACAAAGATCTCTTGCGATGCTGGGGCACACTCTAAAACTGATTGCCTTATAGACTCGGCAGTCAGCTCTAGTAAAGTCGCCTGAACGACACCTGGGTCTAGTTGCGTCAGCTTGGGGAAGATCCTATTGAGCCACTCTAAGTTAAAGTAGTCTGGCCCAGTGCTTTTAGGATGGGGTAGATGAAAATATGGATCGGCTAGGAAAGTTGAAAGCAATTGTGGGTCGTGTGAATGTGACGATGCCCAGTTACCATTTGCATCGTATCGTTCACCTTGATGTTCAAATATCCATTGGTCGAGCAAGGTATTGCCTGGGCCAGTATCAAACCCGAAAGTTGAGCTCTCGGCAGCTGCGTTCAGAACGGTGATGTTAGCGATGCCTCCGATATTTAAAATAATACGGTTTCTGTCGTTTCTAAAATAATGGCTATGAAAAGCGGGCATTAAAGGTGCGCCCTGGCCACCAGCCGTCATGTCAGCTTGTCGGAACTGTGCGATGGTGCGAATATTGCTTCGACTCGCGATAGTAGCAGGATCGCCTATTTGTAAAGAGCGTGGCGGATTCGCATTGGGTTCGTGTCTTATTGTCTGACCGTGGTTTGCAATAGCTGTCACGCTTTCGTGATTAATCTGATGATCTGCTAGCAGGCGTAGCGCTGCGTCACTGTAAAAGTGGGCTAGGATAATATCCAGCTTCTCGACAATTGATGCATCCAAAGTGCCTTTGTTTTGGGCTAGAGAGTTGATTGCTTTGCGCAGGTCGGATGGGTAAGGGGTAAACTGACTAGCGATGGTGCTAAACCGACCTGTTGGATCGAAGTCCACGACGATGGCGTCTACGCCATCCACGCTAGTTCCAGACATCATGCCAAGATATCGCGAAGTTTGGTCTCTTGAGACTCTATTTTTAGTCATGAAATCAAGAGTACATTGGGTAATGACATTCTCTTAGTTTGGCGAAATGGAGATGACTATTCTGCCCCGACGCCATTTCCTAAGTCGAGTTCAGGGCTTGATTCAAGGCTTGGCTCAGTTGCAGAGCCAAGAGCTACTGCATTATAGTCTTGTGTGAAGCTAAGCTTCAGTTGGTCTAGTTGCTGTCCAAACGTAGAAGCCGACTCATCAAACTCTGATCGACGTTCGTCGCTGACGGCAGTGGCCTTTGGCGTTTTGAATGTTAAAGGATTACGATGAACGCCATCGAGTCTGAATTCGTAGTGCAAATGCGGCCCAGTCGCGAGGCCCGTGCTACCAATGTACCCAACGACTTGCCCTTGTTGCACACGAGCGCCACGTTTAATATTCTTTGCAAAACCGGTCATATGCGCGTACAGAGTGCTGAATCGACCCGCATGACTCACGATAACGGTGTTGCCGTAACCGCCTTTCGTGCCGGCGTGAATAACTTTTCCTTCTGCTGTAGAGCGAATAGGAGTACCACGAGCGGCCGCATAATCAACACCATTATGGGCCCTCCACGTTTTAAGGATGGGGTGCTTTCTCTGCCCGAAGCGAGACGATATACGGCTGAACTCAACGGGTGATCTTAAGAACGTGCCTAGCATGCTTTCGCCATTAGGAGCGAAGTAACTAATGTCGTCGTCACCGTTATCGAATCGTATTGCTCGAAACGTGTTGCCTTGGGTTGTGAATTCAGCAGCGAGTAATGCTCCATCGGTAATTTTTTCTCCATCGATGCTGTAGTCTTCGTAGATCATGTGAAAGCTATCGCCTTGGCGGATATCAAGCACGAAGTCGATATCCCAGCCAAATATTCTTACCATGTCCATGATGTGTGTAATGCTCACGCCACTATCTAATGCCGCGTCATAAAGGGATGTAGTGATCTCGCCCGATTTCTGTTGAAGGACTACGTCATAAACTAAAGGAACAATAATGGCCTCTGAAATTGCTGCGCCATCAACGTTAACAATTAGTTGTTCTAGAGGGGTCGTGGGGTACACAATTTGGCGAAGTTGTTTGTCGGCATCTAAATGAAATTCGATTGTTCGGCCAATACCAATTTTAGAAAGCGCTTTCGCGATAGGATCTTTACTTATTAGGAATGGTAAGGTTCTATCAAATCCTTGTGCCTTAAAGATACGATCTAAGCTGTCCCCCCTTCTCACTTTATGTTCGACTAGGTGAGGAAATGCCGCAGGCTCTTCAGGCATGGGGCTCGCTGCCACTACATTTGTTGCAGACTCTCCAAGAATGGTGGTTTCGGTGTTGATGCTGCCTTCTGGTTGAAAGAGTTGAAGAGCGGTAGGCGTGTGCTCACTATTTAACGGAGAAAAATCGGTTTCTTCGGAGCGCTCTATCTTTGGGAAATATTTTTCTAAGGAGCTAAAGCTCCAGTCTTCATGCATTCCGATTTTTGCGGTGAGGGCGTAGGTAAGCCACGCGGCCATCCCAATGAAAGTGGCGGCATATACCCAGTGGCGGGTGTGAGTTTGTTTATAACGTTTCATATAAGGTGATTTCTTTCTCCGAAAAGTAATCATTGTTGGCTGAATCAATTCTTCAATTTTAAATGAAGCCGGCAGTAAAGCTATGTATGTTGCTCTGTATCTCGCTATGCTTAGTGCTCAGGGATCATGTTTTGTGCTTCTTAGCACTCTTCTTCGTATTTATAAAAACAGACTAAAACAAACGTCATGCAGGTAGCCTCAGGCAGTGTAATGCATAAGTCAGATTCAGCATTTTTATCGCAGATCTAATTCTGCCTTTTCTGAAAAACGATGCAAGGTTTTGTGCGATTTAAAACAAAATATTAATGATTGAAATAAGTAGCGCAATTGAGGCTACAACACATCCCGATAAACGGTAAAATAGCCCACTCAATACTACGCTCACCCGTGAGCCAAATGACTATACGAGAAACTTTCTGTGACCGATAAATACTCTCAAAGTGTGCACGACGATTTTGCAGCGCTCAGTCGTGGTGCTGATGAAATAATTCCTAAGGAAGAGATGCTTGCAAAGCTTGCGCTTGATAGACCTCTGGAAATCAAGGCCGGATTTGATCCTACTGCGCCTGACCTTCACTTAGGTCACACTGTGCTGATCAATAAATTGCGTCAATTTCAGACCATGGGTCACAAGGTCACCTTTTTAATTGGTGATTTTACCGGGCTTATAGGTGATCCCACTGGAAAGAGTGCAACACGACCGGCTTTGACGCCAGAAGAGATACAAGAAAACGCAAAAACTTATCAGGAGCAGGTTTTTAAGATATTAGACCCAGAAATTACCAAGGTGCGCTTTAATTCTGAGTGGATGGAGCGATTGACCTCCGCTGATATGATTAGATTGGCGGCGCGCCATACGGTAGCGCGAATGCTTGAGCGAGATGATTTTTCAAAGCGCTACACTGCGAATCAGCCTATCGCCATTCATGAGTTCTTGTATCCGTTGGTTCAAGGTTATGACTCCGTTGCTCTGCGCGCTGATGTAGAGCTAGGTGGAACTGATCAAAAGTTCAATTTGTTGGTTGGTCGTGAAATGCAAAAGGCTTATGGGGTCCCGCAGCAGGCTATTCTGACTGTCCCCATTTTGGAGGGTTTGGATGGCGTACAGAAAATGTCTAAGTCATTGGACAACTATATAGGTATTACTGATGCGCCTAACGACATGTTTGGCAAACTTATGTCGGTATCCGATGAGTTGATGTGGCGTTACTTCGAGCTGTTAAGTTTTAGACCGGTTTCGGATATTGAGAATTTCCAAAAAGAAATTAGTGAGGGGAGGAATCCGCGGGATGTGAAGTTTCTATTGTGCGAGGAGATTATTACGCGGTTTCATTCAAGCGAAGATGCTAAGTCTGCTCTAGATGATTTTATTCAGAGGTTCCAAAAAAATGCAATCCCTGATGAAATGCGTGAGGTGTCGATTGATTTAACAGACGGATGCCCGATAGGACCACTACTTAAGCAGGCTGAGATGTGTGCGAGCACTTCGGAAGCTATGCGTATGGTTAAGCAAGGAGCGGTAAGACTCAATGGTGAGAAAATTGAGGATTCAAGAATGCTTATCCAAGAGTCTGAGGCATTCGTATTGCAAGTCGGCAAACGTAAGTTTTGTCGCATTCTGCCTAGTTAGTTGAGATTTAAGTTTTTAATGCGAGCTAATTAAAAAGAGAGTTTCAGGGTATAAGAAAACGACAATTACCTGTTTGATGGCCAGGGTGGTTCGTGCCTCTCAGAGTTGTTGCTCGCTATAAATTATGAAGTGCGTAGTGTTGAGCATCACACCTCACTATTTAATGCTTATCGTATTGATCCTAAAAACCAAGATCCGCACATGTCTGATTCTTGATTAATGCTGCATCACGGGGACCTGTCGGATGACTCGACTCTTATTCGATTTGTGCGTGAGGTTGAGCCTGGTGAGATATGCAGTCTGGTTGTACAAGGGCACTTTGCCGTATTGTTTGAGGTTTCAGTAGACGCGGGTAGGTGTGGATGCGCTGGGTACCTTACGCTTGTTATAGGCGATTAGGTTTTTAGGGTTTGGGAATAAAGCTCGTTTTTATTAGGCTGCAGCTTCGAAATTGTACGAACTGGTACAAGAAGTCTCTTAGACCGAACCGACCCATTTTCACCTTCGTTCTTCCTATGCAGTCGCGAAGCTTTACGCAATTGGATTGCTGCTAATTGTTTGGAGCCATAAGGGTTGTTCGCGTGCAATGGTATTTTGTTTGACAGTGAGTAACCATGCTAAGGAAGAATCATGTGTAACTCGAAGAAATGACCAAGGGCGGCGGCGATACTCCAAGAAACCGAAGCTTTCTTATATCTCGGCAACATGGATGCGCCCAGCGATTTGGGGCACGCCAAAGATTATCTCAATGTGCAGTTGTCAACGCAGCAGCAAGAAAAAAATTCTGACTATGTTGTTGGCGGCGGCGGTACATAGGCCTGGAAGAGGCGCTTGTGCGCATCACTGTGTAGGAGGTTGAAGTGGGGATTGAATTTTCAGGAAAGCTCTGGATGATGTAGGTACGGTAAAAAGCTGTTGATAAAGTTATTTCGTCTGCGCTTATGAGAGGAGATGTGATTGTTCGAGTGGACGAGTTTTGCTTTTTTTTTCGCCGAGATATCAAATCATCTGGGCAGTCCGAGCAAGACCAAACGAGGACTTAGTTGAGCGCCGAAAAGTTTAGCTGAAGAGATGTGCGCCGAGGTGGTCGCATCTGATTTACCCGACGTAAAGCGAGATGTCCTTTTGAAAACCTGTGGCTAAGCGCCCGTGAATAGTCAGGAATAGACATTAAGGTTGGAGTTATAGGATAGAGTTTTTAGTTGAAATCCAAAGTTTACTCTGGGGTCATACGGTATTTGTTGCGAATAAAGACCATGCTCGGGGTGTAATTCATATTGTTGAGGCTAGGCGAGACAGGGTCGAAGCCAAGCACGCCATCATCGTAAACACATAGGTCTTTGTGGGCGTGCGACTACATCGATGCAGGAAAGAATATTCAGGCTTGGCGTATCCATGTGAAATCCGGGGCGAAGTTGGCTGGTCAAAAGCAGAGTCCCGGAGCAGAGTATTTGCTTGTAGTGTCTGGAGTTGCAGATGTATTGAGCGGTGAGGATGTGGATACGTTCAACCCTAGCGAGCTTATTTGATTGTACAAATAGGTCGCGCGTTCACTTTACGTAGTCCAAGCGAGACAATTCCTTTAAGGATTGTTGAGGTGTTGAGGTATTGAGAGGCGATTACTTCGAAGAAGACGATATGGTTTAGTTCGAAGACCGCTGCGGATACAGTAGTTTAGCCCAGTAAAAGCACCATTTTATTGGGCTTAAAAACTAATTTAAAAATAAATGAAATAGTAGTTGACCCAGTCCACTAATTGAGTAGAATGCGCCTTCGCTTGAGACAGATCACTTTGTTGTTTTTAAGCTTTTTTGCGAAATTTTGAGTAATAACTGACCTCGCAAATAAGACTTTCAAATAAGTTAAAAAAAAGGTTGACCTATCATCTCAAACGGTTAGAATGCGCAGCCTTCGTTGCTACCAAAGATTCTTAAACAGCGCTCAGCGCCACTTTGAATTTGCGGTGAAAACTTTTTTGAAAAAGAAGTTGACGAAGATTGTTTGAGGCGTATAATGCGCTTCCCACCCAGAGTGACCGCGAGAGCGGGATAGTGTTCTGGGTACGCTCTTTTAAAATTTGAACCAAACAATTTGTGTGGACGTTTTCTTAACTGATTGCGTTTCATATAACCGAGAGTCAGAACTTCATTTCCGAGTTTCTGAACTTCTCCAGCTTTTTTACGCGTAGTAGTTTTACTGTAACGCTATGCTTTTTAGCTGTAAAAGAAAAATCCTACAGTAATCGATTGAACTGGAGAGTTTGATCCTGGCTCAGATTGAACGCTGGAGGTATGCTTAACACATGCAAGTCGAACGCGAAAGCTCCTTCGGGAGCAAGTAGAGTGGCGGACGGGTGAGTAACGCGTAGGAATATACCTAGTAGTGGGGGATAGCCCGGGGAAACTCGGATTAATACCGCATATGTCTCACGAGATAAAGAGGGCCTCTTCTTGAAAGCTCTTGCTACTAGATTAGCCTGCGTCGGATTAGCTTGTTGGTAGGGTAATGGCCTACCAAGGCGACGATCCGTAGCTGGTCTGAGAGGATGATCAGCCACACTGGGACTGAGACACGGCCCAGACTCCTACGGGAGGCAGCAGTGGGGAATATTTGACAATGGACGAAAGTCTGATCCAGCAATGCCGCGTGTGTGAAGAAGGCCTGAGGGTTGTAAAGCACTTTCAGTGG
>DKML01000013.1 GCA_002470515.1 Proteobacteria bacterium UBA7415 | reverse complement strand
CAGATGCAATTCAACCAACGACAGCTCGCTTTAGGTCAAATAGTTGTATGTTTGTTTAAGCCCAGTTGTCGCCCGTTTTTAATCACAATAACGAACGCAATTACCGCGAAAGGTAATGCACTGGTTATTTGGTGCATTGGAGAAAGTATAATCTCGAGTGGCGCAAATCCGGCAAAGCCTACTGCATCGTTATTTAGACCATGAATCATTATCGCGGGTAGAATGCTACCACCGCACCGGTTCACAAAATACGTAATGATGATTGAAACGGTTATGGTGCCTGCTAAAAAACTGGGCAAGTATAAGAGTAGATACTGAAGCAATCCCAAACGCTCGACGACCCCCCAAGTGACATCGCGAGGTACGTGCCAGAGCCCCCACGCGACCCCAATCACAACCGCCGCAGCCAATGGGTTCATAAGTCCCTCTTGGAGCTCTGATAGAGCATAGCCACGCCAGCCTAGTTCCTCGAGTACAGCACCCTGATCTAGAAAAGCAGCTGCCAGAAGCGCTAATACTAAACCTGGCCCAAGAAACTCTGCAGGTCGCTCGTATTCAGGGCCTGGAAGAGCCGAACGTAGCGCATACGCACACGAGAGCCCAACGACCATAACTAGAAATATAAGTCCGTACTCTTTTAATGCAACGCGCCAAGGTATCCGCACTCGAAAACGAGAAAACAGTTCGCGAACGCGTCCGTTTCGTCCAATGCAGACTAATAATCCTGCAATACTTGGAACAGCTGAGCCAAATACAACAAGAGCTAACACTGGTTCGGCTAAGCACAATCTAAACACAACCCAAAGATTCGAAGTCCAAGCCAGACCGGTTGTCGCAGAAGCTCTAGCTCCAGCCGCATCGAAGTCCATTGGGCCATCTGCGATTAAGCTGTGAACAACTGGAATAACAATAAGCAGCAGGAAGGTCAACGCATAGAAAATGCTAAAACGTGTCCATGCTGCAGAGTTCAAAAAGGACTTCTTTGGCTGATTAACACTAGACATCAGTGATACACCCTCCACAACACAGGCATTAAGGGGTCAGCAGCCTTGTTTAGAAGCGCCCTCTTCTTATTGTTCTTGGAACCAAGTTTAGGGGAAGCACAAAATGAAACCATCGGATCAACCTCTCTTTTGACTCTCTTTGTATTATCCGAATCAGCTAAGTAAAACAAGAAACGCCGCCTCGTATTAGGCAACGCTTTTTAATAAGCTTTAGGACATAAGAGTTCTATTCTTCCAAGAATAGTGTCAAAAAAGCCAAGACAGAGAGATTAAATTACTCAAATGCAATAATCTAGAGTGTATCTATGATGGCAGCGTCTGAAGGTTCACCACAACACGCCGAAGACGATCGTGACGGTTCTCTAAAGGAAACCACCTAATCTAAAAGGAAATGGGGTATGTAACCAAGAAATGGTGCCCGGGGCCGGACTTGAACCGGCACGATGTTACCATCGAGGGATTTTAAGTCCCTTGCGTCTACCAATTTCGCCACCCGGGCATCGGGTAATCGCGGAGGATTGGCACCTCCAACTGTCTTATTTGACCCCGAAGCTCTTCGAACTTCAGCGTCTGATCGCGTTCTCTATTCAGAGTTAGGACATCCTGCCCTCGCAATACTGATACATCCTTGTGCGTTTGGTATCAAACATAAAGCTCAACAGATGCCTACAAAGAAACATCTCTCAATCTCTACCCCCATAAAAAGTGGAGGCTGGAACCGGAGTCGAACCGGTGTACACGGCTTTGCAGGCCGCTGCATAACCACTCTGCCATCCAGCCGCGATAATGCCTGATACTCAAACTGTAAAACTCTACTCTTTTGTACAAATTGTACTTGTGCAGTGCTTTACAAGAAAAAAGGGAAAAGAGGATACCCTTTTCCCTTCTTTTAAAACTTGGAGCGGGAAACGAGATTCGAACTCGCGACCCCAACCTTGGCAAGGTTGTGCTCTACCACTGAGCTATTCCCGCTTGAAGTGGCGACATTATATTCAGATATCTGCAAAGGTCAACAAAATGAATTAGCCAATTTGACCTTATTTCGATTCTGCCTCTACAACCTTCGATGCTGCGGACATATATATGGCCATTGACCATATCGTAAGTGCCGCTGCGACGTACACCAAGATCTCGCCGATTAGCATGGTTGGTAGCCCTAGAAGATTTTTTTGGAACAATAAAGCGCCAATCGCGATCATTTGCGCTGTTGTTTTCCATTTACCCAAACCTGATACGGCAACTGCCGAACGCTGACCAATCTCGGCCATCCATTCGCGTAGCGCCGAAATAATAATCTCGCGCGCCACGATAACGATAATCGCAAGCTTAAACACCATCGGGAAAATAACCATTTCGCTTACTCGCGAGTCCGTTAATACCAAGACCAGTAGTAAAACAACGAGCAGTTTGTCTGCCACAGGGTCTAAAAAGGCACCGACTGGCGAGGTTTGGTTCCAACGACGTGCTAAGTAACCATCTAAACCGTCGCTAATACCCGCCAATGTGAATAAAATTGCGCAATACCAGTGTCCGTATTGCAGATCTAGCAAGTACAGAGCGATGATCAGCGGAACGGCTGCAATTCTGAACAACGTTAGCAAGTTAGGAATAGTGGGTTCCATCAGATAAACACGTCTATTAGGGGGTTGTTGGATTTGAATGTTGAGGCGTAGTTTAACACCAGTGTGTTTAAGTGTTGCGTCGATTTTGAGCTTGTTTAACGCCGAGTCTACGTACTGTGCGCTGTGAACGAAAGGACTCTAATTGTTTTGCAGGTAACTGTAGATCTGTGTGGCTAAATCTTCGTTGATGCCCTGCACCTTCATTAAATCTCTTATTCCAGCCGACTTGATGCCTTGTAAGCCCCCAAAATGCTTAAGCAATGCACTACGACGTTTAGCCCCTACCCCTTGAATCTCTTGCAAAATAGACTGCGTTTGAGACTTGGCTCGTTGTCCGCGGTGTCCGGCAATGGCAAAGCGGTGAGCTTCGTCTCGTATTTGCGTTACTAGGTGCATTTCTGGCGAATTTGCGGGCATTTGAATACCGATTTTACGACCCTCTACAAACAAAGTTTCTAATCCCGACTTACGCCCCTCGCCTTTTGCTACACCTACCAACAACACACCAGTGACTTGTAACTCTTTTAAAATTTTGACCGCGGATGACAACTGCCCTTTCCCGCCATCTATTAACAAAACATCGGGAAGCACCGCTTCTTCCTTAAGCGCTCGCTTATAACGTCGTGTAATTGCCTGTTCCATAGCGGCATAATCGTCGCCTGGCGTGATGCCCTTTATGTTGTACCTGCGATATTCTGACTTACTAATGCCTTTATCTGTGAAGACTACACAACTAGCCACAGTTTGGGCCCCTTGCGTATGACTAATATCAAAGCATTCAATACGTTTAATAGTTTGCTCTAGCTCAAATACTTTAGTGAGTGCTAACAGGCGATTGTGAACGTTTTCGGCCTTACTTATATGTTGCTTGAGCCGCTCAACCACGTTTAGCTGCGCCATACCAAGCCAGTCTTTGCGGGCACCTCGTACGTTGCTAGTTAAAGTGATTTTGTAACCAGACTGCTCCGTCATCCACTGTTGAAGCTCTTTCTGATCTGGTAATGCCGTACCCACCACAATCTGTTTTGGTGCCGGCCTACGATGGTAATACTGGGTGATAAACGCGCTTAATATCTCGCCTTCAGTAAACTCCAAGGGCACTCGTGGAAAATGGCCATTACTGCCACTATGCCGACCGCCACGTATAAACGTAACTTCGACACATACTTTGCCATGCAGGCTTGCTACCGTAATAAGGTCTATATCGCTCGAACCTACTGTAATTGACTGATGTTGTTGCACTCGGCGCAACGCATTGATGCGGTCGCGCCATCCGGCCGCTGCCTCGTAATCCATAGTCTTGGCCGACTTTTCCATATTCCTTTGCAAGGTACGACTTAGAGTGTCGTCTTTGCCTTGAAGAAACATTGCTGCCAGCTCTATGTCCTTTGCGTAATCTTGTTTGGAGATAAGCTCAACACAAGGCCCCGAACACCGCTTAATTTGGTACTGCAAGCAAGGTCGCGAGCGATTACTAAAGAAAACATCATCGCATTGGCGCACTGGCAAAACTTTTTGCAATAGCGCTAGTGTCTCTCTAATAGCCGTTACGCCAGGATAAGGCCCAAAGTAACGTCCAGGCTGTGAGCGATCTCCACGGTAGAATGACAAACGCGGATAGTCGTGCGAGTCGTCTATATGAATAAAGGGGTAGCTCTTGTTGTCGCGCAGCAGAATATTGTAATGCGGCTTTAGATCCTTAATAAGATTGGACTCTAGAATCAGAGCCTCGTTCTCTGTATGCGTAACGGTTACCTGAATATCGACCACGCGAGACATCATGGCTTTGGTCTTAAGCGGTAGCCCCGTTTTACGAAAATAGCTGGATAAGCGCTTTTTTAAGTCTTTTGCTTTGCCCACGTACAGCAAGTTCTGTTCGGAATCGAACATCTGATAAATGCCAGGCCCTTGCGAGACGAGACTTAAAAAGGTTTTGGCATCAAAGCCTTCAGTAGACATATTGGGCGTTAGGTGTGTTCATTTATGGCGCTCTATATGCTTCTGATTTGAGCTTTGATTAATTCTTACAGACACTAATGCATCTTCTTTGGCTGTTACATGTGTTCGATTAGCAATTATAACCCCTACGCCCCTAGTCATGTTCTAAATGGATACCCTATAATGCGGCGCTACTAATCAACCTCATTTTTGTGCAGACCATGGCTAAAATATCAGCAAACGAAATTCGTCTAGGCAGTCTTATCGAACATAACGGCAACCTATGGCGCGTTTTAAAGAAGAGCCATGTAAAGCCTGGTAAGGGCGGTGCCTTTGTTCAAGCGGAGCTTAAGGACATTGTTAACGGTACAAAATTGAATGAGCGCTTTCGCTCTACCGATAAAGTAGAAAAGCCACATGTTGAGCCGCGTAAGATGCAGTATTTGTACGCTGAAGGCGACCAGCATATCTTTATGGATTCTGAAAACTACGAACAAATGACGTTGAGTTCAGACGATATTTCGGATCAAGTAGGCTACTTGTTACCCAATACCGATGTTCAAATTAACTTTTACGACGAGACCCCAATTGGCTTGGATCTACCGGCTAACGTTGTTTTAGAGGTTACAGACACTGAGGGCGTTGTTAAAGGCCAGACCGCTGCTGGCGGTGGTAAGCCCGCTACGCTTGAGACTGGGATTCGCGTCACCGTGCCTACGTTCGTTAATATTGGCGAAAAGATCAAAGTGAACACCGATACTGGCGAATACGTAGAGCGAGCCAACGATTAGTGTTGGGTTCGGTTGGGCAGTAGTTAAGAACTCGTGTAACGAGTACTGCCCCACCCCTCGGCTTTTTTTACGAACGGAGTTTGTTATTAATGCCGCCAACTTTGCCATCTAATGCGATAATTCGTTAGAATTACACCGTTAGTTGAAATTGCATACGCCCTTGTAGCTCAGTCTGAATAGAGCGCACCCCTCCTAAGGG
>DKML01000022.1 GCA_002470515.1 Proteobacteria bacterium UBA7415 | reverse complement strand
GGCTACATCAGTAGGCTAGGCAGGCTGCAATTAATGCCTGTATTTAACAAATTTATCTTTACAATTGTTAGAAACACTGAAGGAGGGCTTTACACGCTCCCTACCCCATATTTTATTACCTGCCCTATGAGGGTAACGCCTGAAAAAATCATTTCTTTCTGAAAAATATGCATCGATCGCTGCTTTCATTTCTCTTGTCGACGAGTAATTGCTATTCTGGATCACAGCACGAGACATTCCACTGAAAACAGATTCTATAACATTTAAAAATTGCGCCCTAGCAGGTAATGGCCTCAAAACAATCTTCGGAAGTTGATAGTCGTTCCTATAAATTGGGTCATTTAATTTTTTTAATTCAGACATAAAATAGCGTGAAGAATGCCACGATGCTGCGTCCCAAGAAAAATATAAAAATCTACAATGATGGTATTTTTTTTGAAGAAAATCGGCTAATTTGACCATCTCTTCACTATCTTTTTTCTGACTGTAAAAATATGAAACTTGGTTATTTACCAATTCCAAAGCTGCAGTCATTATTATTTTGCCCTTTGACTCTTGATACTGTTGCACAACAGGTCTGACTCCATCGGGCGTGAGTATCTTGCCGCCCCGATGCCTAACTGAGATTGGGCCATATTCATCTATCGAAAAAAAACGGTCAGCAGGACCAAGACGCTGAAGTGTCCTTGTGATCTTTCTCAACTTCTCTTTATAGTCAGGATCATTACTTGTTAATACTTCCTTGGTCTTTCTGAACCTATACCCCATTGCACGGATCGTATGTGAAACATTAGATCTAGTGACTTTAAAATCTAACCCTGGCGAACCGTTATTTATAGTCGAGGTCAATAAATTTATTGTCCAAGTTGTTCGGTTAATACCATACGCACTGGGCGGCTCATGCAGAGTTTTTGAAACAATAGATTGAACGTCTTCTCTAAGATGACGGGGGATGCGGTCTCTATATTTTTGACCAGTAATGAAATCAAGATTGTTACGCTTCCTTTGCAACATGATGTTGCGCAAATACCTAGTGGAAACATCGAAGTAAATGGCAAGCATATGCGTTTTAAAACCTAGGCACATAGCTAAGGCGAGTAACGCTTTTTGCTGCGAGCGTTTGATATCTGGCTTATCTAAATACCGCAACAAATCATCATAATCATCAGGTTTTTGGATTCCCAATTCTGAAAATGCATAGTCCCAAGTAATTTTTCTTTTTTCTAACTTACGTAACATTACCATTTGGAGAAATGCTGATTTCCAAAGCCTCGAATTCTCTAAGAATATACTTTCTCTGGCAATTATTTCATTTACTTTCATGGGCATATGTGCTATCCTTTATTCGTAATTGGCCCCTGATTCGAAGCGTACAGGCTACCCGATTTTTTCACCTAAATACGCATGTGCCATCTTGCAGCCCCCATTTTTGGGCCACCTGCATGGCTTTCGCCTTGATGTGCTTTCATCAACGACCCGTAATGGTCGGACGGTACTTTTGTGCCGTTTGGATAGAAAGACATTCCAACAATGGAACTTCTAACACAATTACAAAAACTATGCGATCAAGACGCCTATCTTGAACTTCACTGTAACTCAAAACGCCCAGTCAGTAATGATTGGCCAAACCAAGGCCAACCAGCTGCTTCAGCTTTGTCCAGCGGTAAGAACATCGGCCTAATTCTAGGAAACATGTCAAGACTACTTGATGTGGACCTAGACTGCTGTGAAGCCAAAACCTTGGCTGATATCATTCTGCCATTACCCTCAGCTACCTTTGATAGAGGTACGGCTGATAGTGGTCATTATCTCTACAATGCCATTACGACAGGGCCTCGTAAGGCATTCACCTCGGCTGATAAATCCACCTTGGTGGAATTGCGTGGAGATGGCGCACAAACGATGATACCGCCTTCGGTCCATCCCAATGGTATTCGCTTGGAGTTTAACTCTTTCAGCGAAGAAGCGAATCCTATTGCTTACGAAGAATTGCTGCAGGCCGTGAACCTACTCGCTGCTTGTTCTGAAATAGCGCAGAATTGGCAGGAAGGATGTAGGCATGAATTGGCTTTGTCGTTTAGCGGCTTTGCTAGAAAACACGGCTTGGAACCCAACTTCATCATGCAGATCGTGCAAAGAATTTGCCAAATTGCAAATGACCCTGAAGTGGAAGACCGCTTGAATGCAGTTAGAAGCACTTTCGCTCGTCCACTTGAAACTCTGATTGGCTTCTCGGGCCTATTAGAATGTCTGGGAGAAGCTACCGCCAAACGTATTGCAGATCGTTTTGCAGGCCACTCAGGCCAAACAATCAAGGGTACAGACTTAACCACAATTCAGCATAACATTGATGGTGTTGTGAACTATGGTCAGTTTGCTGACAAAGCCAATGTTACCGAAGCAAAGATGGGAACAGCGTTTGCTGAATGGCTAGATGGTAAAGCGGTCTATGTCTTCGAGAAGAAGCAATGGATGATTTGGAATGGAAGCTATTGGGAGGCAGATCAACGCTCCCTGATAACTCGTTTGGCATACCAGTTTGTCACAGAAGCAAAAGCCGCACTTGTCGATATAGGAAAATATTCAGATCTATCTAATCTTTCGCAGTTTGAAAGTATCAATAGGCTTGAAAACATCACCAAATTTGCAACAACCGATCGGTCCGTTTCTGCCTCAGAGTTTGATACTGATCCTTTTCTGCTTGCAGCATCAGATATGTGGATAGATCTCACGAGCGGTGAAGCTGTTGCACCAAACCCCTCTAAACTTGTCAGTAAGGCACTTTCAGTAAACTTCGATCAAGCTGCGGATTGTCCAAATTTCATGAAGTTCTTAGACGACATCTTTGAATGTGACCAGGAACTCATTGGCTTCGTGCAGCGGGCGATTGGTTACAGTTTAACTGGTTCCACCTCAGAACAATGTCTCTTCATCATGATTGGGGATGGTGCCAATGGTAAGTCAACCTTCATCAACGTGATCAACAAGCTATTGGGGCTATATGGATCAACAGCAGCGTCACAGACGTTAATCGCAAATGGCGGAAACTCCATCGGTGATGATCTGGTTGATCTGATTGGCGCAAGGTTGATCACTGTTAGTGAGACTGAAGAAGGTCAGTCTTTGGCAGAAGCTAAAATCAAACAGATGACAGGCGGAGACAGACTGAAGGGGCGCCCCTTATATGGGACCCACATTCAGTTTAACATCATCGGAAAGCTATGGCTGGCCACGAATAGTCTTCCACAGATCAACAATACTGATCATGGGATTTGGCGTCGCATCAAAGCAATTCCATTCAATCGGACATTCAGTGCTGATGAACAGGACAAAACTCTTGGCGATAAACTCATCCAAGAACTGCCAGGCATTTTGAACTGGGCGATTGATGGCTGTCTTGCCTGGCAGGCGGATGAACTGCAAACAGCACAAGTCATTGAAGATCAGGTTGCTGAATACAAATCTTCGATGGATAGTATCACCCAGTTCATCCAAGACGAGTGCGAGGTGGATAAAGACCATTCTTACGCAGCCTCTAAGTTCTACCAAGCTTATCG
>DKML01000012.1:69050-96994 GCA_002470515.1 Proteobacteria bacterium UBA7415 | reverse complement strand
GAGACAGTTTGGTCCCTATCTGCCGTGGGCGCCTGAGACTTGAGGGAAGCTGCTCCTAGTACGAGAGGACCGGAGTGGACGTACCCCTGGTGTTCCTATTGTCTCGCCAGAGGCATTGTAGGGTAGCTATGTACGGAAGGGATAACCGCTGAAAGCATCTAAGCGGGAAGCCCCTCCCAAGATAAGGTCTCACTGAATACTTGATATTCCTGAAGGGTCGTCGGAGACTACGACGTTGATAGGCAGGGTGTGGAAGCGTTGTAAGGCGTTAAGCTAACCTGTACTAATTGCCCGTGAGGCTTGATCATATAACACCCAAACGGTTTGGAGACAAATCTAGTTATATGTGAAAGCTATAGTGATATTTTTTATCAGAGCAAAATTCAAATCTTAGTAAGATTGAACTTGCCAATATTGTGACTAGAGATAGTTACACTTAACAACTACTGAATATACTTGCCAGTGCTCATTGGAGCGCTGGTGAGGGACAAGTTTTCTAGTGACCATAGCGAGCGTGTACCACCTGATCCCATCTCGAACTCAGAAGTGAAACCGCTTAGCGCCGATGATAGTGTGGATTCCCATGTGAAAGTAGGACATCGCTAGATTTTAAATAAGAAGCCCCAGTTGCAAGCGCAACTGGGGTTTTTTTTGTCTAGATTTCGCGAATATATAGATTGACGTTTATATGATTTGTAGTTTCGATAGTAGGTTTTCAGTTTTAATAGAAGAAAGACCGCAGCAGTTCATTCTGAGAAACAAAGCGGCGTCCCAGATTGATACTGACGCCACTTCTTTATGCTCAAATAGTATGGTTATGTTAGAGTGTGCTTCAGCAATGTTGATGCGCTAGCCTTATGCCTAAAGACAATGAACCATCGAATCAAACAGCACCCGGTGTAGTTCTAGATGACTCCATCAGTGGTTACGTTGTTGATGTTCCTAAATTATCTTACGTCCAGCCCGAAGATAAGCTATTTAGACGTTTCATTATTGATCGTCTCGAGGTTGCGCTCGGACGCCGTAAAATTGAAAAGATATATTCCAGGCTCAAAGAAGGCACCTTTGACCTAACAACGTTTTTCCAGAAAGCAATTGTTGAATCAAGACTAGAGATAGAGCATCTTGGTTTACAGCCAGATCAAGTGAAAGTCGACGGACCGTTAATTTTCATCGCGAATCACCCGTTTGGTATTCTTGATGGCATGGTTTTGTGCGAACTTGCTGCTCGTGTACGTGGGGACCTACGTATTTTAATCAACTCAGCTCTTTGTCAGGATAGGGATTTGGCTCCTTATTTTCTACCGATTGATTTTCATCCTACCCCAGAGGCCATCAAGACGAATATTCGTTCCAAAAATCTTGCTATCGAGAATCTTTCAAACGGGGTTCCCGTGTTGATCTTTCCTTCAGGTATGGTTTCAACAGCAAAGAAGATGGGCTTTGGTTCGGTCAAAGACGGTCCTTGGACAACCTTCGCTGCAAAGCTAGTGCGTGAGTCTAAAGCGACTGTTGTTCCTGTTTATTTCCACGGGCAAAACAGTCGTAAATTTCATATCGCGTCGCACGTAGCTGAGCCCTTGCGTATGGGGATGTTGATGCACGAAGCGACCAATAAATTTGGCCGAAAGGTCGAAGTTACTATCGGTGAACCAATTCTTTGGTCATCTATCGAAGATATTAAAGGGCGCCAACAGTTAACAGATGTTCTTTATGAAAAAGTACAATCTCTACGCAGTAGTAAAACTGATGATGGTTTTAAGTCAGGTCTGAAGCGGACTAATAAAAAACTTCGCGAGAAGCTAAAACCCAAAAAATAACAATTTTATCTGTCCTTTCTTTGTTGGGTTCTAGATGTATTATTCGCCGGCGTAAATTCGTGCTACCCGATAATCAAGATTGATTTTACTTCGCGAAACCCAGTGTTCATTCGGTGATGTAGACTGATCCATCACTGAGTGCTTGGCATTCTTATCAATGCTAAGAACGCGTCTATTTCAATTTCTATCAAATCGCGTGTATCAAGTACTCGAGACAACCTCTAGATACGCGCAGCCAACTCAAACCCCTCTAGAATTGCCCGTTTAGCATCGAGTTCGCCGGCTAACTGACTCCCACCGATGAGGTATATGGGGACGCCTTTGTCTTTAAGGTCGTTGAACAACGTTCTATTAGATTTCTGGCCAGCACACACTACAACAGTGTCGCACTCTATAAGTTTAGACTCTCCATTTTGCAGTTTGTAATGCAATCCCAGATCATCTACTTTGTCATATTCCGCGCCACCTACCATCCTTACATTTTTCATCATTAGTGCGGCACGATGAATCCACCCTGTAGTCTTACCTAGACCTTTGCCGAGTTTAGTTGTTTTACGCTGTAATAGAGTCACTTGGCGTGCTGCTGGGTGTGGATTTGGCTGGGTATAAGCACCGCGGTTGCTATACGAAGTATCAACGCCCCAATCTGTGTTGAACTGGTTGATGTCTAAACTTGATGCAACGCCTTCATGTACTAATAGCTCCGCAACGTCGAAACCAATACCCCCAGCTCCAATAATGGCAACCCGTTGTCCAACTCGTTCTGGGTGCATGACGGCTTCGGTGTACCCAAGTACATTCGGTCTCTCGGCACCTTCTATTTCTAACTCACGGGGAACAACGCCAGTAGACAGAACAATCTCGTCGTATCCTGCTTCAATTAGACTGTCTACACTGGCGAGTGTATTGAGCTTAAGTGTTACACCGCATTCGACTAGTTTATTGTTGTAGTAGCGAATGGTCTCGTAAAACTCTTCTTTTCCTGGAATACGTTTAGCGATATTGAATTGACCACCAATTTCAGCGGCTTTATCAAATAGAGCTACATCATGTCCACGTTCCCCTAGGACGCAAGCCGCCGATAAACCAGCTGGTCCAGCACCAACAACGGCCACTCTTTTAGGTGCTGTAGTGGGTACAATTATTCGTTCGGTTTCGTAGCAAGCTCGAGGGTTAACAAGGCACGTTGAACGTTGCATCGAAAATGTGTGATCTAAGCAAGCTTGATTACAGCCAATACACGTATTTATCGATTCCGCCTTGTTAGCAGCCGCTTTGTTAACAAAATCCGGGTCAGCTAAAAAAGGCCTCGCCATAGAGACCATATCGGCTTCTTTGTTGGCAATTATGGTCTCTGCAGTTTCTGGGGTGTTAATTCGATTAGTTGCAATAACTGGAATGCTAACCTCTTTGCGCATTTTCTCTGTAACCCATGCGAACGCTCCTCGAGGGACTGATGTCGCGATAGTAGGAACGCGAGCCTCGTGCCAACCTATGCCTGTATTGATTATAGTTGCGCCAGCCGCCTCTATAGCTTTACCAAGCTGTACAACTTCATCCCAACTGCTGCCTTGTTCGACTAGATCGAGCATAGAGAGACGATAAATAATGATAAAGTTTTTACCGACGGCTTGTCGTATACCTTTAACAATTTCTACGGGTAAGCGCATGCGGTTATCATAGCTACCACCCCACTCGTCGGTACGCTTATTGGTTTTGGTGACCAAGAACTGATTGATGAAATACCCTTCCGACCCCATTACTTCAACTCCGTCGTACCCCGCTTTTTGAGCGAGGGCTGCACAGTTGATGTAATCTTTTATTGTTCTATAAACGCCTTTTGTACTTAAGGCTCTGGGTTTAAAGGGAGAAATTGGTGATTTGATATTGGAGGCAGATACACAGAGTGGGCTGTAACCATAACGACCAGCATGCAAGATCTGAAGGCAGATTTTCCCACCTTCTGCGTGTACGGCATCGGTAACTTGTAGATGTTTTTTTACTTCACGGGGGCTGCTCAGTTTGCTACCAAAAGGCGACAGCCATCCCTCTCTATTGGGCGCAAAACCACCTGTGACCATAAGGCCAACGCCACCTTTAGCGCGTTCGGCGAAGTACGCAGCAAGCTTTGGAAAATCCTTAGCCTTGTCTTCTAGTCCAGTGTGCATCGAACCCATAAGAGTTCGGTTCCGCAAGGTTGTGAAACCAAGATCCAGAGGGGCTAGTAAATTTGGATATGCTGAAGTCATAGTTTTTAGTAAAAGGTGGTTTTAAATATAAGGTTAAATTGGCTACCTAGGCACTGTTCTAGGTTTTCACCAATGGTGTGTGTCTAAACCGAGCGTAGAAAATCAATATAGGCAGATGATACCTGATCTGGAACTTCAACTTGAGGGTAGTGTCCGATGTCCGGCAACTGAGTGAGCGAGTCTAATCTGCATCCCAACTCTATATATCTAGCGACTAGGTGCTCACCTGAGACGGGATCAACACTACCGTTGATCAATGCTAGAGGTATTGGGCTTGTTGCGAGTGCGCGCAACCATCGTTCTCTATGCGTGATTCTATCGCGCATATAGGTAATAAGGTTGTGAAAAAGGTGCTTGCCACCTTTGTAATTAAGGATCTCCCAAAAGTCTGAGAGATCTGAGTCTGAGGGCTTAGTATTTTCTCCAAATACGGACGAAAAGGACTCTTTGAATTTATTAAATGCTAAAAAACGATTGAGCAAGGGCCCTAAGGGGCTCAAGAGCAATTTTTGAATTAATAAAGCCTTATGGGTTTCTGGAAACAGGCCGCCGTTTAAAAAGCAACAAGACTTGATCTCGATATCGGTTTCGCCTTGTGCTTGTCTGGCAAGTATTTCCTGCGCAACGGATACGCCATAGTCGTGGCACAATATGTGAACAGAGCGAATACCTTTAACTTTGAGATACTCCAAGTGCAATCTAGCTTGTTTGTGAATTGTGTAGTTGCGCTTATTGGGTTTGTCAGAAAAGCCAAACCCAAGCATGTCAATCGCTTCAATTTGGGCGACCTGCGCCAATTCTTCACGAATGCCTTCCCAGTCCCAGCTGGAGGTGGGAAAACCATGAATTAGTAAAACAGTTTCATCGCTGTTTCCTGATGTCGGAGTCGTGTGAGTAAATATAGAGTGATTAAGCAACGTATAAAAAGCACCGCTGTCTAAATAATTAGAAACATCAGGATTACTAAATGACGGATTCTTATCGGTTGAATGTGGCTTCACAATGACAAAAGCTCAGGTTGTATTTGCGAATGCACGCCAAAAACAAGGTGCGCACTTTCTAGTGAGAAGAGCTTAACCACTAAGAACACATTTTTCTATACATTTTGTTTGTTAAACTTAACCTATAAACGAGTTAATACACTGCGGAGAGTAGTTGCATGACATACGATTTACTGATCAAAGGCGCTAAGATATTCAATAATCAAGAGAAGCCAGTCGTCGAAGATATAGCGATTAAGGATGGAAAAATCGCCGCACGAGGAACATTCATCACAGATTCAGCAGACCGGGTAATCGACGCAACAGGACTGTATGCCATGCCTGGTTTGTTTGATATTCATACGCACTACGACTTGGAGCTTGAAGTCGCACCTGGATTGCCCGAATCGACTCGTCATGGAACCACTAGCGTTGTGATATCAAACTGTAGCTTAGGGTTAGCGTTTGGATCGCAACGGCGCGACGGATTCGACCCCATTGTTGACTGTTATGCTCGCGTAGAAAACATGCCAAAGCGCGTTTTACGAGCGTGTGCAGACAAAGTTGATTGGTCAACGCCACAAGAATATATTGAGCATTTGGATGCCATGAATATGGGGCCTAACGTTATCACCATGATCCCCCATTCAATGCTGCGGATTGAGGTGATGGGGTTTGACGCGAGTGTCAATCGTGATCCGACTGCAGATGAGTTGCAACAGATGTGTGATCTACTCAGTGACGGTCTCAAAATGGGTTATGCAGGTTTCTCAACCGATGCTTTGCCGTTTCATTATTTGGCAAATCAACCGAACACGCACAAAACGATTCCGACTCAATTCGCTAAATATAGTGAAATTAAAAAATTGACGAACGTTGTTCGTGAGCACGGCGCAATTTGGCAGGCAACGCCACCCAAGGACAGCCCATACAATACATTGAAGACATTTCTTCTCACTAGTGGTCGTCTGAATGGAAAACCGCTTAAGACGACGGTCGTCGCAGCTTTGGACGTGCATGCAAACCGTAGGCTTGTTGGTCTCGCGAAAACGCTGTCAAAGGTGCTCAATTCCAAGCTATTGGGCGGCGAGTTTTATATGCAGGCTTTAGGCGCACCGTTTAAGATATGGTCCGATGGCGCAGTCACCCCAATTGCTGAAGAAATTCCTGAGCTCCGTGCGCTAAACGAAACCGATCTAGATGACCGGCCTGCGCGGCAAATAATTTTGGATGATCCGCAATACCGAGCTGCGTTTCGTGCAATGTGGATGAAAGGCAAGATAGGATTTAGTTTAGCTAGATTAAAACGTTTGTGGCGATTGGAAGATTTTGCTTTCGATAGAAACTTAGAAAGTATGACTATCGAGTTGTGCCCGTTTAAGGAATGGCAGACTCACACCTTTGACGACATCTATCGAAGAGCGTTAGGGCATTTTGATGGAGCTACTGTCTTGAGTGGACCAGAGGCGGATCTATTGGACACACATTTCTCTGAGTTAAGCGATGAGGCTGACTTCATGCTGGCAATGTTGAAAACATTTGATACGGATTTATCGTGGTCAACCGTTACGGCTAATAGAGACCCCAAAACGGTTCGAGACTTATTGATGAATCCTTTGCTCCTTCCTGGCTTCAACGACAGTGGTGCACATCTTACTAATATGGCTTTTTATGACGTCAATCTTCGTTGCTTGAAGTTGGCGGCAGAAGGAGGCGAGCAAGATCTTAATTATATGGTTAAACGTCTCACTGTAGATCCAGCCAAGGTGTTTGGCGTTGATCGCGGCACTATTTATAAAGGCGATGTCGCAGATTTGATTTTGATTGATCCCAAAGCGTTGGCAGATTATGACGGTGAGGGGAATGTTAAGCGGGTGCATCGAGAGGAGTTTGAAAATGATCAACTCGTGAATCGCTCTGATGGGGTCGTATCTCTGGTGCTTATCAACGGTCAGCTTGCGTGGGAGAATGGCGATTTCACTGCACCGTTGGGTAAAGTGAAAATGGGCGAACTTTTGCGGCCAGTATTAAATAGCAAGGCTAGTAGTGAGACTATTAGTAAAGCACAGGCCGCATAAGTTGACGATCTTCCAATTTTTCAGCGTTAGCAGCATTTAGATGGCAGGGTTCTTCGCAGCTATTAATTCGCATCAATCTGCAGTTGATGCGGACCTCGCCAATAGGCTAATGGTTGGTCTAGAACATTATGGTGATGACGAAGGATGTTTGCTTAGCGAAGAGAGTGCTGTTGTGGGGCTTCACCTAAATAAAAGAGAGCGTCAGAACCTAAGTTCACAGTTGGTTGAATCAGACTGTTCTGAGTTATTCGTGTTTGATGGTCGAATCGATAATCGGAAATCGCTCATCCAAGACAATGATTTTCAGGCTCTGGCTACCGAATTCACTTTAACCGAGCTTTATAACTTAAGTGATGCGGAGTTACTTTTCGCATGGGTTAAGTGTTTCGCCGGTGAGCGACTTCAATCGGTTGTTGGGCCCTTTGTTTTTGTCTTTATCGATTCAAGCACTGGCTCAGTGATTGCTGCTAGAGACCCAATGGGTGGCCGGGCAGCCAGTTACTGCACGGTTGAAGGATCAGTGTACTTTGCCAGTGATGAATCCATATTCTCAAATTTGGAGGGGTTTACATATAATTTGAGTGAACCCAAAGTTGCGCGGCACTTGTTAATGATGCTGGAAGACCAGCCCGAAAGTTTCATAGATGACGTAGAGGTTGTACGACCAGGCGAAATCGAGCGTTGGGGGAAGGGCATTTTTTCGCGTAGGCGCTACTACAAACCTCGATTTGATAAGGCCGTTTATGAACAGAGCTTGGCGACCAACGCTCGAGAGTTTCGACGCCTCTTCGACCAAGCGGTTAAACGACGCATTCCCGAGGATGGAACTCATTTTAAGGGCCAGGATAAACCAAGGAAAGAAAAAGTTGGAATAATGCTTAGCGGTGGACTAGACAGCGTTCCGGTCGCAATCTCAGCATCCCAGCAGCTTGTCTCGTCTGAAGCAGAGTTGACTGCGTTCTCGTGGTGTTTCCCAGAAACACCAGAAGCCGATGAAACGCATCTCTCGGCTCCCTTATGCGATTCGCTAGGAATGACACAAGTAAAAATAGATTGTGACGCTGAGCCACCACAATTAACTCAGGATTTTCCAGTTGACCCAAGAGTACCGTTCAGTATGCCATTTGTTGCGTATCAAGTTGCCACACTAAAACGAGCGGCACAGGCCGATATCAGCATCATTTTGTCGGGCATGCATGGCGATCTTCTCTATGCTGGCGCTAAGGATGTGATTTATCGCGCGTTAATGAAAGGCCAAGTGCGGCTGGCGATTAAGGAGTTCAGGGTCCTGACCACCCTGGTCGGCTCTTACATGGAGGCTATAAAGCGCTATCTTGTATTACCTTTGCTGCCACAAGCAATGCTGTCTCGTCGTAGAGTTATTAGGCAACGGCACAACCCTACCATTAAGCGCATGTTGAGAGATTCTCTCGGACAGAAGCTAGTAGGTAGGACTCATTGGTTAATGACAGAGTCCACATTATTTCCTCGGCCGGAACAGTACCAAAAACTGTTCGATGGTTCCGCAGGCGAAGATGCTATGCATGCCCGATTTATCGAAGCGCCGTATGCAATAGAAAGACGTTATCCGCTTAGAGACTTGGAACTGTGCGAATTCGTCTTGAGCGTTCCTAGCGAGCAGCTCTACCATCGGGGTCAAATGAGGCCCATCTTGAAAGAGGCTTTCCGCTCTGAAATTCCAAAATCTATTGCCGAGCGGAATGATAAAACGCTTTTCGTGAAACCGATACTAAAGCAGATCGAAGCTGATCAGTCACTAAAGGCTTCGCTTCAACACCAAGAAAAGCACTGGGCACACTTTGTCAAAGACTGTTACTTTAATGACGCTGATGAAAAATACGAATTGCGACAGCTAGCGTTATGGCGGTGTGCATACTATAATTTCTGGACAGGTAGGACGCGTGTTTTATTCAACACTTAACTCGTTCGACATTGCGAATGATACTAGAACACTCTATTCTGAGAGCGGCAGGTACCAAAAAGCTCTATCAATGTTTTAAAAGCAAGATATGACGCTCATAAACTCATTTATTCACACACATCCGATGACTAAAAATAAATCCATACTCAAGAGTTTTAGAGACAGCTCGCTGATTTGCGCTTACGGCAATGAAATAGATGTAGTTGAGCACAAGACGGGCGGCAACATGAAGCCTCGCCGGCTGTACCAAGCACCAGAGTTGATTAGCTACGGCGATGTAAGAGACATCACAATGGGACCCACAGTGGGTTTTGGTGAGAGTGGGGGTGGGCCTTTTTGTTCTGAGGGCGATGTCTGCCCTTAGCTGTTCTTAAGTTCGTTTAGACATTTTTAGAGAGACCTCACCATATCAGTATGATGAGGTCTTTTTTATACTCGCTGAAGTTATTCCAATTGAACCGATGCCGAATTGGATTTACTCAACCTCAAAATGCGCAAGCAAGCGCGGCACTTTGTTTTTCTTTAGAACCACATAATCTGGAATGCCATTTGAATAACTCGGATAGTCCTCACCTAGGATTAGAGGTTGGAGGTACTCGCGGCACTCGGGAGTAATGAAAAAGCCGTCGTCGGAAATATAATGACTCGGCATTTTTTCTTCTACGTTGGCGACATCCTTGAGTTCAACATGTGACGTCGTCCATTTGTATGGCGCATTCGATAATCGTTTAATGGTGGGCATCACAGCATTTTGTCCATTCAACGCTAATTCGACGGCCGCCTTGCCCAGTGCATAAGCGTGTTCTACGTCAGTTTTTGAACCGATGTGACGCGCGGCGCGCTGCAGGTAATCGCAGACAGCCCAATGACACTTTAGGTTAAGTGTCCGTTTAATAAGATCGCAAACCACTGGAGCAACACCACCCAGTTGGGCATGACCAAAGGCATCCTTAACTCCGGAGTCAGCTAAAAAACGACCATCGGAGTATTTTGCACCCTCTGAAACGACTACAGCGCAATGGCCTTTTCGCGCCACAGCCTCCGCCACCTTGCTGGTAAATGCTTCAGGATCGAACACTCGTTCTGGGAAAATAATTATGTCAGGACCCAACTCGCGTTCATCGGCTGCCAGCCCTGAGGCTGCAGCGATCCACCCAGCGTGACGGCCCATCACTTCCATTACAAAAACCTTGGTGGAGCTTGAACTCATGGAGGCAACGTCCATCGATGCCTCTAGAATCGAAACAGCGACATATTTTGCCACCGAGCCAAAGCCTGGGGAGCAATCCGTAAAAGGTAAGTCGTTATCAATGGTTTTGGGTATTCCAACACACGTAATCGGGTAACCCATTTTTTCGGCCACCTGTGAAACCTTATGAGTGGTATCTTGCGAGTCACCGCCGCCATTGTAGAAAAAGTATCGAATGTCATGTGCTTTAAAGACGTCAATCAACCTTTCGTATTGTGCCTTAAAGTCATCTACTCCCTTTAGCTTGTATCGGCAGGAGCCAAAAGCACCTGAGGGCGTGTATTTGAGTGCTTCAATATCTTGAGTTGACTCTAAACTAGTATCGATGAGAGTTTCTGTAAGCGCGCCCAGTATGCCGTCTTGACCGGCGTAGACTTTGTTGATTTGATCAGGGTGCAGCGCTGCTGTTTGTATAACTCCAGCGGCTGACGCATTAATGACGGGAGTTACCCCTCCAGATTGAGCATAAAAAGCATTGTAAGCGGTCATAGGTGTTCCGATTTAATGCGACAATTCGTCGCTCTCATTTAATTTATAGTTTGCACACGTATGGACGACATGGCAGCCAATGCGCGCATGATATCATCTGCGCGCTGATCGGAATATGGTAAGCCGTAATACGATTAATCAGCGTTCCCAAAATTTAACCCTATACAACCAATATGTCAGAAATACACGTCACAGATTCTCAAGGCGTTTCCAAAACGATTGAGTATGATTCTCCAAGCAATCTCATGGAGTTATTAAAAGAGGCCGACTACGAGGAAGTTGCTGCGATATGTGGCGGAAGTTGCTCGTGCGCCACTTGCCATGTCTGGCTCAATGATCCCGACCAAGCTGCTGCCCTGTTTCCCGATAAAGAAAGCACTGAATCTGACTTGCTCGAGTTAGTCGATGACTTTGATAAACATAAGTCTCGCCTTTCGTGCCAACTCACCTTGGAGGACCATCATTCTGGTTTGGAAATACGATTGCATAAAGAAGGCTTTTAATGGACCCAGTTAGCCAAGGAGTAGTGGGCGCTGCAGCTTCACAGCTTGTATCGAGCCGAAGGGAGAAAGTTGAAGCGGCAGGAATAGGTTTCTTAGCAGGTCTTGCTGCTGACATAGATGTGATATTTCGCTCTAGCGTTGACCCACTGTTGTTTTTGGAATACCACCGTCACTTTACGCATGCATTGGTTTTTATTCCAGTTGGCGCACTATTTTGTGCATGGGCATACATGGGCTTACAGAGGTTATTTAAACGCAACTCCGATCGCTCACTCGGGTTCAAGAGAGTTTATTTGTTCTCATTTGCCGGTTATGCAACGCATGCCTTGCTGGATGCTTGTACAACATACGGAACCCAGCTTTTTCTACCGTTCAGCAATACGCGCGTAGCCTGGAATAATGTTTCCGTCGTAGACCCTCTGTTTACAATTCCACTGGCGGTGTTAGTTATCTTTGCCATTATTAAGCGCTCAGACCGAATGGCTAAGATGGCTGTTATATATGCCATCAGTTATTTGCTACTAGGAATATTCCAACAACATAGAGCCGTTGATGCCGCTACAGAGTTGGCGGAATCGCGAGGACATATTCCTCAGAAGCTTGGTCTTAAGCCAAGCTTTGCAAACTTACTAGTATGGAAGAGCGTGTACCAATATCAAAGTCTCTATTACGTAGACGCTGTTAGGGTGGGGCTCTCTGCAAAAATATACGAAGGGGTCTCGACAGAGGTACTCTCAGTAATAGATCAGTTTCCATGGCTAGGCGAAGACTTTCAGCAAGCCCAAGACATTGAACGGTTTCGATGGTTCTCCAATGATCACTTAGGCGTAGACCCACTTAACCCAAATCGTATAGTCGACGTGCGCTACTCATTGATACCTAATAGGTTAGATGGCATGTGGGGTATTGTTCTAGACCCTCAGGCGGGCACGTCATCACACGTGGAATTTGATACTTCTCGACCTGAAGGTGAGGCGTTACGGAATCAAACTAACCAGCTGTGGTCAATGATTTTAGGTCGATGATATTAGCTCGGTGAGTATAGGCCGTTTATCGTATCGTCAGTTTCGAATTCGCGACCAACGTTTATGCTGACAGCTAGCTACAAATTTTTATTTGCCTGATTTTCACTGTTAAAAACAAGAGTCTAAAAATTGTACATCATCGGGATGATTATGCTGAACGATAGCCAAATAATGATTGTGAGCGGAACGCCAGCACGTACAAAGTCCATGAACGTGTAGCCTCCTGCGTTCATGACCAATAGATTGGTTTGATAAGCCATGGGCGTTGCGTAGCTCATGTTTGCGCCAAACAATACCGCTAGTACAAACGCTTCTGGTGGCAAACCGAGTTCTTGGGCAATGCTAATTGCAATCGGTGTGCCAATGACGGCAGCCGCGTTATTTGAAACAACGTTGGTCAAGATGGCCATCAATAACATAAGCGCACTAAAAATCACTCTGTCGGACATTCCGTAGGTAACGGCAACAAACTGATGTGCGACATAGGTCGTCGCGCCTGTGTCGGTTAATGCCATGCCGAGACCCAAACTTGCAACAACAATAAGTATGACTTGAGTGCTCAGTGCTCTTTGAATATCCTCCCACTTCAAACAATTGGTCAACACCATGGCAAGGGCACCCGCAACCGCACTGACTGCAATCGGCACGATTCCAAATGCAGCAAGCGCGATGATCATGGCCATGATGAAAATGGCACGCGGCGCGTGTTTCGTCGATGGAAGTTCTGTGGTGGCATCTAACACTAAAAAATGTCCACGTCGCTTTACCTCTTCAATACTGTCATTGCTGCCCTGAACTAAAAGTACGTCACCGAGTCTTAAGGGGGTTTTTGCAATGCCCTGTGGCATATTTTCGAGCATTTTTCCTTTACGGTGAATCGCTAATGTGACGAGCTGATAAACATCAGAAAAATGCATCTCGTTCAACGTGCGATGGACCATCGGCGAGCCGCGGTCTATCACGAGCTCGGCCAGGTGTTGGTCTTCTTCAGAAAGAGGGTTGTCCTCACTCACTTCAAGACCCTTTGAGTAGAGCGTGGCGCCCAGTATTCGTTCGTAATCTTTTAGTTGTGCGGGCGTATCTCTCACTAGTAGCCGGTCACCCGCCCTAAGTTTTGCGTCTGGTAAGGGTGCAGTAAAGGTTGTTTCCGTTCGCCGTATGCCGGCAATCTGAATCATTCCTTCAGTCTTCTTGATAACTTGAGTTAATGTTTTTCCATCGGCATAAGAGTCTGCCGCAATGTGTAAATGAGCGGTAAATATTCTAGGGCCGTTGTCCGACATCGCAGGTGTTCTTTCCGGTAGGATTCTAGGCGCAATTAGCCAGAGGTATAAAATCCCAATTGAGCCGGCGAGGGCCGCAGGCACAAAGAAGTCGAACATGCCTATATGAAATCCATTTTCAGCAGCCACACTCACGACCAAGAGGTTGGTAGATGTGCCAATGGTGGTTGTCATGCCACCGAGTAGGGTGGCTAAGCCCATAGGCATTAAAATTCCTGAAGGCGCAGTCTTGGTGCGTAATGCAACGCTCATCATAATTGGCAGCAACAGCACCACAATTGGTGTGTTGTTAACGAAGGCACTTAATAGTGCTGAAACTAAGAGGGTAATTAGCACCGATAGAGCTGGGCTTATTGACCATAGTTTAGCCAAACCTCTACCTACTGGGTCGAGAGCGCCTGTCCGAACTATGCCATACCCTGCGATCATTAGGCCGCAAACAGCAATGAGAGCTTCGTGTGCAAAGCCTGCGAAAAAGTTGATTGGTTTTAATGCAACGCCGGCTGCATTTTCATAAGGATAGATAGTAAAGCTGAGCGCTAGCAACACTAAGACAACAAGGCTCGATGTTTCTAATGGAATGCGCTCTCTTGTAAAAAGCACGAGTGCTGCAACAGTTAAGAATAAAGCCCAGATAGCATGAGGTTCTAATGACATAGTGTTTTCGCTGACTCAATAAGAACGGCAATTATAAAGCTTTTATGGGCGCCTAAGTGATATGGATAACAATAAGAACGTAAATAAATAAAGTATCAAACAATGCAGTAGCGATTCGTTTTGGCTCACAAATGAGTGTGTTATAATAGCCACTCTCTCAAACCTGAATTTCTATAGCCTCGCCTCATGGTTGAAATTGTCCTAACCAACGAAATTATCGCGGTCTTAGGGATTCTCAGCCTCGCTATCTTTCTTTTCGTCTTCGAAGTCGTACGTGTCGATGTCGTTGCGCTAATCGTCTTGGTGTTGCTCGGCCTATCCTCGATGGTTCCGGGCTATAACGGCTTAATCCCAACCGACCAATTATTTAGCGGCTTTTCAAGTAATGCTGTTATGTCGATTATCGCGGTAATGATTATCGGCGCCGGTCTTGATAAGACAGGGGTAATGGGGCTAATGGCAGGACAAATACTTAAACGCGCGGGTAAAACCGAAAGCCGTATCATGGTTACGCTGTCTGTCTGTGTCGCGTATATCTCTAGTTTTATGCAAAATATTGGCGCAGCAGCGCTATTCCTGCCGGTTGTGAGTCGTATTTCTAGACGGACTGCAATTCCGTTAGGGCGGTTGTTGATGCCAATGGGATTCTGCGCGATTCTTGGGGGCACCATGAGCATGGTCGGTTCAAGCCCTCTCATTCTACTCAACGACCTGATTGAAAGTGCTAATTTACATCTGCCAGATAACGCCATTCCTATGGAGCAATTTGGTTTGTTCTCAGTTACTCCAGTGGGTCTGGCCCTGGTGTTTACCGGCATTATGTATTTCTTGTTCTTCGCAAAGCATCTCCTTCCGCAAGTCGCTAAGCAAACCTTAACGACTGAGAACCTTCAGTATTATCGTGACGTTTATGGCATCGATGGCCGTATTTTTGAAGTAACAGTCACGCCCGAAAGTGACTTAGTCGGACTAATGTTAGGCCAAGTTGAAAGCAACGGCAGATCAGGGTGGATACTTGGTATCAAAACGGGTGTCACAACACAGATCATTCCTGCGCAAGACTCTTTGATCCAGGCAGGCTCTATGTTGGCGATCATGGGCGCACGATCCGAGATCGAGCGTTATACAGAAGAGCACAAGCTTGAAATCAGTCCATATTTAAATGAGTTTGCCGATGCGCTAAACCCAACAACAGCGGGAATTGCTGAAATTGTAATTCCGCCTGATTCGGATCTTATTAAACGTACTATTTCAGAATCAGATATTCGTCGCCGTTACGGAATGAGGGTGCTCACGGTTTACCGCGTAGATAAAGTGATCGATGAAGAGCTTTCCTCGTTGGCTCTACAAGCGGGCGATACGCTAGTTGTGCATAGTCGCTGGCAAGACATGATCAACGTTTCAAAGGACAAGAAATTTGCGGTAGTTACCGATTTTCCTAAAGAAGAGTTTCGCACCCACAAACTACGTAATGCATCGATCGCTTTCATCTTAGCTATTGGTTTGGTCTTGTTCAGTAGTTTGCCTTTGAGTCTAGCTCTTATGGTTGGCGCTGTAGGCATGGTTGTTGGTCGCGTGCTTGACATGGAAGAGGCCTACGACGCAGTGTCTTGGCAGACCGTTTTTTTGTTGGCGTGTTTAATTCCGTTAGGTATGGCAATGGAGCAGTCTGGGGCCGCACAGTATTTAGCCGCACACGCTCTTGAAGTAATGGACGGCTTGCCGGTTTGGATGATCCAGCTGTTACTCGCCATTATTGCAACTGTTTTTACTCTGGTGATGTCTAACGTTGGAGCAACCGTTTTGTTGGTGCCACTGGGGATTCAGATGGCGCTCGGAGTAGGGGCAGATCCGGCAATTTTCGCACTCACGATTGCACTCGCCACGTCCAATTCGTTTTTAATACCAACACATCAAGTGAATGCACTGATCATGGGGCCAGCAGGCTACAAAGTAAGAGACTTTATGCGAGTCGGGGCTGGGATGACAGTTCTGTTTTTATTCGTTATGTTGCTCATGCTGAACTTGTTTTATTAGATTTGCCTTCAATAAGTCTACTTAGGATGGCTCTTAATCAATTCAGTTTGCTCACACCGCAGAAAGATGGCTATGTTATACTTAACTATATGTGCAAGCTCACCGATAACAACCATTTATAAATTATCTCAAAACATTATGAATTCAGAACTCAAACGTATTATTGCTACCGTGTTTATAGCGGCTTTTTTACTAACTGGCTGTGATATTGGTGGAAGTTCGTCTGGCGGAGACCAGGTCGAAGAAAGCGTTTCTGGTGATATGCTTCCGGCGGAATTTGTAGGGGTTTATGTCGGCACTATTAGCGCTAGATTAGAAGCGTCTGGTATTAGTGAAAGTGAAACTTACGAGATCACGATTACCGTGAATGCTGATGGTACTATTAAGTTTGATGGGGACGATCCAGATGAAACTTTTACAGTTGGGATCGCCAATGACGGCACTTTTAGCGGTAACTTGCGCATTGACGAAGATGATGTGACAGGGGTGTTAGGTGTGACTGGCCGTGTAGATGGCACAACAGCATCGGGTGACGTAGTGGGCGAAGGTGAGTTTGACACCGGAATTATTACTATCGATATAGATGTTACCGGCACCTTTACTGCAACTAAGCAGTAGACCGTTGAGGTCTTAAGCCCCAACTCGCTTTAATTAGACTTGGTCTAAAACTTTAAACAAGTAGTAGTGAGATTGCGCGGCTTACTCCCTTTGACACCCAAGACTAGCCAGACTAAAACTGTTGCTTGCTGGGCATATTCTCGATCATGGCGTCTAACTCGACTTTCAATTTATCCAAAATCGTGTCGTAGCCGAACGCACCTAGTTTTTCACCACGGCGTTTCAAATTGACTTTTTGGGGGCCGCACCACAAACCTAAATCCGCATCATCTGTTTCTCCAGGACCGTTAACTCGGCAACCCATAACAGCAATTGTTATCTTATGCTCTTCGGCATACTCGGTCATAGATTTAACGTCTTGAGCCAATTCAATAAATGCTTCGTTCTCGACTCTTGAACAGCTTGGGCAGCTAATGATATTCAGTTTGTCTGGATCAAAAGCTACGACACTGCGCACCCGGCCAGCATGAATATCATCAATTATTTCGTGGCCTGCATCAACTTCATCAGCTTTGTCCACATTGGGTAACGTTAGAGAAACTCGCACGGTATCACCAATCCCGCGGCCAATAAGTTGCTCAAATGCAATGCGAGTTTTTATGATTCCCATGGGCGGCATGCCCGCCTCAGTAACACCAAGGTGAAGAGGAATATCTGGGCGTGTTTCCGCGAAACGAATGTTGGCGCTGATAACTTTTTGTGGATCCGAATCTTTAAGGGACACGCAATAACGAGTAAAGCCAATCGAATCCAAGTACTCACAATGCTCTAGAGCACTGTCTAGCATGGGCGATACGGAATCGCGAGGATCGTACTTCTCTAGCTTGGCTGGGTCTACCGAGCCACAGTTAACACCAACTCGCATAGCGCAGTCATTTTCACCAGCCACGTCGGCAAGATACTTAACTTTGTCCTGCCAAGGCTTTTTACGCTGATGGTGAAAGAGGTGTCCAGGGTTGTAGCGGATTTTGTCTACAAAGGGAGCAACCAACTCCGCCATTCTATAGTTTTCCTGTAAGTCTACGGAGAGAATGGCATCGGTAGCTTTACGAATTTCCTTAAGAGCTACGGCGTCTGCTTTATTGTCGACAGCAATTCTAACTACGCCAGCCTTTCGCTGGTGCAGTGTGTTGGTTTGGTCAATTGTAGCTTGTATGTCTTGTGTGCGAGTTGCACACATGCTTTGTACCAGTATTGGATTGCCTGCCCCAATGGTCGACCGACCGACGGCGACCGCCCGAGTATTGTTGCGAGTGATTTTCACTGTTATGAACCTAAGTTTTATCGTTCTAAGTTGTTTGTACTGAGTTTTTTGTTTTAAGTCGTTTTAAATACGTTGTGTAACTTACGCTATCTGACCGAGCCATGGTGAATCGTACTTTAGTTAAGGATTTCCCAAATTATTTTACTGCCAAAGTAGCCAAGTTGAATGCATAAGAATGCACCAATAATCCAGGGCATAGCTTGGCCCCCGCTCATGCCCGCTATGGCTCTTGCGTAAATCACGCGAGCGCTCAATATCCAGGCAAGCAGAGCGAATACTGTGTGATGCGTAAACTCAACAGGTACGCCAAATAAAGTCTGACTAAATAGGCTGCCGCTTATCAGTGTTATGCTAAGCAGGATGAAGCCTATCAATAAAAGTCGAAAGACTAAGCTTTCCATTGTTTCCAGTGGTGGCAAAGCGGCCATTAACTTAGCTTTCACTCGTTTCTTTAGTTGTGCCTCTTGAAAACGGTACACGAGCGATTGAATCGTACTTATTGTGATGAAGGTGTAGGCTAGGATAGAGGTGAGGATATGTAACTTTAGGCTGGTGCTCGTTCCCCTCGCAATAACCACTGACTGGCTGCTATCCAAACTCCAAAAATGCGAGAACAATAGTGAGGCTATGGTTAACGGAAAAACTATGACAGCTAAGCGGCTTAAAGTCATGAAGCTACAGAGCAGCAAAAAAGTTGCAACTAAAAAGGCACTAATGAGTGCGCTCATTGATGTAACACTTAAATTAAGTGTTAAGACTGACTCGGAATAGTCAAAGGCCAATGATCCGGCATAGACGCAATGCGCACACCAAGCGAGAACCCCTATAGATAAGGGCCAACGTGATAGTCCGAGAGGGTTGGACGAATCTTCTGCAGTAGATGAGATTCCTCGGACGCTGGACAGCAATTGATGGAGTGCGCCAGCGCTCGCTAGGCAGTACAAGCCTGTAGCACCCCACATAGCAAGTGAACTATTGATCATTGACATGGTTAGAGCATAGCTGAAGCGTTTCTGAATTGTGAATGGACTTAGTTGGTTTTTTATACGCATTCTATTGCAAATTGCGCAAAACCGAGAGTAATCAGGTTGTTAAATCACTAAAAATGTCGCGACGTAATGACCACAGAATTCAACATGCGTTATTATAGTCTAAATAGATAAAAAAGTAGGTAAACAGATGTTCGAACAACTAGGGGATCGTCTTCAGCATACGCTCAAGAAGATTAGCGGACAGGCTCGTCTTAGCGAGCAAAATATTTCAGACTCAATGCGGGAGGTTAGACTTGCGTTGTTAGAGGCTGACGTTGCTTTGCCAGTCGTCAAATCGTTTATTAGTACGGTTAAGGCTAAAGCTGTGGGTGCGGATGTATCCACAAGCCTTAATCCTGGGCAAATGGTTGTCAAAATTGTTCAAGATGAGCTGGTTCAGCTCATGGGGGCGGCTAATGATGAGCTAGATCTCGCGCAAGCACCTCCGGCCGTAGTGTTAGTCGCCGGCCTGCAGGGTGCTGGTAAAACAACCACTGTTGCAAAGTTGGCCAATTGGCTGAAAACCCGCAAAAACAAAAAGGTGATGGTAGTCAGTGCCGACATATATCGTCCAGCAGCGATTGACCAGCTGCAAACACTGGCCGAATCAATTGATGTGCTTTTTTGCCCCAGCAGCCCAACTGATAAGCCAGTAGACATTGTTAATAATGCTAAGCTTGCGGCGAAAAATGCTGTGGTTGATGTGCTGATTATCGATACTGCCGGTCGCCAACATGTTGACCAAGAATTGATGGTAGAGATTCAAGCTGTCCATGCGGCGGCAAACCCTGTTGAAACGTTGTTTGTTGTTGACAGCATGACTGGCCAAGATGCCGTGCTCAGTGCGCAGGCTTTTGATCAAGCATTGCCTCTAACAGGTGTTGTTTTAACGAAGACTGACGGCGATGCTCGAGGTGGTGCGGCGCTTTCAATAAGACAAGTTACAGGAAAGCCGATAAAGTTTTTGGGCGTAGGTGAGAAAATCGACGGCCTCGATGCATTTCATCCAGATCGCATCGCGTCGCGAATATTGGGGATGGGTGACGTTATGTCTCTCATTGAAGAAGCCGAGCTAAAGGTCGACAAAGATAAAGCTCAGAGACTTGTTAATAAGATTAGGAAGGGGAAAGGCTTTGATCTTGAAGACTATCGAGACCAGGTATCTCAGATGAACCAGTTTGGTGGTATCGAGAGCATGATGGATAAACTGCCAGGCATGGGCAATGTAAATATTCCTCAAGGCGCACTAGGTAATGCGATGGGTGACATGAATAAAAGTGTGGCGATCATCAATTCAATGACTCCACAAGAACGAAGCTTCCCGAATGTGATTCAAGGTGGGCGAAAAAAGCGCATTGCCGCGGGCTCAGGCACATCTATCCAAGATGTTAATAAAACACTTAAGCAGTTTACTCAAATGCAAAAGATGATGCGCAAAATGGGTGGCAAAGGCAAAATGGCGAAAATGATGAAAGGAATGGGTGGCATGGGGGGGATGCCGGGCGGTAAGCTCCCACCTGGTGGTATGGGCGGCGGCTTTGGGATGTAACTAGCCTCTTGCAATGACGGTCAGACGGCAGGCCGAACGGCAAAACCTAGTTTGGCTAGCAATGCATGATCAGTATCTAAATTTTTATCTCTAGATACTGAACACCCAACCTCTAGCTCGTACCAGGGATCTGTACGTCGGCCCGGTCTTTAATACTAGTTGTTAGGATGTTGGTTCTTTTGTCGTTATCCAAAGGATGAGTGCGCAACTGAGCCAAACCCCACAGGCCATAAAAAACAGCGCTCCGCCATCTGTGTTGCCCGCTGCATCGATTGTGCGATTGATACCTAAAGGCGTAAATAGATGGAAGAAAATAGCCCCAGAGATAATCCCAAGGCCCAGTAGGGCGCCTAGTCGTCTAGTCGCTGTAATCAGTAATAAGGCGCTGGCTATTAGTTCAGCAGAGCCGATCAAGTAACCGCCATAGTTCGCAAAACGTTCGGTAGCAAACCCAAGCCCGACTGTGCTCATCCATTGCGCTATGGTGGCAAAGATGATGTCTGTCTCTTCAGATCCTGCAAATTTGAAGAATAATGATTGTACAAATACAAAAATCACAAAGGCGATCAATGCCCAAAGGATCCATTTATTGTTTTTCATGATAACTGCTCCGATTCAATTTAGTCGTTAAGGTACTGTTTTAGTGCATCAAAGTCTATTTCGGGACTCTGTTTTGCTTTTAGCACTACTGAAGAACGGTTGAATTGGCGTGTCATTGCACGAAAGTTGGTTATCGCGGTAAAAGTTCTTTTATTTATGGGCATAAACCGCTAAAATCGCGCGCCTTCGCCGTGAACCCAGCATTGTTTAATGCAAAGGGTGGTTACGGCGAGAATAAATTAAACCGTTGGGTGGCGATAATCGTTGCTCAATCGTATTTACTGGAATAAACAGAGTACTAAGTATGGTAACAATCAGACTAGCTCGTGGCGGCGCCAAAAAACGGCCTTTCTACGGCATCATGGTAGCCGATCAACGCAAAGCTCCACGCGGAAGATTCATCGAACGAGTTGGATTTTTTAATCCTCGCGCGGTTGGTGGTGAAGAACGTCTACGTGTTGATATTGAGCGTGTAGAGTATTGGATTAGTAAGGGCGCGCAGCCATCTGACCGAGTAGCTGGGCTACTTCGTCAATTCAAGCGTGGTCCTGAAGCAATTGAAGCTGACAAGCTTAAACTTGAAGCAGCTACGGCGGCGAAGTTAGCTGCCGCTTCAAAAGCAGAAGCTGACGCAGTCAAGGCTCAAGAAAAAGCGGATGCAGATGCAGCAGCTGAAGTTGTTGCCGAAGCGGCTGACGAAGCGCCTGCTGAAGAAGTGGCTGAAGCAGCGACTGAAGAAGCTTCTGTAGAAGAGACAAAAGAAAGCTAGTGATTGTTTAGAGGTCTTTAGAAAGGCCTCTAACCGTTTTTTCTCAGCGCACGTATTTCGAAGGTTCTGTTTCGACGTGAATGTATCTAAGTTGCAACGGTTCGCTTTGTACCTGATTTAGGCTTTCTATGTATATTGAAGTCGGAAAAATTGTTGGCGTCTGGGGTGTTAAGGGCTGGGTTAAGCTTCATTCCTATACTCGAAACCGCGAAGACATAGCGACTTATAAGACATGGTGTCTAAGCAGGGCCGAACGCGACAAAAAGGTTGATGTATCAGCGAGTGCAGTTGTCGAAGAGATCACAGTGTTAAATTGTCGAGCTCAAGGACAAAGCATAGTTGCTTATTTTGACGGCGTTGATAGTCGGGATTCAGCTGCAGAAATGAACGGGCTTAGCATCTTGGTTAAGCAAAGTGATTTGCCTGAATTGCCCGATCAAGAATTTTATTGGCATCAGCTAATTGGTCTTACTGTTATTAACGGTAGCACTGAGCTTGGAACCATAAAGTCAATTCTCGAAACGGGTGCGAATGATGTTTTAGTAATTACGCCTGTTGCTAGTGCTTCCGGTGTAGAAGAAGCGAACGTTTCGAAAGAAACGACGGGTAAAGACCAGGATTCTTCGGAAGTTTTGATCCCGTATGTCGATTCGGTTGTTCAAAACGTAGATTTAGCGACTAAGACGATGCAAGTTGATTGGGATTTGAGCTACCTAGATGATTAGTCTATATAAAATAGGCTAGAAGAGTAAAAGATATTCGCATCTGGCGGACGAAAAATGAATATACAAGTTATTTCAATTTTTCCGAGCATGTTTTCTGCAATTACTGATTATGGGGTGATAGGCAGAGCGATTACAGATGGCGTCTTGGAGTTTGATGTTCATGACTTGCGCGACTTTAGCCAAGATAAACATCGCTCGGTAGATGACAGACCATACGGGGGCGGCCCTGGTATGGTGATGATGGCTCAACCACTAGCACTGGCTATTGAGTTTGCCACAGAAAGAGTTAAAGAGTTGCCGACCAAGGTGGTGTATTTAAGCCCCCAAGGCCAGCAACTTAGTCACGACTTAGCGGTAAAGGGCGCGCAAGAACAGGCGCTGATTCTAATAGCTGGGCGTTACGAAGGAATTGACCAACGAATTATTGACGAGTACGTTGATGAGCAATGGTCAATTGGAGATTACGTTTTATCGGGTGGTGAATTGGCTGCAATGGTTGTTGTTGATGCGTTGCTTCGACAACTCCCAGAGGTTCTTGGAAACCAAGAGTCAGCAGAGCAAGATTCGTTTGCTGCGGGGCTACTTGATTGCCCTCACTATACGAGGCCGGAGTGTTTTAACGGACGCCAAGTGCCTAAGGTGTTGTTGAGTGGAGACCATCAAAAGATAGAACGATGGCGTTTGAAACAGGCTCTAAAGGCGACTAAGTCATTGCGACCAGACGTTCTAAAGAAAAAAGAATTAAACAAAGAAGAGTCCGCTCTTCTTAATGAGTTGAAGTTGGAGTCTAAGTAGCTAATAGCTTAGCCTCCAAATATTTTAAGAAGTAATTTAACTAAAGCAATTGTGCTTATAAATCGAAAGCCATACTTCCTTTGGCGATCCTTTGTGCAAGTAATTTTGTGCAAACAACGGGTCTGGCCAAATAGTATCGCGGGAGAAAAAAATGACTAACATTATCGACGAAATTAATAGCGAGCAACTTAACAGTGATATACCTGACTTTGGTCCTGGTGACACGGTTGTTGTGAATGTAAAGATTAAAGAAGGTACTCGTGAGCGTGTGCAGGCCTATGAAGGCGTTGTAATCGCTAAGAAAAACCGTGGGTTACATTCTTCGTTCACTGTACGTAAAATCTCATACGGTGAAGGGGTTGAGCGTGTTTTTCAGACGCATAGTCCGCTAATCGACTCGGTTACTGTGAAACGTCGTGGCGCAGTTAGAAGAGCGAAGTTGTACTATCTTCGTGAACTTACAGGTCGCGCGGCTCGTATTAGAGAGAAGCTTAACTAGGCTTCTACTAATAGCTCTGAGTAACCAATAGCCTTAAGCTGTTATTGGTCAAGAGCAACTCCATGACAAAGCAATAACTCATTGAGTGAAGGCTTGGCTAAGGACCAGTATTATAAACAGCATGAAAACGGCTGCCTTTATTGCGTCGTAGTGTTGTTAAAAAACGATAGCGACTAGTGCGCTATCGTTTTTTTTGTTTATGCTAAGACCTATATTTCCAATTATTGCTTATATGAAGGATCAAAGTTAAATTGTCGTTAACCCCTTCATTCAATGTTCGAGATTCTGCGCTTCTGGTGGCGGTCATGGAGACTAATGCTGAAGCGTTGATTATTGTGAGTCTATGGTCGTATATCACGTGATTTTATGAGCCAGCCCAGTCAACAGGATAAGAAGCTTATTCAGGCGTTTCTAGATGCCGTGTGGCTTGAGTCTGGGTTATCAAAAAACACTCTTGTGGCTTACAAGTCTGATTTAAGCTTGTTTAGCGGCTATCTTGTTTCAACAACGTTGATCGACGCGAGCCCAAGCCACATACAGCAATACCTTGCACATTTGCTCTCTCAATCGAGCAAAGCCAGCAGTGTCGCACGATTTATGTCCACGCTTCGCCGTTTTTATCGTTTTCAGATACGTGAAGGAAAGTTGGCCGTTGATCCTTGTGCCGACATCCGTTCACCCAAGCAAGGTCGAAAATTGCCAAACTCTCTTAGCGAGTCTCAAGTAGAAGAATTACTCGATAGTCCCGATACGGGACGAGATCTCGGATTACGAGATCGGGCTATGCTAGAAACTATCTATGCGACGGGCCTTCGTGTTACGGAGTTAGTTAAATTAGAGTTACTTGAAATCAATATTACTGTGGGCTTGGTCCGTATTGTAGGAAAGGGCAATAAGGAGCGGTTGGTACCGCTCGGTGAGCAGGCATTGCATTGGATTAGCAAATACATGGCTGAAGCCCGCAGCGACATTCTTAAGGGTAAGCAAAGCAATAGTGTTTTTGTAACCGCACGTGGTGGCGGAATGACGCGCCAAGCATTCTGGCATATCATTAAAAAATATGCTGCATTGGCTAACATCGATCATCATTTGTCACCCCATACGCTGCGGCACGCGTTTGCGACGCATTTACTTAATCATGGGGCTGATTTGCGATCGGTACAAATGCTTCTTGGGCACTCGGACCTAAGCACTACTCAAATATATACTCACGTCGCTAGGGAGAGATTACAGAGCATACACAGCGCCCATCACCCGAGAGGATAAAATCGAGATAACGGTCTGAATTTTTAGTTCGATAAGGTGCCAATTAGGGGTGGAAACTAGGAGCAAATTTATGCAAAATAGGGTTTCAAGACAAGACTTGGCAAAAATTTGGTATTAATACTGTCTGGATAAAAACAGAAGGCTGAATTGAAAAAGACATAAGCTACACGCTCAAGTGATCTAACGCAGGTATTGCTAAAATTCAGTTCTGAAAATTATTGCCAAAGCGAGGTCGTCCACATACTCCACTTAGTTTTTAATGAGTGTTTTTGTAGGTCGGCGTTAAGAATGCTCATCCAAGCAAATATACAGCCAGATCATTTTGAAATAAGTAATGGACGTCAGGCTGGATCCTTATGTAGGCTCCTGAGCTTCTTAGAGTCTTGCTACCAAACAGTTCCAGATTCGCTTTGATCGGATGCAAGATTTATTGATTGGCCCAAAAGCCATGTACATACTGTATTTATGTGCTGAGTAAGATATGCATTTAGAGTGATGAGCAGAGACCCAACGCCTAATATTTAATACGTAAAGCCATTTTCTCGCAGATGAAAGCTCGCGTAAAATCACAAATTTTCCAATAGGTCATACGAACCTGTAGAAGCAAACGTACTAATCATACGTACTAGAAAGTACGACAAAAAGAGAGAGACTTGAATAAGCCTAATATCATAAGCGTGGATGACGCACGCATAAACCCCTCAAAAATCAGCGCCAACGCAATCCAAGTAGTCGAGCGACTGCAACAAAAAGGGTATCAAGCATACTTGGTTGGCGGCTGCGTACGGGACCTCATCCTAGACCTCAAACCCAAAGATTTTGACGTCGCAACCGATGCTACACCTGAGCAGGTAAAACGAGTGTTTTCGCGCAACGGCCGAATTATCGGGCGTCGCTTTAAAATTGTGCATGTTCGTTTTGGTTATGACGTTATCGAAGTGGCTACTTTTAGAGCAAGCCCAGATGATCGCGAAAGAGTTGGCAATCATGAAATGTCTGAATCAGAAGAAGGCCGTCTTTTGCGTGACAATATTTATGGCAGCATTGATGAAGACGTAATACGTCGAGACTTTACGGCTAACTCTTTGTATCTGGATCCCGTTAAGTTAGAAGTCCTTGATTTTTTGGGTGGGGTTGACGATATATCCGCCAAGAAGTTGGTGAGCATCGGGGATGCAACAACTCGGTTTAGAGAAGATCCAGTGCGCATGCTACGCGTGGTCCGGTTCGCCGCCAAGCTTGGTTTTGACATGGAGTCAGAAGCTCTGTCAATTATTGAAAATGAGGGCAAGTTACTGTCACATGTTTCGCCCGCGCGTTTGTTTGAAGAGGTTTTAAAGTTATTTCATGGTGGAGCCGCGCACCGTACCTATGAAAAGTTACGAGAGTACGGATTGTTTAAATACTTGTTTCCGTTTACCGACCAAATGGCAGTTCTAGACGTAGAAGGAATGCCAGAGTTAGCGCTCAAGAATACAGATATTCGTGTGCTTGCAGGCAAACCAGTAATCCCCGCATTTCTGTTTGCGTGCATGCTCTGGGACCCCGTCAAGGCAGACGCTCATGTTCTGATGGATGATGGAGCCAAAGAGAAAGAGGCATGGCGTGTTGCGATGAACGATGCGCTTCGTGACCAAAATCAATATGTCGCTGTACCTAGACGTTTGGCAGAAATAATTATGGATATTTGGACAATCCATTTTAAACTCGTACACCGCAGCCCAAAGACAATCCATTCGATATTAGAAAATCGACGCTTTCGAGCGGCCTATGACTTCCTGTTGCTACGTACTAGAGTGCACGAGGTTGATGAGGATATTAGCGAGTGGTGGACCCGTATCCAAGAAGTTGATACACAAGAAAAGAACGACATGATCGAACGCCTAAGCGAGCGCCGATCTAAGCGCGTACAGCAAGAGCAGAATAGCAATGAGCCAAACGGCAATAGTCTGGATTACCCAATCCCAGATGACATCGGCAATAAAGTACCCACTATAAATAGACCGCAAGAACGTAGGGCTGGCGCAGGTAAGAAAAAACGCGGTAAAAAACGCGGAAAGAAAGTATCCTCTGGTCGTAATCAAGGAGGCCGTAATCAGGCAGGTCGTAGCCAAGGCGGTCGTAATCAAACATCTGACGGAGCCCCGGTTAAAGATACTGCCAATGCACAAGATGGTCAAAATGCCCCCGGTAAGACGAAGCGTAAACGCAATCGTAAAGCCGGCGGCCGGGGTCGTAAACGAGGCAAGCAAGTCGCTAGAGCAAACGAAGCGCCTGCAGGACGGTCGGTCAACGCGCGACCTAGAGATGAATACGGTACTCATAACTCAGCTGACGCTGATATTAAAAGAGTGAAAGTCCGTATAAAGAAACGCATCAGCGTCAACGAGGATGGTTCTTCAGCGACTAAAGCAAGCGATGATTCGTCACACTTTTAGTCAGAACTGCGCAGTGACTATTTGCAGTTAAGGGCTTTTCATATCAGCTAAGGTCTCTTTAACGGCTAAGGGCTCTTT
>DKML01000012.1:0-68988 GCA_002470515.1 Proteobacteria bacterium UBA7415 | reverse complement strand
GGCTAAGGGCTCTTTAACGGCTAAAGGCTCTTTAACGGCTAAAGGCTCTTTAACGGCTAAAGGCTCTTTATTCGGGATAACGGTTTAGTGCAGCGAACGGCTTTTTGATTCGAGACAACGACCTTCTAAGCTGGACTCAAGTAAGTTGGGCTTATAAGTTGCTGGTGCTGGGTATTATGAAAATGACAGATGCTTATATCGGATTCGGCGCTAATATCGGAGATTCCGTTCAGCAGATATTCGACGCCAAACAACAGCTGCTGATTAGATCTGGGTGTGTCGAGCCTGAACTTTCCGCCTTCTACTTATCATCGCCTGTAGGGTATTCAGATCAGCCATATTTCGTTAATGCAGTGCTGCGTTGCTCAGTAAGCATTTCTTCGATAGAGCTACTCAATCTTATGCAAGCAATTGAAGTTGATCTAGGGCGCGTTCGAGATGCGAACAACAGAAACGCACCGAGAACTATCGATTTAGATATATTGCTATACGGCAATCAAGTAATAGAGAGCCCAAGACTGGTTGTACCACACCCGAGAATGTTTGAACGACGCTTTGTTCTAGAACCTCTTCGGGAGGTATTAAACGATAATCATGCGCTCAGAAGGAGCGTAATTGAAAGCTGTTATGCTCTAAGAAATTGCAATGATCAAATTCTGCATCCTATACAATGCTAGTGCCCCTAAAATAGGGTACTCGCTAGGCATGAGACAGTAGGTTTAGAACGAATTATGGCGCAATATTTTGAAATACATCCGAGCAATCCACAATTGCGATTGGTGCGCCAGGCGGCGACTATCATTCGCGAGGGTGGGTTGGTTGCGTACCCCACTGACTCCAGTTATGCGCTGGGTTGTCATCTTGATGATAAGCGAGCCGTAGACCGTATACGGCAAATTCGAAAACTTGACCGCCACCACAATTTTACTTTAGTCGCGGCGAATGTTAAGCAAGTAAGTCAGTTTGCAAAAATAGACAACGAGCAGTTTAGGCTGCTCAAATCACTTGCACCGGGCCCATATACGTTCATTTTTGAAGCGAAGCGTTCTGTGCCTAATCGGCTAATCCATCCAAAACGGCGTACCATCGGTGTGCGTATTCCTGATCATGCAATTGTTCAAGAGTTGTTAAAAGAATTAGGAGAGCCGATAATGAGTTCGAGCTTGATTCTGCCTGATCAAACTCTCGCAATTGGTGATCCAGAAGAAATCCGTGATTCACTTGAACACCATGTCGACTTAATCATCGATGGTGGTTTAGTCACTAACTCCGCCTCAACGGTGCTAGATTGGCACGATAAAAACCTTACCGTTGTTCGTCACGGAGCTGGCGACATCGGTTTTTTAGAAGAATGATACAGCATAGCTAGAGTTGCCTCTCGCATGCTTGTAGACTAAGCACCTTACGAAAAACTATCCCCTTATTATGATTTCAAAACCTGGACAAGTTAACCGCATCGTTTCTGGTATGCGGCCGACTGGACGATTGCATTTAGGCCATTACCACGGTGTGCTAAAAAACTGGATCGAAATGCAGCATGAGTATGATTGCTATTTCTTCGTTGCTGATTGGCATGCATTGACCACGCATTACGAAGCGGACTCTGAAGCCATAAATGACAGCATTTGGGAGATGGTTATTGACTGGCTTGCTGTCGGTGTTGATCCTAGCCGTGCCACGTTGTTTATTCAATCTCGGGTGCCAGAGCATGCTGAATTGAATTTGTTGCTCTCAATGATTACGCCATTAAGTTGGCTTGAACGCGTGCCGACATACAAAGATCAGCAGGCTAAGATGAAGGAGCGCGATCTCGCTACACATGGCTTTTTGGGGTACCCAGTGTTACAAGCTGCCGATATTTTGCTTTATCATGCGGCGCAGGTGCCCGTGGGTGAAGATCAAATTCCACACATTGAGTTAACGCGCGAAATTGCACGTCGTTTTAATTATTTGTATGGCCGTGAAACAGGCTTTGAAGAAAAGGCTGAAGAAGCGATAAGAAAATTGGGCAAGCGTGGCGCTAAGTTGTATCGCAATTTTCGAAATGCGTATACAGAACGCGGAGACAACGAAGCCATTGCAAAAGCCCATGCGTTATTGGCTAACAATCAAAATCTGACTACCGCAGAAAACGAACGTCTCTATGGCTATTTAGAAGGAGGTGGTCGTGCAATCTTGTCCGAGCCCGAAGCCATCTTAACCAGAGCAAGTAAATTGCCTGGTTTAGACGGTGAGAAAATGTCAAAGTCTTATCGAAACACGATTTTACTCCGAGATGATCCTCAACGTGTTGAAAAAGAAGTGCGCGCAATGCCAACTGATCCAGCACGTGTACGGCGAAACGATCCGGGTGATCCAGAAAAATGCCCAGTTTGGGATCTTCACAAGGTTTACTCAAGTGATGACACGCGAGCTTGGGTTGAGCAGGGTTGCCGCAGTGCGAGCATTGGTTGTGTTGATTGCAAGCAACCATTGATAGACGATCTTTTAAAAGAGCAGGCGATGATTGCTGAGAGAGCAGCGCCTTTCATTGAAGATCGTACTTTGGTTCGAAACATTATTGCCGACGGCTGCGAGAAAGCACGCGAAACAGCTGATGAAACGATGGAACAAGTGCGCTCATCTATGAATTTGGACTATTACTAAGCTGTTGTTCGGACCAGTAAGCCTGTACCGCTTTATAACCAGAAAAGTTAATATGATCTTAGCTACCGCTATTCGAGATACCCAGTGCAAGACGACGACATAGAGCAAAACCTAGAAGAGAGACCAGAACAGGATGCCAGCGAGCAATCTGTTCTTGGGGGGCGGGATGACCTAGTTGTCGAATCGCTCAAGGCTGTGGTTTTGGGTGAGGTGATTAGTGACTGGCCGAAAGATCTGTTTATTCCGCCCGATGCATTAGAAGTTGTTCTGGAAAGCTTCGAAGGTCCATTGGACCTGTTGCTCTACCTTATTCGAAAGCAAAACCTGGATATTTTAAACATACCGGTTGCCGACATAACCAAGCAATATATGGCGTACGTAGAAATAATGCGCGCAGCCAACTTAGATCTTGCAGCCGAATATTTGGTAATGGCCGCGTTATTAGGCGAGATTAAGTCTCGCATGCTGCTGCCAAGACCTAAGTCTGAAGAAGACGATGATGAAGACCCCAGAGCAGCCTTAGTTCGTCGCTTACAAGAGTACGAACGTTTCAGTAAAGCCGCAGGGCAACTCGACGATCGACCACGCCTAGAGCGTGATGTGTATACAGCACAAGCGGATTTGATTGATCCAGATCCGCCACAAGTTCTGGCACAGGTTAAATTGACGCAGTTAGTTGACGCGTTTCAGAAAGTTGTGGAGCGAGCTGAGGCCAATCGGCATATGTTTATATCCAGAGACATGCTGTCAATGCGCGAGCGGATGACTAATGTGTTATCAAAACTCAATGAAACGGGCTTCTTGCGCTTTGAAGAGCTTTTTACGCCTGAAGAAGGCCGTCTTGGGGTGGTTGTCACGTTTATCGCGCTTCTGGAGCTATGTCGTGACGATATGTTGCTTATTGTTCAGACCGAGCCGTTTGCCCCGATCCACATTAAAAGGGCAGCGTAGGCGCCATCTAACCACATTTACGCTATCGTACTGACTGCCGATAGTTAACGTGAGTCCCAGGTACAAAGTTACTGAGAAGCAGCGACATTGATTACCGGTAAAAGCATAAATTACAATCACTTTGTATCACAAGGTACAAATTCAATAGCACTAACAACAAGAATATGTCCGATAAACCGCAAGTGAAAGACCAGCCTGACGACTCGAACGAGATCAGTGAGCTTAAGAATATAATTGAAGCAGCCTTGTTTGCTGCAAGCGAGCCGTTAACGGTGCGCAAACTAATTAGACTGTTCCCTGATGATGCTCAACCTACTAAGGACGAGATTAAAGAAGCGTTGGATCGTATAGAGAGCGAGTACTCTGACCGAGGCGTAGAACTTAAAAAACTTGGTAAGGGATGGCGCTTTCGTTCTAAAGAAAAGTATGCAACTTGGTTGCGTAGACTCACCATCAACAATCCTCCGCGCTTTTCACGAGCACTTTTAGAAACGCTATCGATTATTGCCTATCGACAACCTGTTACTCGTGGCGATATTGAAGAGATTCGGGGTGTTGCAGTGAGCACAGATATTATCCGAGCGATCGAAGACCGAGGGTGGATTGCTGAAATAGGCCATAGAGATGTACCTGGACGCCCGGCACTGTTTGGTACGACATCGGAGTTTTTAGAGTATTTCGGCCTCGAATCATTACGTGAGCTTCCTGAATTGATGCAACCACGTGAACTTATCGAGGTAGCCAAGGAAATGAATCTTACCCTTCCCCAAATGGAATATAAGGGTGAACAAGAACCGATCTCTGATGACGTCGCCGGTGCCGAAGGTGCTGTCGAAGGTGCTGGCGAAGGTGATCCTGAAACAGCTATGGGCACGGCAACCAACCTAGACGAATCGGAGCATGAAGGGTCGAACCTTCAGTCTGTCGAATTAGACCAGCACCAAGAGCAAGAAGAAGAACGTGAAGTTGCGGATGTGATTCCAATTCGGCCGTCATCATCGGATCAATCATGATCAAACACGCCGTAAGAATATTGAGTTTACCCAATGAGTGAAAAGCTGCAAAAAGTACTTGCTCATGCAGGTCGAGGATCTAGACGACAGATCGAAACGTGGATCACTGAAGGTCGCGTTCAGGTTAATGGACGCAGCGCAAAGCTGGGTGATCGAGTTGATTTGACTGACCGCATAGTTCTTGATGGCGAAGCGGTTTATATTCGTTCTCAACAAACGTCTCAAATTAAGGCGATTATCTACCATAAGCCTGAAGGCGAAATCGTTAGCCGTAATGATCCAGCTGGTCGACCGACGGTGTTTGAGAAGCTGCCAAGTATCGCTGATTCAAGGTGGGTGTCGGTTGGGCGGCTGGATATAAATACAAGTGGACTTCTGTTATTTACAAATAGTGGTGAGCTGGCTAATAAGCTCATGCATCCTTCAACAGGGCTCGAGCGCGAGTACCTTGCTCGTGTGCGAGGACAGCTCAATGCAAAAGAAACCGAACAGCTCACGAGAACAGGCATTGATATTGATGGCAAACTGGCAAAGTTTGAAAGCGTTATTGCTGCTGATATGGGGGAAGAGGGAAGCAACCATTGGTATCGTGTCGTCATTAAAGAAGGGCGTTACCGAGAAGTGCGTAAATTGTTTGAAGCCGTAAATCATTTGGTTAGCCGCTTAAAACGAATTCGTTACGGCTCAATTAAGTTAACCCGAGATGTTAAGTTGGGCCATGCCGTAAAGATGGCACCACAGCAGTTAGAGAAATTGATAAGCGCAGCGGGAATAGAAAGCGAATTTGGCGATCGTAGTTCGGTCGGCAAAATGCGTTCATCACGCAATGCGCGCACTGCAAGTAGGAATGCAGGATCCAATTCCTCTGGTGGACAGGACAAAGACCAAAGAACACGCAACTCCAGAGACTCTAGAGATCGCAAGCCTACCGCTCAAGAAGAGCGCGAAGGCGCGCGCCGCGGGTCTAAGCCTGAGCGCAATGAAATGCAGAGCGAACGTGGCGGCGCTAGAACCGAAAGGGGGACGCGCTCTGGAGCAAAAAACACGAGAAATCGTAACGGCGTCAGTGATAAGGCAACGGCCGGCGCGAGCAAAAAAAGACCCGTTAAAGCTAAGCGCAAACCAAAATCGCCACGTAGAGAACGTGGCTAGAAATCATCACTTATTACTTGGGTTGATGCTTGGCACAACTCATTAATTCAAACTCATCAACACCCGGCGACTGATGGAGTATTCAAAGGTATCGATTATCACGGTTTGCTTTAACGCAGCATCCACTATCGCTGAGACCATTGAGTCTGTGGCGACTCAGGTGGATGCTGATATTGAGCATATCGTCATAGACGGCAATTCTAACGATGGTACCCAAAGCGTTGTAGAAGCACACTTACGAGACAACCTGGTGTTTGTTTCCGAGCCCGATGAAGGCCTTTATGATGCTATGAATAAAGGTGTTCAATTAGCGAAAGGCGACATCATTGCATTCCTAAACGCTGACGATGTTTATGCGAGCGCCAATGTGGTAGGTCACGCAGTCGCTGCGATCAATGAAAACACCGTGTCTTGTGTCTACGCAGATCTGGTTTTCGTTGATGCAATTGATACATCTCTAGTGAAAAGGGTTTGGTCGTCGCAGTCTCACACGCCGAGATTATGCTTTTCTGGTTTGGATGCCCGCGCATCCAACGTTATTCATGCGGCGTATTGATTTTGTCGGTCTGGGAGGCTTTGACCTATCATTAAAGTATCAGTCAGATCTGGAGTTCTGTACAAGAGCATTTGAAATTAAAAAGCTGAGCAGTCATTACGTTCCCCGGGTGTGGGTAAGAATGCGTCTTGGTGGCGTTAGTACCGGGGCTTGGTTGACGCGTATTAAAGGCAATTGGGAATCTTATATTGCATTACGCCGTCTGGGTTTAAAGCGCGACCCAGTGAGTTTCTTTGTGATCAAGTTTGGCCGAAAGCTGCCTCAACTCTTCAGGCGCAAACAGTTTTTGGTCGATAAACTAAATAACGGGTCAAGCGGGTCTCGATGAGTACGCCCAATAATCCACTCGTATCAACGATTATTCCGGTATTCAATCGCCGCACTTTGTTACGGCAAAGTGTGGAGTCAGTCTTGACTCAAACTTATAGACCAATTGAAATTATAGTGGTCGATGATGGCTCTGACCCAGAATATAAAGATTTCTATGCGGCTCTTGAAAACGAAGTTGAAGAGATGACACTGCTGTCACAGCACAATACGGGCCCTGGTGGCGCCAGAGAACTCGGTCGAATGCATGCCAATGGCGAATTCATACAATATCTAGATAGCGATGATTTGCTTTGTCGAAACAAATTTCGATTTCAGGTAGACGCATTACTGGCGAACCCAAATAGCATTGCAAGTTATGGACCTTGCTTTGAATACGAGGCGAAAAATAAGGAGCTCGCTGAAAGTGATTTCCGAAGTATAGAAGCGCTGACACCAATGAGGATTACTGGTCAAGCGCAAGATGGACTCTTTCCCGAACTATTAAAAGCGCGTTGGTGGATCACTTCTGCGCCACTCTATAGATCCTCAATTCTTGAGAAAGCTGGTCCATGGTCATTATTGATTAATGAAGAAGATTGGGAATATGAGGCTCGAATTGCCAGTTATGCTGGTGAACTTTCATTTGTAAACACTCCAGCTAGTATTCGGTTGATACATGATGACCACCTTAGCTCCGAAGGCTCGGTCAACCCCGACAAACTCAAGAGTAGAGCAAGCGCAAGGGAATCAATTTTCGAGAGTGCAATAAAGTTTCAAAACCAAACTGGAAGCACACCGATTCCCAAAGAGTATTGGGTTATCTTTGGACGTTATACGTTTTTGCTGGCTCGGCAATGTGCTGCGTTGGGGTTGCGTGATGAGTACCAGAGATTATTCGATTTGTCGATAAAAGCACATGGTAAACGCACTATGCAACATATAGTTTTTGCAAAAGCAGTTACACTTCTAGGATTGAATAATGCTGCAGCTGTATTACGCTTGCTTGGAAAGTGACGGTCTATCACAACGGAACTAGCGCTGAAGCTAATCGGAACAAATCAAGAATGCACCAACATGCTGTCACAGTAGTTCTATCAACACATAAAGACTCTGAGTTTCTTGGGTTGTCGGTCGAGAGTGTGCTTGCTCAGAAAGGTATTGAACTGGAATTGATTGTGGTTGGGGATGGTGCACCAGAGGATGTAGAGTCGCGCTTAAAGGCTTTTAAAGACAAGCGGATACGCTACATAACTCTTCCCAAAGGTGGTTTAACCAAGGCTCTAATTGCTGGCTGCGAGGCTGCATTAAACCAGTATATCGCCAGACTTGATGTCGGTGATTTTATGCTCAGCGGTCGGGTCGCCAGGCAAGCCGAAGTGCTTTCAAGGCAGCCGACTGTTGGCTTGGTTTCTTCAAATTTTGCGATGTACACGGCAGAAGGCTATTATCTTTATAATACCGACTACGACACTGAAAGTTTAGTTACATCGCTAACACAGGGTAACGAATTGCAGTTTCGCTCTCCCATGCATGCGTCGGTAATGTTTAGAAAAGATTTATATTTTGACGTTGGGGGTTACCGCCAAGAATTTTACTTTGCCCAAGACTGTGATCTTTGGACAAGAATGTTAGAACACTCAGGCTTTCGAAATTTAGATGAAGTTCTGTCTGGTGGTATTTTCGATACATCCGGTATTAGTGGCCAGTACCAAACGCAACAAGCAAGATTTAAGAAAATGGTGATCGAGCTTCGAGACCGGAGGAAGCAAAACAACGAAACCGAGAGTGTTCTTTCTGTCGCACGTAAACTCTCTGACGAAATTTCGCTCATTTTCTCCAGACAGCCTAAAAATGCTGAACTAGACGGGCAACTAAATACTAGTCTTTTGAATAAAAACACCGCAGCTAGCGATTTCTTCATAGCCCGGTGTTTGATGAGCCAAGACTCCAAGCAAGCACATCACTACTGGCGAAGATTTCTCAGTCACTCCCCATAGGATGTTAAGGCGCGACTCTTCTATGTCCTTAACCTAGTACGGCCTATCAAATCGTCGAACCGTTCGGTAGATTTTAAAACACTCAGTTTTTCTGACGCTACAATTAAAGGTGGGGATTAGAGCAGTGTTAACGAATCGTCCAAGAGTTGTCGCTTTAGTATGTCCCGGTTCTTACCAAGACTATCTTGTTGAGCGCTTGTTTGACGATTGTGATTTGCTGGGCGTAGTAGTGCAAATTACTAACCAAGCACAAACTAAGACTCAGCATGAGTCTCAACAGGGACAAGCAGGCAAGCGCGCTACTCAGACTCACAGAGCTTGGGTTAAACGTGCACAGCCGTACTTAAACCCAGCGGTGCTTATTCGTTACTTACAGGCAAAAATATTTCTGCCCGCGTTTGAACGCGCGGCACACGATTTTATTGTGGAGTCCCGACCCACCTTTTATACGTCTAAGGTTTGGCGTGAACACGTAGAAGTGCTCGAAACTGATAATATTAATCATGATGAGGTTGTGACCTTCATCCAACGCCTCTCACCTGATCTAGTCTGTGTTAATGGCACTCAGTTATTGCGTGCTTCTGTTTTAAAGGTACTCGAGGCCCTGCCTTTGGGTGGGATTAATCTCCACACTGGTTTGTCACCTTATGCTCGAGGCGGTAATTGCAATTTATTTATGATGCTTCAAGGTAAGCCAGAATTCATTGGGGCGACCGTTCATTATCTAGACCCCGGTATCGATAGCGGCAAAATTCTGTGCACCATTCGCCCGGACATAGACCTTAAGGATAATTTTGAGATACTGGATGCCAAGACGTTTTTAGCTGGGATTGATGCAATTCTTGAGGTGGTCATCGCTCTGGCGAATAAGACCCTGACGCCGGTTGAACAGTGGACAGAGGGGCAGCTATTCCTAAAAAGAACGGGTTACGAATATTCACCTTATATGAGACTAAAGGCCAACCGTATGAGCAGGGCGGGGGTTATTGATCTTTATGTAAGGTCAAAGCAATATCGAGATTCTAAAGTGCGCCTAGTATCTTTAAAAACTGAGTTAGACGGTTAACGCGAACCTCCAAACTGATACCTTTAAACTCAGACTCTAAGAATATAATTTTAATTACCTATGACGCACAAATTCAAAGTTAACCGACTAATTAATCGGGCCAAAGATTTAGCGTTTGTACCAATATTCACACGCTTCTGGGCTGCGCGTAATAATGGCTTGGTGCGGGTGTATTTGTATCATCGTGTTGATCCAATAGGTGAGCATTCTTTTATGGATGATGGAGGATCGCCCACTATTTCACCAGATGAGTTGTTGGCAGACTTGGAGTTCTTGCGAGAAAACGAATTCGAATTTTTGACCATCAACCAATTGCGTACTTGTAAGTTTGAGGCTGACAAACGCTACGCTTGTATCACCTTTGATGATGGCTTCGCGAGTGTTTACGATACAGCGCTACCTATGGCAGAGGAACTTGGAATCCCGGTAACAGTTTTTCAATGCTCAGCGATGCTGCGTGGGCAAAGCCCTCTGTGGGAACATCATTTGTATTGGCTGTTTGCTGACAGAGCAAGGCTCAAGACCTTCGAGCAATGGTGGACAGCAAATATTCAGCATCCGTTTGGTGCGTCGGTTGATGTTTTACTCAAAGAGATAGGATTAATAGAGCTGCAAACGGCGCTCGGTGAGTTCACAGAGTTGCACCCTGAAATTCACGTCGATTTAGTAGTTGCCTGTCGAGAACTTTATCCCAGTGTAGAGCAGCTTCAAGCAGCTCATAAATCCAAGCATGAGATAGGCAGTCATGGGCACCATCACTATCAACGAGACAAGTTGAGCGCCACTGAGTTTAGACATGAATTAGTGGAGTCCAAAGACCTTTTGACAAAGTATGTAGGAGAAACCGTCACTTCGTTTTCCTACCCCTTTAATCGATATTTGAGTGGCGACGAAGCTGTTTGCGCTCAGTTGTACTCGCAAACAGCCACAGTGGATGGTAAAAGTGTTACCTCAGATGCCGCGATGAGTTCAATTCCACGATGTACTCATCCAGGATCGGCAAAGAATGGTTTACGCCAGCGTCGGTGGTTGCTGACTGGTCGAATCTAAAGCCTGCGTGTCACTAGAGTGCTCGGTCGGTTGACTCGCATGACAGGGTGTTAGCTAATTATAATATGTTGCCCCTGCAGTTTATGATCACCACAAAGTAACTTTAAGTAAACCGGCGTAATTTCTTGAGGCAAAGTAAGGCCATTTTGATCTTCACCTGGATGTGAGCGTCGCCTTAAGCTGGTTCTAACTGCTCCAGGGTCTAGGCTGTTAACGGCAATGTTGCTTGTTTGCATCAGCTCTTCAGACCAAATTTTCATTTGGGCTTCGACCGATGCATACGCAATCGCGTAAGCGCCCCAATAGGCTTGTGGGTCGATAGCACAGTCAGCAGTGGTGAATATTACTTGCCCGCTAGGCGCTAATCGAAGCACTGGCAATAGAGCTCGAGTTAGCAGGTATGGCGCTCTCGCATTGATGTTCATTACCTTATCCCAGTAAGCCATGTCGTATTGGTCTAATGGGCTGGGCGAGCCCAGTTCCGCCGCATTGTGTAACACGCCATCAATATGACCAAATTCGTCGTAAAGGCTTTGAGCCAATTGAGTTGCACCTTCGGGAGTCAACGTCTCTAGATCAAGTGGCACTATTACCGGTTCAGATGCTTGTTCTGCAGTGATTTGATCGTAAAGTTTTTCAAGGTGTCGAGCCTTATGATCTAAAATGATGACTGTCGCCCCAGCCCGGGCTAACGCAATACTCACAGCGCGGCCAATACCGTCGGCAGCGCCAGTAACCAGTATCTTCTTACCTTTTAGTAGGTTCAGATCTGGAGTGGTCTCGCGCCAATTCATTTGAGTTGTGTTCATCTTAATAAGAGTTTTGTGATTATATTATTTTTGTCTATTTCTATTAACTAGCGTCTTGCTTGTCATTTGAATTTTCGTTTGAGTTGTCACTTGATTTGTCATTCAGCTCGTCAGCATCGCGTGCCTGCCCAATACCCAGCTCGTTTAATTTTTGCGCAGTAGGCTTGAGGTTGCGGTTAAATGAGCCAAGCGCCCGATTAAACTGTTCTAAGCTTTGGTCTAGATTGCGGCCCAATTTACCTAGGTGTTTTTCAAGTATGTTGAGGCGTTTTAGTAGAGTGTCGCCAGTTTGACGAATCTCAGTTGTGTTGCGACTCAAGGTGTCGTTTTGCCAACCATATGCGATTGTTTTGAGTAAGCCGATCAAACTGGTTGGCGTGGTCAAAAGGACTTTGTTTTCAATGGCGTATTCTAGCAGGGATGGGTCAGCGTCTAGAGCCGCATTCAGGAATTGGTCGCCAGGAATGAAAAGGAGTACGAAGTCGGCTGAGCCAGCAAACTGCTCCCAATATTTTTTGCGGCTAAGTTCGACAATACGTTTACGTACATTGCTAGCATGTTGCTTGGTGAACCTTTGCTGCTCACGCACATCACTGCTCTCATGTGCACTCAGGTAAGCATCTAGAGGGGTCTTAACATCTACGACAATGGACCGATTGTTTGGGAGGTTAATGACCATGTCGGGGCGAAGTAGAGCGTCATCGGTACGCACGGATGGCTGCTCAGTAAAGTCGCAAAACTGCGACATGCCTGCCATCTCTACTAATCTCTTTAGAGTAAGCTCACCCCATTGCCCGCGCACTTCTGGGCGTCGCAGAGCAGTGACCAAATTGCGTGTTTGCGTGTGCAGTTCTTGATGACTACCCAGTACCTGCTTAATTTGTTCTTCTAGCTTTGTTTCGCTCGCCAAACGAAGCGCGTCAATCTTAGTGAGTTGGTGTTCTGTTTTTTGCAGGCTGGTACGTATCGGCTCTAACAGGTTTTCGAACCCTTGGTGGCGCAGCTTAAACTCACTACTCGCGCTTTGTGTCAGTTGTCTAAATTGTTGCTGTGCCAAATTCATGAATGTTGAATTGTTGGCGTTTAACGCTTGCTGAGCCAAATTAGCAAATTGGTGTTGCATTCGGTCGAGCTGGTCGTCCACTAGGTCTTGCTCTTGGCGGCGTTGCGCTTGGTGCGCCGCCTCCGAGGCTAAGACACGGCGACGCGACTTTTCTGTGTTGAGCGCTATCCCTACAAGTACTCCAAGCAATACCGCAATCAAAAGTAGTAACAATAGAAGAGCATTGTCACTCAGCGTAATTCCCCATGCAGATAAGCTTTTTTGTAGGGCGTTGAGCATTAGTTCAGCTGGTCACAGTAAGGGCTTTTGGAACTACTCATGGTTAGTGTGCAGAGGTTTCGAGCACACGTTCCTGTAGATAACGATTCAGGCCCGCAGGGCTGTTAAGAATAATGTCTGGGTTCCAAGTCTCTACATTCACACCGCTTTCAATGTAGCCCCAATTCGCCGCAGCAGAGTCCATACCAGCGGCTTTTGCAGCTTGGATGTCGCGCACGTGGTCACCAACATATAGGCACTCGCTAGGCGCCAAATTAAGTAACATTGCACTGTGCAAGAGAGGTACTGGGTCAGGTTTTTTTACGGGAAGGCTATCGCCACCTAATAACACCTTGGCGCGGTCTAATAACTCAAAACCAGATAGTACGTCCTTCGCGAGTGCGAGCGGCTTGTTAGTGATAACACCCCATGGTATTTCGTGTTCTTCGCAAAAGTCCAAGCACTCTAGCATTCCTGGATATACCACGCTGTCTACACACACATATTCTGCGTAAATGCTTAAAAATTCCTTTAACAAAGACTGTTCTTCGATCTCGCTTAACTCAGCGCCAAAGCCATGCCGGACTAATGCTAAACCACCATTGGATACTTCTTTGGCGGCTCGGCTGTAGTCGACTTCACTTTCAGCGTGTTTGAGGAGCAATCGATTAAGTGCCCCGACCATGTCTGGTGCTGTATCCACGAGGGTGCCGTCAAGGTCAAGCAGTAAGGCTGTTAGTCTCATGATTTGATCTTGCGGGCTCTGACCATGTAGTTAACATCAACTCCAGGGGCTAACCAGTATCGCTGGGTCAACGGGTTAAAATGCAAGCCAATAATATCTTCAAATTCAATACCTGCCTCAAAAGCATATTGTTGCAGTTCCGACGGCTTAATGAATTTATCGTATTCATGCGTACCCTTAGGTAACATATTCAATACGTACTCTGCGCCGACGACAGCAAGTAACCATGCTTTGGGGTTGCGGTTAATCGTTGAAAAGTAGATTGTGCCATCAGGTTTGAGCATGTCGGCACATGCTTTTATGACCGACGCGGGCTTTGGGACATGCTCGAGCATTTCAAGGCAGGTGATTACGTCATAAGTTTCAGGGGTTTGTTTAGCCAACTCTTCTGCAGTAATTCGCTCATAGTCAACTTCTAGTCCACTTTCCAACAGATGAAGCTTAGCCACGTTGAGTGGCGCCTCACCCATGTCTATTCCCTTAACATCGGCACCAAAACTAGCGAGCGCCTCACTCACTAAGCCGCCACCGCAACCAACATCTAGAACCTTCAGGCCGGTCACAGGCGAGTGCAAGTTTATGTAATCAGTCCGCAGGGGATTAATTTTGTGCAGTGGTTTAAACTCACCGGTGGGGTCCCACCAGCGAGAGGCTAAATCTTCAAATTTTTGGACTTCTGCAAAATCAACGTTTGCGCTCATAGTGTTATTCCTTGTTGCCTATACATGTTGCTTATCCGTATTACGTATTTGGTCTAAATGGTGTGTGTACATTAAGAATATAGTTTATTTGATCGTACTTATGCGTTCAGCCCATTTATTTGCCGTTGCTACCAAGTTGGGAGTATTAACGCTGCTTAACTGGCCCTTCTTAACGAGATGATTGCCGTTTACCCACACATCACTTACTTGGTCACGACTACAGCTGAAAACAAGTGCAGATACTGGGTCATAGACCGGGCTGGTGGCGAAGCTTGATAAGTTAACAGCAATCATGTCAGCCGCCTTACCAACCTCAATGCTACCAATTTCAGAGTCTAAGTTGAGTGCTTTCGCCCCATTGATAGTGGCCATTTCTAAAGCTTGCCAGGCGGGTAGGGCTGAGGCATCACCAGAACTCACTTTTGCCAATAAGCTCGCGGAGCGCATCTCACCAAACATGCATAGATCGTTGTTACTCGCGGCCCCATCTGTGCCTAAAGCGACATTAACATCGGCCTCTAATAATTTGCTGACAGGACAAATTCCGCTTGCGAGCTTCATATTGGATTCTGGGCAGTGAACAACACTTACACCGAACTCTGCAAGTTTGTTAATTTGAACATCGTCAAGTAGCGTCATGTGTACAGTGACTAAACGCGGAGTCAGCAGACCAAGATCTTCGAGTCGGTCTAAAGGCGTTTGTTCATGCAATGCTAACGATTCATTAACTTCGTGCTCAGTCTCGTGTACATGAATGTGAATGGGTATTTGCAGTTCGTCAGCTAGCGTTTGGACTCTTAGTAAAGGCTCGTCTGAAACAGCGTAGGGCGAATGTGGCGCAAAGCTCGTATAGACGTTTGAGTAGGCTTGCAACTCATCATGCAGGGTGAGCCCTTTAGCTATGTATTCGTCAGCGTTGTCTCCTCCAATAGTAGGGAAATCGAGAACAATAGAGCCTACAACCGCCCGTATGCCCATTTCTTGGGCAACTTTGGCCGTAAGCTCCGGAAAAAAGTACATATCAGAGAAGCATGTTGTACCGCCGCTCAACATCTCAGCAATAGCAAGTTCACTGCCGTCTTCAATAAATTGCTCATCAACCCATTTGGCTTCGGCGGGCCATATGTGGTCGTGTAACCACGTTTCTAGAGGAAGATCATCTGCGATTCCACGCAAAAGGCTCATAGCAGCATGCGTATGCGCGTTAATAAAGCCAGGCAGCAATACATGATCATTAAGTTCAATGCGTTCTGCGTCTGGATGCCTTACGATCAATTCTTCGCGAGGGCCGATTGCACTAATTTTGCCGCGTTCAACTAATACAGCATAGTCGCGGTAATTGGTGTTGTGCGGTACTACGGGCACTAGCCAGCGAGGGCAAAACAATAGAGGTTTTGTGTTCATAGTGCTTGAGTGTCATGGGGGAAGCAGCGATTGTAATATATAATGCGTGTTCAAACGTATTTACGCACCATATTTAACTGGATTTGGTAAGACAAATTTGGTGCCTCTATTGCAGGCGTAGACTAACTTTAAAGAGATTTTGTATGAAAGTTTTGGTTACTGGTGTTGCTGGATTTATTGGTGCAGACCTGACTTCGAGGCTGTTAGCCGCGGGACATCAGGTGGTGGGCGTTGATAATTTCAACGATTACTATACTCCAGAGCTTAAACGCGACCGTATTGCTAAAGTGATTGGTAAGCACCCGACCCACAATTTTAAATTGCTGGAGGGTGATGTTCATGATCGCCCTTTGATGAAAGATATGTTCGCGAAGGAAAGCTTTGATACCGTGGTGCACTTAGCGGCTCAGGCAGGTGTAAGGTATTCGCTCGAAAACCCTGATTCGTATATCGATTCAAATTTGGTGGGTTTTGGAGCAATTCTCGAAGGTTGTCGTCATTCTGGCGTTAAGCACTTAGTGTACGCATCATCTAGCTCTGTTTACGGTGCAAATAAAAACTTCCCATTCAAAGAAACGGATCGGGTAGACAATCCTGTCTCGCTTTATGCCGCGACAAAGAAAGCCAATGAATTAATGGCACACAGTTATTCGCACTTATACGGTTTGGCGTGCACGGGCTTACGATTTTTCACTGTTTATGGGCCTTGGGGACGACCTGACATGGCGCCATTTAGGTTTGCTGAGCGCATGCTCAAAGGCGAACCAATTCCTGTCTACAATAACGGAGAGATGATTCGAGATTTCACTTACATCGACGATATTAGCGAGGGCGTTTTGCGAGTGACAACTAGTGATACACCTGCGGGGCGGTATGAGGTCTACAATATCGGCCGTGGACAACAAGTTCCGCTCATGGATTTTATTGCAGCTATGAGCGATTCTTTAGGGGTTGAAGCAGATATTAATTTTATGCCGATGCAAGACGGTGATGTTCCTAGAACTATGGCCGACACATCCGCTCTAAAGCGAGACTATGGTTACTCTCCAAGAGTGTCCGTCGAAGAAGGCGTAGAGCGGTTCGCACAGTGGTATAAATCTTACTATGGTTAATGATTGGTTGGCAAAATGTGAGTTAACTATATGATGCCGCTGTTTTTTCACGCGGAAGCGCATCTATGGATCGTTTACGCGCTTTTCGTGAACGGTATTCTATTTACACTGTTCGTTCGTCAGCTAAACGCAAGCGCCGCGCAAATATTCGGTACACATGAGGCGCTGTTAGTCACGGGTCTGCTAGTCTCGCTCTTGATCAATGCGGGGTTGTTTTTGATTGCTAGCGCTTTTGGCTTTTCAGGTGCGAGCGCGTCAAGCTTTATAAAAATAGCTGTTGTGGCTGTAACGGTCGGACTTTGTCTTGCACTCAGGTTTTTTTCCGCCAAGCAAAACCGAATCCAATCGCCCGCATCTACTTCTTTTTCTTTCTTGTTAGATCCTTGGATGTGTAGCCGATTCATTTTTTATGCATTGGTGGCTTTGCTACTTTTCTATAACGGGGCTCTAATTGAGCAAGTGTCAGACGCTTGGTGGCATTTGTCGCTGGCAAACACGCTCTCTTTGGATATGAGCACTGCAAACACCAGCGCACATTTAATCGACGCGCCGGGTCGAGAATACCCAATGCTCTGGCACATTAATTTGGCCGTGCTAAAGTTAGTTTCCTCACATAGTTTGCCTGAACTCTTTAATGCGGCAACACCATGGTTAGCCATAGCGAAATTAATGGCCTTCTTTTTGTTTGCTCTAGGGTTAACTAATAACCGTGCCGTAGCCACTATTGCAGTAGCGCTCTATGTTTTTCTTCCAGGGTTAGGGGCAAGCTATTTACGCGTGTCAGCATGGCCTTCTCATGTCTCATATACTGCATGGTTCTTCGCATTTTTTGTTGTATTTCGAATGATGGATAATCTAGGCCTCAATCAAGCGTTGGCTTACACGAACCAGAATGCGCCCCGTAATCCGATGTTGAACATGCTTAGGATGCAATGGTTCTATCTTGTCGTGTTTTTGTTATGTGTCATCGTTATCTATTTCACGCATAAAGTCGAATTAGTGTGGCTATTTGTAGCGATGGCATCTTATCTAATTAGCCTCCTCCTTTTGCGTGACCCAACTTGTCTTGAGCCTAATTGGTCTTTTCTACATAAATGGGTTGGTATTGCGCTAGCTATCTGTGTTTTATTCTTTTCGATCTATCTGTTTTTCATGAAATATTTAGGAACAGGTAAATCAGTGGATTTCTTTTTGGTCTATTCCGTACCTATACTGCTTTTTTCGGCTATTGTCGCTTTGGCAATTAAGCGTGCGCCAGACAAGCAGTCGAAGAGTCGTCAGATTCTGGCAGCGCTCACGGTTCTGGTGCTTTTGGCAATTATTGACTGGCAGCACCTGGCGTCGGCATTCTATCCAGAGTTGGCATATCCTACTCGTGAAAGCCATGAATGGGCGTTGTTAAGTCAGGGCTGGTTTGGGGGAACGTTGCTTGTTCCTGGTTGGCATCTCCAGTTGCGTAGCGGGTTGATCTACTCCGGAATATTGTCGGTTCCTATAGCTTGGTGCCTGGCTTGGTTGCGTCCGAGTAGAGCTACCTTGTTTTTGGTGTCATGCGGTACGGTGGCGCTTTTATTATGTATATCGCCTTATCTGTATACTTGGTTTAGGAGCACGCTTAGCCAATACCATTCATCGTGGCGAGTCGCATTGATAATTTTTCACCCAATAGTCTACGCCGTATTACTACACACCCTGTTTGAGAATCGTTTCGGCAAGACGCGAGTAGCCTTGATGTCGGCAATCGGATTTATCGTCACTGTTGTTGCGCTCAGCAGCCAAAGTAGCTTCCATTTTTCACCAGAGTTGGTCACATTTAAAAGGAATGCTGGTTCAGCGCAGCGTCACTGGAATCTAAATTATGGTCAAAACTATGTTTTTTATGACAGTAGCTTTAGATACACAAGTGACTTAACCGAGATAGCAAAACGTGTGCCCAACAAAAGTGTCGTTCTCGCCGATTTGGCAACAAGCTACTATGTTTCTGCGTACGCGAAAGCCTCGGTCGTTAACGTCCATCGTCATCATGGCGTGGCCCAATTAGGAGGTTGGCGAAAATTCAACCAAATGGGAGGATTGTGTGGCGCTATTGGTTTAGAAGGACAAGCGAGCTTAAGGAATATATTGGCGGATGCTGTTCGAAATGAGAGAGTGTTCTATATATTCAACAAAGATCGTATAAATAGAAATGTCCGCTCTACGTGTGAGGGCAATCGCGCCCATATTGTTAAGCCGTTTTTGACAGAATACGCTAAGTCTCTTTATGACGGCGGGTATCTAGTGCTTTATGAGTTTGTCGAATTATCGCCCTGAACGCTTAAATACTGTGATCAGTGTTCGTACTAAAATATTAAGGTCAAGAAAAAGAGATTGATGCTTAATATAATATAGCTCGTATTGAAGCTTCTTAATCGCATCCTCTTTTGAAGCGCCGTAAGGAAATATTACCTGGGCCCAGCCTGTAATGCCTGGTTTGACTTGATGGCGAAGGTCATAAAATGGAATCTCGTCGCTTAACCAAACTGTGAATTCAGCTTGTTCTGGCCGAGGCCCAACAAAACTCATGTCCCCCTTAAGGACATTCCAAGCTTGTGGTAATTCGTCGATTCGTGACTGGCGTAAATAACCACCGACTCTGGTTACGCGGGGGTCGTCTGGCTGCGCCCATTTAGCGGAGCTGTCTTTTGAAACCTCCATTGTGCGCAATTTATAGATTGTAAATAAGTTACCGCGGAATCCGACTCGTTGTTGACTAAAGAAAACCGGGCCGGGTGAGTCAAGTTTTATTGCAAGCGCGCTGATTATGAGTAATGGCACGCTCAAGACTAAAACGATTAGCGCCAGAATTATGTCGAACAGCCGTTTTATGCGCTGTGCCGCTGGATCACTTAATACTGAAAACCCGGTCGACTGCAGAAACCAATCATTACCAATGTCGTATACCGGCACCTGAAACCAACTCTTCTCATAGTAGTCGGCCAATGTGCCAATATTGGCACCTCTTAGGCGGTGCTTAACGAGCAGGGATTGTTGAGCTTGATCAGGGTGAAAGTCTGGGTCAATGATTATGCTGTTCCAAGATTGGTCAAGCGACTGCGCAAACTGATCAACTTCAAGATGGTTTACTCGTTTAGGCAGCTTGAGTGGTTTAGAATTCGACATGATCGTGATCGCTCTGACCTCTGCATGATTTCGGAGTTCTTGCAGAAAGTTGCGAGCACTCTCGCTGTAGCCAAGATATAAGATCTTATGGTCGCTTTCTTGGTTGTGGTACATCCTATTAATCAGGAGTCTGCCAAGTGTGGTGAGCGTTCCTATTACGACAGTGCCGAGAGGCAATATACCGCGACCAAAATATTGGTTGAAAGAACGTGGCCCCAGTAAATATAGCCACAAAATGCAAAGTAGCCCGCCTAAAAGACAAATAAAGAACGTACGAATCGGTAAATTGGGCAGTGCACTAGACCGCTCTCGAAAGTAGGTTCCGGTTATAAACAGAACCGCAATAAACGTCGCCGTTATAAGCCAAAGATCTACGTCGAACGGATTAGGCCAGACGCCAATTCTCCAAAAGTAGGCGATGGAGAGTGTAGACGTTATGAGCAATAGATCCAGGATAAGAATCGATAAACTCCTAACCCTTCTGATTGTGCCATGTCTCATCTGGTGTCAAGTCTCATTTAGTATTCTGTCTCATCCGACAACTATATTTGCTTAGTCGCTCGTCTCGCCGCAAGACTACGTCTTTGCGAGAGGTTATAACAGTGAAGTAGGTGGTCAGCTAACTATGATTGGTTATTGCCGCTTCAATTGAGTCACATATCGACTTCACCTGAGATGTTTCGAGATAGGAATGCATTGGCAGACTAAATATCTGCTGAGCAGCGGCCTCGGCAACAGGGAAGTCACCCATTCCATGATTCAAGTCTTTATAGGCCGTTGAAAGATGAATCGGCTTAGGATAGAAAACCGCAGTGGGTATACCTTGTTCAGATAGTGCTGTGCGGATTGTTTCTCGTTTTGGGTGTTGTATCGAGTATTGTGCCCACACACTACCGTGCCCGTCAGGCAATACAGGTGTTTTGACCAGATCTTTCAGGCGGTGAGTGTATTCGGAGGCAACTTGGTTGCGCCTCTCAATTTCTTGGTCATAGATTTTGAGTTTTTCTAAAAGAATAGCGGCTTGAATTGTATCCATCCGACCGTTTAGTCCAATGCGAACATTGTCATATTTGTCGCCCGACGTCGCCTGCCCATGAACTCTCAGTGAGATCATGGTTTCTAGTGTGTCATCGTTGTTGCTGAATATTGCACCACCATCACCGTAACAGCCCAATGGTTTAGCTGGGTAAAAGCTGGTGGCGCCAAGTTCGGCTAATCCACCCGCACGTCGATCTTTGTAAGCGGCCCCAAAAGCCTGAGCAGCATCTTCCAATACAAACAGATTGTACTTTTTTGCTATGTCATTAATCACATCGTAGTCGGCCGCAATTCCAAATAAATCAACTGGAATGATTCCTCTTGGAGTAAGTTTTCCGGCTTCTAAAGTCTCCTTGATTTTCTGCTCTAAGGATGCAGGATCCATGTTGTAAGAGTCTGGGTCAATATCAACAAACACTGGCGTAGCGCCCGTTAGTGAAATCGATTCGGCGGATGCAAAAAAGGTAAATGGGGAAGTAAACACTGCATCCCCAGTACCTAGCCTCTTAGCCATTAAAGGAATGACTAGTGCGTCTGTACCCGACGAACAAGCTAAACAATGTTTTGCCCCAACGTACTCAGCAAGCTGGGATTCGAGTTCTTTGACTTCCGGACCCATAATGTATTGGCCGTGAGCCAAAACTTTATGAATTGCTGCATCAATTTTTGCTTGATGCTGTTGGTATTGGGAGCTTAAGTCTATAAAAGGAATGGCCATAGCGCGCTGATTAGTTGGTTAGGTGGTTCTAGTGTATACAATCGCTAATATTAACTCCATAAAGTTCACTTGTGAACGGTTTGATCGTTCAAAGATGCTGTATAATCAAGTCCAAATTCACTCTTTAAGAAGATTTAGATATGCGAGTAATAGTATTAGGTGGTGACGGTTTTTGTGGCTGGCCGAGTTCATTGTATTTGTCAAGTAAAGGACATGATGTTCATATTGTAGATAACTTGTCGCGTCGCAATATCGACAATGAATTAGAAGCTGAATCTTTGACCCCGATTGCGCCTATGGGTACACGATTAGCTGCGTGGGAAGAAGTATCAGATAACAAAATTAGTTTTAGCAATATAGATGTTGCTGAAGATTACGAAGAATTGCGTCAATTGTTTTTGTCTTATAAGCCAGATGCCGTCATTCATTTTGCTGAACAGCGTGCCGCTCCATACTCTATGAAGTCGTCTAAGCACAAGCGATATACCGTGGACAATAACATTCGCGCGACGCACAACGTAACCGCCGCTATCGTAGAAAACCAACAGGACATTCATGTGGTTCATCTAGGCACGATGGGTGTTTACGGTTACGGAACTGCTGGCATGAAAATTCCAGAAGGTTATTTGTCTATAAAAGTGGCAACAGATGAAGGTACTTTGATTGATCAAGAAGTTCTCTACCCTGTTAATCCAGGTAGTGTTTACCACATGACTAAGACCTTAGATCAGTTGATCTTTGCCTACTATGTTAAGAATGATCAATTGCGTGTGACTGACTTGCATCAAGGTATCGTCTGGGGAACGCAAACCGAACAAACTAAAATGGATGAACGCTTGATTAATCGTTTTGATTATGATGGTGACTACGGAACAGTTCTAAATAGATTCCTTATGCAAGCAGCAGTTGAATATCCCTTAACAGTGCATGGAACCGGAGGACAGACCAGAGCCTTTATTCATATCACTGATACTGTTAAATGTATTGAACTTGCTTTGAGCAACCCTCCACGTAAGGGCGAGCGGGCACAGATTTTTAACCAAGTCACTGAGACGCATCGAGTGCGGGACCTAGCCGCAAAAATCAGTACCATGACTGGTGCTGAAATAGCTAACCTGGAAAACCCTCGAAACGAAGACCCTGAAAATGATCTGCATGTTAGGAACGATCAATTTTTAGAGTTAGGCCTCAACCCCACAACGTTGGACGAAGGTCTCTTGGAGGAAGTTCAAGAAATTGCTGCTAAGTACAAGGATCGATGTGATGTGAGTAAGATCCCATGCGTTTCAAAATGGAAATAATTTTGGCTACACTTTCCTGTGGGGAATAAGGTTTTGTTAAAAAGAGTATTGGTTACTGGTGGGTATGGATTCGTTGGATCAAATCTCGTGCCAGTTCTATTGGAGCGAGGATATTCAGTCCGTATATTAGACAACCTTAGCCGAGGACAAAAAAAGTACCTAAGTGAATATGAAGATGAAATAGAATTCGTTCAGGCGGACATTACTGACTTTGATTCTATTCACGGTGCATTTTATGGTGTCGATACCGTTGTGCACTTAGCAGCATTTGGTTCTGTTGTCGAGTCAGTCAGCGATCCTCGTCAAAACTTCAATATGAATGTGCTTGGCACCTTCAATGTTCTCCAAGCCAGTGCCGACAATAATGTGTCTAAACTTGTTTTTAGTTCAACAGGCGGTGCTTTAATAGGCAACGCCGAACCACCAGTTAATGAATGTTCGCTACCAAAACCTATTTCTCCCTACGGAGCCAGCAAGCTCTGTGGAGAAGCATACTGCCACGCTTTTGCTGAGTCATTCAATATGAGCGTTGTTGCATTGCGTTTTGCAAACGTTTATGGCCCGAACAGCGAACATAAGACAGGCGTATTCAACAAGTTTGCTCAACAAGTAATGCAAGAGAAACCGCTCACTATTTTTGGGGACGGATCTTCCACACGCGATTATATTCATGTGAGTGACTTGTGTGGTGGAATAGCCCTCGCGGTTGATGCAAGTGCGTTGAGAAATGAGGTTTTACATTTAGCCACTGGTAAAGATACGAGTCTGCGAGAATTGGCAAACTTGTTTTTAGCACAGAAAGATCTTGATGAAAGCCACCTTCTTTTTAAGGATGTCCGAACCGGAGAGGTTGAAAAAAATTTTGCTGATTACTCTAAGGCTAGAGAGCTCCTGGGGTTTGAACCGCAAATTAATATAGTTGACGGGGTACGTGATGCTTATCGATACTTGGCCGGTCGTTATGCAGGGCCGTAAATACATATAATCACCTTTATTCAATAACACTCATTTTCTACCCAAATGCCTGATTTCATGAATTTAAAATATCTCTCAGACAGACTGATACCAGAGCGACGAAAAGGAGTATCCGTCGTGTTTTGCGTCAGAAATGAAAAGTTTCGATTGGAGTATTTCCTAAACTACTATCGCCAAATGGGAGTTACAGAGTTTTTCGCGATTGATAATGGCTCTGATGATGGAACTAAAGAGTATTTGCTCTCTCAAGCGGATACTTTTGTCTTTTTTACCCAACAGAGTTACAAAGAGAGTAATGCTGGTCGAGATTGGACATCCAGTATTGCTTATGAGTATTGCTCACAAAACTGGTGTCTGACATTGGATGTTGATGAGTTTTTGGTCTTTCCGCATTACGAGTACGCCTCCATAGATGTTTTAGTAAGCTATTTTGATCGGTGGGGTTATCAAGCAGCTTACGGCGTATTTTTAGATTTCTACTCAGATGTACCGCTCTCTAAGACTACGTACACATCAGGTCAATCAGTATTTGATGTATGCTCGTATTACGATACGTCATCGTCTTACCGAGCATTTGAGACACCAAACTTCCCATTCCTTCAACTTAAAGGTGGCCCTAGGCAGCGTAAATTTTGGGACTCAAAGGACCCCAAGAGTGGACCATCTATGCGTAAGTTAGTGCTTGCTAAGTGGGATGACGATTTTGAATACTTACATTCTACTCACAGTTGTACCTCAGTGAGGCTTGCAGATATAACCGTTGCAGTGACACATTTTAAGTTTCTCGCTCACCTAAAAGACTTTTCAAAAGCGGAAGTCAAACGTAATGATCGGGTCGCGAACTCTGGAGATTGGAGAGTCTACGCGCAAGCATTGGATAAGGAAGATGTTGTGTTGTTTGATCAGGGCTTATCTAGGCGTTATCACAATAGCGAATCATTGATCAACGATGGGCACATTTCTTCGTCAATAAGATTTATAGACCATTTGTCGCCACGTGCTTTGGCTCAAACTGACCCAGTGGCTAGCGCCGCCCTAACGAGCATGCGTGAGAGGCTTTTTGCAAGTGGTTTAGAGGCATCGATTAGTTATAGAGACCTGAACAAAGTTTGGTCAAGCATAGGTCTGTTCAGTCAGAGTTTTGGTTCCAGTACGAAGAATGCACAAGATTTATTTCGCATCGATGCTGATATCAATGCTTTGATTAATTCGGCTTATTGGAAGTCAACAAGGCCTTTGCGTAAGTTGGCTGAGAAGTTTGGTTTTTGTGACTATCGATCCTTCCCAGAAGATATGCTAAACCAAAGTGTTTATACAAAGTTTAATTACACGATTAGATCTGCGTGGTATGAATTGCTGGCGCCGGTTAAATTAGTAGTTCGAGTTTTTAAGAAAGTCATCCCAAAACGGTCTTCTTAGTTTCAGAACTTCATGCCAAATTCGAATCCTCTCGGAGAACTCTCACGCACATGGCAGATGCGTCGGTACATTGCGTATCGTGCATATCTAAATCAAAAATTATCTGTACGCCGCTCTAAAATAGGCATATATATTGAGCCTATTATGTTGATTGTCTCAACATTTTTGATCACTGTGGTTTGGAACAAGCTTTTCGGCAAGGGTGGAGGGCGAGAATTTCAAGATTTCTACCTTTACGTTCTTTGTAGTTTTACCATTTGGGGATTTATTTCATCGATTGTTCGTAAAACGAGTTCGACTCTTGTAAGGCGTGCTAAGTTTATTACAACTACTCAGGACCCATTATTAAGTTGGGTAGCTATTGACTTGGCGTCTGAGCTTTTTTCTTTCTTGTTACTCTTACCAGCCGTCATTGTGGTTTGTTTGTTGGTAAGTGATGGACTCCATCTAAGTTCCGTTTTTTACGTCATCTATGGTGTATTGCTAGTATTGCTGTCTGGGATCGGCTTTGGCTTAACGGTTGGAGTAGCGTGCTTTTACTACGGTGATTTGCAGAGACTGATTTCTGCTTTTATGAGTGTGGCTTTTTTGCTGACACCTATAATTTGGCAGCTTGAAAGATTGGGGGAGTATAAGAGCTATATTTACTTCAATCCGTTTTATAATTACTTGGCAGTATTTCGTGATGGGTTATTATTGGGGCGCGTCGGTAATTTGGAGTTAATTATTGCCACATCCACAACCTTAGTACTGTTGATCGTGGGCCTAAGCTTTCTTCGCTTTCAGTATCGTGCTATTAGGGCTCACGCCTTTTCGATATGAGCTATATTAGACTAAAATCTGTATCGGTCTCTTATGACCTGCGTAATACTAATAAGTCAACTAACGGCAAGATAACCCGAAGGTTTTTCGCTCTTGATTCACTAAATTGCGAGATCAATGATGGCGACAGAGTGGCTGTTTTAGGGGCTGCTGGGTCCGGCAAAACATCTTTTTTAAAAGTTGTTTCTGGAATCCTTCCTCCGACCAAAGGTACGTTGCATGTCAACGGTAAGGTTAATGCCGAGTTGACAAAAAACCATACCATGCTTGGAGAGCTCAGCATTAGTGATAACATACGTTTGGCAGCCTATTATCGAGGCCTCAAGGCGTCTCAAGTAGATGTTTATCTAAACGAGCTTCTTTTGAGTTCAGGTTTAGACAATTTCAGAAATCAGCCGTTAAAAGTGTTATCCGCGGGAATGAAAAGGGCGTTGACGACGTCGTTGCTTTTCGCGGATTCGGCACAGGTTGTTGTTTTCGATGAATGGGTTAATGCTCTAACCAAGGTTTCCGAAGATGGTGTTGATGTTTTTCGAGACGTTATCGATCGAAGTGACATTCTAATTTTTGCAACTCACAAATTACCTTTAGTTCAAAAGTATTGTAATCGCGTCATCGTTTTACAAGATGGTGTCATTGTCGAGGATGGTCCTTTGGAGAAAGTCCTTCCACTTTACAAAGCTCAATTGGATCCCAATGAGCTAGTGGAAGACTCGGAAGACTCCGACGATGAGGGGTTGTAAACACTGTGAGTATTGAGTTAATTAAACGTGCGAATAATATTGCAGAAAGTGGTCCGAATGTCATTTTCTGCATAAGAAACGAGAAATTTAGGCTCGACTATTTTCTAAATTACTACAGGAAAATAGGTTTCACCAAATTCTGGGCGGTTGATAATTTGTCTACCGATGAGACTGCACAATTCCTCGCATTGCAATCAGATGTAACACTTTTTTCGACTTCCGCAAGTTACAAGGGTAGTAACGCTGGACGCGACTGGACGTCGTATGTTGCCGATCAGTATTGTGAGGACGAATGGTGCTTGACCGTGGATGTCGATGAATATTTTGTATTTCCTTTTGTCGAAGCGGTTGGTGGAATCTCTGACCTTATTGAATACTTGGACCAAAATAAATACCAAGGAGTGTTCGCATTATTTTTAGATTATTATTCTCAAAAGCCATTGTCGGAGGTCGAATACCAGGAAGGAGAAAATCCTTTCGATGTGTGCTCCTTTGTAGATAGAGCAAGTAGTTACATGACTCATTACTCTCCTCGGTTTCCTTACTTCGAAGTTAAAGGTGGGCCGAGAAGGAGGCACTTTTGGTCACGCGAAGGAGTGATCGCAGGCCCATCAATGCGTAAAGTGCCATTGGTTCGGTGGGAGAGGGGTTTTGAATATACTGTGGCTACTCACAGCTGCTCCCCTATTCGTTTGGCTGACATAACGTCTGCAATTGCTCACTTTAAGTTACTCGGTCATTTCCCTAAATTCGCTGTAGAAGAAGTTCAACGAAACGAAAGGGTTTCTAATTCTGTCGATTGGCGTCGCTATGCTAAAGCGATGGATGAAGAAGATCAGTGCTTTTTTAATATTGATGTCTCGCTCGAGGTTAGCTCAAGTTTAGACTTGCTTAAGTATGAGCATATAGCGAGCTCACCACAGTTTAATCATTTTGTGCTTGAATGCCTAAATCAGAAACGAAATAAGGTGGTAAGCGACTTCGCGACCAAAGCACTTAAGTTCATTGGTCATGGCGTAAAACTAGACGAACGCAGTAAAGTGCTCGACTACTCAGGTATTTCTAGGTCATGGCTTACACTGTCACAGCATTGTTCGTTCGTTACCGAGCCAAATATCGATTCAGAAAATTTGCGGCGAATTGAGTTGTCTATCGATGCCGCAAAAGACTCTCGTCTTTGGCGAGCAAGCTATCATTTTAGAAAACTAGCTTCAAGGTTTGGATTGACGGACCAGCGCTCGATTACCGAAGAGGTTTATTCAAACCAGTCTCTGCATTCTAAGTTTACGTTTATATACGATTCAATTTGGTGGGATCTACTTGGCCCCTTTAGAGTAGTTGAAAAAATATTAATTCGCTTAGGTTTTATAAAGTCTCGACGTCAATAAATTAGTGGGTGACAGAAGGGCGAGTTTTAAAAACTAGGTGACTTAGCCAGAACGCTATTGAGTACTCTTTGTAAAGCGTTTAGGTAAGCCTTGAATCTGAAAATCGTCAACTATATTTAAAATACAATCTCTAAGATTATTAAACACATTCGCCAGTCTAATGCTAAGAGGTCTGCACGGGGATAGAATTGTAAATACTCCAATCTTTGTCGAAATGATTTTCGAGCCTTACTAAAAGTTCGTCAGATATTGCGAGAGCTGGGTTAGGTGACTTGTTGAGGTTTGGGATTGATATTTCTGTGCCAATTTTTTGGCTGAAATAGTCTTCAATCACACCGAAACCATCCTCATACCTAAATATCTTGTCAACGCCCATAGAGCCGTCATCCATAAGTATGTAGCGGTGCTGGAACCCGATTTTAGCGAATGCCTTGTTTCCGTGTGAACGCGGTCGCGTTAGATGGTCAACAAAGGTTTCGAAGGAGATGTCTCCTGTGTACATTGCTGCTTTACGGGGACTTCTTGTTAATAATTCGGGCCTTTGCCTATAACGATACCAGCTATAGGCCCAATCATTTGGTTCTCGCATTACGCACGAAGACTCAATTTGAAGTGTAGGAAAGGCGCTCTTGTGAAAAGTCATTACGTGATCATGAAACACCTGCGCCTTCATATGCTTGAAGCGATGCTTCCAGCCATAACTAATAGTAGAATGGTCGCGTAAAACGTTCTTTAGTGACGTTGACCCTGTTTTAGGCACACAAAGAAAGGCGAATTTGTATATTGTACTAAGGTTCATTTATGAGTCGGTGTGGTCACCGAAAATTTTAAAAGAGAGTTTATCAAGTTATGATAGTAGCAAAACTTAGGGGGGGATTGGGTAATCAGTTATTTCAATGGGCGACTGGATACGGTTTAGCACAGAAACTAAAGGTCCCACTTTATCTGGATTTATCTGTTTACTCTAGGAATAATGCACGACAGTTTGAGCTAGCGAATATTGGTCTACCCGTGCAAGTGGCCACGGAGATACACGAAGCAGAGGCGCGTTCGGCTAATGTATATCGACAGCCCTTCTATCATTTTGATCCAGAATTTGCAAGATTGAAGAGTCCGTGTTTTCTGCGTGGTTATTTTTGCTCGGAAAAATATTTTCTGGATTCTAGGCAGAGTATTATTGACGAGATTTGGAAGGCTTTTCTAAAGCTAAAGTTAAGCACCGAACAGTGCAACTTTTTAAACCGATTAGAGTCCGACAGTGATTCCATAGCATTGCACGTGCGTCGCGGCGATTATGTATCCAATTCGGGCTATAACGACTTTTTTGGAGCCTGTAGCCTCGATTACTATAGAATGGCAGTGGCCAACGTTTTAGAGAATTCGAAAAAACCCGTAACATTCTATGTATTCAGTGACGACTTAGTGTGGTGTAAAGAGCACCTTGTTGATTTAGCGCCTAGGTTAAAGTTCGTTGACGTTAACGTAGATTCAAGTCCCGTCTACGATATGTACTTCATGGCCGCCTGCTCCCATCATATTATCGCGAACAGCACGTTTAGTTGGTGGTCCGCTTTCTTGAATTGTAAGGAAAGTCGCCGAGTAATTACCCCTTCTAGGTGGTTTAAATCGAACTATAGAAAAAAGTCCAAGGGTGCGTGGATAAAGTCTGAGCATTATGATCTTTCTGATCTTAGGCCAAGGGGATGGGTCGCTCTTTGACCTCAGGATTGTTAGTCTTGTTTCATAGGTTCCCGTAACTGATGGAAGGATCGAACTGGGTGTAGCACTAAGCCAAGAAGTGCTAGACATGTGAAAGCTGCCAATGTTGTCAGTTTAGGGCGTTCAAAACGTCTTCTAAATAGATTGAGCAAAGCCTTGCGCAGGCGAAGCGCCGAACCGCCCAAGTTAAAAACTAATGCCCAGTAAATTCGTTTTAGTCTCCGGTCTCTCTCTGCTTTATCTTTTATGGGACTATTGTTATCTAGTATTTGTAGGTATCGGTCGATACTCTTTCTGACCTTCGAATGGTCAAGAGGTTGATTGATCGCAAACTTCAGAAATTGCGAGAACACATTTGGTCTATGCAAACGAGTATTTTCAGGGCTCATGCGATTACCAGAATGAACAAGTTTAATGGCGTATGCTTTTCGGTCTTGCTTTTGAATAAGGTTGCATGAAAAAGCTAATTTCATGTAGAAATTTACGTCTTCGCACCTTGGTACTAACGGGTCGAATCCATCAATGCGAAGAAACTCGGACTTACGTAAGGTTAACGCATTCATATGAAAAGAACCCGCGTTGCCAACTGGATTCATCTTGCCAAATAAGGTTTTTCCTTGGATGCCTCTTGGCATCTCGATCCTTAAGCTGAGGCCCTTTTCAATTCTTTCTTGCTTGGTGCCTTCATTTTCAAAACTTAGAGCTTGGGATCCAAATACGCCCGACGCGTTTTCGTTTTGATCAAGTACGCGCACATCCTCAAGAAAACGATCTGCTGTAAAGCTGTCGTCACAGTCTAAAAAAGCAATATACTCAAACTGAGCAGCGAATACGCCAAGATTCCTCGAATTTCCGGCTCCTCTGTTGAGTTTTCCTGGGTGTTGAAGTAGTTTGATCTTTCTATGGCGAAGGGCGAGTCTAGCTGCTATTTCACTGCTTTTATCAATTGAACCATCATCAACCAATATTAACTCCCCTAAGCATCTCTGGGGCAGAACACTCTTAACGCATCTTTCTAAGCAGCGCTCAGCGTTATAGAACGGCACAATAACGGATACGCGTTCAATATCACTTAATCCGCTGGATAAATAGGATATGCTTGCCCAGTTTTCTAGGACAGCGTTCTTAATTGGATTATCGTGCTCGAGTCTGACTAGATCCGGCCAGGATTCTTTCGCATTATTCTTTTGGTGTTTAAGCCATTTACTAAACTTGCCGCTGGATTTCATCAATCCAAGGGACTGAAGTTGATTAGTGTCTACGAACCTAGTGCTTATAGATGGATGATAAAAACTAGCTTTGTCGTTTGTGCTGAGGTGATTTTTATAAACTTCGTAATCAACCATCAGTCGGTCGTTTCGTTCTACCTCAGAATTAACGTGAGACTTGAAGTCGTCCAAAAACTTAAAATGCTGAAGTACGGATGTGATGTCAGCGATTTTAATATTCGTAGTGGAATGATTTACGGCTAAATATTCGACGCCCGAGACCCATTTAACAAGAGGGATTTTTCGCATCGAGGGGCCAAATTTTTGCTTAGGAGCGTACATTAACCTATATCGAGGTCCGCCCGAAACACCAATGAATGGAAACGCGCTTGAATCACGTGTGATGTATCCAGAATGGTCGAAGTATGGCGAATGGTCGTAAAATGAATCGCCCGCAATTAATTTGTGGGGCTTGATTTGGTCTGAGTAATGATCTACTAGTAACGAAAACAAACCCTCATAGGCATTGGTGTTGAGGTAGCGGCAAAGCTCTGGGATGTTGATGAGATCGTCAAAGGGAAATCTTAGTAATTCGTCACAATCTACTGTCAAGCACCATTGATCTTTTCCATACTTGTCTCGCAGTTCATCTAGCCAAGTTAGCCCACAAAGCGCTTTGACGAATGAATCATTCGTACTGTACAGAGTAACGTCTGTTTGAGCCTTTAGAAACTCTACAGACTCGTCTGTAGAGTTATTGTCGACAATAACGAAGTGGGAAATACCCCGAGATCTATACCAATCAAGAAAGAAAGGTAGACGAAGCATTTCATTTCTTACATTGCTAAACAAAGTAGGTTCAACGCCGATATTTTTTTCGGCTTTACACTTCGAGACTAAATGCATCTTTCTTAATTTATGGTTGGGAATAGTTATTGCTCAGATCTTTGCCAACAAGCCTCGCTGTCTAAGAGTTTCAAGGTCTCGGGTGTACTGGACATCATACGCATTTCTTAACTCGGGTGTTAGGAGTTGTAGCTCACCATATTTCTTAGACTTAGGGTATTTTTTTGCGATAGCATCAACTTGCTTCGCAGGAAGTCTAGTAAGCCTTAACCGATTTTTCTGTTGCACGATCTCTAAGCCGTGTGCGGATAAGGATGCTCTTCCTAGGTCTTTTTCAATACGTCCATACTCCGAAAGCTTTAAGCTAGTTAGTTCGTTCATAACGTCGACGCTATGATCTCTAAGCTGCTGGTTGTCCACTACGACTAAATGCGCAGATGGAAATACGTCGATAATATTGTCAATCACGGTAATCCAGCAAGCGCCGTTTTCAAAGGCAGTCGCATGAAATTTAGAAAATGGTATGTAGCCGCAGTTGCGAATATATTCTGAATAGCTAGATTCTATAAAATCAGAGTAATTGCGAATGAAAAAGTAAAGATCTACTGGTTCCCCCTCAAAAATAACGTTTAAGTTTTTTACTCTGGACGACACATTTGGGTACATAACTTTATATTTTTTGAAGCTTTCTATGTTACCAGAAATGTTTTCGTTGGAAAAAAGTAAACGTTGGAAGTCTTTTTTGTGCCTAAATAGGTATTCGCGAGTAGTAGCGAGTTTTGAATTTGCTGAACCTTCGCTCAATGGTTTATTGAGATATTTGGTTAACTCGCGCTTAACGGTTCCCGAGGCTTCAAAGTACACACCGGACTCTTTTAGCAAGTCTAGATTGGCTAAAAGTACCTTGTTAAAGTAGGTCGTGCCAGTTTTGTGTGCACCAATTAGGAAAGCGAACTGATTCATGGGATTGTTTGTGGAGTAGACTTAAGCGAATGTGAGCGATGAAAAGTGAAACTCATGTTAGGCATAAAAAAAGCTTGATTGAAATCATCAATCAAGCTTTTTAAAACTCTAAGAAACTCAAGTACTGATTCTTGTTCGATTGGGAGCTATCTAAAACATAGAGTAACTCTAAAATAAGAATCAATAACGTACTTTTTTACAACATAATGATGTTGCTTACTTTCGGGTTAGAACCACCGTTACCGCAAACGTTATCATTGATGCTCATTGTTACTTTGAAGCCCGCTGCTTTAGCTGTAAGAAGTTGCGCTATCCACTCTTTCTTTGAACCTTCAGTGGCGTCAATAACATAAGCTGAGTTACTGCAACCAGCAGGATTAACAGCGGCTCCTGATAGTTTCACTGTTACCTTACCGTTGTTACTAATGATTATTTCTGACACGTCACGACTTGTCGCTTTAGCTGCAAGAGCTGACTGCATTCCGATAGATAAAAGACTTGCTGCTAAGATAATTTTTAAACTGTTTTTCATTTGGAGTTTCTCCTAGAATATTTGGGCTAATTATGGCTGCCTGTTTGCCAGACTAAGAGATAGTCTCATTTAGGCTGGTTAATTTCAAGAGTTTTTAAGTTGTATTGCTCTATTGGCTCAGGGTACGCGAATAAAGTTATAGAGAACCCCATCTAAAAGAGTTGCATTTATGGTCAGGATAACCCAAATCAACTACCGAAGAGATTTCAATTTCCCGACAATCATTTTGAAGGTGGACCGCAAAATATAACTTGTCATGTAGAAAGCACGACCGAGTCCGAAAGGGATGTGAGTTAGGTCTAATTGACCGTGCAAATTCCAGATTTTACGGGTCATCGTCAGCTTGGACGAAGATAGAGACGAATCAAGCATTCGATATTCGATCAGTGCGCACGAAAATAACCCGCAGCGAAAATTTTGGTGTTCGCTTAATGTCAGCCACAGCAAATAGTCCTCTATAGCGATGTGTTCTTGGGCTTCAGAAAATCGGTGTTCGCCTAACGATTTCGACCGAATTAGAACGCTGGAGAGAGCTATATAATTTTTTTGCAAAAGTTTGTGGTAGCTTAAAATTTGGTATGAGTCTATTTGGTTCGTTATTTCACCGTTTAAATTGAGCGTTGTTAACGCTTTTTTATGGGCGCTAATTTTGACGACTGAAGAGCAAACCATGTCAAGTTTCTCCTGCTCGATCGCTAGTATTTGGTGCTCGAGTTTTTTTGGGTGCCAGAGGTCATCAGAGTCTAGAAATGCGATGTATTCTCCTTTTGCAATGCCTATCCCTATGTTGCGTGGTGTGGCTGGGCCACCGCTGTTTACTGAGGTGTTAGTTAATGTGATTGTGCTGTGCTTACGACGTAAACCCTCAATAACGTGCATGGTGTTGTCGGTCGACATGTCATCTACGACTATGAGTTCAAAATTTTGATGGGTTTGAGCCAAAACGCTATTAATTGTTTCTTCTAGGTGTGCTTGAGAGTTAAACGTGGGAATAATCACGCTTACTAAGCCGCTCCCTATTGCTTGTTCCTTGTTTGTTTTATTCCTGTGTTGCATTCTGTATGACTTTTATCTTAGTAAATGATTTTCGATCCGTTGACAGTTTTTATTGTCATCGTTGTCTGTGTATAGGTTTCTTTCGACAGGTGTCATGTTTTTTGCATGCAAACGATAGATTGCTCTGATTAAGTCGTCAGGAGTGAAAGCCTTGCGTTCATCAAGCGCTGGATCATTGATGAGCCACTCGCTCGGCTTGTAAAAAACGGCCTCTCTATTAAAATACAGGAAGTCCCAGGCTATGCTTGAGTCATCGCTTATTACGAAGTCATAATGACGCGGGTCTATCGGTGTAGAGCTTTTCTCCGATGTCATGAAATGGCTTTTTGACTCGAAGCAAATCTTCGGAAAATGCTTTTTGATTGTCTCGATGTCTCTAAGCTTACGCCTTAAATTCTTTTGGTCTTGCCACGTAAAAAACACAAGAGCGGTCTTGCCTTTACGTTTTGCTTTGTCGTTAGGAGTGTCAAAACGAGGCAGGCCGGTTATCGCGATTTTTGACTGATTCACGCCAAGTTTCGCTACTGTTCTAGCTTCTCGCGCAGAACTAACCACCATAATGTCGAAAGTAGGTTGTAATGATTTTAGATATTTGGCCAGAGATACGCCGTTTGCGAGGTTTATTTTGAGTCCTATTACGCCGTGCTGAAGGAATATCAGCGTTGCTCTAAAAGGTTTCAGGAGGCGGAATAAGTGATGTGCATGCGGGAAAATGTCGCTAAGAGAGTGAGTGTACAACACAAAATTTGCCTTAAAGAGTAATGATAGAGCGCGTAAGCTGTTTCGGTTGATGATTTTTGTACGGTCGCCGACAAGTGCGTTCCAGTAGCTCATGGTGTTTTTGCCCGTCAAAATAAAAACGTTATAGGTGCCTTTGCGTTCCAAATATTTGAGCATGGACGTAGCGTTAGGGTCAGGTACGCGGCCATAGTTTGAACCAATTAATGCAATTTTGTTAGTGTCGATCATTTAATGGTTTGCTCAGTTCGGGGGGGGGGAGGGTAGTTCGAGGCAATACTGCCTAATTGCTACATTATAACAGTTAGTTACAGCCCAGATTTTATTGTGTTTTCCGTGCGAAAACTAGACGCATATGTTAACGATGAGGCGCGCAAAAGGTTATAATTATATCCACAATTAATAGTTCTCATTATTCCCTATGTCCGACCAATTCGCTAAAGAAACCATTCCCGCCAGTTTAGAACAAGAAATGCGCCAGTCATACCTTGATTACGCAATGAGTGTAATCGTCGGAAGAGCGCTTCCAGACGTGCGAGATGGTTTAAAGCCTGTGCATCGACGTGTTCTATTCGCGATGGCGCAACTCAATAACGACTATAACAAGCCATATAAAAAATCGGCGCGTGTAGTCGGTGATGTAATTGGTAAATACCATCCGCATGGCGACACAGCGGTCTACGACACCATTGTTCGCCTCGCGCAAGATTTCTCGATGCGTTACCAGTTAGTCGACGGCCAAGGTAACTTTGGTTCTGTAGATGGTGATTCGCCAGCGGCAATGCGTTATACCGAAATTCGGTTGAAGAAAATCGCGCATGAAATATTATCGGATCTAGACAAAGGCACGGTCGACTTTTTACCTAACTACGACGAAAGCGAAATGCAGCCGTCGGTAATGCCTACCAGAATACCAACCTTACTCGTTAACGGCTCATCAGGTATTGCCGTGGGGATGGCAACCAATATTCCTCCACACAACCTAAATGAGGTCATAGACGCTTGTCTCGCGATGGTGGATAACGAATCTATTACGATAGATGAGTTGATGGAGTACATTCCCGGCCCAGATTTCCCAACTGCAGCATTTATCAACGGCAGTAGTGGCATACGTGACGCGTACCGTACAGGCCGAGGCAAGATCTATATGCGCGCGCGGACCGAGATCGAAACGAATGAGACTAGCGGACGCCAAGCTATTATCGTTAATGAGCTACCGTACATGGTAAACAAAGCTCGCTTGCTCGAAAAAATAGCAGAACTTGTTAAGCACAAAAAAATCGATGGCATCACAGAGTTACGTGATGAGTCAGATAAGAGTGGCATGCGTATGTTTATTGGTATTCGCCGTGGCGAAGTAGCTGAAGTGATACTGAATCAGTTGTTTCAACAGACTCAACTGCAAACTGTGTTTGGCATCAATACCGTTGCTTTGCTCGACAACCAGCCGAGAATTTTCAACTTACGAGAGCTACTTCAAGAGTTTATTAAGCATCGGCGCGAAGTTGTTACACGTCGCACAATTTTTAACTTAAGGAAAGCACGTTCACGGGCACATCTTTTAGAAGGTTTGGCAATTGCTCTCAGTAATATTGATGAAATGATCGAGCTGATTAAACAGTCGTCAACACCAGCTATTGCTAAACATGCATTGTTAGAGCGCGAATGGAAAGCCGGTGTGGTTTCTGAATTGATAGAACGTGTTGGCTCAGAATCTTCTAAACCTGTTGGTTTGGATCCGAATCTTGGATTGCATGGTGGCATCTATCGCTTATCAGAAGAACAGGCACAAGCAATCTTGGAATTGCGTTTAAACCGACTAACTGGTTTAGAGCAAGACAAGATTCGCGACGAATACGGTGAAATGCTTGAACGAATCGCTGAGTACATCGATATTCTCGAGAACACGCACCGATTGATGGAAGTTATTCGCGAAGAACTGGTGGCGATCAAAGAAGAGTACGGCGATGAGCGCCGCACTGTCATCATTGATCAGAAAGTGGATTTAACTCTCGAGGACATGATCGCCGAGGAAGATTTAGTAGTTACTTTGTCGCATGAAGGTTACGCAAAATCTCAACCTTTGAGTGATTACCGCGCTCAGCGACGCGGTGGTAAGGGCAAGAGCGCTACCAAAACTAAGGACGAAGATTTCGTCGAGCGAATGTTTGTTGCTAATACTCATGACACTATCTTGTGTTTTTCAGACAGCGGTAAGGTGTATTGGTTAAAGGTTTACGAATTACCTCAAGCTGGACGCAATGCGCGCGGCAAACCAATTGTCAATCTATTGCCATTGGACGATGGTGAACACATAACAGCAATTCTGGCTGTCAAGGAGTTCACTGATGGTCAGCATGTGTTCATGGCGACTAGCGATGGTACTGTTAAGAAGACATCCTTGATGGATTTTTCTCGACCTAGAGCCAGCGGCATTATCGCTATTGATCTAGTCGATCAAAACGAACTTGTCGGTGTTGGATTAACGGATGGCAGCTCTAACGTCATGCTGTTTTCTACGTCAGGCAAGGCGATTCGCTTTGCAGAAGAAGATGTGCGGAAGATGGGCCGTACAGCCCGCGGTGTGAGAGGTATTAAGTTAACGCCAGGCCATAAAGTCAATGCAATGATCATTTCTGACTCGGCCGACGAAACGTCAGCAGTGCTCACGGTAACTGAAAAAGGCTACGGCAAACGTACATTCCTTAAGGAATACAACGTTCAAGGTCGTGGCGGACAGGGTGTCATATCGATCATTACCAATGATCGCAACGGAGATGCCGTGGGTGCCGTTCTGGTAGATGATTCTGATGAAGCAATGCTAATCACCAATGGAGGTACTTTGGTGCGTACTCGCGTTGCTGAAGTTTCGATTGTTGGGCGTAACACTCAAGGTGTTAAGGTAATCGGAGTGAGCGCAGACGAAAAGCTGATTAAAATTGAAAAAGTTGTAGAGTCTGAGTCTGATGTAGAAGATGAGCTCTCTGGCCTTGAGGCTGAAACTACCGAAGAGAGTAGTCCTGAACTTAGGTCGGATATTTCCGAAAAAGACGACGGTGATGCGACTGAGTCTGAGAGCGATTAGGTTGAGCTAGTTGTTTTGCGTCAAGCAAGAAATCATACAGGTTGAATTTACCCGGAGTGTTTAGGCATAAGAGGAAACATGATTTTATGGTGAGACGTACTTTTCTTTTTGCTGTTCTGTTTTTTGCAGGCACAGTACTTAGTGCGTTTGCTAGTGGTTTTGCATATGCGCATGCTTTGCCAGATGGCGTGACGGTCTCTATACAGCCTGTCAAAAACAACCTGTCTGCAGACGATAAGGTTTTGATTAAGCTTACTTACACCAATCATGGCGCCGAAGAAGTTCGGCTTTTAAAATGGGCTACGGGTCTCGAGGGGCGGATAGATGAAGATATTTTGTCAATTTGGTTTGAAGAGCAAGAGCTAGAGTACAGAGGTCGGCATTTTAAGCGGGCTGCGCCTACTGCTCAGGATTACGTGGTCTTATCTGAGGGGCAATACGTTAGTAAGACCGTTGATCTCCAGTTGTCGTATGAAATAGAGCTTGCAGGTAGCTATCGGATTAATTGGCGCGCTGATCTAGAGTTAGCAGCAAACGAACAGACTAGTAGGCAAGTGTTGGCACAAAAAGGCACAAATTTAGTGCTGCTAGATAACATTTACTTGCAGCCTCTTTCGGGAATCACTAGCCAGACGCCAACCTATCAAAATTGTTCTATCGATCAAGCAGCAGAAATACGAGCATCTGTTGTGGTGGCGGAGAGCTATGCGCGGACTGCGCGTGACTCTCTGAGTGGAGCGCCATTGTCGAAACGCCCGACAGCACGGCGATATAAAGAATGGTTTGGCAATTATGACGCAGGTCGCTGGGCGATCGTGCAGAATCATTTTAATCAAATTTACTCTGCACTAGCTACTCGAACTATCAATTTTGATTGCGGCTGTAACTTGGGATACTACGCCTATGTCACTAAATCCGATCACTACAACATAACGGTCTGCAATGCTTTTTGGTCGGCATCCCGAACAGGTACGGATTCGAAAGCGGGTACGATAATTCATGAATTGAGTCATTTTACTGTTGTGGCAAACACTGATGATATCGAAGATTCATCTGGCACTTATTATGGACAGTCGCGGAGCCGACTGTTAGCAATAATCGACCCTTCCAGCGCGATTCGACATGCAGACGGTCATGAGTATTTTGCCGAAAACTCGCCGCCTTTAGATATGCCTAATGGTGCGGACGACCCAGGCAACCCTGATCCAGGGCCTGAACCTGAACCTGTACCTGTACCCGAACCAGTGATCCCCAGTTTCTTGGCGGCAATTTATGCCTTGCTGTTTAGTGAAGAAAAAGCTAGGTAGGGTGCTGGCGATTTATGGGTGAGATGTCGGCGCACTCATTGCTGAAGTGCCCCATTAGTGGGTTTACACAGTATTATTCACCAAAGATAGCCTGAAAATATCCAAGATATGCGTAGAAATGATGTCATAGCGACGCTTATTGCATTAAAATCGACTCAAGTCTAAACCTCGCAAGAAACGCTATCGCCGAATTCGCCGGTTGTTGTAAACGCTCTACATAGTTCTTACGCTTTTTCGGTTAATTTCAAGAAAAGCAGTGAATTAGCGCGTTCATGTCAATAGCATCACACCTTCAATGTCGAAGCCTCGATTCATTGTGGATCGGATAGTGACTTTTCTATTCAGCCAAGCAATAGTTGTATGACGTTTTGCGCAATTGAGGTTTTCCTTTTGATTAACCCTAACTCTATTCAGACATTATGAGCCGCGTATACAATTTTAGTGCAGGCCCGGCCGCACTACCCTTATCAGTGCTTCAAGAAGTTCAAGCCGAGATGTTGGAATGGGATGGACAAGGCGCATCCGTCATGGAGGTGTCGCATCGAAGCAAAGCCTTTGTAGAGCTGGCAGCTCAAGCGGAACAAGATTTACGAGATCTGATGGCGATTCCGGACAACTACAAAGTACTATTCGTTCAAGGTGGTGCAACTACTCAGTTCTCAGCTATTCCCCTTAATCTAAAGCATTTGGGGCAATCGGCGGACTATGCGCACACAGGACACTGGTCTAAGAAGGCGATCGCCGATGCTAAACGTTTTATTGACGTAAACGTAGTGTGTGATACCAGTGCCGAAGCGTATAAATCTGTGCCAGTGAAAACCCAATGGACTGTTGATCCTAATGCGGCTTACTTACATTTAACGCCTAACGAAACAATTGCAGGTGTCGAGTTTGACTGGCTGCCGGATACAGATGTTCCTATTTGTGCGGATTTGTCGTCAACGATTTTATCCAGACCGATAGACGTCTCTAAGTTTGGTGTTATCTACGCAGGCGCTCAGAAAAATATCGGGCCAGCGGGTATTACTATTGTGATTGTTCGCGAAGACCTGCTTGGGCATTGTGATCCACAAGCGCCACGCATGTTGGATTGGACCGTGATGGCCGAATCAGACAGCATGAGTAATACTCCGCCTACATTTGCGTGGTACTTAGCGGCCAAGGTGTTCAAATGGTTGAAGGCGCAAGGCGGCTTAGAGGCAATGGCGGCCGTGAATGCGGAAAAAGCGGACATGTTATATGGGTATATTGATGCGTCTGATGGTTATTATACCAACCCCGTTCAAGAGAGCGACCGGTCCTGGATGAATGTTCCGTTTTTAATACACGACACAGACCTAGAGGCATCGTTTATTGAGCAAGCCACTAAGGCAGGTCTCCATTCCTTGAAGGGACACCGCTCGGTGGGGGGAATGCGAGCGAGTATTTACAACGCGACAGGCATTGATGCGGTTAAGGCTTTGATGCAGTTTATGCAAGACTTTCAAGCTCAGAACCCTCGTTAGATTTCACAGTTTTGACGACGGACTAACAAAATACAATTTAAAAGCACTTAACTCACAGAATTAAATCTGAAATTATCATGCGAACATACGACTTACTTACCCTTAATAATATTTCTGCTGCCGGTTTAGATAGATTACCTAAAGATACTTATAACGTCGGCGAAAAGCACGATAGCCCCGACGCAATTCTATTACGTTCTTTTAAAATGCACGATATGGAGATCCCAGCTTCGTTAAAAGCCGTGGGTCGAGCGGGTGCCGGAGTTAATAATATTCCGTTGCAGAAAATGAGTGATAACGGCGTGGCAGTTTTCAACGCGCCAGGCGCTAATGCGAATGCGGTAAAGGAGTTGGTGCTCGCCAGCTTGTTTATGGCGGCTAGAAACCTACCTAACGCGGTTCAGTACGTTAACGAACTGCAGGGCTCAGACGAAGAGCTTTCGAAGTTGGTAGAGGCAGGCAAGAAGAAGTACGCGGGTTACGAAGTTCCAGGTAAAACGATTGGCGTTATTGGCTTAGGGGCTATAGGTGGAATGGTCGCAAATGCCTGTGTTGAGCTTGGCATGCAAGTTCTTGGTTTTGATCCAACCTTGACTGTTGATGGTGCTTGGCAGCTGTCAACAAACGTAGAGCGAGTGAATAGTGTAGACGATATGTTGCCTCACGTAGATTTTTTGACAGTACACGTACCATTAATCGAAGCGACACGCGATCTGATTAATGCGGAAAACATAAACAACATGAAATCCACTGCGGTGGTAATCAATCTAGCACGAGGCGGAATCGTAAACGACCAAGCGGTGTGTGATGCGTTAATAGCAAAAAAATTGGGCTGTTATGTAACAGATTTCCCAAACAATCTGACTAAGTCTACATCTGGTGTAATTGGCTTGCCACATTTAGGCGCAAGCACCGTAGAAGCTGAAGATAATTGCGCCATCATGGTCGCCGAGCAAGTCAAAGCGTACTTGGAAGAAGGCAATATCGTAAACTCGGTAAATTTTCCTAACGTAAGCATGCCTCGTCGCACGCCTTATCGTTTGGTGGTTTGTAACGAAAACGTACCCAATATGGTAGGGCAAATATCTACGGTGTTGGCGTCGGCATCGATCAATATTAATGACATGATCAACCGCTCCAAAGGAGAGTTGGCGTACACGATAATTGACTCAGACTCTTTAATCCCTGACGAAGTTGTTGCTAAAATCAAGGAATTGCCTGGTATCAAAATCGCACGCGTCATTCAGTAATTCAGGCCTCGTATTTTCCACATTCAAACAGCTAGCTAATTCTATTACTATTAGGCTTATAATTTATATCTTAGATGAACGATAAACCGCAGATCGACAGCCAAGAGCTTTTAGAGCTCCGTAAAGAAATTGATACCGCTGATTCACAGATTCAGCGATTGATTCAAGAGCGGGTGTTGGTCGCTTCCAAAATTGCTAAGGCAAAGACGGCAGCAGACGCGAGCGCATCGTTTTATAGGCCAGAGCGCGAAGCACAAGTTTTACGACGTGTTCGCGAGCGCAATATCAAGTTGCGTGAGGAGATTGGTGGGTTGGTGAATGACGACGACATGGTGCATTTGATGCGCGAAATTATGTCGACGTCTCTCGCGGCTGAAATGCCCATGACCGTTGCCTACTTAGGGCCTGAAGGGACGTATACCCAAGCTGCTGTTATTAAGCATTTCGGTCATGCGGTTAAAGCAGCAGATGTTAAAACAATAGCTGATGTATTCCGTGTGGTTGAACAAGGTCGCGCGCATTTTGGTGTGGTTCCTGTGGAAAATTCAACCGAAGGCGTCATTACTCACACTCTTGATTGTTTCGCTAGCTCGAGCTTAAAGGTGTGTGGCGAAGTTCATTTACCAATAAACCACAACCTCTTGAGCAATGCCGAAGGCTTACCATCAATCAATAAGGTGTATGCGCACCCACAAGCACTCGCGCAGTGTCGTAACTGGTTGGAAAGGTATTTACCTGACGCAGAGTTAGTGGCGTCAAACAGTAATTCTGAGGCCGCTATTATTGCCAGTAAGTCGTCTGATGTGGCGGCGATCGCCGGAGATATCGCGGCCAAGCTATACTCAATTAAGGTTTTGGCATCGGGTATTGAGGATGAGCGCAATAATACAACACGCTTTCTAATTATCGGCACCAACACCTATAAAGAGAGTGGTGACGATAAGACAACCATAATGATTTCGACTCCGAACAAAATTGGCAGTCTATTTGAGTTACTCAAGCCTTTGTACGATGCGGATGTCGATATGAGTCGTATTGAGTCTAGGCCTTCGCGGCAGACCAACTGGGAATACGTATTCTTTATTGACTTAGTAGGTCATGTAGACCGCCCTGAAGTATCTAAAGCTCTAGACGAGCTTCGCGACAAGTCTGCCTTCTTTAAGCTGATTGGTTCGTACCCAGTCGGCGTGCTCTAACGCGCTGCATTCGATATTTTGGATATCGAGCACGGTCGCTGATTTAACTGGTCATCTCATGTTTAACAAAGTAGTCATCATTGGCACCGGATTGTTAGGCGGTTCGCTTGGAATCGACCTAAAAGTGCGTCAATTGGCAAAACAAGTGGTTGGCGTGTGCCGATCAGAAGAGACAGCGCGCTTAGCTATCGAGAAAGGTGTTGTTGACCGTTGCGACACGCTTGAGTCGGCAGTGCAGGGTGCTGATCTAATCGTCCTTGCTACGCCAATGCAGGCGATGTTACCCATTTTTCGTCAACTCGAGATATGTGTCGAGCCTCACACTATTATTACCGATGTTGGCAGTGTTAAAACCTCGCTCTATAAACAGGTGGCAGAACATGTGCCCGGAGTTTTGAGGCAGTGTGTGTTTGCACACCCTATTGCGGGTGGAGAGCATTCAGGCGTGCAGGCTGCACGAGGTGGTTTATTCAAAAATAAACATGTAATTATTACTAATACACCAGAGTCAGTTGCCGCAAATACGCTTAAGGTTACGCGGATGTGGCAAGATTTAGAGTGTCGCGTATTGGAACTCGGCTTGGAAGAACACGATGCTATATTTGCTAAGACCAGTCATTTGCCACATGTTATTGCCTTTACCCTAGTCAATTATTTGAGCCAGCAAACTGATCGACAGCAATTGTTCGATCTTGCCGCGGCAGGGTTTTATGACTTCACAAGAATTGCTTCAAGTGACGCGCAGATGTGGCGAGATATATGCATTACTAATAAGGATCAGGTGCTGGATGCGCTTCGTGGATTTAAGCAGCAAATTGAGGCGATTGAAAGTAAAGTAGAGTCAGCCGAACAGGAGGGTATATTGACCTATTTTGAGGCGGCGAAGCAAGCGAGAGATTCAGGCTTGCTCAACAAAGCGCGCTCAGTCCTTGATGACACATAGACAAGTGTAAGCGAAGTTGGTGTCGCGGCCTAATGGATTCAGAAACCTGAAAAGGTGGTTGCTCGTATTTGGGTTTAATCTATGGAGTAATCTTCAGGCGTTCAATATATAATCTCGCCCCCGTATAAATTACGTTCCCCTCAGTGTGCAAATTGGGCTAGTCTTCTTGGCTCCAGCATGAGTGGCACGTAAAACTTTGAGCGCATTGCGCGTTTCATAAAGAATAGAAGCATGACATCAGATAAACAGTTTCATTGTCGCAAAAGTGAAAAAGGCCTAAGCGGCAAAATTCGTCTGCCTGGCGATAAATCGATGTCACACCGCGCTGTGATGTTTTCTTCGCTTGCACAAGGCAAGAGCAAGATTACGGGTTTGCTTGAAGGAGAGGACGTTTTGGCCACGTTGGGAGCGTTCAAGGCGATGGGCGTGAAGGCGGTTGGCCCAAAGAACGGACGCCTAACCATTACCGGTTGTGGAATGCATGGTTTAGAAGCGCCTGAAGTTGACCTCGATATGGGGAACTCTGGAACTGCCATGCGCTTAATCGCTGGAATATTAGCTGCCCAAAAATTTCCTTCAAAATTAGTGGGTGACGAATCATTGTCTGGCAGGCCTATGCGCCGCATAACAGTGCCGTTAACCGCCATGGGTGCAAAGTGTGTTACCGATGAAGGTGGTACTCCACCGATTCATATTCGTGCTGTTACCAAACTAGAACCCATTGACTATAAGTTACCTATTGCGAGTGCGCAGATTAAATCCTGCATATTGATGGCCGGAATGTATGCGCAAGGCGAGACCACTGTCACTGAGCCCGCACCGACTCGCGATCACACTGAACGAATGCTGGGTGCCTATGGATACCCATGTGAAGTTGAAAAAATTGATGATGCCGTAAGTACTATCCGAATCAAAGGCGGTGGTACCTTATCGGCCTGTGATGTTGATATTCCTGCGGATATCTCTTCGGCGGCCTTTTTTATGGTTGCGGCTTCTATAGTGCCAGGTTCTAAGCTTGTATTGCAGAATGTGGGAGTCAACCCCACAAGAACTGGCGTTATTGATGTGTTGCGAGCCATGGGTGCGGACATAACACTTAAGAACGAGCGAGTCATCGGCGAAGCCGTAAATGGCGAGCCTGTGGCTGATATCGAAGTTAAGTATGTTGGTTTAAAGGGCGCAGAAATCGACCCAGCCTTGGTTCCACTTGCTATCGACGAGTTTCCTGTAATTTGTGTGGCCGCGGCGTGTGCGCAAGGCGAAACGATTATTACCGGAGCAGAGGAATTACGACATAAAGAAAGCGACAGAATTTCTGCGATGGTGGCGGGACTACAAGCGGTTGGCGTTGATGTAACCGAGTACCGAGATGGTATGACGGTTCGTGGCGGTACCATTAGCGGTGGCGTAGTCGAAAGTTTTCACGATCATCGTATTGCTATGAGTTTCGCTGTCGCCGCAGGTGTTTCTGAGGAAACCATCGTAGTGAATGGTGTAGAGAACGTGGCAACTTCGTTTCCCAATTTCGCGGAGTTGGCCAACAAAGTAGGCCTAAATATTGATGACTGATTCATCACAAACAGGTTTGAGTCTGCCGCCCGTTTTGGCACTCGATGGGCCTAGCGGTTCTGGTAAAGGCACTATTGGGCAGTTATGTGCTCATGAGTTCGGATGGCATTATTTAGACAGCGGCGCCATCTACAGAGCGTTAGCGTGGAGCGCGCTCAAGAATAGTGTTGATAACAACGATATTCGCGGACTTACTGATCTAGCCGACAAAATGCAGCTCGGTTTCGAAATCAGGCTCGGTGACGTTGCTAAAATTATTGTTAACGACGTTGATGCGACTGACCAATTACGAACAGAAGAAACCGGTGAAATGGCCTCCAAAATAGCGCCTATCAAGGAGGTGAGAGCGGCTTTGTTAAAGCTTCAGCAGCGCAGTAGACAAGCGCCGGGATTGGTTGCCGACGGACGAGATATGGGAACAGTCGTTTTCCCAGACGCGCAGTACAAGATATTCCTTACTGCGAGCGTAGAAATAAGGGCACAAAGACGTTTTGATCAGTTGAAATCTAAGGGGTTCAATGTTAATCTCGCGCGCCTTAAAGAGTCGATCCATTCGCGTGACGTCCGAGATTCGAATCGAGAAGCATCACCGCTTAAAGCAGCAGATGATGCGTTATCGATCGATACTTCCAATTTAACGATTGAAGAAGTAGTTACGCTAATAAAGGATTATGTAAAGCAACGCTAACCCCATCGGACTGGGCGTTTGGTCTAAACTAATTCAGCTGCCATAAAAATTGGCTGGGTTAACAAGGTGAAATATGAGCGAATCATTCGCTGAGATGTTTGAAGAAAGCCTATTGAACACAGTAATGACTGTGGGCGAGGTGATCAAAGCAGAAGTAGTATCAGTTGACGGTGACTATGTTCTAGTTACTGCAGGCCTCAAATCAGAGGCAGAAATCCCACTATCGCAATTTGCTAAAGTTGATGGCGAATATAACGTAAACGCTGGTGACTTAGTTGAAGTTGCTATCGAGAGTGTTGAAGACGGGTATGGACGCACTAAATTGTCACATGACAAAGCGCGTCGCGTACGAGTTTGGGCTGAATTAGAAAAAGCTCACGAAAACGGCGATATTGTGGTTGGACAAATTACTGGCAAAGTCAAAGGTGGTTTCACCGTTTCTCTGCAGAATGTTCGAGCGTTCCTACCTGGATCGTTGGTTGATGTTCGCCCAGTTAAAGACTCTGCTTATTTAGAAAATCGTGATCTTGAGCTTAAAGTTATCAAGATTGACAAAGTTCGCAACAACGTTGTTGTTTCACGACGCGCAGTTGTTGAAAACGAACTTGGTGCTGAGCGCGAAGAGCTACTCAAGACTATTGAAGAAGGCCAAATCGTTAAAGGTATCGTTAAGAACCTTACCGATTACGGTGCTTTCATCAACTTGGGCGGAATCGACGGATTGTTGCACATCACCGACATGGCGTGGAAACGCGTCAAGCACCCTTCAGAAGTGTTGGAAGTTGGTCAAGATATCGAAGCCCGCGTATTGAAATTCGATCGTGAGAAAGCTCGCGTATCATTGGGTATCAAGCAAATGGGTTCTGATCCATGGCAAGACTTGTCACGTCGTTTTACTGAAGGTACTAAGCATTTCGGTAAAGTAACCAACATCACTGATTACGGTGCTTTTGTTGAGCTTGAAGATGGCGTTGAAGGTTTAGTACACGTTTCTGAAATGGATTGGACTAACAAAAATGTTCACCCTAGCAAGATCTGTCAAGTGAATGACGAAGTTGAAGTTGTTGTGCTTGAGATTGACGCAGAGCGTCGTCGTATATCTTTAGGTATGAAGCAATGTCGCAGCAACCCATGGGAAAGCTTTGCGGCTACTCATCGTAAAGGCGACAAAGTTATCGGACGTATCAAATCGATCACTGACTTTGGTGTGTTTATTGGCTTGGATGGAAACATCGACGGTCTTATTCACTTAAGCGATTTGTCATGGAATGAGGATGGTGACGAAGTTATCCGCGACTACGCGAAAGGCGATGAGTTAGAAGCGGTTGTTCTAGCGGTTGATCCTGAGCGCGAGCGTATCTCTCTTGGTGTTAAGCAAGCGTCTGGCGATCCTTTCACAGACTATGTTGCAGCTAACGGAAAAGGCGCTGTTGTTAAAGGTGTTGTTCGCGAAGCAGATGCTCGCGGCGTAGCCATTGACTTAGTTGACGGAGTAGACGGTTACTTGCGCGCAGCAGAGATTTCACGAGATCACGTCGCAGACGCGAGCGCGCTATTCAGTGTTGGCGACGAGGTTGAGTCTAAAATCACATCTATTGATCGTAAGACACGTCGTATATCACTATCGATTAAAGCTCTAGAAGCGCAGCACGAAAGTGAAGCAATTGAAGAGTATGGTCGTGGTTCGGAAGATACAGGCGGATCAAGCTTGTTGGCTGAGAAGCTTAAAGAGCAGTTGAACAAGTAATTGTTTACTGTTTTAGAAAAGCCGCTAACGCGAAAGTGTTAGCGGCTTTTTTTTGGCGACAGGCCAATCAACTTGATGTATCGCGTGGTGATTGTTATATGCATGGCAATAAGGTTTTGTTCGAACCAAACTCTAAAAATATACAACTAGACAGCTACCTATTTCGGCATAGATTGTAAAACTTGCTATCCACGTAATACCATTGGCATCGATTCGTGAAACAATCAGAACTAGTCTAGTTCGTCGATGTACCAAATGAGGGTCTTTAAGAATGGAGGGTCAAGTACAATACTCCTGAACCTCGCATTAGCAAAACCACCTTAGGGGATGAATTATCTTTGGAAGTTTAGCTGGATAGCAAAGCAATTTTTAAGATGAGGTTTGCACTCCAAAATCCCCAACAAAAAGTCTCTAAGTAGATTGATGAATGTAATCCTAGCTGCGTGTTTTAAAATTATTTCTTAGGTGATGAGTATGGTTCGAATCCCATCCAAATTATTGTATCGACCTGAAGTGGATGGTCTGAGAGCTATTGCTGTTATTAGCGTTGTTCTTTACCATGCCCAGTTTAGTGTCTTTGGTCTTGATTGGTTTCAGGGAGGTTTTATTGGTGTTGATATCTTTTTTGTCATCAGTGGTTATCTGATAACAAGAATCATACTCAGCGAGCTTTACGAAACTGGGGCGTTCAGTTTTTCTAACTTTTACGAACGCAGGACACGACGTATTTTGCCTGTTCTGTTCTTAGTGATTATAGTTGCAACCCCTTTTGCTTGGTTGCAGATACTACCCTTGGCTTTCGTTGAATATGCGCAAAGCGTCTTAACATCCATTTTCTTTGGATCAAATTTTTTTTTCTACTTTAGCACAACAGAATACGGTTCCGAAAGTGCGCTCCTAAAACCGTTTCTACATACATGGAGTTTGGGCGTTGAGGAGCAGTTTTATCTTGCCTTTCCCGTCGTTTCCTTAGTCGTTTATAAATTTTTTAAAGACCATTTTTTTGCAATATTAATATGTCTCACATTACATATCAAATTAGTTGTTTTAACGAGTCCATCACAGAGTATTCAGAAGAAAGAAATGAGTTCTATCAACTCGAAGCATATAAGTCTTCAACAACACTCATAGTGAGTACTCGATACTCTCAAGATTCTCGCTGCGGTGCGCCGTATAAAAATCTGATGTCCACGAATGATCTGGACGGTCTGAGGTTTTTAATTGATCGTGCAAGAAGGGATGGTAAAAAAGTGGTTGTAATGGGCAATACCGCAGAATTTAGCCCCATTGAGGGAAGTGGTCCGCCGACCATGTTTTTTTCGGTTACAGGAGCTCTGATTACACTGCAAACCCTCCTTCGTTTGCGATCCTTAAAGATGAAGCTGATCGTTTACTGTTTAAGCAGTTGCAGAGTCACATAATTGACTATAATAAAGAGGTGGAGGCAGTAGCTGATAGGCATGGGGCCGCCTATTATAATAAAGTACCTCTGGTCTGTGACCTTCCATCTGAGATTTGCCACGCATACACGCAGAGTGGGTTTAAAACTCTGTACGATTATGGACATTACACCCTAGAAGGAGCTAAGTTTTTTGGTAACAAACTCGCAGAAGACGAAGTGTTTCGGCAAATGATTGCTCGTTAAACGGAGTTGATCGTGAAGGCTGCTAACCTCAAGCTTCTTAGATCTTAGAGCGGTCGCTGTTGTTCTGATTACATGTGCCTTATGTAGAATAATTCCTTTTATTATATTTGAAGCATGCGAGCCAACCTGAATTTCTGAACTTCTCGTTTTTGTCAGATGTCTCATAAACCATTGTAAAAATTGAGGTTTTTCAGAATGCACGCTTGCGCCTCTTACCTCGGATCACTATACTTAGGCGCTTCGCTTAGCCTTCTTTATGCGACACGCTTGATAAACTAAGAAAAAATTCTTAGTTGCCTTTTTTTTCAATGTAATCGATTTATACTCGAAACATTGTTTCGATAGCATCACTTAGAACACAACTCATTTATACAGTAGGTCGCATTGATGTCCACGCAAGCCACCATAACTCGTTCCGAACTGATCGAAATTCTAGTTGAGCAGCAGCCTCATCTAGCCCATAGGGACGTAGAGCTTGCTGTAAAAGCAATGCTTGAGCGTTTAAGTGATAGTTTTACTGAAGGTGAACGAATTGAGATACGTGGATTCGGTAGCTTTTCTTTGCATTACCGCGAAGCGCGAGTAGGTCGAAATCCAAAAACCGGAGAGTCTGTGTCTGTGGAAGGAAAGTTTTCACCACACTTTAAACCGGGTAAAGAGCTTAAAGAGCGTGTTGATTCTTAGAGTGAGTCTCAATCTTTAGAATCCCCACCTTTAGAATCCTAGCCCTTAGAGTCCTAGCCCAGAATAGTTTGGTTCAACTGTTTGTGATAACGGTTTCTCCCATTGCTACTTTTTTCTGTCGTCAATTAATCAACTCTTAAAGAATAGATTTCTCTGAATCAGCAAGCATAGGATTGGAGTAATGCCAAGTTAGCTGTACTATATCCTTGTTGTATTTATATTTTGATTTAGTTGACTAATTTATTAAGTTGACTTAGATCGAACTTAGCAATTCCATCAACTCTATTGTTTCCAAAAGCCTTATGAAAAGAGCCTTAGCCCTCGTACTGTTTGTGATCATATGTTTTTTCTTGATTACCATAGAGATGAAGAACCCAGACAGTGTTCTGGTCCAATACTATTGGGGGGTTGAGTACACCCTTCCTATGTTTGTTTTAATAGTGATTCCGTTCCTGCTCGGTTTGTTTTTTGGTGTGCTTTTCATGAGCCTCTCATTGTTAAAACATAAACGTTCTCTCGGTAAGACTAAGAAAAATTTGGTCAAAGCCGAGCAAGAAGTGCAAAATTTAAGAGCGGCTCCGATTAAGGATGAGGTCTAGTCATTGGCTTGGTTAAGCTCATTTGATTGGACTTGGCCAGCACTAATGCTGGCCTTTTTGTGTGGTGTGCAGCTGGCCCTATGGTTTAGTGCGCGCCGACGTAAGGGTGTGCAGCGCAAGATTAGTGAAGATTATTTCAAAGGGTTAAACTTTTTGCTAAATGAAGAGCCTGATAAAGCCATAGAAGTCTTCATTAAGGCGATTGAGGTCGATAGCGAAACGGTTGAATTACATCTAGCGCTTGGGGGACTGTTCCGACGCAAGGGCCAAGTTGACCGGGCTACACGGGTTCATCAAAATTTAATAGCACGCCCCCATCTTTCTGACGAACATCGCTTGCAAGCCATATTTGAGTTGGCGCAGGACTACGATCATGCAGGGTTGCTTGATCGAGCGGAGAACCTCTATAAAGAGTTAATGGATTCGCCGTTGTATCGCAAGCAAGCTATTGAGGGGTTGGAGAAAATTTATCGTCGCGAAAAAGAGTGGCGAAGCGCTATTGACGTTATTCTATTGCATCGCAGACAAGACAAGCCTGAGCTAAATGAATCTCTTTCGCAGTACTGGTGCGAGCTGGCCGAGGAGGCTATAGCCGAGGCGCAATTTGCTAATGCAGATAAATACTTAAGAAATGCCTCGTCAGTTAATAAAGAGTCGGCCAGAGCGTTATTGCTCAAAGGCGATCTTGCATTTGCCCTAGAGGATTATTCAAGCGCTGCGCGCTACTGGCAGGATTTGAGCGCGCGTAACCCTAGTTTAATAGACCTTGTGGTTCAGAAAATCATACGGGCTTATCGACTATTTAATAACCGAGAGTCTCTGGCGTCCTACCTTAAAAGATTACCCGCTCTGCCTCGTGGAGAGCCGAGTTTCACGGCGTGGCATCAAGCCTGTGTTGATGTTTTTGGAAAATCGATTGCCCAGAAAATGATTGTTGAGCTTACCGAGTCGAATGGGATAACTGGAGCCGCAGCTCATCTAATGCTAGCAGGGACAAAGCAACAGAACCTAGATCCAGGGGTTCAAGAAAAAACTCTTATGGCGCTTCTAGAAAAGGCAAAGCACGACAATCTTCAGTATACTTGTGATGTCTGTGGCTATAGTGTTAAGTCAATTCATTGGCACTGCCCTAATTGCAGTCATTGGGAATCATTTCGATAGACAGTAAATTGTTTAATACTAACCCTTCTAAAAATGTGCAAGCAATGGAAGGCTACAGTATTACAAATATCCGACATTAGCTGAACTCGCGTACATCCGAACGGCTAGGCAACAAGAAAGGCATCATTAATGACCAAAACAGTTTCTACCAAATCGTTTGCTTTTATTGGCGTATCTAAACGCGAACAAATTGTGCTGCGCTCATTTTTTAACTTAGCAAAGAATGAGTTGGTTTGGACGGTCGCAGAGGCTAAAGAAATTGATCTAAGTGCTTCAAATAGTTCAGCTGTATTAGCGGAACTGGACTTTTTAGTTGTTGATTTTGATTCTGATGAGTGGACCGCATTCGACGGTACAGTAAAAATTCCTGTGATTGGAATAGGTAGTGTTGACCGATCTCTCAAGCACGTTTTTGAATTAGGCCATCCAGTGCAGTGGACTGATTTTCGAGAGGCCGTCAAAACGTTAGAATTTGAAGACGCTAAGAAGCCGCTTAGAGAGGAATCAGTTTTAGAGCTCGTAAACGAAATCGATGGTTCTTCATTTGCTAGTTTCCAAGAAGAAGACTCTTTTCGCCCCGCAGAATCGGGCTTACCCAAGGACCTTCAATTGCGCTTAGAGGATGACGAAATGATGGATAAAGATTTGGCAAGAGTTCAAATTGATGGCGAAGGATTAAACGAGCGGCTGGGTGACTACGAGTACCAACTTGAAGAAATTTCTGTGGGTAGTCATTCCTTTACCAATAGCGATTACGTACAAGTGGTGGACGACGTAAGAGGTTACGAGAAAACCCGCACCAATGGCCATGTAGACCCTGTCGTCCTAATGACCGATGACGAGAGCGCATCGATGAACAGCGTTCTGATTGTGGAGACGGATTCAATCGAAGCCTGGGATTTGACTGAGTCAGCTGAAGACGATGAGGAGTTTTTTCCAGAATCAGCTAAAAAAGCCGTCTCAAACGCGAATAAGCCTAAGTCTCTTGAGACAATATTAGCCAGATCGCCTGACGAAGAAGTACAGAATGCGGTATCTGATCAGGTGTCTGCAGTTGTAAAAGGCGAGGAGTATTGGCGTGAAGATGCTGAGATTATGGCTGATCAGCACAGCATAATGTTTATCAAAGCTGAGAGACGTACCGTTTATAGTGCGATCGAACCCTCGCGTTGGCCAATGGCGATGCGTGGTAAAGTCATCACTAAATCACCTTTGAGTCCCGATTGGCGGCCAAAGTCGTCTATGTCTTCTTATCCTATTGACCGTCTAATGTGGGTTAATGACTTCACTACATTGACGGGTAAATTGATCGATTCTCTCAATCTTAACGATGCGTATGCATTACTAAAATGGCCACCGTTTGATTTGTTGGAAATGGATAACCGCTTGCTTAAATTGTCTACCAAGATGCTAATTAAGGGCGGTACAGTGGCAGATCTGGCCACTAAGGTGGGCTGTGAGCCGAGTATCGTATGCGGGTTTATCAATGCCTGCTATCGGGCGGGCTACATAATCAACCGTAGTGATCTCAATCCAGACAGATTAACAGACGTTTCAGGTGAAGGTGTGCTCGGAATGATAAAGGACGCTTTTCGTTAGTAGTGTTTCACATTCAATTTAGATGGTGCTGCGCACTCAGTGATAGTAGAGCATGGCATATGATTTTTGATCTCAGGGTGGAAATTATTTCGAATTTTAGCTTTAACCGTTTTATCAGTAGGCAAAACTATGTCGCAAGTTAACCCACTAAAAATTGCAGTCACAGGTGTTGCTGGCAAAATGGGGCGTGCGGTACTTAGTGAGCTCTTGGACGGCGCGCACCCCAATACTATTTTGGCGGGTGCATTACACAGAAAAAACAGTGATTACATCGGCCACGATGCGGCCTCGTTGGCTGGGTTGTCAGAATGTGGAATATTGGTAAGCGCAGACATACCGTTGGTCGATGTCGATGTGATGATCGATTTTTCTTTACCAGAGCCCGCTTTGGCGTACTTAGATGCGTGCGTAAGCAAGTCTCTACCTTTGATAATAGGCACCACAGGCTTTAGCGCACAGCAACGCTCACGTATCGAGGAAGCGTCAAAACATATTCCATTGGTGCTTGCCCCCAATATGAGTGTAGGGGTCAATCTCAGCTTCTACTTGCTTGATCAAATAACACGGGTAATGGGCGCTGATTCGGATATTGAAATTAGCGAAACTCATCATAGGCATAAGCTTGATTCGCCTTCTGGAACGGCGGTAAGGATGGGTGAAGTGATTGCCGGCGCTCTCGATCGCAGCCTCGACGAGATCGCGGTATATAGCAGGCAAGGTACTTCAGCGTCGCGTTCTAAAACTGAAATTGGCTTTTCATCTCTGCGAGCAGGGGACGTAGTGGGCGATCACACGGTCTTATTCGCAAACGATGGCGAACGTCTTGAGTTGACCCATAAGGCGTCTTCGCGCAAGACTTTTGCTAAAGGCGCATTGCGTGCGGCAGCTTGGGTTAAAGATCAACCAAATGGTTTCTATGATATGCAAGATGTGCTCGGTCTGCGCTGAGCAGCAGCGATAAAGTCGTTAAAAAGACGTATGAACTCATCCTGCGGTGGTCTAAGCTCGAGGCAGGGCAGACTTTTATTTCTTGACATTATTGTTGCTTGATTGCCCTAGTTACGTTGCATCACTTAGCGTGCATCGGATACAATACGCCGCGACGCAAAATCATTAAAATAACCACCAAAAATAATCTAAGAGCGCGTGTTTTGTTAACTTTTGATCAACACTGTTTTATCTCACAGGTTTTTATTAGCCCTTGTTATTGGGTTATAACGTAATGGTTTTTATACCAAATTCTAAGAAGGGAGAAGCTCATTGGCTTCTCCCTTTTTTTAAGCAAATTTCACCCTTTCACATTAACCAACACGGCGAGCGACCATAGTTTGAAACATTCAGCAATATTAGCCCTGGAAGATGGATCTTTGTTTTGGGGTAAAGCGATTGGAGCAAAAGGCACCAGCACCGGCGAAGTTGTTTTTAATACTTCGATGACAGGTTATCAAGAGATCTTAACGGACCCTTCTTATACCGAACAAATGGTCACTTTAACCTATCCACACATTGGCAATACAGGCACCAATGAAGAGGATGTAGAGTCGGCGTCTACCAGTGTTCGAGGGTTGATCATTCGTGATTTACCTAAAATGCCGAACAACTGGCGCAATACGATGCGACTAGAAGACTATTTAGAGAAGAATAATATTGTTGCAATTTCGGACATCGATACTCGGCGTCTTACTCGTATATTGCGCGAAAAGGGCGCATTAAGTGGTTGCTTGATGGCCGGTGACGATATTGATGCGGATAAAGCATTGGCGAGCGCCAAGGGATTCCCTGGAATAAAGGGCATGGACTTGGCTAAAGTCGTCACGTGTGATCAAGCCTACGCTTGGGATCAAAGTGTTTGGAGCTTAGAAAACGGATACGCAAGCCGAACAGAAACACGCTTCAAAGTTGTCGCCTACGATTTTGGGGTTAAGTACAACATTCTAAGAATTCTTAGTTCACTAGGCTGCGAAGTTATCGTAGTACCGGCCTCTACTTCAGCGGAGCAAGTGCTAGCTGAGCAACCAGATGGGGTGTTTCTGTCTAATGGTCCTGGAGACCCAGAGCCGTGCGATTATGCGATCCAGGCAACACAAGATTTACTAGCCGCTGGTGTTCCTGTGTTTGGTATCTGTCTGGGGCATCAAATATTGGCTCTTGCTTCTGGTGCCAAAACTGAAAAAATGAAGTTTGGACATCATGGTGCTAACCACCCCGTGCAAGACCTCACTACTAAGAAAGTTATGATAACGAGCCAGAATCACGGTTTTTCTGTTTCTGAAACAGACCTGCCGAGTAATCTGAACGTAACGCATCGCTCATTATTTGACAACACTATTCAAGGGCTTGAGAGAACCGATGTGTCGGCGTTCTCGTTTCAAGGACACCCTGAAGCGAGTCCTGGACCCAATGATGTAAAACCACTGTTTGAGCGCTTTATAGCGATGATGACTGCTACTAAAGAGGGTAAATAGATGGCTAAGCGCGAAGACATAAAAACCATTCTGATTATAGGCGCGGGCCCGATCATTATTGGTCAAGCCTGTGAGTTTGATTATTCTGGTGTTCAAGCGTGTAAAGCGCTTAAGGAAGAAGGCTATAGAGTTGTATTAGTAAACTCTAATCCTGCAACAATAATGACCGATCCAGGGTTTGCAGACGCGACGTATATCGAGCCTATTAATTGGCAAACAGTCGAAAAAATTATAGAGATCGAGAAGCCTGACGCTTTGTTACCTACCATGGGTGGCCAAACAGCGCTTAACTGTGCGCTTGATCTTGAGCGTAAGGGTGTTCTAGAAAAACATGGCGTCGAGATGATTGGCGCAAAGAAGGAGGCTATTGATAAAGCCGAGGATCGCGAAAAGTTTAAAAAGGCGATGCACAAAATAGGCTTAGAGACCGTGCGTGGTGACATTGCGCACAGTATGGACGATGCCTACAAAATCCTTGAAGACTTAGGCTTGCCTGTCATTATTCGACCCAGTTTTACTATGGGTGGTACAGGCGGAGGGATTGCTTACAATAAAACCGAGTTCGACACTATTTGTGAGCGAGGTTTAGACGCTAGTCCAACCGACGAGTTGCTGATCGAAGAATGTGTTTTCGGCTGGAAAGAATACGAGATGGAAGTTGTTCGAGATACCGATGACAACTGCATCATAATTTGCGCGATCGAAAACTTTGACGCAATGGGGGTTCACACAGGCGATTCAATCACTGTAGCCCCAGCACAAACGCTAACCGATAAAGAATACCAAATAATGCGCGATGCGAGTTTGGCGGTATTACGCGAGATTGGCGTGGACACCGGCGGCTCTAACGTTCAGTTTGCGATAGACCCAAGCAATGGTCGAATGATCATTATTGAAATGAACCCACGTGTTTCTCGATCTTCAGCGCTTGCGTCTAAAGCCACGGGCTTCCCAATTGCTAAAGTAGCCGCGAAGTTAGCCGTTGGTTATACGTTAGATGAGCTAAAGAACGAGATTACTGGCGGATTAACGCCAGCTTCTTTTGAACCAAGTATCGATTACGTCGTTACTAAGATACCACGCTTTGATTTTGTTAAATTTCCTCAAGCTGACGACAGTTTAACTACCCAAATGAAGTCTGTGGGCGAGGCTATGGCGATTGGTCGTACTTTCCAAGAGTCATTGCAAAAAGCCATGCGTAGTTTGGAGATTGGCAGTTACGGGTTCGAAACAAAATTAGCAGACCTGCACGACGACGATCGACGTTTAAAACTCGAAAACGAACTAAGAACACCTAAAGCAGACCGTTTGTGGTACATCGGCGATGCCTTTCGCGATGGTTATTCGATACAAGACGTTCATGAGATGACGGGTATCGAGCCTTGGTTTCTCGCTGAAGTAGCGGATCTTATCGAAACAGAGGCCGAAATTGGTGAGCAAAGTCTAGGCGATGTTGACGCGGACATGATGTTTGCCATTAAGCGCAAAGGGTTCTCTGATATACGTATCTCAGAATTGCTCAATGTTACTGAGCAAGAAGTGCGTGATGTCCGCCATGCGTTGAATATTCGCCCTGTTTACAAACGGGTTGATTCTTGCGCAGCAGAATTCGCTACGGCAACAGCCTATATGTATTCAACGTACGAAGAAGAGTGCGAATCTGAGCCAACTAATAACAACAAAATCATGGTGCTGGGTGGCGGACCGAATCGTATTGGGCAAGGTATTGAATTTGACTATTGCTGTGTTCACGCCGCAATGGCGCTTGGGGATGAAGGCTATGAAACAATTATGGTCAACTGTAATCCAGAAACCGTTTCTACCGATTACGACACGTCTGACCGCTTATATTTTGAGCCATTAACACTCGAAGATGTGTTGGAAATTGTGCATAAAGAGAACCCAAATGGGGTCATTGTTCAATACGGTGGACAAACACCGCTCAAACTAGCGCGACCTTTGGAAGCGGCTGGTACTAAGATTATTGGTACGTCGCCAGAAGCTATTCATAACGCAGAAGACCGCGAACATTTTCAGGCGTTGCTGAATGACCTTAAACTCAAACAGCCGCCAAACCGCATTGCGACTAATGAAACCGACGCATTAAGACTAGCTGAAGAAGTGGGTTACCCGCTGGTGGTAAGACCGTCTTATGTCTTAGGTGGGCGAGCAATGGAGATTGTGCATGACGAACGCTCTCTCGCGCGTTATATGAGAGAAGCATTTCAAGTCTCTAACGAGTCCCCAGTGTTGCTTGATCGTTTCTTGAATGACGCAATCGAAGTGGACATGGACGCCATATGTGACGGTAAAGATGTGGTTATCGGCGGCATCATGGAGCACATTGAGGAAGCGGGTGTACATTCTGGAGATTCAGCCTGCTCTCTTCCCCCATTCAGCCTGTCTGAGAGCATTAAGGACCGTTTACGCGAGCAGACCAAGCAAATGGCGTTGGCGCTCAATGTGATCGGTTTAATGAACGTTCAGTACGCTATTAAGGGAGACGATATCTATGTTCTTGAGGTCAACCCAAGAGCTTCGCGAACAGTGCCCTTTGTATCTAAAGCGACTTCTCGTCCTTTAGCGAAAGTGGCTGCATTATGTATGGCGGGCAAAAGCTTAGCAGAGCAAGGTGTTACAGATGAGATTATTCCAGAATACTATTCGGTGAAAGAAGCAGTTTTCCCGTTTGTTAAATTTCCTGGAGTCGATACAATCCTCGGCCCAGAAATGAAGAGTACCGGAGAAGTTATGGGCGTAGGCGACAATTTTGGAGCCGCCTATGGCAAGTCGCAAATGGGCGCTAGTTCTCCCATTCCTAAATCGGGTAACGCACTATTTAGCGTGCGCGAGGACGATAAGCGTATTGCAGCGGATTTAGCGGCATATCTCAGTTCAGCAGGATTTAAGATATTCGCAACGTCTGGCACGGCACGCTACTTCGAAGGCGAGGGTATATCGGTCAAGGTGATCAAGAAAGTAAAGCAAGGCCGACCTCATATTGTAGATATGATCATTGATGGCAATGCCGATTTGGTGGTCAATACAACATCGAATAAAGAAAGTTTGGCGGACTCGTACACCATCCGTCGTGAAGCGCTGATGCGCAAAGTTACTTACTTTACTAACATCGCGGCCGCTCGAGCAATGGGCGAGGCGCACAAAGCACATTCAGCAATCTCTGTACGTAAGCTACAAGACTTGCACAAAACGATAAAGGTTTAGAGTTTAAAATGGATCGAGTACTACTAACATTAAAGGGCTCAGAACGCCTTCAGGCAGAGCTTAAGAACCTCAAGAGTGTCGAACGGCCGAAAGTAATCGCGGCAATAGCCGAAGCTCGTTCGCACGGGGATTTGTCTGAAAACGCCGAGTATGATGCAGCTAAAGAACAGCAGGGCTTTATTGAAGGCCGTATTAAAGAACTGGAATCACAGTTGAGCATCGCTGAGGTTGTTGATCCATCCAAGCTTAACGCTAATGGTAAAGTGATTTTTGGCTCATACGTGACGTTGTACGACGTAGAAGCTAAAAAAGAAGTGAGTTACCAAGTTGTCGGTGATTTAGAAGCCGATATCGAAAACAAACAAATTTCTCTAAGCTCGCCAATTGGTCGTGCGCTTATCGGTAAGCGCGAGGGAGATGAATTTACGTTTAACGCGCCAGCAGGCGAAAAAACCTACGAAGTAGTTTCCGTAAAATACGAAGCATAACGAAGGTTAAAAGGGGATAGCCTCATGTCTCAACTTTTTAGGGGGTACTGTGCGCAAGTTGTGGGTGCACTGTTGCTGGTGTCTGCGCTTCTAGTGCAGGTGCTTTGGTCAAGTGCTGCTTTGGGTCAACAAATCGCCTATGAGCAGCTTCTCGCGCGAGACTGGCTGCATATTCAGAGCAAGAATGTTGATGTGGTTTCGGATCTAGGCGCGAAAGAAGCGCGTGAAATGATCGAAAAGCTCGAGGAGTATGCAGCGTTTTGCCAGCTTATTTTAAGTCCCCAGACGCCAGGCGCTAGCAAACCAACGAGTTTGTTTGTAACTGATAGTAATTACACTTGGGAAAGTCTCGGTCAGCAGAAAATGCTGGTATCGGCTCGTTCACTTATCTCGCAGCACCCTACAGCATTAGTCAATTTGGGTTCCGGTTTAGCTGGTCGTTCTAATAAATCGGTGGCAGCACGCACTGATATTTATAAAGTAATCGCTACTCGAGAGCTCCAACCCACTCAATATGGGCAGGAATTACCATTTTGGTATCGCGAGGGAATGTCGCTTTATATGCCGACATTTCATGAAGACAAGGGTCGACTTTTACTTGGCGGAATCGAGAGTCTTGACGAAGAGTTGATTGCGGTCATTAAATCAGATGGTGGTGATAACGGCTACAATTCTAAGAATCTATTTCAGCGCACACAAGCTCCACAGCCGAAGTCAGCAGAAAGTACTTCGGCATATTTGGAAAAGCTGACTGAGTTTCAGGCACAAGCTTTTATGACGGCCCACTTCTTTAATTCAAGTGTTGAATATAAGGAACGCACGTCACGTTTTCTACTACTGCTTGATTACGGTCATTCTGCTGAGAGCGCATTGTCTAAAGCTTATGGCTGGTCTTTTGAGCAACTCAATAGTGAGCTCGAAAATTATGCTCATGGTCGGCTCTATGCAAGGGCGTTTGACAAGGGCAGTATATTGACCCTTATCGAACAAAAGAATGGTCCAATCCTAAAAGGCCTGAAAATTAGCCCGTTGGCGAGCGAGGTTGCGCTAATGAATTATGTAAAGCTCTTCGAGGTTTTAGACTTTGATGTGATTTCCAATTTTGACAAAAACGTATTTGCTAAAAAGGTAGTGAGTGCTTTAAACGAACAGGGCATCAAATTTGGATCCAATGATATTGCGGACCTTGATGTTGCCCCCCCTGAAGTCGCTGACCTTGATGTCGTCGAACTTTAATCGAAATATTTAGATGCTTGGCAGCACCAGTTTCGGAGTACTCGCAGCGCGATAAATTACGCCAACCCGGCCGATCAGTTGAACCGGTTCGGCATTAGTCGATGCGGTTATACTGGCCATGAGTACTACTTTTTCAGCTTTATCGTTGCTCGGCAATTTTATTTTAAGCAGTTCGTGGTGGTCGAGTGCGGCCTCAATCTCTGCAAGAACAGGTTCGGTTAAACCTTTGTTACCTATAGTAACAATTGGGCTAAGCGAATGTGCTAATCCGCGCAAATAGTTCTTCTGTTTTCCGGTAAGAATCATTTAATGCAATAATGTTTTAAGTCGGTGCGCGATTCTACTCAAATTTCTAACTAATTCATCCCCAAAATGGCACAAAAAGGTAATAAAAAAGGCGAATGGGTCAGGCGACATGTAAATGACGCTTGGGTGAAGAGAGCCGTGAGTCAAGGTTATCGCTCTAGAGCAGTCTATAAACTGCAAGAAATTGATGAGCAAGATAAGCTGATCAAATCTGGTATGACAATTATAGATCTCGGGTCTACCCCCGGTGGTTGGTCGCAGTATATTGCTCGCAAGCACGGTAGCGCGTGCAAAACCATTGCAGTGGACCTTATAGAGATGGATAACTTGGATCAGGTTCAATTCCTGCATGGTGATTTCCAAGACCCCGACATATTGAAACAATTGGATGAGTTGCTCGATGGTTGTCAGGTTGATTTGGTTATATCTGACATGGCGCCTAACATTACTGGCGTACGCAGTGTCGACGAAGCTCAGTTTGAGGGTTTGTTAGACTCAGTATTATACTTTTCTGATTTGCGCTTAAAAGTGGGTGGAAACCTGTTGGTTAAACTATTTGAAGGCAGCGCGGCACACTATTTTCGTAAAGAGGTTCGCTCACGTTTCCAAAGTGGAGTTGTTAGAAAACCCAACGCTTCACGTCCTGGCAGTCGCGAATTCTATTTTTTGGCGAAGAATAAGAAACCCATCTAGTTTCTCCTAGGAAGTTCGGCTCGTATCCCAAACAGATAGTGAGTGCTCGTTTTACGGTGTTGCAATGCTTAAAACCCAAGTAAATCCTTGAAAATAGACATTTAACCGCCAAACTAGAGGTGTAGATGCAAGGTTAGGGTTTGTTTTGCCGTAATGTCGACTCGACCTGAAATGAATCAGTTGTCACACCGCTTATCATTCACAAATGTTAAACTTGCGCCACTTGAAAACATCTTTGCCTAGAGAATCCAAACCGTTCTGTAGAAAGAGATTAAGCACCATAGTTAGAATAAATTAAGAAAGAGAACGGTTTTCACATATTGATCGGGGCCCTATAGGATGGGGCATCGACGATATATCTAAGTCCGTTTAAGTCGAATTATTGGATTAACCCACAGGAACCGATTGTGAATAAAATTACCAACGTCATTATTTTGGTGTTACTCGTGCTAATGGTTGGCTCTATGCTGGCTGATCGTAGTGCAGATACTAAGGGCGAGACAAATCAACTTAAGTATTCTGAGTTTATGGCCAAGTTGACTAATGACGGCACTCTAAACAACGTTGTGATTGATCAGGGCACCGAGACAATTTCAGGAGCGGACCCATCAACAGGCGCGCGTTATCAAGCTGTGATGCCTTACGATCCGGCATTAATTGATACTTTAATAACTCGCGATATTTCGTTTGAAGTTAAAAAGGCAGAAGGTCGCTCAATTTGGATGAGCATTTTAATCAACACTATTCCGATCCTTCTTTTCATAGGTGTTTGGGTCTATTTGATGCGCCAAATGCAAGGTGGTGGTGGTCGTGGTGGTGCAATGAGCTTTGGTAAAAGCCGCGCTCGCCTATTAAATCAAGACACCAACCGCGTTACGTTTGAAGACGTTGCTGGTATTGAAGAATCCAAAGAAGAAGTACAAGAAATTGTAGAGTTCTTGCGTGACCCAACACGTTTTCAAAAGCTTGGCGGACGTATGCCTAGTGGTGTGTTGATGACGGGTAGTCCAGGTACGGGTAAAACTCTATTAGCTAAAGCGATTGCAGGCGAAGCTAAAGTACCTTTTTTCTCTATCTCGGGTTCAGATTTCGTAGAAATGTTTGTTGGGGTTGGCGCGTCTCGAGTACGCGACATGTTCCAAGAAGCGAAAAAGAACGCGCCTTGCATCATTTTCATTGATGAAATTGACGCAGTGGGTCGGCATCGTGGCGCAGGCATGGGTGGTGGTCACGACGAGCGAGAGCAAACGTTAAACCAGTTATTGGTAGAAATGGACGGTTTTGAAGGTGGCGAAGGCGTGATTGTGATTGCCGCTACGAACCGACCAGATGTATTAGATCCGGCGCTATTGCGCCCAGGCCGATTTGACCGTCAGGTCAACGTACCGTTACCAGACATTCGTGGTCGAGAACAAATTTTAAAAGTGCACATGCGCAAAACACCCATTGGCAAATCGGTAGACGCGGCTATTATTGCTCGCGGTACTCCGGGCTTCTCTGGTGCCGATCTTGCTAATTTGGTTAACGAAGCCGCTTTGTTTGCCGCACGTGGAGACAAAAAGTTAGTCGAGATGGATGACTTCGAGCTTGCGAAGGACAAAGTGATGATGGGCGTCGAACGTCGTTCTATTGTTATGCCTGAGGAAGAACGCTTGAATACGGCGTATCACGAATCAGGTCATGCTGTTGTAGCGGAAGTTCTTAGCGAGCACACTGATCCAGTTCACAAGGTAACCATTATTCCTCGTGGTCGCGCTCTCGGTGTGACCATGCAGTTACCTAAGGAAGATCGATACAGCCACAACAAAGACTACTTACTTGCGCGTATTGCTGTTTTGATGGGCGGTCGAATTGCGGAAGAATTGTTCATGAATCAAATGACGACAGGCGCGTCGAATGACTTTGAAGTTGCGACTAAAATGGCGCAGAACATGGTGACTCGATGGGGCATGAGCGATCTGCTCGGCACCCGCGTTTATGGCGAAAACGAAAGCGAAGTCTTTATGGGGCGTGATATTGCTACCAATAAAAACCTCAGCGAAAAAACAGCAAATCTTGTAGATGCCGAAGTATCTCGCATCATTGACGAAGAGTATGCTCGTGCGCGTAAGATATTGGATGAAAACCGCGATAAGGTCGAAGTAATGACCAAAGCATTGATCGAGTGGGAAACTATCGACTCTTCACAGATTGGCGAAATTATGAAAGGCAAGGAGCCTACACCGCCGAGCGATCTGCCTAAGCCTAAGAAAGGCAGCAAGGGCGATAGCGACGACGAGAAAGGTTCTCCAGAAGTTAAGCCTCAGATGGATAATCCAGCCAGCGAAAGCTAAATACATGCAGCAAGGCCAGATGATGAAGCTGCTTGAGCGACCTCAAGCAGCGATTATGGGTATTATTAATACAACCCCAGATTCATTTTCTGACGGTGGACAGTTTTATGCCTCAAATGCGGCGATAGCCTACGGCCTAGACCTCATTGAGCAAGGTGCGGATATTCTTGATGTCGGTGGTGAGTCCACAAGGCCTGGCGCTGTGCCAGTGAGCCTGCAACAAGAGCTAGACCGCGTATTGCCGGTTATTGAAGGCATACGTAAAGAATCCGACACCGTAATTTCTATCGATACTTCCAAAGCCGACGTTATGCTAGCGGCAGTTAAGGCCGGCGCAACCTTTATAAATGACGTCAAAGCGTTACAAAACCCCAAGGCTCTTGAAGCCGCAGCTCAGAGTAATTTGCCCGTGTGTTTAATGCACATGCAAGGTGAACCCACGACGATGCAAGCGGCGCCGAAATACTCTAACGCTGTTGACGAAGTCATTGCTTTTCTAACAGAGCGAATCTTGGCTTGCGAACAATATGGGATCACTCGAGACAATATTGTTGTGGACCCGGGTATCGGCTTTGGCAAGACCCAAGAACACAACTTGCAACTGTTGAATGCGCTACAGCACATCCGCACTCAATTGGAATGCGAGGTGCTCATTGGCGTATCAAGAAAATCCATAATTGGCAGCATATTAGGACGCGAGGTTGACGAGCGTTTATATGGGAGTATTGGCTTAGCCGTTCAAGCTGCGCTCAATGGTGCTAAAATAATCCGTGTACATGACGTAAGAGCTACTGCAGATGCTGTTCGTTGCGCCGAGGCGGTAAAGTTTTCGCGTGTTTCGGATTAGCGCATTAGTAAAAATCGCACAAAACAAAACAGTCTATTTGGCTTTAAGGCCAACAATCGATAGATAGAGACTGTTACTAATTAATAAACGACCAACAACGGATTAGGGCGCAAGCATCATGAGTAAATTTTTCGGAACAGACGGCATCCGCGGTCAAGTAGGTATTGAACCGATTACGCCAGCGACTATTGTTCACTTAGGTTGGGCGTTAGGGACGGTGATAAAGAAACACTTTGGAGCAGGTCCAGTATTGATTGGCAAAGACACAAGAGTGTCTGGCTATCTACTCGAATCAGCCATGGAAGCGGGCTTAGCGTCTGCGGGCATGGACGTAAAACTATTAGGTCCTTTGCCTACACCGGCTATTGCCTACTTAACTCAAACTGCACGAGCCAAGGCCGGAGTGGTGATCTCTGCGTCTCACAATCATTATCGAGACAATGGCATTAAATTCTTCTCACCCAATGGCAGTAAGCTGTCAGACGAGCTACAAGCCGAAATCGAAGCGCTTATGCCAGAACCATTAACTGTGGTCGATGCGGAGCAACTTGGTAAAGCTTACCGCATGGATGACGCCGTAGGTCGTTACGTAGAATTCTGTAAAGGCACTATTCCACGTCGCATGGACTTTAGAGGGTTAAGGGTGGCAATCGATTGCGCCAACGGCGCGTCGTATCAATCAGCGCCTACTGTTTTCCACGAGCTAGGCGCAGACATCGAAGTTATTAACAATAAGCCTAACGGCTACAACATAAACGAAGATTGCGGTTCGACCCACATTGGTGGTTTGCAGAAACTAGTGATTGATAAGCAGTGTGATGTGGGTATAGCATTTGATGGCGACGCAGACCGCGTAATGATGGTCGACAAGCTGGGTAGGGTGGTAGACGGTGATCAATTGATATTCGTTATTGCCAGTAGTTTGCAGAAACAAGATCGTCTTAAGGGGGGCGTAGTTGGCACGTTGATGACCAATTTAGGTATGGAACTAGCCCTTAAAGATTTAGGTATACCCTTTGTTAGAGCGAAAGTGGGCGACCGCTATGTCTTACAAGAACTACAACAGAGAGGTTGGACCTTAGGTGGCGAATCATCAGGCCACCTCATTTGTTTGGACAAAACCACCACTGGCGATGGACTTGTATCGGCACTACAGGTGCTCGCCCAGTTACAGTTTATGCAACAACCATTACACGAACTCGCGGGTCAAATGACCATGTTTCCACAACAGATGATTAACGTTAAGTTGCCGCGAGGTATTAATGCTCGCGATGTCTGCGAGCTTGCTCAAGTAAAAGACGCCGTTACAAAAGGCGAATCTCAACTCGCAGAACGCGGACGAGTACTTTTAAGACCTTCGGGAACCGAGCCAGTAATACGGGTTATGGTAGAGGGCGAAGATGCTGATTTGGTCGCTAAGACCTGCGCAGATATCTCTGCTCAAGTTAGTGCTCAGATCGCTTGATCTACACCGCCTAAGCCACATATTTTTAGTTCATTAGATTGTAGTTATCAGCAATTTGCTGTGGTAATATTCGCCACCTTATTTTAAAGGCAAAAACTGAATGCGACGTAAACTAATAGCCGCCAACTGGAAGATGCATGGTTCTAGCGCAATGGCGCAAAACTTTGTATCAGAACTATCACTAATGCTCGAAAAGTCGCCTGTAAAAGGTCTTGCTTACGACGTGTTGTTATGCCCAGCAATGCCGTATTTAGGTGTAGCTAGCTCGGCGGTCGAGAAATGTGGTTCTGCCATAAAGGTTGGCGCTCAGACGGTTAATGAATTTGAACAAGGCGCCTATACCGGTGAGACATCACTTGGAATGTTGCAAGACCTAGGTGTTCAGTATTCCTTAGTTGGGCATTCAGAACGTCGTGAAATATATGGCGAAACTAATGAGTTAGTGGCTGCTAAGTTTGTAGCGTGTGTTGGTGTTACGGATCCCGCGGTTCGCCCAATTTTGTGTATGGGTGAAACCATAGAACAACGTAAGGCTGGGCAGACAGAAAGCGTAATTGCTGAGCAGCTTGCAAGCGTAATCAACGCAGCAGGAATCGAAGCATTTGCAAAAGCCGATATCGCCTATGAGCCGGTTTGGGCTATTGGTACTGGCGAGACAGCAACGCCAGCACAAGCGCAAAGCGTGCATCAATTTATTCGCGCTGAGTTAAGTAAGAAAAGTGAGTCGTTAGCCGACTCTGTAAGAATTTTATACGGTGGTAGCGTAAAGCCTGTCAATGCAGCTGAGCTGTTTTCGCAGCAAGACATCGACGGCGGTTTAGTCGGTGGCGCTTCACTCGATGTTGAAAGCTTTGCAGCTATTTGTAAAGCAGCAGAATAACCAAATAGAATAAATCTAGAGAGATTATAAATGGGTATTACAACTATATTAATTGTGGTCACAGTGTTTTCTTCGCTGTCGATTATCGTTTTGGCATTAATGCAAACCAGTAAAGGCGACATGGGTTCGGCCTTTGGCGGTGGTGGATCGCAAAGCATGTTTGGTAGTCGTGGCTCGGCTAACTTTTTGAGCCGCATGACTTCGATAATGGTTGCCGTGTTCTTTATCAGTTGCCTAACGCTTGCTTATATTTATGCTCAGCGCAACGAGTCAGCCAGCGTAGTTGATCAGTCTGTGCTCGAAACACAGCCAACCACATCATCAGAAGTTCCAATTTTAGAAGACGAAGAAGCTGGACTGTCTAGCGACATGCCTGAGCTTGATTCTGAGTTACCCGTCATTGATTCTGAAGTACCAGCCATTGATGCTGACGAAGCTGTTGATCAAGCTGAAGACGCTGTAGAAGCAGCAGCTGATGCAGTGCAAGACGACCTATCTACTAACTAAACAGTAGTTTACTTAGCGAATTTGCTCAGGTGGTGGAATTGGTAGACACGCTGTCTTGAGGGGGCAGTGACGAGAGTCGTGCGGGTTCAAGTCCCGCTCTGAGCACCA
>DKML01000025.1:9570-115123 GCA_002470515.1 Proteobacteria bacterium UBA7415 | reverse complement strand
GCTTTCTTGGCTACCTTCTTGGTGGCTTTTGTAGCGACGGCTTTCTTGGCTACTTTCTTGGTGGCTTTTTTAGCGACGGCTTTCTTTGCTACCTTATTAGTGGCTTTTTTAGCGACGGCTTTCTTTGCTACCTTCTTAGTTGCTTTTTTAGCGACGGCTTTCTTGGCTACTTTCTTGGTGGCCTTTTTAGCGACGGCTTTCTTGGCTACCTTCTTGGTGGCTTTTTTAGCGACGGCTTTCTTTGCTACTTTCTTAGTGGCCTTTTTAGCGACGGCTTTCTTTGCTACTTTCTTAGTGGCCTTTTTAGCAACGGCTTTCTTGGCTACTTTCTTGGTAGCCTTCTTGGCTACATTTTTGGCCGGTGCTTTCTTGGCGACCTTTTTAGTGGTTTTCTTTGCAACGCTTTTGACTTTATCGTCGTCGGCTTTCTTTGCGCTCACTTTAGTTTTCTTTTTGTTCGCCATCTTTAATCCTCTGGGGTTAGCAGTGCTGAAATTGGGCTCTGGGCTCAATATAGAACAGGCTCAACAAATGTCAATAGTCGCCCTGCAGAAGACAAGTGTATCTTTTATTACGCAGGATTGGTAACGGTCGGTATAATACCGCTCTTTCGACCACACTCAAGGTTCCCCATGTCTGAATTTTTACTGGCTTACGGCCTGTTTTTTGCCAAAGTTGCTACTGGTTTAATTGCCCTGGTTTTCGCTGTTGCGATCATTGGTGGTGCTCGCAAACAAGATGAGCAATCTGAATTAAAGATAAGCAACTTGAATGAAAAGTTTCAAGATCTTAGAAGGCGCCTATTGCAGGCAACAATGTCTAATAAGGCTTATAAGGCGCTGCTTAAATGCGAGACTAAAGCCGACAAAAAAGAAGCGAAAACCAAGGTAAAGTCTGACGATGCCGGCGATAGCCAGTGTAAGCCTAGATTGTTTGTGTTGGAGTTCGAGGGCGACATTAAAGCATCCGAAGTCGTCAGTTTACGCGATGAAATTACGGCGGTGTTAAGCGTAGCCAAAGACAATGATGAAGTGTTGTTAAAGCTAGATAACTCTGGCGGTATGGTGCATGAGCATGGTCTTGCGTCTTCACAACTGACACGAATAACGGATGCTGGCATCAAGCTAACGGTATCGGTAGACAAGGTAGCAGCGAGCGGAGGCTATATGATGGCGTGCGTTGCCGATAAAATTGTCGCAGCACCATTTTCAATTTTGGGCTCAATAGGCGTGGTCGCGCAGCTGCCAAACTTTAGTCGATTGATGGATAGAGCAGGCATCGACTTTGAACAACATACCGCCGGAAAATATAAGCGCACGGTCACTATGTTTGGTAAGAATAGTGCCGCTGAGCGAAAAAAACTAAAGTCAGAGCTCGAGGAAACCCATACGTTGTTTCAAAATTTTGTTACTGAACATCGTCCACAGCTTGATATGGATAAAGTGGCAACGGGCGAGCACTGGTACGGAACCCAAGCACTTGAGCTGAAATTGGTTGACGAAATCATAACTAGCGATCAACTCTTAATGAATAGCTTGAGTGACTACGATTTGTATTCGGTGGATCTAGAATTCAAACAAGGCCTGCAAGATAAGTTGCTGGGTGGTTTTCTGGGCGCTATCGAAGGCGTTCGTGATGTGTTCGCGCGCAACGACAGAGTTAGCTAGCGCACTATTGCGCTAGTTTGGCCTCAATATAAAGGTCTACCTGCTTCTCTAGGACGCTGAGGGGCAGGGCACCGTTTTCCAACACTACCGAGTGGTAATCGCGAACATCGTATTTATCTTTTAGAGCGGTTTCGGCTTTCTGGCGTAGCTCTTGTATTTTCATCATGCCGACTTTGTAAGACACGGCTTGTGCTGGCCAGACCATAAAGCGTTCAATCTCCTGAATAACGTCAGCTTCGTCATAAGGGCTATTAAAGTTTGCGTATTCAATGGCTCTTTCACGACTCCACTTTTTGGCGTGCATACCTGTATCGACAACCAGACGAATGGCGCGCCAAAGTTCTTCTTGTAGGCGACCAAAATCTTCCAGTGGCTGTTTAAATGCCCCCATCTCTTTGGCTAAAAACTCGGAATAGAGCGCCCAGCCCTCAACATAAGCTGTATTGCCAAAATATTTTTGAAAGCTAGGTACATTTTCAATTTCTTGTGCAAGCGCGATTTGAAAGTGGTGACCTGGCACACCTTCGTGGTACGCAACAGATACAAACGGGTACTTTTGAACTTTGCTCATATCCTTGAGGTTTGCGTAGTAAATGCCCGGTCGCGTACCATCTTCTGAAGGGCTGCTATAAAACGCAATTCCTGCTGTATCTTCCCGCCATGTTTCAACACGTCGCACTTCGAAGTCTGCGCGCGGTAGTCGGTGAAAATAGTTGCCCGCAACAGCAAGAACTTGATCCGCTTGTTGTTTTGAGTCTTTTAGAAATGCTTCTCTGCCGACATCTGTATTGGGATAATAGTTGTCTGGGTTGGTTTTCATGAAGGCGAAGAAGTCTTGCAATGAGCCGTCAAAATCCATTGCCTGCATAATCTCTCGCATTTCGTTGTGGATTCGAGCCACTTCACTTAGGCCTGTCTGGTGCAACTCTTGCGAGGTGAGGGCGATAGTAGTGTTCTGTTTGATTTGATGCTCGTAATACGCCTGTCCATCGGGCAGCGCCCATGCACCGTGATTGTTCATTTGCAGTTTTTGTTGCCTCTTGAGCTCATTTATCAGCGAGTTGATAGCCTTCGAAATTGGACCCTTTAACGCCTTTTCGGCTTTAGCCAGCATGGCGCTTTTATCTTTGTCAGCAATTTCTAATGTGCTGATCTTGGTTTTAAAGTCCCTATACAGCGAATTTTCGTCTGCCGAATCTTGCAGTGGTGAGCCGTTAAGTAAGCTTTGAGTTCCTTGAATCAACGGATCAAACGCATAGGCGGGTACAATAATTCCCTTATTAGCACGAACCTTACTATTGATTCGATACTGGTTGATTACGGCACCCATTCCCGCCAGGCGTTGCAGATAGTAATGGGCATCTTCGACACTAGTAATTTCGTGAAAGTTCTGCAAAAAGACGAAAAGTTCTGCTATCTGACCGCCTTCTTGATCAAGCGCATACTCGTGAAAACGATACGCATGAGCCTCTATCTGGCTTTCCAAAGACTGCTGATAAAAATCAAAACTAATTTTTCTGGCATCACTCAGTTTGTCGTAATCGAAGTTGTTAAGCGTCGCTAATTCAGAAATCGCTTTCTTGTGCATAGCAATAGCGTGAATATCCGAGCGATTATTCCAGCTCCCGTAGTCCTCGTCTTTGATACCGATCCAAGCTTTATCTTCCGGGGATAGCTCTAGAAGCACATTCCAGCTATCTTCAAAAAAGGCCATAAGACGTTCGTCTTCAGACAAGGGATGCGCCACGTCATGTCCAGTATCTTTAGAGTGGTGATCGGCACGCGCTGGCGCAAAGACCGAATCGAGTAATGAGCTTGTTTGTACGCAAGTAACGCTAACAATAGCGGCGCAGCTTAAAACGAGTAGAAATCTAATTGCAGAATGTGACATTTGATTTTTCCGTATTTTTGGGCGTTTAGCCAGAGTGTGATGCGAGACAGTCTAGCATGTTCATTTCACTCGCATTCCTCGGGCGGTAGCACCCCATAAGCGCGCCGGCTCAAATCGAAAAAGTTTTATAACGGTATGTGTTCAATCTTTTAAGTCTTTACTTGGCCGCTCGCTATGCGTGATCATTTAGATCCAGACAGATAAGGACTCACGGATGAGTTTTACTAAAATATTGAAGCGCGCTACTACGCAGCCGTACAACCAGAGCCAAGAAGTCGAATCTCCGCGTGTTCCTAATAGGCTCGTGTGGTGGCGTCCTGATCGACTGCTAACCGCTCCTTTTCAGTTTATGCGTTCTCGCGGAAAATCAGAATTACAGAACTTAAAGGCATTAGGAATATTTAATCATCTGCCGATAAATTTCACGCAAACTTTTGATGCTGCGCGCAAAGCAATACAACAACCACCGCAGTGGGAATCGATACAAGCTCTCGAGACTGATTGGAATATAGACACCACTAACCGCAAGAAGTATTTGTGGATACAGCGCGTTTACGTGGCCTTGCTAAGTGTCGTGTTGTTTTTGGTTGTGTTGGGTATGCTCAGCCTGCGCGCTACTTCGCTCGTTGTGTTGATTAGCAGCTTTATAGTGAGTTTTGCCACGTGCCTTGTTTTATTGCTCGTTATTAGCATTTCTTTATGGCGGATTGATGTACTGCATTCAAGAAGGGCTCGGCACTATGTGAGCTGGTTATGTAAGCGATGAGCGCGCGATCGTACTTATTATGATGCACGGTATGGGCCAGCAATCAGAAAGAGAAATTTTGCCTTTGTTCTTTGCTGGATTGGTATTAGCGTGGATAGCCTACTTGTTTCTCTACCCGTGGTTTGTGAGCCAAACAGCTCAGCTCGTACGCTTAGAAATAATGTTGCTCACTTGGGTGAGTCATCTACCTATACTCAATGGCTTTGGAAGTACAGAAAATTGGTTTGGGTTTGAATCAGTCTTGGCCAATTTGACTGGAGTTCACCCTATTACTGATACGCTGCATAGCTCATCAGCAATAACGCCGGTTAATCCAAACCTTCTAATTACGCAAGTCTATGCTCTTAAGGAGCTAACTCACAAATACTTGGTTTGGATAGCGATTGCCGTAAATGGCCTGTTCGTGAGTGTCATTTATAGACGATCTCGGAACCAGTTTGTAGGCGCACTAACGTTGGCGCAGTTAGACATATTTATTAGTCGCTTCTATTATCCATCTAGACCAGTGGTTGGTCGACACTATCAAGACCGACACCCTATTAAAGATAGTGCGGCAAGATTTGCCTTAAAACCCTGGGAATTTGCATGCCGGAACCATTTGCTTCGAATTGAAAATGAGCCGTTTTTGGGTCGTTACGCGGATGCCGAGATCACGTTGTTAAAGCCTACTGCACAGCAACTAACGTCGTTAAAGTTTTCTTTCAAGGCCGCGCGTCTGGTGTTTAAACGGCAGCTGGGTAGTGCGTTTGGTGGCACTGATTCAGTGCTTGAGATGCCCTCCGAATACCGAGCAATTCTTGTGGTTTTGCTTGTTGAACGTAATGCCAAGCTAGCTCGTCGGCACGCAGCACCAGACCATTGGCTAAAACAGTATGCATCGTCATTTTGGAGCTTGCCCAGCCTTTTAAATAAACGTCCTCTTCATGAGCTGCCTAAGCTGGAGCGCGAAGTTCTTAATCTAAGTGGTGTTGACCAGGTGCTACAAGACGCCTTAAAGGAAGATGAGCTATGTCAGTTACTGACGTGCAGCTCATACATCCATTCCATGTTTGTACATCTTATGACGGAAAGTCGTGTTTCAACCGCAAAACTAGTGTGGCTTAAGCCCATTAACCGAACGTTCTTCTACGTTCTTAATAATACAGGACGCCCGCGTCGGCTGTTTGTGGAAGGACACGCCGCACATGCTCATGCGCAGGCCGAGCAAGCGGCTGGACGACGCCTATCTGTCCCGCAGATTCATGAATCTACAAAAGCATTGCACGATGAATTAGTGCGCCACCGATGGTTGCAGGATCATAGTGACGATGTAATAAGAGAAGGGTAAGCCGAGTATTCAAAAATAGATGAAGAATCAACATAACTAAGGAAATTAATGACAACAGCTTCGACAAATAAAAATCTAGTTTTAACATTCGCTCATCAACAGATTTGCGTTCAGCTGCGAGCAAAGGACGTTGTGTTTTATATTCCCAATGTTGATGGTTCAATGATGGAGTTTCAGACAAAGCGCAGTTTGTTGCGGAATCTAAAATCCAAACTGAGCTGTAAAGATAAGCATGTTCGGCTTAGCTTAATGGCAAAGGAAGGTAATGAACTCGTCTTGGAGTGTTTGGATTCGAAGACAGCGAATCAATACCGCCATGACATTGATGCAGCGAAACAGTTGTTGGCGAAACCGTATTGGTCGCGAGCAGCCGCGAAGACATTTACTCTTGGTGCCTCGTTTGGTGTCTTGGCGGTCGTAGCGTCAGCATTCTGGCTGGTCTCAAACAAGTTTCCAATGGCCGCGACGTCCCAAGCTAGTACTGACTGGCAAAGTCGAGCCCAACAGACGCCACCGACTACGTCTAAAAAGGTTGAAGATCTTGCAACCCATAGAGAGACTTCACCCGCTGAAGAGTGGCAGCCTTAGAGCCTAACCTGATTTAAAGTTGACACTAAATGCACAAGGGGTTTTTCGCATACGCTATGTGAAATAATTAGAATCCGTTCAATCATTTTTCTATCTGTTATCCTTTTGCCAGCACTAGAAGAATTTGACGACGTCTCAGCGTTGGATTCTCTAACTAATATGACGCAGTGATGATGCATGGACATTGTTCTGGGCTCATCTAGCCGTGTCGTATAAAAACCTGATGGGGGGATAAATGTTTAAGAAGTGGTTTGGACGGAATATGCGTTCCGATATATTTGAGTTGCTGACTGAAGATGATTCGGTTCAAAATCAGCATGGAACAACCAAAATAAGCTCTGCACAATTGGGGCAACTAGAGGCGTTGAGTAAGTCTGCATTGGTTCGTTATGCGGACCAGCAGAGCGAGAAAATAAAGGCATTGACCCAGGAGGTCGGCTTCCTGAGTCGTCAGAATGCGCTACACATAAAACTGCGGGACCAGCGCGATACAAGTATGGACGCTTCAAAACAGCTAGCACATATTGAGCGGGAACGTGAGAGCGAAGCACAGTACCAGCGTGACCAATTCCAAATACGTATGAAAGAGCTGAGTCTCAGAGTGGGTGAACTCGAGGCGCAGTTGCTGCATTCAAATATTGAGAATGGTCGATTGAAGTCGCTTTTACGCAAACTTCGGGACCAAATCGCACCAAACGTAACCGAAACGGCCAGAGTTGGTCGTGACGTAGAGGTTGGCACTAAAGTTGGTGAGCGATAGCCACGCTCCAATTGGATGTGCTAACTGTCAAATATGCCCTCGAACTCATGACACGCAATCACCGCTTGAGTTCGGCTGTGTACGCCCAGAGCCCTATACGCATTGCTCAGGTGGGCTTTAACGGTGTCAATCGTTACGTTTAGCTCTTCGCATATTTGGATATTAGAAAGTCCGTTAACGGCCAACCGGAGTACCTCTTTTTGACGCAGGGTTAAGGCGATAGTCGGGGATTTCGGTAACACGGTATGTTGTGGGTCAAGAGCTAGGCTCTGGTAGTGCGCAGTGACTTCATCAGGTAGATAAACACCGCCGACCATTACAAGCTGTAGTGCTGCAATCAAAACGTTAGGCTCAGCTCGTTTAGGTATAAAGCCAGACACCCCCAGATCGATTGCAGTCACAATAGCGTCACTGTTGGTTTCTGCACTCACGAGCACCGTTTTCGATTTTGGGAAGCTTGTACGAACGTTGCGTATGTTTTCAACTGGATTTGCCCCTGGAATGTGATAGTCCAGCAGAACAAGGTCTATAGCGTTTGGGTTTTGATCAGCGTTATTTAGCTCGCTCAATGAACTTGCGCTAGTAATCGTAGTCTTGGCATCGAGCGACAGAAGCAGTTGTTCTAAGCCGGCTCGAAACAAGCCATGATCGTCGATGATGAGAATATTCATTCTCTGTCCCCCCTGTTTTTCAATGATGGTTTGCCCTCGTGCGTCGTGCTGTTCGAGTTCGCGCCAATTTTGAGCGAGTAGTATCTGGACTCAATTAGGCTGTGTGCGTGAGACATTCGACCAGCAGACTTCTCATCTGAGCATACTCGTAATATCGAACGAGTCACTAAAAAAATAGGGTCTTGGTAGAGGAGGCTCTATGCGTAGAACAAAATTAGTAGTAACGGACGCCCTTTCGGTTTACCCTAAAGAGGTCTTATCCGGGGGGATAACCAAATGTCTATTCAGTTAGCGTTGATCGACGACGATGCACTGTTCCGTCAAGGAATGTGTGCTGTGTTGCTGGGTCTTGACGCTGATATTCAAATTAAGGAATTCTCTGAGGTTCCTACACCAACAGCCGTGTTGAGTGCGCCAGACGCATTTAGCCAAGACTTAGTCCTGCTCGACTACCACATACCAAACAGTCGTTTTTCGCATAATCTAATTGCGGTTCGAGCCTGTTTTGATTTGGCAAAAATCGTAGTCGTTAGTGCAGACGATAATCCGCATCACATTATTAAGGCAATCGATGATGGCGCGGCTGGTTTTATCCCTAAGTCTTCAAGCCCCAAAATTTTACTTGCGGCTCTAAGGCTCATTTTGTTGGGACAAACATACCTTCCAGCGCAGGTGATGAGCCTTGCGCCACACGGGTCTGCAGTATTACGTCAATGTTTTTTGGGCTTAAGTCAGGCGCAAAAACGCGTTCTTTTGGGTGTCGTCGCCGGTAAAAGTAACAAGGTTATTGCAATCGAGCATGGGCTAGCGCTTGGAACCATTAAGAGTCATTTGTCGGTGGCCTACAAAGTGTTGGGGCTAAATAATCGTACTGAAGCGGTGATGGCGTTAAGTGTGCTAGCGCTGGATCAGAATAGTTCATGAGGCAGCGAGAGTCTGATTCACTCCCGAGTAGCTATAGCGGAGAGCTTGTTGTTCGCTTAGAGACCAATATTCTGACCTTTACACGCCGTTATATTGAGCTCAGTTTGCTTTTCTTTAGCTTGTCTTTGATGTTGATGGGCTATTTCGTAGGTCTAGATATTGGCGTCCCAAATATCATCAATAGTTTTGCTGTTGCCATCATGGTTTTGATCGTTTGTTGTCTAGGGCGCTTAATTGCACATAGACTGGGTGTTTCCGTGCATGCGAAGCTGATTCTGATGACCGTATTCGCATTGATCGAGGGGAGCACTCTTGTTAGCCCTTTAATATGGTTTGACTCTATCAGTGCTTCCTCGCAACTGCTGATGATTATGCCGTTAGTGGCGGGGCTTATTTTTTGCATCATGGCGACAGCAGGATACCAGCCGTTGTTTTTGGCGTTTAGTTTTCCGATTGTCGCTGGCTTGACGTTTGTGATGTTCTTTGGTCAGGTTGGTATACCTTTTCGTGAGTCAGAGGAGGTCGCTCACTTCTACGTTTCTCTGGGGCTTGGGGTTGGCGTGTACTGGTTGCTGCAGCGATTAGCGTCGAACGTTTATATCAATATACGGGACTCTCTAAAGGCCAGCTTTAGGAACAAACAAACCAATCAAAATTTGAAGGCGGCGGTAAGGTCAGCCAAAAAAGCGAATGAATCGAAAACACGATTCCTCGCGTCTGCGAGCCATGACCTACGCCAGCCCATTAATTCCTTGGCTCTCTTTGTCGCCAGCTTAAAGATTAAAACAGAAACTCAGGATCAACAAGACATAGTGGATGCCATGGCTGATTCAATTCAGAGCATTGACTCACAGCTTGAATCTTTGTTGGACATATCAAAGCTTGATGCAGGTATTGTCGAAGTAAATACAAGAGTCATTGACCTCGTTGTGTTCGTCGCTCGCATCGTGGCAGCGTATCAAACGCCATCAACACTCCCTTGCGTTCAGTCTTCAAACGCTGGGGAAACGGCGAAAGCAGAGAAAGGCGTAAAGCTGGAAGAAGGCGTAAAAGGGTTCGAAGCAATCGAGTTTAACTCCGTGTCATTTAACGACTCATTTGCTGATGTGCCCATTCGTTATGTGAGTAATATGGCGGTCGCCACTGTCAAAACAGATCCAGCACTGCTAGGCCGTATTATTCGAAATCTAATCAGCAATGCTATCAAGTGCACTCCAACGGGCCGGATTCGAGTGGGGATTACCCAATCAGTTAATAACGTAGTAGTGAGTATCGAGGATACTGGCGTAGGCATTAGCGCAGAACATCTGCGCAAGGTGTTTGAAGAGTTTTACCAGGTCGACAATCCTCAACGTGATGCCAAAAGAGGGCTTGGTCTAGGCTTGTCTATAGTGCAGCGATTATGTGAATTGCTAGGACACCCGCTTGCCATCCGGTCTAAGGTGGGGGTAGGCACTTCTGTTAGCATAACGCTGCCTTTGAGTGACGCTGCGCCAGCGCAAGAGGCTAATAAGCGTTGGGCAAAGCGAGATGCTGCCGTCCTTAATATTTTAGTGCTCGACAATGAGCGTTCAACCTTAGCGGGCATGAAGTCTGTGCTGACTCGCATGGGGCATGGAGTTAAAACTGTTAGTGATGCAGAAGAAGCGGTAATTGTGTTTAATCAAACACGTTATGACATCGCACTGGTTGACTACCGATTGCCGGGTGCCAAGACGGGAATCGATGTCATTAAACAGTTTAGACAGCTCGACCCACGAGTGAGTTGTTTCTTGGTGACGGGCGACAGTAATATTAAAGATGACCTAAGTTCTATAGAAATAATCTACAAACCAGTGACTAGCGATAAGCTGAGACGAATTTTCGAAAGCCGGACTTTCTGAGCCTTGCATTAAACCTGTGCTACCACGCAAGCACAGGTTGTCTTACAGTCGGCCATGGGGTAAGCCTAGCTTTTCTTGCTGGCTTTCCTGGTCACTTTGCCAACAGCCTTTTTACTGACCTTTTTACTGGCGGCCGCTGTTTTCTTTGCAGGTGTTTTCTTTTTCTGAGCGCTACTCGTCGTAGGTGCTTTTCGAGTTACTTTCTTTTTGGCGGCACCTGGCTTTTTAGCTTGCGTTGACGCTGGTTGCTTGGCTGCAATGGCTTTGAGTTCAGCAAAATTGTCGCGTAGGCATTGCATAAAGAAATCAACGTCCGGCAATGTTCGACGGCACGACGTTACGCCAAAAGTCATCATGCCAGCGTAGCTAGTGATGGCCATAAATAGCCCCATTCGATCTCCTAACGGACCCATGCCCATAGAAGTAATCAGTCGAGCGCCGTTCATGTATACCGGAACTTGTGGTCCAGGCACATTGGAAATACACACGTTGGTCATGCGACCCGCCATTTCTGAATTCATGAGCAAGCGAGCAGCCAGCAGTTGCGTGGCCGCGGGTACATGCTTGGTAACGTCCGTCATTAACCGTGCTGAAATACCTTTACGAGCAGCCTTCTGCTCTCGGGTTTCTGCTTGAATTGCCACCAAACGTTCACCGGCATCGGCGATGTCAGTGAACAATAATGGCGCCATCGTGCTGATATTGTTGCCAGGAGACTCATTGCCTTCGCCTTTAGGTCCGCGCACGTTAACGGGACAAAATGCGCGTAAAGACTCCGTAGGCAACTCTTTGTGTTTTAGTAAGTACTGTCTTAATGCGCCTGCACACACGGTAAGCACGACATCGTTTACGGTCACGCCTTCAGCAAGCGCTCTAATCGGTTTAAAGTCTTCCATTGGAAAGACCGTTGCGTCAAACACGCGATGCACAGAGGTCTCTAAGTTGAAGCGTGTTTGAGGGACTGTGATTTTTTCATCTTCATAGTCTTGGTCTACGGGCGCTTGAAATGACTTTAATGCAGCTGGCGCAAACTTCATCAGACTTTGCCCAACTATAAACGGAGATTTAACAGTGTTGATAAACCCACGCGCACTCATTTGAAAGGTAGACGGTTTTTCAAAACGTTCAGACGTAATCCGATCGCCAAGGGGCATAACCGCTGTGCCACTTTGGTCGATGTCCATGAGTCCACCAAAGAATTCAACCATAGCCATACCATCTGCTGCGGCGTGGTGAATCTTGGTTGCGATTGCATACGAGCCTTTAGGGATGCCCATATCTTCTGCGTTGTCGATGCCTTCAATAACGTACATCTCCCATGGGGCGCGTTGCATATCTAGCGGGCGCGTATGAAAACGTGCGAGATGAATACACAATTGACGCCAATCAGAAGGAACTGGAAGTCGCCCATGACCAATGTGGTATTCGATATCAAAGTGCTCGTCTTCTATCCAATACGGATAGTCGAGTTCTAATGGAACATGGTAAATACGGCGACGGTATATTGGTGATGTGTACAGGCGGCTACGTACATGCTCAATAATTTGCTTAAAGCGAACTTCTCCGTTGGGTGCGGTAGACGGATCAAAAATCGCGACGGACGTCACCTGGGAAAGACTCTTATTGGTCTCTATGTATAAAAATTGTGCGTCTTGTGCCGAAAGTTGTTTCATGGTTTTGTTGCTCTTTTATTGCTTAGGTGGTTTGTGCTTTTAACACGCTGACTTTACGTGTTTTAGTTGATCCTGAGATGATGATTACATCGCTTGCGCTTGCCTATACTTCTTCGATTAAAGAGGGTTTTTAAGATTGGTTTTGAGGCTTAGTTAATCAACCCCCGTTGACTATGCAGATACTACTCTAAAATCAACATAAACTCTAAGCACTAGGGCGAGCATAGCGTATATTGAAGATTATTCTATGGATACGCTCTGCGCCTTGTAAATAGACCTTTTTGAGGTAATATTAACCATCGACGGTTTTCTCGATTTTCATTGAGAGAGCGCATCCCCACTCTTCACCCAGTTATTCCATGAACTTATACAGCAAGGTCGTTAAAGAAGTAGAAGCAATGCCTGATGGCCCACAAATCGCGGCCTTTTTTGATTTTGATGGCACACTGATTTATGGCTATTCCGCGACCACCTATTTGCGTGAGCAAATTAAGCGTGGAGACATTAAGCCAGACCAGTTTATTGAGCTGGGCAAGACCATGGTTGATTTTGGTCTGGGCAACATGGGTTTCTCGGCGATGATGATGGCGGCGTCTCAGTTTTTGGCTGGGATTGAAGAATCAAGCTATATCGAGTTTTCTGAGTTTCTCTACACTAAACACATTGCCAAATTGGTTTATCCAGAGTCACGCGCTCTGGTTGAGGCGCATCTTAAAAAAGGTCATACCGTTGCCTTGGTGTCAGCGGCAACACCCTACCAAGTGATGCCCGCCGCACGAGAACTCGGTATTGATCACGTAAAGTGCACCCATATGGAAGTGGTGGACGGTAAGTTTTCGGGCGCAGTTGTTAAGCCAACTTGTTACGGCATGGGTAAAGTACTGGCGGCAGATCAGGTTATGGCTGAAGTAGGCGCTAAACCAGAAGATTGTTTCTTTTATAGCGATAGCGACGAAGATATTCAGCTGTTAGAGCATGTGGGTAAACCACGACCGTTAAATCCCAATACCGCGCTACGTCGAATCGCACGAGGCCGCGGTTGGCCAGTACAAGACTTTAATAGTCGGGGCTCAAGCGGTCCGCTGGACTATTTGCGCGCCGTGGCGGCTCAGGGCTCTTTGATAGGTTCTGCGTTAGCGGGATTGCCGATTTATGCTTTAACGCGATCGCTAAACAAAACTAGAAATTTTTCTGCGTCGTTGTTTGCAGATACGGCTGCAGCGATTGTTGGCATGGAGATTGAAGTAGACGGCGAAGAGAATATTTGGTCGAGCCGTCCATGTGTGTTTATTTTTAATCACCAGAGTCAGGCTGACGTAATCATCCTGCCTTACATTCTGCGCCGTGATTTAGCCGGAGTCGGCAAAAAAGAAATTGGTGATGTACCGATTATCGGTAAGTTAATGGAGTGGGGCGGAACCGTATTGATCGACCGCGAAAACTCAAAGTCAGCACAGGATGCGATGGCTCCACTGGTTGACGTAATGCTTAAAGAAGGTCGTTCGGTGTGTATCGCACCCGAAGGAACGCGCTCTACATCGACTCATGTGGGCCGATTCAAAAAAGGTGCATTTCATCTAGCCATGCAGGCGGGTGTACCGATTGTGCCAATCGTTATTCATAACGCTATTGATGTTGCTCCAAGAGGTCAGTTTGTATTTAAGCCCGCTACAGTTAAGGTGTCTGTTCTGCCGCCAATACCGACGAGCAATTGGCGCTTAGAAAATTTGGATCAGCATATTGAGTCAGTGAGGGATCAATTTTTGATTGAACTGGATCAAATGCAGTTACAAACGATGAAATCTAAAGTAGCAAGTAGAAAGAAAGCAAACTAGCAGCGATACAAAAAAGCAGCAAAAACTATTAAAAAAGAGCCAATAACGAAGTGCTCAAGAAAAAAGCTGTAGGTTCACCAATTGAGGATAACTAAGAGGCGTAATGGCTAATAACCCGTATGAGCTAGTAACCACAGATAAGATACTTTTTATTATTGATGCCGAGCATTCTGTCGAAGAAAAATACTTGTCAGAGTGGATCGATAAATTGCGCGCTGAAAGTGGATTTACTGGGCAGGAAAGCCGCTGTGTTCTTTCGATTGCTGCAAACCCAGAAAACATTGATGTAAAAGGCTTTGATAAAGCATTGGATGTAGATCCAAACACGCTTGTGGCTCCTGTTCGAATCCTGTGGAAGTCGTCGCTTGACGAGATGAATGAGTCGCCTCGACTAGCTGACATGCTCAAGGGCAATCCACGTCGCCCCAGTCGAGCTCAAGCAAGAAGAATTATTGCCGATGATGCCACTAAGGCTATTTGCATTGCCGGTAAACCAGCTACATTAGCTGATCTTATCGAGCGTTTTGAAGAACGTCGTCGCAACGCCTTTGTAGATAAAGATCTCTCGCATTATGTTGCTGGTCAGGCCGGCTTAGCTTTAGAAGTTGCGGAGCGCCGGTTGCGCGGCAGTCGTTACAAAATCCCGCGCCAAGTAGCGAATCAAATTCGATCTAGTTATCGTTATAAGCAAGGTATTCAGAAGCTGTCAGAAGAGTCAGGCGAAACTGAGGAGCAATTGCGGGAGCGTGCGCGTGTGTACTTTTCAGAACTCGTTGCGGTTCCGCATAACTTTTGGCAAGACGTTATGGGCGGTTTTAATCGCTGGGTTATATCGTTAGGTTATGAAGATAAGTTAGTCATGGATAAAAAGCGATTAATGCGTTTTCGCAAAATCGTGCAAGAACACCCATCGGCGATTTTGTGGACGCATAAGACGCACATGGATGGTTTGACCATGCAGGCCGTCTTGTTTGAGAACGATTTTCCCACGCCACATACCATGGGTGGTATTAACATGGCGTTTGCAGGAATGGGCTTTTTAGCTCGCCGTGCAGGCGCTATTTTCATTAGACGATCTTTTCAGGACAACAATCTGTACAAGTTTGTTCTGCGCCAGTACTTAGCGTATTTGCTCGATAAACGTTTTCCACTCACGTGGTCGTTTGAAGGCACGCGATCGCGAGTTGGTAAACTAATGCCGCCGCGCTACGGAATGCTTAAGTATGTTTTGGATGCGATGGAAGAATCTAGCCAAGACAATTTACATATCATTCCTGTGGCTATTAACTACGACATGATCAATGACGTTAAAGATTACGCTGCGGAGCAATCAGGAGCCATTAAGCGCCCCGAAAGTTTGAGTTGGTTTGTGTCGTACTTAAGGGGTTTGAAGCAACCCTTAGGGCGTATCTATTTGGATTTTGGCGAGCCGGTAATCGTAAGTAAAGCCGATGTTCAAAACGATGAACTCGCGTTGCAAAAAATTGCGTTTAAAGTTGGAGTAGAAGCTAACCGTGTAACACCGATTACGCTTACCGCATTGATGTCTATGAGTTTGTTAGGAGCGTCGCCGCGGGCTCAAACAATAGGCGAGTTACAAGACAATATGGATGTGTTGCGTACGTGGGCAGAGCACCGAGATGTTAAGTTCACCAGTGATTTTGAAGAGGGTAATCGTGAACACATGCTCGAAATAATCAACCACATGATTGATTCAAAATTGATCCGACGTTACGACGAAGGCCCAGAAACAGTCTATGCGGTCGCACCAGATCAACATGCTGAGGCAAGCTATTATCGAAATACCATTGTTCATCACTTTGTTACCAAAGCGTTGACGGAGCTCGCTCTGATGGAAGCAGCTAACGCAACTGAAAACTCCATTGACGTTTTCTGGAGGGAGGCGGATCGCTTACGCGACATGTTTAAGTTTGAGTTTTTCTACTCGCCGACCGAAGAGTTTCGCGCTGACGTGAAAGCCGAATTAGCATTCTTTGATAAGAGCTGGGAGAAAAAACTCGAGAAGCGTACGTCAACATCTGACTTGCTGAAGAACTTTACGCCCATTGTCGCGCATGCAAGTTTAAAGCCTTACATCGAAGCGTATAGAATCGTGGCTGACGTTTTTGCCCGTTTGCCAGATACAGAAACATTGGATGAAAAAGCCATGCTCACCGCCAGCTTTAGATATGGACGTCAAGCCTATTTGCAGCGGCGAATTACGAGCAAGGCGTCGCTCGGACAAATACTGTTTAAAAACGGTTATAAGTTGTTAGACAGTTATGGACTGGTTGCACCGAGCGAAGGCGTTGCAGAGAAGCGCAAGAAGTTTAGTCAAGACCTGCGTAAATTAGCGCATCGCTTAGAGCAAATTCGTGTGTTGGCAATGCCGCACGACTTTGATTAGCTAGCTATGATGACAACGAAACACAATTAAAAAAATAAGATGAATAAATTACAAGTAGGATTGTTAGGCGGTGGATCTTGGGGAACAACCGTTGCATCGTTAGTGGCACGAAATACTGATATTGCAATGTGGGCGCGTGATGCAGATACAGTTAAGGAAATTAACAAAAAGCACACGAACGAAAAATATTTGCCTGGTGCAACACTTCCCAAAGATGTAATTGCTCATAGTCGCATTAAGAAAGTGGTCGAAAAAGCCGATGTTCTGATTATGGCTATACCGTCTAATTCGTTTAGATCTGTGCTCGAAGAAGCAAAGCCGTTTCTAAGACCTTGGATCCCAGTGATTAGCTTAACCAAGGGATTGGAGCGTGACACCGACTTGAGAATGACTGAAATCATTCAGGAAGTGTTACCAGGACACCCTGTAGGTGTCTTGACTGGCCCCAACCTCGCGCGCGAAATTATGGCCGGTCAGGCAGCTGCGAGCGTGCTCGCCATGAATGACCCGCTTATAGTGCGTCACTTACAGAAAGTATTTAATAGTGGTCTGTTTCGGGTGTACATCAACGACGACATTGTGGGTTGTGAATTGGGTGGTGTACTCAAAAACATTATTGCCATTGCGGTGGGTATGGGAGTTGGTCTTGGTGCGGGCGACAATACTCGTTCGGCGTTAATTACTCGCGGCCTGTCTGAAATAAGCCGACTTGGTGTTGCCTTAGGGGGCCGAGCCGAAACGTTTGCCGGTTTAACTGGAATGGGCGATATGTTGGCAACCTGTATTAGCCCACAAAGCCGTAACCATCAAGTTGGCGTACAACTTGGCAAGGGCCGGTCAATTGACGAAATTATTGAAGAAATGGTTATGGTTGCCGAAGGTGTTAAGTCCGCGCCAACCGTAATGAAACTTGCAGAGCGGGCAAATGTCGAAATGCCGATAGCGCGCGATGTCAGCGAGGTGATCGCAGGACGCAAATCACCCATGCAGGCTTTTTATGGCCTTGTGCGACAAAGAGCGGGATCAGAAGCAGAACCTGGTTAAGCCTAGATTTCCAAGTCTAGATTTTTATAAAAAGCGACGCCGCGTTTTTCTGCTGAGTCGCTTTAGACTCTCTATCGATTACTTTGTAGATACACTTGCGTTGTGAATGAAGCGGCGTTCTGACTCTTCTTCATCAATCCCGTTCCAGCGTAAACCGACCTGATGAAAAATCAGATAATTTACAGGCACTACAACCAGGGTTATCACTGTGGCAAATAAAATCCCATACCCTAACGAAACAGCCATGGGGATTAATGCTTGAGCTTGCAGATTGCTCGAAAACATTAAAGGCATAAGTCCTACGAAGGTGGTCAATGACGTGAGCATAACGGGCCTAAACCTCACCTCGCCTGCCGTTAGTATGGCGTCCATAATCGGCTTGCCGCGTGCGCGTTCCTGATTGATGTAGTCAACCAGCACCAGGCTGTCGTTTACTACGATACCGGTCAGCGCCAGAATGCCCATCACGCTTAGCATCGAAAACTGCACATCCATAATCAAATGACCAACGACCGAGCCAACAATGGCCAGCGGTATGATTGACATTACAATGAAGGGTTGAGTAAAAGACTTAAAGGGGATCGCCAGCAACGCGTAAATCATCACAATTACGGCGATAAAACCCAGCATAAAACTTTCGTTGGTTTCTTGTTGGGTCTCTGCCTGACCGTCAAGATTGAAATCTAGTGACGGTTCCGCTGCAAATAAAGGCTCAAGAAATTCCTTTAGGTCATTACGAATAACGTTGACGTCATAGAGCGTGGTATCAACATCAGCACTCACGGTAACAGTATGTCGTTGTCGATCACGATAAATAGCGGTCGGACTAACAGAAGCCGACAAGTCGACTAACTGCGAAAGCGGAATCGTTCGGTTGGTTGTCGAAATATTAATCGGCATGTTGCCAATGTCCGTCATCGAAGAGCGATTCTCTAGTGGATAGCGGACCATTACCTTTAACTCGTCATAGCCGCGTTGTATGCGCTGGGCTTCAAAGCCATAAACAGCTTCTCTTACTTGTAATGAAACATCAGCGAGCGATAAGCCGAGTGAGTCAGATAAAGGTCTTAGCTCCAACTGTAATTGTTCCTTACCACTGGTGTAGTTATCTTGAATATCGAACACTCCAGGATAAACACGCAGGTATTCACGAATTTTTTCAACAGCGAGAGTGATACGCTCATCATCTTTGCCATAGATAGCAATCGATATTGGCAATCCGAAGTTTCCGAATGAAGATGCATAACTCAATTTTTCGGCTCCTGGTATGTCACCGACTTCTTCGCGCAAACGCTCGCGCACTTGTGAGATCGAGAAATCAGCAGGCCTTTCCTCGGAACTCGCTACTTCGATAATGGCAACGCCTTTATTAGTGCCAAACGTAATGCCAGTTGGGCCAAAGGTTAGGCCGGCAACCGAGACGTAGTATTTAAACAACGACTCACCTGTTTCAGGGTTTATGAATTCTTTTGAGAGCTCTCTGGCGGTGTCGGTAATATGATCGACATTCGCCTTAGTCGTCTCGTAGCCTGTGGTGCTGGGCATAGAGAGCTGTACAAAAACGGCGTCGTCTTCAAACTGCGGAAAGAACGATGCTTTGAGCCAACCTGTTGAAACGATGGTGATGGTCACCGCAAAAATGCAGATTGCGGAAACCAATGTTACTGTCTTGTTGCTAACGCAGCGCTTTAAGAATGGCTTGTAGACGGTAATAATCGATTGCTCGAACTTGCGAGAAAAGTTTTGTTGCCATTTGCTAAAGCCTGTAATTTTGTCTTCGTCACGAGCCTTAATAGAGCTCATGTGTGCGGGCAAAATAAGCTTAGACTCGATTAACGAGAACGCCAGAACGGGAATTACTATTAGCGGAATCTGCTTGGCGAAGTTGGCTAATTGGCCTTCAACCGTCAGCAACGGAGCAAATGCGACCATTGTTGTGATCACACCAAACGTTACTGGAACAGCTACCTCTTTAGTGCCGAAAATGGCCGCTTCGGCCGGATCCATGCCGAGGCGTTGATGTCGGTAAATGTTCTCGCCCGTAACAATGGCATCGTCCACCACAATCCCCAGTACGATTAGAAACGCGAACATAGTGATCATATTCAACGTCAGTCCAAACAACGGCATCATCGCGAACGAACCCAAGAAGCAGACTGGAATACCAATCCCTACCCAGAACGCCACTGCAGGGCGTAAGAATACGGCGAGCAATATCATGACCAAGATGCCGCCATAGAACGCACTTTGAATCAGCGTGTTGAGTCGATCTTCGACTACTTTAGCTGTTTCGCCATAGGTGCCAAACTTGACACCAGTGGGAAGATTTTTTTCGTATTCGGCAATAAACTTCTTAGTCTTTTGTGAGAGCTCAATAGTGTTTTGTTTGCCAACTCGATACACCTCAAAGGTTATTGCTTGCTCATCATTGTAGGTAGTCTCTACTTGTCGTAACTCGTAACCATCGCGAATGGTAGCTATGTCTTTTAAATACACCACGCGATCATCTGAACGAGCAACTGGAATTTTTTCGAAATCTTTAGCGTAAAAGGCCTGACCATTGGTTCGAACTAAGATGTCGCCATCACGGGTCTGTAGGTTACCTGCGGATATATCAACCGCATTGCGTTGAATGGCGCGGCCAATGTTAGCGAGCGTTAGATTATATTGTTCAAGTGTTTCGGGCGCTACTTCAATATGCATTTCGCGGCGAGGTGCCTGTAAAGGCCCCACCTGAGTTACCCCATTGACCTGAAGTAATGCTTCGCGGGCGTCTGCCGCAACCTGAAATAGTGTGTCGTATGTAACTTCGTCGCCGTAAATTGCTAGCCCAATGACCTGAATGGGTACCTCGGCCAACTGAATCACCGGACGCTCAGCATCCAGCGGTAGGGTGTTCAGTGCATCAACTCGAATCTTAACGTCGCTTAGAATTGCCTGATTGTCATACCCCGCCTCAACTTGCGCGAAAACGGACGAGATCCCTTCGGACGATCGCGACGTTACTTTTTCGATGCCTTCTATATCAGCAATGGCTTCTTCAACCCGCGAGGTTATGGTCTCTTCAATTGAGCGAGGATTACCACCCGGCAAGACCGTGTTAATGGTGATCGTGTCTAAGTTGAAGTCTGGCATTAACTCTAGCGCTACATCACGATTAATCGTGATTAAGCCTGTTATCAATATGCCAACCATAAGTAGATTGGCAGCTACATGATTACGTGCAAACCATTCGATCATTTTGAACCTCTCACCAAGTCGTCTTGGTTAGCAGTGCCATTCCAGAAGTTGAGGACGGCATGTTTGGCGCGGTACGCCACAATGTAATTAATAGGAACGACGATAAGAGTGATTACCGTCGTAAACAGAATACCGAAGCCAAGTGATATCGCCATTGGCTTTAGGAATTCGGCTTGTGTGCTCTGATCCAATAACAGAGGTGTTAGTCCTGCAAAGGTAGTGAGAGACGTTAGCAGCACAGGTCTAAAACGTGCACCGCCTGATGTGAGTACAGCGTCCATTACTGACATTCCTTCTTTACGCTTTTGGTTGATGTAATCAACCAAAACTAGGCTATCGTTAACGACTACGCCCATTAAAGCGAGGATGCCGACCAAGCTTAGAAACGACAGGTCTTTGAGTAGAATCATATGCCCAAATACGCCACCCACTACTGCAAATGGAATAATAGACATCACGATAAACGGCTGCCCATAAGACTTGAAGGGAATGGCTAGCAAGGCATAGATCGACGTAATGACAAACAATAACCCAAGCGTTAGTCCAGCATTAGTTTGCGCTTGCTCTTCGGCTTCGCCCTTAAAAGTATAATCAACGTTCGGATAGCTTTGTTTTAGTTCAACCATGAACTCTTGCAGGTCACGCATAATGGCGGTTATATCGCTGACTTTCTTGTTTAGATCGGCAGACACCGTTACAACGGTCTTTCGATCAAGTCGGTACAAAGTGGTCGGGCTAGTGATTGACTCAAAGGTAGCAAGATCAGAAAGAGGCACGGGCGTATCAGATCCCGCGACTCTAATTGGTAATCTGGTTAAGTCGTCCACGGCGGAGCGATCCTTAAGTGGGTAGCGCACCATAACCCGCAGTTCATCTCGGCCGCGTTGAACCCGCTGCGCTTGAAAGCCGAATACGGCATGACTAACTTGTTCTGCAATATCGGCCAAATTAAGACCTAGCGAATAAGCTAACGGCTTAAGCGTAATGTTGAGTTCTTCTTTACCACCGGTAAAATTGTCTTGAATGTCATAAACAGTAGGGAATTCTCGAAGTTTGGTGCGGATCGCATCAACCATTTCACCGAGCTCAAAAAAATTGTCATCACTTAGTTCAATCGCAATAGGCGTAACTCCACCGCCTGCTTCTGCACGGATACTGAACTTTTGCGCGCCAGGAATATCGCCCACCGCATTGCGAATTTCAGCCGCTAACTCGGTTGCAGTAATTTCGACATGACGTTCAGGCGGTGCAATTATTTCGACAGCAACCTGACCAACTGACGCTTTTTTAGTTCGGCCACTAACGCCACTTGTTACGTAAATGTGTCGAATGATCGAAATCCCATTTTCAGGGTTGGTATATTTGTCTTGTTTTTCCTCGATCACCCTGACGATGTTTTGTATGTGCGCGTGAGTGGTATCAAAGCCAGTGGTGTCAGGCATGGTCAACGAAAACCGGATTTCTTCAGATTGCACACGTGGCCAACTGGTGTATTTTATGTGGCCAAAAATTGCGACAGCCATAATCGTCGCCGATACGCAGATCACAACAGTTAACGTAACTAATTTGTTGTGCACACACTTTTCTAAAAAGGGCTGATAGCGCTCCTCAACAAACTCTTCTAGGCCTCGTGAGATACGCATTTGCGCTCGGGTAAGAACATTGCCTCGCTGTTCTCTGTTGCGTGGCTTTATATGGCTTAGGTGGGCAGGTAATACAAACTTTGATTCTACTAATGACATCAGTAGAACTGGAATAACTACCATTGGTATTTGCGCAGCCAAGATAGCGAGTCGGTTGCTGCCGAGATTTGCCAGCGGAGCAAAGGCGACCACTGTGGTCAAAATGCCAAACGTAACGGGAACAGCAATCTGCTTGGTACCTTCGATTGATGCCGTGAGCGAGTCTTTACCTTCACGCATCTTCCGATAGATATTCTCGCCCGTCACAATAGCGTCGTCCACCACAATGCCGAGCACCGTGATAAAGGCAAACAAGCTCATTATATTAAACGTGCCGCCAACCAAAGGCATGAAGATGAGCGCACCCATAAAGCTGACAGGAATACCAAGGAACACCCAAAACGCGACGGCGGGGCGTAAGAATAGCGATAACAGCAAAAGCACCAAAAACCCACCTTGGATACCGCTCCACAGTAGTGTTTGTAAACGATCGCGGATGAGTACCGAGTCATCATCCCAGTACTCCAACGAGACTCCTTCAGGTGCAGAGAGATTAGTTGCTTCAATGTACTTAAGAGTAGTGTCGGCCACAGTAATGGCACTTTGATCGCCAACCCTTAATACCTCAAGCATGACCACTGGCTTACCATTGAACAGCGAGATCAAAGGCTGTTCTTCAAAACCATCTTGAATACGAGCTATATCGCCTAAACGAATTGGCGTTCCTTGCTCATCGTAAACTACAGGAATTTTTGCAAAATCAGCAGCACTGAACGCTTGCCCGTCAACGCGTAGCAAAATATCGCCAGACCTGGATTGGATGTTGCCGGCTGAAATATCTACCGAGCTGCTGCGAATCGCTCGGCCAACGTCGCCCAGACTCAAGCCATAGCTCTGCAAGGTGATTGGGTCAATCTCGATGCCTATTTCGTAGTTCTTTACGCCGTCAAACTCAACTAAGCTAATCTCGTCGGTAGCCAACAAGTCTTCGCGTACTTTGTCTGCGTAGGTCCGCAGGGCTTTCTCGCCGTAGCCCACTTCAGGGTCGCCCATAACGGCAACAAATACCACGCCCCAGTTCATGGCCGCTAAAGATACAACAGGGTTCTCGGCGGATTGAGGTAGGGTTTGCAACGCGTCAACGCGTAATTTGATGTTATCAAGGATCTCACGTTGATCATACCCAGAGGCTATATCCGCAATCACTGTACTGAGGCCTTCAGATGATCTCGAATTAATCTCATCCACGCCTTCGAGATCAGAGATTGCTTGTTCAATTCTAGTGGTAATGCCTTCTTCCACAGACTTAGGCGTTGCACCTCTAAACTGCGTATTGATCGTTACCCGGTCGAGAACAAATGATGGAAAAACTTCAAGAGGAATGCTGCGGGTTGCAGCGGTCACGCCTGCTATCACGACCCCTATCATTAATAGGTTGGCGGCAACCGAATTTCTAGCAAACCACTCAATCATGACATTACCTAATTGTTCGACGAGGGCAATGCATTGCTAACCCGCGCGGGGATGACCTTACGTTGTTGAAAACTGTCCAGAACGCTGTTTAAACAGTCCAGAACGTTGTTTAAACAGTCCAGAACGTTGTTTAAACAGCCCAGCGAAACCTTACTCCGATGTGGCTGCAGTAGCTTTACCCACTTCTTGCTTGTTGTCTTGCGTTTTAGAACTTTCGTCGTCAGAAGGCTTGCTCGCTGTTTTAGACCCACCAAACTCTTCATCCAACTTAACGGTAGCGCCCGCTAGGGTGCTATTGAGCGAAGTTGTAACGACTAAGTCGCCTGTATTAAGTCCTGTCTCGATAAGTGCGTTCTGATCATCTTGCCAAGCGATCTTGACGGGCGTTCGTTCTAAAATATTGTCGACCGACACGAAAACGTAACTGCCTTCTCGAATCGACTTGTTGGGAACTACCATCACATTACTGAGTGTTTGTCCTTCGACCTGCGCATTAACAAACTGACCAATTTTTAGTGCGGGCCTTCCGCTTTCTGTAGCAAACGGCTCAATCACGCGCGCGAACACGTCAATTTGTCGCGTGTTTAAGTCAAAAGTGCTATCAGCTCTGCTTAAAACCGCATCCCAGGTATATGTATTAGTGCCAACCCGTGAGCTTAGGGTGACCTTAAAGCGCTCAGCGGAGTCACCACTAAAGGCACCATCTAAACCAAGTTGAGTAAACTCAGTTTGGCTGAGCGGTAGTCGAACTTCCACTCGGTCAGTTGAAAATATCTCAGCGACGGGAGTTCCAATGCCAACGTATTGTCCTAAGACAGCATTGCGTTGGATAATTCGACCGTCGTAGGGGGCAGTGATCTTTGTGCGCTCTAAATTTAATTGCGCTGTTTCTAAGCGCGCGGAAGCAGACTCGAGCTGTGCTTTTGCAGCAGCAAGTTGCGGCTTTCGTAGAACTAACTCAGGCGCATCGCCGGTGTTGCCCAAGCGATCCCAATCATTGCGTGCTTGGCGAGCGTTGGCCTGTTCTTGCCGGTAGGCGGCATCAGCTTGAGATACAGCAGCACTGGCTTGGCTCAGTTCTGCTGCGTAGTCGCGCGGATCAATTTCGAGCAAGACTTCGCCTTTGGAAAATGAACCACCGGCTCTGAATGCTTCAGACTCTTTAACGATTTCACCACGGATCTGGGCAACAAGGTTGCCGCGAGTATCCGCTTGAACTGTACCACTTGTGTTGACTAGTATCGGGTACGATGACGGCGCGACTCTTACCACATCAACTTTTACGATTGTTTCAGGAATCTCACGCTTCTCAGCTTGGGGGCGCATGGCACCTAAGGCCATGATGAAGAGGATAGTACCTCCTACGATGGCTCCAATGATAAGCGCTTTGCTCTGCCACGATCGGCCAGTTTGTTGGTCAAGACTCATAATTTTTTAACGAAGTGTGTGATTATTTTAAAACCCATTTCTGTTGGGTCTAACATTATTCTTGATATTAAAAAATGCAACATATAAAAATATGGGGGCATCCAATAAGAAATACAAACCGTAAAATGCCGTTCGGTTCAAAGCCTTTGTTTTAAGGCTCTTGTGTTAAAGCACCGGTGTAAAACCCTTTCTTAAGGACAAAGCCAAAACGAAAAAATGGATGGTGCTTAACGCCACCATCCATCTTTATTTCTATCTAGAAACTCTTTTGGTCGCTTAATCCGTTGCTTAAATCTTTGCCAACCCTCTAAACATTCGGGAGTCAGAATTAAGCCTAACTAATGAACCTAGTCGCTAGGGCGGCTACGTTCACTGGACTATTTGGCTAATAGTACCCTCTAAACCGTTTTCTTGCTGTAAAGACACAACAATTTAACCTAATTGAGTATCTATTCAGGGTCGTTTTGACCGAAATCGCCGCCTAGAGCTAAGTGCAAGCTGATACGGTTTTGTAGAATCGCGTTGCGCAAATTTAGTTCGTTGAGCTTAGAATTGAACACGCTACGCTGTGATTGCAATACGGTTTGATAGTTTTCGATACCCGACTGATAGCGATCAAGGGCAAGATCTAAGCCTCCCTGTGCTAGGTCAACGGCCTTTTTAAGGGCTTCATGTTGGGCTTTAAGCGCTGTTTCGCGAGAAATTGCATTTTCTACTTCTTCAAATGCAGACAATGATGTTCTTAACAGTCCTGCATAAGCGGCTTCGGCTTGAAACGCAGCTTGCTGCGCACGTGACCTTAGCGCGCCCGCCTGAAAAATTGGCAGTGCCAAATTGGTCACTAAGCTTTTAACGAGATCGCCGCCATCAAATAAGTCGTCAAAGTCGTTGCGCGTGTCTCCTATTGAACCATTGAACGAAAGGCTTGGCATACGATCGCGTTGCGCAGCCTTTGCGCTGGCTCTTGCCGAGTTGTATTGGAAGCGGCTTGCTTGTATGTCTGGTCGACGCTCCATTAACTGCGCAGGCAAGCCAACAGGAATGGGGTCGTTGAGTTCGGGAAGGTTTGCTTCGAACTCCATATTGGCGTCGGGATACTCTCCCAAAAGCGACTTAAAGGCTCGCAGGCTTTGAATGTAGTTAAATTTAGCATCCGCTAAACTGGAGATTTGTACCTGAACGTCAGACCTGCTTAAGTACACGTCTAGCGCCGAACGCAACCCTCGTTGATAGTTTTCTTCGATGATCGATGCGGTTCTCTCAAAACTTTCTAAGCGCTGGTTAGCTAGATCCACTAAAAGCTTATTGGCAATTAGGTTGTACCAGCCTCGACCAACGTTGGCGACTAATGACAGTTCGGCGCTACGGTATATTTCGGCTTGAGCTTTAGCATCAAATGCAGCGGCTCTTTTGCGTTGAGTTAGTTTTCCCCATATGTCGGCTTCCCAGCTAATGTCGAGCCCAGCACTGGCAATACGCAGCGTAGTTTGTGCGCCATCAGGCCCCACATCACTCGCATTTTTTGACGCACCAATTGACAGGCTTGGCCAAATACTGCGTCCGGTGATTGTCACTTGTTTTATTGCTGCGCTCAATTGTGCAGCTGATGCGCGTAGGTCAGGGTTATTGTCGAGTGCTCGCTGCGCGTATTTCTCAAACTGGGCATCAGAAAATGTGCTTACCCAGCCATCCACTACAGCATCGTTCAGAGCAATTGACTCACTGTCTGGTGCAATTTCGTTAACAGCGAAGTTGTTGGGAACGGTGATTTCGGCGTGTTTTGGTAAGTCGCGTAAACTACCAGCACAGCCGGCTAAAAATAGAGTTGCGGCTAGAGTGCCAACTATTGCGGTCTTGCGCATTGCCGTCGCAACGCCAGAAGCTTGCAATGGGTGTACGACCGCGTTTTCAAGGCTATTGTTTATAACAGGGGGTATTGTTTTCATTATTCTCTCTCGTTCTGGCATCTGACCTGAGCATCACATCTTATTTTTATTGCCGCTCAGTTACATTCTGATTTACTAAATCTGATTTACGAAAAACTGGATAGCGCGCTCGTTGCCGCCAATTCAATCGCTAGCTTCACACAGTTAGACGCAAGAAAGTGCATTTTGGATGCAATTTCGGACGACTAAATAATAAAAAACGCGTTTTTTCGCCGCTGCAGTCTGACTCGCGCTGGTAAATTCGCGCGCATTTTGGATATGTACTCGTATTCTAACCCGAAAGCGCTGATTCAAATTGCACCGAAAATGCCACTACCTTAAGATGCGCATAGTACTCGGACTTTATTTCTACTTAAAATCAATTACCAAACGGTAAATGTTCGACCATCTTCGGCGTCAATTAAACAACTCATAATGTCATGGGTATGTGTGTGGGCGCGATTTCACCTGTACCTAGAGCAGTGCTAAGCACTCAGATAAAGTATGACTAATTCAACTCAAAAGGTCGCGCAAATTTTAATTGAAGCGCTGCCTTATATTCAAAAGTTCCACGGTAAGACAATTGTTATTAAGTATGGCGGTAACGCCATGATTGATAACGCGCTTAAAGAAAGTTTTGCGCGCGATGTTGTGTTAATGAAACTGGTTGGGATGAACCCTGTAATTGTACACGGTGGCGGCCCACAAATTAGCGGTACCTTAGCGAGGGTCGGTAAGACTACCGAATTTATAGATGGCCAACGAGTCACCGATTCTGAAACTATGGACGTTGTCGAAATGGTTTTGGGTGGCTTGGTGAACAAAGAGATAGTACACCTTATTAACTCGCATGGTGGTAAGGCGGTAGGCCTTACGGGTAAAGATGGGCAGATGATTCAGGCACGAAAATTACGTTCAGGAAAACCTGACGTGGATTACGGGCAAGTGGGCGAAGTGGCTAGCATCAACCCCGCGGTAGTCGAAACCTTAGAAGCACAGCGGTTTATTCCGGTGATTGCGCCTATTGGTGTGAGTGAAACAGGTGCAACATACAATATTAATGCGGATGCTGTAGCCGGCGCGTTGGCCCGAACTCTAAAGGCCGAGAAACTAATATTAATGACCAACACGCCAGGCGTGTTAGATAAGCAAGGCAAGCTGTTGACGAGTCTGACGGGCGAAGAGGTTGGCGCTCTTAAGGCAGACGGAACAATCGTTGACGGTATGATTCCTAAGGTTGATTGTGCTTTGGATGCGGTTCAAGCAGGGGTCAAAACCTCGCACATTATTGACGGGCGAGTGGATCACGCGTTGTTACTGGAAGTGCTCACCGACAAAGGTGTTGGCACGCTGCTAAGTCTCTAAACTGTTTTACGGATGCCTCGCAGCTTTTAGCTCTAGCGAGTCGCGAGGTCGAAGACTTCTTTAAGACTTGATACCGTATGCGATGGTTGCTCAGGCAAATCATCAAAAGCTGAATGACGACGATGTCCTGCAGGATCGTAAAAAATGCCTCCCATTCCTGCTCTTATGGCGCCAGCTACGTCATTGGTGGCGTGGTCACCTACTTGCCACGCTTGTGATGCGTCTGCATTGGCGCGTTCTAGTGCGAGCTTAAAAACTTCTAAACGAGGCTTATGGGCGCGAGCCTGGGCGCTTATTGTGATGTGATCAACGTGCTGACTCAATTCTAAGTGAGCGATCTTGCCGCTTTGAACACGTTCAATACCGTTAGTGATAATACCCACGCCAAAGCCAGCTTCGCGCAAATTGTTGAGTGTGGCTATAGCGTCATGGTGTGGAACAACATTGGCCGAGCTAAGCCGAATGTATTCATCCAGCATCGCGTTCCCGAGCTGATCCGCCGCTTCAGCATCAACAACATCGATATCTATAGCGGCTTGACTAAAGCAGTTAGCAAATTGTTGCTCTGGGCTTATATCAGACTCAAACATCTTGTCCCAAATGTGCCCTGCGTGGATTCGTAACGCCGCGAAATAGGCGTTTTCGTGTTCCTCGCCAAGCGTACCCGTAAATGCCGTGTAGACATCTCTGAACAGTTCGGGAATTGGACGACGGTTTTCGACTAGAGTTTCGTCTAAGTCAAAGAAAACAGTAGAAGGTGGAGATGGGCGCATTAGGGTCTCTGTCGCTTGTCGGTTAAATGTTGGCTAGTTGGCACGCATTTACGTTCAATGGATCTTACTTTGCCATTAAGCACGTCAAAGGAACGTGCTTTTTTGCGCCACCGCTAATTTTTGCGAGTGAAATTACCCGTTGACTCTTGCCAAGCTCGGCGCAAAACAAATTCGCGATTCAGGCCAATGGAAATGCCTGCAAGAGTCACTTCTGTATAACCTTTGTCGGCATTCAGTTGGTCAGAGTTGAGTGCTTCCTCAAGTGGAGTCTCGTCAATGACGGCCATTTGACCAATGGTGGCAAGTTGCCCCATAAAACGCTGAAAGTCCCGCATGCCTAAGCGATCTGTAATTAAACCGTGACCGGGAACAACTGTTTCAAACTCTAACGCAAACGCCGCGTCGAGTGTCGCTGGCCATTCTTGTACTGAGCCGCCAGCTTCTAAGTCGATGTTCGGATAGTGCTGGTTAAAAAAGAGATCGCCCATAACAATTGTTTTCTCTTCTTCGATTACAGCAACTAAGTCACCGTCGGTATGCCCTCGGCCGAGGGTTTTAAGGGTTATGGTTTTATTGCCAAGTTCGATCTTGAGCTCATCATCAAAGGTGTCGTTGGGCAATAGCTTGGCTCGATCTCCTTCCCAGAACGAGGCATCTAGTGCTTTGAGATGAGACAACGTACGCTCTGTCGACACAACACGTGTGCCTTCCTGGAACGCAGGATTCCCATGAGTGTGATCAAGATGATAATGAGTGTTGATGAGCAAGACTACGGGTTTACCGGTCAGCTCTTCGGCCATTCGCCTGATTAGTGCGCCTTGCATCGGAAACGTCATTGAATCTATAACCACAGCGCCTACATCCGTGTTAAGGACTGTAGTATTACTGCCCACGCCGAAAAGTACATGTAAATCAGGACTCACTTGCTCAACGCTAATGCTGCGAATGCTAATCAATAAATAAAGTGCTGCGGCAACAACGATAATGACAGCGGCGAAGAGTAATTTTTTCCAAAGTTTCATGGGATTTGATACGGTCACGCACCTTGTTATTTTGTTAAGCCGACACTATAAACTAGAACAATGCTTAAGGTTAATCACTCCGCTGTCCTTTTTTGTGTGTTAAATTGGCCTTAATGACTAAGGAAGCTATTCATAACAGCATAAACTACTCATGACTAAAACGACAAAAAACCAAACTCACGAAACAACTGTAGAGCTTGTTCATTTAAAGAACGGCGATATCGCCTTGCGCAGAGCAGATAGCCCAGAGCAACCTATGGTGGTCATTCGTTTTTCGGACTCCTCGTTGAGCTTAGTTGCGCCCGACAAAATGGATATTGCGCGTGCTATGGTCGAAGCTGGAATTCAACGCTTTGGAGACATTCAGTCACAACGTGTTGAAGAAGCAAAGGAAGCGGCCGAACAAGGAATGCTGCACTAAAACCGAGTTTACCGCCTTATTGCCCACGGCCATAAACCAAACTTTACTATCTCTCGCTCGCCCCAACTTTTATCAAAGACTTTAAAAACTACATTTAGTGCAAAGGCGACGTTAAGCGTAAAGACTTTGCGGTTTAGCTTCGCGCTGCGTGGTAAGCTCTCTGACAATCAGTTCTAGTACCTATTACTAGTACAAATTCTTAGCATAAATTATTAGTATTACACTCGCCCTAGGGGAATATTATGTGGTTTGCAGTTATGAGTGAAGATGTGCCAAATAGCACTTCAGATCGTATAGAACATCGTCCTGCGCACTTAGCGCGACTCAACGATCTCCATGCTCAAGAAAGACTCTTAATTGCTGGTCCGCACCCTGCGACCGATGAAAGCAATGACGCGAATGGCGCGGTTCCTAGGTTTACTGGCAGCTTGGTAGTTGCTCGCTTTGATTCCTTAGACGACGCCAAAGCTTGGGCTGACCAAGACCCATTTCTGCTCAATGGCGTCTACGCCAAAACGGTGGTCAAACCATTTAAATTGGTACTGCCCTAAACCTAAGCTAAGACTCAGCCGAAGACTGGAACTGCAGTTCTGACAAGCGCCGATACAAGGGCGAACTCAGCAGCAGTTCGTCATGCGTCCCTTGAGCGATCAATTTTCCTTGTTCTAATACCGCAATGACGTCGGCATTACGAATGGTGGCAAGTCGGTGCGCGATAATGATCGTGGTTCGATTTTGCATTAGGCTTTCTAATGCGCGCTGAACCTTTTGCTCGCTCTCGGCGTCAAGTGCGCTGGTCGCCTCGTCTAACAGCAACACCTCTGGGTTCTTTAATATGGCACGCGCTATTGCGATGCGTTGACGCTGACCGCCTGATAAACGTACTCCTTGCTCGCCTAGGTCACTGTCATAACCTTTGGGTAATTGCATAATAAAATCGTGAGCAAATGCGGCCTGCGCGGCGGCATGCACTTGTGCATCGCTCGCATCAGGTCGTCCATATCGAATGTTATGCCACACGTTGCCACTGAATAGCGTCGGTTGTTGCGAAACCACACCAATGTGAGCTCGTAGCTCGCTCGGGTCTACCTCCCGAATATCCACGCCCGCAAGCTTAATGCTTCCAGAGGCTGGATCGTAAAAGCGCTGCAACAATTCAAAAACTGTTGATTTTCCGGCGCCTGACGGTCCCACCAATGCGATAGTTTGTCCTGCCTGTATATCTAGGTTCAAGCCATCAAGCGCGTTGTCATCTGGGCGCGACGGATAAGAGAAACTAAGGTCTCGCAGGGTGATTTGTGCGTCGTTACCTTCCAGTAAAAGCGTTGTTGGACTCGCGGGTGCCGCGATTTCGGTCTCTACGTTAAGCAGCTCTATGAGCCGTTCAGCTGCGCCTGCAGCGCGTTGCAGTTCGCCAACGACCTCAGAAATGGTTGCCACCGAACCTGCTACGATAATGGCGTAAAAGACAAACGCGCCGAGTTGGCCGCCAGTCATCGTGCCATTTATTACATCATTTCCGCCCACCCACAACATCACGGCAATAGCGCTAAATATTAAAGTAATAACCACTGCAATCAGTAGAGCTCTCTGTTTTATGCGCTGCCGAGATATCTCAAAGGCGTTCTCAACATGATTGCCAAAGGCATTAGATTCAAATTTTTCTTGGGTGTAACTCTGAACCGTCTTAATTTGCTGAATGATTTCGCCAGCATAACTACCTACGTCTGCAATCGAATCTTGACTATCGCGAGATAAGGTCCTAACTCGTCGTCCGAACAATAAGATAGGTACCAACACAACGGGAACACATAATAAAACCAATCCGCTGAGCTTGAGATTGGTTACTAACAGCATTATCAGGCCACCAATAAAGGTAAGCGTCGAACGTAAAGCCATAGACGCTGATGAACCGACGACGGTTTGTAGAAGGGTCGTATCTGTAGTCAGCCGCGACATGATTTCGCCGGACCGATTGGATTCGAAATAGTGTGGGTGCAACGTAATTAGATGATTAAACACATCTCGACGAATATCAGCCGACACACGTTCGCCCAGCCAAGAAACGAGGTAAAAACGTACGTAAGTACCCACTGCCATAAAGCAGGCGATGGCAATGATTAGCAGGGCCGTTCTATTGAGTTCTTCGCTAGAGCCTGCAATAAAGCCGTTATCTATGATTAACCTGACTCCTTGCCCCATAGATAAAGTGACTGCGGCAGTAAACACGAGTGCAATTCCCGCGCCGACGAGTACGCGTTTGTAGCGTAGCAAGTAATTGCCTAACGACAGCAGTATCGAATAATTTTTCTCGGCCATAAGTTTTATCTAATTAGTTGTGACTGTGGTTACATTTTCTGCGCGCTCACGATTGCTGCGCTACAATGTGGTTGTCCAAATTTCTTACAGCTATCCCAGCAACTATGAACAGATTAGCCACCATTGTCATCGATAAGCAGTATCTGCATTTTTCGATCGCGCACTTCACTATTTTTTCAGCTACATCGCGCGAGCGTCTACACGGGCACAATGTTCGGATCGGAGTGTCGATCACGGGTGAAGTAGACGACAACGGATTGTGTTTTGATTATGCGGTCTATAAAAAAATTCTAAAGGCGTTGTGCGCTAAATATGACGAATACACGCTTATTGCCAAGGATTCGCCACATCTTAAAATCAGTGAAGACAATAATTTTTATCATGTTGAGCATAACGGTATTAACATGCCGTTACTTAAAACCGACACTATTTTACTCCCCGTTCTAAATGTCACGATAGAAGAGCTTGCGTATTATTTGTTGAACGAGCTTATTGCTGATCGTGGTTTATTAGACGATCTAAAGATCCACGCGTTTGAGACTAGGGTATCTTCCGGCCCAGACCAATGGGCGCGTTGCGCCTGGGACAAAAAAACGGATAGTATTGTTTAGTACGGATCGCTGTAGGCTCTCGATTGCCTTTGCGCTGACGGTACAGCCCGAATAGGTAACGGCTTTTCCAGCGTACTCGCAAAACAACAGGATTAACATTTATGCATGCTTTAGCTATTTCTGAATCTGAGCTACAAGAGCGACGCGAGCGCGTGTTCTTAGTAATGGCGGGTGTATTCCTATGCGCGATGACTATGTTAAACGTTATCGGTATTACCAAATTTGTACAAATTGGTCCAATACAGGTGGCCGTTGGGGTGTTGGCATACCCACTTACGTTTTTATGCACAGACTTAATTTCTGAACTCTACGGACGCAAGCGGGCAAATTTTCTGGTAACCGTAGGGCTGTTTTTAAACGGCTTTATTCTGTTGGTGATGGGTTTAGCCAACGCTCTACCTGGCATTGATCCGAGTATTCAACCACCATGGCAAACACTGAGCCTTAGCCAATCAGTTGGATTGCCAAGTGGCGCATCTGTAAGTGGTGAGGTTGAGCTATTTGGTCTAATGTACGCTATGACGACGGGCGCCATTTTTGCATCTATGTTTGCTTACGTTACGGCTCAGTATGTTGACGTTTATGTGTTTCACTTTTTAAAGGAAAAAACCAAAGGCAAACACTTGTGGCTACGCAATAACGTTAGCACTTTAGTAAGCCAGTTGGTCGACTCCTTTGCCGTCATTAGTATCACCTTTGGCGCTGTATACCTAGCCGGTGGGATGAGTCTCTCGACCGTGCTTGGCTTAATGTTAAGCAACTACATTTTTAAAATGATCTCGGCGTTGTTGGACACGCCAATCATCTATTTTCTAGTGGGTCGCCTTAAGCCTTATCTGGGCCTAGACAACGATTCACTCATTGCCAATCAGGACGTTAAATGAGTCAATATTTAGTAATTACGGGCGCAAGCAAAGGCATTGGGCTGGCAACAGCTCAACTTTTTCAGGAGCAGGGCTATGAGGTTATTAATATTTCTCGTACTCCGTGCCCGCTACCTGATGTCATTAACCTCAAGGTTGACCTCGCTGATCCAGCGTGGGAAAAAGAGCATACACAGCAAATTTTGAACGAACTCGGGTCAACAAACCGTATTGTTTTAGTGCATAACGCCGCGATGATGACCAAAGACACAGTAAGCGATTTGGCTGCAGATGTGTTACGGAGTGTCTTAGAGCTTAACGTTGTGGCGGCCAGTATTCTTAATCGAATTCTATTACCTGTTATGGATTCCGGATCGTCTATTCTTTACGTGAGCTCTACGTTAGGCACTAAGGCGGTGGGGAACACACACGCGTATGTGCTCTCTAAACATGCAGTGATAGGACAAATGCGCGCTACCTGTCAGGACCTTGTAGGTCGTGGTATTCATACAGCGGCAGTATGCCCGGGCTTTACCGAAACCGAAATGTTGACAGAGCACTTAAGCGCAAACCCAGAAATGCGTAATGCAATCAGCTCCAATGTCGTGATGGGGCGGCTAGCGCAACCAAGTGAAATTGCAGAGACGCTGTGGTTCTGTGCACGCAATCCAGTACTCAATAGCGCCGTGATTGACGCTAACCTTGGTCAAGTTGAAACATAAATCCTGTCGATTACGCTCCGGTACTCCCGCTACATTCCCCCTATACATATGGTTCGAAAGAATAGGCTTGTTCAAGAATCTGACTAATATTAGGCTATACTCGTTGCCCGTAAATAAGTCGCTAGCTTTCTTGAAGCAAGGTAGCCAAGAAGAATCAACAGATTGAACAAATAATCCGCTTAGATTGAAAGCCGTGAGAACAGTTTAGAAACGTGAAAAAAAACGTCGCAAAAATAACCCCCAAAATTGTTAAGAATCATAAGCATGATTCTGGGTTAGCGACTGCGAGTTTAGAAAACTTAGCACGGATTTTCACGGTTCCCGAAGCACCGAACAGCACTTTGGGTCAAATTGACCGTGAGATTTCAAAAAACTTAACCGGCTTTTTAAAAGACAGAATCGTAGCAAGAGAGAAATCTCTGCGTGCTATTGAAGGCGATTTTTCCACCAGCCAGATTCCTGAAGTTCCGCAGTTTGTGTCGGATTACACTGAGTTTGTAATGCAAAAGCTGGTTGCACATTCGGTGCATACAGCGGCGCCTGGCTTTATCGGGCATATGTCGACACCTCTGCCTTATTTTATGTTGCCGCTAGCGCGCATCATGGTGGCGTTAAATCAAAATCTTGTAAAAATTGAAACATCCAAAGCGTTTACACCTCTAGAACGTCAGGTGTTAGGCATGTTGCACGACTTGGTCTATGAGCGAGACGAGGCATTTTACGAAGAGAATCTGCACAATAGTCGGCGTGCCTTAGGCGCGTTTTGTTCAGGCGGTACCACTGCAAATATTACCGCGCTGTGGGTTGCTCGAAATCTTTATTTTAGACCGACGGGTGATTTTGCCGGTCTGGTGCAAGAAGGTTTGGCGGCGGCGTTAGCGCACAGACAGTTGAGTGGCGTAGCCGTATTAGTGTCTGAACGAGGTCATTACTCTTTAGGTAAGGCTGTTGATGTTTTAGGTATTGGCAGGCGGAACATCATCTCGGTAAAAACTGACGAAAATTCTAAAATTGATATTCAAGCATTGCGCGATACCTGTGAAGACTTAGCATCACGCAATATCGGTGTGATGTGTATTGTGGGTATAGCCGGCGCTACGGAAACAGGCGTAGTTGATCCTCTGGATGAAATGGCGGACGTGGCTCATGAATACGGCGCCTATTTTCATGTTGACGCAGCTTGGGGTGGTCCAACGGTGATGAGCCGTAAGTATAAACCTTTAATGAAAGGCATTGAACGGGCGGACTCAGTCACCATCGACGCGCACAAACAGTTATATGTGCCGATGGGCGCGGGTATGGTAATTTTTAAGAGCCCAACAACGTTAAGCGCAATCGAACATCACGCTGAATATATTTTACGCGCAGGCTCTAAAGATTTAGGCCAGTATTCTATCGAAGGCAGTCGTTCCGGAATGGCAATGCTGGTGCATGCGGCTTTTCATATTATTGGGCGCGAAGGTTACGAAATACTAATTGACGAAAATGTTAAAAAGGCTCAACACTTCGCACAGATGATTGCAGAACATCCGGACTTTGAGCTGATTGCTAAACCAGAGTTAAATATTCTCAATTACCGTTATGTGCCTGCAAGAGTCCAAGCGATGTTGGCTAAAGCCTCCGCTGAAAAACAGCTGCAAATAAATGTTGTGCTAGACCAAGTCACTAAAAGGCTTCAAAAGCAGCAACGCGCGGCTGGCAAAACGTTTGTATCTAGAACTCGATTTAGCGTGTTCCGTTACAGCCGCACACCGATAAATGTATTTCGTGTGATTATGGCTAACCCCATGACCACCATTGCTACTCTAGAGTCCATTTTATTAGAGCAATCTGAATTGGCCAAAGGGGAGCGCACACAAGCACTACTAACCAGCATTTATAAGTTAGACGACGCTTAAAAAAAGCGAGGGATACAGCCTCAGATTCGTCGACAACAATAGTTGATAATGGAAGTTGTCGATCCGCGTATTTACCACTTTCTTTCCACTTTCTTTCTGCTTTAGGAGACCCAGATGTACAAAATAAAAACTCACGCACTGCTGTTAGTGCTTTTGTCATTCGCTTTGATTGGCTGTGACCCAAAAACGCCCACACCGGAAACTGCGGCTACTGACACAAGCGTCGAAAGCGAGTCCGATCGTCTAAACGCGTGGTTGGAAGAGCGCTACGAAGAAGAGCTAATGAATAGCCCGATAACGCTGACGTTTTTAGGCCGAAAAGAGCTTAATGACAAGATTGATGACGTGAGCGAAGCGGCTGAAGACGAGCAACTGGCTTGGAAACTCGATTCTGTTGCCACTATGAAGTCGACCTTTGATTACCAAGCATTGAGCGACACAGCAAAGCTTTCGTATGACCTCTGGGCGTATCAGGCTAGAGAAGCTGAATCAGCGCACAAGTGGCGTCGTCATCAGTATATGTTTCATCAGATGGATACGCTTCACGCGTTTCTGCCAACATTCTTGATGAGCTTCCATGTTGTAGAAAACAAAGACGACCTAGCCGCGTACGTATCTCGCATCAGTGAGTCAGGTCGCGCAATTAACCAAATCACTGAGCGTGCTAAATTGGCCGCAGAAGACGGTATTCGTGCGCCACGTTTCGCGTATGAGATTGTTTCGCAACAAGCTCAGGATTTAATCACAGGAGCACCATTTTCTGACGATGGCGAAGCCGATTCTCCTATTTGGGCCGACTTCAATGGCAAGGCCGCAACATTGGTTGAAGACGCCTCAATGACACAAGACGAAGCTGACGCTCTGATGGAAAGCGCAAAGCAGGCGTTGTTGAACGACTTTGGGCCAGCGTACACCGGCGTTATTGATTTCTTGGCGGGCGATATAGCCAATACTTCAGAAGAAGCACAAGGCGTACATGCTTTACCTGATGGCGAGAATGCGTACAAAGCGATGTTGTGGTCGAATACAACAACGGATCTTACAGCCGACGAAATTCATCAAATTGGTCTAGACGAAGTCGCTCGAATTCGCGCCGAAATGGAAGTCTTAAAAGAAAAATCTGGTTTTGAAGGAGACTTGCTCGCGTTCTTTAACTTCCTACGAGACAGCAAGGATAACGAGAAATTCTATTTCCCGAATACCGATGAAGGTCGCCAAGGCTATATTGATGAAGCAACCGCAGATATAGCCAACATCAAAACACAGCTCGGAGATTTCTTTGGAATCTTACCAAAGGCTGACCTTGTGGTTAAGCGGGTTGAACCTTTCCGTGAGCAAGATGGTGCGCCACAGCACTATTTCTCGGGCACGCCAGATGGCTCGCGCCCTGGTATTTACTACGCACATCTTTCTGATATGTCAGCAATGCCAAAACGTGAGTTAGAAGTAATTGCTTATCACGAAGGTTTACCGGGCCACCACATGCAAATATCGATTGCACAAGAACTCGATGGCGTTCCAGAGTTTCGCAAACAAGCGGGCTACAATGTTTACGCGGAAGGCTGGGCTTTGTATTCTGAGAAGCTAGCAACTGAAATGCCGGGAACCTTCCAAGACGTCTATTCAGATTTTGGTCGTCTAGGTAGCGAAATTTGGCGGGCTATTCGCCTTGTGGTTGATACCGGTCTGCATCATAAAGGTTGGTCTCAGCAAGACGCGGTAGACTTTTTCTCAGCCAATGCGGCGGCACCATTGCCACAAGTTGAAGCGGAGGTACGTCGTTACTTGGTAATCCCTGGTCAAGCTACGGGTTACAAAATCGGTATGATCGATATTCAGCGTATGCGCAAAGTAGCCGAAGAAGCATTAGGCGATAACTTTGATATTCGCACTTTCCACGATGCCATCTTAGATGGTGGTGCTTTGCCAATGGAAATGTTGGATCGTAAAATTACGCAATATATCCAAGACTCGAAAACTGCAGCTGCCGCTGCGGCCGAATAGAGCTTAGATCTCGCTTAGCTATAAAGAGTACGAACATATGAATCTGTGGCCGCGAAAGGCAGACGAGGTGATCGGTGAGGCGTATATGCGCCGCTGGCACCTTCGTCGTAAACCAGGCGGCCACAATTTGTATCTGCATCGATACAATGGCAGCGATGATGATCGTGCGCTGCACGATCATCCTTGGCGCAGTATTAGTATTTTGCTCTGGGGTAACTTGCAAGAAGTTACCGTCGACGGTCAAAAACGATTGTGGCCGCTTATTCCTAAGTTTAGAAGTGCCGAATACGCACATCGCCTTACGTTAGAAAGCCGCTTTGCGATAACTTTGTTTTTTACGTTTCCCAAAGAGCGAGAGTGGGGGTTTTTATGCCCCAATGGATGGGTGCATTGGCGTGAATTCACTGACGAATCAGGCCAACGTACTGGCGACGGATGTCCCGAGTAACGCCTAGTTTTTAGTCTTTAAGGTAAATCTCTTTGCCTTCAAGAACGCTACAGCTCTGTGAATAGCCTTCTGGCTTGCTAATAAAGTCGCCAACCCGCGCGGCAAGCTTTTCTACAGCGTTAAACTGCGAACTAAATATCTTAGATAATGGACCAAAAATTAGGCCTAAGCGGATAGCTTTGCCAGTCGCCGTATGGCGCGTACCGTAGACCATGTTGGGGCGTAGAATAAGGACTTGATGTTGGTCAGATAACTCAGAAAATTCTTGAGCCGCCTCTTCGCTTAAACGCTTACCTTTGGCGTAGCCAAAACTGTCGCGTTGCATAAACTTAGGAATCTTGGCGCTGACCAGCACTAATCTTTTAATCCCAGCTTCGCCCGCAGCGCGAATCGCGTTGACATTGACTGTGCCGTTACTGTGAACTTGAGCGTTGTAGGCATTGCTAGAGAAAGTCGGCAACGGAGGGGAGCCAATAGAGCACACTAAAGTATCTGCACTGGAAAGCAATTTAACATCGGGGTCGTTCGCGTCGCCTTGGCACCAACGTACTCGTTCGCTCCAGCGCTGGTCACGTAAGTGCATAGGCTTGTGCCCAGTGCGGCTTAGGCAAAGTATGCAGAGTTCCTGCTGAGACAAGTGTTCGGCAATGTTCGAGCCGATAAAGCCATTCCCCCCGTAAATAGCAATTCTTTGCGACGTCATTTATGTTTCCTTTATTTAGACCCTTTGACCTTAGCAAGGTCATTGTTGATTCTATGTGCATACGCGCATTCGTACGCGGGCCAGGCGCAGCTTGTTCAGAGAGGTGTTGTTTGTTTTGAGGCCAAACTCAAGGCTAGTTGAGTGTTAGCTTAGCGCTGCTGTTCGATCAACTGAGACGAATTAATCTTAGCGCCTAGACAGGAGACAAACGTAAATACGCCTGTCAGTTTGCGTACCAACAGCATGAATTCCTGCGGAGGCAATACGAAACCCTTAAGGAGAACAGACTTAGAGCCCACTTTGCCTGCTCGTCGCAACAAGCGTGAGTCGCGCCAGACGTATAGTCTGCCTTCATGCGCATGTTGCGGAATGTCATCAAAGTCAGTTCTGAAGGGCTCGATGATAAAACAGCAAAAAGCGGCAAAGGATTCTTTAACGGCCTTTGAATCTGATTTACGCAAGCAGTTAATTTCAATTAAGGCGTCTATCAGCGGTGCGTGTTGTTGTTCGTGAGCGGCAACAATCGCTCGTCTTAAAGGATGAGTGAATTTTTCGGGTAGATCGTGCACGGCTCCAAAGTCTAGCAGCACTAAGCGATCACCGTTTTCCTCGTCTAGCTCAATCCGGAAATTACCAAAGTTCGGATCGGTTTGCATTGTGTTCCATTCGAACACTTCTTTGAAGAAAAGCCGCAACATCGCTTCAGCAAGAGCATTACGACGTTCTTGGCTCAAGTTTTGAACTTTAGGGTCAGTAACGGAATAGCCCTCTACGTACTCCATTGCCAAGCACTTAGGGCTACTCCACTGCGGATAGACTTTGGGTACACGTAATACGGGATCGTCGGCTAAAAGCTCTTCAAACTTCTGTAATCTTTGCAGCTCAAGCGTGTAGTTGACTTCTTGCTTGAGCAACGCTTTTAGGTCTTGAGTGAATTGCTCGACTTCCCGACCTGTTTTGAGCCAGCGAGATAGTTTGAGCATGGCTATAACGGAATCAAAGTCTCCATCTATCGCTTGTGCAATGCCCGGGTATTGAACCTTTAGAGCAAGATCTATGCCTTCTTGTGTAGCCGTTGCGCGATGGACTTGCGCCAATGAGGCTGCGGCGAATGCGTCGTGTTTAATTTCAAGTTCGTTGAATGACTCACCTAAGTCTTGTTGCAGCGACGGCTTAATGGTGTCCCACTGCAAAGCAGATGTTTGATCCTCTAGCGTGTGTAACGCCTGAGTGATCGGCTTTGGCAGAATATGTTCGCCGTACAATGCGAGCATTTGACCAATTTTGACATAAGCGCCTTTGAGCTCGCCTAAGTACGCAACAAACCGTAAGGCCTCGCGCTCTAATGCGGCGTCATTGTGAGCTTGTTGTTTGTCTTTAGGTACAAACAACCCAGAAGCTCGCGAAGACAATAAGCCCAAGCCACTGCGCGCGCCGGCAGTACCTAAAGCTATACGCCTTCGTAGTCCGCCTTGTTGAATTTGTTTGATCTGTTTAGTCACTGTTTCTTTGGTGCTATTCGAATGCCAGAAACCTGTAGTTTGGAGAACGGCTCTTTGCGCGCAGAGTCTAGCAAGGGCAAGTGAAAATTTCAGCTAAGTACTGTGCGTTAATACCTATCATTGCTTGGGTGTATTGCGAGTTCATTGCGAACTGGCGGCCATTTTCAAATTAAAGGGCTTCGACTACATTAATCTTAATCGATATTGAGGTTTTGCTGACGTTCTAGTCACAGCCAAATTTATCCAGTATCTTGTGCCTTGCATCCCTAGAATAACGTTGCCACTCTAAGAATAAGATCTGGCACCAGTGATTGGAAAGAATAGCAAAATGCTAAATATTAAATTTTGGAACGGTAATAAAACGCGAGTCCGGCAAAGCTATGAAAGCGAGCTGCTTGAAGCCTGTATAAGCGCAACGGCAAGAGACTTTGGTAGCTCGACCGTACAAGTCGACACTACCAACTATCCATTGGCAGAAGATGAGAGCAATGTTTTTGCCAATGGCGCTGACATCCTGGTGACTGTCGCCGGTAATCTGAAGTTTGAACACCAACAAAAAATCATAATTCCACAACCTCTGGCCAAAGGATTGTTGGGCTACCGCCTGATCTTAATCAGAAATGAATCCTTAGACGACTTCAGCAAACTCGAATCCACACGCGCGTTGCAAGCCTTGTCCATCGGCATTCCGCAAACATGGGCCGACGCTGAAATGTTTCGACAAAACGGCTACCAAGTTGTTGAAGAGGGAACATTTGATGATTTGTTTGTGCTGCTAAAAAGCAAAGCGTTCGATTACACCGCGCTCGGCGCCAATGAAATAGAGGATGTTTATAAGGAGCGCGTAGCAACTCTTGGCGACATCAGCATTGAACCCTCATTGATGATCTATTACCCCTATCCTTTAGTCTTTTACGTAAATCCCAGCAAGCCACAGCTCGCTGAACGCGTGGCAAGCGGATTAAAATCTATTTTAGATAACGGGCAACATGAACAGATCTTCCAAAAACACCATGGCGATGTCGTCGAGCGGTTGAATTTGAAGCAGCGCAAAATATTCACCCTGAACAACCCAATTTTACCAATGGAAATGCAAAGCTTTACACCAACATTGCTAGATTAAGCAGGCAGCGTGACTGAATAACGAGAAAAAGGGACGGTCACTTTAAGATAGGCATGGCTGATCAATGAATTCGATATCCCTTACTATATATCTATGCATAATTATTGACTACTTATGGCCATAAAACGTTTACAGACACTCAGTATTTTCCGGTAATTTTAGCCACTAGAAAGTCAACAGTAATCTTGACCTTGGGTACCAAGTAACGTTGCTTTTGATGTAACAGGTATATTGCAAAGTCATGTTTCTGCGTAATCTTTAGTTTCGGCGTAATCATCAACTCCTTTAGCTCCCCTCGTCGAATATAGTCGGCTAGCGCCCACCGCGGCGCCAACAAAATGCCTTCGTCGTTCAACGCTCTATTGGCTAGCCATTGTCCATTGTTTGAGATTGCTATCTCAGGCACAGGTACGGTATGCCATTGTTGGTCTTGTTCGTATAAACAAATTTGCGGCCCTACCGGTGTTCGATAGTAAAGCCCCCTGTGTTCGCTTAAATCGCGTGGGTGTTTGGGCGTACCGTTTTTTGCCAAATAGGCCGGTGAAGCCACCGGAATAAACTCATTGTCCATTAGACGAACAGCCAATACACGCTCGTTTGGCGCATAGCCACCACGAATCGCAATGTCGACATCATCGTGCCACAAAGCAGCTACTCAACTTCGGGCGCCTATGTATCTATTTTTATTGCGCTTCTAAGTGCCTATCTTGTTGCGGCATATTTTGTCGGCGGCCGATTAAGTAAAACTCAATTTCTATTAGCGAATAGTCTCTACTTGGTAATACAAACCCTAACAATTCTTACCATCTATAACTTCAATAGCACGGCAAGATATTGGGGTAGCCTCGGACGGTCAGAGACGCTTGATTCTAGCGAGAGTGCAAACGTTACTTATATACCGGAAGCCGTAGCGTTAGTTCTCATAGTTACAATGCTGCTCAGTGTTTGGTTTATGTGGAAGTCTCGGGACCTAAAGACTGAATAACTAACAGCGTGGCTTGTATGACGCGTTGCCTCATAAACAAGGCTAGGCACTTCGTACCCCTGAGTAGCAGAACTGATTTAGACTAAGATCTGTTGCCAGCATTGAATGCTAGTTGTGGGCAAGTTTGCGCCAAATGACTGGCTGTGGAATACGGTGATCTCAACCGGTCGACGCAACACATGCGTTAAAACGTTCTGCTGGTGTTTCAAAGTCTAACGTTTTTCTCGGCCTTTCGTTGAGCCTTCGCGCCACCTTATTTAGTTGAGCTTGTGAATGGGGTTTCAGATCAGTCCCTTTCGGAAAGTACTGTCTTAGTAATCGGTTAGTATTTTCATTTGAGCCACGTTGCCATGGGCTATGTGGTTCACAGAAGTACACCTATATATCCGTCGCCAGAGTAAACTTTTTATGACCGGCCAACTCTGATCCGCGATCCCAAGTAAGAGACTTATACAGTTCGCCAGGTAGCTTTTTAGATTGTTTTATCAGTGCTTTGACAACCGTATCCGTAGTACTGTTTTCTACTTTTACTAGCATCACATAACGAGAATGCCTCTCTACTAATGTGGCGATATGACTATTGTTAGATCCAGCAATTAGATCGCCTTCCCAGTGGCCAGGAACCGCACGATCTTCTACAGAAGCTGGCCGTTCTCTTATTGAAACGGCATCGACTATCCCTCCCAAACCTTTACCTTTTTGAGTAGCGTGACGTGAACGACGCATGACCCTGCGGCTTCTCAAACACGCCAACAGCTCTTTCTTTAGGACGCCTCTGGTCTGTATAAACAGGCTTTTGTATATTGTTTCGTGTGACACGTGATAGCTCTTGTCGTGAGGGTATTCTCTCTTTAACCAGCCAGATATCTGTTCTGGCGACCATTCACATTGTAGCTTTTCGCTGATTACTCGTACCAACTTTAATTCACCCGCGAGTTTGCAGGCCTTGGGACGTAATGTTCGTTGCCAAGCCATGTCCTCTGCCGCAGCTGCTCGGTAGCGATCCCGACCTTCATTTCGTTTAACTTCACGGCTGACTGTAGATGGCGATCGTTGAATCGCAGTGGCAATGGTTCTCAAAGATTGTCCCATCGCAAGCCCCCTTGAGATGATCTCTCTTTCTGCCAATGTGAGCGATAAAACAGAACGTTCTCTGTCACGTGGACGAATGCCACCAGCCCCTTGTATTATGTTCTGGATCGATGAATGTCCGCGATCAAAGAGCCTGCCTATGTCGTGTAAAGAATCGCCTTTCTTCCAGCGATCCCACATTAAAGCTTTATCCTTCTCTGAATAATATATTCGTCTTCGTTGTTTCATTTCTACACTCCTTCTTTTAAGCTAAAGAAAAAGTGTTGCGTCGACAAGTTGAATTCGCAACTCAGAACGGCCATTCAAGAAGCGACAAATTCAGGTGAGAGCCAGAGGGTAATATGATGGAAAGTGTCCAGACGGTTGATGCGCTGCGATGGCATCATGACTTCACTTCCCACCTAATGTTGCAAAGCGGGATTAACCATTGAACATAGAAAAATTAAATGACTGGATACAAGCGATAGGGGTGTTTGGCGTAATTGTTTCACTACTATTTGTTGGGTATCAACTTCGCCAGGATAGGGAAATCGCAATTTATGAAGGTGCTGCAGCCAATGTGACCTCATCGTCAGAATGGGCGGCCCTCGTGACCAAAAATGTCGATGTTTGGCGACGAGGTTGTGTTGGGGAACAACTAACTGACGATGAACGGGTTGTCTTCTTTCACCTAATACAGCTGCTTGTGGATAGAAAAGTATACGAGTATGCCAGGGGTGAACTAATACAAGATGAGAGAATACAGACCATAAATGTTAATTTCATGGCTGCAAATATGCACCGTTATCCTGGTGTGAACGAAGCTTTGAACAAGTATTCGAATTGGGTATATCCGTCGGTTGTGCCTCAACTTCTCGAATCAGATTCAGTCTCTTCTAGATTCTTTCAACTGGTTCAGAAGCGAGCGTCGGAGATGGCTCAGCTGGAACCTAATCCACAGTTTGATGCCGGATTTTGTGGCGCATAAGAAGACAGAGTAATTTTAGGCTTTATGTTTATGCAGGTTGCAGGTCGCAGGTCTCGAATTTTGAATGCCCGCTTAGGGAAAAGTAGAGCGAGTCACCCGCTCTTAGTGTAGGGTAATTTACTAATTCCCTGTCTAACCCTATAACAATGAAAAAGCCCGAAAAATCTCACATAGCATCAAATCCATTAAATTCAACGGCTTACCGGCATGTAAGTCTTACAAGGGTTTTATAAACTATGAATTCCGAGAAAATTAATAATTGGCTAACACTGGGCGCAAATATCGGAGTCTTGGCGGGGATAGTTTTTCTTGCCTATGAACTGCAACAGAACACGGTAGCAACGCAACTGGAGGTCGCAAGCAACTTTCAAAACAGTTTTACCGAAATAGAGATGTTGATCGCGGGAGATCCCGAGTTTACTTCCTTACTTATGAAAGGGCGTGAGGGTGGCGATTTTTCGCCTACAGACCAACTTCGGCTGGGCGTCTTTTACACCAATGTTCTACGACAGTGGCAATTTGTCCATTTTCAGTACCTCGCCGATACGCTAGATGAGGGAATTTGGCGTGGGCAACTGGCCTATTTTAACCAGATAATCGGTGACGACTTAGGCCTGTTCGAGCACTGGAAATCGAGCAATGAACATTACAGCCCACGATTCAATGATCTGATACGGTCAATTACTACGGACCAATAGTTAGTTCAGAATTGGTAAGCAGGAGCAATGGAAAGAGTGAGGCCAACATATAACAATCAAATCAAAAAGGAATCTGGGCTTCGCCTAGCACATATTATTTAGGGCGTTAATCATAAATCTGAGCAGTTAAGGGCAACTTACTGCCCTTTCGCATAACAGCAAATACGCTAAATCCTTAGCGTGGTCTCTAGCGCTCAGGCGCGAGCTTACTGCTACTTATAGACACCCTTGCGATGAGAGACGCGGACTACGAGAACAACAAGCGTCAAGTTTTCAATATTGCAGATAACACGATAGTCCCTGACGCGATATCGCCATAAGCCAACCAAGTCTTTCGCTAAAGGCTTACCAAAACGTCGCGGGTCATCATCGGTTGCTATGCGTTCTCGCAAATAGTTAATTATCTCTCGTTGAACTTCATGATCGAGCTTGCGCAGTTCTTTTGCCGCGCGTTCATCAAACTCAACTATCCACGTCAATGCTCTTCTCCATCTCATCTAATGAAATACGTTTGCTCGGATTCTCCAATCGAGAAAGCGCGAGGTAACGGTCTTCCATATCATCAAGATGGGCAAGAATAGCTTCTTTAGCGTAAAAAGTTTTTGTACGACCAGTTTGCGAAGCCAACTCGGCCAGCCTATTTTCTATGTCTTTGGGTAATCGTACTGCTAGCATAACTATTTCTCTTTTTGTGTTACTTGTATGACAAGTATATCACGGAGGCATAGTTACACAAATTAGAATTTGGGGGAGTTATTTGAATTGTTTGTCTCGTTGCGCATAATGCGGGATATTTTCAATTGAGGAGCTTAACCGCTCCTTTTTTGAGCCCGCTCGACTGGCTGTTTAGGGACCGTCCCATTAGTCTGGGCAAAGAGCGGTCATCATCACAACAGCAATTACGTCATATGATTAGAGAGACCTTTTTAGCAAATGCCTCCAACTAATCGCGGTCTCCGCTACTCGCCTTTTGCTTGTACATCAATGGCGTTTCGCCAGTCCAGCTCTTGAATGCGCGTATAAATGCACTGGGTTCGGAAAAACCAACTAGGGTTGCGATTTCCTCTACTCGATGACGGCCTTGGCTTAGCATGTTTATAGCAATGTCTCGCCGGGTTTGCATCTTAACTTCCTTGAACGACGTTGATTCGCTTTGCAATCGTCGATGCAGCACTTGTTGAGAAATACGCAGATGCTCTGCGGCTTGTTTTAAGGTGCAATGGTAGTTGCCCTGACGTAAGTTTTTTTCTAGCCACTGTCGCACTTGGTCGCCAATAACCCGATAGTTCTTAGGCTGGTACAACAACGACAAATTAGAGCCCGCTAAGTAAGTGTCTAAGGTGTCGCTATTCTGCACAATCTCTACATTGGTAAAGCGCCCGTCCATTTCGATCATTGCCGTAGGTTGGTCGTAATTGATTTGTGCGCCGTAGAATAGGCGTTGAGTTTCTTCGCGATGCTTACTTGGAGGGTAGGGTAGAGATACAGCTTTAAGAGGGATAAACTGCCCGGCAAGCCAGCAATGAAATCTATGGGTGGTGGATAGTATGGCTTCCCATGCGTACGCATTGAGAGCTGATTGGTCTGGACGTAGATCAATCTGATAGTACAAACGACCGCTCGAAATAAGTACGTTATGTTCAAACGTGTTTTCAAACAAATTCCAGTAGCGTGCGCAGCGTCTAAGCGAACGTTTTATTGTACGGGCGCTTATGCAGGCCCGCGCCATCATATTAAAACTGCCCAATCGCTGCGGCTTACTGCACAGGCCTAAGTATTCATCGTCCAGCGCCGTCATGATCTCCACCGAAGCGCGTGCAAAATTGTCCAGTGGAATTCTAGCTTCTTGACCGTCTGGAACACTTTGATTTGCAGTGTCCTCTAAAGACCGTTGCAAGGACAGTGGCGAGATACCATGTCGCTGCAATATAGGCATGCAATCTAAGCCTTGTGCGCTAGCACCCTCAACAATTTGGTGGACAAAGGTGGCTGCGATACTGGATTTCTTCATTTAACAATTTAAGCACATTTTAGATGAAATAATAATAAAAGATGCCTATAAAAACGGCAGGTTCTGTCATTTAGCCTTTACGGACCACAGAGTACACTTCGGTTCGATTTATAGTATTTGTCCGTACTCGTTGCTTTAAACAAGCTTACCGAAATGACGGAATTCAAAAGACTTTAACGAGGAAACCCTATGAGCAATACCGCATTTATCTACGACGCCGTTCGTACTCCGCGCAGTAAAGGCAAGTCCAGCGGCACTTTGCACGAAGTTAAACCAGTCGATTTAGGCGCTGGAATGTTGCGTGCTCTGCAAGAACGTAATGACTTAGACACCAGTTATGTAGACGACGTGATCATGGGCTGCGTTTCTCCGGTAGGAGAGCAAGGCAGCGATATCGGCAAGATGATTGTACAAAATGCTGAATGGGATGAATCAGTAGCCGGTTTTCAACTCAACCGTTTTTGCGCCTCTGGCCTAGAAGCAGTCAATACGGCGGCACAAAAAGTAGCGTCTGGTTGGGAGCAGCTGGTCGTTGCCGGAGGCGTTGAATGTATGTCTCGCGTACCAATGGGTTCAGATGGTGGACCAATGGGTTCCGATGCCGCATTCATGGTTAAAACAAGCTTTGTACCTCAGGGTATTGGCGCCGATACCATCGCTACTTTAGACGGTTACAGCCGCGAAGACGTAGATGCTTATGCCATGGAGTCGCAACGTCGCGCTGCTCATGCGCGCGATAGTGGTTGGTTCGATCAATCGGTGATTCCAGTCCGCGACAAAAACGGCAATATTATTTTAGAGCGCGATGACTTTATCAAGCCAAACACCACTATGGAAGCATTGGGCGGCTTGCGCTCTTCGTTTGCTGAGATGGGTAAATACGGCTTTGACGATTTAGTGCTGCGCAAGTACACCGAACTAAGCCATATCAATCATGTGCACACTGCCGGTAATTCATCCGGCATTGTTGATGGCGCGAGTGCGGTTTTGATTGGTAGTGAAAAAGCCGGTAAAGATCTTGGCTTAAAAGCCCGAGCACGCATTGTTGCGGGATCCATCCTAGCGTCTGATCCAATCATCATGCTGGCAGGTCCTGGCCCGTCGGCTAAGAAAGCCCTTAAGACGGCGGGTATGACCGAAAACGATATTGACCTGTGGGAGATTAACGAAGCCTTTGCATCAGTCGCTATGCGCTACATGAAAGATCTGGATATTGATCATTCGATTACCAATGTAAACGGTGGATCGATTGCGATGGGTCACCCCTTAGGCGCAACAGGTGCTTGCTTAGTGAGCACTATGATCGACGAATTAGAGCGGCGCGACAAACAACGCGCGATGTTGTCACTTTGTGTAGGTGGCGGCATGGGTATCTCGTGCATTATCGAGCGCGTTTAAATCAGCAGAATAGGAAGAATTGAACATGAGTGTATTTAAATACGAAAAAGACGCCGACAACATTGTCACGATTACCATGGACATGACCGGGCCGGTCAATGCTATGAACGCTGAGTACCACGAAGCGATGAGTGAGACGATTGCAAAGGTAGAAGCGGAAACAGAATTGAGCGGTGTGGTTTTTGCATCAGCCAAGAAAGTGTTTTTTGCAGGTGGCGATTTAAACGATCTAGTCGCTGTAGAAGCGGATAAAACTGAAGAATTCTTTCATGGCGTAGAGTCTATGAAAGCAGGTCTACGGTTCTGGGAAAAACTCCCTGTGCCTGTAGTAGCCGCTATCAATGGCGCGGCTTTAGGTGGCGGTTATGAGCTGTGCCTCGCGTGTAATTATCGCGTTGCGTTAAACCACAAGTCAGTGCAGATAGGTTTGCCTGAGTGTTCGTTAGGATTATTCCCTGGTGGCGGTGGTGTGGTTCGTTTAACTAAGTTGTTGGGTGTTGAAAAAGCGCTGCCGTACATCTTAGAAAGCAAACGAGTGACGCCAGACAAAGCGCTTGCCGAAGGCATGATCCACGCAACGGTTGATACTCCAGAAGAACTAATCCCAGCGGCTAAGGCGTTTATTCTAGCCAATAAAGACAACCCTGATGCCGCGGTACAACCTTGGGATCAAAAAGGTTTTCGTATCCCAGGCGGTCCAATTAATTCGCCACGTAACGGTCAAGTTGCTGTGATGGGCCCTACTATGTTGCATCAAAAGTCACGTGGCTTAATGCCACAGCTGACGGCGGCTATGGACGTGGCTTTTCAAGCATCTGTGTTAGATCTTGATACCGCATTACGTATTGAAGGACGCGAGTTTACTAAAATAGCGGCGGGCCCTGTTGCGAAGAACATGATTACTGCATTCTTCTTTCAGTTGAACAAGATTAACGGTGGCGCGAGTCGACCCAAGAACGTGCCGCATTCGCCAACGCGTAAAGTGGGTATCTTGGGTGCGGGCATGATGGGGCAGGGTATCGCTTACGTATCGGCTATGTCTGGTATTGAAGTTGTATTGAAAGACATGAGTCTTGAAGCCGCTGAAAAGGGTAAAGCGTACTCACAGAAGCTGCTCGATAAACGTATTGCACGCGGGCAAATGGATGAGGCGAAAGCGGCTGGTATTCTCAGCTTAATAACGCCCACTGATAATAACGAGGATCTTGCGGGTTGCGATCTCATTATTGAAGCCGTATTCGAAAACATAGAGCTTAAGCATAAGATCGTAAAAGAAACTGAGCAGTATTTAAGTGATGACGGTTTCTGGGGATCGAACACGTCTACGTTACCTATCACACAGTTAGCTGAAGGCAGCTCTAAACCTGAGAACTTTGTGGGCATCCACTTTTTCTCTCCGGTCGACAAAATGCCGTTGGTAGAAATTATTGTAGGTGACAAAACCAGTGACGAAGCATTGGCAAAAGCGTTCGACTTCACTCTACAAATTCGTAAAACACCTATCGTTGTAAACGACTCATTAGGTTTCTTTACCTCACGTACATTTGGCACTTATCTAGACGAAGGCGCGCAATTGCTGACTGAAGGTTTGCATCCGATCAAGATCGACCGCATGGGACAAGCTATTGGCATGCCTGTAGGGCCATTGCAGATTCAAGATGAGACGAGTTTAGAACTCACTCGCAAAGCCCAAGAGACCTGGGAAGCGATGGGCGTTAAAGACAAGTGGGGCAATGGTGATGTTGTGCGTCGTGTTATTAAAGACATGATTACAGACAATGGTCGCGGTGGTCGTTATCACGGTGGTGGTTACTACGAATACCATATAGACGGCACTAAGAACATTTGGCCAGGACTCTATGATCTTTATTACGACGAGTCAGTGAGCTTGCCAGAAGCGGATATCAAAGATCGTTTGATGTTTCGCCAAGTGATCGAAGCTCTAAAGTGCTTAGAAACCAATGTTTTGCGCACTGTAGCTGACGGCAATATTGGTTCGATTATGGGTATTGGCGCGCCGCCTCACACAGGTGGCTTTTTGCAGTTCGTTAATACCTATGGCCTAGAGCGTTTTATGGCGCGTTGCGATGAGTTGGCCGCAGGATATGGTGAGCGATTTACGTGCCCCAATATCGTTAAAGAATATGCGGCGGCAGGTAAGCGATTTGTGTAAGTAAGAGTAAAGACGTTGAAAAATCAGGAGCGCCGCAACTGCGGCGTTCTTGCGTTAGCTAGCCCTCACCCTATGTTTTTCAAAATCAATTCGACGCAATAGTTTCTGTTTTTGAGACGATTTAAAGAGGATCATACATGTACATGCTCTACCTCAGTTTTTTAACGTTTTTGTCAATGCTAGTATCCAGCAAGCGAATTGCTGGTCGCGACTGGCAAACCGAGTTTTCGGCACGCCTGTTTAAACGATTCTTTAAAGCAGCCGATCGAAAGGGTCCACAGTGGTCGCGTAAAACACTTGATGAGGCGGGATCAAAAAGTTTGGTTGTGAAGCGCGTTGATTGGGAGACCGTTGAACTGGGTGTCGTATCGGCTCAAAAGGCCACTCCTCGTTCAGTTGATGCGGACTCGCTTCGGATTAACGTGTACATGCATGGCGGCGGCTATGTGACGGGAAGTGCCAAGTCTTATGGCGCGTTCGTTGCGCGGCTGGCCGATCAGAGCAAACTGTTAACGTACTCGCTAGACTATCCTCTGAGCCCAGAGAATCCATTTCCAATCCCTCAGGAAGTTAGTTGCAAAGCGATTAAGGAAATTGCGGCGCGCCATCCTAAACATCAATTAGTGCTAATTGGAGATTCCGCCGGTGCCGGTTTGGCTATATCAACGGCCCTGCACGCGGAGGCTGAATTGCGTTCGAGGATTGCAGGTTTAGGCTTAATATCGCCGTGGGTAAATCCTTTGGCGAAAACGGGTTCGATGGTGAGTAATCTCCCCAACGACATGTTCACTTTAGAAATTTTGGAAGCTAGTTATGCCGCGCACATGCAAGGCGCAGAACCTATGGATACTCGGGCTAATTTTACTGAGGCTGATTTGAGCAGTCTTCCACCCTTACTTATTCAAGGGGCAGGTGGCGAGATGTTCTTCGATCAAATTATTGAGTTTTCTGATCGCGCAAAAGCACAAGGTGTTGCTGTAACCACCGAAGTGTTTGATGCGCAATTCCATGTGTTTCAGGTGTTTGCGCATCACTTTGAAGAAGCCAAGCGAGCGCGCGCCAGCCTGGTGGCCTTTGCGCGCGGCTAGTACTGTTTGAATCGTTTTTTAGCGCTTAGGCGCAGTCAGGCAGTCAATACTGGCATCACCCAGCTCAGTTCCACCGTCCACAGTGAATATAGTGCCGTTAACATAGCGGCCTAAGTCACTGGCCAAGTAGATAGCTGCATCGGCAATATCCTTAGTTTCACCAAAGCGCTTACTTGCAATCTTATGCGCCATGTGGGCTTTGGCTTCTGGCGTAGGGGCCAAACGTTCTGCGCCTTCCGTACCGTTAATTGGGCCAGGTGAGATACCGTTAACGGTCACACCAGCCGCACCCCATTCAACTGCTAAGCATTTGATCATCATATTGATGCCCGCTTTAGCGGCACACACGTGCACTTGAAAAGGCATTACTTGCACCGCTTGAGGTGCCGTAATCGCGATCATAGAAGCGTCTTTGTTGACGTGCTTAAAGCCTAGATGAAACACGTTGTACGTTCCTATAAGATCGATGTCGACGACCGTTTTAAAGCCTTTTGGTGAAATACCAACAGCCGGCGCAGGAAAGTTACCCGCCGCACCAGAAATCAGACAATCAATCTTACCGAACTGTTCTACGCAACTCACCAGTGCCGCTTCGACTTGCTCTGGGTCGCGCACATCAGCGGTAAGTGCGATGGCGGCGTGGCCTCCAATACTGTCGGTAATGTCTTGAGCCGCCGCGGCGGCTTTCTCGGCGTTTCGGCCAAGCACTGCTACTTTTGCGCCAACAGCAGCCATGCCTTTGGCAATGCCCAGATTAATGCCGCTGGTACCGCCAGCAATGAAAACTACTTTGTCTTGTAACGTTGATGCATCAAACATGTGATCCTGCTCCCTGTTTTTCTATGTAATGGTTTAACCTAATGGTTTAACAATTTAGGTTAAATGTTTTAGTTGTTTGTTTTTCCACGCGTACTGTAACCGATTTAGCGTGAATTGCACGCTAGCCGCAACATTACAATTAGACCAAAATGAGGTGTTTAGAGTTGCTGGCTCAATGGTAATTCTGTGGTGTTTTTTATCTCGGTTACCGCCATGTGTGAATGAATCTCTCCAATCATCGGCAGTTCGAGTAAATGATTACGCACAAACTGTTCGTACTGGCGAATATCCTTAACGATAACTTTAAGCATGTAATCCCACGCTCCGGTCATGGTGTAACACTCCACTACCTCATCAAGCTTTTTAACGGCCTCTTCAAAACGTTCCATGTTCTGCCGACCAATCGAATTGAGATTGATGGTGGTAAACGCGACTAGGTCGAGTCCCAACTTCACACGATTAATTATTGCGACCTGCCGGTCGATGATACCTGCCTGTTCTAGGCGGTTAATTCTTCGCCAACAGGGAGACTGGCTCATATTGAGCTTCTCGGCTATTTCTGCGGAGCTTTGAGAGCAATTTTCTTGTAGTAATTCCAGTAGCTTTATGTCTTGTTTGTCTACAACTTGCATAATTTATCTAATTAGGTCTCTTTATGTGTCTATATATTTCAATTGTGCCATGTAAAGCGAATCACATAGCATAAAATTTTCAAAAAAATTCGGGTAGGATGAGTGACCAAAAAAGTTCAGATCTGGGTTGGGTTTTTGCCTTACATTTATGGGGTTTATTCACATGAGTCACGTACTGAATTTTTCGAGGGTATACTGATCTTGAGTGTTTCTAATAAGAATCTCAAAGAGATCCCGATACACTGAAGCGTTACCGCTTACTTGCTACATCGTTATGCTAGTGCCACATCTTTAAGGAGGATTGTGCATGTCTACTCTCAAGCGCCCTTTGCGCGAAGTCAATCTAAATGACAAATACACGTTAGATCAAACCGAAGCGTATCTAACTGGAATTGAGGCGCTCGTTAGGCTGCCTATTTTGCAGCACCAACGTGACCAGCAACGTGGGTATAACACGGCTGGCTTTATTTCAGGCTATCGTGGTTCGCCCTTAGGAACTTTAGATGAAGCATTGTGGAGCGCTGAAACGTATTTAGACAAACACAATATTAAGTTTGTGCCCGGCATTAACGAAGACTTAGCCGCTACGGCTGTGCGCGGATCGCAAGAGGTTGGCTTACAGCCTGGCGCTAAATTCGACGGTGTTTTTGGCATGTGGTACGGCAAAGGTCCCGGCTTGGATCGTAGCTTAGACGCATTTAGACACGCGAACGCAGCGGGCACCTCTAAGTTTGGTGGCGTGCTGGCAGTGGTTGGTGATGACCATGGGTGTAAGTCATCGACCTATCCATACCAGTCCGAACATTTGTTCATGAGTATGTCGATGCCCATTCTGGCGCCAGCCAATGTGCAAGAAGTGCTAGACCTTGGAATTTACGGGTGGGAGCTGTCGCGCTACTGCGGTTGTTGGGTAGGTCTTAAAGCGATTACAGAAAATATGGATTCTGCGATCTCTGCTGAGATTGACCCTGCTCGAATTGATATTAAGCTGCCTACCGATTTCGAGATGCCTAAAGACGGCGTTAATGTTCGTTGGCCAGATGCGCCGCTAGCGCAAGAAGAACGTTTAAACAAATACAAGATTTACGCCGCTCGCGCTTTTGCATTAGAAAACGATCTAAATAAAATCGTTATCGATACTAAAAAGCCGCGCCTTGGCATAATTACATCAGGTAAATCTTACCTGGATGTTCTGCAAGCGTTTGATGATCTAGGTATAGACGAGAAAACCGCCGCGGCGATTGGCATACGTGTTTATAAAGTCGGTATGCCTTGGCCGCTAGAGCCCGTGAAGACGCATGAGTTCGCGCTCGGGCTGCACGAGATTCTAGTGGTCGAAGAAAAACGCTCAGTCATTGAAGATCAGTTAACGGGTCAGCTATACAACTGGCCTATAAAAGATAGACCTCGTGTGGTTGGCGAGTACGACGAAAATGGTGAGGACTTACTGACTAATCTTAGTGAGTTAACGCCGGCGATGATCGCCCGCGCAATAGCCTCGCGTATTGATGCGTTTTACACTAGCGAAAAAATTGAAGCGCGCATTAAATTTATTAACCGCAAAGAGCGGACACTCAAGAAAGAGCGCAAAGTAACTGAGCGAAAAGCATCGTTCTGTTCAGGCTGCCCGCACAACACATCGACCGAAGTACCAGAAGGCTCAATCGCCGGTGGCGGTATTGGTTGCCATTATATGAGCACATGGATGACTAATCGTCCTGCGCATAACTTTACGCATATGGGCGGCGAAGGCGTTACTTGGACAGGTATGGCACCGTTTACCGAAACTAATCACATGTTTCAGAACTTAGGCGACGGTACTTATTTTCACTCAGGTGTGCTGGCCATTCGCCAAAGCGTGAGTTCTAAAGTAAACATTACTTACAAGATTCTCAAAAATGGCGCGGTTGCTATGACCGGCGGCCAACAGGTTGACGGCGAATTATCCATGCCGCGCCTAGTCGCACAGTTGCAAGGCGAAGGCGTTAAGCGCATTGATATCGTGTCGGACAACCCTAAGCAATTTAATTCGTTAAAAAGCCATCTAGTCGGCGTTTCGCACCGAGATGACTTATTGGTAGTGCAAGACAAGCTGCGTAACACCGAAGGCACCACTGTGCTTATTTATGAACAAGCGTGTGCAACGTCAAGACGCCGAGCACGTAAACGCGGTTTGGCACCACAGGCCGAAGAACGCGTAATTATCAATAGTGCGGTCTGTGAGGGGTGTGGAGACTGCGGTAAAAAGTCCAACTGCTTGTCTATTATTCCTAAAGAGACTGAGCTTGGTCGTAAGCGTCAGATTGACCAAGCGGCATGTAACCAAGACCTGTCTTGCGTTAAAGGGTTTTGCCCAAGCTTCGTTACTATTAAAGGTGGTGGTTTGAGAAAACCGACCGCAGTAGATGCGTTTAACAATTTACCAGAACCCACTAAGCCAGAATTGAATCAACCTTGGAACGTTCTGGTAACTGGTGTGGGCGGAACAGGTGTGTTGACGGTTGCGGCTGTATTAGCTATGGCGGGACATCTTGAGTACAAAGGTGTTGCCACAATGAATCAGACAGGACTGGCGCAAAAGTTTGGCCCAGTTGTGAGTCATCTACGTATTGCTGAAAATCAAAGCGAGATTCACGCGGTACGTATTCCTGCAGGCGATGCGGATGTAATGATTGGTTGCGACTTAGCTGTAGCGGCTAGCGATGACGCATTGGCTAAACTGCATAAGGATCGCAGTCATGTGGTGATCAACGACACGATGTCGGCTACGGCGGCGTTTATTGATAACCCAGATGTCGTGTTCCATATTGACCCCATGAAAGAGTCTATTCGTGGCGAAGTTAAATCAAATCGAGCTTACTTCTTGCCCGCAGGCGAGATTGCTTCAGCGTTGTTAGGTGACAGCATTGCAACCAATTTGTTTATGGTGGGTGTGGCGTATCAACGTGGGTTAATTCCGCTAACTCAAGAATCAATTTTTAAGGCACTTGAGCTGAATGGTGTAGCGGTTAAGTTTAACCAGCAAGCGTTCTTATGGGGACGCATGAGTGTGGTTGATCAAGCGCAGGTTGAAACCGCTGCACAGATCGATACCGGAAAACCAGAGCGCTTAGAAGGGCTTAGCGATATTATTGATTATCGTTATAACGACTTGGTGGCTTATCAAAATCAAGCATACGCTGACCGGTACCGCACCGTCGTAGAGCACGTTAAAGCTCAAGAGTCTGCTTTAACTGAAGGTCAAAATCTGCCGCTTACATTGGCTGTTGCGAAAGCATTCTATAAAGTTATGGCCTACAAAGACGAGTACGAGGTAGGGCGCTTATATACCGATGGTCGTTTCGATGCGCAGCTAAAAGCGCAGTTCGAAGGCAATGTAAAACTTACATTCCATTTGGCACCGCCTTTATTCTCGCCACGTAACAAGCACACGGGTGAGTTAACTAAAATGCGTTTTGGTGGTTGGATCAAGCCTGCGTTTGGAATGCTGCGCCGTCTTAAGTTTTTACGTGGCACCGCACTGGATATCTTTGGATACTCTGCTGAGCGACGTAGCGAGCGAGCACTGGTTCCTCATTTTGAGGCTACGTTAGAAGAATTACTTAAAGGCTTGAGCGCCGGGCGAGTTGCAAGCGCCGTTGATATCGTAAATTCGTTTAACAAGGTGCGCGGCTTCGGGCATGTTAAGGAGGAGAATCAAGCGCGTTTTGAATCGGCTTTAAAGTTCGCCATGGCGGGTTATGAAAAATCCCCACAGAATGCCGTTCAAGGCATTAAAGTAGAAAACGTTCAATCGTCGTCAGACCGAGTTGCATAATGAAAGACCTAAAGATAAGTGAGCTAGACCCCAATGATGTGGTGATTGTTGCAGCCAAGCGAACTCCCTTAGGTTCTATGCTGGGCCACTTTGCTGACATTACAGCGCCAGACTTGGGCGCTGTAGCCATCAAATCTGCATTAGCGACACTCCCCATCAACCCGGGCGACATAGATGAAGTCATTATGGGTAATGTGGTGTCGGCTGGCTTAAAGCAAGCCCCTGCCCGACAAGCATCACTGAATGCTGGGGTACCCACCAGCGTACCGTGCACGACTGTTAATAAAGTGTGTGGGTCAGGTATGAAGGCAGCTATGTTTGCACACGATCAAATTAAAGCTGGTTCAGCGCAGATAGTTATTGCGGGTGGCATGGAGAGCATGAGTCGTGCCCCATACTTAATGGAGCGCGCGCGCCAAGGTTACCGAATGGGCCACGCCCAGCTGTTGGACAGCTTGTTTCTAGATGGCTTAGAAGATGCCCAAACAGGTGGATCTATGGGGACTTATGGGCAGACCACTGCCGACGAAGAGGGATTTAGCCGTGAACAAATGGACGACTATGCGATAGAGTCTTTGCAAAGAGCAAAGGCCGCCCATGCGCAAGGGCGCTTCTTTTCGGAGATTGCCCCTGTTGAAGTAAAAAGCAGAGCGGGTACGTCGACAGTAGATCAAGACGAACAACCTGGTAAGGCGTCTATAGAAAAAATACCGAACTTACGGCCTGCATTTAAAGCCGACGGCACAGTTACAGCGGCTACGTCCAGTTCTATGTCAGACGGTGCTGCAGCGTTAGTGATAATGTCTGCGGCTAAAGCCGCTGAGTTAGATGTGGTGCCGCTAGCACGTATCGTTGCACATGCGAGCCATGCGCAAGCTCCCAATGAATTTTGTAAGGCACCCGCGGGCGCTATCAGCAAGGTGTTAGATAAAGCTAACTGGAAGGCGGGTGATGTTGATCTTTACGAGATTAACGAAGCGTTTGCGGTAGTTAGTCTGTACGCCATGCGCGAACACAGCTTAGCGCATGACCGAGTTAACGTGAACGGTGGAGCCTGTGCTATTGGCCATCCTTTAGGCGCTTCTGGAGCGAGACTCCTTGTGACTTTATTGCATGCTTTACGCACCAGTGGCGGACACACTGGAATTGCTAGCCTTTGCATTGGTGGTGGCGAAGCGACTGCAGTTGCTTTGGAGATGTGCTCTTCTTAAAGAGCACATCAGTTAAAAAAACGGGTTTCCTGTTTTAGCGTCAGTCGTTCCTTAATGTCTTTTACTCGCTGTGAGTTGAAACTGGCCGGCTGGGCACGTTGACATTACACACCTCAATGCGACTCACGGGGTCGGCGAACCAATCGTGCGTCCTCTTAGTTCGCGCGGCTACATAATCACGAAAAATTTGCGTATCGGTACGCATTACTTCCAAATGGATCTGTTGTTCAGTAGGTAGTTCATTACCGAAACGAACGCTGACAATAGGAGTAGCTTCTTCAGCTGTTTTATAAAACCCTAAGCTCTCAGTACCACGTGGCAATGTCGAAAGATGTTCCATTCCGATTAATGCGCGGCCTAATAGTGTGATGTTACGATCAAGGTGGCGTGGTGAATGCCCGGTTACCGCGTACAAGCCAGAAGCATTGCCGCTATTCATGGCCATGCCACGCGCGACACCAAGGGCGCCATAGCAGTGGGTTAGCCAAGCACGCGCCTCAGCACTGTTTCTCCCTTTCGCGTCTGCTCCTACAGCGAAGCCTTTTACAAAGCCAACCTCATCAGCGTATGCATCTCGGCTGACTATGTTTTGCAGCGCGAGACCTTTTTTAGCGCGATAGAACTCTGGTTCAACGGTCTCTGCAGCATCGCCTAGTGTTCGAAACTCACCTTCATCTTCTGCTGGGTCACCCCACTGCGCTACATAATTGTCTTGCGAACGAATGATGGCGAGCCCATCAAAGTACTTTTGTTTTACTAGCGTGCGCAAATTAGCAATGTGTTTTGGTGCAAAATCCTCTGCTAGCTCAAAAACTACTGGTGCATCGGTATTCGAGACTTGCACATACATTAGGTTACGCTGTTCAGGTAGTCGCCAGTCCGTGGCCTGGCTAGATGCTAAAACTTCGGTAGACGTTAGCTTTAGTTCCTTGGTTACCAATGCATTTTGCGCACTAGCTGTAAAGGCCAATAGTGAGCCGGTCAAAACAGCGATAATTAGTTGATAAATTTTATTCATGCTCAGATCCTTTTCTTCGTTACCGCGAGCTTGGGATTTCGTTACCGACGGGCTTCGTTCGTCTTGTGAATGGTTAGTTATGCATCGAGTCTACAATAAATTTGCTGACTTGAGCACGCTTCCTATGCGCTCAAGGTGTATGCTTCGATTGAACGTCCTTTTAGAGTTTGTCCGTGATTCTTGTAAGAATTAGACTCATGGCAACAGCCCCCACTATTCCGTGATAGCCTTCTTGTTCGGCGAGTAAAAAAATCTTGTGGGTGCAGTTTTGACTCCACCTAGTCACACACAATTAGAAATAGATTGAATGACAAATATTGTAGAAATTCGTGGGCTATCTAAAGTTTACGACAACGGTTTTCAGGCGCTCGACAGCGTTGACCTTGACATCGTCGAAGGCGAAATCCTAGCATTACTGGGACCAAACGGCGCCGGTAAAACGACGCTCATTTCGGCCATTGCAGGGATTGTCTCGCCGAGCGCGGGAAGCATAACCATTGGCGGGTTTGACAACCAAAGCGAATACCGTAAAGCCCGTCAATTAGTCGGTTTGGTGCCTCAAGAACTCACGTTGGGCTCGTTCGATACTGTCTGGAACACAGTGTCGTTCACACGAGGCTTATACGGGCACAAGCCAGATCCTGCACATATCGAAAAGGTATTGCGCGACTTATCTCTTTGGGACAAGAAAGACAACCAATTGCGTATGCTGTCGGGCGGTATGAAGCGCCGAGTGTTGATCGCCAAAGCGTTGTCGCATAATCCAAGGGTGCTCTTTTTAGATGAACCTACAGCAGGCGTAGACGTTGAGCTGCGCAAGGACATGTGGCGCTTAGTGAGCGCATTACGCAAAACAGGCGTGACCATTATTTTGACCACACATTACATAGAAGAAGCCGAAGAGATCGCAGATAGAGTGGGTGTGATCAACTCAGGAAAAATACTGTTGATCGAGAATAAAACTGACTTGATGAGCAAGATGGGTAAGAAGCAATTGGTGATCGACTTACGTGAGCCGGTTTCTGCGATTCCTGAATCACTGTCTAAATACGCTATTGAAATGTCCGAAGGTGGCGAAACAGTCACCTACACCTACGACACGACCGCAGACGCAACGGGCATAACGGCTCTATTGCAAGACTTCTCGGCGGCCGGTATGCAGCTCAAAGATATTAGAACAACTCAAAGCTCTCTCGAAGACATCTTTGTTGACCTTGTTCATCAGGACTGATCATTATGAATACTAGTGCTATTTACGTTATTTATCGTGCCGAGATGATGCGTGCTTGGAACACGTTGTTTCAGACTATTGCATCTCCGGTAATTTCTACGTCTCTCTACTTCGTGGTTTTTGGTGCAGCTATAGGCTCAAAAATCACCGCAATTGATGGCGTAGAGTATGGTTTGTTTATTGTGCCTGGCTTGACCATGTTGTCGTTACTGACGCAGAGTATTTCTAACGCGTCCTTTGGTATCTTTTTTCCAAAATTTAACGGTACTATTTACGAAATTCTTGCCGCACCGCTGTCGTTTTTCGAAGCCATGATTGCCTATGTAGGCGCGGCGGCGACCAAGTCACTTATTATTGGCGTTATTATTTTGCTGACCGCAAGTCTGTTTGTAGACTTACACATAGCGCATCCGTTTTGGATGCTTACTTTTTTAGTACTGACCTGTATTTCGTTTAGCTTGTTCGGCTTTATTATTGGGCTGTGGGCAAACAACTTTGAGAAGCTGCAGATCATTCCAATTCTTATCATTACGCCGCTCGTGTTCTTAGGGGGTACGTTCTATTCCATCAGTATGTTGCCGCCGTTCTGGCAAACGGTCACCTTGTTTAATCCCGTGGTCTACTTGATCAGCGGGTTTCGTTGGAGCTTTTTCGAAGTCTCAGATGTAAACGTTTGGTTAAGTCTCGGCATCATTTCAATCTTCTTGGCTGTGTGTCTTGCGATTGTGGCGTGGATCTTTAAGACGGGCTACGGGCTTAAGGAATAGACCGATTGTTTATTACAACAAACATGTGGTTAATCGAGCAACGCTCTTGGTGAGTTTGAAATAGATATGAATTCAATCGAGGACTTTACTTTAGAGCTTGGGCAAATTTCCGAAATCGGAATGGCGCTGACTCTAGCAACGATGATGTTTTCAGTTGCCTTAGGTCTTAGAACCGAACACTTTGCGTTCTTTAAGCATTCTCCTAGGTTGTTCCTTGGTGGCGTGATTGGTCAGTTGCTCGCCTTGCCCATTGTTACCTTGCTCATCTGCTTTTTGTTTGAGCCGAGCCCTACGATTGCACTCGGTATGATTCTTATTGCTTGTTGCCCTGGCGGCAATGTCTCGAACCTTTTAGTGCTCTTGGCGCGCGGCAATACAGCGTTATCAGTTTCTCTTACGGCAACGTCAAGCGTGGCCGCCGCGTTTATTACGCCTGTAGCGATCATATTTTGGAGCTCGTTATATCCCCCAACTAATGAGCTGTTAAACCGAATTCAGTTCGACACACTGAGTTTTCTTGTCCAGACCAGTGTTATCTTGGCGCTGCCGTTGTTTTTAGGGATGGGCGTCGCGCATTGGTTTTCCAGAGCAGCGGCTATAATGCAAAAGCCATTGGTAGCTCTTTCAAGTGTTGGTTTGTTCGCTATTATTGTTACCGCTACATACCGTTATCTTGACCAATTTGCGCTGTTGGGAATAAGCTTCTTCGCTCTGGTTATTTTTCATAATGCAGTTGCGTTCTTAGTGGGCAATATTACCGCTCGAATTGTTGGTGCTGATATCAGTTCTCGCCGAGCACTAACGTTTGAGGTGGGAATTCAGAATTCTGGCTTGGGTATTGTCATTTTACTAACCCAGTTAGGCGGTATGGGCGGCGCTGCGGCGGTGGCTGGCATTTGGGGAATCTGGCATATTGTGGCAGGATTATTTTTAGTGCTGATGTTTAGGCGTAGCGATGCGTGAATAGATGTAAAAAATATTAAAAAATTGAATGTGTTTACAGGAGGAATAAGATGTTTGATCTCAAAATCATAAACGGTCTAGTGTATCGCGGCGACGGTGCTGTGCCAGAATCGACGAATGTTGCCATTAAGGATGGCAAGATTGTTGAGGTTGGTGAATGTACAGGTGCGGCGACTAAGGAGTTCGACGCCAAAGGCGCTATCGTGACGCCTGGATTTGTTGATGTACACACGCATTATGACGGCCAAATATCTTGGGATGAAGAGCTTAAACCTTCGGTCAACCACGGTGTTACTACCGCGGTTCTCGGTAATTGTGGAGTTGGTTTCGCACCATGTCGCAGCGAGGATCGCGATAAGCTAATTCGTTTAATGGAAGGTGTAGAAGATATTCCAGGCACTGCGTTGCACGAAGGAATCAATTGGGAATGGGAAACTTTCCCTGAGTATATGGACGCCATTGATAGGCTTCCGCACACCATTGATTTTGCTGTACTTGTGCCGCACGATCCAGTGCGAGTTTTCGCTATGGGTGATAGGGCGGTATTTGATGAGCCGGCCAACGAAGACGATATTGATGCGATGCAAACAATCGTGCGCGAAGCTATGGAGGCAGGTGCGATCGGTTTCTCTACTGGACGTAGTGATGTACATAAAACGTCAGACGGAGAGTGGACTCCAGCGAGTGAAGCAGGCAAAGACGAATTAGTCGGAATTGCCAAGGCATTCCAAGGTTTGGATTATGGTGTTCTACAAGCTGTAAACGACTTCGACATGGTGCGCCCAGAAGACAACTTTGAAAAAGAGTTTGAGCTAATGGAGGCCTACTTTAAAGCTAGCGGTGGCCGCCCAGGATCAATGTCTTTGATGCAGCGAGACTTTGCGCCTGACGATTGGTTAAAGATTATCGAGCGCAGCGATAAACTAAATTCTGAAGGTTTAGACATCAGCCTACAGGTTGCGCCACGAGCCATTGGCGTTTTTAACGGCCTGAATTGCACGTTCCACCCAATGATGGCGTTTCCGAGTTATCTCGCAATTAAGGATAAGTCATTAGCTGAGCGCGTAGAGATCATGCGCGACCCGAAATTTAAAAAGCAATTGCTGTCTGAAGAGATAGTGACGTTAGCGGGACCAGGCTCTCCTGTACCTCCTTTAGTCGATATGATGATTGGACAGTTTCCGCAGCTGGCCGAAAAGATGTTCAAGCTAGATCATGAGGGCGTGGTTGATTATGAACAACAAAACGAAACTTCAATTGGCGGTCAAGCCAGACGCGATGGGCAAACGGTATGGGAAAAAGCCTATGACATCATGTTGGAAGATGACGGCAAAGCACTCATCTATTTTCCCGTGTATAACTACACAGAGATGAACTACGACAACGTTTATACAATGTTGACTCACCCTAAAGCGTTGCCAGGGTTGTCTGACGGTGGCGCGCATGTCGGCACTATATGTGACGCGAGCTTTCCAACCTATTTGCTCAGCTACTGGACTCGTGACAGAGCTCGCAAAGGCAGAAAGAGCATTCCTTTGGAACGCGCTATTCAGATGCTCACAGCGGATGGAGCAGATTATTTGGGCTTGCCGGATCGAGGTCGAATTGAAGTAGGTCTAAAAGCCGATATCAATGTGATCGACTACGATCAACTCGATCTTGGTGTGCCTCAAATGGTGCAAGATTTACCAGCGGGTGGCCAAAGGCTGTTGCAACCTGTAACAGGTTACAAAGCAACCTTTGTTTCAGGCGAACAAGTGCTTGAAAATGATGCCGTGTTAGCCGCACGCCCTGGTCGTCTCGTACGCATGAATAGTTACGCATAAATAAGTACGCACAAGCGTCTTGAGGTAAACGGGTTAGTCATGGCCACTATTCAGACAGACGGTCATGACTATCTATTATTTATGGCTAGCAAATGTGTTCCTAACTACTGTGTTCTTAACTTCAGGCTCAGGTCTTGTATTGAACGTTGCGTACGGTCTCGATTACTCTTATCGCTTTGGTAGAGTTCACGGGCTATTCGAACCGCCTTGTTTTTAAAATGAAAACGCTCGCCTGGTTCCAATGACATTGCGTAGGCTTTTTCCATATCCCGCAAAGCTTTTGAATAGCGGTTAGACAGCTGCCATGTTCGACTGCGCAATTCGTAAAAACGGGCATCTTCGTTGTGCATGGCTAGGGCTTTGTTAATGTGTCGTCTCGCCAGTCTCGAATCACCGTCATCCAGATATTCTTTAGCTAAAAAGTAGTGATGATATGGATTATGCGAGCGAATCTTAGTGGCCCTTTTTTGCAATTCAGTGGACTCTTCAAGTCTACCGAACTGCTCATACACTCTTGCTAAGTTGGTGATTGCAACGAGTGTTGAGTCATCAATGCTTAATGCATATCGGTAAATTGCGGCCGCTTTATTCACATCACCAAGTCGTTCGGTCACTACTCCAAAATTTACCCATAGGTTTGGATCGTTGGAGTAGGTGGACAATGCCGTTTTCATCAAGTGCGAGGCAAGGGTGTAATCTGTCTGATTGAGAGCATCTATCGCTGTATTGCTAATGAGTTGGGCGTAAGCATGCTCTTCGCTGATACGTCGCTGCGGGTAGTCAAATCGGAACCGTTCCATTGCTAAATCAAATACTTGTCGACGAGGCCCCCGTAAACGAATGCCGTTTACGTGGCGATAGAACACGACATTTTGGTCGTAGTTCATTCCCCAGTTTGCAGGAATGTCCACTTCGTTAATCTGAATTTCAATACCAATTTCGGCTACCAAAGCGCGCAGAAGCAATGTAAAAGAAAGGCAGTTCGCGCGTTTTTCGGCATAGGCTTGCACGGGTGTAAAGTTAGCGTCTATGTCGTATTGCATGGCTAAACCATCAGCGTCGACCATCCATTTGGCAATTCTACCAGCAGCAGGAACGCCAAGAACATTGGTCCAGTCCTTAAAAAGACCTCGCACGTCTTCGCGCATTTGCGGTGTAATTCGTTTAAGCGTTGCTAAATCTATTCGTTGCTCTAAGGGACTCAATGCTGAGTACTCACTAACTTCTATTAGAAGTTCTTTGCCATTGGGAGCGTTGCTCGACCAATTATTTGAGTTCATTTCTGAAGACAGACTCGTGCACCCGCTAAGAAGAACGCCCAAAAGCGTTATAGATAGAGATGAAGTTGCATAATTAAACATGATCAGGCTTCCTCGCTAATAGCTTTGTCTGAAACCAGTATATACCTGTGTTTTCAAAAACAGCTTTTTCATTAACTTTCAGCCAGATTTGGTTGCCATTGGGCAAGTGAGAAGAAGCAATGACGAGCTCGCCGCAGCGCTAGTAGTTTGATAAATACCGGTGTAAAGAGCATAAAAAAGCCGCTAAGCAATTAAGCAAAGCGGCTTATCAAAGAGGATTTGTAAAAGTCGTTATAGGCTAAAATCTGTAAGCTGCGCCAATCATATAAACGACAGGATCGATTTCGACGTCCACTGTTACTTCGCCAGCAGGTGAGCTGATTACTGCGTCAGTATCGATGTCGATCATCCAAATGGCTGCGTTGAGCGCCCATTTTTCATTTATCCAGTAGTCAGCACCGAGCTCTAGGGCTATGCCGAAAGAATCGTCTAGTTTCAGCGTGCTGTCTCCCAGTGCGCCGTCTAACCCTGGATCGGTTTCTTCGTCGAAGAAAGTAGTGTAGTTAGCACCAACTCCAAAATACGGCTGAAAGTTGGACGCTGAATTCATTGGGAAATACTGAATTGATAATGTTGGTGGCAAGTGGCGAGTAGAACCTATGCGCCCGATACCTAGCCCGCTTTCTGTGATGTCGTGCTGAAACGGAGTTGAGGCTAAAAGGCCTACTCCAAAGTGTTCATTCAACATGTAAGTTGCTGTAATGCCGATTTTAGTATCGCCATCAACACTTACGCCCGTTCCAGGTAGCTCTGCGCCGCCAAGACTGATGGCACTGCTTGAAGAGTCAGGGTCAACATTGGCTGGACCTGCACGAAGAATTAAATCGCCTTTTTCATAGGCATGGACTGTCGTCATTGGAAGCGCGGTCAACGCGGCTAAAGTTAGTGCTACAGCTAGTCTTGTCTTTTTCATAATTGGAACCTCATTTAGGAGTGAGTGGTACGTTGAATAACTACGGTTCTACAAACCAGCCGCACTATACGAAATCTCCTGCTGGCGCCACTTGATGTAGATCAACTATTTGTAAGGTTCTAGAGCCGTTGCATCTACACGCTAATGGCAACAATGTAGAGTGGTTGTAATGCCATAAAGTTTATAGTCTTTAATTTTCAGACACTTAGCTGAACGGCTCTAAAAGGGGGGATCCCTCACAATAATGATTTGGCGGTAAGATAGATTAAATTCGTGCAATGTGAAAAATTCGTTCAGCTAATAAAATGACGAATATAAGTCCAGGTGTTGAGCTCAGTAGAGTCAAACCGCTGTACTTACACCGAATTTCAAACGGTATCTTGGCTTTAAATAGAGTATCGAAACGAGTTAATGCTCTAAATGAAGTAACAAAGTGCACTTAATTGAAACCAAAATCGAATAATCATCGTCTAATTAGAAACAAGGGCGAAATGTAGTCGCCATTTCAATTTAGAGGAAGAATATGAAAACCCAATTCTTAAGAATGACTAGCGCAGTACTACTCAGCCTTATGTTTGTAAGCTTTGCAATCGCGAAATCGGATGATGTGTCGCAATCGTTTGATGTGGCTCCAGGAGGCACTCTTAATCTAGACTCTGATTCTGGTTCGGTGGAAGTAGAATCCCACAACAAAAATACGGTTGAAGTGACTGTAGAGAACAGATCAAGTGACGACGGCTTCACCGTTAATTTTAAACAATCCGGTAATGACGTTAGCGTTATTGGCGAGCGCGAGAAGAGCAGCTGGTTTGGACAATCATCTAGAGTTAGATACACGATTAAAGTACCTCAAGACTATAACGTGACTCTACAAACAGGTGGTGGATCTATTGATCTCTCCGATCTCAATGGCGAAGTAGATGTTAGAACATCAGGTGGGTCGATCAGCCTCGGTAAAATTCGAGGTGACGTACAGGCAAAAACATCAGGCGGCTCAATCCGTGTCGATGAAGTTGCTGGCAACATCGTTGCGCATACTAGCGGCGGTAGCATTAAAGCAACGCTCACCAAGCAACCTACTGCCGACTGTAAGCTGACAACATCGGGTGGCAGCATTACGGCTTATCTTGCGTCTGACGTTGCAGTAAACCTTTATGCGAAGACGAGTGGTGGTGGAGTGAGCAGCGACTTTAAAGTTAACGGTTACTTTTCGAAAAAGAAACTCGAAGGCGAGATCAATGGCGGCGGTCCAGAGCTTCATCTTAAGACTAGCGGCGGCAGCGTAAGGGTTAAAGAAATCTAGCGCTCTGATAGGCACACGCTTAGCCTAGTGCTTAAAATATGTTCCAAGAGGGAAAGGCGCGGAAGGGATTCCGCGCCTTTTTTTGTGGGTGAGCTATAGGTAGAATAAAGACGCGCCACATGTATCTATTTGCGCGTGATCGGAGTCAGGAGTACAGTTAATAGAGGGCTATAAGAAATAAAGTGCTGTTAGAGGCACAAACAAAAAGTACAAGAACGAGACTGGGACTAGTTAGATGAATAGCATAAGTGAACAAAGACTAAAAGATGCAGAACTTGTGGTGCGTCTAGTTATGATTGTTATCCTATTAACGGCGGGTACGAGCAAGCTTTTCAGTGGTGGTGGCTTTGCACACTATTATTTTGGCGCTTTCCAAGCTGACCTACGTATCGTACTCCCCGCACCTCTCGTTTCTTTCTATTTGTCGGTTATACCTTTTGTAGAGATAGCTCTGGGCTTGGCTTTAATCGTAACTCGACTAAAGCCTTATACGGTGTACGCCTGGTTCGCATTTATGCTGAGCTTGTTAGTTGGACATTACGTTTTACAAGAGTGGTCTGCGGTTAACCAGATGCTCGACTACTTTTTTCTAGGCTTGCTTTGTTTGGTGCTGCCAGCGCACGAGCGCTGGCGTGATATTTTTTACAGCAATAAAATGAAGGTTTTCTAGATCATATTTATAAGAGCATTATTTGGAGATTAGTTATGAAAAATGTTTTCACCGCTATCGCGGCATTTGGACTTTTATTGTATGTGGCTGGTCCGTCTGAAGCATTAGCTGATGAACCGCCGTGTTCGACTGAGGTGTATCATCAGTTTGATTTTTGGATAGGCAAATGGGCTGTCGAAACGCCAGACGGGAAGCCCGCTGGCGATAGTCAAATACAGCGAGTACAAGACGGCTGTATAATTTTGGAAAACTGGCAAAGCCTTACGTCCCCCTATACAGGAACAAGCGTGAATTTTTATGATCCTGATATACAGCAATGGCGACAGATTTGGCTCGACAATCAAGGTGGTAAATTGGAGTTGTTTGGTAATCGAATAGATAACCAAATGATCTTACGGTCAAAAACGACAGACGAGGGTGTGTATCAGCAGATCACCTGGACCGCTAACGAAGACGGATCGGTACGTCAGTTCTGGCAGACATTTACGACCGGCGAAGAGCCAAAAACTCTTTTTGACGGCAAGTACAATCGCGACGAACCGGCCGAAGACTGGACGTGTGATTCTTAGGCGCTGTTTAAATTTTTAGAAAGTGGATTCTAGTTAGGGGGCGGATTCTAATTACTCTACGTAAGATACGCACATCAAAGCTCTACCTCACTCCTGAGAACGCTGAGAACCGAATCATTTACAAATTCACCACTAGGAGACCAGACATGGCCACTACTAAAAAAGCGACAGACACTACTAAAAAAACAGTAAAAAAAGCGACAGTTTCTACTAAAACTAAAGTTGAAAACATTGTAGAAGACGTTAAAGAAGATGTAACAGAAGTTGCTAACGACGTTACAGAAACAATCAACGAAAACCTAGCGTCAGCTCAAGCAATGGCGAAGAAAGTATGGTTTGCTGGATTGGGTGTAGTAGGTCGTTCTTCAGACGAACTTCAAACGCGTTACAACAAAGCATCTGACCAACTTCAAACTCGCATTAAGCAATCTAAAGAAGATCGCGAGCAATTCCTACAAGACCTAGTGTCTCGTGGCGAAAAAGTTCAAAACGAAGCAGAAGTAATGTTGCAAGAAGGTCGCTCAACTATCGAAGAGCAAATCGAAGCAGCACGTACACGTGTCACTTCAATTGTAGACGTAGAAGCACGTTTACAAGCTGTTTCAGAGAAATTTGATTCTCTTAAAAACAGCTTGAAGAAAACAGCATAACGCTGGCTTCTAAGTAAAGACAGAAAGGCTCGTCGGAAACGACGGGCCTTTTTTTGGCGATGGTAAATGTCTAGCCATTCAACCAAAGATGGACACCCGTAATAATGCTTGCCGCATAGCCGAGCATTATTACGGGTGTCCATTTGAGGTGGCTGAAAAAAGTGTATTGACCTCGCGCTTGCCCCATTAACGCGACCCCTGCCGCCGAACCTATTGAGAGTAGGCTGCCCCCAACGCCTGCTGTCAAGGTAACCAAGAGCCATTGCGTTTGTGACATTTCTGGGTGCATGGTCAAGACGGCGAACATCACTGGGATATTGTCTATAATCGCGGACAAGAGACCTACCAGTATATTGGCGGTTGTCGGACCAAGCTAAACATAAAGGAACGTTGAAACACCGCTAAGATAGCCAATAAAGCTCAGGCCGCCTACCGCAAGTATCACGCCGTAAAAGAACAACAGGGTATCCCACTCCGCTTGGGCGACTCTATCAAATACATCAAAGTCATCTTTTGAGTGACCTCTATCTAAGTGATCAGAAACTACGCCGCTGCTATCCACAATTTCAACCTTAAGCGATTGTTTTAAATAGTAGCCATAGATTTTCAAATAAGCCAAACCCAGCATCATTCCGTAGACTGGAGGGATATGTAAAAAGTTATGGAAACAGACGGCGGTTACAATTGTGACGAAGAACAGTCCAACGATCATAAAGCCTCCACGTTTTAGCAATGCATCATCATCAACTTCTGCTCTTTCGGGACGACCATTGGTAACGGCGAAATTCATAATCAGAGCTGGCACTAAAAAGTTAACCAGTGATGGAATAAACAAGTTTAGGAACTCGCCGAATTCAAGAATACCTTTCTGCCACACCATCAACGTGGTTATGTCGCCGAATGGGCTGAAGGCACCTCCGGCGTTGGCGGCTACCACGATGTTGATGCAAGCGAGGCTCACAAACTTGGGCTTACCCTTACCTACTGCAAGGACCACAGCACACATAATTAACGCGGTCGTCAGGTTGTCTGCGATTGGTGATATAAAGAAGGCTAAAAGGCCTGTAATCCAAAATAGGGCTTTATAACTGTATTGCCTAGACACCAGCCAAGAGCGTAGGGCTTCGAATACGCCTCGATCAATCATCGAGTTGATGTAGGTCATGGCGACTAAAAGGAAAAAGAATAGCTCAGCGTATTCGAGGAAGATGTGCCTAATGCCTTCTTCAACTTCGTGCGAGATTCCATGTTGAGCGTATTTAATGCCAATGATCATCCAGATGATCCCGGCAACTAAGAGTACGGGCTTCGACTTTCTTAAGTGGATTTTTTCTTCGAGGATTACTAAGCAGTAGGCAATGCAGAAAAGTACCAGAGAAAGATAGCCTACCCATGTTTGAGTGAGATCAAAATGGCTTGTGTCAGCGAGTGTTTCGGCCGAGCTCTGCCCTGAGTAAACCGCCAAGCAAACAGTTAATACTAAGATCAGAGTTTTCATTTTTTGATGTTCGACCCTTATTGGTAAGGTGATAGACGCATTTACTATAACGCCCGTTTTCAAAAATGCCTGCTTCCAAACACTAAAATTAATCTTAAAAATCTTAAAAAGCCATTAGCCAGGCACTAAAAAGCCATTAGCCAGGCATTAAAAAGCCGAACTCTAGTTTAAACACTAGGCTCGGCTCTTTAGTTTGAAAAACAGGTTTAACGACTTAGATAATCGATTTCATGTCAGTCATGTGGTCGCGGAGTTCTCGGCCGATTTCTTCTACTTCGTGATTGCGTATCGCGGCGTTAACCAAAACAAGCTGTACGTTATCTACCCCAGAATCGCCTGTAACGCCCTCGCCAATCTCAATCTTAGTCATCGAAGGCATTAGTTTTTCGGCCAATAATGGTCGTGCAATATTGTCGAACAAGTAGCAACCGTACTCAGCAGTATCAGAAATAACCACGTTCATTTCGTAAAGCTTTTTGCGGGCAATCAAGTTAGAGATGAGCGGAGACTCATGTAATGACTCGTAATATGCTGATTCGCAAATAATGCCCGCTTCAACCATTGTCTCGTAAGCAAGCTCAACGCCAGATTTAATAAGCGCAACCATCAAAATACCTTTCTCAAAGTATTCTTGTTCGCTGATTTCGTCTGTTGTAGGTGCTTGTTTTTCGAAGTTGGTTTCGGCTGTATCAGCGCGCCACTTCAAAAGATTTGCATCGTCGTTGTCCCAGTCCGCCATCATGGTGCGCGAGAACTCGCCAGACATAATGTCGTCTTGGTGTTTTTGAAATAAAGGACGTAAAATTTCTTTAAGTCTCTCAGAAAGCTCAAACGCACGGATCTTGGCAGGATTGCTTAAGCGGTCCATCATGTTGGTTACGCCACCGATCTTAAGTGCTTCGGTGATGTTCTCCCAACCGTATTGAACCAACTTAGATGCGTATGCTGGGTCTATACCTTCTTCAACCATTTTGTCGAAGCACAAGATTGATCCCGTTTGCAGCACACCACATAAAATGGTTTGCTCGCCCATAAGGTCAGACTTAACTTCAGCAATTGGCGAAGACTCTAATACACCAGCACGATGACCACCGGTAGCGGCTGCCAATGCTTTGGCAATTTCTAGGCCGTCGCCATTTGGATCGTTTTCGCGGTGAACCGCTATTAGTGTGGGTACGCCAAAGCCGCGCAAGAATTCTTGACGAACTTCAGAACCAGGGCACTTAGGGCACATCATTACTACGGTGATGTCCTTTTTGATCTGCATGCCTTCTTCAACTAAGTTGAAGCCGTGCGCGTAATCAAGGCACGAACCTGCTTTCATTAACGGCATAACCGCTTCGACAACCGGCGTATGTTGTTTGTCTGGCGTTAGGTTCATGACAATATCTGCGTCAGGAATTAACTCTTCATAAGTGCCAACCACAAAACCGTTCTCGCTTGCGTTCAAATAGGACTGACGCTTTTGTGCGATGGCTTCAGGGCGTAGTGCATAGCTTACATCTAGACCAGAATCTTTTAGACATAGCCCTTGGGCTAAACCTTGCGCACCACAGCCGATGATGACGATCTTCTTGTCTTTGATGTAATCCACACCAGTAGTGAATTCGTCTTGGCCCATGAAGCGGCATTTGCCCAGTTCTTCTAACTGAACACGCAGAGGTAATGTATTGAAATAGTTTTGGCGCATCGTGTTTCCTAACGGCTCTTACTGTTTGATTATGTTTCTAAAAGTGGGGCGCAATTTTAATCGAAAAAGCCACTACACACTAATAAATTAGATGAATTATCGGACTAGGGCTAAGTCAAATGGGTTATCAGTCGTGAATTAGGGGTAAATTGCTCAAACCTTATTCCGAAATACGCCTTCCGCCGCAAAAAATGGTTGCAGGCGTTTGTTACTAGAGCAGCTAATCTGCTTCGAGACATAGTACACTCGAGTCATTAATAACAATGAGGAAGTAGCACAGGATGAGTGATAAACATTTTGTAGATATCAAAGTTGCCCAAAAAGGCATTTATGAAGGGTTTAATACGCTAATAGCGGTAACCCCAAAATTATTGCTCGGCGCGTTCCTTCTCTGGGCGATTCTTGATCAAGTTAACGCCGCCAACACATTAGATTCCCTTAACAAGTGGACCACTACTACATTTGGCGGCTGGTATGTTTGGGTAACGGCTTTCTATGTAGTGGTTTGTTTACTCTTGGCTCTCTGGCCAACGACCGGCCGCGTCATATTAGGTAAGCCTGGTGAGAAGCCTGAGTTTTCGCGCTTTTCATGGTTCTCGATGATGTTTGGTGCGGGCATAGGCGTTGGTATGTTGACCTACTCAACCGCTGAGCCCATTTTTCACTTTGCTGCAAACCCAGACACAATCATGGGCGCGACTACTGGTCTTGATGCCGACAATGTACGCAATGCCTACAAATGGGCATTTCTACATTACGGTTTAACACCGTGGGCTTGCTACGGAATCGTAGGAATGTCGATGGGCTATTTTGCGTATAACCGCGGCATGCCTCTAACAATTCGTACTCCGTTACAGCCATTGCTCGGCAGCAAAATCACCTCTGGTCGCGTAGGCGACTTTATCGATATCGTTGCGATCATCGCCACCATAATCGGCGTGTCGGTGACTATTGGTTATGGGGTGTCGCAGTTTACCTCAGGCTTTTACAACATAACCGGATTTGAATGGTTACTTAACGATCAAGACAAACCAACCTTATACGCCCGCTTGGGCGCACTGATAATTGTTATTGCCGCCTCTACATGGAGTGCGATAACGGGTGTAGAAAAGGGTATTAAGTGGTTGTCTAATCTCAATATGGGCTTGTCGATCTTCTTACTGTTGTTCTTCGCCATTTTTGGCGCAACAGCTGTGGCGTTTAAAGCGTACTTCTTCGGTATATGGGACTACATTACCGCTTTACCCAGTATGTCACTTACCGTGTGGGAAAACGACGGAACAGAAATAGGCAAAGGCTTAGCTGATTGGCAAGCAGGTTGGACCATTTTTTATTGGGCCTGGTGGATCGCGTTTGCACCTTTCGTAGGTCTGTTTCTGGCTCGCGTATCACGCGGTCGTAGTATTCGCGAATACGTTTTGGGTGCAATGATCGTGTCGTCGCTAATGTGTTTCACATGGTTCGCTTTGGCAGGCGGCACGGCCATTGATCTAGAGCTTAGGGGCATCGCCGACGGCAGCATTGTTAATGCCAATATCTCGGCGCAACTGTTCGAGACTATTAACTTGATGTTGAGTCCTGAACTCGCCGTTGCGATGAGTGTGGTGATCGTAATCTTGTTGCTTACCTATTTGGTGACGTCGGCTGATTCGGCGATTCTAATTATCAACACTATTGCATCAGCAGGCGACCAATCTCAGAAGCACCCCTTCCACATCGTTGTGTGGGGTTGTATCTACGCGGCAGTTATTGGCATCTTACTTATTGTGGGTGGGATGGACGCATTGCGATCGGCCATGTTGATTGGTGCACTTCCGTTTTCAATTGTTATGGCTCTAATGGGGCTAGGAATGATTAAGTCGATTGTGATTGATAAGAAGCGTTAGCCGGCGACTAACGGCTGAACAGAGCTACTGACAAAAAAGCCCCTGCTGGATAACCAGCAGGGGCTTTCTTTATATCGCTTAAGTAAAGAAATCTATTTGCGGTAAGCCGCTAATTCCTTACGTGCTACTTGCATGCGATGAACCGCATCAGGGCCGTCAGCGAAACGCAGTGTACGCATTTGCGCATACATTTCAGCTAATGGTGTGTCTTGCGATATACCAATACCTCCGTGCATTTGCATGGCTTCGTCAATAACCTTAAGCGCCATGTTAGGGGCCGCTACTTTAATCTGAGAAATCCAGGGTGCTGCTGCCGCAGGATCACCTTGATCCATCATCCATGCTGCTTTTAGGCAAAGAAGTCGAGCTTGCTCGATCTCAATGCGGCACTCAGCAATGATGTCGTAGTTCGCGCCTAGCTTGGCTAAAGGCTTACCAAAAGCAACGCGCGACAAAGAACGCTCACACATTAGTTTTAGCGCACGTTCGGCTTGGCCAATGGCGCGCATGCAATGATGAATCCGTCCCGGGCCTAAGCGGCCTTGGCTTACTTCAAAGCCACGACCTTCGCCAAGTAACAACGCAGACTTAGGTACACGTACGTCCTCAAAACGGATATGCATGTGGCCGTGAGGCGCATCGTCTTGACCAAATACTTGCATGGCACGCAACATTTTAATGCCCGGTGCATCCGCAGGTACAACAAACATTGAGTGGCGTGAATGACGTGGTGCTTCGTCGCCGGCTGTTTTCGCCATTAAAATATAAACCTTACAGCGATGATCACCAGCGCCTGAAGACCAATATTTTTCGCCGTTGAATACCCAATCGTCTCCGTCTAAGCGTGCATCAAATTCAAGGTTGGTTGCGTCTGATGAAGCGACATCTGGCTCGGTCATTAAGTAAGCCGAACGAATTTCGTGCTCTAACAAAGGCGCTAACCATTTGTCTTTGTGTTCTTGGGTTCCGTAACGCTCAAGCACTTCCATGTTGCCTGTGTCTGGAGCCGCACAGTTAAACACTTGCGGGCCTAACGCACACCAACCCATTTGCTCTGCTAGGTGAGCGTACTCAACCGTATTTAAGCCGTAGCCGTGATCAGAGTTAGTGAGCCAGAAGTTCCATAAACCTTCCTTACGCGCTTTTGCTTGTAACGTTTCTAGAATTTCGGTTTGACGTGGAGTAAATGCAAATCGATCTCCGCCGTCTTTACCGATTTCATGGTGGAACTCAACGTCGGCAGGAATAATTTCCTCTTGCATCATTTTAGTAATCTTCGCGAGTAGCGGTTTTACTTTATCTGAAATACCTAAATCCATAATGTTCTCCTGAACTGTATGATCTGAAAAATGAACTGCTAGGATTAAAATCTAAGCAGCGAATACGATGTTGTTTCTAAACAAGATTGCTTATGCTTTTTGCGAACGACCAGCCAAAACTAGAAGGCCAGCGGCAATGGCTAAATTCTTCATAAAGTTTTGGGTCTCGTGCGCCTGGCCTGGATCGCCCGCTAAGTCCCAGAAATTATGCATATAAAGATTGATGATAATAGTCAGGCCAAACAACAATAACGCACTAATACGCACTTGCTGATTGAACATGAGTAAGGCTCCGAGGCCCACTTGCATGACAATGGTTACTGGTAGCAGAAGCTCAGCTAAAGGCACGCCTTTAGTCTGCATGAGCGCAAGAGTGCCTGCGTAGCCAACAATTTTGGAAATACCAGGAACTACAAAATAGAGGCCAAGTAAAATTCGACCAAGTCCAGCGTAAACATTGTCGTAACGTGCGAGCATTTTAATTTCCTTTAGTTGTCGAGCTAGTTGTGGAATTAGTTAGAGCGATAGCGTCTGGTTCGATTGAGTCTTTACGCATTTCCCAAGATTTGAAATGCTCTAGTTCTTCCCGCAACTTACTAAACGTCCAGGTCAGTAGCGCAAGATCATCGGTTAAGCCAAGTCCTAAGAAAAAGTCTGGAATGGCATCAATGGGTGCAACAAAGTAAGCCACCGAAGCGATCAATAGCACCACGTTGTCGGTAGAGACTTCGCGATACGAACCCTCGGCGTACGCTTGCAATAAGCGTAGCGAAGCGTTGGTGTCGGCTAGTACAGCCGATCCCGCTTTTTGTAAGCGGGACACGACCTTCGCTTGACCTTTCTTAATCAGATTAAGTAATCGCATTGGCGCACAAACTACCGCATTGGCAATAGCAAGTGCGCGGTCGTATGCTTTGCTGCCTAGGGCAGCAAACAAACGACGCTTTTGATTTTCATCTGACATTTAGAAAGCAGCTAGGTTTCAATAAGCTAGGATGCAATTCCTAGCTAGGAATTACACAGTATTTCTCACCAGTACGCTTAGCGTTATATTCCGTAATGACTTCTGGCTTAAGAACGTCAGTTAACGAAATATCGTTAGTGAAATGGCTAGCAAATGTCGTTGTGATTTCATCCGCAACACGCTGACGCAATTGCATTGTTTTCTCTGGACCTGCTTTGCCGATAAAGTTCATTAATAACCAACCACCAATACCCCATGTCATTCCATATGCGCGGTTTAGTGTAGTGGGAGACATGTCTAAGCCGCCATACAAATACACTTGCTTCATATGCAAAGAACCGTAAGTGTTAAGACCTACTGCGTCTTTGCTGCCTACCGCTTCCATGGCCGTTAAGATATCACTCGCCAAAGTGCCGCCACCTGTTGCATCAAATGCAAGCGTTGCACCGGTTGCTAAGATCGCTTTGTAAAGGTCTACGTGATAAGTCTCGGCAGAAGAGTTAACGATGTACTTTGCGCCTAAGTCTTTAAGGATGTCTACTTGCTCTTGCTTACGAACAATGTTGACTAGGTCAACGCCGTCTGCCAAGCAGATTTTGTTTAACATTTGGCCAAGGTTAGAAGCCGCTGCGGTATGAACCAAAGCGGTATGGCCTTCCATGCGCATAGTTTCGACCATGCCTAGAGCCGTTAAAGGATTAACAAATGACGCTGCTGCTTGCTTCGCGGTTACGCCTTCGTTGTGTGGCAATACCATGTGCAAAGGTACTTTGCTGTATTTAGCAAACGCAGACCCAGAAAGAATCGCGACCGTTTTGCCCATCAAAGATTGCGCTTCTGGGCTATCGCCAGCGGCTACAACTACACCAGCACCTTCGTTGCCAACCGGTAGCTCTTGATCTACACGAGACTTAAAGCGTGGCACCCAAGACTTTTGCACTGGCGCTGTAAGTGTAAGGCCATCTTCAGATAGTTTAGCTTGGCTTAAGTCAGACGCACTGAACATAGGCCACATGTCCGAAGGGTTAATCGGTGCTGCTTGAACTTCAACAATCACTTCGTTTGGTTTTGGATCGCTAACGTCTACGTCTTGAATTGACAATACGAGATCGCCGCTGCTTTTTAGGTTTGAAAAAATCTGTTGTCCTTTTGGCATTATTTCTGTCTCCGGTTCTTCTAAAGTAAGAAGGTTAAATTAGTGTGGTCTATTCGAGCCTTGCTGTCCCAGTCCATTCCTTCTAGAGGGATCGGTTAGCAAAGACCGCTTTAAAATGGTTATGAGTAAAAATCTACGGCATTGAGCATAGCATCGCGCCCAACGTCGTAATTGTTAATAGGTGCTTCTGCTTCTGGGTAACCAAAAGACATGCCCATTAAAATCGCATGGCCTTCTGGAATATCAAGTAATTCGTGTACCGGCTCTGCAAACTGCGCTAAAGCGCCTTGTGGGCAGCAGCCGATGCCGTTTGCTGTCATTAACAGCATCAATGTTTGTACATATATACCAACATCGATTGCGTTCACTTCGCCAAAGTCTTTTGGCATAGTGATAAATGCACCGTGTGGTGCGCCAAAGAACTGCCAGTTCTTAAGCATAAGCGCTTGGCGTTTGTCTTTTTCTTCGTACTTAACGCCGACTGAATCGTACAGCGCTATCGCACAGTCAATTTGGCGTTTGCGAAATTCGTCTTTAAGGCCTTGATCACCCGGCTTAAAGCTCATGTTGGGCGCTTTGCCGCCCATAATGTCGGCGATCATGCGTTTTTCCAACTCGTCACGCATCTTGCCGGATACCACGCTAACGTGCCACGGCTGAGTATTGCAATTGGACGGAGCGAATTGCGCCTGCGTGAAAATAGTGTCGAGTAGCTCTTGGTCGATCGGTGTAGGCTTGAAGGCCCGAGTCGAGCGGCGTTTTTGAATGGCTTCTAATAGGTTCATGGCAAATTTTGATCAGTTCGCGTGTCGCATATATTAGGAGACATTATTGTAGAGAGATTTGGCTATGACGCAATGACAAGTAATCGGTCGTTTATAGACATTTTGCGTAATTTGGCGTCAATTTTAGCTAATTATTGGGCTAAAACTAATAATGAATGTCTATTAAGCAGATTAAATCTGCCATTGCGTAGATACCTAACGCACATACAATAGCCGCTTCAACCCCATCACTCCATTTAGCTAAGGACTTACTTTTGGTGTATTTATGAGAAATTTTACTGAAGAACAAGATATGTTTCGCGAGGCTTACCGTAAGTTCCTCGAAGCAGAAATAGCGCCAAACATGCCGCAATGGCGTGAAGACGGCATTGTGGCCCGCGAAGCATTTACTAAAGCCGGTGAGCAGGGCTTTTTAATGATTTGGCCGGACGAGAAATATGGCGGCATGGGCGACGATGATTTTCGCTACGAGCAAATCATTATTGAAGAAACCGTGCGCCAACAATGCGGCGAGTGGTTCAACTCATTACATAGCCGTTTAGTCGGCCCGTATCTCTATAAGTTCGCGACAGAGGAGCAGCGCGAACGCTTCTTACCGCCGTGCGTATCAGGCGAGAAAATTCTAGCCATCGCTATGACTGAACCAGATGCGGGCAGTGATTTGTCGGGTATGCGCACTAGTGTGCGTGACGCTGGCGACCACTTTGTATTGAATGGCTCTAAAACGTATATCTCTAATGGCATTAATGCTGACTTAGTGATCGTCGCTGCTAAGTTAGAGGGCGCGGACAGCTCACACGCTATGGTGCTGATGGTGGTTGAACGCGGAATGGAAGGGTTTGAACGTGGTCGTAATCTTGAGAAAATGGGTCTTAAAGCTCAGGATACTGCGGAGATATTCTTCAAAGATGTAAAAATCCCTAAAGACAATGTACTCGGCGAACCTGGCAAAGGCTTCTTTTACCTGATGGACGGCTTAGCAGAAGAGCGTTTATTAAACGCAGTAGGAACTCTTTCGGGTGCGCGTAAAGCATTTGATGTTACGCGCGAATTCGTAATGCAGCGCAAAGCCTTTGGTCAAACGATTGCTGACTTTCAAAACACGCAATTTCAAATGGCGCAGATGGATGCCGAAATTGAAGTGGCGCAAGTGTATTTGGATCACTGCGTAGAGATGCATAACCTTGGCAAGCTTACGGCCAACATGGGCGCTAAACTCAAGTTAATCGGTGCCGAGTTAGAATGGCGCATGATGGACTTAGGCGTGCAGTTGCACGGTGGCGCGGGTTACATGCAGGAATACGATATTTGCCGCATGTTTACTGACGCGCGTATTTCTAGAATCTATGCAGGCACTTCAGAAATTATGAAGTACATTTTGGGCCGCGATATCTTCTCGGATTCGTACACCAGCATCATGGATTAGTAGTAAATAAGAAAAAGGGGCCGTTTGGCCCCTTTTTTGTGTCTAGCTTTTGTTAGAGTAGACTGAGAAACAACCCCGAATAAGGTTACTGAGCTATGGAGCCCGACTAGTAACAGGTCGTAGCAATAGTCCAGTAGCAACAGCCAGTAGCTAAAAGCCAAAATCAAAGGAGATATCAATGCGAGCATTAGTGTGTAAAGAATTAGGAACCGCCCAACAACTCAGCCTAGAAGACAATTGGCCTGATCCAACACCAGGGCCTAAAGAAGTTATTGTTGACGTTAAGGCGGCAGGTCTTAACTTTCCTGACACTCTTATTATCGCGGGCAAGTATCAGGTGCAGCCTGAGCTACCTTTTATTCCTGGCGCAGAAGCGGCTGGCGTTGTCTCGGCGATAGGCGAGAAAGTGACTAATGTAAAAGTAGGCGACGAAGTAATCTTTATTGGTTCACACGGCGGCTTTTGCGAGAAAGCGACTGTCCCAGCAATGATGGTTGTTCCAAAACCACCTAAGCAATCGTTTCTGCAGGCAGCCGGTATTGGCATGACCTACTTTACCTCGCACTATGCCCTTAAGCAGCGTGCGAATCTCCAGCCGGGCGAGACGGTTTTAGTACTCGGTGCTGGTGGTGGGGTAGGTATTACCGCAGTAGAGCTTGCGGCTCAAATGGGCGCAACGGTTATTGCTGCGGCAAGTACACAGGACAAGCTAGACCTTGCAGAGAAGATGGGTGCCACGCATTTAATCAATTACACCAGCGAAGACTTACGCGCACGCATTAAAGACATTACGGGCGGCAAAGGTGTGGATGTTATTTATGACCCAGTGGGTGGAGATATAACCGAAACAGCGTTTCGCTCTATTGCTTGGAAAGGTCGTCACTTAGTAGTGGGTTTTGCGGCAGGCGATATCCCCAAGCTACCCATCAATTTAGCGCTACTAAAAGGCGCTTCTATTGTGGGTGTGTTCTGGGGCGCATTTACACAAGCCGAAACAGCCGAGCATTTGAGCAATGTAAAAGAACTGTGGGGCATGTTCGCGCAGGGCAAGTTGTCGCCAACGGTTACTGATGTGTTCGCATTCGAAGACTACGCTAAAGCCTTTGATCATTTAACAGGGCGGCTAGCGCGCGGCAAAGTGATCTTAGATATAGATGGTTCACAGACATAAGACTTTTGTAACAACGAAAGACAATAAGAATTACTCGATATCAGAACAAAAAATCAGGAACAAGCATGGATCTAAATAATAAAACCGCAGTCATCACAGGTGGCGCAGGCGGTATTGGCTCGGCATTGGCTCGAGCCCTAGCAAAGCAAGGCGCAAAAGTTGTGGTGTCGGACCTTAATTTAGAAGCTGCTCAAAAAGTAGCAGATGAAGTAGGCGGTATCGCCGTTGCGTGTGATGTAACGGATGAAGCGCAGATTAAGGCGCTCATCGTCGCCGCCGAAAAAGCCTATAACCAAGTTGATATTTTTATATCGAATGCGGGCTTCGCCGCTGCAGAGCCTGATCATGCGGCATCGGCCAGTAACGAAATCTGGCAGTTGAATTGGGACGTGCACGTAATGGCGCATGTTTACGCGAGTCGTGAATTATTGCCTAAGATGATTAAACGGGGTGATGGCTATTTAGTAAACGTTGCGTCCGCTGCGGGATTGTTAGCACAGATATCAGATGCAGCTTACTCGGCCACTAAACATGCGGCCGTGTCGTTGGCGGATTCATTGAACATCGCCCACACAGATCAAGGCATTAAGGTGTCGGTGGTTTGCCCGCAGTATGTCAATACCGATATTATTGGTGACGCAAAACGTACCGACGATCAAGACTTTCCTGCAGGCCTGTTAACACCAGAGCAATGCGCTGATGTCGTGATAAAAGGTTTGCAGGACGAGACATTCTTAATCTTGCCGCACCCTGAAGTGGCCGACTATGCTGTGCTGCGTGCCACTGACCCTAATAGATGGTTGGGTGGTATGCGTCGCTTACGCCAGCATATTATGGGTGACGACGGTCGTGTAGACTTAAAGCGTATGTTGATGCGCGAATAGCGTGTATCAACCAAACTATAGTTATAAGATTAATCATATTAAGGAGATCCGCCATGCGTATTAACGTTGCTTTTGTTCTATTGATAAGCGTTTTTTCGGCTACGGCCGCGTCCGCAAAAACAATCATCGTGGCGGATTCTTACGTTGATGTCGTCGCCGGTCGATTGGTACAACCCGCAAGAGTTGAGATTGATCAAGGTCGGATTTTAGCTGTGGCTTCCTCTGACTCTAAGCAAGTAGACGAAGGCGATGAGCTGATAGATTTGTCTGGTTATACTCTGTTACCTGGTTTGATCGACATGCATACGCACTTAACCAGCAATCCCACTCATCATGGTTATAGAAGCTTAGCAACATCACAAACACGTAAGGCGCTTGGCGGAGTAAGGTTTGCCAAAGACACTCTAATGGCGGGCGTAACTAGTGTGCGTAATTTGGGCGCAGCTAACTTTATTGATGTGGCACTGCGTGATGCAATCAACGACGGCGATGTTGTAGGCCCACGGATGTTCGTGACTGGGCCCTCATTGCAAATCACTGGTGGTCATGGCGACAGTAATCGGATTCCTCACGATATTCCTACAACGGTAGTTGGGGTTGTTGACGGGCCTTGGGCTGGAGTTCAGCAGGTAAGAGAGAACATTAAGTACGGCGCAGACGCTATCAAGATTAAAGCGACGGGTGGTGTTTTATCAAAAGGCACAGCCGTTGGCGCGCCTGAGCTTTCTTTAGAAGAGATGCAGGCAATTGTTGTTGAAGCACATCGCCGCGGCGTAACGGTTGCCGCGCATGCGCACGGCGCAAGTGGTATTAATGACGCTATTCGAGCAGGTGTCGATTCAGTAGAGCACGCTAGTTTCATAGACGACGAGGGCATCAAACTTGCGAAAGCACGTGGTACTGCATTGTCGATGGATGTTTAGGTTACCGAATACATTTTGGGCGAAGGCGAAGCAGCGGGCATCTCGCAAGAAAGCCTTGATAAAGAGCGTTCGGTGGGTGGAGTTCAGCGTGAGAATTTCAGCAAAGCGGTTAAAGCCGGAGTAAAAATGGTTTTTGGAACCGATGCCGGCGTTTACCCGCATGGCGACAACTTAAAACAGCTTTCGCGAATGGTTAAATTTGGTATGACGCCTATGCAAGCGTTGCAAGCGGCATCTATTAATGCGGCTCAACTGCTTAACAAAGATTCTGATATAGGTTCACTTCGAGCAGGTCGTTATGCCGATGTGATAGCCGTAAAAGGCAACCCATTGGACGACATTTCTATCTTAGAAAACGTGGGCTTTGTTATGAAGGGCGAGAAGTTGTAAAAGCCGACTAATTCGTTTTCAAAAGCAAACCACTTGCTACTTGCCGTTTAGAAAGCTGGGCTTTAAAACGCCCAGCTCAAAAGTGCAGTAACCCCACTGCCCAATAAAAATCCTGCGACCATAAACAGCAGGCCTGGCATACGTGCTTGGCTGGGTCTTTGCTCAAACTCTTCAGCTGTCAGAATAAACTGATCATGCTGTAATTCAAATACGGCACAGTAGGCCGCCACCGTCTCATGTGACGCAACGCCGTCTTTTTCAACGCGTTGCACCGTTCTCAGGCTTAAATGAGATTGATCGGCGAGCTGCTGTTGCGTCCAGTTTTTACCCAGACGCAGCTGCTTTAGTTTGTTTGCATCAACTAGCATAAGTGCTCTTTAAGCCTAAAGGATGTGGCTAAGTGAGACGGCAAGAATAGCGCCGGCTATTAGGCTATACCCCATGTATTTTGCTATGTCGCGTATGTTCATAACATAACGTCGAGTCTCCAACTCACGCTCATCGAGCACTAAAGTTGCAACTAAAGGGGCATTTACTTCTTTAAAATCATACGTCGCACTGCTGTCTTGGCGAATGTTTAGTTTATACGTTTGTTCACCAACCTTTATGTCGTAATGGCCAGACCGACACCAGATAGAATAGTCGCGCTTAATCTGTTCGCCATTAACGTACAGGGTCTTAACGCCCGTCAGTAATTGCAGCACCCAGACAATCTCATTGTCTTGATGTTGGAATACAAATTTTGGATTAGTCAGTTGGATCACGTCGTTAACCTTGTTCAATGCTGGTGCGTTCATATTAGAACTCCCGGTCGTAAAACCGTTTTGTGTTTAGGAGTTGCTATATAAACATCAATCGAGGGAAGAGCTTGCGACGATGCGCCGCCAGTCGCAAATCTGTCGTATGACAGTAATGTGCCACTGCGTTCATATTTATTTATGTGTTGCCGCGTCTCTTCGTGTTGATCAGACAAAGTTCAGTTAAGTTGAGTAGCATCAAAGCCACCGATCTCTAATCAAGCGCTCTAATCTGGAAAGCCGTCGTAACTTTTAGCGTTGAGTCCTTGTTTAAGCCATTCTGGGCTTTCGGCCTTAAAGATTTTTGCGGTAGGTACGATTGACGGTTTTTCGGTTAGCGAGCCCGCGGGTATAAATAGCGTAGTTTTACTCTTATTTATAAACGGTACGCCGGAACCACAGAGTTTACAAAAGGCTTTTGAGAACGCTCTAGAGGGATGCTCATAATTGGTTATATGCTCTGCCCCCGTTAGCCAATTGATATTGTCGGGGGTGGTCAATATGTTCGACGCAAAACCAGAGCCAGTCAGTTTTTGGCACTGGGCACAATGGCATAAGTAAAATGCTTTAAAACGTTCTTCTACAGAAAACGTTACCTCACTACACAGACAGCTTCCCTTAAGCACATTCATTGCTTTTATCCTCTTGTTTTGAAAGTCAGGCGGAAATCACTGATCTCCGCCGCTGCTATCCACATTAAATCACTTTCTATATTGTTTTGTTGGCCATACATGTTTTCCCGCCGCAGATATTGCAATGGGACATTTCTCCAACTGGGGCTCATTAGGCTCTCAATGAATGAGTGGCAGCCGTTTATAACTTGAATAATGCTTGACCTATCAAGTATTATTCAAGTATATTTCTTTCCCGCCACTCAATACTGATGTTGTTTGGTGAAGTTGAGACAGCTAATTAGAGCAAAACGGTAACAAAATGAATAACGAAATAACAAGCAGCGCACCGAAAAATATATTCCTCAGCGGTTCACTCGCTAAGCTCTTTGTTAAAACGGCTACCCCAATCATTTTGATAATGGCCGCCAATGGACTGTTTACCTTAGTTGACGCCTACTACCTTGGTGAGTATGTGGGTGCCGATGCGCTGACTGCGGTTACGCTGATGTTTCCGGTGTATATGCTTTTGGTTGCTGTATCAACACTGGTTTCCTCAGGTTACTCAAGTGTCTTCGCCAGACTGTTGGGTGCAAAGTCGAACGATGAAGCAGGTCATGCTTTGAGTGGTGCATTAGTGCTTTCGCAATGTGTAAGCTTAGTGCTTATTATTGGGATCTTGCTCTTTGGCGAGACCATGGCCTTAGAGTTATCAAATGGTAGCCAATTGTTGGGTTCGCTAGGGTACACCTATATATCAATCTTGATATTTTTCTCACCGGCGGTTTTTGTTTTAGGTATAAGTATCGACACACTTCGATGCGAAGGTCAGATGGGTGGCATGGTTGTTGTTACTCTTTTCTCGACCTTTCTAAACTTTGTGTTCAATTATCTTTTTATTGTACGGATGGACCTGGGCGTTGCGGGTTCGGCTTATGGTACTGCTTTAGCGCAAATCTGTGCGCTAGGCGTCGCGATCTATCTTCGGTCGCAGGGAGGTTCAACGGTGAGTATTGAGTTCGCTGGGTTCACCAAACTTCGAAGCCACTGGAGCGAATTTGTTGCGCTCGGTATACCATCAAGCCTTGGTTATGTTGGCTTGTCGTTATCAGCCGTTATTATCTTGTACAGCCTTCAAACATGGAATACGGATTCGTATGCATTAACGGCCGGTGCCTATGGGATTATTACGCGACTAATGACGTTTACGTTTCTGCCCCTATTAGGATTAAGCATGGCCCTACAAACTATTACGGGCAACAATTACGGGGCGCTGAAATTTAAACGTAGCTCTGAGGCATTCAGGATAGCCATAGCAATAGCGGCTGTTTACGGGATTGTTGCGCAGGTTTGTTTTTACATTTTTAAAGACCGCATTGGTTTTATATTTGTTGATGACGTAGGAATAGCCGCAGAAATAGGCCGTATACTGCCTATCAATACAATGCTGTTTTTTTTGTTTGGACCGACGTTGATGGTAAGCACCTACTTTCAGGCGATAGGTAAAGCCAGCAAGGCTGCATTACTTGGTTTGTCTCGAACTTACCTTTTTGGAATTCCTTTAATCTTGAAATTACCGAATTTCTTAGGTGAAGTGGGTATTTGGTATGCAGGACCAACGGCCGAAGTAATGATGTTATGTCTTACTGCTATGGTTTTGTTATCAACAAAAAGATCCACCGGCTCGTTCCTGCACGCTGTTGTAGGTAAGCACGCTCAAAGAACTAAATTAAAGCATGTCCAAGAGTAAACTCTACGTCTATTTTGCCTTAGCCGTACTTTGCGATCACTATATTCGAGTGACCCTAGGAGCTGCGGGATAAAACTGTCGATGGGTTTCAAAACATTGTATTTTGGCCAGAGGCCCCAGTTTGACCAAACAAGTATTCCAGAAAACTGATAATAGATGTCTCTGAAGGCATTCTCTATGTTGTTCTATTTAGGCGTTAAACAGAAGCACAAGCAGTGATGCAAAAAATGCCACCAATCCCAAGCCAACTCTAACCCAATGCCATTGAGCCCATTTGCGTAGTTCTTCAGCTACGCCATCAATACCTACCGAACCCGTTTCAAAGCTGTGGTTCGCGCCTTTAAAATAAGCGAAATAGATCACCAGCATTGTTGATACGAGAAATGCTGGGATTATCGAAAGCCCCACTGGCGCGCCTAGAATAATGGGGGTTACTGCAGCAGCAATCGGGATTATCGTGCCCAGAATTGTTAACGGCGCGAAATAGCCATAAAGCTTGGGACCAAGCGAGCCGTGCAGTTTCAAGAACTCTGCAGAATCCATTTCTCGCCAATACGGTACTAATATAAAGGCTTCGGCAAGCAGGCTACCTATCAATAAGCCCAAGGAAAGAGATGAGGCAATTAAGAGTATCTCGATAATCATAGTGTTTTCTCCGCAGATTTTATCGTTGAACTAAACGGCAGAATACACGTTTTGGAGGTTCTAGGCGCGTGCAAGAGACAGCAATACAAAGAATTTTGAGATAAGTTTTTTGGTGTTGTAAGTATGATTTCCTTTGAAGCACAAAATGTTTTTTGGTTTGGATTGAGCTAAGCGCTCTCTCGCTATTAATGCTTAGCAATAGGTGCACTTTTTGAGTGCGCAAATACAGTCGGTAGATAGTGCACTTAAAGACGAGGCACAAATATGGTGAATCACGTCGCACTAAGTCGGTGCTTCATATAACGAGCAGTTATGTTTTGGATGATAATTCGTCACTATCAAATTGGTCCACCTGCGAATACCTTGCAGCTGTCCCTGATAATTGAATGGTCATAGCAACGTAGTTATTGACGATCAACATCATGTTATTTTCAAATGCTATTGCAGGAGTTTTATATGTCTAACTTTCGAAATTTAAGTATCTCCATCTCTATGATTATTACCACTACAAGTACTTTCGCATCTACCATTGATAACGATTTTCAGCGTTGTGCTGCTGTCGCTATGCAGGAGAGCGGGCAAACGGTAAACAAAATTGTGATTGACAATGGGGGCTTGAAAAAAGGTGAGCTTGATCATGATCTTTCACCATTCAAATCTGAGTATCGTATGGAAGTAGTTGATAAACGCTCTGGTGAAAAGATCGGAGTTGTCACGTGCAGCCTCAGTCGTTCTGGCAACGTTATCAACTCTTCATTTGATCCATTGACCATTTAATAAAGACACTACCAACAGAAAGTAGAGCGTATAAGACGATAATCTATACGCTCTATTTTTAATTCAACTCGTACAGTCCAGACATGCCAAGCACTTGTTCTAGGGCTATAGCGGCAGCTTTGAGCTCATCGATTAATTGCGGATCGGTTAGATCTTCATAGGCAAGGCGATCACGGTAATGAGTGTTTACCCAGTCGCACAGATCTTCGTAAAGTGAATCGTCGATGAGTACTCGCGCGCCTAGTCCGTTTAGTTCCGCTTGTTGAAGTTGCACCCGTAAGCGCAAGCACGCTGGGCCTCCGCCGTTCTTCATGCTTTCACGTAAATCAAAGAACACGACTTCGTCGATGGGCGCGCTAGATGATTGCTCTAGTTCTTTTAGGTACGCACTAACGGCAGCGTTCTCTTCGCATTCAGTCGGCGCAACCAACATAAAGGATGGCTTGCCGCCTTGGCTTACGTCTAACAACTGCGTGTTGAAAAGATATGTACTGACGGCGTCTTGTACAGAGACCTGTGACGTAGGGACTTCGACGACCGAAAAATCATCACTGTTCATTTTGGCCTTGAGTTCGGCAATAACCTCAGCTGATTGATAAAAGGCTTGCTCGTGATGGAATAAGCAATTGGTGGTTCCAACGGCAATCACATCATTGTGGAATACGCCTTGATCAATTACATCAGGGTTTTGTTGAGCAAAAACGGTCTTATCAAAATCTAAGCCATGCAAGCGCGCAATAGCGTATGATGCTTCTAGGCTTTGACGCGCAGGGTAGCGGGTTGGCTTAACCCGAGTCTCGTTAAACGCCTGCTCTCCATATACAAAAAACTCGACACCTTTCTCTGAGTGGCTTGGTGCCAAGCGAGTGTGGTTCGCTGCGCCTTCGTCGCCAAAGTAATGACCCGCGGGCAGCGGGTCGTGATGTGCGAAATAGCGCTCATCTGCGAATATCTGTTTTAAGACACGCGCCGTAAAGCGGGACTCAAACGAGCGATGGAACATGCGCGTTAAGTTGGCAGGCGTAAAGTGAGTTTTGCCGTCTTGCGTGTCAGGTGCTGGCGATACGGTTGCGGCGTTGGCAGTCCACATAGCGGAAGCCGAAAAGCAACGTGATGCAATTTCAGGCGCTTGCTTCCATGCCTTAGCAATGACTTCGGCATCACTGCCTGTAAAGCCGATGCTTCGCAAAACAGATGTGTTGGGTCGTAAGTGCGGAGGTAGCACGCCTTGCGCAAAACCACGATCCGCCAACGCCTTCATTTTCATCAAGCCCTGTAATGCAGCGGCTTTAGGATTGGCGATAGATTGAGCGTTAGACTTAGACGCTATATTGCCGTCAGAAAGGCCAGCGTAGTGATGGCTTGGTCCTACTAAGCCATCGAAGTTTGCTTCTACGCCATAGGAGTTCTTAATTGCGCTCATAGCAAAAGACCAGGTCCGAGATTTTCAGGAACAGTGGCTACTGAATCCAACATGCTCGCCATTGGGTACGCGCAATAGTCAGCGGCATAGAATGCACTTGCGCGATGATTGCCGCTCATGCCAACACCACCAAACGGAGCTCCGCCACTTGCGCCTGTTAAAGGGCGATTGCGGTTGACGATGCCTGCGCGAATTCGAGTGTAAAACTCGTTCCACGAATCGTCGTTGTCGGTAAACATGCCCGCGCTTAATCCAAAGCGCGTGTCGTTAGCCATATCAATGGCATGGTCTAAATCGTTCGCCCAGTAGAGTTGTAGCATTGGGCCAAACAGTTCTTCGTCCTCAATGTCAGGCACCGCACTCACATCTAATAGCCCAGGTGTTAGCAAGGCATAGTCGTTACTTGGGCGTTGCATGCGTACTAGCTCTTTTGCGCCGCCTTTGATCAAGCTATCTTGAGCAATCATTAATTGATCGGCGATGCGGTTGTGCACTACTGGTCCCATAAAAGCGTTGCCGTTGTCTTGCGGTAGAGCTGCCGTAATGCCAGATAGACCTTTAGTTAACGCATCTACATAAGCATGGCCTTGCGCGTCGTCAACAACAATCAAGCGGCGCGAACACGTACAACGTTGGCCGCTGGTGATGAATGCAGATTGAATGGTGTGATAAACCGCTGCTTTGTGATCTTTGTTTTGATACACGATCAATGGGTTGTTGCCGCCCATCTCTAATGCCAGCATTTTTCCAGGTTGGCCTGCAAATTGTTTGTGCAGCGCAATACCTGTGCGAGTAGAGCCCGTGAACAATACACCGTCTACATCTTCGTGCTTAGTGAGCATCATGCCCGTTAGACCGTCACCTTGGGTTAAGTTAATAACGCCTTTTGGAAAGCCCGCTTCGGCCATACATTCGATTAACAGTTGCCCAACCAATGGCGTGTACTCACTTGGCTTGTGTACGATTGTGTTGCCGGCAAGTAGCGCAGGGACTATATGACCGTTAGGTAAGTGACCCGGAAAATTGTAAGGGCCAAGTACTATCATTACGCCATGTGGACGGTGAGTTAGTGCCGTAGTAAACGCAGCGCCTTCTTGCACGTTAGTGCCGGTACGTTGTTGGTATGAGCTAATTGATAAATCAATTTTACCGACCATGGCGCCGGCTTCTGTTTTGGCTTCCCACAAAGGTTTGCCAACATCTAACGCAATGGTTGCTGCAATTTCGTCTTGGCGACTCTTAAGCACTTCTTGATAGCGTTTTACTATTGCTTCGCGTTCGCCGTACGGCGTGCGCGACCAAGTTTTAAAACCAGCGCGAGCTGATTCGATAGCCGCATTCACTTGTTCTTGTGCAGCAGCGTTACCACGCCAAATTTCTTGGTTATTAGTAGACGAGGTAGCGCTTAATTCTGCGCCTGTACCCGCGTGCCATGCATTGTCGTAAAAGTGCGTTTTCATAGTGATTCTCTATTGTCTGTGTGTTCTATGTTTGATCTAGGGGTTAGTTATTAAGCTTCTACTACCCTGACTAATTCGCCGACGTTAACTTGCAAGCGTTGCATGGTTTGCTCATCAAGAGACACAGACTCTTCGTCGACCATGCCATTTGCTAAGGTCATGCGATAGTTGGTTAACGTGTTGTTGCTTAAGATTAGGCTAGGCGCTTCTGCCACTTCTTTTGAGGTGGTTAACTGGGCTTTCAATAACCGACTATTGGCGACGGTGCTAATGCTGTCAAGTTGTGCTTCAAGGCATGGGCCCGCATCAAAAATATCGATATAGCCCGTAAATTTAAAACCTTCGCGTTCAAGTATCTTCATCGCGCCTACGCCATGATCATGCGGCTTGCCAACAACGTCTTGTGCTGCTTCTGGCAATAGGTCTAAGTAGACTGGATGCTTAGGCATTAGGTCAGAGATAAACTGCCAGCCTTCAACGGCGCTGATAAAGTCGGCTTTCTTAAACGACAAATCAAAAAACTTGCGACCCAAGTGTTCCCAGAAAGGTGAACGTCCGTTTTCGTCAGTCCAGCCGCGTAACTCAGCAAATACTTTCTCGTCAAAACGTTCTGGAAAATCCGCGAGCAATAACATGCGAGCGCGAGATAAAAACTTACCGATGCCATCGCGACGGTACTCAGGCAATAAAAACAGCGAACCAATTTCGGTAGCGCCAGTGTAGTCATTGACCAAATGCAAAATACGCGTCTTCATAGTCAGGTCTAGCTTTTCGCTAGAAGACACAAGCGTTGTTAGCTTGTAAGAATAGAAAGGCACGCTTACACCAATGCCGGCATACAAAGCACCGCTGCCAACAATTGCGCCGGTATCAAGGTCTTCTAAAACCATGAAGTACTCATCGTTATTAAGCGCAGGTACTTCGGCATTAAAGTCGTGCTCGCTGCGCGTTAAACGTTCCATCCAACGGCTTTCATCAGTTGGCATCGATGTCATGCCGGTTCCAACGTGCTTAGACAGTTCCATACACGCTTTTAGGTCAGCCGGCGTAGCCGTTCGAATTACAAGGTTATTGCTCATAGCACCCAATCCTCTCGTTCAGTGGCGAGGCGCATAATAATCATTGCGCTCAATTTGGCGCGAGTCGCTAAGCTCTCGAGCAGTACATATTCTTCGTGCGAATGAATGTTGCCGCCTTGTACGCCAAGGCTGTCGACATTCGGCAAGCCTGCCGCAGCAAGGTTATTACCGTCGCAACAACCGCCTGTTGGCTTAAATGCAATGCTTAATCCGAGTTGGTTGCCGCAGTCAGTGATCAGCTCAAACAGTTTGTTTTGCTGAGGTGTGGCAGGTTTTGCGGGGCGGGTAAACTTACCTACAAGTTGCGCGCTATAGCCTTCGCGATCTGTAAAACTCGCAACCACCGCATCGATATGCGCTTGAGCGATATCCGCTTCTTCTTGGCTGTTGACCCGAACGTTAAAGTGACAAATGGCTTTGTCAGGCACAATGTTCACTGGGCCACCCCCTTGTACTTTACCTAAGTTGAGAGTGATTTCGTGGTCGCCATGATTAATCTTCTCTAAGTCGATCATTGCATCGGCCAATGCCGATATAGCATTTCGACCCAAATGAAATTCGCGGCCGGCGTGTGCCGCCTTGCCATTAATGATCAAGCTGAAGTTGCCGCTACCTTTACGCGCGCCGGCTAGGTCGCCCGAAGGCATGCTTGGCTCATAAACTAGGCCAATGTCGGCTTCTTTTGCGGCAGACGCTAGGTGTGGCGCCGAAGACAATGAGCCAATCTCTTCGTCTGGGTTAAGCAGAATTTGCCAATCTACTTGGTCTGCAACCGAACTGCGTTCGATGGCGCGCAATGCGTTAATCATTAAAAGAATGCCGCCTTTCATATCGGCAACACCGGGGCCACCCAGCATGCCAGGCTCAAGCATCGTGCAGGTTTGAAAACTGCTATCGATCGGAAAAACCGTATCCAAATGACCCGTTAGCAGTAATTTTATTTTTGGCTCACTAGGAGAATTAGTCTTACGAAAACGCAATAGGTCGCCTACCGGTTTGTGCTCGATATCGCCGCGGCCGTTTACAGTTTCTACGGGCGGCATGCTTAGGCGTTCAACGTTAACGTCTAGATGCTCGGTGATGTACGCCTGCACGGCCTCACCAAAGGTGTTTACGCCTTCGGGGTTGAACGAGCCAGAATTGATCTCGCTCCATTGCGGCAATACGCGTTCCATTTCGGCTTGCTGTTCGTCGAGCCAAGCTAATACAGACTTATCAATAGTCATCTATTTAGTCATCCGAGCGTAATCTAAAACGCCATCTAAGTTGGGGTACAGGGGCATAAACCTAAAAAATATCAGTCGCGCTATCTAATCGTACGAATACAAAGAAGCGATAGATCGACGGCCGTTTGCTCACGCTCGAACGTGTGGCTCCTATTACGAGAGCCACAGTTTAGAAGAGCATAAGGTATTAGGCAGAATTCATCTGCGCTTGATATTCAACCAAGCTAGTTTTGAGTTTCGCCAAGGCTTCGAGAATTTCTTTCTCACCAATAATCAGTGGTGGCAATAAACGTAGCGTGTTGCAGCCTGCTTTAGTGATTAAAAGATTGTGGGTGCGCGCTAGCTTCAGGATTTCGCCGTTCGCGCCTGCAGGAATACACTCGATACCAATCATCAAGCCCATGCCGCGCACTTCTTTAAGGATGTCTGGGAACTGCGTAACTAAGTCATTGAGTCCTTTGTTGAGCATGTCGCTGCTGGTCGTCACGTGTGCCATAAACTCAGCATCGTCGATAATGTCTACGACTTTAGACGCAACCGCCATAGCCATTGGTCCACCGCCATAGGTACTGCCGTGTGTACCAATAACCATAGAGTCAGACACGGCTTTGCTGGCAATGCATGCGCCCACTGGGTAGCCGCCGCCTAAGCCTTTCGCACTAGCGACAACGTCTGGTTGAACGCCGTAATGTTCAAATGCAAAGAATTTGCCAGTACGACCAACGCCACACTGAACTTCGTCTAACATTAATAAAATGCCGTGCTTGTCGCATAATTCACGAACGCTCTTTAAATAATCAGTACGTGCTGGAAAAATACCGCCTTCGCCCTGAACCGTCTCGATGATGATGCCAGCCGTATGATCGGTAATAGCCGCTTCTAGTGCAGGCAGGTCGTTAAAGGCGACGTGATCAAAGCGCTCGTCTTTGCCAATAAACCCTTTGGTGTGTTCTGGGTTACCCGCAGCACAAATGCCACCATGAGTACGTCCATGAAACGCATGATTTACACCAATGATCCGGTCTCGCTCTGGGCGGCCGTGGTCAAAGTGAAAACGACGCATCATTTTTAATCCGCACTCAACCGCTTCGGTGCCTGAGTTGCCAAAGAACACTCGGTCAAGACCAGCAATGCCCGCTAAGCGCTGCGCTAGTTCTTCGCCTTGCGGCACTCGAAGCGCGTTAGAGACATGCCAGAGCTTACCCGCTTGTTCCTGTAGAACGCTGACGAGTTCTGGGTGACTGTGACCCAGCGCGTTAACCGCGATGCCTGCAAAAAAGTCCAAATAACCTTCAGACTCGCCTTCCTTAAACAAGTAGCAGCCTTCGCCACGGGTAAATGCTTCTTCAGGCGGCCCATAAGTAGGAAACAACGCTTTACGCGACTCAGGGTAAGTAGACGTGGTTTTAACTGATGGATGTGCTGAGTGATTCATAGCGGTATGCTCTCTTTTAAATGGGTTTCTCTTAGAGTAATTAGGGTAACTAGCTGACCATTCAATTGGGTGCGATGGGTGTTGGTGCCTGAATCGATCTTGAACAGTTCTTAGCGCCAGCTTTATAGGCAACAATATAATCCTGAATAGACCAAATGAGCCACTAAATAATTCAATTTAACCAAATTAAATTTTGAAAGGTGAGTCTATATTAAAATAAATTCGGTAATTGCGCTTAAGTGATCGTGTTTCGAATCGGTAAGGTCGACTATTTAGGTTAATATGAGCGCTTAGCCGCAATAAATTCGGTGAAAGCCGCAAATGAAACTAGGCTTTGATGGCTAAGAAACCAAATAACACCTAAAAAAGAGCCAAAGAAGATGGAACAAATCGATTCAACCGATCTCAGAATTTTAAGTGCGCTGCAACATAACGCTAAGATAACCAACCGAGAGTTGGCAGCGCAGGTGCATTTATCGCAGAGTTCTTGCCTCACTCGCGTACGCAAACTTGAGCAAGCCAAGATCATTACGGCATACCATGCTCGTTTGGATCTTAATAAACTGTGCAGGTTCGTAAAGTGTTTGGTTACGGTGTCGATCAGCGGGCAAACAAAAGAGGACTCAGCTGCGTTTCAGGCGCATGTAGAATCAACGCCTGAGATTTTAGAGTGCTATACGGTGAGCGGCGCGTTCGACTTTCTGTTAAAGGTGGTCGCGCCCGACATGAAAAGTTATTTAGAAGTGACCGACGAGCTTATTCAAGCGGTTGATTCGCAAATAACCTTAAACACCCATGTGGTGATGGAAGAGGTTAAAGCGTCTAGAGAGTACCCATTAGGATCGTTGCTTTGATGCTATTACAAACAGCAATTCTAATTTGCTTAAACTCACTTTTCTCTTTGCCTACCTTTTTAGGTATAGTTTCGGCTCACCATTCATAAGTCGGTCTCCAGCTTGAGAGGCTCGCTAGACTTGAGATTTAAAATGCTAAACAAATTTTACTTATCCGCCATTCTTCTTTGTCTCGTAAGTTCTCCGACACTTGCAGACGGTGAGGCTACCTATGGGCAACGTTGTGTGGTGTGCCATGGCGCGCAAGCGCAAGGAATGGTCGCAATGTCTTCTCCACGTTTAGCAGGACAGTCGAGTGCCTATCTGCAGCGACAGTTAAAACATTTTAAATTAGGGGTTCGTGGTAAGGCTGACGGCGATAACACTGGCGTTCAAATGGTGGCGATTGCGGCAGGGTTAGATGACGCTGTAATGGTTGAGGTGAGCGACTATTTAAGCGCGTTATCAAATGAGCTTATTGCAGAGGCCGTTAACGGTGATGCGCGTACTGGCGGAAAGTTGTATCAGGCTTATTGCGGAAGTTGCCATGGCAGTGACGCTACTGGTAACGAGATGCTCAATTCGCCAAATTTGGCTTTATTGAGTAGCGCGTATTTTAAAGCCCAGTATCAAAAGTTTTTGAATGGTCAGCGTGGCTACGACAAAACCGACAAGTATGGCCGCCAAATGAAGATGATGGCCGCCGCTATGCCAGACCAAGAGCAAATTGATGATGTGGCTGCGTATTTACAGTCATTAGCCGCTAGCGAATAGACTGTTTTTGCACGTTGATGTCTCTGACAAAACAAGCAGGTACTAGGGGTTTAATGCAAACGGGTACTAGGAATGTTGCGAAAAATGCCTCGTTAGCCGCATGTCTGCTCGTATTAGTCGCGATGAATGCTTTCTATATAACATCGGGATACGCGGCATCTGAACGATTTAAATTGGCTGATCAATGCCCACAAGGCTTTCAGCTTACTGAACAAAACCAATGTTTGTTGCGTTCTTTATATCAGTTCTATGAATCCACGCAGAATCGTGGGGTGGGCGGTACACAAACAGGCCTGCCGCCTTATCGAGATGGCTTTAGCCCGCAGCAAATAGATTTAGGCCGGCACCTGTTTTTCGATCCGATAATGTCGGGCGACCAAACCATTGCATGTGCTTCATGTCATCAGCCAGACAAAGGTTTTTCAGATGGGCGTGCTGTTTCTGTTGGTGTACAAGGCCGCAAAGGTACTCGCTCTGCACCGAGCTTATGGAACTCCGCATTTTTACCCTATTTTTTTTGGGATGCTCGTGCAAAAACATTAGAGCTTCAGGCAATGGGTCCCTTGTATTCGCCGCTAGAAATGGCCACTACGCCACCCAAGTTGTTAGAGAGCCTTCAATTGAACCAACATTATCCTGCAATGTTTGCGCAGGCGTTTCCAGAGCAACCTGATATTTCTCTAGACACTATTTATACGTCTCTCGCGGCGTTTCAAACCAGCCTAGTATCGTTAAATAGCCGCTATGATCAATACGCGCACGGCAACCATAGCGCTCTAACCGATCATGAAATTGATGGACTCAACGTGTTCCGTTCGTTTGTGGCACGCTGTGCTGAATGCCACACACCGCCGCTATTCACTAATAACCAGATTGCGGTGATTGGTACACCCGAGCCAGTTGGAAAATCGTTGGACCCAGGTGCCGAAGCGGTCTTTAAATCTAAGAAGTTGCGCGCGGGCTTTAAAGTGCCGACATTGCGTAACATTACTAAAACAGCACCCTACATGCATTCTGGTGTCTTCACCACGTTAACCGAGGCTGCTGAATTCTATAGCAAAGGTAGAGGACATGCGATTCCAGAAGGCGAAGAGTTACAGATTCACTGGCACATATGGGAACCTGAACTAAAGGCGGAGGAAGTAGCCATGTTAGTGGCTTTTATGGCAACGCTAGACGATGAGAGTTTTAAGCCCAATGTACCGGTCGAAAACCCCTCTGGTCTGCCTCCAGTTTTATAGCGCTTGCAAGACCGGTACCGCGCTTTTAGCTTGCGTACATTGCGTGATTTCTAATGCTGTTCTACACTGCCTTTTCTTAGAGGAAAAATTATTATGAAACTTAAAAAAGTTCTTTATACGTTCGCGGTACTTGCTTTGGTTCTTGGGGCGTATTTTCTTGGTCAAAAAAATACAGGCTCAAGCCTTAGCTATACCGATTCTAGTTCGGGTAAAAGCTATGCGGGTGGGGTCACAGAAGAAACAGGCACATCGAATGCCGATGATGTAGCCGCTAAAGCTGCGCGCGTAACCGTGACGGTTAAAGCAGGCGAATCTATCCAAGAGGCGGTCAAGGCCGCTGAGCCGGGTACTATCATTCGCGTTATGCCAGGGCTGTATCACGAGACGGTTTATATCGATAAAGACGATATTAGTCTTATCGGCGTGATCGAAAAAGGTGAGCGCGCTACGCTTGATGGAAAAGGCGAAATGAATGACGCCATTCTCTACTCAGGTAATAACTTTGTAGTTGAGAACTTCAAGATCACCAAATACAAGGGCAATGCCATTATGGGGCAGGCTGGCAACAATTTTGAGATTCGTAATAACCAAATCGTGGATACGGGCGTTTACGGTATATTTCCGCAATTAGGCAAAAACGGGATTGTTGAATACAACGTAGTATCCGGCATTGAAGACGCGGCTATCTATATAGGTATGAGCGACAATGTACATGTAGCGCACAACGACGTGTTTGACAGCGTTGCAGGTATTGAGATCGAAAACAGTCGTCACGCGATTGTGGAGAACAACTACGTGCACAACAATACAGGCGGTGTACTCGCGTTCATTACGCCAGGATTACCAATTAAAACAACCTACGACGTCATTATTCGTAACAACTTTATTAGTGGTAATAATCATCCTAACTTTGCCGCGCCAGGGTCAACTGTATCGGGCATTCCGGCAGGAACCGGTATTTTGATCATGGCGGCTGATCAGGTTGTAATCGAAGACAACATTATTAGCGATAATAAAACAGCAGGCATTTTAATTACCGATCACGAAAATGCCAGCAGTGTATCGTTTGATCCAGAGTCTGAGCCAAATCCAGACGAAGTCGCAATCCTAAATAATGTAATGCTCAATAATGGCTACGACACCATTACTGAAGTGAAAGCGCTTATGGCGCTTGAGCTAAAGCAAGCTAATCCAGACATTGTGGCAGTGGGTGGTGGAACAGGAAGCTGCATTATTAACCGTCATCGCTACAATGTTGTTGGTATTTCAGATTACACAGATTGTGATTTTACTAATACCGACGATATTTTGACGTATCAGTTGGCTACGCCAGTTCCACCCCGCGAGATCAAGCCATCGGAACGAGGCATGATCGCCTACTTAGGTGTGTGTACAGGGTGTCATGCGTATTCAGGCCGCTTAGTGGGCCCACCGGTACAGATTATTCAAGCCTTATATATGGATGACCCAGAGGGCTTAATGGCATACATCAAAGACCCAACTAAGAAACGTCCTGATTTCCCAGAGATGCCTTCTCAGGCTTATCTTGGTGATGAGACGCTCAGAGCGGTTGCAGACTATATGTTGGCGTTAGAGAAATAGTCAAAGAAATAGGGTAGAGCGCCATCTTCGCTCATCATTGGTGTTGTGTTGTAATACACGTGCAGAGCGTGTTGGACAGGACTGTACCCTTTCTATTGCTAAACCGGTAATTCGGCTTGGTTTACACTCCCTGAAGGTATTTATAAGCTCCATTCGGGTGACAAGCTGTCTAATCAAAATCATTGGTCATCTCACTTTTTATACGACTAATTTCAACCCCAACTTTCCCTGATGCCAAACATTTCTACTATGAAAAAATAACCTCTTTATTTTTAATCGTTGGCGCCGCGTTGCTTTTAGTAAAGCCCGTATACGCCGCTTTTCCAGTCGACCTCAGCGACGTGGTTTTTACCGAAGCAGCCTAAGTTAAGAATTGGCCAGTCACTACGAACATGAACTTAAGAATTGGTGGTGGCATTATCAATATGCCATTCAGTGCAACCAATACTTGGCCTAGGGTCACCATTTTTGGCACATCTGTTAATGCTAATGCATGGGGAATCGTAAAAGAAAACGGGGTTTGGAAAGCCGGCACTTGGGATTATTTGCGCCCAGGGGGAACTTCCAAGAGTGAAGGTGCATTCAGCCCATCGCATTTTTTGTTCATCAGCGGCGCTCCATTAAAAAGTCCTGGCGATCTTTACGGTTTTTTCGTCTCGGGAATAGCTCGTGCTGGATTTCCTCACAACATAACCCAAAGAAGTAATTACGTAGTATACGAGTGGGGCAAAGGGGTTGTTTTTGTTGAGGGTCAAACTCCAGAACCAGAACCAGAACCAGAACCAGAACCAGAACCAGAACCAGAACCAGAACCAGAACCAGAACCAGAACCAGAACCGCCAGTACTTCAAGGAGCTATTAACCTGCTTTTGGAAGAGCAGCCCGTGTCCGTGTCTGATCCTGCTTAAGCTAACTTCGTTTTAGAGGCATAGGTTGTTTTCACGCACAATGGTGTGGAAAGGCCTAAAAGTTATGAGAAAGCCGCTACCAGTGTGTAGCGGCTTTTTTGTTCGCGACTAAAGTTAGGTATTTGCCAGGCGACTACTCTCTGATAGCTGAGAGTAAGATTTCGTTCGCCCAGCATTGACATACATTGATTTACAATTACAATCGGTCAAATGCGGAGCTCAGTCTGCTTGCGCCGAGTCCCTTGGAGTGAATGACGTTACTTTAGTTAAACACTTATATAGTCCCAAGGCAAAAAACACTTTTAAAACCTCGCCCACTTCCAAACCCATGAAAAAACTATTTAGAACCCTGACCTTTTTAATACTTGTAGTGCCTGCATTTAGCGCCAATGCAGGCTTCCCTAATGATTTAAGCGACGTGGTTTTTACCGAAGCACCCCAAGTTAAGGGTTGGCCGGTCACTACTAGCATGAGCTTAAGTATTGGTGGTGGCATTATCAACGTGCCCTTCAGTGCGACCAATAGTTGGCCTAGAGTCACCATTTTTAACACTGTTGTTAATGCTAATGTATGGGGAATCGTACAAGAAAACGGGGTTTGGAAAGCCGGCACTTGGGATTATTTGCGCCCTGGGGGAACTTCCAAGGTTGCAACTGCATTCACCCCATCACATTTTTTGTTCATCAGCGGCGCTCCACGACAAAGAGTTGGCGACATTTACGGTTTTTTCGTCTCGGGAATAGCTCGTGCTGGACTTCCTCACAACATAACTCAAAGAAGTAATTACGTAGCATACGAGTGGGGCAGAGGGGTTGTTTTTGTTGAGGGTCAAACTCCAGAACCAGAGCCAGAGCCACCAGTAATTCACGGAGCCCTTAACTTACTCATGGAAGAGCCTGCCCCTGACTAAGCTAACTTCGCTTTAGAGGCATAAGTTATTTTCACTCACTATAATGTGGAAAGGCTTAAAAGTTATGAGAAAGCCGCTACCAGTGTGTAGCGGTTTTTTTGTTCGCGACTAAAGTTAGGTATTTGCCTGGTGACTATTCTCCGATAGCTGAGAGTAAGATTTCGTCTTATATTGCATTTAATTTGTCTATTTATCAAAACGGCGAATGCTGATTGTGTTTAGCGATTTACAGTTAGTGTTTCATTGTTCAGCGATAGGGCGTTTTTTTGGCTCGCTAAGCCTTCAGAGCGGCTAACCAATTGGTATTCTGGGTGAATCGATGAGTAGATAGTCGAAGGGTGTGGATTTGATATAACTGAATGTTTTTTAACACTCACGCCATTGCGTATCGGCGCCTAAAAGGAGCGGGGAGTAATTAGGGAAGTTTGTTTGGTCTATATTGGGCGTTAGTCAGAAGGTCTCTTGGCATCACATCACGGTGATGTTGTTGAACTTTATCAAATCCAAAGTTTCAATGAGCCGTCACTGGCGTAAAGGCCATAGCGTGTGCTGATTGCCGTGACTAGTGGTCAATCTTGTGGGCGCTTTGTGCAGGTTGATCCTGCTTTACTGAAAACTGATGGCGAGGGCGTTTAATACCTGTGCGATTGTTACTGGAAACTCTAAATAATATTCAAATTTAGAGTCAACAGTGTTTACTCTGCAGGTTCGATTTCGTCCGAGAGCAACAATAAGGATATTGCCCCAGCGATGATGATAGATTTAGGTGTGATGATATCTGCGAGTCTTGCATCCAACCATTTCTGAGCCATTTGACGATAGCCTTCAACGCTCGGGTGCAAATAGATAGGATTCCCTGAAACTGTGGCGAGTTCTCGCACCATTAATGGCTGATAGGTCGATGGGCTTGCTCCAAAAACCGCATGCTGATCGACCAAAAATGCGCCTCCATTGCTTGCTGCGCTTGCTATAAATACATTCAGGTTTGCAATTTGGGCTGGGGTGCGATCACTTCTAGGAAGTGTCGTTCCAATTATCGGTTCAAAACCTTGATTTCTTGCCTTAATGATCATTTGCAGAATATTGAAGCGAGTGGTGCCAGGGTCAATAGATGATACGAAATCGTTTGTTCCGTAAATAATGAGCACGAGGTACTCTGAGCCCGCATGAGTTGATTTGGTTGAGGCCAAGTCGTTATCGATGCGGCTCAGCCCATTGCCCGGAAGATTTGGAGGCGGCGGTGCTGGTTCTTCTTCTGGATCTGGGTTTGGATCTGGTGCCGCGCCAGTCGTAGAACTACCAAACCCCCAATTTGCAACTACTGCAGGTCGTTTTAGGACACCTTCGTTCAAAATTTCGCTTAGATGAGTCGTGGGAGTTCCGCGAGTTGTCGTACCAGCACCTTCCCGGTCTGTAAATCCGGTGTCGCCAGCACTTGGGGGCACATAGCCCACGGTTGTGCTGTCGCCAAAAAGGGCGATCACGGTGGGAAGCGTTTCTGCGCTGCTACTTCCGCCGTAAATGACTAAGCAAATTAGAAGTAAGCTTTTGGTGGATATGTTGTGCTTCATACTTATGTATTTAAAGAGTCTATTGACGCAACGTTAACAAAAAGATCGTTTAAGTTACAGGAGCCCGCAATGATCATAAAGCCCCTTGAGCCAAGAAATCTGTTAAGCTCGGCTTTCTATATGAGGAACGGTATTATATAACCCTTAAGCGTTGTTTCCAACGGTAACTTGCTTGCGATTTGTAACTTTAGGTGAATCAATAAATGGCTCGAAATGTCGCAATAGACCAACTACGGGGCGGCTTAATCGCTTTAGTCATCGTTGGTCATATCGTGCTTGGGTCAGTCCACGACAACATTATTCGTTACGCAATCTATGCGTTTCATATGCCCCTATTTATTGTTCTTACCGGTTATTTGATCAATACACCCTTGCTGCTAAGACAAAGTATGAGCGCTACGCTAAGCCGTTATTGGCAGCGAGTATTAAAGCCTTTTGTTGTCGCATTTATCTTTTTTACAAGTGTATTGGCGTTTCACGCATGGCAAGAAAATCGTTTAGATAGCGGCTGGCTTGTTTTTTCATTTGTTTCGCCTTATTACCATTTATGGTTTGTTCCCACATTGGTAATCTGGGTAGTGGGCTTAGCCATTATTTTAAAGACCAAAATGCCACTCTGGTTTGCCTTGTTTGTGAGTGTAGCATTCTCGCTGTTGTGGGGCAGTGTGGCCTCAGATGAGTTACCTAAGCTGGTTGCGCTTTTACAATCTAAAAAGGTAGTGTATTTCTTTAGCTTCTTTTTGCTGGGTGTAAAGCTTAGACAATTGCAGGCAGAAGGTCGCTTACAGGCGCTTGGTCGTTACATGCCAGTTTTGATTCTGGTTTGTGGTTCTACGGCGTTGGTTTACATGCTGGGAATGGGTGCGGTTAAAACACCGATTAAAGCGATTGCTTGGTACGCATTTAACGTATCACTGTTTTTGATTGCACTTAATTGGATTTACAAAGTGGGTTCAGTTAGCCACGCCGACGTTGTTCAAAAGTCCCAACCTGTTGTTTCGTTTGCACAGAGCGCAGCACAACAATTTGAGATGATGGGTAGGCTGTCGTTGCCCATTTACCTCTGGCACGTTTTACCGCTGTTTCTATTAAAAGGCTTTGATGTTCATGAGACCCACACGTTGATCTACTATCTAACAGGCAGCGTGCTGTGTATCGCGGTTGTTTGGCTGGTTGGTCACTTCGAAAATAAATGGGCGAGTGTCGATCGATGGGTCTATGGCGTGCCTACAATCACTACTAAATAGTTCTAAGATATGTGACTCGCGTGCCTTTCGTTTACTGCTGCAACGGCTTACG